>NZ_FOAM01000023.1:0-70085 GCF_900109605.1 Xaviernesmea oryzae
ACGCCGTCACGGTTCACGCCGCGCAGAAGCGCGCCGATGTTGTCGCCAGCCTGGCCCTGGTCGAGCAGCTTGCGGAACATTTCAACGCCGGTGCAGGTCGTCTTGGTGGTCGGACGGATGCCGACGATCTCGATTTCCTCGCCAACCTTGACGATGCCACGCTCGACGCGGCCGGTCACAACCGTACCACGGCCCGAGATCGAGAACACGTCTTCGATCGGCATCAGGAAGGGCTGGTCGATCGGGCGTTCCGGGGTCGGGATGTAGGCGTCGACCTGAGCCATCAGCTCGCGGATCGCGTCTTCACCGATGGTCTTGTCCGAATCTTCCAGAGCGGCCAGAGCCGAGCCCTTGACGATCGGAATGTCGTCGCCGGGGAAGTCGTAGGACGACAGCAGTTCGCGCACTTCCAGCTCGACCAGCTCGAGAAGCTCGGCGTCATCGACCTGGTCGACCTTGTTCAGGAACACGACGATGGCGGGAACGCCGACCTGACGGGCGAGCAGGATGTGCTCGCGGGTCTGCGGCATCGGGCCGTCGGCGGCCGAGCACACCAGGATCGCGCCGTCCATCTGGGCAGCACCGGTGATCATGTTCTTGACGTAGTCGGCGTGGCCGGGGCAGTCGACGTGGGCATAGTGACGGTTCGGCGTCTCATATTCGACGTGGGCCGTCGAAATGGTGATGCCGCGGGCCTTTTCTTCCGGAGCGGCGTCGATCTGGTCATACGCCTTGAACTCGCCGAAATACTTCGTGATCGCCGCCGTCAGCGACGTCTTGCCATGGTCAACGTGGCCGATCGTGCCGATGTTCACGTGCGGCTTGTTGCGTTCAAACTTGCTCTTTGCCATGGGTCTGTTTCCTATGATCCATCAAAAAGGTCAGCCGGCCGGGCCGGTTTGGGGAGGCGTTTAAGGGTTTCACTGCAATTGCGCAAGACTTAATTGCGTGAGCTACACGGCCCGGCGTCTCGCGCCTCGGTTTGAGCTAAGGCCTTGTGACGCAAGGCGGAGCGGCCCTCCCCGCGCCGTCACCCCATCAAGCCCCGACCCGCCGTACGCCTGCCCCGATTCCTCGCCTGCCGATGCACGCGCCCATGCGGCCTTGGGCGACAGGGCCGCATCGACAGCTTCGACGCGCTGAAAGACGATGCAGCCGGCCCCTGGATCGAAATCGCACAGGCCCGAGGCGGGAATGCCGCAACGCGCGGGGATCGATAAAATGCCAGGGTTCTTTGTCAGCTTGAGCTAACCAGGTCTCTTGACCCAATGTTTGCGTCCGCTCCCTTAAGATGACGACAAACAAGGGAGAAAGACCATGCAACACCTTCCCGTGAAGTCGCGCATCATCGACAGCGTCTATTTCAGCCAGGAAGACGGGCAATTGCGGATCTGCTTCAAGAATGGCGAGGAGCGCCGCTTCGCCGAGGTCCAGGAAACCGAGGTTTTGGCCATGTGCGAGGCACGCTCGCCCGGTCAATATTACATCGACAATATCCGTACCCGCTTCAGGCGAATCGCTGCCTGACAAGGGATTTCAGGCTCGCGCGGCTAGGCTGCGTGACCCTGTTCCAACAGCAACGGAATACCGTGACACGGTAGTGACACGGTGACTTGCCAATTCTTGAAATTATTGGAGCGGGTAGCGGGAATCGAACCCGCGTATTCAGCTTGGAAGGCTGCTGCTCTACCATTGAGCTATACCCGCGGGGGTGGTCTTGATCCTGCGTCAGAATGGTGGAGGGAGTTGGATTTGAACCAACGTAGGCTGAGCCAACGGATTTACAGTCCGTCCCCTTTAACCACTCGGGCATCCCTCCATTATTCTGTCGGGATCATCGACCGGTATCGGATCAAGCGTTGCTGGCCAGCCTGTTGAAGCGGGCCGCGCTCGTTCCGTGGGGCGCTATATGACGGGCCCGATCCGCGCTGTCAACACAGCCATTTAAAGTTTTTTCCGCTTGCACCGGCAGGGGGCGTCCAAGGGCGCGCGGCTGTGGAAAACCACGAGGGCTGCGCTGCGACAGGCTGCGAGAAAGCTGTTTCGGCCAGCCGCCCGCCGGTCTATAAGGCAGCATGAGCAAGGACAAGAGCGGCGACAAGAGCGCCAAGGACACCCATTACGCCACGCTGAGGCGTGCCCACCGCGACGCCAAGCGCGAGCGCGGCGAAATTCCGACGCCGCAGAACGACACTCGCCGGCGCAAGGCGCAGACCGACTGGAAGGCACCGCCGCTGCCGCCCGATACGGTGCAGCTTTACGGTCTGCATACGGTGCGCGCCGCGCTTGCCAATCCGACGCGCGAAAAGCTGCGGCTGATGGTGACCCAGAATGCGCTGGGGCGGCTGGAGATCGGTGATGCCGCAGCGATCGGCATTCCCGTGGAGACTGTGGCGCCGGCAGCGCTGGACAAGCTGCTCGGTCCCGACGCAATTCATCAGGGCGTGCTTCTGGAGGCAAGGCCACTGCCGGTGCGCCGGCTCTCCGCCTTGACGGACAGCCCTCTGGTGCTAGTGCTCGACCAGGTCACTGACCCACACAATGTCGGCGCGATCCTGCGCTCGGCCGTGGCCTTCAATGCCGGCGCGCTAATCACCACCATGCGCCATAGCCCATCCGAATCGGGCGTTCTCGCCAAGTCGGCCTCCGGCGCGCTGGAGCTCATCCCCTATATCCAGGTGAGCAACCTCGCCGATGCGCTTGGCGAGCTGCACAGCATCGGTTTCCAGTCCTTCGGGCTCGATTCGGAAGGACCGCTGGTGCTGGAGGAAACGCTGGCAGGAGATCGGCTGGCGCTGGTGCTCGGCGCAGAGGGCAAGGGGCTGCGGCAGAAGACCCGTGAAACGGTGACGGCGCTTGCCCGCCTCGACATGCCGGGCGCCATCAAGTCGCTGAACGTTTCCAATGCCGCCGCCATCGCGCTTTATGCCGCGCGGCGTCATCTGCAGGGCTAAGACACCCCATCGGCGTCAAAACACAAACGCCCCGCCACCGCCGCCTGAACTGCCCTGACCGAAAATGGTCTGAGCGATTCAGGCGGCGATGACGGGGCGTTTCATTTTGACGCCTGCTGGGTCGAGCTGAAATCGGAGTCGCTTGAAGGCGTTAAGCGGAAAGCTTCGACAAAAGCGGCAACTCGGACGTCAACTGGCGCGATTCTGTTGGCCGGGCCGCACAAGCGGCGCCGGAGACCCAGGCCCGTTGCCGCAAGGCCGCGGCGCGCGTCAGTGTTAGGCGGCGAGTGCCAAGCTCTCGCGGCTGGCGATATCCGACAGAGCGGCTTCGATCGAGGCGGCCTTGGCATCCGGGCCCATAGCCAGGCCTTCAGCGCGCACCACCTCGATATCGGTCACGCCGATAAAGGACAGCACATTGTGGAGGAAGGGCTCCTGATGATCGAGCGTGGCCATCGGGGTGCCTGCACCATAGACGCCGCCACGGGCCGACGCGATGATCACCTTGCGGCCGCCAGCCAAGCCTTCGGGACCGGATTCGGTATAGCGGAAGGTCGTTCCAGCCACGAGCAGGCGGTCGATCCAGGCCTTCAGCTGGCTCGGAATCGTGAAATTATACATGGGCGCACCGACGACCACGATATCGGCTGCGAGAAATTCCGAAAGAACGTCGCGCCCAGCCGGCGCTGCGCCGAGATCGGCGCCCGTGAGATGACCGACCGGCTCGGCCACCAGATCATGCGTGGTGACCTGCGCCTCGGGATGCTCTGCCCGAAGCCGCTCGACAATGGCGGCCGTCAGGCGTCGGGACACGGAATGTTCGCCGAGAATGCCGGAATCGATATGGAGGATGTTCATGTCGCACCTTTGTCGCTGAAGGGTTCAAAGGACCAATGTCCTTTCGACAAAACATATGATCCGGAAACGATGAGAGGATAAGTTGCCCAGATATTGACGCATCGTTTCCTTCGGGAAACAATAATGCGCTTTGCGGATAATGAGCCCGCAGCGTGGAGCAAAGGCTTGGAGATGCAGATGAGGGATCTGAACGATATCGCCTACTTCGCCGCCGTGGCGCGCCATCAAGGTTTTTCCGCCGCCGCGCGGGCGCTGAACGTGCCGAAATCCCTGCTCAGCAAGCATATTGCCGCCCTGGAGCAGGAACTCGGCGTACGCCTTCTGGAGCGCTCCACCCGCATGCTGCGCGTTACCGAAGTCGGCCAGCGCTTTCTCGATCACTGCGAACAGGCTCTCGCCAATGTCGAAACGGCCCAGGCGGTGGCCGTGGCCGCACAGCTCGAGCCGCAGGGAACGGTTCGTCTGGCCTGCCCGCTCGGCTTCGCGCCGATGATTGCCCATGTGATGCCGGACTTCAGCCGCCGCTATCCCAAAGTGCAGGTCCTGATCTCCGTGTCCAACCGGCGGGTCGATCTGGTGGCGGAGCAGATGGATATCGCCTTGCGCGCCCGACCCGAAATTGAGATGGACGAGACATTGGTGGTGCGCCGCCTCAGCGTCGCGCGGCGGCGGCTGGCGGCCAGTCCGCAACTGCTGGAGCGTCTTGGCGCGATCACCATCGATTCGCTGCATAAACAGCCGACGCTCTCGATGAACAGCGAGCATGGCACGGACCGTTGGACGCTGGTCAACGAGGCGGGCGACACAAAGGACGTGGACCATCGCCCTGTGATCGGCTGCGACGACTTTACCGTTCTCGAGCGCGCGGCCATCGAAGGGCTCGGCATTGCCCTCCTGCCGGATCATATGTGCCAGCGCATCATGCGTGTCGGGCTGCTCGCCCCGGTGTTGCCGACGTGGAGCGCGGCAGAAGCCATCGCCCATCTGGTCTTTACCACCCGCCAGGGCATGCTGCCGGCCGTGCGCAGTCTGATTGATCATCTGGCCACCCAGCTGCCGCGAGTTATGGCGCGTTGCTCGGAAGTGGAGGTTGCGCCGCGCTTGCACGAGGCGGCCGAGTAGCGGTGCGCTTCCCTCTTTTTTCTTTACACGGCAGGGGAATCTGCTAATTCCCGTCAGCGCCTTGGAAGCCGGATTAGCTCAGCGGTAGAGCAGCGGTTTTGTAAACCGAAGGTCGGGGGTTCAATCCCCTCATCCGGCACCACGCCTCCCAAGCCAGTTCGCGCCATCGGTATCGATCCGTTTCGCGCGAGCAGGGCATAGCGGGATAACCTGTTTCCCAGCGCCCCCTGTTTCAGACTGCGACCGAAATCGCCGGGCGATTCTGTCCGGTGTGATTCCAGAGCGCGATTGGCACAAATATGGGCAATCTTCGCCTGAGATCTCGCTCTAAACTTTGATAGAGATCATGATTTACGGATGCGCCTGCAAAAAGGCGATCACGTCCTTGATCTCCGACTCGCCCCAGAGCCCCCAGAAGCGCATCTTTGTGCCCGGTACGGCCTTGGCCGGGCTTGCCAGAAAGGCGGACAGCGTCGCCTCGTCCCAGACAAGACCCGCCTCGCCTGCTTTGCGCATGGCCTCAGAATAGGCATAGCCTTCCGCCGACCCTGCCTGGCGTCCGAACACGCCTTTAAGTGACGGGCCGAACCCATGACGATCGGCATTGACGATATGGCAGGAGCTGCAGGCATCGAAGACCTGCCGGCCATGCGCGGCATCCTGCGCTTGAGCCCATGCGGCCGACAACAGCAGGCCACCTGTCAGAACACAGGTTCGAAACATGGTCGCTCCCTTTCGCAAAAAGCTGGCTTGTGTGACGAAGGTGCGCATGAAACCGCCATTGAACTTGCGATAACGACAGGCGCTAAAGCGCAACGCACAGTCGGATCAAGGCATCAGCAGACTTAAAATTGCAAGGCGTTGCCGGATCTCGCCTGCATTTCACCCTTGGACTTCAAACTCTGCGCGCCGGCTGGCCCGACGGGCCGAATGCCGGAACGTGCAGAAAACACTTGCCCTTCCCGCCTTGGGTGCCGTCGTCTTACCGGATCCGTTCGGCCAAAGTGAAATTGAGCCGATCGACTAGAGAACGGGATTGTTTCAACCGGAGTTTGCAGTCATGGTCTTGCTGGCCGATGTCGGGATTGATTCTGATGATCGCCTCAGACGTGCGAGATCGCCAAAACCATTCCGTCGGTCGGCATGGTCTGTGGGCCATGGATGACCAAAGGGCTTCGATGTTGCAGTCAACAAGCGAATGTGCCCTGCTGTTTCAGCAATTCGATTGGGCCAGCTCGCCTCTGGGTCCGGTCGATGGCTGGAGCCCGGAGCTGCGCACGCTCGTCGACGTGACGATGAATTCTTTGCAGCCCATGCTGATCGTCTGGGGCCCGGAGCAGATCATTCTCTATAATGACGGCTATGCCCGGATGTGCGGTAATCGCCATCCCGGCGGCTTCGGCCACCCGTTTCGCGACCTCTGGTACGATATCTGGGATCAGGTCGATCCGATCATCTCCGCCGCATATGCCGGCCATGGCACGTCGATGGATGACATCGAATTCATCATGCATCGCAACGGCTTTCCCGAGGAGACGCATTTCGCCTTCTCCTATACGCCGGTGCGCGATCCCACGGGCGCGGTGCTCGGCATGTTCTGCGCCTGCACGGAAACCACGGCGGATGTGCGCCTTCGGCGCGAGCAGGTGAGCGAGCGCGAGCGACTCCTGCGGATCTTCGAGCTTTCCCCGGCCGCGACCGCCGCGCTGACCGGACCGAATCACGTGTTCGACTTTGCCAATGCTGCTTTTGCCGCCATGATCGGTGATCGGGACGTTATCGGCCGGCCGGCGGCCGAGGCGCTGCCCGCTCTGGCGCAGGCCGGGCTGATCACCAGTCTCGATGCGGTCTATCGCTCCGGCATGCCGCTGACGGCCCATGCCATGCCGCTGATGCTCGAAACCGACAGCGCCCATACGCGCGGCAAAAGACTGATCGATCTCATCTGCCAGCCGATGCGCGATCCCTCCGGTGCCATGGCCGGCATTCTGCTACAGACGCAGGATGTGACCGAGCAGCTGGCCGAGGAGGAGCACCGCAATCTCCTGGCGCGCGAGCTTGCCCATCGGCTGAAAAACCAGCTGGCCATGGTTCAGGCGATCGTCTCCCAGACCTTGCGCAGCGCCGGCGACATCACGTCCGCGCGGCGGGCATTGGGCGACCGTCTGGCCGTGCTCGGTGCCGCACATGACATGATCATCAAGGGTGGCGCCAACACGTCGACTATGGCCGAAGTCGTCGCGCAGATGACGCAGGTCCATGACGACAAGCTGGCGCCGCGCATCCAGGTCGATGGTCCGCCATTGCGAATTGCCGCGCGCCCGACCCTGTCGCTTTCGCTGATCCTGCACGAACTTGCCACCAACGCCTCGAAATATGGGGCATTGTCGGTGCCATCGGGCCGGGTGCAGCTGAATTGGGACCTGAGCGGCCCGAACCGCGATCGGGTCGAAATTAGCTGGACGGAGCACGCAGGCCCGCCCGTCGCCATGCCACAGGCCGATGGCACCGGCAGCAAGCTGATCAAGGCCGGCCTTTCCGGCACGCAGGATTGCCAGGTCGAAATCGCCTTTCATCCCATGGGCCTTCACTGCCGCATCTGCGCTGACCTCAAGGGCTTTGAAAGCGAGCACTGAGACTCAAGTCCGATCTGGACTTGCCTCCGCGTTTGCGGCCGCCTCCCCTCCATCGTCACGCGCCCTTCGCGATAGGCGGCTAATTCTGCAAAAAAAGCCGGCCTTCTGCGCGTGATCAGCCCTTGGCGGCAGCGCAGCATGTTGACCACCGGCCAATTTTACGCAACGCTCTCTCAACGTGTTGTGGATGGAGTTGACGATGTCTTGGGTAACGCTGCAGTCCAAACGTCTGAAAAAGGCTCGCTACAATGTCGGGCGCCAGATTCTGGAAGTTCGTATACAGGGCGAAGGCACGGTCAAACATCATAACGTGCTTCCGCACATGGCGGAGAATTTCTTCAAGACCAGCGATCCGGACTTCTACTACCGCTATTATTTGGAAGACAGCCGTGTGGTCTCGCCGATGCGCGGAATTTTACAGACCAGCGGCTGGGTGGCGAAGGCGGTGATTATTCTGGCCGCTGCGTGGCTGCTCTCCTACTCCTCGCTCTCGGACATGAGCGTGCTCGAAGCCAGCAATATCACGACGACCAGGCCAGCGGTCCAATAGCCTCATCCAGACGCGCAGCCTGATGGTCCTCCTGGCGTCGGCGCTTTTCATCAAGCTTCTCGCTTGCCCGCCGGCGATCCCTTGCCCCGCACCAAGCCGCCATCATCTTTGACGTCCAGTCCGGCTCATCTGACCGGGGTTGCAGCAGTTTGGCGGCCCTGAGCCATTTTGGTTTGCCGCGATATCCGCTAGGACTACGGCGACCCGCTCCCGCGCGATCGCTAACGCGCCTTCTCGAACACAGTGTCTCCTCATGGTGCGTCCCGTCGACACGATTGCTTTTGTTGCCTCAACCGCTCCCGACGCGCAGGACGCGCTGGCGGAGCTGACAGCGCTTTACGGCAATGTGCCGCTGGCGGCCGCCGACGTGGTTGTGGCTCTTGGCGGCGATGGCTTCATGCTGCAGACGCTGCATAGCTGCATGCGCAACGACAAGCTCGTCTATGGCATGAATCGCGGCTCCGTCGGCTTTCTCATGAACCGCTATAGCGCCGAAAACCTGCAGGACCGTCTGGGGGAAGCGGTCGAAAACGCCTTTCACCCCTTGGAAATGCAGACGGTCGATACGCAAGGCAACCGCTTTCGCGGATTGGCGATCAACGAGGTTTATCTGTTTCGCCAATCCTATCAGGCCGCAAAGCTTCGCGTCGTCGTCGATGGGCGGGTGCGGCTGGAAGAGCTGATCTGCGATGGCATCCTGCTGTCGACGCCGGCGGGCTCCACCGCCTATAATCTCTCCGCCCATGGGCCGATCCTGCCCCTGGAGGCGCCACTTCTGGCGCTGACGCCGGTCAGCCCCTTTCGTCCGCGCCGCTGGCGCGGCGCGCTCCTGCCCAATCGGGTGACTGTGGATATTTCGATCCTGGAAGCGGACAAGCGACCGGTCAACGCAGTCGCCGATCACACAGAAGTCAAATCTGTACTGAAGGTGCGCATCGCCCAGGCCGAAACGGTGACGGCGCGGCTTCTCTCGGATCCGGATTATTCCTGGTCGGACCGCATTCTGGCGGAACAGTTCACCAATTAGAGCATCGGATCGAAAAGCGGGAACCGTTTGTCGGATAAATTCGATGCGGCGGCGTTCAGTCAATCGCAACCATACGCATAGGCTCTATGGTATGGTGCGTTTTTATGAACACATCGTCTTTATCGTGGGAGACAGCGCCAGTTTCGTGATTGTGACTTAAGTTTTGGACCGAAAGGACTGTCCGAGCTCTGGGCTGGCGCACACGCACGCACACGTCGTCCTGCGGGCAAAAAAAGGAGTGGCATGCGTATCCGGTTTCAAGCGTCCCGTCTAACCATCGCAGTCTGCATGGGCGCCCTGGCGCTCGCCTGCGTGCCGCTCGCGCATGCCCAGGCGCTGCAAGGCGAACGAACGCTTCTCGCCTCCGACATTCTCTTCGTCACCAGCACCGGCTTTTGGCAAGAGGCAAGCGACCCGAACGTGCTGCTCGACCCGCAGGGCGAGACCGACAAGCCGGCCGGCGACCAGGGCGGGATCAAGGGCTATTACAAGCTGATTGCGCAACGCCAGCCTGACGGCACTGCCCATATCCATCTTCAACAAATTGCGCTGGAACCCCAGGGGCCGCGAATCGTCACATCGGCCGAGCTTGAGGAATTTTCCCGCATGCATGCCTATGTCACGGATATCCGTCCGGAAAACTCCGATGGCATTACGCGTCAGCCAGGGCTCTTCGCCACTGTCTGGCTGAAGACGGACCCCACACAAACCGAAACCGAGAGCTGGACGGTTCTCGTCGATGATATCGGTGACATCCGCATCGAACGCGAAACGAACTGACGCCTGCGCCAAGTTCCAGGGCTGATTCCGGCGCGATTTCCCTTTCCCAATCTCGTAGACGACGAAAAAGGCGCCGGCGGTTTCAACCGCTCGGCGCCTTGCTGTTTCGAACCCAATGAAAATTAGGCGATATCGTCCACCGCCGCATCGGCGCCGCCATTCACG
Organism: Xaviernesmea oryzae; assembly: GCF_900109605.1. Lineage (GTDB taxonomy): Bacteria > Pseudomonadota > Alphaproteobacteria > Rhizobiales > Rhizobiaceae > Xaviernesmea > Xaviernesmea oryzae. Next base: position 10,093 of record NZ_FOAM01000023.1, read on the forward strand.
CGGTGGGCGAGCGCAGCTTCCATGAACTCGTTCAGTTCGCCATCGAGAACATCCGAGGGTGCCGAGCTTTCCACGCCTGTGCGCAGATCCTTCACCATCTGGTAGGGCTGCAACACATAAGAGCGGATCTGGTGGCCCCAGCCGATATCCGATTTGGAGGCCGCTTCGGCATTGGCCGCTTCTTCGCGCCGCTTCAGCTCGGCCTCGTAAAGGCGCGCACGCAGCATGTCCCAGGCTTTCGCCCGGTTCTTGTGCTGTGAGCGCTCCTGCTGGCACTGCACCACGATCCCGGACGGCATATGCGTGATGCGCACGGCCGAGTCGGTCGTGTTGACGTGCTGGCCGCCAGCGCCGGACGAGCGATAGGTGTCGATGCGGCAGTCGCTTTCGTTGATATCGATCTGGATCGAATCATCGACCACCGGATAGACCCACACGGAGGAAAAGGAGGTGTGGCGCCGCGCGTTGCTGTCATAGGGCGAGATGCGCACCAGCCGGTGGACGCCCGATTCGGTCTTCAGCCAGCCATAGGCATTGTGGCCTTTGACCAGAAGCGTCGCGGACTTGATGCCGGCCTCTTCGCCGTCATGGATTTCCAGAAGCTCGACCTTGTAGCCGGAGCGCTCGGCCCAACGGGTATACATGCGAAGAAGCATGTTGGCCCAGTCCTGACTTTCCGTGCCGCCGGCCCCGGAATGCACTTCCAGATAGGTGTCGTTGCTGTCGGCCTCGCCAGACAGCATGGCTTCCACCTGGCGGCGTGCCGCCTCTGTGCGCAGTGCCTTCAGCGCGTCCTCGGCATCCTTGATGATCTCGGCATCGCCCTCGGCTTCACCAAGCTCGATCAGCTCGACATTGTCGGCAAGCTGCCGCTCGAAGTTACGCACGCCATTGATGCCTTCATCCAGCATCTGGCGCTCGCGCATCAGCTTCTGCGCTTCGGCCGCGTCATTCCAGAGGTTGGGATCCTCGGCCTTGTTGTTCAACCAGTCCAGTCGTCTTACCGCCTGGTCCCAGTCAAAGATGCCTCCTCAGCAGGCTTATGGCCTGCTTGATCTCGTCGACAATATTCTCGATTTCGTTGCGCATGGTCCTCAGTCTTCTTGTCGTGGTCAGGCCAATTCCGATTTCGGCCGGCCGCCGCTTGCCTCCGGCGAAGCTGGCAGGGTGATTACCCGTCGTGCTCTGTTCTGTAAAGGCAAGGCATTTCCGGAAATAGGCAACGAGAGCCCGGCGAACAAGGAGAGCCGCCGGCCTCGCAGGCAAACGCAGCCACCAGCCGCACCGACCTTAGAACAGGCCGGTCGAGCCCGACTGCACCGCCTGATTGGCCTGAGGCGAAGACCGAAGAATCTCTTCCGGCGGCACATATTGATCGCTGCCGCCGATGACCGAGAAGCTGGAGGCCGGGCCGGTGCCGGGCTTGAAGGCTTCGATGATCGTATCGGGATCACCCTCGCGTGCCGCCATACCTGTCTTGCGATTGACGGGGATCAGGCTCATGCCGGCTGGGACGGCGAACTGCACCGGCTTGGTGCCGGCCACGGCCGCCTGCATGAAGTCATTGAAGATTGGCGCCGAGAGGCCGCCGCCCGTACCGCCGCGCCCGAGAGGAGCGGGCTCATCGAAACCCAGATAGAGACCGGCGACGAGGTCAGGCGTGTAGCCGACGAACCAGGCGTCCTTCTCGTCATTGGTGGTGCCGGTCTTGCCAGCCACGGGACGATCCAGATTGACCTTTCCTGCCGCAGTCCCGCGCTGAATGACGCCTTCCATCATCGAGGTGATCTGATAGGCGGTCATGGGATCGAGCACCTGCTCGCGATTGTCCGTCAGCACCGGCTCCTCCTGGTTTTTCCAGTCGGTGGCGTTGCAGGTCTCGCAGGTGCGGTCCTCATGGCGGAAGATCGTCTTGCCGTAGCGGTCCTGGATGCGGTCGATCAGCGACGGCTTGATCTGCTTGCCGCCATTGGCGATTACCGCATAGGCCGAGACCATCCGCATGACGGTGGTTTCGCCAGAGCCGAGCGACATGGCCAGCACCGGCAGCATCTTGTCGTAAATGCCGAAGCGCTCGGCATATTCCGCGACCAGGTTCATGCCCATATCGTTGGCGAGACGCACGGTCATCTGGTTGCGCGATTTTTCGATGCCGAGCCGCAGCGTCGAGGGGCCGGCCGAACCGCCGCCATAGTTTTCCGGGCGCCAGACCTGACCGCCGGTCACGAGCTCGAACGGGGCGTCGAGGATGACCGATGCGGGCGTATAGCCATTGTCGAGCGCGGCCGCATAGACGAAGGGCTTGAACGAGGAGCCGGGCTGACGCATCGCCTGCGTCGCGCGGTTGAACTCCGATTGCGCATAGGAGAAGCCGCCGACCATGGCGAGTACGCGACCCGTCTGCGGATCCATCGCCACCAGGCCACCCTGCACTTTCGGCGGCTGGCGCAGGCGATACTGCCCATCGTCCTTCAGTGGCTCGACATAGACCACATCGCCTGGCTCCAGCACGTCGGAAGGCACGCGGCCGGCCTTTCGGTTGCCGCTGGCCGGTCGATAGGCCCATTGCATGTTCTGCGCAGAAATGCGGCCGCGCACGCGCTCGGCAACCGGCTTGCCAGCGCCGTCGGATTTTGGCTGCAGCCCGATATCGACGCCCTTGGAATCGGCGGCGAGCACGACGGCAAGGCTCCATTCCGGCACGTCGGAATAAGCGGGGATCTTGAAGAGTGCATCGCCCCAATCGCCGCCCACCTGGATGGACTTGACCGGCCCGTGGAAGCCGCGCCGCTCGTCATAATTGATTAGCCCCTGCTGCAGGGCATGGCGCGCGGCTTCCTGAATGCGAGGATCGAGCGAGGTGCGCACCGAAAGTCCGCCTTCGTAAAGCGCGCTTTCGCCATAGCGCTGGATCAGTTGTCGGCGCACTTCCTCGGAGAAATAATCCGACGCAAAGAGATGCGAGCCGCCGCGGCGCAGATTGACGCCAAGTGGCTGCTTTTCCGCATCTGCAGCTTCCTCGGCCGTGATGTAACCATCCTCCGCCATGCGCTTGATCACGTAGTTGCGGCGGTTGAGCGCAGCCTCTTCGCGGCGGAAGGGATGGTAATTGTTCGGCCCCTTGGGCAGGCCGGCGAGATAGGCGGTTTCGGCAATGGTCAGCTCGGTGACCGACTTATCGAAATAGGTCAATGCCGCGCCAGCGATGCCATAGGCATTCATGCCGAAATAGATTTCGTTCAGATAGAGTTCGAGGATCCGGTCCTTGCTGTAGGACTGCTCGATGCGGAAAGAGAGGATCGCCTCCTTGACCTTGCGCTCCATCGTCTGGTCGCCGGAGAGAAGGAAGTTCTTGGCCACCTGCTGGGTAATCGTCGAGGCGCCTTCCGGGCGGCGGCTGGAACCGATATTCTGGATATTGTTAATCACCGCACGGCCCAGGCCGTTAATGTCGATGCCGGGATGGGTGTAGAAATTCTGGTCTTCCGCCGCGATGAAGGCCGCCTTGACACGATCGGGAATAGCCTGGATCGGCAGATAGAGCCGGCGCTGGCGGGCATATTCGGCCATCAGCTCGCCGTTGCCCGCGTGAACGCGCGTGGTCACCGGCGGCGCATAGCTGTTCAGCACCTCGTAATCCGGTAGATCGCGGGTGATATGACCGAGATAGACGGCGGCGACGGCAGCCAGCCCGAAGGCAAACACGGTGCCGATCCCGAAGAAATATCCAATCAGTCTGATCATCAGGCGGTATCCGACTTTCGCTCAAGGTCCCTGTGCCACGGCCAGACGGCTACACAGCGGTGCGCGAAGGGCGCGGCAGCGACTCGTGACTCTTATGCGCCCGGATAGCGATCCGATTGTGCGCAAAATAGGGCTTTCCGAAGAATCCTGGTGTTCCCACAGGGGAAAAGCTTAGGGCTGTTACCGCACCGACACAAATATTAAAGCTTGGCCTTGCGCAGAACCAAGCATGATCGGCAGTCTCCGACAAGCGTCAAAGGCGTTCAGCCGCCATTGGCGGCAACGACAGCCCGGTAGCGCCCGACAGCGTCGGCGATACGGTCCGCGACCTTGTCGCGCCAAGCCGTGTCGAGCAGCAGCGCCTCGTCTTCCTTGTTGGACATGAAGCCGAGCTCGAGAAGGATGGACGGCACATCAGGCGCCTGCAGCACCCGAAAACCGGCAAAGCGATGCGGGTTGTTGATCAGGCGGATCTGCCCTTCAAAGGATGAGACGATCGATCGCGCGAGATTGATGGAGAAGGCTTGGGTCTCCCGGCGCGTGAGATCGATGAGGATGTCAGCCACCTCGGCCGGCTCGTCGGTCAAGGTCAGGCCGGCGACGGCGTCCGAAAGGTTTTCACGCTCGGCAAGGCTGGCGGCCAGATGGTCGGAGGCTTTGTCGGAGATGGTGTAGACCGTGGCGCCGCGAATATCGGCCTGCTTGACCGTATCGGCATGGAGCGAGACGAACAGGCTCGCGCCTTTCTGCCGGGCGATCTGCACACGCTCCGACAAGGAGAGGAACTCGTCCGCCTCGCGCGTCAAAACGGCCTGCACGCCCGGCAGGTCGTTCAGCCGCTTGGCGAGCGCCTGGGCAAAGCCGAGCGTCACGTTCTTTTCCAGAACCTTGGAGTCCACGCCGATCGCGCCCGTATCGATGCCGCCATGGCCGGCATCGACGGCAATGACGAAGGGGCCGCTGCTCTTGTTCGCGCCAACGGCATCGAGCGGCTGAACCCGATCGGTTTTCTGCGTGCCGATGGTGGCTGCCCAATCCTGCCCGGCCACGAGCTTGGCGAAGGCTGAAGCATCGACGCGCTCGACATCGACAACCAGCCGGAAACGACCACCCTCGATCGGGGTGACCTCGGCGTGGGCCACACCGGCCGGCTTGTCGGCGGTGATGACGAGACGGGCAAGGCCCTCGCTCATCGCACCGTAACGAATATCCTTCACCAGGCCACGCGGCTTGAGATCGTCGGGATGAATGCCAAAGGCGGTGCGGGGAAGATCGAGGATGATGCGCACGGGCTCGCGCACGTAATGCAGGGCAAATTCGGGCTTGCGGTCAAATTCGAGCACGAGCCGGGCCCGTGCCTCGTCGCCGGCAATCCGCCCGCTGACGGCCAGAGGGCCGGACGGCGCCGCCGCCGAGGGCGCTGGCTTGTCTTGCGCGACCGCGCCACCCAACGGAGCGAATGCAATCATAACAAGAAAAACGAGCAGGGGCAGCGCCCGGATCACCGATCCATGCGCCCTGCCCGCCCCTGATTCGCTCGTTATCCCGCTCATGGTTTCCGTGATCGCGCCGCGCTGGTTAATGCGCCGTTAATGCTTTGCCCCGCGTTCTGCGCCGAGCAGCCTTCAGGACCCTCGATCGCCGCGCCAAAAGCCCTCTCGAACGCGCTTTGAGCGAGCGCATGAAATTCATCAATATTAAGGCAAGTCCGGCTTTTCCCTTGCTATTGTGACATGAAAACCATAAAAGCGTCATAGGCCAAAAAGCGTTGGCGGGATCAATCGATGTCTTGGCTGCCGGGGGTTTTCTCTGGCGCCTGGGTTGAGGATCAGACAAGCGGAGCGAGCGGCACGGATGCCGTATCCGCCGATCCAAGGAAACATCGAGGTTTTGCCCGCCGCACAGCGCTTTCGGCTGCATGAGATATCGCTCATCCGGCGGTGGCCGGACCTTATCCGGTGCGTTGCGCACCATGCCCGTTTTGCGGGTTTTTCATCGGGCCCTTCGAGGGCCTAACCATTGGCATTCTTGCTTGGTCCCATGATGTCGCGGCAGTATCGATCGGAATTGGACGGAGGGCGGAACATCATGTTTCCGGCTTCTGTTCGTCCGGGCGATCGGCGGCGGGTGCCTGCAGGATTTCATTTGTTCGGCATGCACCGCACCGCACAGGAGGGCGCGCCTTACAGGCGCCAGCGTCCTCTCGGGCCTCGGCCATGCCGAGGAGCTTGGCTTACATGGCAGAGAAAATGCTCATCGATGCGTCTCACTCGGAGGAGACGCGCGTTGTTGTCGTTCGCGGCAATCGCATAGAAGAATTCGACTTCGAGTCGGAACATAAGAAGCAGATCCGCGGCAACATCTATCTGGCGAAGGTGACCCGCGTCGAACCCTCGCTTCAGGCCGCCTTCGTCGATTATGGCGGCAACCGCCACGGCTTCCTGGCTTTCGCCGAAATTCACCCCGACTACTACCAGATCCCGCTGGCCGACCGGCAGGCCCTGCTGAAGGCCGAAGCCGAGGACGCGCGGCGCGACGACCACGATTCCGCCGAGCATGAAACGCCGGAAGAGGCTGCGATCGCCCCTGCCGCCGAGCCGGCCGCGTCCCCGAACGACATCGCTACGGACGAGACGGCCGCTGTCGAAGCCGTGGAGGAAAAGCCGAAGAAGCCGAAGCGCGCGCGCCGCAGCAAGAAAGCCGCCGCCGCAGAGCCGGCTGCAGACGCAGAGGCCGGCGAAACTGCCGCAGATGGCCAGAGCGTCGAGACGGTGCCGGAAAGCCCTGAAGCCGCGCTTGAGGGCGCCGACACGTCGGACGCCGCGACGGGTGATGCCGATGCCGGCGATAGCGGCCCCGCAACCGCAGGCGATGCCGGCTTCGGCGGCGACCAGGACGGTACAGAGGCTGACTCCGATGCCGGCCATGAGGACGGTGGACAGGACGAAGGCGGCGAACGTGGCGGCTCCATCGCCGCGATGGTCGATGTGGACGAAGTGTCCGAAGCCCGCCCTTTCGACGATGAAGACGACGATGACGACCACCGTCACGAGGAAAAGGAAGTCATCGAATCCGTCGGCGCTGAAGACGCCATGGAGGAAGTGCCCGACCGCCAGGTGCGCAAGCCGCGCAAGCAGTATCGCATCCAGGAAGTGATCAAGCGCCGGCAGATTCTCTTGGTGCAGGTCGCCAAGGAAGAGCGTGGCAACAAGGGCGCGGCACTTACCACCTATCTGTCGCTTGCCGGCCGTTATTCGGTTCTCATGCCCAACACGGCGCGCGGCGGCGGCATTTCGCGCAAGATCACCAATCTGCCCGACCGCAAGCGCCTGAAGGACATCGCCAAGTCGCTCGACGTGCCGCAGGGCATGGGCGTCATCCTGCGTACGGCCGGTGCCAACCGCACCAAGGTCGAGATCAAGCGCGACTTCGAATATCTGATGCGCCTGTGGGAAAACGTCCGCACGCTGACGCTGGCCTCCACCGCGCCCTGCCTCGTCTATGAGGAAGGGTCGCTGATCAAGCGCTCGATCCGCGATCTCTACAACAAGGACATCTCGGAAATCGTCGTCGCCGGCGAAGAAGGCTACCGTGAAGCCAAGGCCTTCATGAAAATGCTGATGCCGAGCCACGCAAAGGTGGTTCAGCCCTATCGCGACGTGCATCCGATCTTCTCGCGCGCCGGCATCGAGGCGCAGCTCGATCGCATGCTGCAGCCGCAGGTGACGCTGAAGTCGGGTGGCTACATCATCATCAACCAGACGGAAGCGCTGGTTGCCATCGACGTGAACTCCGGCCGCTCCACCCGCGAGCATTCGATCGAGGATACGGCGCTGCAGACCAATCTGGAGGCCGCCGAAGAAGTGGCCCGCCAGCTGCGCCTGCGCGACCTTGCCGGCCTGATCGTGGTCGACTTCATCGACATGGAAGAAAAGCGCAACAACCGCGCTGTCGAGAAAAGGCTGAAAGATTGCCTAAAGAACGACCGCGCCCGCATCCAGGTTGGCCGCATCTCGCATTTCGGCCTTCTGGAAATGTCGCGCCAGCGCATTCGTGCTTCGGTTCTGGAATCGACCACGCAGGTCTGCTCGCATTGCGGCGGCACCGGCCATGTCCGGTCGCAGTCTTCGATCGCGCTGCACGTGCTGCGCGGCATCGAGGAATATCTGCTGAAGAACACGACGCACAATATTTCCGTGCGCACGACGCCCGAAATCGCGCTCTACCTGCTCAATCACAAGCGCGGCACGATCATCGATTATGAAGATCGCTTCGGCGTGGCAATCCTGATCCAGGCGGACGCCCTGGTCGGCGGCCAGCACTTTGCCGTCGATCGCGGCGAGCCGGTGGAAAATCCGGTGAAGATCGACCAGCTGCTGCCCTGGGAGCCGGAGATCGAAGAGGAAGAGGATGACGTTGTCATCGAGGAAGAGCTCGATGAGGACGAATCCACCGAGGCTCAGGCTGAGACACCGGAGCGCGAAAGCGCGCGTGACGATGAGGGCGAGAACGGCCGCAAGCGCAAGCGCCGCCGCCGCCGGCGCGGCCGCAACGGCACCACGGGCGAAGCCGGCTCGGACAGCCAGGCCGCCGGTGAAGACGACGCGGCAGATGACGAGGCCGGCGACACGGACGAGGACGCCGAAGGCGACGAGACGGACGGCAACGCGCCTGCCGAAGCGACGACGGGCGATGTCTCCGATGAGGAGCGCCAGAAGCGCAAGCGCCGCCGCCGTGGTAAGCGTGGCGGTCGCCGCAGCCGGGCCGACGAACTGGAAGCAGGCGCCGAGGGCGAGGCTGGCGACGAGGCCGATGGCGATGACGACGAGGCACAGGCGGCGCCTGCTGCCGACAACGCCCCGGGCGCATCGGCCGACGAGACCGCGATCGATATGGCGCCGCTCGAACAGGCTGTCGATGTTTCAGGCGTTGCCGTTCTCGGTGAAGGCGATGAGGGCGCGTCGCAGACCGGTCTTTCCGCCGGCATCGAGCCATCGAGCGAAAGCGCCACGCCCGACGTCCCCAGCGTTCCGGAAGCAACGGCCCAGAAGGTTGATGAACCGGAATCGTCTGATGCGCCTGCCGAAACAGCGCCTGAGCCTGAAGCGGCTGAGAAGCCAGCGCGTCGCAACCGCGATCTCGACACCATCGCCACGGCCCCGGTCGTCCGCTCCAGCGGCGCGGGCGATAAGGAAGACGAGGCCGGCAAGCCCAAGAAGGGCGGCTGGTGGCAGCGCCGCGGTTTCCTCTAGGACATAGACGTCCGGCGCCCTGTTGATCAGGCCGTTGACGAAGACATGACGCAAGGCCGGTGGAGCAATCCGCCGGCCTTGCTCGTCTGTGGATATGACAGACCTCTCGTGTCTGGGCACAAGGCTGCTTGTGTCGGATGGGATGCCCTACGCACTGACCGCGTACCGCAGCGTGGTGGTCTTGCCGGCTATAATAAAGCGAGCCAGGTCCCAAACCGGCTTCTATCGGCAAGGCAAAACAGACCCGGCTGTCGATCTTGAGGACCTCGCGGCAGGCCTTGAACATTCGCCTCAAGCAATCAACCGAGCGGGCACAGGAGCCATCCGAGTCCGGCTTCACAGATTGATTCATCCTGATGCCGAACTGATTCAAGGCGGCGAGACAAGCCGCTGTTTCCGCACGCATATCTGTGAGCAGTGGCGAGATACAATCGCGGCACCGGAGAAGCCTGCCCATCAAACTTCCGGGGAGGTCTCGCAGTCTGCGACAGACCTGAAAGATCGCATGTTCACAGAGTGTTAACCAAACAGCCTCGCAGATGGAGTCTGATGCGCGGCCTGCCTCACCGGAGCCGTCGGCAAACGCCTTATCTGGCCCTGTCAAAACGACGTCACTTGCGTTGAACTCCGGATCTCTGCCGCATGCCCGCCATGTTTTCGAAGGATTGCTTGCAGCGTATCCTTCGGACTATGGTCGCGCCGAGAATCCGTCTCGTCCTCAGCGGAAACATGACATGTGAGGATGCAAGACAAGGCGCTTCATACGCCCGCTATGGCTGATGCGTGATGGTAATGCCGATTGCGCCGATGCGTCGCGGTGGGCAAAATGCGATGCGTCTGTCGCCGCCGTCAGGAGGTTTCGCAGCGTGATTTTTCAAGTTCCGGCATAAGGTCGACCGATGCATATGTTCTCTTCTCTCCTGCGCCTTGCCTCCGCCGGCTGCCTCTCGGCGGCGTTGGTCTTTCCCGGCGCGGCCATGGCGCTTGATGACGGACAGAAAGCGGAGATCGGCGCGTTCATCCGGGAATATCTGGTCGCCCATCCCGAAGTCCTGATCGAGGCACAGCAGGCGCTGAAGACCAAGCAGGAGGCTGAGCAGGCCAAGCTCTCCTTCCAGGCGATCACCGACAATGCGCAGGCGATCTTCAATTCCACGCATGACGTCACGCTCGGCAATCCCAAGGGGGATGTGACGATCGTCGAGTTCTATGACTACAATTGCGGATATTGCAAAAGGGCGCTCTCCGACATGGATGCGCTGATCAAGAGCGACAAGAACGTTCGCTTCGTGCTGAAGGAACTGCCGATTCTCGGCTCCGATTCGCTGGCGGCGCACCGGGTGAGCGCCGCGTTCCGGGCCATCGCGCCGGAAAAATACGGCGCTTTCCATCGCAATCTGCTGGGCGGAGAAGACCGCGCGACAGAAGAGACGGCAATCGCCGTGGCCGAGCGGCTGGGCGTCAAGGAAGCCGATCTGCGCGCGCATATGAAGACCGAGATGCCTGACGATGCCGTCCGGGAAAGCTATACGCTCGCCAATGCCTTGGGCGTGACCGGCACGCCGTCCTATGTGGTGGGCAACGAGGCGGTGTTCGGTGCGGTCGGCGCCGATACGCTGGCGGAGAAGGTGGCCAATATCAGGGCCTGCGGCAAGGCCTCCTGCTGAGGCGGGGAACATTCAACACCCTGAAAGCCTTGGTGGCACGGCCGCCAGGGCTTTTTTTTGCACCATCATTTGTCTATAGCTACCGCCCAAGATCATCGGACCCCACACCAATGCCCCGGTTTTTCGTTCTGAACGGCCCCAATCTGAACTTGCTCGGCAAGCGGGAGCCCGGAATCTACGGCGGTCAGACACTGGCCGATATCGAGGCCCTATGCCGGCGCGAAGGCGAGACACGGGGCTTTTCGATCGATTTCCGCCAGACCAATCACGAGGGCGTGCTGGTCGACTGGATGCACGAGGCGCAGGAGGCGGCCGATGGCATCGCCATCAATGCCGGCGCCTACACGCATACATCGATCGCGCTGCATGACGCCGCGCGCGCCATCCGCGTGCCGGTGGTGGAGCTGCACCTGTCCAATGTGCATGCCCGCGAAGCGTTTCGCCACCATTCCTATCTTGCGCCCGCAGCCAAAGGGGTCATCTGCGGCTTCGGCGCACAAAGCTACGTGCTGGCGCTGCAGGCGCTGCAGGCGCTGCATTCCCTCACCCTATCCGCTGAATAAGAAGAAGAAGAGGCTTATCCATGGCTGAAAAGAAGACCGGCATCGATCAAGCGCTGATCCGCGATCTGGCCAATATCCTGAACGAGACCGACCTGACAGAGATCGAGGTCGAACAGGACGATCTGCGCATTCGCGTGTCGCGCACGATTACGGCCCCCGCCTATGCACCGATGCCGACCTATGCCGCGCCCGCGGCGCCCGCCGCAAGCGCACCGGCCGTTGCCGCGCCAGCCGCGACAGAGGTTGGCCGCAACAACAAGAACGCGCTGACGGCGCCGATGGTCGGCACGGCTTACCTCGCACCTGCTCCAGGATCGCGTCCGTTCATCGAGGTCGGCGCCCAGGTCAAGGAAGGCCAGACGGTGCTGATCATCGAAGCCATGAAGACCATGAACCAGATCCCTGCCCCCCGTTCGGGCAAGGTCGTCGAAATCCTCGTCGAAGACGGCGCGCCGGTCGAATATGGCGAAGCGCTTGTCGTGATCGAGTAAGCCCATGATCTCGAAGGTCCTGATTGCCAATCGCGGGGAAATTGCCCTGCGCGTGCTGCGCGCCTGCAAGGAACTGGGCATCGCCACCGTCGCAGTTCATTCCACGGCGGATGCGGATGCCATGCATGTGCGCCTTGCCGATGAGAGCGTATGCATCGGCCCGCCGCCCTCGCGCGAGAGCTATCTCAACATCCACCAGATCGTTGCCGCCTGCGAGATCACCGGCGCCGACGCCGTGCATCCGGGCTACGGATTTCTGTCGGAAAACGCCAAGTTCGCCGATATTCTCGATGCGCATGGCATCACCTTCATCGGCCCGACTGCCGATCACATCCGCATCATGGGCGACAAGATTACCGCCAAGCAGACGGCCATGGAGCTCGGCATTCCCGTCGTCCCCGGCTCGGATGGCGAGGTGAAGCCCGAGACCGCGCTGGAGACCGCGCGGCAGATCGGCTTCCCCGTGCTGATCAAGGCTACCGCCGGTGGCGGCGGGCGCGGCATGAAAGTGGCCCGCAGCGAAGCGGATCTGGAAGAGGCGGTCAGCACCGCCCGCTCCGAAGCGGCCGCCGCTTTTGGCAATGATGCCGTCTACATGGAGAAATATCTGGGCAAGCCCCGGCATATCGAAATCCAGGTCTTCGGCGATGGCGCGGGCAATGCCATCCATCTCGGTGAACGCGACTGCTCGCTGCAGCGCCGCCACCAGAAGGTCTGGGAAGAGGCCAATTCCCCTGCCCTCACCGTCGAGCAGCGCATGCAGATCGGTAAGGTCTGCGCCGATGCCATGAAGAAGCTGAAATATCGCGGCGCCGGCACGATCGAATTTCTCTATGAGAACGGCGAGTTCTATTTCATCGAAATGAACACCCGCCTGCAGGTCGAGCATCCCGTGACCGAAGCGATCACCGGCATCGATCTCGTGCACGAGCAGATCCGCGTCGCGTCCGGCAATGGCCTATCGGTCACGCAGGACGAGGTCGTCTTCCAGGGCCATGCGATCGAATGCCGCATCAATGCCGAGGATCCGCGCACCTTTGTACCCTCGCCCGGCACGATCACGCATTTCCATGCACCCGGCGGTCTCGGCGTACGCGTCGATTCCGGCGCCTATGCCGGCTATCGTATTCCGCCCTATTATGACAGCCTGATCGGCAAGCTGATCGTGCATGGTCGTACGCGGGTGGAATGCATGATGCGCCTGCGCCGTGTGCTGGACGAATTCGTCATCGACGGAATCAAGACGACGCTGCCGCTGTTCCAGGACCTCATCAACAATGAGGACATTGCCAACGGCGATTACGACATCCACTGGCTGGAACATTATCTCACCCAGCCGGACGGCGAATAAGGGCATCCGAATGAAGGGAACGCGCAGCAGCCAGCCGGACATCACACCGGAGCTGCTGCTGCGCGCCTATTCCATCGGCCTGTTTCCCATGGCCGATTCGGCTGACGATCCCGAGCTTTTCTGGGTCGAGCCGGAAATCCGCGGCATCATTCCGCTGGATGCCTTCCACGTCTCGCAATCGCTGGCCAAGACGATCCGCAAATCGCCTTTGCGCATCACTGCCGATAGCGCGTTCGCAGCGATCGTGGCGCTTTGCGCCGAGCCAGCACCAGACAGGCCTTCGACCTGGATCAACAGCGAGATCAAGCGGCTCTATGGCGCGCTGCATGCACGCGGCCATGCCCATTCGATCGAGGCTTGGGAGGATGGGGAACTGGTGGGCGGCCTTTACGGCGTCTCGCTCGGCGCTGCCTTCTTCGGCGAGAGCATGGTCTCGCGCCGGCCAAACGCCTCTAAAATCTGCCTGGTGTATCTGGTCGAGCGTTTGAAGGCGCAGGGCTACGAACTGCTCGACACCCAGTTCACCACCGACCACTTGAAGACCTTCGGCGCCATCGACGTGCCCAAGGCACGCTATCAGCGGATGCTGGAAGCGGCCGTATCGAAGCCCGACCGGGGGTTTTGAAACGCGTTCCTTGCTAAACCGACTCACAGAGCGAGCGGCTGTAGACGACAGCGATTATTGCGCGGGCTTGGCCTGAGCCGTGTCCGGCGGCGGCAGGTCGGACTTGGCCTTGCAATCCTTCAGCCAGACGTCATAGACCGGATGCTCGACGGCATTGAGACCAGGGCTGTCGGCAAACATCCAGCCGGTGAAGATCCGACGGATCTTGCGGTCGAGCGTGATCTCGTCGACTTCAACAAAAGTGGTCGTCTTCGGCGCTTCCGTGTCGTCGCGGCTATAACAGACGCGCGGTGTCACCTGCAGTGCGCCGAATTGCACGGTTTCGCCGATATAGACATCGAAGGTGGTGATGCGGCCGGTGATCTTGTCGATGCCGGAAAAGACCGCGACAGAATTCGACACACGGGCAGCGCTGGCGAGCGGCGGCAGCGCGAGGCTGGTGCCAAGAGCGAAGACGGCGCCGAGCAGGGCCGGTAACGCTCTGCGAACCGTGGGCTTCGAACGATGACGCATTGAAAATCCATCCTTTGACCGGAGCGGTGCTCCACCGGATCGTTTGATCCAGGACACGGCCTGCCAGTCGTCTTGCTCGGCGCGGTCGGCCCGAAAAGCAGGTAAGCTTAAACCGCTCCATGTCCTTTGCAGCGATATCCAGCGCGACAGCACGGCGGCCTTTAAAAACGGAGAGCCGCTCACGCGGCTCTCCTGCAGTCTTTCTCAAGCGAAATTAAGGCGTCCGCTCAAGCCGACAGCCAATCGCCCGGATGGGGTCAGGAGCGCGGTGTCCAAGCATCGTAATCGCCGGTGACCTGCGGGCGTTCGCCCTTGCTGTAGATGGAGCCCTGCGGGCGATAGGCACCGGCACTGCCGGTCTGGTTCGGCTTATGCGGCTTTTGCCAGTCGCGTGCCTGATAGTTTTCCTGGCTCGGCGGAACGTCGGTGCGGTGATGCATCCAGCCGTGCCAGCCGGCCGGGATGGCCGAGGCGTCGGAATAGCCGTTATAGACCACCCAGCGGCGGGTGCGGCCTTCGGAATCCTTCTTGCCGCCTTCGTAATAGACATTGCCGAGTTCGTCCTGGCCGACCTTTTTGCCGAAGCGCCAGGTGTGAAACCGGGTGCCGAGCGTCTGGCCATTCCACCAGGTGAAAATCTGCAAGAGCGTGCTCATCGTCTCTGTCCTTCAGCTCTCGCCCAGGCCTATCGCGCCTGCGAGATCAATCTCATCCATCTTCGCTTATGGCGCGGCCGGCAGCGCTTGTCCAGCCATTCCGGCCCCTCGTCCCCGCACGTGCTTCAGAGAGTCTTGCCGGCGCGTGCGAGCCAGCCGCAGGCCTGGATCGCCCCTCAGAAATCCAGCACCTTTTCCAGAACCACGGTGGGCATGCCGTCCCGCCCGGCGCAGCTGGTCAGGCGGTCGATCTCGGCAAAGCCGAGTCGGGTATAGAAATGCAGTGCCCGCTCGTTCTGTTCGGCCACCTCGACCCGCATGCGCTCGGCTTCAGGAAAACAGGTTTCAAGCTCGGCGAAAAGGTCCCGTCCGATGCCCTCGCCCTGATGATCGGGATGGACATAGAGCTGGTGCAGCATGGCGAGCTTCGGCTGCTTGGCATCGCGGGCGGCAAAGCCCATGCCCGCCAGCCGGCGGCCATTATCCGCCACCACGAATTCCGAATGCGGACGGCCGAGGCGGTTTTTCAGGGCCGGCACGGAATGCCAGGAGGCCACGATCTCCGAGACCTTGTCCACGCCATAGACCGCGTCATAGGTCGCATGCCAGGTCTCGCCTAAGAGCTTGCTGACAGCGGGAAGGTCGGCCGGCGAAGCGGTGCGGACGAAGAACATCAGTCCTCCAGGCCGAGCTTGGCCTTGACAAGCGCCTGCACGGCCTGCGGATTGGCCTTGCCGCCGGTGGATTTCATCACCTGTCCAACGAACCAGCCCGCCAGCGTCGGCTTGGCCTTGACCTTGGCGACCTGATCCGGATTGGCGGCGATGATGTCGTCCACGGCCTTTTCGATCGCGCCCGTGTCCGTCACCTGTTTCATGCCGCGCGCTTCGACGATTTCGGCGGGATCGCCGCCTTCGGAGAAGACGATCTCGAACAGATCCTTGGCGATCTTGCCGGAAATGACCTCGGATTTGATCAGGTCAAGGATCGCGCCGAGCTGTCCAGGCGAAACCGGCGTCTCCTCGATCGACTTTCCTGCCTTGTTCAGCGCGCCGAGCAGATCGTTGATCACCCAGTTCGCCGCCGCCTTGCCGTCGCGCCCGGATGCCACCGCCTCGAAATAATCGGCAATCGCCTTTTCCGAGACGAGCACGGAGGCATCATAGATGGACAGGCCGAGCTCGGAAACGTAGCGGGCTTTCTTGTCGTCGGGCAGTTCCGGCAGGTCGTGCTTCAAGGCCTCGACAAAGGCATCGTCGAATTCGAGCGGCAGGAGATCCGGATCGGGGAAATAGCGATAATCATGCGCATCCTCCTTGGACCGCATGGACCGCGTCTCGCCCTTGTTCGGATCGAACAGGCGCGTCTCCTGGTCGATCTTGCCGCCATCCTCGAGGATCGCGATTTGGCGGCGCGCCTCATATTCGATCGCCTGGCCGATGAAGCGGATCGAGTTCATGTTCTTGATCTCGCAGCGCGTGCCGAAGGCCTCGCCTGGACGGCGCACGGAGACGTTGACGTCGGCGCGCATCGAGCCTTCGTCCATATTGCCATCGCAGGTGCCGAGATAGCGCACGATCGCGCGCAGCTTGGTCATATAGGCCTTGGCTTCGTCGGAGGAGCGCATGTCGGGCTTCGACACGATCTCCATCAGCGCCACGCCGGAGCGGTTCAAGTCGACATAGGACATGGTCGGATGCTGGTCATGCATCGACTTGCCGGCATCCTGCTCCAGATGCAGGCGCTCGATGCCGATCTCGATGTCCTCGAAATTGCCTTGGCGATCCGGCCCGAGCGAAATGACGATCTTCCCCTCGCCGACGACCGGATCCTTGAACTGCGAGATCTGGTAGCCCTGCGGCAGATCGGGATAGAAATAGTTCTTGCGGTCGAAGACCGAGCGCTTGTTGATCTGTGCCTTGAGGCCGAGGCCGGTGCGCACGGCCTGGCGCACGCATTCCTCGTTGATCACGGGCAGCATGCCAGGCATGGCGGCATCGACCAGCGAGACATTGGCATTGGCCGGCTTGCCGAATTCCGTTGAGGCACCGGAAAAGAGCTTGGCGTTGGAGAGAACCTGCGCATGCACCTCCATGCCGACGATCACCTCCCAGTCGCCGGTGGCGCCGGGAATGAAGCGTTTGGGGTCGGGGGTGCGCACGTCGACGATGGTCATGGAAAGGCTCTTCTTGAACGGCTGTTACCTGAAAACGGGGTTAAAACAATTGGCCTGCCGGTGCAAGCGGCGGGCGCACTTGACGCCGGCCGGCAAGCCGACAAGAACAGCGTGAAAGACGCTGAGCGCAGAATGCCGGAGAGCCGCAGGGGCAAAGCAGAGCGCACATGCCGGCGTCCCTCCAATCGCTTGTTCCTTCGAGGCCCACTTTGTCTCATGCCATTTCCCCGGCCGAGGCCGCGTCGCCCACGCGGCGCGCCGCCATTCTCGCCATCCTCGCCATCACGCTTTACCGCGTCGTCCTGCTCGCTTTCGACACGACCGATCTGTTCGTCGACGAGTCGCAATATTGGGCGTGGTCGCAGCATCTGGATTTCGGCTATTATTCCAAGCCGCCGCTGGTGGCCTGGGTCATCCGCCTGACGACGGAGCTCGGCGGCAGCAATGCGCGCTTCTGGGTGCGCCTTGGCGGCCCGCTCTGCCACATGCTGACGGCGCTCCTCCTGATGCAGGCGGCGGCCCGGCTGGCGGGCGAGAAATTCGCGCCCTGGGTGGGTTTGAGCTTCATCACCTTGCCGGCCGTGGCGCTTTCCTCCGTCTTCATTTCCACCGATACAGTGATGTTCGTCTTTCTGGCTGGGGCGCTTCTGGCCTATGCCGGGCTGATCGAACGTGCCTCTCTGCCCCGCGCGCTCGCCTTCGGCGCCTGCGTCGGCATGGCCATGCTCGGCAAATATTCCATGGTCTTCGTGGTCGGCTGCATTGGGCTCGCCGCACTTCTCATGCCCCGCGCGCGTGTCAGCTGGCGCGACGGTATCGTCTCGGCGCTGACCGCGTTCCTCGTCTTCTCGCCCAACATCTGGTGGAACCTCACCCACGACATCGCCACCGTTCGCCACACCTCCGACAATGTGAACTGGCAGGGCCTGAACCTGCACCTGCGCGGGGCGCTCGAATTCTTCCTGGCCCAGTTCGCCGTGGTCGGCCCCGTGCTGTTCGGCACATTGATCTGGGCGGGCGTGCGGGCGCTGAAGCGCGTCGACACGCCGCTGGAGCGGCATCTGGCGCTTCTCACCTGGCCGATCATCCTCGCCTTCGTGGTGGAAGCGCTCATCTCCCGCGCCTATGCCAATTGGGCGGTGCAGGCCTATGCTGCGGGCACGATCCTGGCGACGATCCTGCTTCTGACCCACACGAAGCGCGGCATCATCCATTCCTTCCGCATCAATCTCTTCGCGACGATCGTCTTCCCCCTCGTGTGCATCTTTGCCGCGCAGGTCGCACTGCCCGGTGGCGATTCGGTCCTGAAGCGCTATCTCGGCCGCGCGGCGCTCAGCCAGGAGATCGGTGCGACCGCCAAAGAGGTCGGCACCGCGGTGATCGTCGCCGAGAACCGCGACATTCTCGCCGACCTCTTCTACACGCTCAACGATCAGGGCTTCACACTGGCGGCGCGCAAGGAGGCGGGCTTCCCGCGGCATTATTACGAGCAGAATTTTGCGCTCGATCCGGCGACCGCCGGGCTGATTCTCTATGCCTCCATCGGCCAGTTGACGTGCAAGACTGGCACGCCCCAACTTGTGAAGACGATCAAGCCGGCAAGCGGCTATTGGCGCAAGCATGAGATCGCGCTCTATCTGACGGATGCCGCCTGCCTCGCGCCGTGATGCGGGGAGGAAGTCGCATCGGACCGAAAAGGTGGGAACCAGTTTTCGGAGAAATCCGATGCGAAGACAAAGAATCTGGAGCGTCGTCCCGATCCCCCTCTTCGGTGCGATGCTCTGGACAGACAGGCCTTGAAGATCCTAACATAGCGCATCCATCAAGGAGCTTGGATGTTCTCTTACGAGCAGACCCGCTGATGGTCTCGCGCATGCGGGCGGCCTGAGCGCCACCGCCTGCCCGAGACCCGGAAACGACGCCCCGCTTTGGCAGCCGCCACAGCGGACCCGTTTTCCTGCGCGACAGATGCGCCGGGTTGCTCTTTCCAAAGACGATGTCTGAAAGCCCCGGCCACTGTCCGCTTTGTCGGATCAGCAACAATGGATATTTCCCGCAAGGAGCAACGCATTCTCCACCGCCTCGCCCAAGGAGGGCGCATCGCCGTGGAACGCGACGAGAGACGCAAGATCGCCAAGACCCTGCTTCTCACCCGCGACGGCTGGCTCGCGCCCGGCCTCGACCTCGAAACCTTCCGCAAGCTCAAGCGCTTACGAGCCATCGCTTCGAAATCGGGCGAGCCCTATCGCATCACGGAGCGCGGGCTGGAACTGGTGCGCGCCGAACAGGACAATCGCTGACCTCTGCGCATCCTGAGATCAACCGGAATAGGCGGCAAGCGCGGCGCGCATGGCCGCCCATTCCTCAGCGAAGGTCCCCAAGGGCTTCGGCTTGCCGGCGCGGCGATACCAGTAGCCAGCATTCCAGTCATCGCCCTCGATGCGATGGCAGAGCGCATGGCCCCAATCGAACGCCGCCTCGCCCTCATGTGCCTGACAGATGTCATGCACCTCAGCCCAGTGCGGACCGGTTGTGAAACCGGCTTCGGCCAGACGGTCGAAGGCTTCGATGAGAGAGGTGAGATCGGATCGGGACATGGGGTCCTCCATGACTGAGGCGGCACCGTGCTTGTTCGATCGACAGATAGTGCGCCGCTTGCTCTTGGCGACGTGAAGCCTGGCGCCTATGATTGAAGGATGAGCGAAACCGATGACAAGCTGACCTTCAAGGTATTGATCGACCCTGCTCGGGACCAGGAGCCTGATGCCGGCTATCGCGCGTGGAAAGAGCGCAAAATACGTGCGGCACTCAAGCAAGCCGATCAGGGCGGACAGATGATACCGGCTGACAAGGTGTGGGCATCATTTGGTTTCGAAGATTGAGTTCACGCCGCAAGCGGTTGCGGATCTTCAAGAAATTCATGCCCACATTGCCACGAGCGACGCCTCTGCAGCGCAACGCGTGATTTCCCGCATTCGACAAGTCATCGAAATTTTTGAAGGCTTCCCGCTGCTCGGTCGCAATGGTCTTGTCGAAGGAACCCGTGAATTCGCCATAGCCGGGCTGCCTTACACAATCGTTTATCGCTGGCTCCCCTCCTCCGAGCGGATTGAGATCCTGACAATCGTGCATCAAAAGAAGCTTTATCCGCCTGAAAAAGCGTAAACCTGGACGCAAAGCGCAGGATCTCGACGATCCGTGTGCCCGTGACAACAAGGTACAGCTTGCGGAACGACAAGCAGTTGATCCGAAGGATGGCAACCGCTCTTCGCCTCGCCGTCTCACCGACCGTGACGTTCGCCTTCGATCACCACCAGCGCTTCGGCTCGAAGCGGCCGGCGGCCTGTTCGATGGCATAAGCGGTCTTGAACAGCGTCTCTTCCTCGAAAGGCTTGCCGATAAGCTGCAGGCCGAGTGGCAGGCCGGAGGCGTCGAGGCCGGCAGGAACGGCAATGCCCGGCAGGCCGGCCATGTTCACGGTCACGGTGAACACGTCGTTCAGATACATCTTGACGGGATCGGCGGCGAGCTCCTGATCGGCAATGCCGAAGGCGGAGGACGGCGTGGCCGGCGTCAGGATGGCGTCGACGCCGGCATGGAAGGCTGTCTCGAAATCGCGTTTGATCAGCGTGCGCACCTTCTGGGCGCGCAGGTAATAGGCGTCGTAATAGCCGGCCGAGAGCACATAGGTGCCGATCATGATGCGGCGTTTGACCTCCTGGCCGAAGCCTTCGGCACGCGTCTGCTCATACATGTCGGCAATGTCCTTGCCATCGACGCGCAGGCCGTAGCGCACGCCGTCGTAACGGGCAAGGTTGGACGAGGCCTCGGCGGGCGCGACGATGTAATAGGCCGGCAGGGCATATTTCGTGTGCGGCAAGGAGATATCGACGATCTCGGCGCCGGCATCCTTCAGCCAGGCAATGCCTTTCTGCCAGAGCGCCTCGATCTCGTCGGGCATGCCGTCGACGCGGTATTCACGGGGAATGCCGATCTTCATGCCTTTCAGCGAACCGCCAAGCGCCTGCTCGTAATCTGGCACCGGCAGGTCGACCGAAGTCGTATCCTTGGCATCGGTGCTGGCCATCGACTTCAAGAGAATGGCGGCGTCGCGCACATCGCGGGCGATCGGCCCTGCCTGATCGAGCGAAGAGGCGAAGGCGACGATGCCCCAGCGCGAGCAGCGGCCATAGGTGGGCTTGATGCCGACCGTGCCTGTAAAGGCAGCCGGCTGGCGGATCGAGCCGCCGGTATCCGTGGCGGTCGCGCCAGCGCAAAGATGCGCGGCGACGGCAGCCGCCGAACCACCGGAAGAGCCGCCGGGCACGAGATCGCGGTTGGCACCCTCGGCCCGCCAGGGGTTCTTCACCGGACCATAATAGGAGCTCTCGTTCGACGAGCCCATCGCAAACTCGTCCATGTTCAGCTTGCCGAGCATGACGGCGCCATCCGCCCAGAGATTGGCGGTGACGGTCGACTCATAGCGCGGCTTGAAGCCGTCGAGAATGTGGCTGCAGGCCTGGGTATGGACGCCTTCGGTTGCGAAGAGGTCCTTGATCCCAAGCGGAATGCCTTCCAAAGCGCCGGCCTTTCCGTCAGCGATGCGCGCGTCGGAGGCGACAGCCATCTTGCGCGCCTGCTCGGGCGTTACCGTCACATAGGCGTTCAGCGCGCCATTGGCGGCCTCGATCGCGCCGAGATAAGCGTCGGTCAGTTCGAGCGCAGTGAAGTCCTTGGCGGCAAGGCGGGCGCGGGCTTCGGCAATGGTCAGGCGGGTCAGGTCGGTCATGGGCGCTTTCGCGAGGCTTTGGCAGGGGCTTGTTCGGACAGTGGGACAGAGAAAATCGCTTATTCCACGACCTTCGGCACCAGGAAGAAATTGCGGTCCGAATTCGGCGCATTGGCGACGATATCCTCCGCCTTGTCGCCGTCATTGACCACGTCCTCGCGCTTCTTCATCGCCATCGGGGTGACCGATGTCATCGGCTCGACGCCGGAGACATCGACCTCGGACAATTGCTCGACAAAGCCGAGGATGGCATTGAGCTCGCCCATCATCCGGTTCGCATCCTCTTCATTCACCGCGATACGGGCGAGATGCGCGACGCGCTTGACGGTGGCGAGATCGACGGACATGGCTGGACTCCGATGGGCGTGGTTCTGTGGTTCGCTATACAAAGGGCATGGCGGCGGCGCAACCGCCATGAAACCCCTATCGTCGTCAGGCAGGCACAGTGGCGGCGCAGACAGGCGCCGCCGACGCATCAGAAGCTCAAGCCCTTGCCCACGGTTGCCACCGCCACCTTGGCCTGCGCGCCCTCCATGCCGGCCACGAACTTGTCGGCGGTCTGGTCGACAATGGGAAAGCTGGCATAGTGGCAGGGAATGACGGTCTCGAAGCCGAAATAGCGCTGGCAGGCGAGTGCGGCCACGGCACCGCCCATGGTGAAGCGGTCGCCGATGGGCATCAGGCCGATTTCCGGCTCGTGCAACTCGCGGATCAGCGCCATGTCGGAAAAGATGTCGGTGTCGCCCATGTGATAGACGGTCGGCTCATCCTCGAAATGCAGCACCAGGCCATTGGCGCTGCCCAGCGAATGGGAAGTCCCGTCCTCGGTCACCTGGGCGGAGGAATGCAGCGCCTGGGTGAAGGTGGCGGAGAAGCCGTCGAAATGCACCGTCCCGCCGGTATTGCCCATATCGAGCTTCGACACGCCTTTCTTGCCGAGCCAGGCAGCGAGGTCGGCATTGGCGAGAACGGTGGCGCCGGTTTCTTGCGCCAGCTTGATCGTGTCGCCGACATGATCGCCATGGCCATGGGTCAGGAGAATATGGGTCAGACCCGCAGCCGCGTCCTTCCGTGTCGCTTCGTCAAAAGCGGGATTGCCGGTGAAGAAGGGGTCGATCAGGATCTTCGCTGTCGCGGTTTCCAAGTGAAAGGCCGAATGGCCAAGCCAGGTGATCTTCATGGGAAAGGGTCTCCTTGGTCGGGAATGGGCTGAAAGGCGTTGCGTCCGCCGCCAGCATATGGAACGGGGAGGCTTTGCGGGAAAGAGGCTGATAAAAGCATGACGGTGATGACGATCGAGGATCTGGCGGCTGCCCTGCCGCCGCGCGTGGCCGTCGCCGGGCTCGATCTCGGCACCAAGACCATCGGGCTTTCGGTGTCCGATCTCGGCCGACGCTTCGCCACGCCGCGCACCGTCATCAAGCGGCAGAAATTCTCTGTTGATGCAGACGCCCTGCTGGCCTTTGCCGAGAAGGAAAAACTCGCAGCCTTCGTCATCGGCCTGCCGGTGAACATGGATGGCAGCGCCGGCCCGCGCGTTCAGGCCACCCGCGCCTTCGTGCGCAACATGGAAGCCAAGACCGACCTGCCCTTCGTTTACTGGGATGAGCGGCTGTCGACCGTGGCGGCGCAGCGCACGCTGATCGAAATGGACGTCTCGCGCGCCAAGCGGGCCGAACGCATCGATTCGGCGGCCGCCTCCTTCATTCTTCAGGGGGCGCTGGACAGGCTGACCGCGCTTGCCCGCGCGGCGTCCACTGATGGTTCGGACTGAACCTCGACCACCTGCTGTGCCCGCGCCAGGCGACGCCGGATCCAGCCTGTAATGGTCTTTCTGCGGCGCAGCGCCAGCAGGCCGAAGACCAGAAGCGTATCGAAGGCCAACGCGCGCGCCACCAAAGGCGGAATGGCTTCCGGCGGCAGGCCGAGCGCGCTGCCATAGATTTGCATGACCAGATCATGCATGTCGCGGCTGAAGAAGTAGAGGCCGAAATTCAGGTCATAGAAGGACAAGCCGTACCAGCAGGACAGGAACAACAGAGGCCCGCCCCAGGCGATCAGAACCCACTTCATGGCTGGCCTCTCCTTCATTTTCTTTGCCATGCAGGCCTCATGCCCACATCCGTTCATCCCAGGCGAGCAAGGCCGCCGCCTGTGCAAGATCGTCCGGGGTCGGCCGTATCAGCTCACCAGTCGAGCTCATGCTTCCAAGCAGCGATCCGAGGATCAGAATCAACGCGCTGCTTCAGCGTCTTGTTTTGCTTCGGGTTTATCCGAAAAGCGGCTTCCATTTTTCAGCCTCGTGCTCCGGGGCCAAGGCCACGAGCAGCGAGCGCCGCGCCCGCTCCATCAGGAGGACACAAAGCATCAGCGCCGCCGACAACGTCAGGTCGGAGGGCAGCGCTGCGCTTGACAGGCTGAGCATGGCCACAAGCACCGCGTGTTTCATCAACCTCTCCTTGCACTCGATATCAACGACTGCCGTGCCATCCTGTTCGGCTCTCGCCGCCGGACGGTCTCGACACCCTTGCTCAAAGGTTAATGTGACCCCCGGGGGTTGATTGGCAACGTCAACCTTTTGTTAAGGTTAATTTCTGCGACTCGAAAAGGATCATGAAAACGTTGCAGGACGGACGCCGAGGCGGTAGAGCCACGCGTCAGAGCCCGTTATGCGCTGGCGATCCCGCGCGGCTCATCTCTTTTCCGCGTGGTCCTCCAAGGCGCCGCAAGGCGTAGTGAATCCATGTCCGTGATCTTCGAAAGCCTGGTGCCGATCTTCCTGCTGGTGGCCTGTGGCGTCTGGCTGAAGCGGGCGCGATTTCTGGCGCCGACGCTGTGGGAGGGGCTGGAGCAGCTCGGCTATTATGTCCTCTTCCCTGCCCTGCTCTTCTCCACGCTGGCCACAGCGCATTTCCAAGGCCTGAAGACGGATGCGACGGCGGCAGCGACGATTGGCGGCGTGCTGATCATGTCGGCTTGCGTCCTTGCGCTCTGGCCGCTGTTGAAGGCGCGCGGCGTCTCCGCCTCGACCTTCACCTCGCTGTTCCAGACCGCCACGCGCTGGAACGGGTTCATGGCGCTGGCGGCGGCGGAACGGCTTTATGGCACGACGGGGCTGACCCTGACCGCGCTGGTGATGACGCTGATCATCGTGCCGATCAATTTCGTCAACATCGGCGTGCTCATCTGGTTCAATGGCGGCCCGCGCAATCTGCGCTTCTTCGCCATGCGCATCCTGTCCAACCCGATGGTGTCGGCATCGCTCGCCGGCATCGCGCTCAATCTGGCGGGAACTCCTGTCTATGCGCCGGCCATGAGCGCCGTGCGCATGCTGGCGGAGTCTTCGTTGCCGCTTGGCCTGATCATGGTCGGCGCCGGGTTGAGACTGGGTGATCTCGTCCGGCCGAAGCCGCTGGTCTTTCTCTCCGGCGCGCTGAAGCTGATTCTCATGCCGATCTTCATGGTGGGGCTCGCGGCGCTGTCAGGTGTTCGCGGCGATGCGCTGCTCACCATTGCGCTCGGCGCCAGCGTGCCCACGGCGATGAACGGCTATCTGCTGGCCAAGCAGATGGGCGGCGATGCGCCGTTCTATGCGGTTTCAGCGACACTGCAGATGGTCGCGTCCTTCCTGACGATCCCGCTGGTGCTGACCGCCGCCGCCTATTTGGCGGCAGGGTAGAGCAGGTCGACGATATAGGCCGAATCAAAGCGCGAATCGAGCATGCCGTAGGTCGAGCGCCACCCAGCGGCAAGGCGTGATTCGAGGAAGGCGTCGGCGATTCGCCCTGCCCCCAGCCGGTAGAGCTCGGCCGCGGCCGCTGCCAAGGCCAGCTGCTCCATCAGCATGCGCGAGGCGCCCTCGTCGCGTTCGCAGAGCGAAAGTGCGGCGCGCAGAACGTCGATGGTCTTCGGCGCGGCCGCCCCCATATCGTGGGCGATGATCTGGAAGAGGTGGTCGAAATTTTCCTTGCCACGGCCCATGACGCGCAGCACGTCGAGCGCCATGACATTGCCCGAGCCTTCCCAGATCGCATTGACGGGGGCCTCGCGATAATGCCGGGCAATCGGCCGCTCCTCGACATAACCATTGCCACCAAGGCATTCCATCGCCTCGGCAATCAGCCCGGGCGCGATCTTGCAGACCCAATATTTGACGACGGGCGTCATCACCCGTGCATAGGCGGCATCGGCCGCACTGTCGCGCGAGCGGTCGAAGGCGCGCGCCAGACGGAAGCAAAGCGCGCTGGCGGCTGCCACATCCAGCGCCATATCGGCGAGCACGCGGGTCATCAGCGGCTGGTCGAACAGCGCCTTGCCGAAGACCTGGCGGCCGCGGGTGTGATGCACGGCTTCGGCGAGCGAGGCGCGCATCATGCCGGCAGAGGCGAGCGCGCAATCGAGCCGGGTGAGCGTGACCATGTCGAGAATCGTGCGGATGCCCTCGCCCGGCGGGCCGAGCACGAAGCCGAACGTGTCGGTGAACTCGACTTCGGCCGAGGCATTGGACCGATTGCCGAGCTTGTCCTTCAGCCGCTGGTAGCGCAGCCCATTGGCCGAGCCATCCTCCAGCAGGCGCGGCACGAGGAAGCAGCCGATGCCTTCGCGCGTCTTGGCGAGCATGACGAAGGCGTCGCTCATGGGTGCCGAGAGAAACCATTTGTGGCCGGCCATGCGATAGATGCCCTCGCCCACGCGCTCGGCGGTCGAGGTGTTGGACCGTACATCCGTGCCGCCCTGCTTCTCCGTCATGCCCATGCCGATGGTCGCGGCTGTCTTTTCCATGAAGGCGCGGTTGGTCGAATCATAGCGGCGCGAGAGGATCTTCGGCGCCCATTCCTTCTGCACCACCTGCGAGGCGCCGATGGCGGCGAGCGAGGCATTGGTCATGGTCAGCGGGCAGAGATGGCCGCATTCCAGCTGCGCGGTCAGATAGAATCGGATGGCGCGGGCGAGATGGTTGATGCCCTTTTCCGGCCCCAGATTCTCCCAGGGCGAGGCATGCAGGCCCGAACTCATCGAGCGACGCATCAGCGCATGCCAGGCCGGATGGAAGTCCACCACATCGAGCCTTTCGCCGCGGGCCCCGTGGGTGCGCAGCTCCGGCGGATTGTGGTTGGCCATGCGGGCCAGGTCCTGCGCCTCGGGCGAGGTCACATAGCGGCCAATGCCGTCGAAATCCTCGCGCAGCTCGCGTGCCATGCCGCTGGCGATATCGGTCAGCAGCGGGTCCGACAGAAAGGCATTGATGCCCGACCACGGCTTGGGCTGGTTCAGCTCTTTCAGCGTCTGTTCTGTTTTGTTCGTCGTCATGGCCGGCTTGTCGTTGATGTCGGGCGCGCGCGCAAGAGCTGTCGAGACACCGTCCCGTGCGCATTGGATCGCCTGCACTCTATTCGGCCGGCGTTAAGAAAGGAAAGGGACTCTTTGCGGCATCGGCGTCAACAGCATGGAAAGGCGGGGAAAGCGCTCTTGCCGGGGCGTTGCGCAGTCCCTATAGAGCGGCCACGAGCAAAAGGGGCAGATCGCCATGAGCCATTTCCCACATCGCCATCTCCTGGGCATCAAGGGGCTGACGGAGCCGGAGATCACCCTCCTGCTCGACCGGGCCGACGAGGCCGTTCAGATTTCCCGGCAGGCGCAGAAGAAGACCTCGACGCTGCGCGGGCTGACCCAGATCAACCTCTTCTTCGAGGCCTCAACCCGCACGCAATCCTCCTTCGAGCTCGCCGGAAAACGGCTGGGCGCGGATGTGATGAACATGTCGGTCGGCAATTCCTCGGTGAAGAAGGGGGAAACGCTGATCGACACGGCGATGACGCTGAACGCCATGCATCCCGACGTGCTGGTGGTGCGCCATTCGAGCGCAGGGGCAGCCGCCCTTCTCGCCCAGAAGGTCTCCTGCTCCGTGGTCAATGCAGGCGACGGCCAACATGAGCATCCGACCCAGGCGCTGCTCGACGCGCTGACCATTCGCCGGGCCAAGGGCAAGCTGTCGCGCATCATCGTCGCCATCTGCGGCGATGTGCTGCATTCGCGCGTGGCCCGCTCCAACATCCTGCTCTTGAACCGCATGGGCGCGCGGGTGCGGGTCGTCGCGCCCGCCACGCTGCTGCCGGCCGGCATTGCCGATATGAGCGTCGAGGTCTTCCACTCGATGGAGGAAGGGCTGAAGGATGCCGACGTCGTGATGATGCTGCGCCTGCAGCGCGAGCGCATGGCCGGCTCCTTCGTGCCCTCGGTGCGCGAATATTTCCGCTATTACGGGCTCGATGCCGAAAAGCTCAAGGCGGCCAAGGAGGATGCGCTCGTCATGCATCCCGGCCCGATGAACCGGGGCGTGGAAATCGCCTCCGAAGTCGCCGATGGCCCGCAAAGCGTCATCGAAGCCCAGGTCGAAATGGGCGTCGCCGTGCGCATGGCGGTGATGGAGACGCTGCTGCTTTCGGAAAACAGGGGACCGCGCTCGTGACCGATACCGTTCTTGCCCCCGACGCCGCGCCCGCCCAGGCTGGCCGTCCGCTGGCGCTGACCAACCTGCGCATCGTCGATCCCGCACGCAATCTCGACGAGACAGGCACAGTGCTGATCGCCGAGGGCCGCATTCTCGCCGCCGGGCGCGATGCCGCTAACCAGGGCCTGCCCGAGGGCGGACAGAGGATCGACTGCACCGACCTGGTGGCTATTCCCGGTCTGGTCGATACCCGCGTCTTCGTCGGCGAGCCCGGCGCTGAGCATCGCGAAACCATCGCTTCGGCCGCACGCGCGGCCGCCGCTGGCGGCATCACCAGCTTCGTCGCCATGCCCGACACCGATCCGGTGATCGACGATGTTGCGCTGATCGAATTCCTGCTGAAGACCGGACGCGACAAGGCCGTGGTCAATGTCCATGCCGCCGCCGCCCTGACCCGGGGGCTGCATGGAGAGGAGATGACCGAGCTCGGACTTTTGCGCGAGGCCGGCGCCGTCTGCTTTACCAACGGTCGCGAGCCGATTCACGATACGCTGGTGCTTCGCCGGGCCATGACCTATGCGCGCGATTTCGATACGGTGATCGCGCTGGAAACCCGCGACCGCTATCTGGGCGCGGGCGGCGTGATGAATGAGGGCCTGCTGGCCAGTTGGCTGGGCCTTGCCGGCATTCCGCGCGAAGCGGAAATCATCCCGCTGGAGCGGGATCTGCGCATCGCCAGCCTGACCAAGGCGCGCTACCACGCCGCCAAGATCTCGCTGCCCGAATCGGTCGAGGCGGTCAATGCGGCCAAGGCGCGCGGTGCCAAGGTCAGCGCCGGCATCTCGATCAACCATCTGACGCTCAATGAAAACGACATTGGCGACTACCGGACCTTCTTCAAGGTTTCCCCGCCGCTGCGCGCGGAAGACGACCGGCGCGCCATGGTCGAGGCGCTGGCCAAGGGCGAGATCGACATCATCTCCTCCTCGCACGACCCGCAGGATGTCGACACCAAGCGCCTGCCCTTTGCCGATGCGGCCGATGGTGCCATCGGGCTCGAAACCATGCTGGCAGCGGCGTTGCGCCTCCATCACAGCGGCGAGGTGCCGCTGATGCGGCTCATCGACGCGCTGTCGACACGGCCGGCCCGGATCTTCGGCCTGGATGCCGGCACGCTTGCGCCCGGCGCGCGCGCCGATCTGACGCTGATCGATCTGGAAGAGCCGTGGGTGGTCGCGCGCGAGCAGCTATTGTCGCGCTCGAAGAACACGCCTTTCGAAAATGCCCGCTTTACGGGCCGCGTGGTCGAAACCTATGTTGGCGGCAAACGGGTCCATACCGGTCGCGCTTAACCCCCATCCTCGAAGCGGGCCTCCAACCGCATCCGTCATCGCAAGGGAAACACGATGTTTGACTGGCAGATCGGCCCGGTGCCGGCGCTCATCAGCTTCCTGATCGGCTATCTCTCGGGGTCCATCCCCTTCGGCCTCATTCTCACGCGCATGGCCGGGCTCGGCGATGTGCGAAAGATCGGCTCCGGCAATATCGGCGCGACCAATGTGCTGCGCACCGGCAACAAGAAGCTGGCCGCCGCCACGCTGCTGCTGGACGCGCTCAAGGGCACCGTGCCGGCTGCTCTGGCGCTACATTTCCTCGGTGTCGAAGCGGGCGTGATCGCCGGTCTGGCGGCCTTCCTCGGCCATCTCTTCCCCGTCTGGCTCGGCTTCAAGGGCGGCAAGGGCATCGCCACCTATATCGGCGTGTTGCTGGGCCTGGCGCCCTGGGTGGTGCTGGTCTTCGCGGCGGTCTGGCTGGGCTCTGCCAAGATCACCCGCTATTCCTCGCTTTCGGCCCTGCTGGCAACGCTCGTCGTGCCCATCGTGCTTGCCTTCACCGCACCGCTGCCGGTCACTCTGCTTTTCGTGGCGATGAGTGTGATCACCTGGGCCAAGCACCACGCCAACATCAAGCGGCTGCTCGCCGGCACCGAAAGTCGGATCGGTCAGAAGGGATAGACCGATGGGCGGCACGGCGCGCGAGGGGACCGGCATTGTCCTGACCGAGCGGCAACGCCTTGCCTGGTTGCGGCTGATCCGCTCCGACAATGTCGGGCCCTCCACCTTCCGCGATCTGATCAACCATTTCGGCTCGGCCGAACGGGCGCTCGACGCGCTGCCCGAGCTTTCGCGCCGGGGCGGCGCAGCGCGCCCGATCCGAGTCGCCAGCCGCGAGGAGGCCGAGCGCGAGATGGAGCGGGCGGTCCGCATCGGCGCCCGCTTCGTCGGCGTCGGCGAACCGGATTATCCACCGGCGCTGCGCCAGATCGATGGCGCGCCGCCGCTCCTCTGCGTCAAAGGCCATGCGCCAACAGGACTTGCCCCCGCGCTTGGCGTGGTCGGTGCGCGCAATGCATCCGTCAGCGGTGCCAAATTTGCCGCCTATCTTGCCCGTGAGGCTGGCAAGGCCGGCTACAGTGTAATTTCGGGTCTCGCACGCGGCATCGATGCGGCCGCGCACCGCGCCACGCTCGATTTCGGCACCATCGCGGTTCTCGCCGGCGGCATGGACAAGCCTTACCCGCCGGAAAATCTGCCATTGCTGGCCGAGATCGTCGAAGGGCGCGGGCTGGCGATCACGGAGATGCCACTGGGCTGGGAGCCGCGCGCGCGAGATTTTCCCCGGCGCAACCGGCTGATTGCCGGCGTTGCCCTCGGTCTCCTAGTGGTGGAAGCGGCGGCCCGCTCGGGCTCGTTGATCTCGGCGCGCCTGGCCGGCGAATTCGGCCGCCTGGTCTTCGCAGTCCCCGGCTCACCGCTCGATCCGCGGTCGGAGGGCGCCAACCGGCTGATCAAGGACGGGGCGATCCTGACCACCGGGCCGGCTGACGTGCTGGAAGCCCTGGCGCCGCTCAGCCGCATCGACCATGTCGCGCCGCCGGTGGTGGATGAGCCTGAACGGCCGGAAACGGACATGACGGCCCCGGACCATCGCGCCCGCGCCGCCATCCTCGACGCGCTTTCGCCGACCCCGGTCGAGATCGACGATCTCATACGCTATACCGGCCTGCCGCCGGCCACCGTCTATCTCGTCCTGCTAGAGCTTGATCTTGCCGGGCGTCTCCATCGCCATTCCGGCGGCCGCGTTTCCCTCGCCCTCGGCGATTGAGCTGATCGCCCGCCTTCCGCTTAAAATGTCACCGGCTTCCACATAGGCCATCTCAATCAAATAGCAGAGCATGTCGGCCTTGGCTCCATCGGCCACGCTGCGCAATTCGCCGAGCATTTGGCGGATATAGGCGATTCGGTCCCGCGCCATGGCTGGCGGCGGCGGGCTCTGTGTCTGTTTCGCAATCATCTATCGGTCCTGTCGGCAGAAAAATCGGCACCGAGCCGTCAGCACGCGGCACTTTCGATTTCTGGCGCCCCATACAAGGCGAGGTCATCGCGAAAGGCCGCGTCACGCGCTGCACGTGCAGGATATCGCCTTTATCTTTAATTGCAATATTGCATGCATCTCGCAATGGTTGTGGCGCGTTGCATCCCTTATTTCAGGCGGGCTCTTGACCGTGACAAATTCACTGTCCATGTCGGGGCTTCGATTGCGCAAGCGCGGCGGAGGCATTCCGGTTCCTGTCCGGATCGCGGGGCCCGCTGGAAAAAACGGTATTTAAAGAGCACATGACCACACACGTCGTCGTCGTGGAGTCGCCGGCCAAGGCCAAGACGATCAACAAATATCTCGGGCCGAACTACAAGGTTCTGGCCTCGTTCGGCCATGTCCGCGACCTTCCGGCCAAGGATGGTTCGGTGCGCCCGGACGAGGATTTCGCCATGTCCTGGGAGGTGGATTCCGCCTCGGCCAAGCGGTTGAACGATATCGGTGCTGCGCTGAAAAGCTCGGACGAGCTGATTCTCGCGACCGACCCGGATCGCGAAGGCGAGGCTATTTCCTGGCATGTGCTGGATCTGTTGAAGAAGAAGAAGCTGGTTGGCGACAAGCCGGTCAAGCGCGTGGTCTTCAACGCGATCACCAAGAAGGCCGTGCTCGATGCCATGGCCAATCCGCGCGAGATCGACGCGCCGCTGGTCGATGCCTATCTGGCCCGGCGCGCACTCGATTACCTCGTCGGCTTCAATCTGTCTCCGGTTCTCTGGCGCAAGCTGCCGGGCGCCCGCTCGGCCGGTCGTGTCCAGTCCGTGGCGCTCCGGCTGGTCTGCGACCGCGAATCCGAGATCGAGCGCTTCGTCTCGGAGGAATATTGGAGCCTGGTTGCCGAGCTTGCCACGCCGCGCGGCGACACGTTCGAGGCGCGGCTCGTTGCCGCAGACGGCAAGCGGCTGCAGCCGCGCGCTATCACCAATGGCGAGGATGCAAACCGGCTGAAGGCGCTGCTCGACGGTGCTGCATACAGGGTCGAAAGCGTCGAGGCCAAGCCGGTCAAGCGCAACCCCTCGCCGCCCTTTACCACCTCCACGCTCCAGCAGGCAGCCTCATCCAAGCTCGGCTTCTCGGCCTCGCGCACTATGCAGGTGGCGCAGAAGCTCTATGAAGGCATCGACCTCGGTGGCGAGACCGTGGGTCTGATCACCTATATGCGAACCGACGGCGTGCAGATGGCACCGGAGGCGATCGATGCCGCCCGTGCAGCCATCGGCGATCAGTTCGGCGCGCGCTACGTGCCGGAAAAGCCGCGCCTCTATTCGACCAAGGCCAAGAACGCCCAGGAAGCCCACGAGGCGATCCGCCCCACTGACTTCTCGCGCACGCCCGATTCCATCCGCCGGTTCCTCGACCCTGACCAGATCAAGCTCTATGACCTGATCTGGAAGCGCGGCATCGCCAGCCAGATGGCGGCCGCCGATATCGAGCGCACGACGGTGGAGATCACGGCGTCCAAGGGCGGCGAGACCGCAGGCCTGCGCGCCGTCGGCTCCGTCATCCGCTTCGATGGCTTCATCGCCGCCTATACCGACCAGAAGGAAGACGGCGAACAGGCCGACGAAGGCGAGGATGGCGGCCGCCTGCCGGAAATCAACCGTGACGAAAAGCTCGACAAGCGGGCGGTGAACGCCACCCAGCACTTCACCGAGCCGCCGCCGCGCTACTCGGAAGCCTCGCTGATCAAGAAGATGGAAGAGCTCGGCATCGGCCGGCCGTCCACCTATGCCGCCACGCTCGCCACCCTGCGCGACCGCGATTATGTGACGATCGACAAGCGCAAGCTGATCCCGCAGGCCAAGGGCCGGCTGGTCACCGCCTTCCTCGGCAGCTTCTTCCATCGCTATGTCGAATATGATTTCACCGCGGCCCTGGAGGAAAAGCTCGACCGGATTTCCGCCGGCGATCTCGATTGGAAGGATGTGCTGCGCGACTTCTGGCGCGATTTCTTCGCCCAGATCGAAGACACCAAGGAGCTGCGTGTCACCAACGTCCTGGACGCGCTGAACGAGGAACTGGCGCCGCTGGTCTTCCCCAAGCGCGAGGATGGTGGCGATCCGCGCCAGTGCCAGGTTTGCGGCACCGGCAAGCTGTCGCTGAAGCTCGGCAAATACGGCGCTTTTGTCGGCTGCTCCAACTATCCCGAGTGCAATTTCACCCGCCAGCTCTCCTCCGAGGGCGGCGCGGATGCGGAAGCCCAGGCCTTGGCCGAGCCGCAGGCGCTGGGCAAGGATCCGCTGACCGGCGAGGAAATCACGCTGAGATCCGGCCGTTTTGGCCCCTATGTCCAGCGCGGCGACGGCAAGGAGGCCAAGCGCGCGAGCCTGCCCAAGGGCTGGACACCTGAGACCATCGACCATGAGAAGGCAGTGGCGCTTCTGTCGCTGCCGCGCGACATCGGCGCCCATCCCGAGACGTCGAAGATGATTTCCGCCGGCATCGGACGCTACGGTCCCTTCCTGCTGCATGACGGCAAATATGCCAATCTGGAGACGGTGGAGGATGTATTTTCGATCGGTCTCAACCGCGCGGTGACCGTGATTGCCGACAAGGCTTCCAAGGGCCCGGCGGCACGTGGCGGGGCAGCCCAGACCGCGTTGAAACAGTTGGGCGATCATCCGGATGGCGGCGCGATCACCGTGCGCGATGGCCGTTACGGACCCTATGTCAATTGGGGCAAGGTGAACGCCACCCTGCCCAAGGGCAAGGATCCGCAAAGCGTGACGCTGGAAGAAGCGCTGCCGTTGCTGGCCGAGCGGGCCGCCAAGGGCGGCATCAAGACGCCGGCGAAGGCTAAGTCGACCAAGGCGGCGAAGACCACCAAAACGGCGTCGGCAAAGGCGAAGACCGCGGCCGGCGAGGATGGCGAGGCACCGGCGAAGCCCACACGCGCCAAGCCGGCAGCGGCCAAGAAGACCAAGAGCGCAGCTTCGGCCGCCAAGACGCCGACGGCGCGCAGCAAGGCCGCCAAGGCAGAAAAGGACTGAGCACGTGACCAAGCCCCCGCGCGAACCGAGAGAACGGACCGGTAAATCGACACTCCGTCTCGGCGCGCGGCGCAAGGCAGCGGACATGGCCGGCGAAAGCGATGCGCAGGCGCCGATCATCCATGGCGTGGTGCCGCCGCGCGACGTGCTGATGCGCTTTCTCACCGAAAATCCGGATCGCGCCTCCAAGCGCGAGATCGCCAAGGCCTTTGGGCTCAAGGGTGACCAGCGTGTGGGCCTCAAAGACCTTTTACGCGCGTTGGAAGAAGACGGGCTTCTGGAAAAGAAGCGCAAGGCGCTGACGCGTCCCGGTGCACTGCCGCCGGTTACGGTTCTCGACATCACCACGCGCGACCATGACGGCGAGCTGATCGCCCGCCCGGCCGAATGGCCCGAGGATGCCGGCGTCGCGCCAGCAGTGCTGATCCGCCAGTCGCAGATTGCCAAGTCCAAGGGCAAGCAGGCCGTCGGCGGCATTGGCGACCGGGTGCTGGCCAAGATCTTCGCCTCCAAAGGCGAAACCGGCCCCGCCTATACGGCCCGTATCGTCAAGGTGCTCGACCGCAAGCGCAGCGCCAATGCAGCGCTCGGCGTCTACAAGACGATGGCGAGCGGTGGCGGCCGGGTCCTGCCGATCGAAAAGCGCGGCGAGGAACTGATCGTCGATGCCGGCGCAGAAGGGGAAGCCAAGGATGGCGACCTGGTCGAGATCGAGATCGAACGCTCCGGCCGCTTCGGCCTGGCGCGGGCGCGCGTCAGCAATGTCATCGGCTCGGTGGCGACGGAAAAGGCGATCTCGATGATCGCCATCCATGCCCATGGCATTCCCTATGTTTTTCCCGACCGGGTGATCGAGGAGGCGGAGGCCGCCGGGCCCGCCACCATGTCCAAGCGCGAGGACTGGCGCACGCTGCCGCTGGTGACGATCGACCCCGCAGACGCCAAGGATCATGACGACGCCGTGCATGCCGAGCCGGACACGACACCCGAAAACGAGGGTGGTGTCGTTGTCACCGTCGCCATTGCCGACGTTTCCTGGTATGTCCGTCCGCGCTCGGCGCTGGACCAGGAAGCGCTGAAGCGCGGCAATTCGGTCTATTTCCCCGACCGCGTGGTGCCGATGCTGCCCGAGCGGATCTCCAACGAGCTCTGCTCGCTGAAGGAAGGCGTGGACCGGCCGGCACTCGCCGTGCGCATGCGCTTTTCCAAGGATGGGCGAAAGCTCGGCCATAGCTTCCACCGGATCATGATGCGCAGCGCCGCCAAGCTCGCCTATGCGCAGGCGCAGGCGGCGATCGACGGCAAGCCTGACAACCAGACCGGGCCGCTGCTGGAGCCGATCCTCAAGCCGCTCTGGGATGCCTATGCGATCCTGAAGCGCGGGCGTGAGCGGCGCCAGCCGCTGGAACTCGACATGCCCGAGCGCAAGATCGTCCTGAAGCCCGATGGCACGGTCGACCGCGTCTTCGTGCCCGACCGGCTGGACGCGCACAAGCTGATCGAAGAGATGATGATCCAGGCGAATGTGGCGGCGGCGGAAACGCTGGAAGCCAAGCGCCAGGTTCTCGTTTATCGCGTGCACGATGCGCCTTCGCTGGCCAAGCAGGAGGGCCTGCGCGAGTTCCTCAATACGCTCGACATCTCGCTGATGAAGGGCGGCAATCTGCGCGCCAACCACTTCAACGGCATTCTCGCCAAGGCCGAGGGCAAGCCTTATGCCGAACTGGTCAACCAGATGGTGCTGCGCTCGCAGAGCCAGGCGGTCTACAGTCCCGAAAATATCGGGCATTTCGGCCTGAACCTGATGAAATACGCCCACTTCACCTCGCCGATCCGCCGCTATGCCGACCTGATCGTGCATCGCGCGCTCGTCGGCGTGCTGGGTCTTGGCGAGGGCGGCATCACGCCGGCGGAGGAGGCTGGGCTGAACGACATCGCGGCTGAAATCTCCACCTTCGAGCGCCGCGCCATGGCGGCCGAACGCGACACGGTGGATCGGCTGATCGCCCATCACTTAAGCGCCCGCGTGCAGGAAGAATTCGATGGCCGCGTGTCGGGCGTCACCAAGTCCGGCCTGTTCATCTCGCTGCCCGAATATGGCGCCGATGGCTTCATTCCGATTTCCACGCTCGGGCGCGACTACTACATCTATGACGAAGCGCATCAGGCCTTGAGCGGCGAGCGCAGCGGGCTCGGCTTCCGGCTGGGCGACAGCGTGCGCGTCAAACTGGTCGAAGCCGTGCCGCTGGCCGGTGCGCTGCGCTTCGAGATGATCAGCGACGGCAACCCGATGCCGACCGCCACCCGCTCGTTCCACAAGGCCGGCCGCCGGGACCGCGCGGGCGGCCGGCGCGCACCGCCGGCAGGAACGCGCCCGCCCCGGGGCCGACGCTGAAAGCCTGATCCAGAGAGAGACAATGGTGGCGCGGACCGCATGCGCAGCGACAGCGTGTCGCGGACCAACCGGCGCATTTCAATGACGCGCCGGCAGACGCGCGCCGGCAAGCCGTTTATCACGGCTGTGATGGCGGCAAACGTCAGGCGGGCCAATAGATCCACAGTCCGCGCATCGGCGGATCGATGGCTCACGCCGACCCTGTGCTCCACCATCCGGGTTAGCGCGGATGGTGGAGATCGGAAAGCCATCGCGTGCCATGCTTGCATGATCGATCGTTCGAGCACCATATGCATGTGCATGGCGGCCAGCCGCTGTCGCTTGCGATGATGTCGGGCAATTTGTGCGGAGGATAGCAATGCAGAGCAATTCGATTGAGCGCCCGGCCATGCCGGCGATCCTGCGCGGCTTCAAGGGCCGATGCCCGCATTGTGGCGAAGGCAAGCTGTTCCGTGCGTTCCTGAAGCCCGTGGATCATTGTGCCGTCTGCGGTGAAGCCATGCATCACCACCGCGCGGATGACTTCCCGCCCTATATCGTCGTTACCGTCATGGGCCATCTGGTGATTGCCGGCTACATGGCGACGGAAACCGTGCTGCTCCTGTCAAGCTGGCAGCATCTGGCCATCTGGGTGCCCGTCACCCTTATCGGCTCGCTGGCACTGATGCAGCCGGTGAAAGGCGCTGTGATCGGCCTGCAATGGGCGCTGCGCATGCACGGTTTCGGCGGCAAGCCGGATCAGCCGGAAGATATCCTGCCACCCGCCCGCGAGCCGCGATGAACCGCAGCGAGGACGACGCGGCCTTTGGCAGGCCGGCGAGCACCGATGATGCAGGCCCCGGCCTGGATCTCCCGCTGAGCAGAGCCTTGGGGCCGCCGCCGGACGCGCAGCGCGCGGCGCGGCGGCTGCGCCCGCGCGATGCCGCAAGCCTGCTCCTCATCGACCGAAGCCGGGACACGCCACGGCTGCTGCTTGGCCGTCGGGCCGGCCGCCATGCCTTCATGCCCGGTCTTTTCGTGTTTCCCGGCGGACGACGCGATGCCGCGGATCTCAGGCATCCCGTGGCTGCCGGCCTACCCCACCCTGTCGAGCGGAGGCTGATGGCGGGGCTTGGCAGGCGCGCCAGCCCTGCCCTGGCCCGCGCACTGGCCGTGGCCGCCTTGCG
The DNA here is from genome assembly GCF_900109605.1 of Xaviernesmea oryzae. Lineage (GTDB taxonomy): Bacteria > Pseudomonadota > Alphaproteobacteria > Rhizobiales > Rhizobiaceae > Xaviernesmea > Xaviernesmea oryzae. Next base: position 48,357 of record NZ_FOAM01000023.1, read on the forward strand.
AGAGCTGCAGGAAGAGGCAGGCCTGTCGATCGGCCGTCCGCTATCGGGCCCATCTGCCACATTACCGCGATCGCAGGCCCCGGCGCTCTCCTCAAAGTCGGGCACATCCGCGGGGAAAGTCATTCGAAATCAGCCATCGGCGCTGAGCTTTCTTCCGGATGCCGCAAACTTGCGCTATATCGCACGCGCCGTCACCCCTCCCGGTCACGTTCGGCGCTACGACACCCACTTCTTCGCGCTGTTTGCCGATGAGGCCGGGATCGACACGGCCGCCACGCGCGACAGTCTCGAACTCGAGGAGCTGCAATGGATCGCCCTGAACCAGGCCCTGTCAGTGCCGCCGCCTGTGCCCATGGCTGATATTACCCGTGCGATTCTGTCCGAGATGGCGCGCCGGCTCCTGGCCGATCCCGACCTTGCGCGCGACATGCCCGTTCCCTTCTACCATAGCCGGCGCGGATGCGTCGTCCGCGACCTGATGTAAGGACCTGCTCATGTCCATGCCGCCGCCCGGCGCTTCCGCGCCGGTTGACGAGATCCACTGGCCCTCGCTGATTGCCGCCATTTCCGCCATCACCGCGGTAGGCATCGCCATCGGGCTTGGCCTGCCGCTGCTGAGCATCATCATGGAAAAGCGCGGCATCTCCTCCACGATGATCGGGCTGAATTCGGCGATGGCCGGTATCGCCTCGATGATCGCCGCGCCGCTGACCACGGCTGCAGCGCACCGCTATGGCGTCGCGCGCACCATGCTGGTGGCCGTGGTCGTGGCCGCCATCTCGGCGCTCGGCTTCTACTATATCGAAAATTTCCTGCTCTGGTTCCCGCTCCGATTCGCCTTCCACGGTGCCATCACGGTGCTGTTCGTGCTGTCGGAATTCTGGATCAACGTCACCGCACCCCCGGCGCGCCGGGGGCTGGTGCTCGGCATTTACGGCACGGTGCTCTCGCTCGGCTTTGCCATGGGGCCGCTGCTCTTTTCCTTCCTCGGCAGCGACGGCATCCTGCCTTTCGCCTTCGGCGCCGCCGTCATCCTCTGTGCCGCCATCCCGATCTTCCTTGCCCGGCGCGAAAGCCCGGTGCTCGACGAGAAGCCGGAGCTGCATTTCATGCGCTACGTCTTCCTGGTGCCGACGGCCACGGCCGCCGTCTTCGTCTTCGGCGCGGTGGAGGCCGGCGGCCTCTCGCTCTTCCCGATCTATGGCACGCGTGCCGGCTTCACCGAGCGGGAGGCCGCCCTGCTCCTCACCGTGATGGGCATCGGCAATGTCATCTTCCAGATTCCGCTCGGCATGCTCTCCGACCGGATGAAGGACCGCCGCAATCTCCTGACGCTGATGACGGTCATCGGGCTGATCGGCGCCTTGTGCCTGCCGATCCTGGAGGAAAGCTGGTGGCTGATGGCCGTCGTCCTGCTCTTCTGGGGCGGCTGCGTTTCCGGTCTCTATACGGTCGGCCTCGGCCATCTGGGATCGCGACTCACGGGGTCGGATCTGGCCGCTGCCAATGCCGCCTTCGTCTTCTCCTACGCCGTCGGCACGGTGGCTGGGCCTCAGGCCATCGGCGCTGCGATGGATGTCACCGGCAATCACGGCTTTGCCTGGGCGATCGCCGGCCTCTTTGGCCTCTATGTCCTGCTTTCCCTGGTCAGGATCGCCATCCGGCCAAAATAGACTTGACTTTTCGGGCGCGATTTGTAGTTTCGCGCCCAGTTCGCCGGGGCTCGAGAGCGCGCCCTGGCTTTGTTTTTATCAAGGCAGGACGACCATGGCGAAAGCTGCAAAAATCAAGATCAAGCTTCTGTCGACGGCCGACACGGGTTATTTCTACGTGACCTCGAAGAACAGCCGCACGAAGACCGACAAGATGGTCAAGACGAAGTACGACCCGGTCGTGCGCAAGCACGTCGAGTTCAAGGAAACGAAGATCAAGTAATCTTCTTTTCTGACATCGCAAGGCGCCGGGCCGGCAGCGGCCCAGGCGCCTTTTTTGTTGCCTGTATTTGGGCTCCGCCGCCGCGCGGGACGTGGTCCAGACCAACAGTCGCCTTCGCCTGCTCAAGGATCGACGAAACGAGCCTGTGCCGCTCCCCGGCGCCGCATTCAGACCGATGAGAAACCCGTGCGAGAGCACGGCATCGTCCTGCGCAGCAAGCCGTCCGCTCCCCTGACCGCGCCTGGTGAAGAACAACTCACACGAGAGCAACTGCCGATGATCAAGGCGGTCATCGCAGCCCCGCTTGCCCGGCCTCGCCGCAATCCGATAGCCAGAAACGAAAAACGCCACCTGCCCCTATGGAGCAAGCGGCGTTGAGATGGCGTCGGCTGATCGCAGTCGCGGCACGAGGAACCACTTCGCACGATCAGCCGACAACCCCACGACCCAGGAGATGCGGCGGACCTGAGCATCATGGGGTAATGAAACCCATGGCCGAAACCAGCTCGTTTCGACCTGTTCAGAATTGACCGATCAGGGAAAAAAAGCAACGAAATCTTAACGTTCGAAACAAGCAATGGCAGGTATGGTTAAAGCAAGCTTACTGCCCTGCTGGCCAAGAATGGAGACCGGCTGGCAAATTTTAACGAAAATCGGCCGTCCACAATCAGTACAGAATTGCGTGAAGAGATTGCGGTAGGCTCTCAGGCAAGTGCGACAAAGGCCTGAAATTGCACGATAAGTTTATGCACACGCAAGCATGGCGAGCATCGGGGCGCAATCCGCGCGAAAAAGCGCATGCTCGCCTGTCGGTAACCCGCAGCGTCTATCCCGTTGCGCAGCCAATCATCCAGAAGGCCTGTGGATAAAGAGCGGCTCAGCATCGTCTGCCGAGCGACCGTCACACACGCTTGCCGCCCGAATCGAACTCAATCTAAAATTGCAGAAATTATTTCCTTATATTTCTATGGGCGCGATTTCTGACGATTTTCCAACAGCGAAGATGTGGGTGGCGGGGGAAAGGAGCGAAAAGCGTACCTGTTGGCAGAACCGCATCCCAGCTTTTCCGACGTGAGTCTGTTGGGCGCATCTGGTGCGGAAAGGACGCGCCCCGTGCTACCCAAGGCTCTCGCGGCTGGTATGCACAGGCCGCGCGCGTCTCATCTATGCCTCAGGCCGCTTCGGACACCACCTGGTTGCGTCCGCGATTCTTCGCCTCGTACAGCGCCGTGTCCGCCCGCTTCAGCATGGCCTCGGGCGTGTCGTCCGGACCATGCAGCACGGCAAGGCCCATGGAAGCGGTGATCGGCAGGCTGATACCCTCACGGCCGATGGTCACCGGCACGTCTTCAACGGCCCTGCGCAGCCGCTCGGCGATCTGAACAGCAGCAGGCATGGTCGTATCGGGGAGCACCAGCACGAACTCCTCCCCGCCATAGCGACAGGCGAGATCGGCTCCGCGCACGGCAGAGCGAATGCGCCGGGCAAATTCGCGGATGACATCGTCCCCGACATCATGGCCGTAAACGTCATTGACCGATTTGAAGCGGTCGATATCGGTGATGCACAGCGCCAGCGGCTGGCCGCGCTCAATCGCTCGGGCCATCAGATTGCGCAGATGCGTATCGAGATAGCGCCGATTGTGCAGGCCTGTCAGGCCGTCGATCACGGCGAGCTCGATCGTCTCGCGCAGGCTTGCGCGCAGGCGGTCATTGCAATGCTTACGGCGGATCTGGCTGAGCGAGCGCGCCAGCAGCTCGTTGGGATCGACCGGCCGCATGAGATAATCGCTGACGCCGAGATCGAGGGCGCGCACGACCAGATCCTCGCTGCCCTGCTCGACGATCAGCAGAACGGGAATATAGCGCGTGCGCTCCAGCGAGCGCAGCTGGGAGCAGAGTCGCAGCGGATCGTAATCCTCGAAATTGGCATTGACGATGATCAGGTCGAAACTGCGTTCGGCCGCCTCGAAAAGGGCCGCCTGCGGGTCCGACATGGCGATGATCTCGCCGATCGGCCTCAGCGCGCGCGACAGCCGTTCCTGCGAACTGGCGCGGGCATCCACCAGGAGGATGGAGCCTGGCTCGTCCGGGCGCTCATAGCGTTCAAGGTCATAGAGCCCGACGGAGCGGGCGGTTTCGGCGCGCAGGCGCAATTCGTCGCTGACGGCCTTCAGCCGCGCCAGGCTTTTGACCCGCGAAAGAAGCTGGAGGTCGTTGACCGGTTTGGTGAGAAAATCGTCGGCGCCTGCCTGAAGGCCGCGAACGCGGTCGGAGGGCTGGTCGAGCGCTGTGATCATCACCACGGGAATATGGGCAGTGCGGCTGTTGGCCTTCAGCCGCTCGCAGACCTCGAACCCATCGATGCCAGGCATCATGACATCGAGCAGCACGATATCCACGGAGACCTTGTCGCAGATGGCCAGCGCCTCATAGCCGTCGGCCGCCGTCAGCACCTCGAAATATTCGGCCATCAGCCGCGCTTCCAGCAGCTTCACATTGGCGGGAACGTCATCGACGACGAGAATTCGGGCGGTCATTCGGTCGGTTTCCTGTTTGGCACCGGAGGATCGGCCTTGGGGGCCGGTGCCTTGAAAGGCAGGACGATGCCAGCACGGCCGGCCAGCGTGGAAACGCCGTTAGGCATCGCCAAGATAGATGCGGATCGTCTCGAGGAATTTCGGCACCGAGATCGGTTTGGAGACATAGGCCTCGCAGCCGCCCTGGCGGATCCGCTCTTCATCGCCCTTCATCGCAAAGGCGGTGACCGCGATGACCGGGATCTTGTGCAGCTCGTCATCCTCCTTGAGCCAGCGGGTCACTTCGAGGCCGGAAACCTCCGGCAGCTGGATGTCCATCAGGATCAGATCCGGCTTGTGCTTGCGGGCCAGATCAAGCGCCTCCAGGCCGTTGCGCGTCTGGATCGTTCCGTAGCCGGATGCTTCGATCAGATCTCGAAAGAGCTTCATGTTCAGCTCGTTGTCTTCAACAATCATGACCTGCTTGGGCATGCGGCAAACCTCTTCACGGACGAGCCTCATCATGGGGCCGGAATAGAGACTTCGACCGGAAAGGCCGCCTTGCGGCGCCATCCGGCCGGCGAATGGGCGGGCAAGGCCTCATGCCCCGCCACGCTGGCTGTCACTCCAGCAAGGCCGCAGCACCGGGAAAGATCAATCCTTCGGGGATCGCCACCGGCTCAATCAGCTTGCACGAGCGGGCCGCAAAGGGTTAAACCTCATCGACCGTTGCAAACCTTAGGCCGCTTTGGCTGAATATTGGGTAAATTCCGTGCGTCCGCCGTTCACCCGTTCGCCTTCCCGCATTCCGGCCGTCGATGCCGAGACCATTGCCGTCACCGCGCTGGGCTGGATCGCCGCCGAGCCGGAGCAGATCTCACGCTTTCTGGCGCTGACCGGCGCCGATGTCTCGGACCTGCGCGCGGCTGCGGCCGAACCGGGCTTTCTCGCCGGCGTCCTCGATTTCGTGATGAGCCATGAGCCGACGCTGATGGACTTCTGCGCTGCCAGCGAGCTCGCCCCAGACGCCGTGGCCGCCGCCTGGCAGAAGCTTGCCGGCCGCTTTCTCGATTCCGGTCAGGCGTAACGACGATGACGATGGCCGATGACACCCTGGAATTCGATCCGGTCTGTCTGGATCACGTCCGCCTGGGGGCCAGGCCGCTAGCCGTCTTCGACATTGACGACGTGGTCCTGCAGTTCCTCGTGCCGTTCGAAGCCTATCTGACCAGCCTTGGCCTGCGGCTGATACCGCGTTCCTTCCGCCTGCATGGCAATATTCTGGCATCGGCCACCGAAGAAGCATTGCCGGATGACGAAGTCAGCGCGCTGATCCTCAGTTTTTTCGAAGCACAGGAGCGGTGGCAGACGCCGTTTGCGGAAGCGGTCGAGGTGCTGCACGATCTCGCGCGCACGGCTGATGTCGTGTTCCTCACGGCCATGCCGCCTGTCTACGCCATCCAGCGGCGCCGGCTTTTGGACCGGCTGCAGCTCGATTTTCCGCTGATCGCCACCGAAAGCCCAAAGGGCCCGGTGGTCGCCCGGCTCCATGGCGGGCGACCCCTGCCCGTGGCCTTCGTCGATGACATGGTGCGCAATCTCTCCTCGGTCGGCACCCATGTGCCCGATTGCCTGCTTCTGCACATGATGCCGGAATCGGAAATGCACCGCCATGCGCCCCAGGCCGAGGGACTGGCTTTGCGTGCGCGTGACTGGCGCGAGGCCGAGCGCATCCTCGCGGCGCACTTCCTCGTCGACTGAGCACTGGCACCCCCGTCACTTGCCCCGCCTTTGATCAAGCCGACCCTGTGGAGGAGCCGGCCGCGTCCGTGCGCATGGCTTGCGGCGGCCAGCGGCCGGTTCTATGGTGGCTTCGTTCAACTTATGTTCCGTTTCGCCGATGAGCAGCGCCTCTCCTTCCGCCCCCGGCTTCTGCCGGGACTGCCTGCGCGAACACAGATCGACGCAGCGCCGCTGCGTGGCCTGCGGCAGCCCCAGGCTGGTGCGACATGACGAACTCTATGCGCTCTCCATCGCCCATATCGATTGCGACGCCTTTTATGCCTCGATCGAGAAGCGCGACAATCCTGAACTGGCCGACAAGCCGCTGATCATCGGCGGCGGCAAGCGCGGCGTGGTCTCCACCGCCTGCTATATCGCCCGCATCCACGGCGTGCGCTCGGCCATGCCGATGTTCAAGGCGCTGGAAGCCTGCCCACAGGCTGTGGTCATTAAACCGAATATGGAAAAATATGTCAGCGTCGGCCGACAGGTCCGGGCGATGATGCAGGATCTGACGCCGCTGGTGCAGCCGCTGTCGATCGATGAGGCCTTCCTCGACATGGGCGGCACCGAGACGCTGCATCGCGCGCCGCCCGCTCAGGTGCTTGCCCGCTTTGCTGCGCGCATCGAGGCCGAAATCGGCATCACCGTGTCGGTTGGCCTCTCTTACTGCAAGTTCCTGGCCAAGGTCGCCTCCGACCTGCAGAAGCCGCGCGGCTTTTCCGTCATCGGCCGGGCGGAGGCTTTGACCTTCCTCAAGGACAGGCCTGTCACCACCATCTGGGGCGTAGGGAAAGCCTTTGCTGCTTCGCTGGCCGCCGATGGCATTCACACCATCGGTCAGTTGCAGGAGATGGAGGAAGGAGACCTGATGCGCCGCCATGGCACCATGGGCCAGCGCCTCTTCCGCCTCTCGCGCGGCATCGACGAGCGGCCCGTCGAGCCGGAAAGCATCGCCAAGAGCGTTTCGGCGGAAACCACCTTCAACGACGATCTGAGCAGACCTGAAGAACTGACCGCGCATCTGCGTGCACTGAGCGAAAAGGTGGCCGACCGGCTGCGCAAGAGCGAGCATGCCGGACAGACCGTCGTCTTGAAGCTGAAGACCGCCGATTTCAAGCTGCGCACACGCAACCGCCGGCTGGAGAGCCCGACGCGGCTGGCCGACCGGATCTTCCGCACGGGAATGGAGCTTCTGGACCGCGAGGCCGACGGAACGCGCTTCCGGCTGATCGGCATCGGCGTCAGCGATCTTTCCGATCCTGCGCTTGCCGATCCACCGGACCTCGTGGACACCGGCGCCACACGCCGCGCGGCGGCCGAGGACGCCATGAACCGCCTGCGCGACAAATTCGGCCGCGCGAGCATCGAAACCGGCTACACGTTCGGGCGGAAGAGGCGGTAAGGTCTGGTTGACTGCCGGCTGTCTCATCCATCGTCTGAGGCGCTGCCCTGATCTGCCGCACGGCGCTCAGCATGGCGCGACGCTCGCGCCCTGGAGCGGAAATGAGATCGCGGCAGGCGTGCTCACACGGAACTCCAATCCTGCCGTAAGCCCAGCAGAGGATATGGAGCACTTTCCACAGAAATCGGCGTCAAGATGCCAGCATCGGCCCTGATGGGTAAGCGTTTCGTTAGGTTTAATACGGCAGGCTGGAAGACGGCGTGCAGGTGTCCGTTGAAGGACTAGTCGCTGCTTTGCTCAATCTTCTCCTCGGCTTCTGAAAGCCGACCTCGGCCATGATGGCCGATGCCCAGCCGGACGTGTTTCATGGTTCTGCGTCATGTCTTGAGATCGGGCTTTGTTACAGCCCTGGTGCTTCTCTCCACCACGGCGCTGGCGGCCGATGCGAAGCCGCCCTTGCAGATCGTCGTCTCGCGCGACAGCCAGTCGCTCACCGTTTATGACGGCGACAAGGTGGTGGCGACATCGCGCGTATCGACCGGCAAGCGTGGGCATGCAACGCCGACCGGCATCTTCTCGATCCTGGAGAAGCGGCGCTATCACGAAAGCAACATCTATTCCGATGCGCCCATGCCCTTTATGCAGCGGCTGACCTGGTCGGGCATTGCACTGCACGGCTCCGGCCATGTGCCACGCACCCCCGCCTCGCATGGCTGCGTGCGCCTGCCCAGCCAATTTGCCCGTGATCTCTTTGCCATGACGCGAGGTGGGCTTCATGTGATCATCGCCGACGACGCGCCGGTGCCGCAGCGGGTGGACAATCCCGCACTGTTCCATCCGCCGGTGGCGCTGCTGTCGGACGTACCGCTTCGCCCTGCAGTTTCGCAGGCCTCGGCAGCCATGCAGGGGCCAAGCCTGCCGGACACGCCGGAAGGCCAGACGGTGAAGCTCGCCATGAGCGATGCCGCGCCGGCCGCCGCCGCGATGACGCCGGACCCCCAGCCCCTGCCCCCAGCCCCTCCGGCGCCGGGCAGCGAGGCACCGGCAAGCCTCTCCAAGGACCAGGCGACAGGCTCCGGCACAGCGGCTCTCGCTGCCACCAATTCGCCCATTCGCATCCTGATCACCCGCCGAAGCCAGCGCGAGACGGTGATGAGCGCGCAGGAAGCGCTAAATGCGCTCGGCTATGATGCCGGCCTTGCCGATGGCCAGCTCGGCACGCGAACCATTGCCGCCATCCAAGCCTTCCGCACGGCTGAAAACCTGCCGGCACCAGGCCGCTCATCCTCCGGCCCGCTGAGCGAGGACATTCTCTCCACCCTCTATGCCAAGGCCAACCGGACGCCGCCCCCGGCAGGGCACCTGCTGGTGCGCCGCGATTTCAAGCCGTTGATCGAAGCGGAGATCGGCATCCGGGCGCCCGAACAAGCGCTAGGCACCCATTTCCTGCAATATCACGCGGCCGACAAGACGGAGCCGCAGGCCGGCTGGACGGGAATGAGCCTTGCGGACAACCTGCCCAAGCCGATGCTCAAGCGTCTGGGCATTACCGATCCGACACCGCCGCTGTCACTCGATGCGGTGCTCGACCGGCTGGAGATCCCCGAAGCGCTCAACACGACCATCAGCGCTCTGATCACGGACGGCGCCTCGCTGTCGATCAGCGACCGGGCGATGAGCGCGGAGACAGGCCAGGGGACGGATTTCGTGACGCTGACGCAGCCGGGTTGAGAACAGCAGGCAAAGGTCTTGCCTTTTAGGCCGTTCTTCAGCGATGTTGGTTTATGGAGAAGGTGTCGGGATCATTACCAAGTGCTATAAGCGAAGCTCTTGCTGGCTTGCCTGAATGGCTATTGGAGAGACCTGGAAAGGTCTTTTACTCTGGCAAGTCCGCCTTCGTGAATGCAAAGCGTTCCTCGCTTTACATTCTCGGTCTGAACCCAGGCGGAAGCCCCGTGTCCGAATCGGAGGAAACGGTCGGCCGATCATTGACCAGTTTTTATGAACGCGAGGACGATTGGTCGTCTTATACTGAATCCTGGAAAAGTAAGCCTCCCGGACAATATGGGATGCAACCGCGCGTGCAGCATCTTCTGAAAGCACTCGGCCGATCCCCGACCTCAACGCCTTCAAGCAATGTCGTCTTCGTTCGCACGGCGCGAGCCAAAGATCTTCAAGAGGAAAAAAGGGCGCTGCTCGACGCGTGTTGGCCTGTCCATGAGGCGGTCATTACAAGCCTGCAGGTAAAAGTCATTATTTGCTTTGGCGCGGAAGCCGGCGCATGGGTACGGCAAAAGCTCGGGGCAAGAAAGACCGATGCCTTCGACTCGTTTCGCGAGACGTACGACAAGCGCAACTGGCTGAGCCAGTCATATCGGGCACCAGACGGACGGATCATCGTTCAGGTTTCCCATCCGTCCATTGCTGACTGGACGGCGCCTCACGCAGACCCCTCAGACCTAGTCCGCCGCGCGATCGAAGCAGCTAGCTAGGCGCAAGGCCCTCCGATCTTCATCGCTACACCAGCTCCACATCCACCACACCCGGCGCTGAGCGAAGGGCAGCGGCGATCTCCGGCGAGATCCGGTATTTGTCGTTGAGTTCCACCTCGATCTCGCGCTGGCCATTGTCCTTGATGATGATGAACGAGACCAGACCCTCGCCCTTGGCATTGAGATGGGTGGCGATAGAGCGAAGCGGGCCGCTGTCGCGGACATAGACGCGCAACGCCTTCTGCATCTGCAGCGAGCGCTCTTCCAGCGATTGCAGCGTCTGGAGCCTGAGCCCGATGCCTTCGGGCCGCTGCTCGGCCTGCACCGTCATGACGAGCGATTTGCCGGGCTCGAGCAGGTCGCGATATTGCGCCAGCATTTCGGAAAACAGCACGGCCTCGAACTGTCCCGAGGCGTCCGAGAAGGATATGATGCCCATCTTGTTGCCGGTGCGGGTCTTGCGCTCCTGCTTGGAGGTGACTGTGCCAGCCAGCCGGCCCGCCGTTGCCCCCTTCTTCACCGAGACGGAGAAGTCCGCAAAGCTTTGAACCCGCATCTTCGCCAGCAGATCGCGATAGGTGTCGAGCGGGTGCGCGGAGAGATAGAAGCCCAGCACCTGGAACTCGCGGTGCAGCTTTTCCGAAGCGAGCCAGGGCGTGAAATGCGGCAGCACGATCTTTTCCGGCCCGGTGGCACCGCCCGCGCCGAACATATTGCCCTGGCCGCTGACCTTGTCGCTATGCGCCTTCTGGGCAAAGCCGAGGATGCGGTCGAGACCGGCGATCAGATGCGCCCGGTCATGGCCGAAGCAATCGAACGCGCCGGCGCAGACGAGGCTTTCGAAGACGCGGCGGTTCAAAAGCTTGGGGTCGATGCGCAGGCAGAAATCCTCGATGCTCTCGAACGGCTTGTCGCCGCGCACGGCGACGATGTGGTCCACCGCCGCCTCGCCCACACCCTTGATGGCGGCGAGCGCGTAGAAAATGCAGTTCTCGCCCGTCTCGAAGCGGCGGAAGGAGGTCTGCACCGAAGGCGGCACCACCTTGATGCCAAGCCGGCCGGCATCCTGGCGGAAGTCGTTCAGCTTCTCGGTATTGGCCATGTCGTAGGTCATCGACGCGGCGAGGAACTCGACCGGATAATGCGCCTTCAGATAGGCCGTCTGATAGGAAACGATGGCATAAGCGGCGGCATGGCTCTTGTTGAAGCCGTAATTGGCGAATTTGGCGAGCAGATCGAAGATCATGTCCGCCTGCGGCTTGGCGACGCCATTCTTGACCGCGCCATCGACGAAGCGGGCGCGCTGCTGGTCCATCTCCGCCTTGATCTTCTTGCCCATGGCGCGGCGCAGAAGGTCGGCTTCCCCAAGCGAGTAGCCCGACAGGACCTGGGCGATCTGCATCACCTGTTCCTGATAGACGATGACGCCCTGGGTTTCCTTCAGCAAAGCGTCGATGGTCGGATGGATCGACTCGATCTCCTCCTCGCCATGCTTGCGAGCGTTATAAAGAGGGATGTTCTCCATCGGGCCCGGGCGATAGAGCGCGACCAGCGCGATGATGTCCTCGATGCAGTCGGGGCGCATGCCGATCAGCGCCTTGCGCATGCCCACGCTTTCCACCTGGAACACGCCGACCGTGTCGCCCTTGGACAGCATCTCATAGGTCTTCTGGTCGTCGAGCGGCAGCGCTTCGAGCTTTACCTCGATGTCGCGCCGCTTGAGGAAATCGACCGCCGTCTTCAGCACCGTCAGCGTCTTCAGGCCGAGGAAGTCGAATTTCACCAGACCCGCCTGCTCCACCCATTTCATGTTGAACTGGGTGACGGGCATGTCCGAGCGCGGATCGCGATACATCGGCACCAGCTTGGACAGCGGCCGATCGCCGATGACGATGCCGGCGGCATGCGTCGAGGCGTGGCGGTAGAGACCCTCGATCTTCTGGGCAATGTCGAGCAGGCGCGCGACGACCGGCTCCTTTTCTGCCTCCTCCTTCAGCCGGGGCTCCTCCTCGATCGCCTTGTAGAGCGGCGTCGGGTTGGCCGGATTATTGGGCACCAGCTTGCAGATCTTGTCGACCTGGCCATAGGACATTTCCAGCACGCGGCCGACGTCGCGCAAGGCGGCGCGTGCCTGCAGAGACCCGAAGGTGATGATCTGTGCGACCTGCTCGCGCCCATATTTGCGCTGGACATAGCGGATCACCTCTTCACGCCGGTCCTGGCAGAAGTCGATGTCGAAGTCCGGCATCGACACACGGTCGGGATTGAGGAAGCGCTCGAACAGCAGCGAGAATCGCAAGGGGTCGACGTCGGTGATCGTCAGGGCATAGGCCACCAGCGAACCCGCGCCCGAACCGCGTCCCGGACCGACGGGGATATCCTGGTTCTTCGCCCATTTGATGAAGTCGGAAACGATCAGGAAGTAGCCGGGGAAGCCCATGCGCTCGATGACGCCAAGCTCGAAATCCAACCGCTCGCGATAGTCCTGCTGGCTATAGCCGGGCGCGAGCCCGAGCGCGGTCATGCGGCTTTCCAGACCTTCGACCGACTGTCGGCGCAATTCGGCCGCTTCTTCGCGCTCGGCCTCCTCGGCATTGGCGCCGGCGCCGGTAAAGCGCGGCAGGATCGGCTTGCGCGTCTTCAGCGTGAAGGAGCAGCGCCTCGCGATTTCCACCGTATTGTCGACCGCCTCCGGCAGATCGGCAAACAGCGCCGCCATGTCCTTGCGGCTCTTCAGATAATGATCCGGCGTCAGGCGGAAGCGGTTGTCGTCCGAAACCATGGCATTGTGCGCCACCGCCATCAGCGCGTCGTGCGCGTCATAGTCGTCGGGTGTCGGGAAAAACGGCTCGTTGGTGGCGACCAGCGGCAGGTCGAGCTTATAGGCGAGATCCACCATACGCGCCTCGTGGCGCTTGTCGTAGCCGGCATGGCGCTGCAGCTCGACATAGAGCCTGTCACCGAACAGCTTGGCCAGTCTGTCCAGGCGGCTCTCGGCAAGCTGCGCCGCACCGGCACGCAGCGCCATGTCGATGGGCCCGGAACCCGCGCCCGTCAGCGCGATCAACCCCTCCGTGCCTTCTTCCTCCAGCCAGGAGGCGCAGATGCGAATGGCGGCGGAGCCCTCGCTGCCGAGATAGGCGCGGCTGATCAGATCGACCATGCGGACATAGCCGGCATCGGTCGCCGCCAGAAGCACAAGCACCGGCGGCTTGGCGAGATGCGCCGCATGGCCGCGCTTTTCGCCCTCGCCCTCGTCTTCCATGTCGATGGCGATCTGGCAGCCGATCAGCGGCTGAATGCCGTCATCCAGGCATTTCAGCGAGAATTCCAACGCAGCGAACAGATTGTTGGTGTCGGTGATGGCAATGGCCGGCTGGCTGTCGGCCACGGCCTTGCCGATGATCTTCTTGATCGGCAGAGCGCCTTCCAGCAGCGAATAGGCCGAATGCACCCGCAAATGCACGAATTGCGGCCCTGCCTCGACCGCCGCACCCTGCGCGCCCGCCACCAATCCCGCATCCGCCATGATCGCCCTCGTCCCTCGGCGGCGTCCCCCCTTATCAGGGACAGCAACGGCGCCGGTATCTGACTGAATCGCCTGCTGCATCCGGCCGGCAAAGGCTACAGGATGGGCTGGAACGCCACGATCCGGATCGCAGCGCGCGGGAACAAAGGGGTTCGGCACGCTCCGGCGGGAAACCGCAGGCTAAAACGGGAGCATAGGGGATTCGGTGGCTCCCGTATCGCGGCATGCCCACATCTTCCGGCTTATCCCCAGTTCCGGCTCAGCCCTTGCCAAGTGGCTCCTCCCGCCGGCCGTGGCAACGCCAGATCGGCGGAGGCATGTCTGCCGACCCCTCCCCGGACGCGACCGGATCGGGTTCAGCGGGATGACGCCGGCATGTCCCTCTCGCATCGAGGGTGCGAGACGAGGAGTAAACTTGCTGGCGCGGCATGCTGAGAAACAGCGCCTTTGCCGCAGGCTTGACGATATGCGTGATGGGTTACACATCCCCTCATCGCATCGCAACAGGAGCCTCGGATTTGGCCGTTTAAAGACCCATGACGATGATGGAGAAGGAGGTGATGAACAATGCGACAGAGGTCAGCGCGGCAAGATCGCGAAGAAGGTCGGACATGCGGTAACTCCCAGGGTTCGGTTATGTTCCGACCATGTTCTTCTTCTGTTCTTTTGTCAATGCGGGTTCGTAAGTCATTTCCATCGGGCTGGAGAGGTGCTGGGTTGTGATTTTCGCCCCTTTGAGCGCAACCGTCCACAGCAACGAACACAAACCCTTCAAGCGGGTATGAACAGGCCTTAATGCAAGCGCTCCCTAACGGGATGCTAAGAAAATTCACCGATCTTTCACAGTGCAACCGGTTAATATTAACGGTTAAAGGAACCTGCTCTTCCGTCCGCGCCCATTTTGTCTTGCCAATCTGCAGGTGTTAGCCTGACGTTAAGCTATCGACCCCAAACTTAAACGCGAAGAACTGGAGAGAGGTGCCGCAGCTACGGCTGTCGGATCGCCCGATTTCCCACATGATAGGGGAGATCCATATAATCCAGCCTTCCTCCGTATGGAGATGCGGCCGTCGCGTGCCGATAAACTGCCCACGCGCTCCACCGCGTCCCCTGCGTTGCTGCCGGACCCACACCCATCGCGTGCACCAACACTTGTCGCTCATGGCCGCGCCACGGCCGAGCGCACGGACCTGTCTTTCTGTGCCTTCCCCGCGGCCGCCAAGGTCTTAGGGCTGATGCGCAGCAAGGCGAGTAGACCATGCCGCCCGTCGACGGATGACACGGGGTGCATGCGAAGAAAAGGAACATGTCGTCGATGACCGCAGATGCCGACCACACCGCATCAGATGGCGCCGAAGCCCACAGGCTGGTGCTGCCGTCGAGCCTGTCGATCCGCCAGGCGGGCGCTACCCGCGAGCTGATCCTTGCTGCGCTTCAGGAGTCTGGCGTCGTTCTTCTCGACGTACCCGACGATGCCGAGGCCGATCTGAGCTTTATCCAGATCGTCGAGGCCGCGCGGCGTCAGGTCGTTTCCCACGGAGGTTCGGTCGCTCTCGCCCATCCGGCGAGCGGTTCCGTTCTTACCACCCTCGAACGCGGCGGCTTCCTGCATGAGATGACCGCCGAAGACCAGCTTTTCTGGTTTCACAGAAAGGAAGCAGCATGAGCGCTCACATTCTCACGGTGGATGATTCCGCCAGTATCCGCATGACCACCAAGATCGCGCTCACCGGCGCCGGCTATCAGGTGACGGAAGCCGTCGATGGCCTGGATGGCCTGAACAAGGCAAAGGCCGGCCAATTCGACCTGATCGTCACCGATCTGAACATGCCCAACATGAACGGCCTGTCGATGATCGAGGCGTTGCGCAAGTCCGCCGCGCATATGGGCGTGCCGATCATCTTCCTGACCACCGAGTCGGATGCCGACATGAAATCCCGCGCCAAGGCCGCCGGCGCCACCGGCTGGATCACCAAGCCCTTCGACGCCGAGCAACTGGTCAAGATCGCGAAGAAAGTCTTGGGCAAATGACCTCTCTGGACCCTATTCAGGTTTTCCGAACGGAAGCGGCCGAGCTGTTCGAGCAGATCGAGACCGGCCTGCTCGACCTTTTGAACGATCTGTCGGATCAGGCGACGATCGATGCCGTCTTTCGCGGATTGCACACGCTGAAGGGGTCCGGATCAATGTTCGGGTTCGAGGCGCTGGCCGCCTTTACCCATCATTGCGAAACCGCCTTCGATCGTGTGCGCAAGGGCCAGGTGCCTGCGACGGCCGAACTGGTTGCGGCGGTTCTCGACGCGCAGGACCACATGAAGGCGCTGGTGTCCACGCCGAACGGCGACCATGAGGAAGCCAGCAACCGCCTTCTGGCCGCCCTGCAGGCCGCCGCGGGAGAGCCATCGGCCCACGCCACCGTCGTTGCCGCGCCGCTGCCGAAGGCAGTTGCCGCCGAGCCTTCGAAGACCGGGGGCAAAGGCTTCCGCATCACCTTCCGCCTGCCGGTCAATGCCATGGCCAACGGCACCAATCCGCTCGGTCTTCTGGATGAACTCCAGGAGCTCGGCAGCTGCACCGTCAAGGCCGATCTTTCCACCGTGCCGACGCTGGACGCGCTGGAGCCGACCGATCTGCACATCGGCTGGACCCTCGACCTCATCACCGACAAGGGTCGCGATGCGATCGATGACGTCTTCATCTTCGTCATGGACGATATGGAATTGACCGTCACCGAGCTTGCGCCGCCGGCCCCGGCTGCTGCACAGGAGGCGTCCGCGGCAGCGGCCCCTGCGCCCGTGGCAGAGGTCGCCGCGAAAGCCGACGCACCGAAGGCACAGGCCGCCGATGCAAAACATGGCGCCAAACAGGCCGAGAATGTGCGCGTGCCGGCCGAGCGCCTCGACGAATTGATGGACAGGGTCGGCGAGCTGGTCATCGCCCAGTCGCGCTTGTCGCAGCTTGCCGGCTCCAGCGCCGATATCCATCTGCGCGCCGTGTCCGAAGATGTCGAACGCCTCTCCGGCGAACTGCGCGATACGATGATGGTGCTGCGCATGGTGCCGGTCGGCAGCCTGTTCGGCCGCTTCCGGCGCCTCGTGCATGATCTGGCCCGTGAAACCGGCAAGGTGATCGAGCTGGAGACCGAGGGCGAAACCACCGAGGTCGACAAGACCGTCATCGAACGTCTGGCCGATCCGCTCGTCCATCTCGTGCGCAACTCGGTCGACCATGGCCTGGAGCCGCCAGATGAACGCGTCGCCTCTGGCAAGGAGAAGACCGGCCGGGTCATCCTCTCGGCCCGCCAGTCCGGCGGCGAGGTCATCATCACCATCAAGGACGATGGGCGCGGCGTGAACCGCGAGCGCGTTCGCGCCAAGGCCGAAGCCTCCGGCCTCATCCAGCCCGGCCAGATGCTGACGGATCAGGAGCTATTGCAGCTGATCTTCCAGCCAGGCTTCTCCACGGCGGCACAGGTTACCAACCTCTCGGGCCGCGGCGTCGGGATGGACGTCGTCAAGAAGACGGTCGAGGCGTTGCGCGGCATTATCGATATCCGCAGTGAGCCGGGCCGTGGCTCGGAAATCTCGCTGCGCATCCCGCTGACGCTCGCCATCATCGACGGCCTGCTCGTGCGTGTCGGCTCCGGCAGCTATGTCATCCCGCTTTCGGCGGTCGAGGAATGCCTCGAACTGTCACTCGAAGACGATTTGCGCTCGCGCGGCCGCAGCTTTATCTCGTTGCGGGATAATCTCGTGCCCTTCCTGCGCCTCAGAGAGCTGTTCGAGACCGGGACGCCGCCGGATCGCTACCAGAAGATGGTGGTCATCTCGACGGGCGACGAGCGGGTCGGCCTCGTCGTCGACCAGATCATCGGCGATCACCAGACCGTCATCAAATCCATGTCGAAGCTGCATCACGACGTCGTCACCTTCTCGGGCGCGACGATCCTCGGAGATGGCAACGTGGCCCTCATTCTCGACGTGACTCACCTCGTCGCCGTCGGCCAACAGCAGGAGGCGCATTTGCGCGCAGCAGGATGAACGTAGAAACCGTCAAACATGCTTTCGACCATGTCTGGAACGGCCAGGACGAACTGTCCGTTCTCACCTTCAGCCTGAACGGCGAAACCTTTGCTATCGAAGCGATCAACGTTCAGGAAATTCTTGACCTCCTGCCTGAGACGCGGGTGCCGGGCGCCAAGCCATTCGTTGCCGGCGTCATCAACTTTCGCGGACGGGTGATACCGATCGCCGACCTGCGCCGCGCCTTCGGCATGGAAGCGACCGAAGCCACGATCGACAGCCGGATCGTCGTCGTCGAACTGACGCTGGATGGCGAGCCTTGCCTTGTCGGCATCCGCACCGACAAAGTGCATGAGGTGACGACGCTTCCGCGCTCGGCCGGCGAGCCGCCACCGATCGTGGGCATGCGCTGGCGCCCGGATTTCATCCATTGCCTGGTGCGGCGGGGTTCGGACTTCGTGATCATTCCCAATCTGGAAGTGATCTTCTCGACCCAACCTGCCCGCGCTGCGGCATAGACTCTGCACTCTCGACGCGCCGGGCGAACCTGCCAGCGGCGCGTCGCTGACCTTGAGCGTCGCGCACTTCCAGTACCGGCAAATCCCTACAGGCTGCTGCGCAGGACAGACTCTCTCGGACATTGTTGATCGGAAGAACGGGGATAACCTCGTCTCCAGCGCTCCGATCTCGCCAAGAATGCTTTGGTCTTAAAGGTCGAGAGGCCTGTATCCCATCATGGCTATTTCAGAACCTCCACTCGACATCCATTAAAGCATCGTCCGAACCACGAATTTCCGTACCCTCGTTTTTCCAATTCAAATAAATATAAACCTTAATATCATTTCATTTTTATTATTTAATGACAGTTCATTATTATATACTTTTACTCTTTTTCATATTTGTGTCAATTTCTCAGAAGATTTTCGTAATATTTATTTTGTAAGCTCTCCCTACCATCGACTGCGATGGACTTTTCTATCGGGGGAAAAGCGATGCGCTTTACGATTAAGACTAAACTGATACTGGCATTTGGAATCACCATTTCGTTGCTTTTAGCGATGACGCTTTATGGCGTATCGAGCCTGTCGACGATCAACCAGTCCTCGACGGCGACCATCGAAGGCCCAGCCCGGCGGCTGGAATATGCTCTGACGGCGTCCGGCAAGATGTCCGAAGCGATCCGCGCGCAGAAGAATGCGCTGCTGTCCAAGTCACCGGAAGAAGTCAGCAAATACACGCTTGCCAGCAATCAGCTGAACGACGAACTCGTCGCCATTGCACAGGCCGGTCTGGACATCGCCACGGAACAAGGCAAGGCCTATTGGATCTCCGTCATGGACGATGCCGCGAACTTCAAGTCGGAGTCGGCGCGTCTTCCCGCACTTCAAAGCGCCGGAAATCTCGAGGCCGCCATTCAGCTGTCAAATGGCCCCTTGCGCGACCTCGCCGTAAAGATGGGCCAAGCCGTCAACAAGATCATCGAAATCCAGAAGGCGGGCATGAAGCAGGCCGCCGAAGACAACGAGGCGCTGTATAGCGGCACGCGCACCATGCTCTTCGCCCTGGCCGCCGGCGCAACGGTCATCGCGATTATCGCCGCCGCCTGGATCGCGATCGGCATCAGCCGCGGCCTGAAGAAGATTACGGTTGCCGCCAATGGCGTCTCTCTCGGCGACCTCGACCAGAACATCGACGTGCGCACCAATGACGAGATCAAGGATCTGATCGACACGATCAATGTCATGACCGCCAATTTGCGCAACACGGCAGGCGTTGCAAACCAAATTGCGGCCGGCGATCTCGCGGTCGATGTCAAGCCTCTGTCAGACCGCGACACGCTCGGCATTGCCATGAAGAGCATGGTCGCGAATCTGCGCGACACCGCAGCCGCCGCCAACCAGATCGCTCTGGGCGATCTTGGCCGGGATGTCGTGCCGCTGTCGGAGCGTGACACGCTGGGCATCGCCATGAAGACGATGGTCGCCAATCTCCGTAATACCGCCGATGTCGCCGACAAGATCGCCAATGGCGACCTGACCGTCAACGTCAAGCCGATCTCCGACAAGGATGTACTCGGCAGCGCCTTGGAGACCATGGTCGAACGCCTGCGCGGCGTTGTAACGGACGCTCTGGCCGCGTCCGACAACGTCTCCTCCGGCAGCCAGGAGCTCTCCTCGGCCTCCGAGCAGGTCTCGCAGGGCGCGACCGAACAGGCGTCCTCCGCCGAAGAGGCCTCCGCCTCGATGGAGGAGATGGCCGCCAACATCAAGCAGAACGCCGACAACGCCGCCCAGACCGAGAAGATCGCCCGTCAGTCCGCCAAGGATGCCGAGATCTCCGGCCAGGCCGTCAACCGCGCCGTCGGCGCCATGCGCACCATCGCCGAGAAGATCTCCATCGTGCAGGAAATCGCTCGTCAGACCGATCTCCTTGCGCTCAACGCTGCCGTCGAGGCTGCGCGTGCTGGCGAACATGGCAAGGGCTTTGCCGTGGTCGCCTCGGAAGTCCGCAAACTGGCAGAACGCTCGCAGGCCGCTGCCGCGGAAATTTCGGCTCTCTCCGGCGATACCGTTCAGGTGGCGACAGAAGCCGGCGATATGCTGAACCGACTGGTGCCCGACATCCGCAAGACCGCCGAGCTGGTCTCGGAAATTTCGGCCGCCTGCCGCGAACAGGACATCGGCGCTTCGCAGATCAACGAGGCGATCCAGCAGCTCGACAAGGTGACCCAGCAGAATGCCGGGGCATCGGAAGAGATGTCCGCCACGTCGGAAGAACTCGCCGCACAGGCCGAAGAGCTGCAGGCGTCGATCTCCTTCTTCCGGGTCGAACAGAGCGGTCGGCAGGCAGTCGCTCCCGCAGCGGTGTCGCGCAGCAAGCCATTTTCGGCCGGCGCCAAGCCAAAGTCAGCGGCGCCTGTTCGGCAGACCGTCGCCACACAGCAGGCGCGGGTTAAAGGCTACGCACTGGATATGGGCGGCCCGGATGACGACGACGACGCTTTTCGTCAGTCCGCATGAACCATGCCTTAAGCGGTCATCCGCTAGGATAAATCCGAAAATTACATGCCGCGCGCTTTGCGGCATGTAGACCATCCCAGTCTAGTTTATTTTTGCGATGGGGCCGCAAAAATAAAAGTAAACTATTCTTCACATTGAGGAACCAGTCATGCGTCTGAGCATCAAGTTCAAACTTTTCTTTGCTTTCGGCCTGATCATTACGCTCTTGATCGGCGTTTCCTTCTATGGACTTTACAGCCTCAACAACCTGAACAGCGCGATCACGGATGTCATCCAGGGACCTGCCAAGCGGATGGAGCTGGCCTATCAGGTCAATGTCGCAGCGGTCGAAACGATCCGGGCCCAGAAGAACGCTCTGCTGACCGACAAGGCTACGGAAGCGCATGATTTCGCCACGAAGGCTCTTTCCCAGATCGATCTGGCTGTCGATACAGCCAATCGCGGCATGGCGCTCGCCAGCGAGCAGGGCCGCCCGAGTTGGGCGAAGATCATCGACAAGGGCAACCAGATGCGCCAGTCGTCCCAGCGGCTCGTCAGCGCCATCGATCAAGGCAACAAAGCCGACGCCATCTCCCTGTCGAACGGTGAGATCCGTACACTTTACGCGGATCTGAGCGAGGCCGTCACCGCACTTGTCCGCATTCAGCAGGAGGCCATGGCCAAGGCAGATACGGATACGGACGCACTATACGCCCAGACCAGCCTGTTTATGTCGATCTTGGCCGGATTTGCGCTCGTCATTGCCGCAGGCGCCGCGCTCTGGCTCGCGCTCAGCATCAATTCCGGACTGCGCAAGATCAAGCTGGTTGCCGATGCGGTCGCGATCGGCGATCTGAACCAGACGGTCGAGATCCGCAGCAATGACGAGATCAAGGACGTGATTGACACCGTCAATCTGATGACCAGCAACCTGCGCGACACGGCCGGCACCGCAGACCGGATCGCGCTTGGCGACCTCTCCACCGACGTCAAGCCGCTCTCCGACAAGGATACGCTCGGCATCGCCATGAAGAGCATGGTCGTCAA
>NZ_FOAM01000023.1:71230-73864 GCF_900109605.1 Xaviernesmea oryzae
GAGGCGATCCAGCAGCTCGACAAGGTGACCCAGCAGAATGCCGGGGCATCGGAAGAGATGTCCGCCACGTCGGAAGAACTCGCCGCACAGGCCGAGGAACTCCAGGCTTCCATCGCCTTCTTCAAGGTCGAGCAGGGTCGAGCCGGCGCGCGCGAAGCTGCAGGCCACGTCCGCGGCAAGGCCGCGCCTGTCCAGATCAAACGTAATCCCGGCAACGCGTCTGCTCGCCAGACGGTCGCTGCGCAGCAAGCCCGAGCGAAAGGCTTTGCGCTCGACATGGGCGGGCCCGACGAGGATGACAACGACTTCCTGCAGAGCGCCTAAGCGTTCTGCATATCCGGCGTCGGCGCGTCGAAGCACGCGCCGACGCCAACGCCGGTAATGGGGTGCCGGTGTTTATCGCCGCTTATTCGATGTGCCGAAGGATCGGTCTTCGAGAACAATAGGGCGGCCTTCGCCCAAACTTATGGTCCAACGACCGCTCTATGGGGACTCGCAATGCGTATGACCATCAAGTTAAAGCTTACCTTAGCCTTCGGGCTGCTCATCCTTTTGGCCGTCGCCATGGCGGGGCTTTCGATTTCGCAGCTCTCGTCGTTGAATGCGGCGATCTCGCGTATCGTCGATGGCCCGGCCACGAATTTGCGAAACTCCACCGATCTGTCCACAGCCGTTCTCAATGCCGTGCGCTTTGAGAAGAACATCGTTCTGAGCAACGATACACAGCTCAACGAGAGCTTCCGCGACCAGATCAACGTTCACAAAGCAGAAATTGCTGCAACGGTTCACAAGATCTCTGAACTGACGCGCAATCCCGTCGTCACTGAGAAGATGGCGAGTTTCTCCGAACTCTACGCCAAGTGGCAACAGCTCGACGATCAGGTCGTCAAGCTGGCCATCCTGAATACGGAAGCGACGGATAAGCAAGCCGCCGACATTTCCATGGGTGAGGCTCGCAAGGTCACCAATGACATGGTGAGCGCCGTCAAGGCGGTCAACGAGGCAATCATTTTCGACCTCAATCAGACCAATGACGCCACGGATCAGGAATATGCGTTCTCGCGCAACCTGGTGATCGGTAGTGTCGCTCTGCTGCTGATCCTGTCTGTCGCCATTGCAACCTGGATCGCGATGAGCATCAATAGCGGCCTGCGCAAGATCAAGACCGTCGCGGAGGCCGTCGCGATCGGTGATCTCAACCAGAACATCGAGATCAAGACCAATGACGAGATCAAGGATGTCGTCACCGCGATCAACCAGATGACGGCCAATCTGCGCGAGACCGCCCTTCTCTCCGACCGCATCGCCAGCGGCGACCTGACGGTCAACGTCAAGCCGATGTCGGACAAGGACATGCTGGGCCACGCGCTCGAGAGCATGGTCGAGCGTCTCCGGGTCGTCGTCGCCGATGCGCTGGCCGCATCCGACAACGTCTCCTCCGGCAGCCAGGAACTCTCCTCGGCTTCCGAGCAGGTCTCGCAAGGTGCCACCGAGCAGGCATCCTCGGCCGAAGAGGCCTCCGCCTCGATGGAAGAGATGGCCGCCAACATCAAGCAGAACGCCGACAACGCCGCCCAGACCGAGAAGATCGCCCGTCAGTCCGCCAAGGACGCCGAGATCTCGGGCCAGGCCGTCAACCGCGCTGTCGGCGCCATGCGCACCATCGCCGAGAAGATCTCCATCGTCCAGGAAATCGCGCGTCAAACCGATCTCCTTGCACTCAATGCCGCAGTGGAAGCCGCACGCGCCGGGGAACACGGCAAGGGCTTTGCCGTCGTCGCTTCGGAGGTTCGCAAGCTCGCCGAACGCTCACAGGCCGCCGCCGCCGAAATCTCCGCGCTCTCCGGCGATACCGTTCAGGTCGCGACCGAGGCCGGCGATATGCTGAACCGTCTGGTGCCCGATATTCGCAAGACCGCCGAACTGGTCTCGGAAATCTCGGCCGCCTGTCGCGAGCAAGATATCGGCGCTTCGCAGATCAACGAGGCGATCCAGCAGCTCGACAAGGTGACCCAGCAGAATGCCGGGGCATCGGAAGAGATGTCGTCCACCTCGGAAGAGCTGGCCGCCCAGGCGGAAGAACTGCAGGCGTCGATCTCCTTCTTCAGGGTTGATCAGGGACAGACCCGCCAGCCGATGAGCCAGGCCCCGGCACGCACGGCGCCGGCACGTGGCAAGGCCGTCGCATTCAAATCCCGGTCTACGCCTGCCGTGGCGCGCCAGAGCGTGGCCAGCCAGCAGGCCCGCGTGAAGGGCTTCGCGCTCGACATGGGCGGCCCGGATGAAGAGGATTACGAATTCAAGGAGAGCGCTTGATCATGGCACCGACATCCGTTGAAGCCCAGTTCGTCACCTTCAGCCTCGACGCGGAAATCTTCGCCGTGCCGGTCGGGGTCGTGCGTGAAATCCTCGATTATGAGGACCCCTCGCGCATTCCCCATGGGCCGCCGCATCTGCTCGGCCTGCGTGACGTGCGCGGCCAGGGCGTGCCGATCATCGATCTGCGCGTCCGGCTCGGCATGGACAAGACCGTGCGCACCGCCCACACCCGCATCCTCGTGCTCGACATCCCCATCGCCGACAAGATGCTGGCGCTGGGCCTCGTCGCCGACAAGGTCTTCGAGGTCACGCCCT
>NZ_FOAM01000013.1 GCF_900109605.1 Xaviernesmea oryzae
GGCGCCAAGACCATGGTCGGCTCGTTCACCCGTACCGCATCGGGCGTCTCGATCGGCACGATCAGCTATGACACGTCGAACTCGGTTCTGATCGACACCAACAACGCCACTAGGGGTGCCCTGACCAAAAGCGTCAACGGGTATACCTACAATGCCAACGGTACGGCAGCCTCCACGGGTACCTACTTCCTGATCAATGCCAGCAGCACCACCTCCGCAACGGGCAGTGTTGTTGAACTGACCTCGGCCACCACAAACGAGCAGGTCGAACAGATGGTCAGCGCCGTCGACACGATGCTGAAGGGCCTGACCGACTCGGCCGCCAACCTTGGCGCCGCCGGCTCGCGCATCGACCTGCAGAATGACTTCGTCAAGGATCTGCGCGACACCATTACCAAGGGTGTCGGTCGCCTCGTCGATGCCGACATGAACGAAGAGTCCACACGCCTGAAGGCTCTGCAGACGCAGCAGCAGCTAGGCATCCAGGCCCTGTCGATCGCCAATTCGAGCTCCGACAGCGTTCTCTCGCTCTTCCGCTAAGCGGATCGGCTTCGACCTGCAAGGTCCCATTCCGCCGCGCTCCGAATCGGGGCGCGGCACCCCCTGGAACGCATCGTGCAGGCTGCGCAGAACCGCATAAGAGGGCCGTATCGAGGCTGAGTTTTGGCCAGGATTCAGGCGTCCTTTCTGATAGAGTTAACATCGCACCAAAGGATATGATCGACAAAGACTTAATGAATTTTTTAAATCATTGATTTTGATATAGAATTTTCTTAGACGCTCCCAGCGATGCTGACGGGGCGCGTTTGCGCTGTTAAAGATTTCCGTAAGCTTCAGCTGTCAACTTCATCGGGCAGGACGGATTTGGTTTCGTCTCCACCCGGAGATGTTGCTGACTGGCATGAGGCCGCCCGTCTTCACCGGTGAG
Source organism: Xaviernesmea oryzae (assembly GCF_900109605.1). Taxonomy (GTDB): domain Bacteria; phylum Pseudomonadota; class Alphaproteobacteria; order Rhizobiales; family Rhizobiaceae; genus Xaviernesmea; species Xaviernesmea oryzae. Next base: position 929 of record NZ_FOAM01000013.1, read on the forward strand.
TAATAGAGTCCGGTATGTCCCCCAACCCTGTATCTTGTATCTGAGGGACAATCTCTTATGACCAGCATTATCACGAACGCTTCTGCCATCTCCGCGCTGTCGACCCTGCGGTCGATCAGCTCCAGCATGGAAAGCACCCAGGCTCACATTTCTTCGGGCCTGAAGGTCGGTTCGGCCAAGGACAATGCCGCTTACTGGTCGATCGCCACGACCATGAAGTCCGACGACAAGGCGCTGTCGGCCGTTCAGGACGCGCTCGGCCTCGCTGCCGCCAAGACCGACACGGCCTATAACGGCCTCGATACCACCATCGACATCGTTTCCACGATCAAGGCCAAGCTGACGACGGCGCGCGAGCCGGGCGCTGACAAGGACAAGATCAACAAGGAAATCACCGAACTCAAGAACCAGATCATCTCGACGGCCCAGTCCTCGTCCTTCTCCGGCGAAAACTGGCTTTACAACACCTCGTCGACGGCTCCGACCACCAAGACAATGGTCGGCTCGTTCACTCGCTCGTCCACGGGTTCTGTTTCGGTCGGCACGATCAGCTACGACACGTCGAACTCGGTTCTGATCGACACCAACGATGCCACCAGGGGCGCGCTGACCAAGGCCGTCACCGGCTACGGCACCTACACCAACGGCACGGCCGGCTCGACGGGCACCTACTTCCTGATCAATGCCAGCAGCACGACCTCGGCCGCCGGCTCGGTCGTTTCGATCTCCTCGACCACCACAGACGCGCAGGTCGAGCAGATGCTGAGCGCTGTTGACACCATGCTGAAGGGCCTGACAGACGCAGCCTCCACGCTCGGTGCCGCCAACAACCGCATCGACACGCAGAACAGCTTCGTCAAGGATCTGCGCGACACGATCACCAAGGGTGTTGGCCGCCTTGTGGATGCCGACATGAACGAAGAGTCCACCAAGCTGAAGGCGCTGCAGACGCAGCAGCAGCTCGGCATCCAGGCCCTGTCGATCGCCAATTCCAGCGCCGACAGCGTCCTCTCGCTCTTCCGCTAAGCGCTCGTTAGAGCGCCATATCGGCCGAAGCAAAACAGACCGCGTCTCCCCACGGAGGCGCGGTTTTTTATGTTTTCGTTTTTTATCATGAGCTTTAGTATTCATTAACCATAATGGTGTTTTCTATAAGCATCGAAACGGCGGGTTAACCAACAATCCGAAGACGTTAGCAGGCATGACGCTGGCCGCCGCTTTCCCGGTAATATCCGGAATGTCCCTTTCCATTCTCTGTTCACAAGGGGCAGTTCTCCAATGACAAGCATCATCACCAACATCGCCGCTCTTAACGCTCTCTCGACGCTGCGGACACTCGCCGGAAACATGGAAACGGTGCAGAGTAATGTTTCCTCCGGCCTTCGCGTCCAGACGGCTGCCGACAATGCCGCTTACTGGTCGATCGCCACGACCATGAAGTCCGACAACAAGGCGCTGTCGGCCGTTGCCGACGCGCTGGGTCTGGGAGCAGCCAAGGCCGATGTTGCCTATACCGGCCTCGACAATGCCGTCGAGATCGTCAAGCAGATCAAGGCTAAGCTGGTGACCGCCCGCGAACCGGGCGTAGACAAGGGCAAGATCGATAAGGAACTGACGGAGCTGAAGAACCAGCTCGTCTCGACATCGCAATCTGCGTCGTTCTCCGGCGAAAACTGGCTCTACAACACCTCGTCGACGGCGCTCGGCACCAAGCAGATGGTCGGCTCCTTCACGCGGTCGCCGTCTGGTACGATTGCCATCAACACGGTCAACTTCGATGCCTCGACCTCGTGCCTGATCGATACCAATACCTACTCGAACGGCGCATTGACCAAGACCGTTACGGGCTATGGCTCTTACGTCAATGGCGTCGCCGGCTCGACGGGCACTTACTTCCTGATCAGCACCAGCAATGCTGCGCAAAACTCGGCCGGTTCCGCGATTTCGATCTCAACGCAGACCACCGATGCTCAGGTCGAGCAGATGCTGAGTTCTGTGGAAGTCATCCTGCAGAACCTGACAAATGCCGCCGCCACGCTCGGCGCCACAAAGAGCCGCCTCGATCTCCAAACAAGTTTCACATCCAGCCTGATGGACACGATCACCAAGGGTGTCGGCCGCTTGATCGATGCGGACATGAACGAGGCATCCACCCGCCTGAAGGCTCTGCAGACACAGCAACAGCTGGGCATCCAGGCTCTGTCGATCGCCAACTCCAGCGCCGACAGCATCCTGTCGCTGTTCCGCTCGTAAGGCCGTATTGTCGGTTGACCGACATGCAAATTCGAAAGGCAGTCGCGCCCTACAAAGGGCGCGGCTTACATATTTTGCGTCTGCCTCAACTATTTCAGCATTCATTAACCATAATGGTGTTTTCTAACGTCATCGAAACGGCGGGTTAACCAACAATCCGAAGACGTTAGCAGGCATGACGCTGGCCGCTGTTTCCCCGGTACCGTCCGGAATGTCCCTTTCCATTCTCTGTTCACAAGGGGCAGTTCTCCAATGACAAGCATCATCACCAACACCGCCGCACTTTCCGCTCTCTCCACGCTGCGCAGCATCGCCAGCAACATGGAAAACGTACAGAGCAACGTTTCCACGGGACTGCGCGTGCAGACTGCGGCAGACAACGCCGCTTACTGGTCGATCGCCACGACCATGAAGTCCGACAACAAGGCCCTGTCCGCCGTCTCCGACGCGCTGGGCCTGGCTGCCGCCAAGACGGACACGGCCTATACCGGTCTTAATAACGCCGTTGAAATCGTCACCCAGATCAAGGCCAAGCTGGTGGCTGCTCGCGAGCCGGGCGTCGACAAGAGCAAGATCGACAAGGAACTGACCGAGCTGAAGAACCAGCTGGTTTCCACGGCACAGTCCGCCTCGTTCTCCGGCGAAAACTGGCTCTACAACACCTCGTCGACCGCGACGGGCACCAAGCAGATGGTCGGCTCCTTCACCCGGTCGCCGTCCGGTGCAGTTTCCATCAACACCATCAACTTCGACGCATCCACCTCGGTCCTGGTCGACACCAACACCGCCAGCCGCGGGCTCCTGACCCAGGCCGTCACCGGTTACGGCAGCTACACCAACGGCACGGCCGGCTCCACCGGCACCTACTTCCTGATCAATGCCAGCAGCACGACCTCGGCCGCAGGCTCGGTCATCTCGATTTCCTCGGCGACCACGGATGCCCAGGTCGAACAGATGGTCAGCGCGGTGGAAGCGATCCTTCAGAACCTCACCAACGCCGCTGCCACGCTCGGCGCTACCAAGAGCCGCGTGGATCTGCAGGACAGCTTCATGTCCAACCTGATGGACACGATCACCAAGGGCGTCGGTCGCCTTGTCGATGCCGACATGAACGAAGAGTCCACCCGCTTGAAGGCGCTGCAGACGCAACAGCAGCTCGGTATCCAGGCGCTTTCGATCGCCAATTCGAGCTCCGATAGCATCCTGTCGCTGTTCCGCTCGTAAGTGCCCGGCGCCTTCGCGCGCAGGTCGATCGTTTCACCAAAGGCCGTCCTTCCCGAAAGGGGAGGGCGGTCTTTTTCGTTGTCCTCAATCTAGGACATCATGCTTGCCTGGCGCTGGCGAGGAGCAGGCGCCCTAGCTGTTTTACGCCCGCAAGCTTCGCACAGTGTCTGCCCCTTATTTCCCTTCTTTACGTCGTTGGGCGCCGTTTCAAAGACGGCTGCGCGGTCATGATGGCCGCGAAAACTTGGTATGAAAGATTGACGATTTCTTCATCTTTCTTACCGCGAAGGATCTCCTATTAAGGTTTTCTTAACCAACCGGCCATTAAGTTTTCATTAATCGCAGGAGGCTGCCGGCAACGGCAAGCGCATGAGGCTCTCCCCCTGCCACCGGAGCACGCCCCGGATGCTTCATCGGGCACGCCTTGCGACGTCATGTCGGGGCCGCCCGCTCGATTTTCCTTCCCGCCAGCCGGAATGACCGAAACCGCGACGGGACATTTTTAAAAACAGGGCACGAACAATGACCAGCATTCTGACCAATACCGCCGCGCTGGCCGCACTGCAGACGCTTCGCGGCATCAACAGGAACATGGACGAGGTGCAAAACCGCGTCTCCTCCGGCTATCGCGTGGAAACAGCGGCCGACAACGCTGCTTACTGGTCGATCGCCACGACGATGCGCTCCGACAATTCGGCGCTCTCAACCGTCGAAGATGCGCTGGGCCTCGGCGCGGCCAAGGTTGATACCTCCTATTCGGCGCTTAATTCGGTCGTCGACATCATGACCACCATCAAGCAAAAGCTGGTCGCCGCCCGCGAGCCGGGTGTCGACAAGAGCAAGATCGACAAGGAACTCTCCGAACTCAAGAAGCAGATCGAATCGGCAGCGCAGTCGGCCTCCTTCTCGGGTGAAAACTGGCTCTACAACACCAGCGCGAATCCCATCGGCACCAAGTCAATCGTCAGCTCCTTCACGCGCTCGGCTTCGGGTTCGGTTGCCGTCACGACGCTCGATTACGACACCACCAACTCTGTTCTGATCGACACCAAAAATGCCTCACGCGGCTTGCTGACTAACACCTATGGAGTCGAGCAGGGCAATTCTCCTGCGACAGGCACGGCCAACGCCACCTATTATCTCATTCAGCCTTCCGGTGGCACTGCATGGGGGGGCACCGCGTCCTCGATCACTCTCACCGCCACGACCACAAACGCGGACGTGGACGGCATGCTGTCCGCCGTGGAAAACATGTTGAAGACGCTGACCAACTCGGCCGCGACGCTCGGCGCGATCACCAAGCGCATCGACCTTCAGTCAAGTTTCGTCGCCAACCTGCGTTCGGTGATCGACAAGGGCGTAGGCCGTCTGGTCGATGCGGATATGAATGAGGAATCCACGCGCCTGAAGGCGCTGCAGACCCAGCAGCAGCTGGGCATCCAGGCGCTTTCCATCGCCAACACCAATTCCGAAAACATCCTGAAGCTGTTCCAGTCCTAACAGCAACCCGGCGTGTGCCGTTTCCGGCTGGACAATGCCAGCGGGAGAGGGCCTCGCCCACGATGCGGCTGGTCGATCGACCCTCTCGCCGCATCCGCACGAGTTTCGTCCCGCCGCGGTCATCGGCGTGGCGATCGCGTTGGATCGCGTTTTGCCCAGGCGCGGTCCAACCCTCTTCAGCTTGTCCCCGCCACCATCGGCCGGAACGCAGCACCTCCGCCCTAAGACGGAGCCTATGGGCCACCTTCGCGCAAGTTTGACCTTCTAGGACATGATCTACAGTCATGTGAGAAAGATCCGTTTGTCAGGCGCCGGGAAAGGCGTCGCGGCGCTTTCCGGCTGTCGGCTTGGCCTTGCCGCCCTGCCGCCGCTCGTGTCCGGCGCCGATCCGGCCAGGCCAATCGCCTTCGCATCATCGAAGGCGCGTGCCGGCTGGCGGAGCGTCGATGCGGATTGAAGATGTCGGTCGAGACGGCGCTCTGTGCTGTCCTGGCCCAAGGAGGCGTTCTCCCCGTGTCATCGCAGGTCGTATCTCCCGTGTCGAAAGAAGGCAGCCGCTCATGAGCGCCTCCTCGCTTTCGCGCTATCTCAAGGATTTCAGCGCGCCCGCCATCGACATTCAGATGGGCGGCTCGTCCAGCTTTTTTGGCGATCTGGATGTCGCGGATGCGCCGATCATGCCCGCCGTGCCGGCTCTCCCCAAGATCGACATCGATGCCGAGCGCCTTCAGGCCCGGCAGGATGGGCGCGCGGAAGCCGAGGCCGAGCTGAATGAGCGTCATGCAGCTGTGATCGCGGCACTGGAGGCGCGTCATCGGGAAGAGCTCGATGCGCAGCGTGCCGCACTCGGTGCCGAAGCCGCCGAGCGGATCGCCTCTCGTTTCAAGGAGCTGTCCACGGCGATCGTCGAGCATCTCGGCAACGAGGCCGCGCGCGCCTTGGCACCCGTGCTGCAGGATGCACTGGCCCGCAAGGCGGTCAGCGATCTCTCGCGCACGCTGAAGCGCAGCCTCGCCGAGGGGGAGGCTTGTCGCATCGTCGTCACGGGTCCCCTGATCCTGTTTGAGGCGCTTCGCGCCGAACTGGGCGATATCGCCGAAGCGAGTTTCCGCCATGTGGAGGCAGAGGACATCGATCTCTCGGTTGATCTTGGCGGGCCGATCCTGGTGACGCGCATGTCCGCCTTCGCCAAAGCCGTTGGAAAGGTCCTGGCATGAGCGACGACAATCATCACGGCAAGAACGAAATCATCATCATCAAGAAGCATGGCGGCGGACATGGCGGCGCGCATGGCGGCGCCTGGAAGATCGCCTATGCCGACTTCATGACCGCCATGATGGCCTTCTTCCTCGTGATGTGGCTGATCAATGCCTCCAACGAGAAGACGAAGAAGGCGATCGCTTCCTATTTCAATCCCGTGCAGCTGACCGAGTCGAAGCCTGCTGAGAAAGGCATCAAGCAGCCGGCCAAGGACGCCAAGGGCGAAGAGACGCAGAGCAAGTCTAAGGTCGACGGCGACCAGCCAAAAACCGGCGGCACGGCGCGCGATGGTACGGATCAGTCCGCGACATCGGGCGAGGAAACCCAATATTCGGATGCGGACTTCTTCGAGAACCCTTATGCCGTGCTGTCCGAGATCGCCCGCGAATCCGGAAAGGAAGCCAATATCAGCAGCAAGGGCGATGGCGGCGCGCAGACGGCGGGCCCGGCCACGGGCGCCAGCGGCGGCGAGGCCTATCGCGATCCCTTCGATCCCGACTTCTGGAGCAAGCAGGTCGCGATCCAGAATGCCGGCAATGCCAAGCAGGGCGCCGAGGTCACCAAGGACAGCAAGCAGCTGCCGCCCGGCACGGGCCTGGCCCAGGCCGCTGCCGTCGACATCGCCATGGCCCAGCCGACAGATGGCAAGGCGAAACCTGCCGCCACGGCTGAGGCGGGCAAGGATGCACAGGCGGCGCAGGCCGATGCCGCCAAGTCGCCCGAGCAGAAATCCGCCGATGCACTTAAAGGTGAGCTGCAGCAGGCGCTTTCGGGCGGCGCGGCAGGCAAGCTTGCCGAAGGGCTGATCGTTACGCCGACAGAGGGCGGGTTGCTCGTCTCGATCAGCGAGCAGAGCGATGTTCCCATGTTCCAGCTCGGTTCGGCCGTGCCGGAAAAGGTCATGGTCGAGGCCATGGAGAAGATCGGCAAGGTGCTCGGCGAGCGCAAGGGGGCGGTGGCCATTCGCGGCCATACCGATGCAAGACCCTTCAAGAAGGGCTACGACAACTGGCGCCTGTCTTCGGATCGCGCCCAGAGCGCCTTCTATATGCTGGTGCGCGGCGGGCTGGATGAAAAGCGCATCACCCAGGTGAGCGGCTTTGCGGCCACGCGTCCGCAGGTGCCCGACGATCCGATGGCGCCGGCCAATCGCCGCATCGAAATTCTCCTCCAGACCGATCAGGGCTGACCGTGATGGCGCGCATCCTGCCTTCTTTGCTTCGCACCGCCGCGCTGGCTGTCGCGCTGGCCGCCGGTCATGCCGGCGCAAGCGAGCCGGATGCCGCCTTGCCGCCCTATCAGATGCTGCGTTCCTTGCAGTTCATCCAGGATTCTGTTGTCCATGGCGATCATGCCGCCGGCGACATGCAGCGCTATCTTCTGGCCGATATCGACAAACGCTTACGCAGCGCCCCTCCCGAAACCTTCGACGATCCGCGCAATGTCGATGCGGCGCTGATCTACGCGATGAGCGGCGGCAACCCGCAGACGCTCCAGGCGCTGGCCGACCGCGACACGCGCGGGCGGTTCGACAACCGCATTGTCGATGCGCTGACACATTATCTGAACGGCAAGGGCGCGTTGATCGTCGATCTTCTGACCAAGACGCTGACGGAATATCACAACGCGCCGACCGAGCCCTATCTGGCGCTGGTGCTGGCCAATGCGCTGTCCAATCAGAAGCCGGCCGATGCGATCGCCTATTACGACCGCGCCCGGCTTTATGCGCCCGGCAGCAATATCGAAGAAGCTGCCCTGCGCCGCTCGCTTTTTCTATCCGTGCAGAAGAAGGATACGGAACGCGCCTATGCCTATGCGTTGCGTTATGCCCGGCGCTTCGTCACCTCGCCCTATGCCGGCCAGTTCGCCGATAGCTTCGTCGATCTCGCGATGGCGACCTACAAGGACGAGAACAAGGAAAAGGTCGAAGCCATTCTCAGCTTCATGGACCGGCCGCGTCAGCGCGAGGTCTATCTGCGCATCGCCCGGCGCGCGGCCATCGGCGGCATGACCGATCTCGCGCGTCTGGCATCCGAGCAGGCTCAGGCGCTTGCCGATCCCGGCGATAGCGCGCCGAAGGCCCTGGCTTCTCTTTATGCCGGTCTTGTCGACGTGCCCTCGAGCGGCATTGTCGATGCCTTGAAATCGCTCGAGGCGATCCCCGAGAACCAGCTGACCGATCGTGACCGCGCCTTGCGTGACGCCGCCCGCCACGTGGCCGACGAGGTCTTGCGCGCACCGAGCGAGCCGGAAAGCGGCCCGGTCGTCGAGCAGGTCGCAGAGGGCCACGCCGGATCGCCCTTGCCGGAGGAAACCGGCAGCGGCGCCAGCCCCTTTGCAGCGGCGCCCCCAACGCCGGATGCATCCGCTGAAGCCGCACAGGCCGAGGTGCAGAAGACCGAGCCGCCGGCAGGCGCTCCGGATCCTGCGCTCGATCCTGTCCTCACCTCCTTTGTCGAAGACGGAAAATCCAAATTGAAGTCGATCGACGACCTCTTGAAGTCGGAGAAGAACCCATGACCGACACTGCTCTTCCTCTCGCCAATGTTTTGTCCCCGCCAGCACGCCCCGCTCCGGGGCGCAAGGGCAGTGGGGACGGCGAGGCGGGCGACTTCGCCGGCACGGTGGCGGGCTTTGCGGACAAGGATGCCGCAAAGCAGAAGGCCGCATCGGGCGGCGATGCCGCCTCCGCAAAGACAGCGGCGGAGGCTGGCGGTAAAGCTTCCCAGCGCCCCACCTCCGGCGACGCGCAGGATGCGAGCGCAAATGCCACGGCGCAGCCCGCCCGGACCAAGGCGGAGATCGCCGCTGCCGGCATCAAGCGCCCCGCTGGCGGCAAGGCATCGGCTCAGACCTTCGTGCCGGATGAGGTGGCAACACCGACGGAAACCGTGACGAAGGACGCGACAGCGGCCGAGACTTTGGCCGAGCGCAAGGCAGCCGAGGCGACGCAAGGCAAGGCGACTGCGCGCAGCGCGGCGGCGACGCTGTCAGCCCAGGCCCTTCAAGCGCTCCAGGCCAAGGGGCTGAAAGCGAGCGGGAACGAGGACGCAGGTAAGACCGCCAAGGAGAGCGAGGCTGCCGCTGATGAGCCGCTACAGACCGGATCGGCACAGGCCGGCAATGCCCAGCCTGCCTCGGCGCAAGGCGGCGCGGTCACCCTGCTCGCGATGCTCGCCGGCGCGCAGGCGCAGGCCGGCAAGCAACAGACTGGGACGGGAAGCGACGACGAGGCCTTGCCCTCGAAGGGGCTTGCAAAGGCTGGCGCACCGAATGCCAAGGTCGGCAAGCAGGATGGGACCGAGGACAAGGCCGCAGATGCGCCCGCTGGCCTCGGCGACCAGACGTTCCGTTTTGCGCGGGCCGACGGAAAAGGCCCGGCCGTGACCGTGAAACTGTCCGAGGACGGGTCCGTCTCCGGCAAGACGGACCAGCCGGCGCCGGTCAAGCTGGAGCAGGTGACCGTTCTGGAAACGCGCCGCTATCTCGGCGTCGCCATGACGTCCGTTAACGCGCCGATCGTGGCCGAGGCGGTCTCCAAATCGGCACGCGCCGGCACATCGACCCTGGAGGCGGCCGCGCTGCTGCAGGGGACACCGGAGGCAAGCGGGGCGGGCAAGGTGCTTGATACGCTGAAGATCCAGATGCACCCCAACGATATCGGTCCTGTCACCGCCACGCTGAAGCTCAAGGAAGACCAGTTGCAAGTCGAGCTGCGCGTCAACACCGGCGAAGCCTATCGCCAGCTGCGCGGCGATCAGGATGCGATGGTCGCGGCTCTGAGAAGCCAGGGCTTCTCCGTCGATCAGGTCAACATCGTCTACAGCCCGTCTGCCAGCGATGGCAGCACGGGCCAGAACGGCTCGGACTCGCCCTATAGCGGCCAAGGAAACGCCAGCCAGGCCGGCACGGGCGGCGGTGGCCAGCAGGCGTCGGAAGGGCGTGGCCAGGCGGGCGAGGGCAGCCCGCAGAGACAGCCGTCGAGGGATTGGAATGGCAAGGACATCTCGGTTGAAGCTGCTTTCCGCGCCGATCCTGGCCAGTCTGGCGATCTGTACATCTGAGGCGTTCTGCGCGCGCCCAGCCATGGCCAATGTCTGCGAGCAGGAGATTTCCGCCGCAGCGGCCCGCTATGGCATTCCAGAGGGCATTCTCTATTCCGTTGGGCTGACGGAAACCGGGCGCAAGGGCTCGCTGCAGCCCTATGCGATGAACATCGAGGGCAAGGCGGTCTTTGCCGGCTCGGCTGACGAGGTCCTGAGGCTGTTCCGCTCGGCAAGGGCGCAGGGCGCAAGCCTGATCGATCTCGGCTGCATGCAGATCAACTATCGCTTCCATGGCGAGCAATTCGCGTCGGTCGAGGCCATGCTCGATCCACGTCTCAATGTCGACTATGCAGCGCGCTTCCTGGCGGCGCTGCACGCGCGTCATGACACGTGGACGATGGCGGTGGCGCGCTATCATGCAGGGCCGAATAATGACCCGGCACAGAAGAAATATGTGTGCCGCGTGATCGCCAATCTCGTCGCCACCGGCTACGGCCAATGGACCCCCAACGCGTCCGCCTTCTGCCGATAAGCCTTTTTCCTCCTTGTCATGACACAATCCACCTGCAAATTCGCCGGCGGAACGTCCCCGCTTGGCGCAGCCAAAACGGCCGCGCCAAGCCTTGAGGGATCTTGCGTCACTGCAACCTTATGTAGAATTGAGAGCGGGATATGCGCGATGTCTCAATTTGAGGCGCAAATTGGGCGTCGGGCGCTTGCAAGCGAAGTCTCAAGAAAGCGTTAACGTTTCCACAAATTTTTTAGTGGCTGAATGCGGATTGTGCCACTAAATCTAGTTCAAATCGCATTCTGACCCCTCTGCTAGTACAAATTCCTCCCAGTGAGTTCCTCTAGTTGTTCCAAAACGACCCTGTTCGTACCTCTAGATCACACAATTGATCCACTGATTCGGAGGCGGACGAATGATCGTAGTGGTTGATGAACGCGAGCTTGTAAAAGACGGCTACATGTCCCTGTTTGGGCGTGAAGGTATTCCGTCCACCGGTTTCGATCCGAAGGAATTCGGCGACTGGGTGATGACGGCGGCCGACAGCGATATCGAGGCTGTCGAGGCCTTCCTTCTCGGCCAGGGCGAGCGCGCCATGGCCTTGCCGCGCGCCATCCGCGAGCGGACCATGGCCCCGGTGATCGCCATCAGCGATGCACCCTCGCTGGAAAATACGCTGGCCCTGTTCGATTGCGGCGTCGATGACGTCGTGCGCAAGCCGGTCCATCCGCGCGAGATCCTGGCCCGCGCCGGCGCCATCCGCCGCCGCCTGAAGGCGCTGACCAATTTCACCGATATCGGCCCGATCCGCATTTTCGCCGATGGCCGCGATCCCGAAATCAGCGGCGACGTCTTCCCGCTGCCGCGCCGTGAGCGCCGCATCCTCGAATATTTGGTCTCCAACCGCGGCCGCCGCGTTTCCAAGACCCAGATCTTCAACGCGATCTATGGCATTTTCGACGAGGACGTCGAAGAGAACGTGGTCGAAAGCCATATCTCCAAGCTGCGCAAGAAGCTGCGCAAGAAGCTCGGCTTCGACCCGATCGATTCCAAGCGTTTCCTCGGTTATTGCATCGACTGGAACTGAGAAATTCTGCAGAGGCTGAGGCACCCATCTCCGTGGTGCCGGCATGTAGGATATCAAAGACTTAGAGCGCGTAAACAGATCCTGGCGATCATGACGCGCTTCAACTGCCCGCCGGTTTCCCGGCTCTTCCGCACCCGATGACAAAGCTCTCCGGTCCGGCCCGCAAGACAGGTTCACGCAAGGCAAAATTCCTAGTCTTGCGTTACCGAACAAAGCGAGGATCGGACATGAGTCTTTACGGAATGATGCGGACCGGCGCCTCTGGCATGGAAGCCCAGGTAAACCGCCTGAGCACGGTTGGCGAAAACATCGCCAACGCCAACACCACCGGCTACAAGAAGGCGTCGACCGAATTCTCGTCGCTGATCCTTCCGACCAGTGGTAGCTCCTATAATTCGGGTGCCGTCGACAGCAAAACCCGCTACGGAATCTCGCAACAGGGTTCTACCGTTACTTCGACGTCGAAGACCGACCTTGCGATCAATGGCAACGGCTTCTTCGTCGTCAGCGACAACAACGGTACGAACTTCCTGACCCGCGCCGGCGGCTTCGTTCAGAACAATGTCGGCGAGCTGGTCAACACTGCCGGCTTCAAGCTGATGGGTTACAAATATGTCGAGGGCGTCGATCCGGTTCAGACCGTGAACGGCTTTGGCGGCATGGAGCCCATCAATCTTGCTTCTACTGGTCTGTCTGCGAAGGCATCGACGAAGGGCACCATGGCAGCAAACCTGCCGTCGGGCGATGCCGTCGGCCAAGGCTACACCACGTCGCTCAGCATCTTCGACACACAGGGCAATGCCCGGCTGATGGACTTCAATTATAAGAAGACCGGAACCAACACCTGGACGCTGGAGGTCAAGGATCGCACTACGGGCAACGATATGTTGAGCCCTGCGACGAACACGATGACCTTCGACTCGGCGACGGGCAAGCTTCTCACCGGTGGATCGATCACCCTGGTCGGCAGTGTTCTCGGTACTCCGATCGCTGGAAGTGGTGCGCAGGTCGAGAACATCGTTGTCGATCTCTCCAAGACGACACAGCTCGGCTTCAAGTTCTCGCCCGATGGCGGCACCGTTGACGGCAATGCACCAAGCCGCATCAAGGACGTTACCATCAGCTCTGACGGCGTTGTTTCGGTTACCTACGAAAACAACAAGATCGAGCCCCGCTATCGCATCGGCATGGCAAACGTGCAGAGCCCGGACAACCTTACTCCGCAGGTCGGCAACGTCTACTCCCAGAGCATCGACTCGGGCGTTATCGTCACAGGCTTCGCCAATATCGGCAACTTCGGCGCGATCATGTCCGGCGCGCTCGAAGCATCGAACGTCGACCTCGCAGGCGAACTGACCGACATGATCTCGTCCCAGCGCAGCTACACCGCGAATTCCAAGGTGTTCCAGACCGGGTCGGATCTTCTCGACATCCTGGTCAACCTGAAGCGCTAAGTCGCGTCCGACCTCTGAAATCTAGGTATCACTATGTCCCTGTCATCCGCCATTAATACGGCCCAGCAGATCTTCAGCAATACCGCGCAGCAGACGTCGGTCTTGTCCAAGAACATGTCGAACGCCAACAATGCGGATTACAACAGGCGATCGGCGATCCTGTCTACCTCGGCCAATGGGGCCGAGGTGGTGACTATCCAGCGTGCGCAAAGCGACGCGCTTTTGAAGCAGAAGCTCGCAAGCAGCGCCAGTTCCAGCGGCCAGGACGCGCTGATGAACGGTCTCGACGAGATCCGTATGGCGCTTGGCGGCAATGAATACAGCACCGCGCCGGCGACCTATCTCAATAAGTTTCGCGACAGCCTGCAGACGCTGGCCTCGACGCCGAGCAGCCGCACAACTGCGGCGAATACCGTATCTGCAGCCACGGACCTGGCAAATTCACTTAATACCGTCTCAGACACTGTCCAGAAGATGCGCGCAAACGCTGACGCAGACATCTCTACAGCCGTCAACAAGCTCAATTCTCTGCTTACGGACTTTGACAAGGCCAACCGGGACGTCCAAAGCGCGACCGCGACTCATAGCGATCCCAACGACGCGCTCGATCAGCGGGATAAGTTGCTTGGCCAGATCTCGGAGATTGTCGGCATCTCGACTGTGACCCGCGGCAACAACGATATGGTGCTCTACACCTCCGATGGCACGGTTCTTTATGAGAACTCGCCGCGTCAGGTCACGTTCCAAGCATCGTCGGGTTATGACGCTCATGTCACCGGTAACGCGATCTACGTCGACGGAATCGCCATGAAGCCGGGCGCCGGCGCTGATACCAGCGCGCAGGGAAGCCTGCCGGCGCTCCTGCAGCTGCGTGACCAGGTTCTGCCGAAGCTGCAATCGCAGCTCGACGAGATCGCACGCGGTCTCGTCAACACCTTCAAGGAAGGCACGGCGCAGGGGCTCTTCACGGCCACGCCGCTGACGTCGGGTACCACGGTTGGCTTTGCCAATTCGATCAAGGTCAATTCGGCTGCCGTTTCCAACCCATTCCTTCTGCGCGACGGTGGCTTCAGCGGAAGTGCTGCAAATCAGAATCCGAGCAATAATTCCGGCTTCAGCACGCTGGTCGACAGCTTCGTTACAGCCTTGGGCGCTAAAGTCACTTTCGATCCGGCAACGGACCTGACATCGCAGACCTCGCTTCTCTCCTATGCCACCGAATCGGTCGGCTGGGTGGAATCGCTGCGGTCGACGGCTTCGACGGCCAACGACAATAAGAGTGCTCTGCTGACCCGCACGCAGGAGACGCTGAGCAATCTGACGGGGGTCAACATGAACGAGGAACTCTCGCTCATGCTTGACCTGGAACAATCCTACAAAGCTTCCGCGAAGCTCCTGACCACGGTGGACGAAATGATTAAGTCCCTTCTTGACGCAGTGAGGTAATCATGAAGACGACCTTCGTTTCGTCGCTCGCCATCCAGAACGCCATGCGGCTGACCATTCAGCAGTCGCAGACGGACATGGTGTCGACCCAATATGAGATGACCAACGGCACGCATTACGATATCGGCGTGTCGCTCGGCGGCAAGACGAGCCGCACGCTCGATCTGCAGCGCGAGCTCGACCGGATGGATTCGGTGAAAAGCACCAATTCCGTCGTCGATCTCCGGCTCTCAGCGTCGCAGACCGCGCTCGATTCGATGCAAAAGTCCGCGCAGACGGCCCGCAATGCGCTCAACGGTCTGTCCGGCAGCACGGATACGACGCTGATTGCCAATATCACGCTGTCGCTCAAGAACGCGATGCAGGACTTTACCGCTGCAGCCAACCAGAACAGCGGTGGCGAATATCTGTTTTCGGGCATCAATACCGATGTCAAGCCGATGATCGATTACACGACCAGCGAAGGCGCGGCGGCCAAGGCTGCTTACCAGGCCGCGCTGACCAGCTTCATGGGCGCTCAGACCCCACCGCTGACCTCGATCTCGGATTTCTCTGCGGCCCAGATGACAGATTTCGTCACCAACAAGCTGGAGCCGATGTTTCTGGGCACGGACTTCAACACCAACTGGTCCAAGGCATCGGACCAGAACATGACCAACCGCATTTCGGCCAATGAGGTGGTGACGACCTCGACCAATGCCAATGCGGTCGGCATGCGAAAGTTCATGCTGGCGAGCGTCATCGGGACGGAACTGCTTGGGGGAAATCTGAAGTCCGATACGCGTAACGCGCTGACAAAGCAGACCATCAGCTACTACACCGAGGCCGAAGGCGACATCATCTCGCAGAAGAGCGCGCTCGGCCTGTCGCAGCAGCGTGTGAAGGACGCTAATACCGCGATCGACACGCAGACCAAGCTGCTGAAAACGCACAAGACCGATCTCGACGGCGTCGATACCTACCAGGCGAGCCTGAACATGACGGCCCTTAAGACCCAGCTTGAAACGGCACTGACCCTGACGGGACGCCTGCAGCAGTTGAGCCTCGTCAACTACCTCTGATGCGAGAGGGCTCGAAGACAATCATGAAGGATGTCTGAATGTATCAGTTTTCCTACGCCGAGATCATGGAGGATGGCGTTGCCGACTCCAAAGATCGAGAACGGCAGGTGCTCGACCGATCGATCGCCCTGCTGACGGCCGCCAAGGAGCAGAAGGGCTATTCGCGCGAAGCGATCGAGGCGGTCTACTTTACCCGGCGTGTCTGGATCCGGTTTATCGAAGATCTGCGGACGCCCGACAATCAGCTTGATGAGGAATTGCGGGCCAACCTCATTTCCATCGCCATCTGGATCCTTGGGGAAACAGAAAAGATTCGCCGTCGCGACTCCGACAATTTCCAAGGCATCATCGACATAACCACCATCATCAGGGATGGACTCAAATGAAAAGCACATTGCGTATCTCGCTTAAGTCCGGCGAGCGGATTTTCGTGAACGGCGCGGTCCTGCGCGTCGATCGCAAGGTGGCCGTCGAGTTCCTGAACGACGTCACCTTCCTTCTCGAAAATCACGTCCTGCAGCCTGAAGATGCGACAACACCGTTGAAGCAGCTTTACTTCATCGCGCAGATGATCCTGATCAATCCGGAAGGGGCGGAGCAGTCGACCGCCATGTTCCGCAAGTCGGTGGTCATGCTCCTGTCCTGCTTCAAGCATGACGAAGTGCTGGCCGAGCTCAAGCGCATCGACGCGCTGGTGGTTCAGGGCCGCGCCTTCGATGCTCTCAAGGCCATCCGCGGGCTCTACACGATCGAGGACCAGATCCTCAACAGCCACGAGATCACGCCGGCGACGGTGGAACAGATCCGCAGGGAGATTGCACCATGGCGGTAGACGGCGTAACCGGAGTCACCAATACCAACACCACGAACACGACGACGACATCGCAGGCCAGCAAGGACGCCGGCGCGGCTTCGTTGAACTATGACAGCTTCTTGAAGCTGCTCGTGACCCAGCTGAAGAACCAGGACCCGACGCAGCCGATGGACTCGGCCCAGCAGATGGCCCAGCTTGCCACCTTCTCGCAGGTCGAGCAGACCATCAAGACCAACAAGAACCTTGAAACCATGATCCAGGGCAATGCGCTGAATCAGGCCGGCGCGGTGATCGGCCGCACGGTCACCAGCGCGGACGGGGCCACATCTGGCGTCGTCAGCTCGGTTAAGATAACCTCGACCGGAATCACCGCCATGCTGGCATCCGGCCAGGAACTCGCGATCAGCGCGGGCGTGGTCATCAAGTAGGGTGCAACGGCAATGAATGAAGCGGACGCGCTCGATATGGTCCAGGCGGCTGTCTGGACGGTTCTTGTGTCGTCCGGTCCTGCCGTTGCCGCCGCCATGGTGGTGGGTCTGGTCGTGGCGCTCGTCCAGGCCCTGACCCAGGTGCAGGAGGCCACCCTGACCTTCGCGCCCAAGATCGTCGCGGTGCTCGTCGTCGTGGCGATCTCCGCGCCCTTTGTCGGCTCGCAGATCTCGATCTTCACCGACATGGTGTTTTCGCGCATCCAGACCGGCTTCTAACGCATGGCCAGAGGAGGCGTCGCCTCCTCGTCGGACCATGCACGAGAACAAGCCTCAAACCGCAAGACGATCACCGTTTTGTGGCGCGATGCCCACGCGGTGGTTTCTCGACCGGTGCGTGAAGCTATACGATGACCCCCGCTTTGTCGTGACTGGACCAAGCGGCGACACGAAGCGCATGGCCCGGCGCTGATCTCCTCGCTGTCGCTGCAGCACTTCCCTTAAAGCTCTGTCATTCTGCCCTGACAGGTCATCCCTGACCCGGTCGTGACATCGGCGCGGCGCCATTAAGCGACCCTCGCGCAAGCTTCATCCATTATCGGCTTCAAGGGAATGGGCGGCGTGTCACGCCGCCTCCTTCTCATGAAGAGAACGGATGCTCGTCGATGGCACAACCGCCTGTTTCCCTGCCGATCCCGCAGATCGCGTCCCGCAGCCGCGAGATTGGATTCGCGCTCGGGATCGTGATGATCCTGTCGATCCTGTTTCTGCCGATCCCGCCCTTTCTGATCGACCTTGGGCTGGCCTTTTCCATCGCCTTCTCGGTTTTGATCCTGATGGTGGCGCTCTGGATCAAGCGGCCGCTGGAATTCTCCTCCTTCCCGGTCATTCTCCTGATTGCGACCATGACGCGTCTGGCGCTCAACATCGCCACGACCCGCGTCATCCTCTCGCATGGTCACGAGGGCCATGACGCCGCCGGCTCGGTGATCGCCGGCTTCGCCAGCCTGGTCATGTCCGGCGACTTCGTCATCGGTCTGATCGTCTTCCTCATCCTGATTACGGTGAACTTCATCGTCATCACCAAGGGTGCAACGCGTATCGCCGAAGTCGGCGCTCGCTTTACCCTGGATGCCATCCCCGGCAAGCAGATGTCGATCGACGCCGATCTCTCGGCCGGTATGATCGATGAAAACGAAGCACGCCGCCGCCGGCGCGAACTGGAAGAGGAAAGCTCCTTCTACGGCTCGATGGACGGTGCCTCGAAGTTCGTGCGCGGCGACGCCGTCGCCGGCCTGCTGATCACCGCCATCAACGTCTTCGGCGGCATCATCATCGGCTATTTCCGCCATGGCATGAATATCGGCGAAGCGGCCGACGTCTTCGTCAAGCTGTCGGTCGGCGACGGTCTGGTCTCGCAGATCCCGGCGCTGATCGTGTCGCTCGCCGCCGGCCTTCTGGTTTCGCGTGGCGGCACCTCCGGCTCCACCGACCAGGCGGTCGTCGGTCAGCTTTCCGGCTATCCGCGCGCTCTGATGGTCGCCTCGGGCCTGATCGTTCTCCTCTCGGTCATGCCCGGCCTGCCATTCCTGCCGTTCGCCATCCTCGGCGGCGGCATGGGCTTCCTGTCCTATATCATTCCCCGACAGCTGGCCGCAGCCGCCAAGCTGAAGCAGGAGGAAGAGTTCGCCGCCGCCCAGCAGGTGCGGGAATCGGAGAAGGACTCGGTCAAGGCCGTGCTGAAGATGCCCGAGATCGAGCTGCTGCTCGGCAAGCAGGTCTCCACCCGCCTGCTCGGCGCGCATCAGGAACTGGGCTTCCGCGTCGGCAAGATGCGCCGCAAATTCGCCACCCAGTACGGGCTGATCGTGCCCGAAATCAAGGTGACGGACGATATCGGCATTCCCGACAAGGCCTACCATATCCGCATTCACGGCACGACGATCGCGTCCAACACGGTGCGTGTCGGCGAGGTGATCGTGGTCACCGGCGGCGGACGGCGTCCGAGCGTGCCGGGCGACGAGATCCGCGAGCCCGCTTTCGGCATGCCCGCCGTTTCGATCCTGGAAACCTTCACCGAGGAACTGAAGCGCGAAGGCTTCCATCCGATCGACAACGTCTCTGTGGTGCTGACCCATCTCTCGGAAGTCATCCGCAACAACCTGCCGCAGCTTCTCTCCTACAAGGACGTCAAGATCCTGATCGAGCGGCTGGATCCGGAATATCGCAAGCTGGCGGACGAGATCTGCACCTCGCATATGTCCTATTCCGGCCTGCAGGCCGTGTTGAAGCTGCTATTGGCCGAGCGCGTCTCGATCCGCAACCTGCATCTCATCCTCGAAGCGGTGGCCGAACTCGCGCCCCATGTGCGCAAGACCGAGCAGATTGTCGAACATGTGCGCGTGCGCATGTCACAGCAGCTCTGCGGCGATCTCTCCGACAACGGCACGCTGCGCGTGCTGCGTCTGGGCAACAAGTGGGACATGGTGTTCCACCAGGCGCTCAAACGTGACGGCAAGGGCGAAATCGTCGAGTTCGACATCGATCCTCGGCATCTGGAGGAGTTTTCCGAACAGGCGACCAAGGTCATTCGCGAACATTTGGATCGCGGCATGCCTTTCGTGCTGGTGTCTTCGCCCGAATCCCGCTCTTATGTGCGCATGATCATCGAACGTCTCTTCGCTACGCTGCCGGTCCTCAGCCATGTCGAGCTTGCCAAGGGCCTGGAAATCAAGATCATCGGGGCCATCTCGTGATCACCGACCCGGAAGGCACGGTGCTGGCGCTGTTTGCAGCTTTCTGCCGGATCGGCGCCTGCGTCATGGTCATGCCGGGTTTTTCCAGCGCGCGCGTCGCCGCGCAGATCCGCCTGTTCACGGCGCTGGCCATTTCCATGGCCATGCTGCCCATGCTGTGGAACGACATCTATCCGCAGGTGTCCGGCAAGGGCGCGACCTATATCCAGCTCGCCGCCGTGGAAATGGTGGTCGGTGGGGTCATCGGCCTCGTCGCGCGCTTCTATGTTCTCGGCCTGCAATTCACCGGCACCGTCATTACCATGATGATCGGCTTCAACGCGCCGCCGGCCCAGGACGTGCTGGAAGACAGCGCGGAAAACCAGATGACCAATCTCATCTCCTTCGGCGGGCTGATGGTGCTGTTCATGCTGGACTTCCACCACATCATCTTCGACGCGATCTTCGATTCCTACCGCGTCATGCCGATCGGCCATGGCTTCGATCCGCAGGGCGTGCTGATCACGCTGACCAATTCGCTGGAAACGACCTTCATGATCATGCTGCGGCTGGCCAGCCCCTTCGTGATCTATGGGCTTTTGTTCAACATCGCGCTCGGCATGGTCAACAAGCTGGCGCCGCAGATCCCGCTCTACTTCATCTCCACCCCCTACATCATCATCGGGGGTATCTTCCTCTTCTATCTCTCGGCGGTCGCCATGTTGAAGCTGTTTGCGCAAGGCTTCGCCATGGTCATGCAGGCTGGGTGAGCCATGGCGCCGACGAACCGGTCCGACAAATTACAGCGCCTCGTCATGCTTCAGCGGCATCTGGAGCGCATGGCGGAGTTCGATCTCGCGGAAACGGCGCGTCAACGCCGTGAACTTGCCGATACGATCGATCGGGTGGCCGATGCCATGGGCTCGGCCAAGCCGCTACACGCCATGTTCTCGGGCCATTATGCCTCACAGCTGGGGCGTTTGGCCCAGAAAGACGGCATGCTTCTCGGCCTGCAGCAGGTGCATGAAAGCCGTGTCCTGAAGGAGCGGGCCAAGGGCGACCGGCTGGCCGAGCATGTCAAGGACGCCCGCGCCGACGAAGAGCGCGCCGCCGATGACGAGGCGGTCTTCGACATCATCGATCAGCGCCTGCTGCTGCCGGACAGCTTTTAGAGCCTCGTGCCGAAAATCAGGGCCGGTCCAATGCTCTCGCCATGGCTGTCTTGCTGCGCAAGCCAAAACCCTTCATCGCCTTCACCTTGTCGCTGCGCTGCGCCGGAACCGTCGGTGCGGCCTGCCATGCTTTTCTCGATCGCAGAGGTTGCGATACTCATCGATATTGCTCTTTTTGCTAGCATCTACGTCCGCCAGCTTCCGGTAAGGTTGGCCGCGCATAGTTTGCTCACAGACGACGGAGACGCGGTGCGTTGCGCCGAAAAGCTCCGTTTCAGGCACTCCAGGCCATGCACTGTCACGCAGGCCTGCGGCGCCGTGATGCATCAGCTTTTCCGCAGGCACTTCAAGGGGTCCAGGCCCTTTCAGGGCGCCTGACGGACTCATCCTTCAAGGGAACATGCCATGGCCATCTCGCCCCCGAGCGATCTCGTTCTGGATGTCGTGCGCGCTGCCGATCCGGCCCAGGTGCAGGAGGCGCAGACGCGTCTGCGCGCCAACCGTGCGGCCTTCCGCGCCACCAGCCTGGCCGAAGCCGGCAACGGCTTTTCCAGCAAGCTTGGCATGCTTGACAAGAGCAATGCCGCCAGCCTCGGCAACATCTCCAACCACGTCAAGGCGGAGAAGGTGCCAGCGCATTATCGCAAGTTCGAAGGCATGGTGCTGCAGAACTTCGTGCAGGACATGCTGCCCAAGGAAAGCTCCGAGGTGTTCGGTAAGGGCACGGCCGGCGATGTCTGGAAGAGCATGATGGCCGAGCAGATCGCCAACGTCATCGCCAAGGGCAATGGCGTCGGCATTGCCCGCAGCCTGATGATCAACCGCGAACCGGCAACGTCCGAGGATGCCCACCAGGCCTCGATCGACACCGACACCACCACGCGTGCCAGCGGCATGGTGCAGCAGGTGCAGCGCCAGACGCTCGCCCAACTGCTGGGCATGAAGGACGACGAGATGGCGACGACCAAATCGAGCCTGATCGACAAGGCGCAGACAGCGGCGCGTGGCTGATCCGGCATCGCCGCACAGCTCGTCGGCGACGGACAGACAAGCGGACGGCCGACAGACGGCATTGGAATGACGCGCTGAGCGCCAAAGCGGCATCGGCGCCCACAGGGAAAGGAAGACGACCATGGAAACTGCTGCCTCAAGCGATATGCGCATCCGCAATGTGCTCGGCCGCCTGGAGATGATTCTCGACAACGAGAACAGCCGTATCGGCGTCGATCCCAGCTTCGACCTGCGCAGCTCGAATGTGCGCAAGAGCCGTTGCCTCTATGAGCTGACCATTCTCCAGCGCGACCAGATTCCGGAGCCGCAGAGCGACATTTTCGTTTCGCAGAGCAAGCATATCCGCGCCAAGCTGGAGCTGAACTCCCGCAAGGTCGGCGCGCATATGGAAGCCTGCCGCTCGGTCGTGGAGCTCCTCAAGACGGCGGCGCAGGAAGCCGAGGCTGACGGCATCTACACCGAAGAGCAGTTCCGCTACGGCGAGGCGTGATGATCAAGCTTCTTCTCACCGGCATCTGGGCCTGCGCCATCACGCTTGGCGCCGTCTATTTCTCCGTTCAGCACGCCTCCGCGCCGAAAGTCTCGGAAGAGGAGGCGACCCGCGCTGCCGTGCAGGAATATGTGCCCGGCGAAATGATCACCAT
The DNA here is from genome assembly GCF_900109605.1 of Xaviernesmea oryzae. Lineage (GTDB taxonomy): Bacteria > Pseudomonadota > Alphaproteobacteria > Rhizobiales > Rhizobiaceae > Xaviernesmea > Xaviernesmea oryzae. The sequence continues at coordinate 23,572 of NZ_FOAM01000013.1, forward strand.
TCCCGTGATCGCCAAGGGCAGCGTTCAGGGCTATTTCCTGACACGGCTGTCCTTTGCCGCCGACAAGACGAAGACCAAGACCCTGCAGATGCCGCTGAAGGAGGGCACCACCAGCGCGCTTTATGACATTCTGCTCGGCCAGAAGCTGATCAATATCGCGGACACCTCGAATTTCGACATGGCCCAGTTCAAGCAGATCGTGCGCGATGGCCTGAACGAACGCTATGGCGACAAGGTGATCTTCGACGTCTATGTCGAGCAGCTGGACTATCTGAACAAGTCGGACCTCGCGCGCTTGTCACAGCCGCCGGACGAGGCGCACGAGCCAAAGCCCGTCGCCATCGTCGACAAGAACGGTGACGTCGCACACGACGTCCTGCCCGCCAAGGAAAGCTCCGGCGGCCATTGATGTCAGCCGATGACCTGCCATGGTCCAGCCCGCCCTCGCGCGGGCTTTTCCAATGCATGGTGCGGCTTTTCCCTTGGCCTCAAGGGCTGGTTGTCTAGTTCTTTTCCGGGTTGCGATATTGCTCGCCGACGATGCCGGCCTCGGCCATCAGCCGGCCGAGCGCGACCTGGAGGTGATAGGGTGCTGCGCTTGCCAAGCCGGTGCGGCGCCAGAGGCTTAGGCCGCGCCAGGGAGAGGCCAGAAGCAGCGCCAGCGATTTCAGCACTGTCTTCGTCCGCCCTATGGCATCCGGCCGGGCACGATGTTCGAGCATGGCCGAGATCGCGCCGTTGCGCAGGCTGCGGGTTCGGATCCAGTCGCGCTCCGTTCGCCTGAGCGGCACGGTCTCGATCACTTCGGCCTCAGCCGCCCAGGCAAAGCAGAAGCCTTGCGTCTTGCAACGGCGATAGAAATCGCTGTCGCCGCCGCCGATGAAATTGAACAGCGGATCGAGGAAGGGCCGCGGCATTGCGTCCAGCACGCTTCGCCGGATGAGGACATTGCCGGAAGAATAGAGGATCGGCACCGCCCCGGTCACGCGGTAGGCCGGGGAAAAGACCGGATGATGGATGAGCGCCGCTCCAGCACCGCTTTCGAACTTCGGCACCTGTGGCCCGCCGACGAGATCTGCTCCGGTATCGGCACTCACTTTCACCAGCCCTGTCAGCCAGCCCGGCGCAGCCAGCTCGTCATCGTCGATCACGGCAATGGCTTCCAGCGCCGGATAATGCGCGAGCGCCGCTGTCCAGCCGGCATTATAGGCATGGCAATTGCCGCGCTGATGCGCCACCACGACCAGCGCGGTCACGGACCGATCCTCAAGAAAGTGCTTGGCCGCCATAGCCCCCGCCAGGCTGTCTGCGTCATTCTCGATCACGACGATGGCAAGGGTCTTGTCCGTGTGCTGGGCCAAGAGGCTCTCCAGCGTGCGGATCAGGTGCTCCGGCCGGCGAAACGTCGGCAGCGTCACCGCCAGCTGGACGGTCTCACGCGGCACGGGCTCCCGGGTGAAAAACACAGTCACATCGGACGTTGGCTCGAACATCGGCGCAGCCTGAGCCCCGGTCGGATGCCCGAAGGGCCGGCCGAGCGAGCCATGGATTGGAGGGGATGTGGACTTTAACGACAAAGCCTAAAAAAACTTTCTTACCGAATTGTAAACGCCTATGTTGCCTTTTGATCGAACGGTTTAAATTGGCCTTGAGCCGGCTGCGCTAAGCTCCTCGACAACAACCCTCGTACCTTGCGTGTCGTTTTCATGCGTCTCGTCGTGCTCTCCTCTCTGGTTCCGGTTCGCAATCCTGCGACGGGCTTCGATGTGGCCAATCGCGCGCTGGTGGATGGCTTGAAGGCGCTAGGCCATGAGGTGGCGGTGATCGGCTATCTCGAGCCGGGGCAGGAGCCGGCGCCGGATCTTGACGTTACGCTTCTCGGCCGACTTGAAGTGACCAATGCCAAGGTTTCGCGTAGCCGGAAGATCACTTGGCTGGCGCGCGCGGTGGCCGGTCGCACAAGCGTCTCCTGCGCCAAGCTGCAGGAGGTCACGCCGGCCGCCTTTGCCGAGGCCTTGCGGCGGTTGATGCCGTTCGACGGCCTCGTTCTCAATTCGATCCAGCTGGCCGGCGCCTTCGAGACGGTGGTCGCAGCCTATCCAAGCATCTATGTGGCACATAATGTCGAGGCGGCCTCGGCGCGCGAAAATGCCCGTTACGCCCAAGGGATCGTCGAGCGCCTGCTGTTTCAGCGCGAGGCGAAGCATCTCGATCGGCTGGAACAGGGATTGGCGCGAAGGGCCGCGTATATCCTGGCGTTCGTGCCGCAGGATCTTTCAGCCTTTGGTGAGGAGGCTGCCCGTCGCAGCGGCGTCATGCCGCTCGTGCGCCACTGGACGCTGCCTCCGGCCATGCCCGAGCCGCCCGCCTATGACCTCGGCCTGATCGGCACATGGAGCTGGCGGCCCAATCGCCTCGGCCTGGATTGGTTTTTGGAGCAGGTGGTGCCGCTGCTTCCTGAGACCATGAGCATTGCCATTGCCGGCGGCATCGACCACCCGCCGGCAAGCCGTCATCCCGGACTTCGCTTCCTTGGACGCGTGCCGGATGCCACCGCCTTCGTGCGCCGGGCCCGCGTGGTGCCGTTGGTTGCGCGCGGCGGAACGGGCGTGCAGCTCAAGACGATCGAGACCTTCGAACTGGGCATGCCCTGCGTGGCGACCCCCGCCTCGTTGCGCGGCATGGCCAGCCTGCCGGAAAATTGCTCCATGGCGGAGACGCCGGATGACTTTGCCCATGCGCTCGTTCGCGCCGTGGCGGATGTACGCGCCGGGCGCTTAGGCGTGCTGTCGGGAGACGAATTTTACGAGACGCAACGCAGGGCTCTGCTGGCTGCGCTGGATACAGGCTTGGCGGCCCTGCCGAAGGCAAAGCCGAGCTTGCGCCAGGCGGCTGACAGGCATGGAGAGCCTGCACATGCCGCGCTTGTGGCGCGGCGTTTATCGTGATCGGGAGGGGAGGAGAGAGAGCATGAAGCTGTTTCCGAGAACGTCGGTTCATCCGCCTCGGCGGGCGATTTTCAACATTCCGATCTGCGATTTCGGCTGGAAGGAGGCGCTTGCCTTTGCCGACGAGGCCGCCTCGCTGCCGATGGGGCAGACGGTGATCTCCTTCATGAACGCCAACAATGCGAATGTCCTGCAGAGCGATGAAGACTATCGCAACATCTTGATGCGTCATACCGTGCTGCCGGATGGCCATGGCATGGACATCGCGTCGCGCGCCTTCCATGGATCGGCCTTTCCTGCCAATCTCAACGGCACCGATTTCGTCCCATCGCTGCTCACCTATATGACGCGGCCGCGCCGGGTCGTGCTGATCGGCGCGCGGCCGGATATTCTGGCGCGTGCGACGGAGGCGTTCAAGCGCCACACGCCCTGGCATGACTTCATTGCCGTGGCGGACGGCTTTATCGATCACCAGGCTTCGCGCGAGGCGATGGACCGTGTGAGCGAACTCGCGCCCGATATTCTGCTCGTCGCCATGGGCACGCCGCGCCAGGAAAAATGGGTGGATCGTTATGTCGGTCCGGGCCATGCGCGGCTGGTCCTGACGGTTGGCGCCCTCTTCGATTTCGTCGCCGGCGATGTGCCGCGCGCCCCCCAGGCGGTGCGGCGGATGCGGCTCGAATGGGTCTATCGTCTGGCGCTGGAGCCGAAGCGCCTCTGGCGCCGCTATCTCCTGGGCATCCCGCTGTTCTTTCTCCATATTCTCGGCAGCCTCTGGGCTGGGCCGAAGCCTGTGGAGGGCGGACGCGTGATCATCGAGCGTCGCAGCCCGCGCGCGCCCGCAGGACTGGACCAGCCATGAGCCCCTCATCCCCGACATCCGCTGCCGCCAGGCCGACGGCCCTGATGACGGCATCCTATGCACCGGATTTCGAGCGTTGCGCGCTGCTTTGCGAAAGCCTGGATCGCCATGTGCAGGGCGATTGGCATCATTACCTCTTGGTCGATACACCGGATGTTCAGCGTTTCCGCAGCCTGGAAGGACCGCGCCGAAGCGTCGTCGACCAGCGCGAGCTGCTGCCCTGGTGGCTGCGGGCCGTGCCAGATCCCACCCGGCCGCGCCGCAAGCTGTGGCTGCGCCCCTTCGGCAAGCCCCTGCGCGGCTGGCATGTGCAGCAGATCATGAAAATTGCCTTTGCGGCGATCGCGCGAGAACCGGGCGTCATCGCCATCGATAGCGACGTCATCCTCATGCGCGATTTCGATCCCGCGACGCTCTGGCATGGTGACGACTACCGGCTCTACCGGTTGCCGGACGAGATTCATGCCGATATCCGCTCCGACCATGTCGCCTGGCTTGCGCATTCCGATCGCTTGCTCGGCATCGGCCCTTACCGGCTCCCCGCCGCAGGCTTCATCGATTCCATGGTGTCCTGGCGCACGGACACGGTCAGGGCGATGATCGCCTATATCGAGAAGCGGCATGGCGTTAGCTGGCAGCGCGCGGTGACGCAGGACCGCGCTTTCGCCGAATATATCATCTATGGCCGCTTCGTCGGCGAGGTTCTGGGCGATGCCGGCCACTGGCCGACCGCGGAGCCCTTTTGCCAGGTCGCCTGGTTCAAGGACAGTTTCGAAAAGGGCATCGATGGGCTGCGTCGGCTGGTGGGCGAAATGGGGCCGAACCAGATCGGCATCGGCGTTCAGTCCTTCATCGGCTACGATATGAACGACATTCGCCGCGTGGTGGAGGAAATCCGCGTCGCGTCATGAGCCCTGAAGCAAGCGTCGCATGCTTCACATCCGCGTCTCAGCGCGCAGCCGCCCAGCGCTTCACCGCCGGATAGGTCAGGATCATCGAGGTGGCATAGACGGCGAAGAACACGAGGTTGAGCAGCGGCACCCAGCCGCCGGGCGCCGTGGTATAGGCAAGCAGCGCCGAGAGCAGCCCGATCTTCAGCGCGCCGAGACCGGCCAGATTGACCACCCGCCGCACCGTCTGCCCCGTCGCATAGAGCAACTCGGAGTGGTATTCGACCAGATTGCGGAAAGCGGGCACCAGAAGCACCATGGCCACATAAGGCGCGATCTGCGCGACATTGCCGCCCAGGCCGCGCGGAAAGAGCATGAGATAAAGGGCCATGCTGGCAATAGCCAGGAAGGAGACGCCGGCGATCATCGCCTCGATCATCGGCTTGGTGCGCCCACGCTTCAAGATCGCGGGCGAGCGCATGATCTGCTGCACCAGCAGCGTGTTGAACGAGCGCACAGGTAGCGCCGTCAAATCCGCAAGCCGCATGACGATGGCGTAGATGCCGGTGACCTCCGGCCCACCGGCCGCCAGCACCACCAGCTTGTCGAATTCCGACTGGACGTAGAACAGGATTTCCGCGCCGGCCACCGAGACGCTGTCCACCCAGCGCCTGACATAGAGCGCCGGGCGCCAGCGCAGGCGAACTTTGGGGTAGAAGATCGTGATCGCGATCGCCAGGCTCAAAACATTCGAGGCGAGATAGAAGCTGGACCAGGCGGCGAGCGTGTTGAAGGCTAGCGCATAGAAGAGAACGGCGCTCAAGGTACGCAGGGCCTGGCCGATGACGACCATCAGCGCACTGCGGGCGAATTGCCCGGTGCCGTTGAGCACGTTGGACACGACCTCCAGCCCGCGCCAGCAGATAATTTCCGCCAGCATGAAGCGGAGGAAGACGGAGGACGCCATGTCCTGCGCAAACAGCAGGAGATAGATCAGCGTGCAGAGCGCCATGACCAGCGGCAAGGACAGAAGTCCCCCGGCAAGGAAGCCGGCGGTATAGGTGCCGATCAGCCGGTGCTTGACGGTGGCGACGCGATAAAGAGGCGACATGAAGCCGAAAGCGAGCGCGCGCGAGACCATGACGCCGGTGGCGGAAGCCGAGGCGAACAGACCGAATTCGCTGATGGGCAGGACATTGGCGACGCAGACGAAATAGACGAGCGACAGCACAAGGCGGACGACCGAGCCGCCGACCATCGAGAGATAGGCGTGCACGACGCGATGGTGCCTGTCGTAAAGCGTTCTGGCGGATGTGATCACGGGAAAGGCTCTGCTGACGCTCACCTCTCTCTACGCGCCAATCCTTAAAAAGAAATGTGCCGCGCCGCCCGCAAGCGCGTGTGGCATTAACGCTTTATTCTTGTCGGTTGATTAACCATGGGACAAGAGACTTGGCGAAAGGTCTGCCCCAGCACGTTTGTCGACAGTGGCGTGCAGGCTGATGGGCCGGGCGCAAACGTGCAGACGACCGGCGTACGCGGCTGCATAGAGAGAGAGAGAGAGAAAGATGCAAGGTGTGAGAGCGATCCCGAACGATCGCGCCACACTTTTAAGGTGGCAGGCAAGATCAACGAAAACGTTCCACGATGGGCGGTCTGCGCCCAGGGTACGGTGTAGGGCTTCATGTTTCAATCCGACGAGACGAACCGGGCGAAACCGTTGCGTTCGCTGCTGGATCTGGCGGGAGACGGCACTGCGCGTGGCGATGTCACAGCCGCGCCCGCTGCCACTGTGCCCACGCCCATGCAACGCAATGATGGGCCTGCGCCGCTGATCGATGTCGTTACCGTCTTTCATGCGATCTGGGACTTTCGCAAGCTGATCATGGTCACCACGATTCTCGGTGGCCTGGCCGGAGCCGGTTTTGCCGTTCTGGCACCGTCGCATTATGTTTCCGAGAGCAAACTCTATATCGATCCGCGTGAGGTGCAGCTGACCGACAGCGACCTGTCCAAGCAGACGCTGGCGACGGAGGGCATCCTGGCGCTTGTCGACAGCCAGCTTGAAGTGCTCCGCTCGCGCACGGTCCTGGAGCGTGTCGCTCGCGAACTCGGCTTGGCGCGCGATCCGGAATTTGCCAAGGTCGATGCCGCGGCAGTGCCCGCAGGCGGTGGAGTGGCCGAAAACCAGACGGAGATCGATCCCCGCATCCTGGAAAAGCTGTCCGATGCGCTGACGGTCGGCCGCGACCCCAAGACCTTCATCGTCACCGTCCAGGTCAAGACGCGCGATGCCCGGAAGTCGGCGCTGATCACCAATGCGATCGTCAATGCCTTCCTCGATGAGGAGCGCCAGGCGCAATCGAGCTTTTTCAAGCGCACCACCAATCAGCTCGACAGCCGGCTGGAAGAGCTGCGCAAGGATCTCGACGTGGCGGAAAGCGCGGTCGAGGCCTATAAGGCCAAGCATGATATCGTCAACGTGTCCGGCCAGCTGATCTCGGACCAGCAGCTTCTCTCGCTGAACCAGCAGGTCGGCGAGGTCAGAAACCGCATCGCCGAGGCACGCGCCAAGGCCGGTCTCGCCAACCAGATCCGGCTGAACGACATCTTGAGCGGTGCTTTTCCCGAGGAGATCGCCTCGGCCACGCTGCAGGAGCTGCGCAAGCAATATGCCCAGGCGCGAAGCCAGCTGAGCGCGATGGAGGCCAGCCTCGGCCCGCGGCATCCGCAGAGGCTTGCGGCTGCCCAGGCGCTGGAATCGGCACGAACCGAAATCGGCAACGAGCTGCGCCGCATCGCCGCCTCCACCCAGACCGAACTGCAGCGCGCCTTGCGCACCGAACAGGATCTGTTGCAGCAGCTTGCCACGCGAAAAGCCCAGCAGGTCGACAATTCTTCCAGCTATATCGAACTGCGTGAGCTGGAGCGCAAAGCCAATGCCACGCGGGCGATCTATGAAACCTTCCTCAAACGCGCCGGAGAAACCGGCGAGGAAGAAAAGCTGACCTCCCGCAATATCCGCGTGATCGCCGAAGCCGAACCGGCGCTGAAGCCGACAGGCCTGTCGCGCAAGATCATTGCCCTTGCCGGCCTTCTCGGCGGCTTTGCGCTGGGCATGGGCGTTGCCGTCCTCGTGGGCCTTGCGCGCAGCACCCGGGCGCTGATGGCCCAGACTCGCATGGTGCAGGAGGTCAAGGCAGCAGAGCGAAGCGGGACTCCGGCGCCTGTTGCAAGCGATGCGCCTGTCAATCCAACCGCTCCCCCGCCGCCAGAACCCCTCCCGCCAGTTCCTCCGCTGCCGCCAGAGCCTCAGCCGCCGGCACCGACGCCGCCTGATCAGGTCAAAAGGCGGTTGGACGACAAGCAGCGCGATCTTGTAACCCGCATTGCCGAACAGGCGCCTCGGCCGATTGCCACGGTGCCGCTTGCCTCGGCGCGGACCGCCGAAGATCCGGCGGCCGCCGAATTTGCGCCGCTGCGGACGCCAGGGGCGAATGCATCCAAGGCTCCCTCGGCCGAAGTCAGGTCGCAGGTCTGGTCTGTCTCGAGCGATCATCGGCGGGCGACCTCTGCCGCGCGCGCGGCGGCCCGGCGCGACGATGGGGTTCTGCCGGCGGATTTCGACGGGCTGAGTCCGGAAGAGGCCAGGGCCATTGAGCCGGTGCTGAAGCTGCGGGCCGATCTGCGGCGTCTGCGTGCCCAAGTTGAAGATTATTACCGCCAGACAGGATCCTGAGACCTCGGGGTATAGGCATGCCCCTCATTTTCGCGCCGATGCCCTCGTGATCATAGACCTGGCTGAGAGGGCATGAGAGAATTGGCCGTGCGACGCGTGCCCAACGCTCAGCCCATGCGAGAAAATGCGGCTGCGATCCCAATCTCCCGCCTTTCTCTGAACGCGCCCTTGAAAACACCACGCCAGAACAGCATAGGACGGTTTCGGGCGAGACCCGATGTGGCCTCGGCTGCATTCTGCACATCCGCATCAAGGGCGAGCGCGGACATCTGGCGCTGGCTGATCCAGAACTTCAGGGTTTAAGGACGTAAGGGCATGGGCACAGTGATCGATGGCAAAAAGGTTGCCGTATCGGTGATCGACAAGGTCAAGGACGCGGCAGGCGCGCTCAAGGCTAAGGGCGGGCCGCGCACCGGCCTCGCCGTGGTCATCGTCGGCAACGATCCGGCCAGCCATGCCTATGTCTCCTCCAAGAGCCGCATGGCCAAGGAATGCGGCTTCGCTTCGGTGCAGCACACGCTGCCGGCCGAGACGACGCAGGCGGATCTCGCAGCCCTCGTGGCTACACTCAACGACGATCCGGCCATCCACGGCATCCTCGTGCAATTGCCGCTTCCCAGCCATCTCGATGCCGAGCCGATCATCCAGTCCATCCGCCCGGAAAAGGATGTCGATGGTCTGCATGTGGTCAATGCCGGCAAGCTGGCGACGGGCGATCTCAAGGGCGGGTTGATTTCCTGCACGCCGGCCGGCGCCATGGTGCTGCTGCGTGAGGTGCATGGTGCGGATCTGTCCGGCCTCAATGCCGTGGTGATCGGCCGCTCCAACCTGTTCGGCAAGCCGATGGGCCAGCTGCTTCTCGCTGCCAATGCCACGGTCACCATGGCGCATTCGCGCACGCGCGACCTGCCTGCCGTCTGCCGCCACGCCGACATTCTGGTCGCCGCCGTCGGCCGCCCGCAAATGGTGAAGGCGGATTGGGTCAAGCCGGGCGCGACCGTGATCGATGTCGGCATCAATCGCATCGATGCGCCGGAGCGTGGCGAGGGCAAGAGCCGGCTGGTCGGCGATGTCGATTTCCCGGCCTGCGAGCCGCTCGCTGCCGCCATTACGCCGGTGCCCGGCGGCGTCGGGCCGATGACCATCGCCATGTTGATGGCCAATACGGTGATCGCCGCCTATCGCGCCGCTGGCCTGGCCGCGCCGAGCTTCTGACCGAAGCTTCGGCCCTTTTGACGCGCGTGCTTAATGGCCGCGCGGCGCGGGCCCGGTCGAATCGCGCACGATCAGCTCCGTGCGCCATAGCTCCTGTTCGGCCGGGTCGCCGTTCTGCAGCACCCGGCTGATCATCCGCTCGGCGATGCGTGCGCCGGCGGCGCGCAGCGACGAGCGCGTGGTGGTCAGCGGCACGCTGAAATTTTCCGGCTTGAGCATCGGCAATTCGTCGTCATGCGCGATCAGCGACATATCGCGGCCGAGCTTGAGGCCGCGCCGGTCGAGCGCGCGCACGGCGCCGAGTGCCAGCACCGTGCTCGAACACAGGATCGCGGTCGGCGGGTTCGGCCCGTCGAGAAGACGCTCCATCACCTGGTGGCCGAAGCTGTCGGTCATCTGGCCATGATGGACGAGCGTTTCGTCGAAGGGCAACCCGTTTTCGACGAGCGCCTTTTTCATGCCCTTCTCGCGCCGGATGGCAAAGGCGAAGTGTGCCGGTCCGTTGATCAGGCCGATGCGCCGGTGTCCCAGCTGGATGAGCAGCCGCGTGGCATCATGGAAGGCGCCGGTGTTGTCGATATCCAGGAAGGGATAGTCGTGCACGCTCTGGTCCACGGCCCGGCCATGCACCATGAAGGGAATGTTGAGCGTGTGGAGAAGCGGGATGCGGGGATCGTCGCGTCTGACATAGGCGATATAGAGCGCATCGACATTGCCACTGGCCGCCAGCCGCCGCACCATGCCTGCCTCGTCTTCCGGCGCGCTCGGATTGATGACGAAATGGAAGTCGTGCTTGATCGCTTCCTCGCCGAGCCCGGCCAGAAACTCGCCGAAATGCACGTCGGAATCGACGCCTGCCGCGATCGGCATGACCAAGCCGAGCGAACCCGCGCGCCCTGTCGCGAGCCTCTGCGCCGCCCGGTTCGGTCGATAGCCCGTTTCGCGCACCGCTTTGAGCACCCTGGAGCGCGTCTGCGCGCTGACTTCCGGAAAGCCGTTCAGCGCACGGCTGATCGTCGTCTGTGACAGGCCGAGCATCTCCGACAGCTGCTTCAGATTGATGGTCACGATCGGCAATCCTCTCAAAGCGCTTTGGACGGCTCGTGGTTTCAAAAGCCGGCAAAAAGCGTGCAACCATTAGCATTGCATTTTTCAGGATCGGAAGAGCAATCCTCTGCTGTACTGCGAAAAATTTGCGCTGCAACGCAATGTCCACGGGCATCTTGGCTTCCGCTAACAAACCCACTTGACTCTTTAAGCACTCGTTGATTTTGTGTCGATCTCAAAGCGCTTTGAGAGAGGGCGCGTTGGAGCTTCGCGGCCGCCGCACGGTGGCCGTTCAACGGGAGGATGACCGCGTGAAGAAGACTTTCCTGATGGGCGTCGCCGCCCTGGCTTTGCTGGCCGGCTCGGCCCAGGCCGCCGAGCTGAAGTTCAAGCCGGGCGAGGATTCCAAGTTCAACTGGTCGAGCTATGACAGCTTCAAGTCCGGCCATGACCTGAAGGGCCAGACGCTGGCGATCTTCGGCCCCTGGCGCGGCGAAGACCAGGTGCTGTTCGAATCGATTCTCGACTATTTCCGCGCCGCCACCGGCGTCGACGTGAAGTATTCCTCCTCGGAAAATTACGAGCAGCAGATCGTCATCGACACGCAGGCCGGCAGCCCACCGGATGTCGCCATCCTGCCGCAGCCGGGCCTGATCGCCGATCTCGCTTCCAAGGGCTATCTGACGCCGCTGGCCGAAGGCACGGACAAGTGGCTGCTCGACAATTATTCCGCCGGCCAGTCCTGGGTCGATCTGTCGACCTATGCCGGCAAGGACGGCAAGAAGCAAGTCTACGCCTTCCCCTACAAGATCGATGTGAAGTCGCTCGTCTGGTACGTGCCGGAGAATTTCGAGGATGCGGGCTATCAGGTGCCCAAGACCATGGAAGAGCTCAAGGCGCTGACCGAGAAGATCGCGGCTGATGGCGGCAAGCCTTGGTGCATCGGTCTCGGTTCCGGCGGCGCCACCGGCTGGCCGGCGACCGACTGGGTCGAAGACCTGATGCTGCGCACGCAGACGCCGGAGACCTATGACAAGTGGGTCACCAATGCCATCCCCTTCAACGATCCAGCCGTTTTGGGCGCGATCGACGAATTCGGCTGGTTCGCCAAGAACGACAAGTTCGTCGATGGCGGTGTCGCTGCCGTTTCGGCAACCGACTTCCGCGATAGCCCAAAGGGTCTCTTCTCCTCGCCGCCGAAGTGCTACCTGCACAAGCAGGCTTCCTTCATCCCCTCTTTCTTCCCCGAGGGCACGAAGGTCGGCCAGGATGTCGACTTCTTCTTCATGCCGCCTTACGCGTCGAAGCCTGAGCTCGGCAATCCCGTGCTCGGCGCCGGTACGCTGGCCATGGTTACCAAGGATACCCCCGCTTCGCGCGCCTTCATCGACTTCCTGAAGACGCCGATCGCGCATGAAGTCTGGATGGCCCAGTCGAGCTTCCTGACGCCCTATAAGAGCGTCAACAAGGATGCCTATGCCAATGGAGCGATGAAGAAGCAGGGCGAAATCCTGCTGAACGCCACGACCTTCCGCTTCGACGGCTCGGACCTGATGCCCGGCAAGATCGGCGCTGGCGCCTTCTGGACCGGCATGATCGACTATGTCGGCGGCAAGTCTTCGGCCGATGTTGGCGCGCAGATCCAGAAGGCTTGGGACGCGATCAAGTAAGATCCCGATCTGCCTTTAAAGCCCGGATGTCAAACATCCGGGCCTTTGCGAAAATGCTGATGGCCGAGTGGCAGAGCCGGTATATGTCGCCGATATCGGCCTGTCCAAATCGCCCTCTTTTCTGACTGTTCGGTAAGACGGAAGACCTTGTGCGGGCCGGACAGGTATTGTGCATGCCGGTCTCCGACGCCGACGCCGACGCGATCGCCCAGCCGGCGTTACAGTCAGGAGACAGGACGGGGCAGGGCCGCGAAATACCAAAGGACCCGCGCGCAACGCGGGCATGCAGTGTCCTGCCTTCGAAGAGATGCGGATCGGGCGCTGCCATACAGTCAAATCTACCGTATCGTCCCGCTGCTGCGCCTGTTTGACGGACGATGCGGCGGTTCGGTCGGTGCCTCAGGAGGAGCGCGCATGCAGCAATTGTTCATGGCCATTGTCACCATGGCGGCCGGCGTCTTCGCCTGTGCTGCCTATTTCTTCCTGACGAACTGGCTGCTCGACCGGATCTTTCCTTCGCGTGGCGTATCCAGTGCCCGTGCCTCGCGCAACATGCGCATTGCCAACCAGATCCGCCCCTGGCTGTTTCTCGGTCCCGCGCTCCTGCTGCTGTCCGTCTATCTGATCTATCCCGTGATCGAATCCGTCTGGTTGTCGCTGCATGATCGCAGCGGTCAGGCCTTTGTCGGGCTCGCCAATTTCAACTGGATGATCCATGACGGCGAATTCCGCCAGTCGATTTTCAATAATTTCCTCTGGCTCCTGGTGGTGCCGGCGCTTGCCACCTTCTTCGGCCTGGTGATTGCCGCTCTCACCGACCGCATCTGGTGGGGCAATATCGCCAAGACGCTGATCTTCATGCCGATGGCGATCTCCTTTGTCGGCGCCTCGGTCATCTGGAAATTCATCTATGACTACCGCGCCGAAGGGCGCGACCAGATCGGCCTGCTGAACGCCATCGTCACCTCGCTCGGCGGCGCGCCGCAGGCTTGGATCACCCTGCCGTTCTGGAACAATTTCTTCCTGATGGTGATCCTCATCTGGATTCAGACCGGCTTTGCCATGGTCATCCTCTCGGCCGCGCTGCGCGGCATTCCCGAGGAAACGATCGAGGCGGCGGTGATCGATGGCGCCAATGGCTGGCAGATCTTCTTCAAAATCATGATCCCGCAGATTTGGGGCACGATCGCGGTCGTTTGGACCACCATCACCATCCTGGTGCTCAAGGTCTTCGATATCGTGCTGGCCATGACCAACGGTCAATGGCAGACCCAGGTTCTCGCCAATCTGATGTTCGACTGGATGTTCCGGGGCGGCGGGGATTTCGGCCGCGGCGCGGCCATTGCTGTCATCATCATGGCGCTGGTGGTGCCGATCATGATCTGGAACATCCGCAACGCGACCCGCGAGATGAAGGGCTAAGACATGCTGGCGACCAAGCGCTCTCCTCTCGTCTGGGCGGTGCATCTCTCCGTCCTGCTGATCGTCATCCTCTGGACCTTGCCGACGGCGGGCTTGCTGATCTCCTCGCTGCGCGACAAGGATCAGCTCGCCGTTTCCGGCTGGTGGACTGCGCTCTCCACCAGCTCGCAAAACCTCGTCTACCGCGCGCCCGGCGCCGAGGCGCAAGCCCAGAAGGACGGCAAGTTCGTCATTTCGGGCAATGTGCTCGACGGCGCCAATGCCAAGGTTTCGGCCTTCGGGTTTTCCTCGCGCGAACCCGCCGCCTTTCCCGCCGGGCAGACGGCGACGCTCAACGACGGCGCGCAGCTGACCGTGCGCGAGGACGGATCGTTCGACCTCGTCTCCGACAAGAGCTTCGAAGGCGATCGCGGCCAGCGCATCTTCATCACCGCCGGCGTGCCGCCCCGCTTCACCTTCGACAATTATCGCGAGGTGCTGCGCGCGGCCGGCATCGGCACGTCTTTCATCAATTCGCTCACCGTCGCCATTCCCGCGACCGTGATCCCCATCCTGATCGCGGCCTTCGCCGCTTATGCGCTGGCCTGGATGCAGTTTCCCGGCCGCGCCGTTCTGGTGGCGGTCGTGGTCGGCCTTCTGGTCGTGCCGCTGCAGATGTCGCTCATTCCGCTGCTGCGGCTCTATAACAGCATCGGCGGCATGCTCGGCGTGCCGGCCAAAACCTATGCCGGCATCTGGCTCGCCCATACCGGCTTCGGCCTGCCGCTCGCCATCTATCTCCTGCGCAATTACATGGCCGGCCTGCCCAAGGAGATCATGGAATCCGCCCGCGTCGATGGCGCCAGCGATTTCGAGATCTTCGTCAAGATCATCCTTCCCTTGTCCTTCCCGGCGCTGGCTTCTTTCGCCATCTTCCAGTTCCTGTGGACCTGGAACGACCTGCTCGTGGCGATGGTCTTCCTGGGGGCGGGCGATCAGGAGCTGGTTCTGACCGGACGCCTTGTGAACCTTCTCGGCTCACGCGGCGGCAATTGGGAGATCCTCACGGCCTCGGCCTTCATCACCATCATCGTGCCGCTGCTCGTCTTCTTCGCGCTGCAACGCTACCTCGTTCGCGGCCTGCTTGCAGGTTCGGTCAAGGGCGGCTGAAAATATCTCGATTTCCGGACGCGGAGGCTTGTCTGGCATCGCGTCTGGCTTTTTCATGCTTTTCGAATTTTCGGCGGCGCGAATTGGCAGCATGGGGCGGCCGCGCCCGCCGGATACAGGGATATCAAGTGCATCCATGACCAGCCAAAACGTCCATTCCATCCTCCCGGCGGTCGATCGCGACTGGTGGCGCGGGGCGGTGATCTATCAGATCTATCCGCGCTCCTATCAGGATTCCAACAGCGACGGCATCGGCGACCTCAAGGGCATCACTGCCCGTCTACCCTATATTGCCGGGCTCGGGGTTGACGCCATCTGGATCTCGCCCTTCTTCACCTCGCCGATGAAGGATTTCGGCTACGACGTTTCCAACTACAAGGGCGTCGATCCAATCTTCGGCCTGCTCGCCGATTTCGAGGAAATGATCGCCGAGGCGCATCGGCTGGGCCTGAAGGTCATGATCGACCTGGTGCTGTCTCACACGTCCGACCAGCACCCCTGGTTCGTGGAAAGCCGCTCCAGCCGCTTCAACGCGAAGGCCGATTGGTATGTCTGGGCTGACTCCAAGCCGGATGGCACCCCGCCCAACAACTGGCTGTCGATCTTCGGCGGCTCGGCCTGGGCCTGGGATCCGACCCGGCTGCAATATTACATGCACAACTTCCTGACGTCGCAGCCGGATCTGAACCTGCACAATGACGAGGTGCAGAACGCACTGCTCGACGTCGAGCGCTTCTGGCTCGAGCGCGGCGTCGACGGCTTCCGCCTCGATACGATCAACTTCTACTTCCACGACAAGGAGCTGCGCGACAATCCGGCCCTGGCGCCTGAGCGGCGCAATGCCAACACCGCGCCGGCTGTGAATCCCTATAACTACCAGGAGCATCTCTACGACAAGAACCGGCCGGAGAACCTCGCCTTCCTCAAGCGCTTCCGCGCTGTCATGGACGAGTTTCCGGCCATTGCCGCCGTGGGTGAAGTGGGCGACAGCCAGCGCGGGCTGGAGATTGCCGGGGAATATACGTCCGGCGGCGACAAGGTGCATATGTGCTATGCCTTCGAATTCCTGGCGCCCGATCCGCTGATGCCGGCCCGTGTGGCCGAAGTGTTGCATGATTTCGAGCGCGCCGCGCCGGAAGGCTGGGCCTGCTGGGCCTTCTCCAACCATGACGTCGTGCGCCACATCACGCGCTGGGGCGAGGGCATTCAGGATCACGACGCCCACGCCAAGCTGCTGTCGGCGTTGCTCATGTCGCTGCGCGGCTCTGTCTGCATCTATCAGGGAGAGGAACTGGGCCTGACCGAGGCCGATATTGCCTTCGAGGATCTGCAGGATCCCTATGGCATCCAGTTCTGGCCTGATTTCAAGGGGCGCGATGGCTGCCGCACGCCGATGATCTGGGATGCGGAGAAGCCCTCAGGCGGCTTTTCGGAGGGCAAGCCCTGGCTGCCGGTGCCGCCGGAGCATCTTCTGCGTGCCGTGTCGGTGCAGGAGCATGACATGCGCTCAGTGCTGCATCATTACCGACGCTTCCTTGCCTTCCGTAAGCAGCATGCCTGCCTGGCAAAGGGCGAGATCGCCTTCCATCCCTATCCGACCCCCGTGCTCGGCTTTACCCGGCGCCATGGCGAGGAGGAACTGCTCTGCCTTTTCAACATGAGTGGCGAACCAGTCACCGTGGATCGCCCGGCAGAACGGATCGAGGCGGCGCTCGGACACGGCTTCGACTCGCATCTGGGTGAGACGCGTATTACGCTGCCGGCCTGGGGTGCCTTCTTCGCGCGGGTGCTTTAACGAGGTTCAAAAAGGCAGCAGCGCGGCCGATGACGGCCGCGCTGCCACAGACAAGACCGGGAAACGACAAGACCTGGGAACGACAAGAGGGGTGGCTGCAACATGGCCGGTTTGGAACTCAAGAATATCCGTAAATCCTATGGCGCCGTCGACATCATCAAGGGCGTCGACCTGGCGATCGACAAAGGTGAATTCGTGGTCTTCGTCGGCCCATCCGGCTGCGGAAAGTCCACGCTTCTGCGCATGATCGCCGGTCTCGAGGAGATCACCGGTGGCGACATGTTCATCGAGGGCGAGCGCGTCAACGACGTGCCGCCGTCCAAGCGCGGCATCGCCATGGTGTTCCAGTCCTATGCGCTGTATCCGCATATGACGGTCTATGACAACATGGCCTTCGGCATGCGCATCGCGCATGAAAGCAAGGAAGAGATCGACCGGCGCGTGCGCGCCGCCGCCGACATCCTGCAGCTTACCAAATATCTCGACCGCCTGCCCAAGGCACTGTCCGGCGGCCAGCGCCAGCGCGTGGCCATCGGCCGCGCCATCTGCCGCAATCCCAAGGTCTTCCTGTTCGACGAGCCCTTGTCCAACCTCGACGCCGCGCTTCGCGTGGCCACCCGCATCGAAATCGCCAAGCTGCACGAAACATTGGCCGATACGACGATGGTCTATGTCACCCACGACCAGGTGGAGGCCATGACGCTGGCCGACCGGATCGTCGTGCTCTCCGCCGGCCATATCGAGCAGGTCGGGGCGCCGCTGGAGCTGTACGACCGCCCGGCCAATCTCTTCGTCGCCCGCTTCATCGGCTCGCCGGCCATGAACATTCTTCCGGCCAAGATCCTGGAAACGGGCGAGCGTACGACCGTCGAATTGCCCGGCGGTCTGCGCCAGACGCTGCCGATCCCGACGGCGGCCACCGAAAAGGGCAAGACCGCAAGCTTCGGCGTGCGCCCGGAAGATCTGACGATCGCCAGCGGCGGCAATGACGTCCTGGCTGGCAAGGTTTCGATCACGGAAGCGCTGGGCGAGGTAACACTGATCTATCTGGACAACCCCGCCGGCGGCGAGCCGCTGATCGCCAAGGCGCCCGGCCACGCACCTGTGGAGCGGGGCACCGCGCTCAGCTTCAGCGCCGATCCAGCCAAGATGCATCTCTTCGACCCGAACGGGATCAGCTACATCAGGTAACGGGTGACAACGAGGCGGCCCGTGGTCCTGCGCGGGGAGGGCCTTCGGACGTCGCGTCGTTCCGAAATGAGAAAGGCGCCGAACCAAGTCCGGCGCCTTCTCCATGTCTCGTCTTGAAACAATGGCCTAGCCGTAAATATCCAGCACGCGATTTCGATGGTTCGGGTGGGTGGAGTAGACAAAGATGCGGTTGATATCGCGGTCGGTGAGCATGCGCAGAAAGCGCGCCTCGACCTTGTTGTCTGCATGGACACGCTTGGTCAGGCAGCCGACCATCGGCACGCGGGCGCCGACGAATTCGAGATAGAAGTTCTGCGGCAGCTTGAACTGCGTGGGAATGCTCAGGATCGCGCCGCTTTTGGACACGCGGATGACCTGGCAGCGCCGGGAACTGAGATTGGAAATGCCTTTTTCCGTATATTCGATGCGCGCCTCGTTCATCGTATCTTCCATCGGGAAGTTGACTTCCCGATCATACATGAACGACTGTTCCCGGCTTAGGTAAGTCGGTTGGTCACTATTGCGCACCGGCATCGGTCCGCCTTCCTCATTTTGGGTTCACTCGATACATTGGGGCCGTAGATTGGCAATGCAGACCCCCGCGTCAAGTCTCCGATATTGCAAACGTCGCTGGCTCTGCTGGACGGATCGACGCGCAGCAAGGATCGAATTGATCAACAAAGAATTTAAAGGGCAAATTTTAAGGAGATATGAGTCGTGATGGCAGGGTCTTATGCAAGTTGCCGCTTTCGTTGTTCTTCGCTGTCATTCTGCCCATCTTGCGGGCTCAACATCTGAACATGGTTTATTTTGTAAGAATAAGTTGACGCTTTGGCGGCATGGCAGAAGGCAATGCCGCCAAAGTAAGTTCCGCCTTCTTAGTGGAAGAACACACTGGCGCCCTGGTCGGCCGGGCCGGTGGCGGCGCGGAAAGGCGCGAAGAGTTCGCGGCCCATCCCGAATTCATTGGCACTGAGATCGATGCTGACGGGCAGGCGGTCGGCGAAGTCGTCGGCCGTGTTAATGACGTCGATCGTGCCGGCGATGGCATCCAGACGGATCATGTCGCCTTCGCGGATCTTGGCAATCGGGCCACCATCGACGGCTTCCGGCGTCATGTGGATGGCCGAGGGCACCTTGCCGGAGGCGCCGGACATGCGCCCATCGGTGATCAAGGCCACCATCTGGCCGCGATCCTGCAGAATGCCGAGCACGGTGGTCAGCTTGTGCAATTCCGGCATGCCGTTGGCCTTGGGCCCCTGGAAGCGGACGACGGCAACGAAGTTGCCGGTCAGCGTGCCGTCCTTGAACGCAGCCTGAAGCTCGCTCTGATCGTGGAAGATCTTGGCGGGGGCCTCGATGATGTGGCGTTCCGGCTTGACCGCCGAAATCTTGATGACCGCTTTGCCCAGATTGCCCGACAGCATGCGCAGCCCGCCGCTTGCCTGGAAGGGCTGGTCGACGGTGGAGAGCACCTTGGGATCGCCGCTCGTCTCGGGCGCCGGCAGGCGTTCAACCGTGCCGTTTTCGCCAAGCCGGACATCGATGGCATAGGCGGACAGGCCGTGGCCGAAGACGGTGCGTACATCGTCATGCAGCAGCCCCTGCTTCAGAAGCTGGCTGATCAGGAAGCCCATGCCGCCGGCGGCATGGAAATGGTTCACATCGGCGAGCCCGTTCGGGTAGACGCGCGCGAGAAGCGGAATGATGTCTGACAGTTCGGCAATGTCGGCCCAGGTCAGCTGGATGCCGCCGGCCCGCGCCATGGCCACCAGATGCATGGTGTGGTTGGTCGAGCCGCCGGTGGCGTGCAGGCCGATCACGCCATTGACGATCGAGCGCTCGTCGATCATTTCGCCGGCCGGCGTAAATTCGTTACCGAGTGCGGTGATGGCCAGCGCCCGCTTGGTCGCCTCGCGCGTCAGTGCGTCGCGCAGCGGCGTGCCGGGATTGATGAAGGAGGCGCCGGGCAGATGAAAGCCCATGATCTCCATCAGCATCTGGTTGGAATTGGCCGTGCCGTAGAAGGTGCAGGTACCAGGGCCGTGGTAGGATTTGGATTCGGCCGCCAGAAGCTCGTCGCGGCCTACCTTGCCCTCGGCGAAAAGCTGGCGCACGCGGGCCTTCTCGTCGTTCGGCAGGCCCGTGGTCATCGGCCCGGCGGGGATGAAGACGGCCGGCAGATGGCCGAATGTCATGGCCGCAATCATCAGGCCGGGAACGATCTTGTCGCAGACGCCGAGATAGACCGTCGAGTCGAACATGTTGTGCGACAGGCCGACGCCTGCCGCCATGGCGATCAGGTCGCGCGAGAAAAGCGACAGCTCCATGCCCGGCTGACCCTGGGTAACGCCATCGCACATGGCCGGAACGCCGCCGGCCACCTGGGCCACGCCACCGGCTTCGCGCGCGGCCTCCCGGATCATCGCCGGGTAGGTTTCGAACGGCTGGTGGGCAGAGAGCATGTCGTTATAGGAGGTGATGATGCCGAGATTGGGCACGACGTCGCCGGCGAGCGCCTGCTTCTCGGCGGGGGAACAGACGGCAAAGCCATGGGCAAGATTGCCGCAGCCGAGCACCGAGCGATGTACGCTCTGGGCTGCTGCCTTGCGGACGCGCTCCAGATAGGCTTCACGCGTAGGTTTCGACCGCTCGATCAGCCTCTGGGTGATCGCGGCAATGCGGGAATCGACGGACATGGCACTCCCTTTCCGGAATCTCCTGGGAACGAGACTCCTGTAGGTCCTTTGAGAATTCTGCGGCTCCACGCACTCGATCGACGAGGCGGGTGCCGGATGATGACCCGTGGCCGCTTTGGCAGGCGCACATGGCGGGCCAGGCTGTCAGTGCGCGTGGGCCTGCGTCCCTTGATCAGACAGCACGCTGGCTCGCTGCGCTTGGACACGAACGGCCGCCAAAGCGGCGGATCGCTGTTCGTGCATCCAATCTTGGCCTACGGCCGAACGACACCGGGTCGCCTGACCTGTTCCTTCAATCACGTCACGCGCCTTGTGATGCGCACAGGCGTCAGGGCGCCCAGTAGATCTCGACCGGGCTTGCAGCGCGCCGCAGAACCGCCCGGATCGGCATGTCCGTTTCATCGCCTTCGGCCTGGGCCTTTTCCAGAACGGCTTTCTTGCTGTCCCCTTCGATGTGCAGCACCAGAAGGCGCGCATCGCTCAGCGCCGAGAAGGTGAAAGTCAGGCGCGGTTCGCCGGCGCCTTCCGCCGTCATGGTGATCACGCCGCGCGGCGTGTCGGGCGACAAGGCCTCGGACAAGCGTGAGCCGCCAGGGAAGAAGGAAGCCGTATGGCCATCGCCCCCCATGCCGAGAATGGCAACGTCGAAGGGCTGGCCAATGGCGGCCGTCTCGATGCTGGCTTCCGCCGCAGCAATCTCCACATCCTCCGCCGGATGATAGAGCGGCACGAAATGGGCGGCGGCGGCGTTGTTCTGCAGAAGGTTTTCGGCAACCAGCCGATGGTTGGAGCGGTCGCTGTCGGGTGAGACGAAACGCTCGTCAACCAGGGTCACCGTCACCTTCGGCCAGTCGATATCATGCTTGGACAAAGTGGCGAAAAAAGCCTTCGGCGTCGAGCCGCCCGAGACGGCAAGGCTTGCGCCGCCACGCGCCGTGATGCCCGCGCTCAGTGCCGCAGCCACACGCTCGGCAAGCGCTTCAGCAAGCTCCGCGCCCGATGCGAAAGCGTTGAAGGTCGTGGACATCGGCATCTGTCTCCGCTCGTAAAACCGGCGCGGCACTCAAGGTGCGGCAGGCCGTCTGAAATATGTCTTCGGGCGCGGGTTTCGCCGCATGCCCGCTCTGCCGCCTGAGCCCAACATGGCTCCAGGCCTCGGCCAGGGCAGATCCATGGATACTGGCCACGTCAAGATCCTGCGATCCGTCAGGCGCAGGATCTTGAAGCCTTGCGAACCTGCTGCATGATGTCCTTCCCAAACCGGTTCCCGATGTCAGGATGTCTGCAGCAGGCCCGTTTGTCTCGTCCGTCTCAGGCTTCGTGCCAGGTGCGGCCGTCCCGCTCGATCAGCGCGATGGCCTGGCTCGGGCCCCAGGTGCCGGCCGTGTAGCCCTGCGGCTTCTGACCGACGGAGTCCCAGGCCTTGAGGATCGGATCGACCCAGCGCCATGCCGCCTCGACCTCGTCGCGGCGCATGAACAGCGTCTGGTTGTTGCGCACGACGTCCAGAAGCAGCCGTTCGTAAGCATCGGCGCTGCGCACGTTGAAGGCTTCCGAGAAGGTCATGTCCAGCGAGACATTGCGCAGGCGCATGCCGCCCGGGCCCGGATCCTTGATCATCAGCGACTGCTTGACGCCTTCGTTCGGCTGCAGGCGGATGATCAGCTGGTTGGCCTCTATCCGCCCCGCGCTCTCGTCGAAGATCGAATGCGGGATCGGCTTGAAGGTGATGACGATTTCCGACATGCGGGCGGCCATGCGCTTGCCCGTGCGAATATAGAAGGGCACGCCGGCCCAGCGCCAATTGCCGATCTCCGCCTTGATGGCGACGAAGGTCTCGGTATCCGACTGGCCGCTTTCCAGCTCTTCCAGATAGCCCTTGACCGGGCCGCCGGCAGAGGCGCCCGCGCGATACTGGCCGCGCACGGTCAGCTTCTCGACATTGGCAGGCGTGATCGGCTTCAGGGCGTTCAGCACCTTCAGCTTCTCGTCGCGTACGGCGTCCGCGCTCATATTGGTCGGCACTTCCATGGCGACCAAGCAGAGGAGCTGCAGGATGTGGTTCTGCACCATGTCACGCAGCGCGCCGGCCGTGTCGTAATAACCGGCACGGCTTTCCAGGCCGACGGATTCCGCGACCGTGATCTGCACATGGTCGATATGGGACGCGTTCCACAGCGGCTCGTAAAGCGCGTTGGCAAAGCGCAGCGCCATCAGGTTCTGCACCGTTTCCTTGCCGAGATAGTGGTCGATGCGGAAGATCTGCTCTTCGCGGAAGACCTTGCCGATCGTATCGTTCAAGTCCATCGCCGAAGCCAGATCCTTGCCGATCGGCTTTTCCACGACGATGCGCGTCTGCTTGGTGATCAGCTTGTGGTCGCGGATCTTCTCCGAAATGGCGCCGAAGATCGCCGGCGCCACGGCCAGATAGAACGCCCGGATCTTGTCCTTGCCGCCATCGTCGAGAAGCTGCTTCAGCTTGTCCCAGCCATTGTCGGACTTGGCATCGACGGACACATAGAACAGGCTCTCGATAAAGCGCTTGACCTGGTCTTCCTGATATTCGTCGGCCTTCAGATGCTCCTTCAGCGCATTGGTCGCGAAGGTGCGATATTCCTCATGCGTCAGCGCGCTGCGCGAGGCGCCGATGATGCGGGTGGGCTTGCTCAGCTGTCCGTCCAGCTGGCGGTGATAGAGCGCCGGTAGGAGCTTTCGCTCGGCCAGGTCGCCCGTGCCGCCGAAGACGACATAGTCGAAAGGTTCAACTGGAATGATCTGACTGCTCATAACGTTCGGTCTCGCTTCCATGCTCAGCGTATAATCTAATCGATTTAAAGACGCTAGTATGACCCCGTCAAAAAAAGCGCCTTCGGCGAAAAATCGGTTCGGCTCAGAGCTTGTCGCGCATGGCATACCAGCTCAATGCGACGAACAAAAGCACGGAACGAAAGTGCCGTCCGCCTGGAAAAGGTGGTACAGGAAGGTTCTTTAAAAGATCGAGTTCATGCGAGCCGCCAAGCACGGATTGTGCATAAAGGCGACCACAATAATTCGCGAGCATGACGCCATGGCCGGAATATCCGCCGATCGAGGTGACGCCGGGCATGACCTCGCGCACGAAGGGCCGGCGCGGCAGGGTAATGCCGACGGAGCCGCCCCAGGCATGGGTGATCTCGACATTCTTCAGCTGCGGATAGACCTGCGTGATCTGGCCACGGATCGGCCCCGCCAGATCCTTCGGACTATCCGCCGTGTAGGCCTCCCGCCCGCCGAAGAGCAGCCGGCCATCCGGGCTCTTGCGAAAATAGCGCACGACGAAGCGGCTGTCGGCCACTGATTGGCCTTCCGGCAAGACCTCGGGGAAATCCGTCAGCGGCAGCGTGGCACCGATGAAGGAGCGGATCGGCATGACGTGATCGGCCGTCTTCGGCTCCAGCGTGCCGATGTGGCCATTGCAGGCGATCAGCGCGCGATCGGCGCGAATGGTTCCTTGGCTGGTCTCGATCTCGATCTTGCTGCCCTTTCGGACAATGCGGTTGGCCTTCGTCTGTTCATGCAGCGCCGCCCCGGCGGCGGCGGCCGCGTTGGCAAGGCCGATCACCAGCTTCATCGGATGGATATGGCCCGTGCCGCCGTCCTCGATGCCGAGCGCATAATGGCGTGAGCCGAGCTTGGCCTCGACGGCTTCACGATCGAGATAGGTCAGATGCGGATAGTCGTAGCGATTGGCGAGTGTTTCGACATAGTGCCGATAGTCGCGCTCGCAC
Source organism: Xaviernesmea oryzae (assembly GCF_900109605.1). GTDB lineage: Bacteria > Pseudomonadota > Alphaproteobacteria > Rhizobiales > Rhizobiaceae > Xaviernesmea > Xaviernesmea oryzae. The sequence goes on from NZ_FOAM01000013.1 coordinate 47,966, forward strand.
GCCTGCTTATGCGTGACGGAGAGATGGCCCGGTCGGTAGTCGATGTCGAGCGCTTCGCTGCGGGCAAAGTCGAGAAGCGCGCGCTTGGCATGTTCGGCCATGTCGAACAGCGCCTTGGCCCGTTCATAACCGAGCAGCTTTTCCAGCTCGTCCACTTCGTTGCGCTGGCCGGTGCCGAGCTGGCCGCCATTGCGCCCGGAGGCGCCGTCGCCGAAGCGGCAGCCGTCCACCAGAACGACATCGACACCGTGGCGGGCAAGATGCAGGGCGGCGTTGAGGCCGGTGAAGCCGCCGCCAATAATGGCGACATCGGCGCTGCGGCTGCCGCCGAGTGGCGGAAAGGCGGGTCTTGGCCCGGCCGTTTCTTCATAGAGAGAGATGCCCGGCGAGATCGGGCTCTGCCACGCCATCCGCGGCCTCACACGTTGAGGAGCAGGAACTCCCGCTCCCAGGGACTGATCACCTGCATGAAGGTCTCGAACTCGCCACGCTTGATGCCGCCATAGATGGCGATGAACTCGGCCGAGAAGACCTCCACGAGGTCTGGATCCGATTCCAGCGCGGAAATGGCCTCCAGCAGGCCGCGCGGCAGGTCGATGGTCTTGTCGTTGACCGTGTCATCCGACGGCGCGGTCGGCTCGAGCTGCTTGACCAGACCGAGATAGCCGCAGCCGAGCGAAGCGGCGAGCGCCAGATAAGGGTTTGCGTCCGAGCTCGGCAGCCGGTTTTCCACCCGTCTGGCCGAGGGTTCCGAAACCGGAACGCGGAAGGCCGTGGTGCGGTTGTCATAGCCCCAGGCATTGTTGACGGGCGCGGACATGTCGGGCGTCAGGCGGCGATAGGAGTTCACATAAGGTGCGATCATCGACAGCGCCTTGGGCATGTAATGCTGCATGCCGCCGATGAAATGGAAGAACTCCGGCGAGGGTGTGCCGTCGAGATTGGAGAACAGGTTGCGGCCCGTATTGATCTCGACCACCGACTGATGGATGTGCATGGCCGAGCCCGGCTGCCCCTGCATCGGCTTGGCCATGAAGGTGGCGAAGATGCCATGCTTCAGCGCTGCCTCGCGGATCGTCCGCTTGAACAGGAAAACCTGGTCGGCCAGCTCGATCGGATCGCCATGGCGAATATTGATCTCGAGCTGGGCCGGGCCTTCCTCGTGGATCAGCGTGTCGATCTCCAGACCCTGCTTTTCGGAGAAATGGTAGATGTCGTCGATCAATTCGTCGAATTCGTTGACGCCAGCAATGGAATAGGCCTGGCCGCCATTGATCGACCGTCCGGAGCGGCCTTTGGGCGGGCGCAGCGGATAGTCGGGATCGTCATTCTGGGCGACCAGGTAAAATTCGATTTCCGGGGCGACGACGGGTTTCCAGCCGCGTTGGCGATAGAGCGCCAGAACGTTCTTCAGCACATTGCGCGGCGTGTAGGGAACGTCCTCGCCCTTGGAGCCGGCGATATCGCAGATCACCTGCGCAGTCGGGTCGCTTTCCCAGGGGACGATGGAGAGCGTCGACAGGTCCGGTACGAGCTTGATGTCGCTGTCACGCGAATCATAGCGGAAATCGCCCGTTTCCTCAGGATATTCGCCCGAAATCGTATGGCGATAGAGTGCTGAGGGCAGGGCGAGCGAGGTGTTGGAGGTGAATTTCGAGGTCGGCATCATCTTGCCGCGCGGCACGCCGGCAATGTCGGGCGTGATGCATTCGATGTCCTCGACGCCGCGGATCTTCAGCCAGTCGGCCGCTTCCTTCCAGGTTCTGACTCCGCGGGCGGACTGCAGCGCGATAGGGATGTCTTCATCCTTGACCGGGTCCTTCGTTTCGTCATGAGCAGGGGTCAGCGGCATAAAGTCCTCAAAAGGCCGTTGCGGATGGCCTGATCATAGCCGGCGACACGCCTTTGGCTATGGGGCTGGTTGAAAAAGCCGCTGCTGAAGGACGGATTTGATCGCGGCTTGAACCTGCCGCGTCGCTTCGGCTCTTGCCCGCCGGGTGCCGATCTGCCAGAGCGGCCTTGGCAAGGTATGAAACGAAGCGGAAATCGAACGTGCGCGATCATTTCGATGTGGCGGTGATCGGAGCGGGGGCCGCCGGCATGATGGCGGCGATGACAGCCGGCCGGCGCGGCCGCCGTGTCGTCGTCATCGACCATGCAAAAGCCCCGGGCGAAAAGATCCGCATTTCCGGCGGCGGCCGCTGCAATTTCACCAATCTCAGAACGGCGCCTTCGGCCTTTCTCTCGGCCAATCCGCATTTCGCCAAGTCAGCGCTTGCCCGCTTCACGCCCCAGGATTTTCTCGCCATGGTCGAAGCCCGTGGCATTTCCTGGCATGAGAAGACGCTTGGCCAGCTCTTCTGCGATGGCAGCGCGCGCGAGATCGTGGCGCTCCTGACCGACGGCATGGCCGAGGCGGGCGTCGATCTCCGGCTCGGTCAGACGATCGAGAAGGTGGAGCGCCGCGCCGATGGTGCCTTTGGCGTCCAGCTCGCCGCTGGCCTTGTTACGGCGCAGCGTCTGATCGTGGCGAGCGGCGGCAAGTCGATTCCGAAGATGGGCGCAACGGGCTTTGCCTATCGCCTGGCCGAAAGCTTCGGCCTGCCTCTCGTCGAAACCCGGCCCGGCCTAGTGCCGCTAACGCTCGATCCGCAGCAGCTGGCCGATTATGCCGATCTCACCGGCATCGCCCTGCCGGTGTCCGTCCGGGCTGTGGGCGCGGACGCAGGGCAGGGGGGTGGACGCAAAGCGGACAAACGCCCGGCCTTTCGCGAGGCGATGCTGTTCACGCATCGCGGTCTCAGTGGCCCGGCGATCCTGCAGATTTCGTCCTATTGGCGCGAGGGCGAAACGATCGCGATCGACCTCATTCCAGAGATGGACTTGGCCGGCCATCTCAAGACGCTCCGCCGGCAGGCGGGCCGCCAGCAGCTGCGCGGCGTTCTGGCCGACTTCATGCCAAAGCGGCTGGTCCAGCTGCTTCTGCCTGAACTTGCGAAAGTGGCAGGCAAGGTGCCGGAGACGCCGCTGGCCGACTATTCGGATGCCGCAATCGGCGCGCTTGTCGGCGCTTTGAAAGATTTTACGCTCAAGCCCGCGGGCTCCGAGGGCTATCGGACGGCAGAGGTGACGCTCGGCGGCGTCGATACGAAAGCCCTGCATTCGCGCAGCATGGAAGCGCAGGCCGTTCCGGGCCTTCATTTCATCGGCGAATGCGTCGATGTCACAGGCTGGCTGGGGGGCTATAATTTCCAATGGGCCTGGGCATCGGGCTTCTCGGCCGGCCAGTCCGCGTGATGCGGGGTGCGACAAAAGCGACACCTCGCCTTAACGAAGGCGAAAAGATCAGGCGCGGCTTTGAAAATCTGTACACGCCTTCTTAAATTTCTTGCGTGACGCTTGAGAGACGTCCGAATTCTTGGCTCAGGCCACATCCTATGTGATCAAGTTGAGCGTCGGATTGTTCTTCGCGGATGCCACATGTTTGATCTGGCGAAGCAGCACGAACAGGTCTATCTTCAGGCTTTGAACGAAAGGATATGCCCCATGCACCCCAATCGCCGTCGTTCAACCGCCCGTGCCATCGCGATCGCCAAGACCGAGGATGCCGGACGCCAGACGCTGATCCTCGCCGTCTCCGTGACGATGGCCGCCGCAACGGGCCTCGCCTTCCTCGTGCATGCCTTTTCCCTGATCTGAGCCGATCGCTCCGGCGGCATTCTGCCTTCGCGAAACGCGTGCACAATGTCGATCACGTCAGGTATTCCGCGCGACCCATGCTTGAATCGCTTCAGACTTAAGCGATCATGCACCACGTCTTCTCCGCTCTTCCTGCCATAAGGCAGAGATTGCGTACGCTGTTCGTTTTTGCGTCGCCTGCTGCTTCGGCGATGGCGGCCCTTCGGCATCAACGGATGGAATGAGCCGTGTGCCTCGCCTATTCGTCTATCGAAGCTGGCTTCGGGATAGACTGATTTTGTGACGGCCGTAAAACAGCCTTGCCGTTTGCCCCATCCGCCTCCCACGTGATTGCTCGCCATGAGCGACAGGTGGGATCTTGCAGGCTCTCTCAAATGGGCTTGCACCAGGCCGTTTGGTCCGGGCACGCTTATGACTTGTCCCACGCCGGCTTCAGCCGCACTGCGTGTCTTCCTGCTCCAGTTGCAACGCCTGATTCCTTTTATGAAACCTTTAACGGACGCTCTGTTAGCGTTCGGAAGATTGGACGCTTTGCGGCCGTCGTCTACGTGGCTTCATGCTCTGGGACGAGACTGGTAACGGCGACCGAGAGGGAACGTGCCATAGACCGTTGCTGCATGCCGAGCGCGATGCGCTGGCCGGACGATCATGGGCTTTGTGGAGGCTGCTGCTCATGTTCATCGACCGGATTCTTGCACGCTTCAAGATCCAGACCAAGGTCATCCTCTTCGTCGCACCCTTCGTGGCGGGCATCACCATCGTCGGTGCCACCGGCCTTTACGCATCCGGCCTTCTGCAGGCGCGCATGGAAACATCGAATGGTATTCTGCAGTCGCTGACTGGCTTCAAGGATGTCTATGCCGGCATGAGCCGCTTTCTCCAAGCGCCGTCGATCCAGGCGCGCGATGAGCTGGCGTCGCGGCTTTCCGCCCAGCAGGACCTGCTGAAGCAGACTCTGGCGACGGTCGACGATGCGCAGAGCCGGGCGGGTCTACAAGGCGCAATCGATGACAGCGGCAAGATCGCCGGCCGGATCGGAGATCTCTGGACTCTTTACGAGGGTGAGACCAGCCTGCGCGCCTCCATGACCAGCTCACTCGGCAATTTGCTGGGCGTGCAGGTGAAGATCCTCGAAGAGGCCACCAAGATGGAGCGCGGCGTACGCCAGAGCGAGGAGGCTGCCAAGAGCCTTCTGCGCGAGGCCGATCGTCTGACCTCGGCCGCCGATCTCCTCAGCGGTATCATGAGCGCCTATGCGCGTGCCGCCACGCCGGACGACAAGATCAAACTCGCCAACCAGAACTACGGTGACCTGACCAAGGTCCAGCGCAAGATCGTTTCGGCTCTGCCGGAAAACCAGAAGGCCGTGGCCGAAACCTTCCGCTCGACGGTGAGCGATATCGGCGCGCTGCTCGAGAAAAAGGAAGTGAGCCCGGAGGCCGCCGATGCGCTGAGCCGGTTGATCGGTCGCTTCCGCAACAATGGTGCGCAGTTCCTCACAGCCGCCAATGTCAAGATGCGCGATGCCACCACCACCTTCGGCAAGCTCGATGCGCCGCTGGTCAAGGCCAGCACGGTGCTGAACCAGACGCGCAAGCTGGTCAATTCGGTCTATTCGATCCGCATCGCGGCGGCGAGTTTCCTGGAAAAGCCGGATCAGTCTGGCCGTGACCGGCTGCAGCGCGAGTTCAAGGCCGTCAATGACGATATCCAGACGCTCGCCAGCAGCGCCGGCGATCTGCCCTTCTTCCGCGACCTGTCCGGCTCGATCAAGCCGATCCTCGACAAGATGGATGCCGACAGCCGCTCGCTGGTCGAGATGAGCGAAAAGCGCCACAACCAGTTCGTCGCAGCAGGCCAGGAGATCGATATCATCTGGAGCCAGCTGTCCAGCTTCGCTGACGGTCAGAAGCTTGCCGCCGCTAACGAGCGCAGCCGCGCCAATCTGGTTTCGATCCTGGTGATCGCGTCCGGCGTGATCATCGCGCTTCTGGCCGGTGCCGCACTGGTGATGACGCTCAAAGGCCCGATCGGCCAGATCACCCGCGCCATGCGCCGTCTGTCGGAGGGCGATCTCGACGTCGCGCTGTCTGGCGAGGACCGCCGCGACGAGATCGGCGACATGGCGCGCGCGCTTGTCGTCTTCAAGGACAATGCGCTGGCCAAGGTGCGCGTCGAGGCGGAATCGGTCGCCCAGCGGGCCGAGGCGGAGGCCGAGCGCGCCCGTAACGATGCCGAAAAGCGCCTGGTCGATAGCCAGATCGAATTTGCCGTCGGCGCCTTGGCCGAAGGGCTGGGCCGTCTTGCCCAAGGCGATCTCAGCGAGACCATCACTACGCCGTTCCACGGCCGGCTGGAGCAGTTGCGCCAGGACTTCAATGGTTCGCTCCAGCGCCTGCAGGACACGCTGGCGCAGATCCGTGCTAACGCGCTCGCTATCCAGACCAGCGGCAATGAGATGCATGGATCGGCGGATGCGCTGTCGAAGCGCACCGAAGCCCAGGCTGCCTCGCTCGAACAGACGGCGGCCGCGGTGGACGAGATTACCGTCACCGTCCGCTCTTCCGCTGCCCGTGCGGCCGAAGCGCATGATGCTGTGGAGGAAACCCGCCGCAATGCCGACAATTCCGCGACGGTCGTCGCCAATGCGATTGCCGCCATGGGGCGGATCGAAACCGCCTCCGGGCAGATCCAGCAGATCATCGAGGTGATCGACGAGATCGCCTTCCAGACCAATCTGCTGGCGCTCAATGCCGGCATCGAGGCCGCGCGCGCGGGCGAGGCGGGCAAGGGTTTCGCCGTCGTCGCCCAGGAAGTGCGCGAACTTGCGCAGCGCTCGGCAGGCGCGGCCAAGGAAATCAAGGAGCTGATCGGCAAATCCACGGCCGAAGTCGGCATCGGCGCGCGGCTGGTGCAGGAAACCGGCGCGGTGCTCTCCGGCATCAGCCAGCAGATCGTCACCGTCAACCACCATGTGGAATCGATTGCTACGGCCAGCCGCGACCAGGCGGCCGCGCTGAACGAGGTCAATGGCTCCGTCAACCATATGGACCAGATGACCCAGCAGAATGCCAGCATGGTGGAACTGACCACGGCCGCCAGCCGCACCCTGGCCGAACAGGCCGATGCCCTGATGATGCTGGTCGATCGGTTCCGCCTCAATGCCGAGAGCCTACGCTCTGCCGGCCCATCGCGCCTTGCCGCGTGAACGTCAACGGCCTCGAGCAACCTGCCGCCCCGTTCAAGGGGCGGCACCCCGTATCGCCGGCTGCCGCTGATGGCTGCGCCGCTTGATCCTTGGTCCATGCTTTGCGGCCTGCAGAACGGCTCAGCCGCTCCTTCAGCCACAGCATGATGCGGCGCAACAGGCGCCGGTTTCGTCGCGCCTCAGCGACCTTTGCTTCGATCATCGCCATTTCGGACGGCCCGCGCCGCTCGATCTCGCGCAGGATCTTCGTCTCGGCATCGATAATTTGACTGATCAGAAACATGTCCATCATCGCGCATCTCCGCAGGTTTTGTGAAGGGACGAGCCGATGGTAATTTTCAGTGGAGGATTGACATAGGTGTGTTTCAGCATGTTGTCTTTCACCCATGAAAGACCTCGACTGGGATCACTACCGCTGCTTTCTCATGGTGGCGAAGAAGGGTGGCTTGAGCGGCGCTGCGGCCAAGCTGGGCATGAGCGCGCCCACTCTGGGCCGGCGGATGCTGGAGCTGGAAGAGCGGCTGGGTCGTGCCCTGTTCGAGCGCAGTCAGACCGGCTATCGCCTGACCCGCCACGGGCAGGAGTTGATGGAGGAGCTTCAGGCCATGGAGGCCGTCGCCCGCAAGGTCGAGGGCTGGAAGGCCGAGGGTGAGGGAAAGGCGGTGGTTCGCATCACGCTTGGCACCTGGATTGCCCGGCTTTTGAGCAACCATATCGGCGCGCTTGTCCTCCCAGGCGAAAATATTCGCGTCGAGATGACCGTCGGTGAGGTGCGCGCCAGCCTCAACTATCGCCAGAGCGATATCGGCATCCGGGCTGTCGAGCCGGACGAGGGCTATCTGATCGCGCGGCCGGCTGGCCGTGTCGCCTATGCGGTCTATCGTCGTCAGGATCTTGACCTTCGCGGTGCGCGCTGGATCGCAGTCGACATGCAGACGGCCAATTCGCCCTATCTGCGCTATCCGCATGAAATGGTTCCCGATGCGATCATGGCGACCGTCAACCGCCCGCATGCGCTGCTGGATCTCGTGCGCGCGGGGGCGGGTCAGGCCCTCTTGCCCTGCGTCGTCGGCGATGCCGAGGAAGGGCTGGAGCGGGTGGGCGATCTCGTTGCCGCGCTCGCCCATCAACAATGGATCGTCACCAACAGCGAGGATCGCCACCGCCGCGCGATCCGCCTCGTCGCGCAGCGCATGGGTGCCGTTCTCGACCGCCATCGCGACCATCTGGCCGGCCGCCACCCGCGTCTTGCGCCGGCTGCCGGTGGGTCTGGCTGATACGCTGAGGGCTGGCTATCCCTACAGGATGGCCAGCCCTGGCGGCGCGTCCGAAGGATTTGATGTTTGCCACGGCCATGCGTCCGACCGGGCGCAGGATATCGATGAAGCGTGGCTTGCTGCACGTCGGCAGAAAGCGTCTCTCAGCCCGCCCGTGTGACGACAACGGGGATCATCAGGTCACCCCATTGCCCATCGCCGCCGTGGTGGCGGGCGGAGCGGACAAGCTCGACCGAGACGCCGGCTTCGACCGCGCGCATGACGGAATGGTTCAGGCGGTGAAGGTCGTTGGCCAGCGCGCGGATAGCCGCCTGCTGGTCTCCGTTCATGGTGGTGGCCTGTTCCTCGGCCCGTTCCTTGACGCGGGTATGGACAGTCATGGCGTGTCTCCTCTTCTCTTGCTTTGAATTGTGCGGTTTCCTGCGGATGTCAGATGCCGTTGCGCTCTTCGCGGCTCACGCGCCAAGGCCCGACGAACAGGCCGGACCATGGCGCACCCCTTTGATTTTCCTTGGCGAAAGCCGGGGCAGGGCTCGGAGCTCTACTCCGCCGCCGGGCGGAACTGGTCGTGCTCGGTCGATTCATGCATGGCGGTGGTGGAGGACTGGCCGCCGGTGATCGCCATGGACACGGCGTCGAAATAGCCGGTGCCGACCTCGCGCTGGTGTTTGGTGGCGGTATAGCCGCGGACTTCCGCCGCGAATTCTGCCTCTTGGAGCTCAGAATAGGCGGCCATCTGCCGGTCCTTGTAGCCCCTCGCCAGTTCGAACATGCCGAAGTTCAATTGGTGAAAGCCGGCCAGCGTGATGAACTGGAACTTGTAGCCCATGGCGCCCAGCTCACGCTGGAACTTTGCTATCGTCGCATCGTCCAGATGCTTCTTCCAATTGAAGGAGGGCGAGCAATTATAGGCAAGCTTCTTGCCCGGATAGACCTTGTGCACCCCTTCCGCGAACTTGCGTGCCTGCTCCAGATCGGGCTTTGACGTCTCGCACCAGATCATGTCGCAATAGGGCGCATAGGCGACCGCGCGGGCGATGCAGGGCTCCATCCCGTTGCGGATGCGGTAGAAGCCTTCGACCGTGCGTCCCGCCTCGTAATCGACGAAGGGCTGGTCACGCTCGTCGATGTCGGAGGTGAGCAGCTTCGCGGCTTCCGCATCCGTGCGGGCTATGACCAGCGTGGGCACACCCATGACATCGGCGGCGAGCCGTGCGGCGGTGAGGTTGCGGATATGCGCGGCCGTTGGAATGAGAACCTTACCGCCGAGATGCCCGCATTTCTTCTCGGAGGCCAGTTGGTCTTCGAAATGCACGCCGGCCGCGCCGGCTTCGATAAAGGCCTTCATGATCTCGAAGGCGTTCAGCGGCCCGCCAAAGCCCGCTTCGGCATCGGCGACGATTGGCGCAAACCAGGTATCGACCGAAAGCCCCTTGCCCTCCTGCGTCTCGATCTGGTCGGCGCGCTGGAGCGTGCGGTTGATCCGCCGCGCCAGTTCCGGCGCGGCATTGGCCGGGTAGAGCGACTGGTCGGGATACATGGCGGAGGCCGTATTGGCATCGGCGGCGACCTGCCAGCCCGAGAGATAGATCGCCTTCAGCCCGGCACGGACCATCTGCATGGCCTGATTGCCAGACAGCGCACCCAGCGCGTTGACGAAGTCCTCTGTCTCGACAAGCTGCCACAAGCGCTTCGCGCCCATTTCGGCGAGCGTATGGCTGATCTCGACCGAGCCGCGCAGGCGGCGCACATCGTCGGGACTGTAGGGGCGCTCGACCCCGTCGAAACGGCCGGCGGCTGCGCCCGAGACCAAAGTGTAAAAATCAGTCATGATCCTGCTCCTCCTCAAGCATCCCTGGCGCTGTCTGCCAGTGCAATTGGTCAAATGCTCTGTCGAAAGAATTACAGCGGCCCAGGATTGCAAGCGAGGGGAAACGGAAGATCTATGTCTTGAAAAGAGTTAGCCTGTCACGCGCTTGACAGGACGTCATTGTGAAGTTGTAAATCTTGTAAAGACGAGATGGTGCCGTCTGTTGTAAAGCTTCCGACAGGAGAGGGTCTATGAGCGACGTCAAGCTGTTTGCGGGGCCACGTGTCCGCCGCATTCGCAATGGTCTTGGTCTCACCCAGACGGGAATGGCCGAAGGCCTTGGCATTTCGCCGTCCTATCTCAACCTGATCGAGCGCAACCAGCGCCCGCTGACGGTGCAGCTCCTGCTGAAGCTGGCGTCGGTCTATAAGGTCGATCTTGAGGGGTTGCGGGCCGAGGCGGGCGGCAGCGTGGCGGAGCTGAAGGCGGTCTTCGCCGATCCCCTACTGGCTGGCGAGCTGCCGGGAGATCAGGAGCTGGTGGAGATCGCCGAGGCGGCGCCGAATGCCACGGCCGGCATCGTCAGGCTCTACCGCGCCTATCGCGAGCAGGCCGAGCGGCTGCGCGATCTTTCGGGCCTCCTGTCTGGCGACGGCGCGGCTCTTGCCGCGTCCTTCGAGACGCGGCTTCCGGCTGATGCCGTGCGCGATCTCTTCGAAAGCCGCCCCAATGTCTTTCCCGAGATCGATGCGGCAGCGGAGGCCTTTCATGCGGCGCTCCAGCCGGGAGAGGAGCTGGTGGTCGGGTTGAAGGACTGGCTGCGGCGCATGCATGGCATTGCCGTGCGCAGCCTGCCTATTCATGTCATGCCCGGCCACCGCCGCCGCTATGACCGTCATTCGATGCGGCTCTTCCTGTCCGAGCGCCTGGGGCCCGAAGACCTGCTGGAGGAGATCGCCGTGGAGGTCGCCGGGCTCGCATTTGACGAGGCGCTGGCCGCCGCGCTTGCGCGGCTGCCGCTAGAAGGGCCGGAAGCCAGACGCATCGCCCGTCGGGTCCTGCTGCGCTATGCAGCACGGGCGCTGATCATGCCGCTGTCGGCCTTTTATGCCGCGTGCCAGCGTGCCTACTATGATCTCGATCTGGTGCGCAGCCGCTTCTCCGTCTCTTTCCGCCAATGTGCGGAGAGAATGACGACACTGAAGCGGCAGGGCCTCCAGGCGCCCGGCTTCTTCCTGATGGAAGTGGATCAGGCAGGCAATCGGCTGCATGCGCGGGGCGCCGAAGGGTTTCCCCGCCATCGCTTTGGCGGTCACTGTCCCAAGCTCGGGCTCCACAGGGCCTTCGCGCAGCCGGGGACGCTTCTGGCCGAACGTGTCGAGATGATCGGCGGGCCCATCTATCTGACGCTGTCGCGCAGCATCGAGGGGCCGCAGGCTGGCTTTGGGGAGCTTTTGCGCCGCACCGCGCTGCTGATCGGCTGCGAAGAGGCCTCGGCCGGCGAGACGGTCTATGGTGCGGCGGCGTTGGCGCTTATCGAAGGCGGACCCGCCTGCCGCCTTTGCGAACGTCAGGGATGCCTGGCGCGCGCGCAAGCGCCGCTGATCCGTCCCCTGGGGCTCGACGAGCGTGTCACCGGCCTCAGTGCCTTTGATTTCGAATGAATATTCTGATGTTCTCCCTGAAAAGAAACGGGATTGCCAATGCAGTGCGAAAAGGCGCTCTTCGCATTGCGCAAAGCTCTTGAGCTTGCCCGGAAAGCTGCCTAGGTTCGCTTCTATCGCGCGCTCGTCCACGTCATGCCCAGGGGAACGACCATGTCCGTCAAAGCCGCCCTTCTCGCCACCGTCATGGCCGCCGTTTCGGCCGGGCTTGCCCACGCGCAGGAGCGCGTCGTCAATATCTACAACTGGTCCGATTATATCGATCCGGCCATTCTGGAAGCCTTCACCAAGGAAACCGGCATCAAGACCGTCTACGACGTCTATGATTCCAACGAGATCCTGGAAAACAAGATGCTGACGGGCGGCTCAGGCTACGACATCGTCGTGCCCACGGGCGATTTCCTCGCCCGCCAGATCGCCGCCGGCGTCTATCAGCCGCTCGACAAGTCGAAGCTCAGCAATCTCCCCAATATGTGGGACGAGATCATGAAGCGCGCCGAGAAATACGATCCCGGCAACAAATACAGCGTCCCCTATATGTGGGGCACGGACGGCATCGGCTATAATGTCAAGAAGGTCAACGAGATCCTCGGCGAGGGCAAGCGCCCGGGCCTGGAGGTGATCTTCGATCCCGCCGTCGCCGCCAAGTTCAAGGATTGCGGCATCTATGTCTTCGACAGCCCGCGCGACGTGATCGGCGCGGCCCTGCATTATCTCGGCCTGTCTCCCGACAGCAAGAACCCGGATGATTTCGCCAAGGCCGAGGCGCTTCTGACCGCCGTCCGCCCGAATATCCGCAAGTTCCACTCCTCCGAATATATCAGCGCGCTCGCTAATGGCGATATTTGCATTGCGATGGGCTATTCCGGCGACATGCTGCAGGCGCGCAAGCGCGCCCAGGAAGCCAAGGCCGGCGTCGAGGTGGATTATTCGATCCCGAGCCAGGGCACGCAGGTCTGGATCGACTCCATGGTCATGCCCAAGGATGCGCCCCATGCCGAGGACGCTCAAACCTTCATCAACTACATGATGCGGCCTGACGTGGCGGCAAAGGCGTCGGAATATGTGTTCTACGCCAATGCCAACAAGGCCTCGCAGGCGGTCATGAGCAAGGAGGTTCTGGAAGACCCGGCGATCTATCCGGATGCCGAGACCTTTGGCAAACTCTATACGGTCAGCGGCTGGGACGCCAAGACCCAGCGTCTGGCGACCCGGATCTGGACCAAGGTTATTACCGGCCAATAAGATCTCTCCTAAGCGCCGCCTCTCGAGGGCGGCGCTTTCGCAAGTGGGATTCAACCCCGTGAGGGCTCCTGTGCGGCCCAGCGGCTTTTGGACCAGAGACGCTCGACACTGTTCGCCGAGCTGTCGATCGCTGATTTAACGCATGCCGTCATCGCGATGTCGCTGCTCTCCTTGCGCGACATGCTTGAGAGGGAACATAAAAGCATGAAGTCACTCGGCATTTTCCGCCGCTCCTTCGCCCCCTGGGCGGATCCGAATGCCAAGCCCTTCATCTCCTTCCGCAACGTCACCAAGCGCTTCGGCGATTTCACCGCCGTCGACAATCTCTCGCTCGATATTTTCACGCGTGAATTCTTCGCCCTGCTCGGCGGCTCGGGCTGCGGCAAGTCCACACTCCTGCGCATGCTCGCCGGCTTCGAACAGCCGACCTCCGGCGAGATTACGCTGGACGGACAGTCACTTGCCGGCATTCCGCCCTACCGCCGGCCGGTGAACATGATGTTCCAGTCCTATGCGCTGTTTCCGCATATGACGGTGGAGAAGAACATCGCTTTCGGTCTGAAGCAGGACGGCATGCCCAAGACCGAGATTGCCGAGCGCGTCGCCCAGATGCTGAAGCTCGTCAAGCTCGAGTCCTTTGCCGGGCGCAAGCCGCACCAGCTCTCCGGCGGCCAGCGCCAGCGCGTCGCCTTAGCCCGTTCGCTCGCGAAGCGGCCCAAGGTGCTTTTGCTCGACGAGCCACTCGGCGCGCTCGACAAGAAGCTGCGCGAGGAAACGCAGTTCGAGCTGATGGACCTGCAATATGAGCTTGGCCTGACCTTCGTCGTCGTCACCCACGACCAGGAAGAGGCCATGACCATGTCCGACCGCATCGCGGTGATGAGCCAGGGCCGGGTCATTCAGGTGGCGACGCCGGCGGAAATTTACGAGGCGCCGAATTCGCGCTTCGTCGCCGAGTTCATCGGCGATGTGAACATGATGGAAGGCCGGGTGGCGCTGGAGAATGGCCACTCCGTGCTGAAGACCGAGGACGGCGTCTCCGTTCCCCTGCCGGAGCCGTTGGCCGAGGGACGCGAGGTGGCGCTGGCCGTCCGGCCGGAAAAGCTCAAGGTCAGCCGTGCGGCCCCGCCCGAGGGCGCCAACCTCTATGCGGTGCGCGGCGAGATCTGGGACATCGCCTATTTCGGCGACATGACTGTCTTCCATGTGAAGCTGCCGAGCGGCAAGATCGTCAAGGCGTCCTCGCTCAATGCCACGCGTGGCGTCGAGGATCCCTTCGGCTATGACGAACAGATCTGGGTGTCCTTCGAGCCGCAGGCCGGCGTCGTGCTGAAGGGCTGAGCGCCATGCAGAACGCGATCTCCGCCGTCACCCGCCGCCTGGTCATCCTCATTCCCTATGGCTGGCTTCTGTTCTTCTTCCTCATTCCCTTCCTGATCGTCCTGCGCATCTCCATGTCGACGACGGCGGTGGCCATGCCGCCATACACGCCCGTCTTCGACTGGACCGGGGGCTGGGAGAGCATTCGCGCCTCGCTGTCGCAGCTGTCTCTCGACAACTACACCTGGCTTGCCGGCGACCCGCTCTACTTCAACGCCTATATTTCCAGCCTCTTGATCGCTCTGGTTTCGACCGCGCTCACCCTTTTGGTCGCCTATCCCATGGCCTATGGCATGGCCAAGGCCCCAACGACGATCCGCCCGACGCTGGTCATGCTGGTCATCCTGCCCTTCTGGACCAGCTTCCTCATCCGCGTCTATGCCTGGATCGGCATCCTGAAGCCGGAAGGGTTGTTCAACCAGTTCCTGCTGTCGCTCGGGCTGATCTCCGAACCCTTGATCATCCTCAACACCAATTGGGCGATCTATATCGGCATCGTCTATTGCTATCTGCCCTTCATGGTGCTGCCGCTCTATTCGGCGCTGGAGAAGATGGATCATAGCCTGACGGAAGCCGCGCTCGATCTCGGCTGCACGCCGATCCAGGCGTTCTGGCGCGTCACCTTTCCCTTGTCGCTGCCGGGCGTGATCGCCGGCTGCCTGCTGGTCTTCATTCCCGCCGTCGGCGAATTCGTCATTCCCGATCTGCTCGGCGGATCGGAAACGCTGATGATCGGCCGCACGCTCTGGAACGAGTTCAACGGCAATCGCGACTGGCCGGTCTCCTCGGCGGTCGCCGTGGTCCTGCTGCTGCTGCTCGTCATCCCGATCATGCTGTTCCAGAATGCGCAGGCGCGGGCCGAGCGCGCCGAGAGGGAGGGCCGCTGATGGTGCGCTGGTCTCGCTTCAACATCGCCTCGATCGTCTTCGGCTTCGCCTTTCTCTATCTGCCGATCGTTCTCCTGGTGATCTATTCCTTCAACGAGTCGCGGCTCGTCACCGTCTGGACCGGCTTCTCGACCAAATGGTACGGCACGCTTTTGACCAATCAGGCCTTGCTCGATGCGGCCTGGGTGACGCTGCGCGTCGGCCTGCTTTCGGCCAGCGCCTCGACCGTTCTCGGCACGCTCGCCGCGCTATCGCTGTCGCGCTATCCGGATTTTCGCGGGCGGGTGCTGTTTTCCGGGATGATCTATGCGCCGCTGGTCATGCCGGAGGTGATCACCGGCCTGTCCATGCTGCTGCTCTTCGTCGCCATCGGCATCGATCGCGGTTTCTGGACGGTGACGCTGGCGCACACCACCTTCACCATGTGCTTCGTCGCAGTGGTCGTGCAGTCGCGGCTGCAGAGCTTCGACCGGTCGATCGAGGAGGCGGCGATGGATCTCGGCGCCACGCCCGTTGCCACCTTCTTTCAAGTCACGCTGCCAATCATCCTGCCGGCCGTGCTCTCCGGATGGGTGCTGGCCTTCACGCTGTCGCTCGACGATCTCGTGATTGCCTCCTTCACCTCCGGGCCCGGCGCGACCACGCTGCCGATGCGCATCTACAGCCAGGTGCGCCTCGGCGTAACGCCTGAGATCAACGCCATCTGCACCATTCTGATCGGCGTCGTCGCCTGCGGAACGCTGATCGCGGCGCTGGCCACACGCCGGCGTGAGTTGCAGCGTCAAAAGGACGAGCGCGCCGCCTTTGCCGAAAGCATGGTCCGCACGGTTGATCCGCCGCCGGCCGCCGCTGGGGGCTGAGCATCCTGCCACGGCAGGCGATCTTGGCGGATCGGCCGCGCAAGAATGGCTGCCGCCTGGGTTATAGCCTGCTTTCCACCTTGCAGCGCAGCGTCCCATCCGCTTTCATACGCGGGCTCTGTTTCAGAGCAGGGCGATGCGCAGCCTGGCTCACGGACGCGAAGAAGGATCGGCCGCGGCAGCCAGGCATGAGTGCCGGCGATGTGGCCCTGGGGAGGATGACGACATGCAGCCCGACAGCGTGACCCATGCCGCAACGGAAGCGCCGCTTTGGGTGCCCTCGCCTGAGAGCATTGCCAAGGCGCCCTTGACCCGCCTGATGGCGCATTGCGCCGCGCGGCACGGCGTGCATTTCGCTGGCGTCGATGCCTTTCAGGCCTGGTCGGTGGCCGAGCGTGGGCTGTTCTGGGAGGCGGTCTGGGATTTTTGCGGCGTGATCGGCGAAAAGGGAGAGACCCTGCTGGTCGATGAAGGCCATATGACGCAAACGCGCTTCTTCCCGCAGGCACGGCTGAACTTTGCGGAAAATCTGTTGCGCGGCTCCGGCGCGGGCGATGCGATCCTCTTTCGCGGCGAGGACAAGGCCGAAGCCCGCTGGTCGCATGACCGATTGCGCGAAGAGGTCTCGCGCCTGCAGCAGGCGCTTGCCGCGCTCGGCATCGGGGAAGGCGACCGGGTAGCGGCGATGATGCCGAACCTGCCGGAGACGCTGGCGCTGATGCTGGCGACCGCCTCGCTGGGGGCCGTCTGGTCGTCCTGCTCGCCCGATTTCGGCGAGCAGGGTGTGCTCGACCGTTTCGGCCAGATCGAGCCGAAGCTCTTCGTCGCCTGCGATGGCTATTGGTACAATGGCAAGCGCCAGGATGTCGCCGACAAGGTGGCGGCGATCGCCGGCAAGCTCGGCTGCCCGGTGCTCGTCGTGCCCTATGCGGGCGATGCACCGGCGCTCGCCGCGCGCCTGGCCGACGGGCGTACGCTGGATGCCTTCACCGCTCCCTTCGCGCCGGCGCCGCTCAGCTTCGTGCGGCTGCCTTTCAGCCATCCGCTCTATATTCTCTTCTCCTCCGGCACCACGGGCGTTCCTAAATGCATCGTCCATTCGGCCGGCGGCACGCTGTTGCAGCATCTGAAGGAGCATCGCTTTCACTGCAGCATCGAGGAGGGCGAGAAGCTCTTCTACTTCACCACCTGCGGCTGGATGATGTGGAACTGGCTGGTCTCCGGCCTTGCCTGCGGCGCCGTGCTTTGCCTCTATGATGGCTCGCCCTTCTATCCCGATGGCCGCGTGCTGTTCGACTATGCCGAAAGCGCTGGCTTTGCCGTCTTCGGCACCTCGGCCAAATATATCGACGCGGTGCGCAAGGCCGAGATCGTGCCGGCCCAGAGCCATGATCTGAGCCAACTCCGGCTCGTGACCTCGACCGGCTCGCCGCTATCGCCGGAAGGCTTCTCCTTCGTCTATCAGGGCATCAAGCCGGATGTGCAGCTCGCCTCGATCTCCGGCGGTACGGACATCGTCTCCTGCTTCGTGCTCGGCAATCCCCTGAAGCCGGTCTGGCGCGGCGAAATCCAGGGGCCGGGGCTTGGTCTGGCCGTCGATGTCTTCGATGAGAACGGCCATCCCGTGCGGGGCGAAAAGGGCGAGCTGGTCTGCACCAAGGCCTTTCCCTCCATGCCGATCATGTTCTGGAACGATCCTGAAGGCACCAAATATCGCGCGGCCTATTTCGAACGCTTCGACAACATCTGGTGCCATGGCGATTTTGCTGAATGGACCCTACATGGCGGGCTGATCATCCATGGCCGCTCGGATGCCACGCTCAATCCCGGCGGGGTGCGCATCGGCACGGCCGAGATCTACAATCAGGTCGAGCAGATGGAGGAAGTGGCCGAGGCGCTGTGCATTGGTCAGGATTTTGACGATGACGTGCGTGTGGTGCTGTTCGTTCGGCTTGCGCCGGGGGTGACCCTCACCGAAGCGTTGGAAAAGGCCATTCGCAGCCGCATCCGCTCCGGTGCCTCGCCGCGCCATGTGCCCGCCAAGATCGTCGCCGTCGCCGATATTCCCCGCACCAAGTCCGGCAAGATCGTCGAACTTGCCGTGCGCGAGGTGGTGCATGGCCGGCCTGTGAAGAACAAGGAGGCGCTCGCCAATCCGGAGGCGCTGGACCTCTTTGCCGATCTGCCGGCGCTGAAGGATTAGCCCAGTGCGCCGACGACCTGCCTCGTGCGTTCGCCAGCTCGCGAAAAGGGAGGTACGGGACTCATCCTTCAAGCCATGTAGGAGAGCGGAGCGCGCTCCATCGTCAGACGGATGCTCGGGGCACAAGCCTCCTCTCCCCAGCGGGGAGAGGGAAGGGTGAGGGGGATCATTGACGCTAGGCTGGGGTGCGCTCGCAAGCAACGCGACGCAATTGAGGATCGCGCTGCGCCTTAAGCCCCCGAGCAGGTGTGGCTGCCTACTCCGCCAGAACCCGCTGCGGCGGAAAGGCGATTTCGACCAGCGTGCCCTCATTGGGCGCGGACGAAATGGCGAAATTGGCGCGGTTGGCCTCCACCATCGCTTTGGTCAGCGGCAGGCCGAGGCCCGTGCCGTCGCCGCGCGCGCGGGTGCCCGTCGTCACCTGGCGGAAAGGCTTCATCGCCTGTTCCAGCTCGCCGCGCGTCATGCCGACGCCTGTGTCACGGATGCGCAGGGTCACCGTGCCATTCTGTTCATAGGATGACGAGACGACGATCTGGCCGCCCGCAGGGGTGAAGCGGATGGCGTTGGACAGGATGTTGAGCACGATCTGCTTGATCGAGCGCTGATCGGCCACGACGCCGGGCACGGCGGAAGACAGCGAGGTGCGGATGATCACGCGCTGCGCATTGGCCTGGGGCTGAACGAGCGCCACGGCCTCCGCCACGGCCTCATTGAGCAGAACGGCCGCGAAGTCGAGCTCCATCTCGCCGGCTTCGATTTTGGAAATGTCGAGCAGGTCGTTGACGATATCCAGGACATAGCGGCCGGACCGCCCGATATCGCCGGCATATTCGACATAGCGCGGATTGCCGATCGGGCCGAAATGCTCGCTCGCCATCATGTCGGAAAAGCCGATGATGGCGTTGAGCGGCGTGCGGATCTCGTGGCTCACACGAGCGAGGAATTCGCTCTTATGCGCATTGGCGGTTTCGGCGGCCCGCTTGGCGTTACGCAGCTCGTCTTCCGTGCGCTTCCACTGGGTAATGTCGCGGATGACGGCGCAATAGCCCTTGGAAAAGGAGAGCCGGCCCATGGTCATGAACAGCGGAATGAAGCCGCCGGAAGCCTCGCGCCCGATCACCTCGCGCCCATCATTGAGCACGCTCGCCACCCCATGGCCGGCAAGCCCGGCCAGATAGTCGATCACGCTTTTCTGGCTTTCATGGGCGAAGAGCATGGCGAAGGGCTTTCCGCGAATGTCCTCGTCGTCATAATTGAACAGCGCATTGGCCGAGCGGTTGAGCGAGCGGATCTCGCCTTCCGGTCCGAGCACGACGACGCCGTCCGTCGCCGTTTCGAGAATCGCGCTGAGTTCGTCCACCTCGATGCGCAGTCGGCTAATCTCTGCGTCGCTGTCGGCGTGGGCAGGCGTCTCGTCCATCGATGACGGCGTGCTTTGCGCAGCGTCATCCGCTGAGGCCGGCTTGAGGACCGGGGCCGGCTGGCTTTGGGAAACCGCGTGGAGCGACGTCTGGCCATTGCCCTTTGGCGGGTCGGAATCGAGCGCGGACAGCGCCAGCATCAGCACGGTGCCCCGATCTTCCCAGCGCACGCTCTGCAGCCGGGCCGACACGGGCACGAGGCGGCCATCATTGCGGATCATCATCACCGCACCGGCCGGCACGTCATCCAGGCCATCATCCTCGCCGACGAAAAGGGCCTCAAGCCCGCCTTCGCCGATCAGTTCGGCCAGCGATCCATAGCCGGTCAGCATCAGCAGGGCAGGATTGGCGTGCAGCAGATCCTCGCCATTGTGAATGAGGATCGCGACCGTCTGCGGATCGACGATCTCTGCCGTCAGCACCGGGCCTTCGCCCGCCGTCGGCCCGAAATGCGCAGTCGTCGCCTGTGTCGGTCCTGCCTGCTCGTTCTGCGTTTGCGGCGTCATTTGCGCGCCGGGTTCCTCGGCCAAATCCGCCTGCGGGGCACCGAAGGCCTCGCCAAGCTGGCGGGCGATCTCGCGGAACGCGGCCTGTTCGCTGCGGCTGAGCCCATCGACGGCACGCCGATGATCCTGAAGATGCACGACCCGGTCATCTTCCGGCGGCGCAGGCGTTACGATCCGCAAAGCTGGTCGCTCGCCACGGAAGGGGTCGTCGGTTTCGTCAGCAGCCGGCTGGTCGTCTTGCGCCGCAGTCCGCTCGTCGCCGAGATCGGCGCGCGGTTCAGCGCCGGCGGGCTCGCCTGCTTTCTCGTCGGTTTCCGGCAAGGCGCTGTGCACTGTGTCGCCATGCGGGCGGTCGGCCGGATTCGCGTGACCGTCATCTTGGTCGAGATCCGCTTCGTCGCCATTTTGGACGCTACCCTGCGCCGCATCCGCGCTGTCCGCGTGCCCTGCAACCGGGGCTTCGTCCTCAAATGCAATAGCCTGGTCATCCGTCCTAAATACAAGAAGGTCTTCGGCATCCGCCTCAGCTTCATCGTCTGAAGCGGGGAAGTCCTCGCGGTCCGAGGTGCCGCTGTTTGCCTCTCCGTCCGTATTGCTCAAGGGTGCCGGCGCGGCATCCTCGGTGACATCGAGCCAATCCAGTCCGTCCACTTCATCAATGGTCTCGGCGTCGGCGGCGTCCTGCGCGAGCGTCTGCGTCTTCGCTTCGGTCAGCGATGCCAGCGTGCCGTCCAGGGCGCCGATCATGGGTCCGATGCCGCTCGTGTCCTCGATCGCATCGGCCAGGCGGACGATGCCGAAACCGCGAAAGCCGTCGAAGGCGCGTTCGCGCGAATAGGTCGGCAGGGCGGCCAGATCGACAGGTGCCCGCAATCTATGGCTTTCAACCGGCCAATAGATCGTCTTGCCCGACCAGGTGTCATGGCGCGCCAGAAGGCTGGCGATGGTTTCCTGCGGGTCGAGGTCCAGCAACGCGGCCAGATCGACGAACAGCAGGCCAAGCACATCCGCAGCCTTCGGGCCGACGGCCTGGGCGAATTCCTCGGAGATCTCGGTAAAACGGCCATCCGCGTCGATCTTCCAGACGAAACGCACCGTGCGCAAAGCGGGATCGAAACGAAAGCCTCCGGAGGCAGCCGTGGGCGAGCGGTCGTCCATCTCCCCTGTCAGCACCTCCGATGCGGCAGGCTCGACGACCTCTGAAATCGGCCCTGCCGGGTCGTCCTGCGCAAGAGCCGTCTCCGCCTGTGCGCCATCGTCTTTCGCAACGCTATCCTGATGCACCACGGCGTTTTCGCCTTGCGCATCGGATGGCCCGTCTCGATCTTCGACCTCTTCCGCCCTCTGGCTTTCATAGGCCATCAGCGCTTCGGCCAGGGTCGTAGGCAGACGCGGTTCATCCTCGCTCGAGGACCGATCGTCCGAAGACGTTGGCATGGGGTCGACTGACAACTCATCCTGCGGCGGACGTGCCGGCGCGTCTGCAGCCAGGTCGATCAAGGCGGCAGCGTCTGCGTTCTGCATGCTCTCGCTTTGCTGATCGTCCTCAGCGGTCTCTCGTGCAGGCAAGACGGCCTGTTCATCGCCGGGCGCATCCAAGTCCGGGGTTTCGTCTGCCGACCTGTTCAAGAGACCGGCAGGATCGGAGGTCTCGGACGCACGCGCTTCACCCTCAGCCGGCGCGTCCGGCACGGATGCCTGGTTTTCGGCGGTCTCGCTGCTCCCCTCCAACAGCACATCGTCCACGGGCATGTCAGGACCGGCCGACGCCTTTGGCGCGTCCAAGGCTTCGGCGCGCGATGATGTGTCGAGCGTGCTCTGCAGCGGCTCCTGGACCAGATCGTCGGTTTCGCTGTTTCGACCGTGCTGCGGATCTGTCGCGGCCCCGGCGCCGTCGTCAGCCTCCACCGCCTGCTCTGCCGTATTCGCTGCTGCCACGAGAGGAGCGGTTGCGGCATGCGACGGGGCAGCCTCGACATTGGTCGTCTCGACCGGGCGCTGTGGCTGAGCAGGGCCATCGAAATCCGGCATGGCATCGAGATGGCCGAGGATCGTTTCGACCGCCAGCAACAGGCTCAAGGGCGGATCGTCGCTGATGCGGCCGATGGCGGCCGGCAGATGGCCCTTGCCGGTCGGCACCGGGCGCTTGATCAGCCATCCGGCATCGCGCGCGGCGGCGCGCACCAAAAGCCGACGCGTGTCCGCCGTCATGCCCAGTGCCGTAAAGCCTGCGGAGGCGGCTAGGACGCCACCGTCGCCGTCCAGCACCGCCATATGCGTATCGGGATCTTCCAGCCCGGCGATCATCCGCTCCGCTGCCCGCGCGTTGGACAGCGATGCGCCGGCGCGCGGTGCGGTGAACAGCACGGCGCGCTCGCTGTCTTTCAACAGGATCAGCTCGACGCTCGCCTGGACCGTGACACGGCGGAAGCCGGCCCCCACGCGCATGGTGAAGCCGCGCCGGTCACCCGGCTGCGCCAGCGCGCGCGCCGCGGCCGCCATCTGCCGGAAGGCAACATCGCCGGCCGGAGGTCCGGCTTCCAGGAAATCGTAGATCGATCCGCCGGAAAACAGCGCCGCACCCTCGCCATTCGACCAGAGAACCTGACGCATGTCGGGCGAAAACAGCACAGCCGCTTCGCCGCGGGCAAAATGCACGCGCACACGCTCGTGAACGGCAATGTCGATGAACGGATAGGATGTCGCGGGCATCGGCTTGAACTTCAGACACGGAAAACGAAGGGCGAGGTGGAGCAGGGAGGTTTGACCCTCCCAATTCTTAACAAGCTATTAATACCGGTCCCGCCCCTTTGGGTCCAGCCATCGCCCTGATCGGCCTTGTGTTTCGCCCGCCAAGGTTAACATGGCAGCGTATATTACTGCGTTGCAAAATAATGTTGCACCGCAACATAAATGGTGCTATATCCCCTTTCATGCGGTGACGTTCTGCGTCGGCCGAAGTTTCGAAGGAGGAAATGACCATGGTAACCAAGACAGCTGCCCAAACGACGCCCGCCGATGTTTTCGGCTTTTCCGCATTCGACCCGAACAAGCTCGGTGCCGGCTTCCGCGATGCAGCGGAAAAGAGCATGAGCCAATCGCGCGATGCGGCGCAGAAGTTCAAGGCGCTGGCAGAAGAGCAGACCAAGACGCTGGAAACGACGCTTGAACAGGCGCGCAGCGGCAGCATCGAGCTCGGCCTGAAGACGATCGAAGCCGTGCGCGCCAATGCCGACGCCACGCTCTCCCATTTCGAAGCCCTGCTCGGCATTCGCTCGGTTTCCGAGCTGGTGGAACTGCAGAGCGCCTTTCTGCGCCGGCAGGTGGAAACCTCGCTGGAACAGGCAAAGGCGCTGCAGGAAACCACGAAGTCGGTCGCCGAACGCGTCGCCAAGCCCTCCACCGAGGCGGCCCGCAAGGCCATGTCCGCCTTCTCGCTCTAAGACGATACGCCAAAAGGTGCGGGGATCATCTTCGCGATAGCCTTTGACGCGGTGACGCGAGGTGGACAAGCGATCCGCGATTTCGCCACGCCAGCCGCCCGCATCAGTGTTTTCCGTACGCAATAAGAGCCGTCTTCCCATTAGGGAGGACGGCTTGTTTGCGTTCAGGAGCACTCTCTTGCGAGAATGCGGCAGCTGCGCATTGCCCGAAGAGGAGCTGGGGATATCCGGATTTTGTGCCCGGCTTGCCGGAAAAACACTTGCAAATTCCCGTCTCTGCGCTTAATCACCCCGCAGCGACGCGTTCGCTTGTGCGGTTGTAGCTCAGTTGGTTAGAGCGCAGGTTTGTGGCACCTGAGGTCGGAGGTTCGAGACCCCCCAACCGTACCATTTTTTATTAATATTTTCATGGGTTTGCGCGAACGGCAATTTTGTCATTGTGTTGTTAAATGCGGACTTCAGGCCTTTTGGAACATATCTGGAACAGTCTCGACTATTTTTAGCCGTTGTCGCGATTAGAGCCCTCCGGGCGTTTTGAATTGAAGACGCCAACTCATGGAGGGAATGCGACCTCCTCATGTGGTTCAATAAGGTCGTATGGCCGCTAGTCGTCGAACGTTGTGCTTTCCGCTTCCGCCAGAACGTGAACCTGCGCGAAAAAGTCTCCTGTCTCGACTGGAGCTATTTTTCAAAGCTGGACACAGTCAAACTTCCCACCGCGCAAAATTCGCCAGTTACATTTTGTTTTCCAAGGCATCCACATCCTTTTTGCTGCCCAATATGAATGCTCAGGGAGCGCGGCTATCGCATCTCGCGGCATACTCAGCAAATTCGGAAAATGGCTATAGATTCCCTTGTTATGTGTGCGACCCGGAGGATAGAAACAGGCACCGACAAGCCGAACGCCCGGAGGCGGGGAAAGCGGCGCTAGAATGGGCGAGACACCTAGAATGAACATGATTACGTCTGAGTTCAGCGAATTCGTTCTATTCTCTGAGGCAGAAGTCCGGGCACTTGATGAAAGAGTGGTTATTCGCGAGAGCCGTGGCAAGCAGGTGCTCTATGTGACTTGTCTTGTCCGCGACAAGGAAGTGCAGCTTAAACCCGAGGAGCGGACTCGCCAGCTTTGGCTGGCCCGCCTGATCGACAAACTCGGTTATGTACGTTCGCGCATCGCCATCGAATACCCGATCACCTTCGGGCGCGACCGTTCCAAACGGGCCGACATCGTGGTTTTCGACGCTGACCGCCCGACCGTCCCGTATATCATCGTCGAGGTGAAGCAGGCCAAGTATAAGGACGGCAAAGAACAGCTTCGGTCCTACTCCCACGCGACCGGCGCACCGCTTGCCGTGTGGAGCGACGGCATTCTGGCCGAGGTCTGGCATCGCAAGAACCCCAACTACTTTATGCCGATCCACGAACTGCCCCGCGCAGATCAGACCATCGAACAGGTCGTGGATCAGCCCTGGACCATCCAGACCCTGATCGACCTTGAAGAAGAACGGGTGAAGGAAGGCAAGTTCGCCCGCTCTCTGCGCGATCTGATCGAGGACATGGAAGACGAAGTTCTGGCCAATGCCGGGGTCGATGTCTTCGAAGAAGTCTTCAAGCTGATCTTCACCAAGCTTTATGACGAGATGAACTCGCACCGGCTGGGCAATGCCCTGCGGTTCCGCAACCAGAACACGGCGGCGCAGCTAAAGGTGGCGATCCAGAGCTTGTTCGACGAAGCCAAAAGGAAGTGGCCCGGCGTCTTCCTTGACGATGAACGCATCCGCCTGTCGCCCGACCACCTGCAAGTTTGCGTCGGCTCGCTGGAAGAATGGAAGCTGTTCAATTCCAACCTCGACGTGATTGACGACGCTTTTGAATACTTGGTCTCCAAATCGTCCAAGGGTGAAAAGGGCCAGTACTTCACCCCTCGCTGGGTGATCGACATGTGCGTCAAGATGATGAACCCGAAAGAGAGCGAGACGGTGATCGACACCGCCTGCGGCTCTGCGGGGTTCACCGTGCACAGCATGTTCCATGTCTGGCGGCAGATCATGCGGGCCATGGGGCGCGAGGAAAGCCACCTTTTCACCATGGAGGCAAAGCCGCCCCGCTGCATCGACTATGTGCGCGACAACGTTTTCGCTATCGACTTTGACGAGAAGAGCGTCCGCGTCTCACGCTGCCTGAACCTGATCGCAGGGGACGGCGAAACCAACGTCCTGCACCTGAAC
This sequence comes from Xaviernesmea oryzae, assembly GCF_900109605.1. Taxonomy (GTDB): domain Bacteria; phylum Pseudomonadota; class Alphaproteobacteria; order Rhizobiales; family Rhizobiaceae; genus Xaviernesmea; species Xaviernesmea oryzae. The sequence continues at coordinate 73,800 of NZ_FOAM01000013.1, forward strand.
ACGCTCGACTGGACGAAATGGGACGAGACCGCCAAGCAGAACGAATGGCTCGACACTTACGGCGACGGCTGGCGGCGCTTGCGCAAGCTCCGCATGAAGGAAAAGGGCGAGGCGGCGGACAGCCCCAGTTATCGCAGCTTCGGCTTTGATGTTCTGATGGCGAACCCGCCCTTCGCTGGGGACATCAAGCAGTCCGACATGCTCGCGCCCTATGATCTGGCCGAAAAGGCCAACGGCAAGCGCGAAACCGCCGTCGCCCGTGACCTGCTGTTTGTCGAACGCAATCTTGATTTCCTTCGGCCCGGAGGGCGGATGGCCGTTGTCCTGCCGCAAGGGCGGTTCAACAACTCGTCCGACAAGCGGATGCGCGAGTTCATCATGGAACGCTGCCGCATCCTCGCCGTGGTGGGGCTGCACCCGAACACCTTCAAGCCGCACACTGGCACCAAGACCAGTGTCTTGCTGGTGCAGAAATGGAACGACGATCCAGCGAAGGGGCCGCTGTGCCCGAAGGTCGAAGATTACGACATCTTCTTTGCCACGCAGCAGGTGGAAAGCGTCGATAACTCGGGCCGTAAGGTCTACCGGCGTGACGCTGACGGCAATGTCCTAAGGGATGACCATGGTCACTTCATAGTTGAACATGACCTGTTCCGTCATGATGCCATGGGACCGGGTGCCGAGATCATTCCGGGCCGCGATGGGGTTGCGGAAGCCTTTGAGGAATTCGCTCGCAAGGAGGGCTTCAGTTTTTTTCCGGTCGCCCCTTCGACCAAGGCCGCCTGAGCGGTCTGTTGAAGGGGCTTGAAGCGTCGATACTGCGGCTATCCGCCGTGGGAGACCTGAACCCCGGATTGCGCTTCGACGCAGAATTCTTTTCTCGGCCAGCGATGATGGCATTGAAAGAAATTCGGCGTGCTCGACACGACCCCTTGCGCGATTTATGCAAAAAAATTCAGCATCCTATTGAAGTGGTGCGCGAGTATGAAGATGAGGGTCTCCTCACCGTTATGGCGAAAAACGTTCGGTCCAACCGCGCTGAAATGTCGGACCCGCGTTTCATGCCCTCGCAATTGCGCTCGGTGGTTGCTCGAAACAAGCTGAATAGGAATGACGTTCTTGTTACGCGGACAGGCGCGAACTTTGGCCAAGCCTCGCCATGGAAGCAGGACTTCGAGGCGTTCGCCTGTGCTGATATTCTCGTATTGCGGGAACCATCAATTCCATCTGGATACCTAAGCAGCTTCCTTGAGTGTGCGAAGGGCAAGCCGCTTGTTCTTAGGGGTGGCTACGGCGCTGGCCAGCCGCACATTGCCCCGCCGTATTTGGCAGACATGCTCATTCCCCGCTTCGGCGCTCTCGAAGGTCGCGTTGATGCAGTTATCGACAGATCGGTGCAGATGGAGGTCGAAGCAGCCTCGACAGTGCAGGCCGCCGAACAGGTCTTGCTCGCCGCCCTCGGCCTTGCCAACTGGACTCCGCCCGAACCGCTCGCCTACACCGCCCGTGCGTGTGAGGTCTTCGCTTCAGGCAGGTTCGATGCGCAGTATTTCAGGCCCTTATTTGCCGAGGTGGCAGACAGGCTTCAAGCCACTGGCGGTTCAGTCGAACTAGGCACAATCCTCTCCGTCAATGCACGGGGTAGGCAGCCCCAGTATGATGAAACTGGCTTGCCTGTTATCAACTCAAAGCATGTTCGCACCCATCATGTGATCCTTGAAGATAACAGAACCGCCACGGAAAGCGGCTCACCAGTTATCATTGAGACTGGCGACGTTCTCCTGAATGGTACAGGGGTTGGAACCATTGGCCGAACCGCACCGTATCTGCATCAAAAACGGGCACTGCCAGACAATCATGTAACAGTGCTACGGACGGATGCGATTGACCCCGTGTATTTGTCGGTATTCCTGAACAGCCCGCTTGGGCAGTGGCAGATCGAGCGGCACATCAAAGGGTCGTCAGGACAGATCGAACTTTACCCGACCGACATTGCTCGGATCATGATTTGGGACGCACCGGATACGGTGCAGCAGTCGGTAAGAGCCGCAATCCTGTCCGCATTCGATGAAGAACGCCGCGCCAATGAACTATTGGAGGCGGCGAAGCGCGCCGTCGAGATTGCGATTGAAGACGGGGAACCCGCCGCCATGGCCTACCTTGACCAAGTAGAGAGGGCAACCTGATGGCCCTGCCTCCACACGCTGCTGACTGGATGAACCGCGCCGAAATCGACTACATCGGCCCCTTCGTCAAAGCCTGGGCTGCATTTAATGCTTGGTATCGACACGCTTCTGGGTCACGCAAAGATCGTGACGGGCTTCGATTCGTAAAGACCCAACCCAATCAAGTTCGTAGCGGGATCATGCCACTTCTGCGCCCACTGCAGCGCGATGGTCACGGCAACATCGCGCCAGACGGCGAACCCGCGCAAAAATTCAAACTGCTGATCCGCGACCTCCATGTTTGTTTGGATGGTTTTCATATAGAGGTAACGCGGGAGGAAGACGTTGTGGAACGCATTTCGTTTCGATCCGTCTGTATAGGTCAGGGCGCACCACTCCCGCAGAGCTCGGACAGCTATGGGCTACGTTACTTGGTGGAAAGGGCGAACGGCGGTTGGCAATGTACGGTCAAGTCCATCGCCAATCCCGCGAATGTGCGAGCGACGATTCAGACGGCGGGATTTGATGTTGACGCGCTCCAAGGTCATGCACAGTTTGCATGGCTATCCGCCGCGCAAAGAGCAACATTGCTAGGAGTTTTCAATCGCTGCAACCCGCGCCCATTGACCGATCTCTTTGCCGAAGGTGGTGCCGAGATCGTGGCGAGTGACGTAACATTCCAATGCAGCGACCAACAATTGTTTGAAGGTCTGATCGAAGTGATTTATGGCCTTCGAAATACCCTGTTGCACGGCGAACTGCAGCCCTCCCCGCAAGCGTTTGCCGCCTACGAGCCTGCTTATCGAATATTGCTGACGTTCCTAAGTTGTGTGAGGTGAAGAGCGTCGATCGCCACAGAGGCTCGTCCGTGAGACCGAAATGTTTCGGGCTTGAGAGTTTCGTTGTGCGGATGCCATGAATATGCCGAGCCACGATGGACCTGGCCCAATGGCTGCCATTACCGCCACCTCGCACCCAATCGGGGATTCTGAGCCCGAGGGGGTGCCGAAGCGGCAGGGCTCCTATCGTGTGGCTCCCTGGAAGCCCATAAGCTATTTGAGCATGTGTTTGCGGCCAAGGTAGACGAAATCGGGATTGATGTCGTATCCACACGGCGAGTGATAAGTATTGCAGGCTAAAGTCTGTCTTGAGTGAACAAAAAACCTGCGGAGAGCCGATGCTTAGAACGCCGTGATAAGCTGTATTCGGTCTATACAGTTTATTTTCACTTTGTTTTCCTGACCGCCGGCAGGCAGACTCGGGCTATTCGCCTGAGTGTTTTCCTTGGCCTACCAGTTCGTGCGTATCGAGCTCTACAGCCGTTCCGGCAAAGCGGGACGGACCACCGATTACATTTTCGATGAGGTTTCACGGGTGCCCTCGGCATCGGTGCATGTGCCTTCGCCGAAGCCCCCTGAACTTTTCTACGGCCTCGGTGCAGACGAGGTAAGGGCGCTGCACGACGAACGGGCTGCCGCGGCCAAGACGTCGAGGACGGACAAGACAGGCAAGACGTCGCTCAAGGCGATCCGCAAGGACCAGAACACGCTCGCCGGCCTGATCTTCTCTCACCCCGTGAGTATGGACGACTATCGCTCAAGCGCGAATGTCCGTCGAGATGTCGCCGACTGGGAACAGCGGTCGATTGCCTGGCTTCTGGAGCAATACGGGGACAGGCTGGTTTCAGTCATCCGGCACACCGATGAAAGCCATCCGCACCTCCATGCATACCTGCTGCCCGACGACATGGAGATGCGGGCAGGCCTTTTGCATCCCGGATATCCGGCCAAGAATGCTGTTCTCGCCGCCGGTCCGCTTCCCGGCGAGGACAAGAAGGCGATGGGGAAAAGGGCCGACCGGGCCTATGTCGCGGGCATGAGGGCATGGCTCGATGATTATCACCAGAAAGTGGCGATCCCCGCTGGCCTCACGCGTCTGGGTGCCGGGAAACGCCGTCTGACGCGAGCGCAATGGCATGCCGAGAAGGCTCAGGCGGCGGCGCTGAAGCAGGCCGTGGAGCGCGCTGCCATCGTTGAAGCCAAGGGTCGCGCATACATCGATCAAACAAAACGAAAGGTCGCCGCGATCAAGGCTGAGGCCGCAGCGGCTAAGGCCTCGGCAGACCGATTCAAAGGCATGGGCGGTACGGTGCGGGCTGTTCTCGATGGCGTTCGTGAGGCCTCACTGCGTGAGAGCGTCCGAAAAGAATTTGCGTCCGAGATGGCGGCGGCAACGGCTGCGGTGGCCAAGGCCAGGGCCGAAACGACGAAGGCAAGAAACTCACAGCGTGATGCTGAGAAACAGGCTGCCGATCAGCGTCATGCTTTCCGGCAGCAGGGGCAGCGGCTGGCTTCGGCCCAACAGGAAATCCGCCAACTGTCGCGCGCGCTGGCCGCCGCGCTCGACGAGCCGACGCCGGCACCGGGAGGGATGACGCCATGACGACAGGTGAGGAGATTTTCTGGCAGAACGCGCGCAGGATACTTTGGGACATGCAGATGCTGCGGCTCGACCCCGCCCACGGGGCGGCAGTGGACATCGTACGCTGGTGTCTGCTGATTCGCGGCAGGCCAACGCACCATCGGCAGGCTTTTCTCGAGCGGGAGTCGCCCGCGCTCCTGGCGTATCTTGAAAAACTAGCCTCATGCGGTGAGCCGCAAGGCTGGCGGACGCTGGAAGAGCGCGTTCGGTTCCGTCTGCGGGTCCTCCGGGAGTATGACATGCAGCCATGCGCCCGCCCGTGGCTGGCGGCCATCTGGCACACGCTCCCGGAAATGGCAGCGCTGGGGCAGGCTATCCTTGATCGCAAGTCCGAAATTCAAGACCTTGCACCCGACGTCGCGCTGCTGGCTTCGGACGCCGCCACGGGCACGGGCGGCGACGGCGACAAGGGCAGCGCGGGAAAGGCAGGATCGGCGACGTCGAACAAGCCTCATTCGCCTCGACGTCTTGAATTTCCACCCGTGCCGGTCGTTGCGACCGAGGCGGAAAAGAAGGCGCTCGATCTCGAGGATGTCTCCGAAATCACGAATACGAAAACCGACGTCGTGCCTGACGGTCCGGACACAGGAAACGGCACGGCGGGGCCGAAGCCGCCCGGAGGGAAACCATGATCGACCTGTTCGCCGAACCTGTTTCGACAAATCTGGCGTGGCGTCTCGTGACCGCCGTCCTTCCTTCCGACGCGACGTCGGCTTGGGGGCGGACGCTCCAGGTGTTTACGTCGACTCTCTTCGCCTTCTGCGCGGTACTGATCGCATACAGCACCGTCTCCGGGATCGTGCAGTCTGCGTACACGGGCAAGGCGCTGGGCGACCGCTGGCACCAGATATGGACACCGCTCCGCGTGATCGTCGGCGCGGGTCTCCTCCTGCCGCTGCCGTCGACGGGGTTCTCACCCGCCCACTACCTGCTGCGCGACGTCGTCGCCCGCGGCGGGATAAATCTCGCCGACGCGTCATGGGGTGTCTTCGTCCAGACGGTGGCGTCGGGGGAGACGACGATCCTGCCAGTGTCGTCCGCAGGGTCAACGGTCGCGATGTCAATCCTCCGCCATGAAATCTGCGCCGCCGTCTACAACAAGGCGGGCAAGCTATGGGGGTGGCACGCACCGTCGCCAGAACCGGCCGGCTCTATTTCCGGTCTCGGCATTCCCGGTTATGCCCAGAAGCTGACATGGAGCTACGGCCCGACATGCGGGCATTTCTCGTACACGATACCTGATGACAGACCGGCGTTTTCTTCCGCACGCCGTGAGGCGGTCGCGGAAATCATTTCCGCTTACAGGGTCGAGGCGAAGCGGTATGCGGAGCTGGCGGCGGAGACGTCGGGGGTGTCGTCCGCCGACGCCGTCACAAGGGCGATTTCGGGCAAGGTTCTGTCCTCGACGATCGTGCAGGATATCCGAACCCGCGGAGCAGCGTTCGACGCGAAGATTTCCGAAGCTGCCAGGATAGAGGCGGCGACGGTGGAAGCGACGTCGCGCTCCAGGCTAATTGAGAACGCCAAACAGGAAGGATTCCTTTCGGCCGGCTCGTATTTCCGTGCGCTCGGCCAGATCAGTGAACTGACGACGGCGATGACAAACGAGATGCCCGAGGATGTCGCGCCGAGGACTGACGGAGACTTCGGGCTGGCGCTCGATCGGGCCTTTGAGGTGCTGCGTCTACAGGTGTCTGGCGAAGCCGACAGAGCCAACCTTTCGGCCAATGATTTCGCGGCGGCGGGCGACGAGGGATCGACCTTCTTGGTGAAGCTCCTCGCGCCGATCTCGCGGGGACTGGCCGAATGGGGCGCGTCCTCATCTGCCGGATCGGGGGACGCGATGTCAAACCTGATTTCGTCGGGACACGCGATGCTATCGATCGCCTGGACGGCAATCGCCGCTGGTGCCACGTTGATGGTGGCGTCCTCGAACTGGTTTTCGTCTGCGGTCGGCGCTGGAGGGGCAGCCGATTTTCTGCTCGGGTGGGGCAACTGGGCTATCGGCGGGCTGATGTTCATCGGCGGCTTGCGTGCCTATGTGATCCCGATCCTTCCGTTTCTTTTCGTATTGGCCGCCGGCATCGCGCTCGTTGCCGCCCTCTTGGAAGCGATGATCGCGCTGCCGTTGTGGTGTCTGAAGTGGATGAAAATGGAGGGTGGCGATGACTTCGCGAGCGAAGGCGTCCGAATGGGCTTGATGCTGACCGTGAACGTCTTCCTGCGTCCTTCTCTCGCAATCCTTGCTTACTGCGGCTCATACCCGGTTTTCGACATCGTTCTCCGGACGATGGACGCGATGTGGGCGACGGCTTTCCTGGCGCAGACCGGCGGCGCAGTCGTCGGCCTCATCGGTTTCCTGTTCATGTCCATCATCCAGCTTTACCTGACATGGTACGTCAGCCTGAAACTGTTCGGGCAGTCGTGGGCCTTGCCGGATCGTGTTCTCGGCTGGCTCGGCCTGCCGGGAACAGCGGGGGAATCGAGTATCGCCTCTGGCGCTATCGGCGGAATGCTCGGTCTTGCCGGACGCGGATTATTGCCGAAAGCTGGTGTGACGATGCTTGCAAAGGGAGGCAAGGCGAAATGAAGAAGACGGTTCTTTGGACGGCGCTCGGGTTCGGTCTAGCAGTCGGATGCGGGATTGCGGGACTGGCACACCTGTCCGCCACGCTGGTTACGCTGACGGTGTTTTGCGCCGTGCCGGCGTTCATCGTTATCGGCCTTGAAACCCTAGACCGTCGAAGGGGCCACCGATGAGATTCCTGTTTTGGCTGACCCGCCAAGCAGATTGAGAGGGCGGCTTTCGGGTCGCCCTTTTGTTATTCCGCGATCATGGACGTCAGTTTGTCCTTGATCTGGTCGCTATCGAATCCCTTCTCGATCAGGCCAAGACGGACGAGGTTTCGAACGATGCCGATGATATCCTGGCTCCGGGCGTCGATGTCTGCGTCCGGCGCGAGCTTCGAAATATAGGCGCGTATTATCCGCTTCATCCCATCGCCTTCGACAGCGGCCATATAGGCATCTGCAACGGCGCGGGCGTCGGGGCGGCGGAGGGCTTTCGCCTTCTGCCTATTCTTGGCCGCGTAGGCTGCCTGACGCTGTCGATGTATGGAAGCGAGTTCTCGTATTGCTCCTTTGGCTCCTGCGACAACATACTCATTGCCCTCGTTCAATGCGTCGACGGGGAACTCTACGACGTCGATGGAGTGCGTTTCGTCTATCAACATGTTACCTCGCTATCCCTATACAACAACGATCTCACGGCGTGAGATTGCATGCAACAGAAATCACGCTGTGAGTTTTTCAGGCAGCGCGAATGAATGTGCGACGTCCAGCGGCCTCGGCAGCGCGCCGGGCTTCGGCCACGCTGGCAGCGGTGCCGAATGCGATACGCTCGTCAGCGCAGAGGTCGTCGATCACTTCCCAAGCGAATGTCCCATCAGCGCAATATGTGACGACGAGATCGAGGGAACGATCGCCGAATGCGAAACCTGCCGCTTCACCGCAGACGTCGTCGTCCTTTGCCCAAGGCAGATGTTGAAGCTCCATGTAAATTCTCCTTTGTTCCTGAAGGTTCAGTTGAAGTTCAGTCCGTCGAACTCGATGAAGTCCGCGGTGTCGCTTAGGCGTTCCGCCGCCGTCATAACGTAGAAGCGATGACGCCCGTCGAGTCCGTATTCTTCACGAACGTGGATTTCGGCTCCGCCGATCTTGTGCTCCGAGACAAATGCGCCCCGACGCCGCTCCTTCATCTCCTTGCCCCTGCGGTCGCCGTCACGCTGCAACGCGTGCAACGCGGGAAGTTGCTTGAGAAAGCTGATGTCGCCCGATGCGCCGAAGACGCCGGCGCTTACGAGGGTTTCTTTGTGCATATGATGCCCTTCTGTTGACATAGCTTCGCCGTTCGCGCCAAAGCCCGTTTTCCTGTTTCTCCGATGTCTCGCTGCTCTAAGGTCTGCTGCTCACTGTCGCGATGACACATTCAGATAAGCGAGTCGCTTTTCGATTCGCAATGATTCTTTTTGTCTAAGATATTGATTGTATTAATTAAAGACTCCGACTGGGGTCTTTAATTTTTTGCTTCTGATTCAATGACGACGCCGTGAGATTTTCCATCCGAGTACCACAGGCAGCAGGAACCAGACGACGATATTGACGGATTCCACGGCGTGAGGTGCCTTGGTTGCTATGACGTACAGCAGCACGAATGACGCCAATGCGACCGGCAGGGACAGGATGGGGAGGGCGAGCATGGGGTCTTCCTTTTCTGTCACGATGTCGCTTCGAGGCGTCGGAACGCCTGGATGCCGTCACGCTGAAATTCGCGCTTCATGGCGTCGGCGGTTCCGGGGATGCGGGAGCGCCGTAACAGGCTACGCGCAGACGTCCGGTTGTCGATCCTGTACAGGGATGCGAGGTAGCAGATCAGGCCGCCGAACTGATCGCGGTGATTAACTTCTTCGACCTGAACCGAAAACGTCAGACCCGAAATGGTTGTCGTTCTGATCTGCATTGGAACTCCCTTTCGGCCTGTTTTCTATGCCTTTTCTTATATCATTCCGTGAGAATTGAGCCCAGGAGATAACGCGGCATGGTTGAGTTGTGCCGGACGTGCGGTTAACGGGATCGGTCGGATTTTACGGGTTTTCTGGCTTGGCCTGTTCCCTGTTCGATGCGGGCCGCAGGCCTAGCTTCGAACCCGCCCGCAGGGCGGCCTTGATGTTCCCCGTCCCGATGCCATCGCATGCGCCGGCGCTCGGAGCGGCAGTCACCCCGCAGGGGCCGCAACGAAGAGGAGGACGGCACCGTCGTTGACAAAGCGAGAACGCTGGCAGGCTTTGCGGTGAGGGTTGGGAGATGGATTCAGACGTAGTTAGACCCATCGGAGCGTAAATTAGTGCTGTACGAGGCTGCATGCGTGGCCGTACAGCACCCTTGTCATTCAAAATGACCCGTGGGTCATCCGAATGCGCGAAGCGCGTCTGAGCGGGAGATGAGCATATCGGAGTGGCAAGCATAGCGTTCCCCGGTGCCGGGGATGACGCGGGAATTCGCGCATGCGGTTTGGGAATCGACGTCTGCCGCAGGAGTGCCAGCAAAGCGACCCGAAACTGGTGGCGCGGGACCGACTGACGCCGAAACCGCATTCAGTATCTCCGGACGCGGGACACGGCCTTCTTCCAAAGCTATCCAGGCTTCATGACAGGCCAGTGCAGTGCTGTCTTCGTCACTGTCGTCCATTAAGATCAGGTATCCCGTTCGAGGAGCAGTTCCATGGTCTGTTTTATCGGTGTGCGAGATCGCGGGTACCTTTTTATCTATACACTGTTTTTCACACCCCTGTTCGAGCGCCTTCACCAGATCATTCCAGCGATTGATGACCGTCCGCCGCGAAACGTGGGCGGCCTTGGCGAGGGCGGATTTCGTGACGTCGACGCCATCCGCTGAAAGCGAGCGGTAAGCGTCAACAAGCTTGGAAATGGTGCGATCCGCGTTAGACTTCGCGGCGTGCCGGCCTCCCGCTGCCTGTCGATCGGCGACGGACGTCATACCGTCCACGACGTCCAGCAGGCGGCCGCGATTAACACTCGGATTTTCCAGCTTGGACGGATCGAAGTTGGCCGCAAGGTAGTCGGCGACCTTGCCCGTCACGTAGCCGACCTGCGTATCGGAAAGCTCGCTCTTCTCCGCGAAGGCGGTCAGCGCCTCATGAAGGTGATCGGCAAGAGCCTCCCGTGTCCCGCGCATCCGCTTGTCGGTGCCGAAGTGCCATTCGGCAAGGGTGCGCTGTCCTTCTGTCCGGAGCGCGTCGAAAATGGCGTTCGATGCCGTGAGCCCCAGGCCGGACTGGACAGCTGCGGCACGACGGGCGAGCACTGGCCGACTTACGCCTGTGTCGACGCGGTCGGCGTATTCCGAGAGCGTGGGCCAGACGTCGGCGTTCGGGGTGATCGTGTGCCAGATCGGCGACGTCGGGCATTTCATCCGCATCGTCATCGTGGGCGCAGCGGGGTCAGCGCCGATGTCGAGCAGCGCCGCCGCCAAGCCGCGGCATACGGCATCAAAGAGCCGGATCGGTTCCTGGCGACACCGTTCGTCCTTCGAATGCCAGACGGCGCTGCCGTAGGGGAGCAACCAGATGAAATGGGGGCGGACAAACTGGCCGTTTTCCAGCCGGTCCCCGACGACGATATGAGGCAGGCACGGAATGCGGCCGTCGCGCACGTGTACCTGCAGTGAGTAGATACACGCCTCCGGGGTCGGGAAAACCCCGTCGCAGTCCACGCGGAGCGCGGCGATGAAGTCTTTGTTCAGCTCGATATAGGGATAATCTAGCGTCAGGACCTTCTCGCGGCACTGAACGGCAAGCGTTGCTTTGTCCCAGGATGCCCGGGCGCGGCCACGGCGGGGAACGAGCGACACGAAATATTTCAAGACGACGTTGTCCTCGGAACGCAGACCGTCTTCGCGGAAGGACTCTCGATACCGACCGCCGACTTCCTTCCCGAACGGTAGTTCGTAACCCTCAATGATACGCTTCCGGACGAGCTCTTTCTGACTGGCATTCTGGACGGCGAACTCGTTGGTGGTGGCCTTCGTCTGTCGCGCAGGCTTTCGGCTGCCTTGGCGCTGGGCCTCGGCATAACGCGTCTCGAACCCGGCCATGCCATTCGAGCGGTCGGGCCAAATTTGTTGACACGGTAGGTTGTGAAAGTCCTCGGTGCCGGCTGGGATATGTCCCAGCCTCGGGGTCACCGTTCAGAAACAGGGGTCTTTACAGCAATCGCGCCAACGGCAATGATCATCTTGCTACTCCAAAAAACACCGCCGAGGGTTCCAGCCCGATGACAGCGGTGTTTTTTATGGTCGTGCGGCGCGGCGCATACGTCAATCGCCGAAAATGCGTTCCGCATCCGAAACGATTTTGCGGTTGCCGTCACGTACGAATACATGATGCTTTCCATGCCCCCACCCGCCCAACGGCGAGGCTGCGGCCCTCCCCCCGGGGGAGGGCCTCACGCCCCTCGCGGGGCGACTGGGTTTCATCGCCGTCGCGCAGGCGCTCGGGCGATGCCGATTATCGCTCTAAAGGCTGCCATTCCCTCTTGAGTCTGTCGTATTCGTCCAGAACGGTGTCCGTCCAAACCGTCATGGCCTTTCGCTTGAGGTGAAGGTGCTGTGCGCCACCATAGGCAAGTCTGGTGATGCGGGCGACATGCTGTTCTCGTGACTCGTCATTTGCGACGTCCAGTCTGTCGGTGCGTCTCACTTCGTGAGCAAGGACTACGGATGAGCCACCGGGAATGCCGGCGGCGTCCATGACGGGCGTGATCGTTCGGCGCGTGTCGTGGGGCGTCCACCATTTGATGCCGTTGGCGGCGAGTAGATCGACGGCGGTGGCGCGCTTTTTCGTCAAGGCATCTCGCGCCCCGAGACGTTTCAAGACGGAAAGAGTGGATGATCTATGAACGTGGATATCATTCTTGCCGCGCTCGGACGGGAATAGCCATTGGCTATCGGGCCGTCCGACCTGATCGAGTTTCGACGCCATATGTCGGACTAGGCGGGGCGGGATCGGGAGGACGTGGGCTACGCCGGCCTTCATGACGCCTTCGCCCCATGCGGCGAGATACCAGCCATCATTTTCGGGATCGGGGACGTAGTCGATCCTCCGGATGGCGAGTGCAGCGCCTTGACGCTGGGCGGTCAGGCATACCCAGTGGAAGGCGGCCGCCACACCGTCACGGATACCGTACTTGTGATCATGCTTCGCCTGCATTCGGCCAGGCAGCCGTTTCATGGTGTAGACGTCGGCGAGTATCAGCGACTTTGCTATGTTCTCGACGCCGGGATTGCGGGTGCGGGGCTTGGTCGTTCGCCCAACCGTCAATAGCTTCCACCAGGGTTCCACGCGGTCCAGCCCGGACTGCCCGCCGTGAACGGACTGGCAGTGGCCAAGAACCGTGCTGACGTTAGAGACGACCTTGCCAGCGGGCGACGGAGAGGCGTGCTTCGTCAACATGACGTCGCGAATGCGTTCGATGTCCGAACGCTTGAGGTTCACGGCCGGCATATCGAGGAGATCGGCAAATTCGGGTTTCGCAAATGTCGATCTGAGCGTTGACACGGTTGGTGCGCGCCATGGTTTCGTGGCGGTATCTGCTGTCTTGTCTTCGATCGTTTTGTCGATGCACTGCTGTAAGGTCCATGTCCCGACCTTCGGGCGCATTTCGCGGACGATGTCGTCGTGCGTGAGGTCGAGCTTGTTTTCGACGACATGATGGTGCTGCCGCAGGAACTCCTCGGCGTAGGGCTCGCCGCCGAAATCGATCTGCCGCTTGACCTTGTCGGCCAATTCCCGGGCGGCCTTGATCGACGGGATGTACCAAGCCTCGCCCTCGTGTGCCCAGCCGAGCGTTTTGCTGATCCCTTTGTATCGAAGGAAAAAAGCGACCTTCTCGCCTTTGAGGCGGAGGGATAGGCCGGTGCATTTCAGGTCGGTGATGTAGTGGCTGCCCCTGTGCCCTGGGCACGCTGCCTTGAGGAAGTCGGTGAGGTGTGAAGGGCGGAGGTCGGCCTTGTCAGAAATCGTCGTCATTGGCGTCTTCAATTCATGTTCTGGAACACGTCTGGAACATTCGCTATCCGAATTTGGGGTCTTTTTGACCCTTCTTGAGGTGGACGTCGAAGTCGTGAATTGAAGGCGATATTCAAGAAAAAGCGATATATGTCAACATATTATGAGGGTTTTGAAAGACCTCGGAATGAGTTGAAATCTTGCAATAACGCTAGGCCGTAGGTTTGTGGCACCTGAGGTCGGAGGTTCGAGACCCCCCAACCGTACCATTTCTTCCCTTTTCGATCAGACAACGAGTGCCGCGTCGTAAGCCGTCGCAACGGCCCGTTCGTGCTCCTTGGCTTGTTGCGCATTAGGCAGCTACGCCGTTCTGAGCCTTTTGCCGCACCAGGATGCGGATTCGTTCGGCGAGATCCTCGGTGACGGGATTGTAGAGAATCAGGCTTAGATCCGGTCTGCCATCGACAGCGAAGGCTGAGTATTCCAGCTCCACCTCACCAAGCACCGGATGGTGCATGTGCTTCGTGCCTTCGCCATGGGCGTTGACGCTGTTTTCCTCCCAAAGCGCCTTGAAATCCGGGCTGGCGCGGCTGAGTTCGTCGACCAGCGCCGTTACCTCCGAAAGGGCGCCCGCGCGGGCGGCATCCGCGCGAAAGGCGCCGATGACGAAGCGGGCGATCGCATGCCAATCATGCTGTGCCGCGCGCACATGCGGATTGCAGAAGACCAGCCGCAGTACATTGCGTTCCCTGGGCGCAAGAGCGTCATAATCCATCATCACCACCGTGGCCGCGCGATTCCAGGCGACGATGTCCCAGGTCGGTGTGCGCACCAGGGCCGGGCAATCCTCCATGCGCTCCAAAAGGCGGGTGAGGCGTGGGCTGATGGCGCCGCCAGCGCTGGGGCGAATCTCCGGTGGGCGCCCGAGTGCCAGCATGAACATATGCGCGCGCTCGGCCTCCGTCAGCATCAGCCCCTTGGCAATGCGGTTCAGCACATCGGCAGAGGGTGCGCCGCCGCGACCCTGCTCCAGCCAGGTATACCAGGTGGCGCTGATATTGGCGCGCTGCGCGACCTCCTCACGCCTCAAGCCCGGCGTGCGCCTTCGGCCGGAAAAGCCAAAGGCGGCAGGGTCGAGATGGGCGCGACGGTGACGCAGAAACGCGCCGAGTGCATCGATAGAGCCGGTCAAGGGCGCATCCTGTTGGTCATTATACTAGGATAAGGTCACAACTTTAACAGCATAGTGCCTGCACGCATAAGAGGGCGTCAATCACGGAGACCTTACGATGCGTATTTTTCTGACAGGCGCGACAGGCTTTATCGGCGCGGCTCTGCTGGGCGAATTGATTTCAGCCGGCCATGAGGTCGTCGGCCTTACCCGCTCGGAGGCGGGGGTGCGGGCAATCGAAGCGGCAGGCGCTGTCGCCTATCGCGGTACTCTGGAGGATCCGGAGAGCCTGCGCGCCGGTGCGGATGCGGCCGATGCCGTGATCCACACGGCCTTCGACCATGACTTTTCCCGTTTCGTCGACAATTGCGCCAAGGATGGCCGGGTCATTCGCGCCCTCGGCCAAGCCCTTGCGGGCTCTGACCGGCCGCTGATCATCACCTCCGGCACAGGCATGGGCAGCCCCGATCATGGAGCCTTGGCCATGGAGAATGTGTTCAATCCCGCCCATCCCAATCCTCGCGTGGTCTCGGAACTGACCGGCGCGGAGCTTCTCGATGCAGGGATCAATCTCTCGGTCATGCGTCTGCCGCAGGTCCACGATACCCGCAAGCAGGGCCTGATCACCCCGCTGATCGACATCTTCAGGGAGAAGGGTGTGGCGGCCTATGTCGGCGAGGGACGCAATCGCTTTTCGGCTGGCCACCTTTCCGATGTGGTCAGGCTTTATCGCCTCGCGGTAGAAAGAGGCAATCGAGGCGCCCGTTATCACGCTGTGGCCGAAGAGGGTATCGAAACCCGCGTCATTGCCGAAGCGCTCGGCCGTGGCCTTGGGCTGCCCGTCATCTCGGTTCCGGCGGAAAAGGCTGCAGAACAGTTCGGCTGGATGTCGATTTTTGCTGGCGCCGACATGCCGGCATCGAGTGCCTGGACCCGCAAGACGCTGGATTGGCATCCCACGGGGCCGACGCTGATGGCGGACCTTGACGCCATGGATTATGGCGCGCTCGCCGCATAAGCGCTGTTCGAGCGGGCCGCTGCTGCTTGTCGGCGGTCCTTCAGCCTGCGCGCGTCCTCTCAGACCGAGCGCATCAGCCCCCCATCGACCCGGATGTTCTGCCCGGTAATGTAGCCCGCGCCATCGGACGCCAGAAAGGCAATGGTCGCGGCGATTTCCTCGCTGGTGCCGTAGCGTCCCATCGGCACGCTCTCGCGCCGTTCCTCCGTTGCCGGCAGGCTGTCGATCCAGCCGGGCAGGACATTGTTGATGCGGATATTGTCCTTGGCATAGGTGTCGGCGAAGAGCTTGGTGAAGGAGGCGAGGCCGGCGCGGAAGACCGCGCTGGTCGGAAACATGGGCGAGGGCTCGAAGGTCCAGGCCGTCGAAATGTTGATGATCGCACCGCCTTTTTGCTCCTGCATGATCGGCGCGACGAGCCGCACGGGCCTGACGACATTGAGGAAGTAGGTGTCCATCCCCTTGTGCCAGTCCTCGTCGCTGATTTCGAGCAGCGACGCACGCGGGCCGTGGCCGGCGCTGTTGACCAGCACGTCGATCCGACCCCAAGCCGCCATCGTCTCATCCACCAGGCGCTTGAGATCGTCCTGCGACTGGTTGGAGCCGGTGACGCCCAGCCCGCCCAGTTCGCCTGCCAGCGCTTCGCCCTTGCCGGAGGACGACAGGATGGCGACGCGGTAGCCGTCCGCCGCCAGCTTTCTGGCCGCCGCCGCGCCCATGCCGCTTCCGCCGGCCACGATCACCGCTACTTTCTCGATCGTCATCCTCATGCTCCTTCATCAGCCGATTCGTGCAGGCAGAATAAAGCCGGCGGCGCGTTCGGCGCCACCGGCTCTCATGCTTGCGCCAAAGGATATCGATCAGGCCGCGCGCTTCAGCGCATCGGCGATGGTCGAGACGATGGTCGCGATCTGCTCCTTCTCGATGGTGAGCGGCGGCGACAGGGCAATGATGTCACCGGTGACGCGCACCAGGAGGCCCTTGTGGAAGCAATCGACGAAGACATCATAGGCGCGCGTTCCCGGCGCACCGGCACGTGGCGCAAGCTCGATCGCGCCGACCAGGCCGAGATTGCGGATATCGACGACATGCGGATGCCCCTTGAGACCATGCAAGGCCTCTTCCCAATCGGCGGCAAGCTCGCCGGCACGGCTCAGCAGGCTTTCCTCCTCATAGATCTCCATTGTCGCCAGACCGGCGGCGCAGGCGACTGGATGGCCGGAGTAGGTGTAGCCGTGGAACAGTTCGATCTGATGTTCCGGGCCGTGCATCAGCCCGTCATGCACCTTGCGGCTGGCAAAGACCGCGCCCATCGGGATCGTGCCGTTGGTAATGCCCTTGGCCGTGGTCATCATATCCGGGATCACGCCGAAATAATCGGCCGCAAACGGCGTGCCGAGGCGGCCGAAGCCGGTAATGACCTCGTCGAAGATCAGGAGAATGCCGTGGGCATCGGCAATCGCGCGCAGCCGTTCCAGATAGCCCTTCGGCGGAAGGATGACGCCGGCCGACCCGGACATGGGCTCGACGATGACAGCCGCGATCGTCTCGGCGCCATGCAGCGCCACCAGCCGCTCCAGATCCTCGGCCAGCTCCAGCCCATGGGCCGGCATGCCGCGCGAATAGGCGTTGCGGTCGATATCCAGCGTGTGGCGCATATGATCGGCCGGGATCTGCGGGAAGACGCGGCGGTTGTTGACCAGGCCGCCGACCGAAATGCCGCCGAAGCCGACGCCGTGATAGCCCTTTTCGCGGCCGATGATCCGCGTGCGCGTGCCCTGGCCGATGGCGCGCTGATAGGCGATGGCGATCTTCAGCGCGGTATCGACCGATTCCGAACCGGAGCCGGTGAAGAACAGCCGGTCGAGCCTGGCCTGGCCTTCACCCGGTGCATGGGCGGCAAGCTTGGCGGCGAATTCAAAAGCAATGGGATGCCCCATCTGGAAGGTCGGGGCGAAATCCATGGTGGCGAGCTGACGCTCCACGGCGGCGGCGATCTTGCGTCGGCCATGGCCGGCATTCACGCACCAGAGCCCCGCGGTGCCGTCGAGGATCCGGTTACCATCGATATCGGTGTAATACATGCCATCGGCCGCGGCGAGCAGGCGCGGCGCCGCCTTGAACTGCCGGTTCGCGGTGAACGGCATCCAGAAATTTTCGAGCGGCGGCATGTTCGGGCGCGGCGTATGGTCCATTGATCTTCTCCTTGATCCTTCACCCTTGAGGTTCCACGCTTTTGCGGCGTGAACAAGACCTTTTCTGTCACTCGGCAAGTTCTTGATTTCGCATGCCGCCAATGGCAGGTGTTGCGCTATTTGCAACAAGCGAAAAGGGGCGTTCGATGTCCGTCGACATTGGCAGCCGGCTGCGCCATCTGCGCCTGCGTCACAACCTCTCCCAGCGTGCGCTTGCCAAACGCGCCGGCGTGACCAATTCGACGATCTCGCTGATCGAGTCCAATGCCTCGAACCCCTCGGTGGGCGCGTTGAAGCGTATCCTGGACGGCATCCCCATAGGTCTCGCGGAATTCTTCGCCTTCGAGCCGGAGCGGCCGAAGAAGGCTTTCTTCGCGGCGGAGGAGCTGACAGAGATCGGCAAGGGCCCGATCTCGTTTCGCCAAGTGGGGGACAATCTCTTCGGCCGCAGCCTGCAGATCCTGAAGGAGTGCTACCAGCCGGGCGCCGACACCGGCAAAGTGCTCCTGGTGCATGAGGGGGAGGAGGGCGGCGTGGTGCTCTCCGGCCGGCTGGAGGTCACGGTGGATGACGAGCGGCGCATTCTCGGGCCGGGGGACGCCTATTATTTCGAAAGCCGCAGGCCGCATCGCTTCCGCTGCGTCGGGCCGGTGCCCTGCGAGGTGATCAGCGCCTGTACGCCGCCGACGTTTTGACGACGTCTCGGGCTATGCAAGGCTGGCCCTTTTAGCAAAAAGTGATAATATCTGGGTGTGGAAAGAGGGCCAGCCATGCCATCCAGTTACAATATTGGAGACTATGTCTTCCGCCGAGTTTCTCAAACAGCTAAAGGCTGAACGGCGCTCAGGTCGTGCCGCGCTATAAGCTGTCTCCACAAGCCAGGCGGCAGATTCAAGACATTTGGCATTCAATCGCCGCTGTCAACGAGCCCGCCGCTGACAAGCTGCTGAGTAAGTTGTTGACCAAGTTCGAGCTCGCCAGCCTGCATCCAGCCATGGGTTCTGCTCGCCCCGAGATCAGCGCCACGGCGCGCATCATCGTGGAAGGGCATTGTCTCGCTATGTACGAGCCCGGCGATGATGGGATTGATGTCGTGGTGGTCGTCCATGGCATGCGTCATCCGAGTTCCTGGCTCGAATAGCGCAAGGCCATCAGTCAGACGTTTTCGACATGTCATGCTTGGTCTTGCGGGATAACGCCCGTCTCAATACGTGTCAGCACCCGATCCATGGCTGCCGTCAGGGCAGCGGTCCCGCCTTTCTGTTCGAAATCGCGAAACACCTGTTCATTCAGGCCTCCGCGTGTTGAGAATTCCGCGCGCAGCTCATCAAGCGGCAGGTCTGATTGCGATGCGGTCTGGGCGAGGCTGGCAAAGAGCGGCGCCAGATAGGCGCGGGCTTTCTCCTGCGCCATGCCCTTCTCTGTCAGCCAGCCGGTCAGGTGCTCCATCATGCCGAAATAGGTGCCCATCAGCGCACTGGCTGCCGCCAGCAGGTCGTAATCCTCCCGGCTTTCGCAAGCTATCGCACGGCCGAGGCGATCGAAGAGGGAGCTCACAGCCTCATCGGGTGGGTAAAGCGCGGTAACGCCCTTGCGCTCGGCCACGAAGGGCAGGGGAATGGCCTGGGTCAGTTCGACCTCGGCGCCGATCCATTCGAGGAGAGTTTGGCGGTCGGTGGCAGCAATCAGGCTCACCACCTTTTGCCGCTGCCGGAAATGAAGCGGGCGGAGCACCGCTTCGGCGATCTGGGGACGGATGGCCAGGAAGACGATGTCCTTGCCCGCCTCGATAACGGCTTGATTGTCGGCTGCGACGGCAACAGAGGCGAAACGGGCTGCAAGAGCCGCCGCGCGATCCGCATTGCGCGGCGACAGCGTCACCGTGATGCTTTCATCCTCGCCGCACAGGCCGGTGACGATGGCTTCCGTGATCGCACCGGTTCCCACAAAGCCGAGCTTCATCCGCCTGTCCTTTCCGCAACGATTTTCCCATGTGCTGTTTTTCCATGGCATAGCCCGTCTGTCGAGCGCCTGCTTGAGATCGGCAAGCCATCAAAATTGTGATGGCTGGACAGGCTGTTAAGCCATGCCAAACGGATCGCGCGCTTGCCCGTGCGGTCGGCCATGCTGTATCGCTGGATGGCAGGATGACGAGATCGGCCGGAGGCAAACGACAGATGACCAAGCTGACCCGCACCAGCCCGGCCCTGATCGACACTCGATCGCTGCGCGTGCGCGCCGCCTGGCTCTATTATAATAGGGGCCTTACGCAGAAAGACATTGCCGACAATCTCGGCATCAGCCGTTCCACCATCATCCGCATGCTGGACGAAGCGCGCAAGCGCGGCGAGGTGCAAGTCTGGATCAACCAGACGCCGGGCGAATGCACCGATCTCGAATTGCAGCTGGAAGAGCGCTTCGGCCTGGATGAGGCCATCGTGGTGCCGGGGGAGGGCACGGCCGAGGAAACCGCGCAGGAGGTGGGCGCAGCGCTCGGCATGTTCCTGTCCGAGGTCGTCACCGATCATTGCGTGCTCGGGGTCGGCTGGGGGCGCACGCTCAATGCCTCGCTCGCCACCTTCCGGCCGTCGCTGCGCCAGGATGTCAAGGTCGTGTCCCTGCTCGGCGGACTTCTGGAAGCCACGGCGATCAACCCCATCGATTATTCCTGGCGGGTGGCAAGCGCCGTGGGCGCCGATTGCCTACTGTTCCTGGCGCCGCTGGTGGTCGACAGTGCCGACACCAAGCGCCGGCTGATCGAGCGTTGCGGCCTGGATGCGCTGTTTCAGCGTGCCGAAACGCTGGATATCGCCGTGGTCAGCTGTGGCGAGGTCGGCAAGGCCGGCAGTTCTCTGTCGGCCGGCTTCCTGCCGCACGATCTGCAGGATTCGCTGGTTGCCGCCGGCGCGGTGGCCGATACGCTCTGCCAGTTCCTGGATGCCGAGGGCCGCACCGTCGCCCATCCGATCCATGACCGGGTAATGTCGGTCGATCTCGATACGGTCGCGACCGCGCGCCATATCGTTCTTGCATCCGGCGGCGTCAAACGCGTGCCGGCCATTCTGGCAACCCTGAAGCGGATGCGCTGCCACACGCTGGTGACCGACGAGGCCGCCGCCCGGCTGCTGCTGGCCGATCCGGCATAGACTCCGCGATCACAGAAAGCGCTGATGCTCGGCCCGCACGATTTCCTGCAGGAAGTCCGCGACCACCCGCACCCGTGTGAGATCACGCGCGCTTTCATGGAACGTCGTCCAATAGCTGCGCCGGATCGAGACATCGGGAAGAATGCGCAGCAGCGCCGGATCCGTGCGGGCGATATAGTCGTGCAGAATGCCGATCCCCGCGCCCGAGCGGACAGCTTCCGTCTGACCTGTCGCGCTGGAGATCTCGAAGCGGGCGTCCCAGCGGCGCAGGATTTCAGCGGAGAAATTCAGCGAAGCGGTAAAGACCAGATCCTCGACATAGCCGATGCGCCGATGGGTTTTCAGCGCCTCGATGGTCTCCGGCCAGCCTTCCGCCTCCAGATAGCTGCGCGCGGCGTAAAGGCCGAGCGTGTAGTCGGTGAGCTTGGCCGAGACCAGCCGCCCCTGATCCGGCCGCTCCAGCGTGATGGCGATATCTGCCTCGCGGCTGGAGAGCGAGAAGGAGCGCGGCACCGGCACGAGCTCGATCTTCAATTGCGGATGACGCTCGATCAGCCGTCCAAGACGCGGCGCCAGGAAGGAGACGCCGAAGCCATCCGGCGCCCCGATGCGCACCGTTCCCGCGGCGGTCGTATCGGTGCGGGTCAGCCGGGCCTGAGCGGCGAGCATTTCCGATTCCATCCGTTCGGCGGCCGGCAGAAACAGCTCACCCTCCGCCGTCATCTCGCAGCCATGGGTGCGCCGCACGAAGAGCCTGGCCGACAGCGCACTCTCCAAGGCCGTCAGCCGCCGGGACAACGTCGCATGGTTGAGGCCGAGCCTCTTCGAGGCCGCCAGGATCTGACCCGTCCGGGCAACGGCCAAGAAAATTCGCACATCGTCCCAGTTCATTCCGGCACGGTCCTATAATTTCTGCACAACGGATGCTTAAACGCGTCCATTGCCACGCGCAAATGAAAGTGCGAGCCTGCTCATCACGATAAGCAGGCGAAAAACCAGGGAGGAACGCCAATGGCCGAAATCGGTCACTTCATCGATGGCAAGCATGTTGCCGGCACCAGCGGACGCACGAGCAATGTCTATAATCCTGCTACCGGCGAGATCCAGGCGACGGTCTCGCTGGCGAGCGATGCGGAGCTTGCCGCAGCCGTTGCCTCTGCCAAGGCAGCACAGCCGAAATGGGCCGCCACCAATCCGCAGCGCCGCGCTCGTGTCTTCATCAAGTTTGTCAATCTCCTCAACGAGCATATGGACGAGCTCGCCACGCTGCTCTCCAAGGAGCACGGCAAGACGATCGAGGATGCCAAGGGCGATATCGTGCGCGGGCTTGAAGTCTGCGAATTCGTCATCGGCATTCCGCATCTGGCCAAGAGCGAATTCACGGAAGGCGCCGGCCCGAATATCGACATGTATTCGATCCGCCAGCCTGTCGGCATCGGCGCAGGGATCACGCCCTTCAACTTCCCGGCGATGATCCCGATGTGGATGTTTGCCCCTGCGATCGCCTGCGGCAATGCCTTCATCCTCAAGCCGTCCGAGCGCGACCCCTCCGTGCCGATCCGTCTGGCGGAGCTCCTGATCGAGGCGGGCCTGCCGGCTGGCGTGCTCAATGTGGTCAACGGCGACAAGTCCGCCGTCGACGCCATCCTGACCCACCCCGACATCTCGGCCGTGTCCTTCGTCGGGTCCACGCCGATCGCGCGCTATGTCTATGGCACGGCGGCGATGAACGGCAAGCGCGCCCAGTGCTTCGGTGGCGCCAAGAACCATATGATCATCATGCCCGATGCCGATCTCGACCAGGCGGCCAATGCATTGATGGGCGCGGGCTATGGCTCGGCCGGCGAGCGCTGCATGGCGATCTCGGTGGCGGTGCCGGTGGGTGAAGACACGGCCAACCGGCTGATCGAGAAGCTGGTGCCGATGGTCGAGAGCCTGCGCATCGGTCCCTACACCGATGAGAAGGCGGATATGGGCCCGCTCGTCACGAAGGAGGCCCAGGCCCGCGTAACCAGCCTGATCGACCGGGGCGTCGAAGAGGGCGCCAAGCTCGTCGTCGATGGCCGTGGCTTCAAGCTTCAGGGCTATGAAGACGGGTTCTTCGTCGGCGGCTGCCTGTTCGATCACGTCACGCCCGACATGGACATCTACAAAACCGAGATCTTCGGTCCGGTCCTCTCCGTCGTGCGCGCCAAGAACTACGAGGAAGCGCTCGATCTGCCGATGAAGCATGAATATGGCAATGGCGTCGCCATCTACACCCGCGACGGTGATGCGGCCCGTGATTTCGCCTCGCGCATCAACATCGGCATGGTGGGCGTCAACGTGCCGATCCCGGTTCCGCTGGCATACCACTCCTTCGGCGGCTGGAAGTCGTCCTCCTTTGGCGACTTGAACCAGCACGGCACGGATTCGATCAAGTTCTGGACGCGGACCAAGACGGTTACCTCGCGCTGGCCGTCCGGCATCAAGGCGGGTGCCGAATTCGTCATGCCGACGATGCGCTGAGCGGCCTCATCACGATATGAACACGGCGGCGGCTTCCTCCGGGAGGCCGCCGTTCTTGCTTTTCTGGATGAAAATCCTCTTCATTTTCAAGATGGCGTCGCAACGAACCTGATTTCGCCTTTTTTGAATTGTTCCAAACTGCAAGGCAGCCTATATCTAGGCTCTGTCGTACGGGGACGCGTCGCAATTTGGCGGCAAGCTCTGCGCGATCGAATGCAGACCGATGCATGACAGCGGTTCCAACGGGATCAGCGCATGTTCGGGGTCCAAAATGTTTTACGGCATCCGCCATGACTGGAGCATCGCATGCGCCTGACCAAGCAGACCAATTATGCGATCCGCATGCTGATGTATTGCGCCGCCAATGACGGACGTTTGAGCCGTATTCCCGAGATCGCCAAGGCTTATGGTGTGTCCGAGCTGTTTCTTTTCAAGATCCTGCAGCCGCTGAACAAAGCGGGCCTAGTCGAAACGGTGCGCGGCCGCAATGGCGGCGTGCGCCTGCCGCGCCCGGCCGATCAGATCACCCTGTTCGATGTGGTCAAGGTGACCGAAGATAGCTTCGCCATGGCCGAATGTTTTGAAGCCGGCGAGATCGAATGTCCGCTGGTCGATAGCTGCGGGTTGAATTCGGCGCTGCGGCGAGCGCTCAATGCCTTTTTCGCCGTGCTCGCCGAATATACGATCGATGATCTCGTCAAGGCGCGCCCGCAGATCAACTTCCTGCTTGGCCTGGAACCGCGACCGCAGACAGCGGCCTGATTGGTTTTCGAGACGGACGTCTCAGCATCTCAGCATAAAAAAGCCGCCCTTCGGAAGATCGGGCGGCTTTTATGTTGGAGGGGAGACGCCGTCAGCGCGCGCCATATTCCCGCAGGATGAACTCGACGGCAGTCGGGTCGAGCTCCGCCTTGTCGATGCGAAAATCCGCGCCATAGTCTTCAAAGGCCTGGAAATAGGGGTCAGCCAGCGAAGAGGAGATGACACCGACGGGGCCGATATAGCCCTTCTGGCGCAGCGCCGGCACGGTCTCGCGAAAATCGGCCTGAGGTTGCAGCCGGTTGTCCATCAGGATCATCGAAACCGGCGCGCCCGACTGCACATAATCGAGCGCCTCCTCGATCGTCTGGCAATAGGCGAGCTCGATCGCCACGCTTTGCACCTTGCGCAGCACGTTGCCGATGATCAGCTTTTCGGCAGGATCGTCATCGACGAGAAGAATATGGGCCGTTTCGGTCATGGTCAGTGCATTTCTCTGGTCGTCGGCGCTGGGAGGAAAGCGCGCGAGCGCCGGCACTCTTCGCCAGCGGTTGTGATGGGGCTCGATGCGCGTCCACCTCCAGATGGCCGCGCATCGGGTCTTCGTCATGTTGGCCGAGCCGGCGCGCCACCATCGGGCGGCGCGGCATGCGCGGCCCTATTGAATGATCTGCTCGCGAATGGCCTTCGCCACCATCTGCGTGCGGTTGACCACATCGAGCTTCTTTAGGATCGTCGCCGTGTGCGAGTTGATCGTATGCTCGGAGACAGACACGATCAGGGCGATTTCGCTGGCTGTCTTGCCATGGGAGATCCAGCGCAGGATCTCCCTCTCTCGGGGGGTAAGCCCCATGCCTGCCTTGCTGATCAAAGCCCTGCGGTAGAAATGGTCGAAGGCGCTGATGGTCTCGAAGGTGAGTTCATGCAGGGCGGCGGTCGTCAGATCCTCCGCATCGCCCAGATAGACGACTGCATAGCGCGCGCCGTTGACGCCATGCACGGGAACGCAGGCCAGCAGGTCGAAGCCGAGCTGCGTGAGCAGGTTGCCTTGGTTCGGCGTCTGGTCCGCAGCCCGCCAGAGCGAAGGGATCGTGGTCTGGTGCAGGGCCTTGAACACGGCCGAGTCGGTAAAGCGATGGCGCTTGTCATATTCCTCGGCAAGGCCGGAGGGGAGATCGTGCAGCACCAGCTTGCCCGCCAGATTGCCGGGGTCCTTCTCATTGCCGAGCTGGAGAATGCCGAAATGCTCGAAGGCGAAGTGTAGGGCCAGCGTGTGGAAAATGCGGAAAAAGTCGACCCGGTTCAGCGCCTTCTCAAGCTCTGAATCGCCCGACGTTCGTTCCTTGATCAATAAAGAAGACAATATCCGGCAATCCTCTCCCTGAATCCCGCGACGCAGTTCACCGCTTTTTTGCCGTAGGCCGCGATCCAACCGCAGACGTCGAAGCCTCTCCTCGGCTCAATGCTCCTCGTGAACCGCCCCACCTCCCGCGAGCCGCATCAAAACCCTTCCACAGGCTTCCACAAGCATATTCTGTTATGCGCAAAAAGAAAAAGGCGCTTCCAAGACCACGGATTATTTCATCAAGTGGCACAAGGCCCTATAGTCCACCCTTGCGATTGACTTTTTTGATAAAGTTGCGTCGTCGCTTACCGACGACCCAGGATACCAGTGAAGTTCATGTCCTGATTTTTGTCCAGATGGAAAAATCTGCGACTGCGCTTCTTGCATCGCTGAAGTAAATAGAGTTCCATCCGCCCGCATGCGGGAGGGTGGATTTCTGTCCATGATCCGTTGCTAGAAAAAAAACAACTGTGGGAAGCTCGTTTATGAAAAAATTCTCCACGCTCGTCGCCGCTGCCACGCTGGCGACCCTGATGTCAGGCACGGCCTGGTCGAAGACGCTGGTCTATTGCTCGGAAGCCTCTCCTGAAGGTTTCGATCCCGGTCTCTACACCGGCGGTCAGACGTTTGATGCCTCCTCCCGCACGGTCTACAACCGTCTGGTCGAGTTCAAGCATGGCGGTACGGAGATTGAGCCGGGCCTGGCCGAAAGCTGGCAGGTTTCGGCCGATGGCACGGTATATACGTTCAAGCTGCGCAAGGGCGTGAAATTCCAGACGACGGATTTCTTCACGCCGACGCGCGAACTCAATGCCGACGACGTGATCTTCTCCTTCGAGCGCCAGTACAAGGCCGACAACGCCTGGAACAAGTATGTCGCCGGTGCTTCCTGGGAATATCTGACGGGCATGGGCTTCCCCGAACTGATCAAGTCGATCGACAAGGTCGACGATCTCACGGTCAAGTTCGTGCTGAACAAGCCCGAAGCGCCGTTCCTGGCCAATCTCGGCATGGACTTCGCCTCGATCATGTCGAAGGAATATGCCGACAAGCTGCAGGCTGACGGCAAGATGGAGCTTTTGAACCAGCAGCCGCTGGGCACCGGCCCCTTCGCCTTCGTCGCGTATCAGCCGGATGCGGCAATCCGCTACAAGGCCAATCCCGATTACTGGCACGGCAAGGAAAAGATCGACGATCTGGTCTTCGCCATCACCACCGATGCTGCCGTGCGTGCGCAGAAGCTCAAGGCCGGCGAATGCCATGTCATGCCCTATCCGAATGCGGCCGACGTGGACGAGCTGAAGAAGGACCCGAACCTGACCGTTATCGAGCAGGAAGGTCTGAACGTCGCCTATCTCGCCTACAACACCACCCAGGCGCCCTTCGACAAGCCCGAGGTGCGCAAGGCGCTGAACATGGCCGTCAACAAGCAGGCCATCGTCGATGCCGTCTTCCAGGGTGCGGCCAAGGTGGCCAAGAACCCGATCCCGCCGATCATGTGGGGCTATAACAACGCGGTCGAGGACGACAAGTACGATCCCGAAGCTGCCAAGAAGATGCTGACGGATGCCGGCGTCTCCGGTCTGAAGATGAAGATCTGGGCCATGCCCGTCTCGCGCCCCTACATGCTCAATGCGCGCCGCGCGGCCGAGCTGATGCAGTCCGACCTGGCCAAGATCGGCGTCGAGGTCGAGATCGTCTCCTACGAATGGGCGGAATATCTGAAGCTGTCGAAGGAAAAGACCCGCGACGGCGCCGTCATCCTCGGCTGGACCGGCGACAATGGCGATCCGGACAACTTCCTGGACACGCTGCTCGGCTGCAACGCCGTCGGTGGCAACAACCGTTCGCAGTGGTGCAGCAAGGAGTTCGACGATCTGGTCAAGAAGGCCAAGGTGACCTCCGATATCGCCGAACGCACCAAGCTCTACGAACAGGCGCAGGTCGTCTTCAAGCGCGAAGCACCCTGGAACACGATCGACCATTCCGTCGGGTTTATTCCGGTGAGCAAGAAGGTCACCGGCTTCAAGATGGATCCGCTCGGCATTCATCGCTTCGACGGCGTCGACATCGAAGAATAGTCCATCCATCCCGTCCGTCGGCTACCGGAAAACGGTGCCGCGGCGTCTCTTCGGCGGCCCGATCGCGATCGGGCCGCCGTTTTGTCATCCGAAGGAAAGCGAAATGCTGCGCTTCATATTCGGACGCCTGCTCGTCCTGATTCCCACCTTCATCGGCGTCTCCATCATCGCCTTCGCCTTCATTCGTCTGCTTCCCGGCGATCCGGTCATGCTGATGTCGGGCGAGCGCGTGATGGCGCCGGAGCGCCATGCCCAGATCATGGCGGAGCTCGGTCTCGACCGTCCGATGTACATTCAATATTTCGACTATCTCGTCGGCCTCTTGCAGGGCGATTTCGGCAAGTCGATCATCTCCAAGCGCTCGGTGCTGACGGACTTCCTGACGCTGTTCCCGGCGACGGTGGAGCTGTCCTTCTGCGCCATCGTGTTGGCGGTGGCGCTCGGCATTCCCGCCGGCATGCTGGCCGCCGTCAAGCGCGGCACCTGGCTCGACCAGACGATCATGGGCACCGCGCTGGTCGGCTATTCCATGCCGATCTTCTGGTGGGGCCTGCTCTTGATCATCTTCTTCTCCGGCTATCTCGGATGGACGCCGGTGTCGGGCCGTATCTCGCTGATGTATTTCTTCAAGCCGGTCACCGGCTTCATGCTGATCGACAGCCTGATTTCCGGTCAGGCTGGGGCTTTCAAATCCGCCGTCACCTATCTGATCCTGCCGACCATCGTGCTCGCCACCATTCCGTTGGCGGTGATCGCCCGGCAGACGCGCTCGGCCATGCTGGAAGTGCTGGGTGAGGATTACGTGCGTACCGCGCGCTCCAAGGGCCTGTCGCCGTTCCGCGTGGTCGGGCTGCATGCGCTGCGCAATGCGATGATTCCCGTCATCACCACCATCGGCCTGCAGATCGGCGTGCTGCTTGCCGGCGCCATCCTGACGGAGAGCATTTTCTCCTGGCCCGGCATCGGCAAGTGGATGGTCGATTCCGTCTTCAAGCGCGATTATGCCGTGGTTCAAGGCGGGCTTCTGCTGATCGCTGCCGTGATCATGATCGTCAATCTCGTGGTCGACGTGCTTTACGGGCTCGTCAATCCGCGCATCCGGCGCTGAGGAGGACCACCATGGCCGCGACCGAAACCAAGACCGCCGCACCGCCTTCGGGCCTCGCGGAATTCTGGTTCTATTTTTCACGCAACCGGGGCGCCGTCCTCGGCCTCGGGATCTTCCTCGTCATTCTCTGTCTGGCGATCGCGGCTCCCCTGGTGGCGCCGCATTCGCCGAGCGAGCAGAACCGTGCGGCGCTTCTGCTGCCGCCGGTCTTTGCAAAGGGCGGGCAGTTGACCTATCTCATGGGCACCGATCCGGTCGGGCGCGATATTCTCTCGCGGCTGATCTATGGCGCCCGCTTCTCGCTGTTCATCGGGCTCGTGGTCGTCAGCCTCTCCGTTATCTCGGGTGTGCTGGTCGGTCTCGTCGCGGGCTATTTTCGCGGCCGGGTCGATACGGTGATCATGCGGCTGATGGATATCGTGCTCGCCTTCCCCTCGCTGCTTCTGGCACTTGTGCTGGTGGCCGTTCTCGGGCCGGGACTCGTCAATGCGATGATCGCGATCTCGCTCGTCAACCTGCCGCATTTCGTGCGGCTGACGCGCGCTTCCGTCATGACCGAGCGCACCAAGGATTATGTCATCGGCAGTCAGGTGGCCGGCGCCGGCACGCTTCGGCTGATGTTCATGACGATTCTGCCAAACTGTCTGGCACCGCTGATCGTTCAGGCGACGCTCGCCTTTTCGGCGGCGATTCTCGATGCGGCAGCACTCGGCTTCCTCGGCATGGGCGCCCAGCCGCCGACGCCGGAATGGGGCACGATGCTGGCGGAGGCGCGCGAATTCATTCAGCGCGCCTGGTGGGTGGTGACCTTTCCCGGTCTGGCCATCCTCATCACCGTGCTCGCCATCAATCTGATGGGCGACGGCCTGCGCGACGCGCTCGACCCGAAGCTCAAGCGGTCCTGACCGCGGGAGACAAATCATGCCTCTTCTCGAAATCCAGAACCTGACCGTGGAATTTCCCACGATCTCCGGCCTTTTCCGCGCCGTCGACGGCGTCTCGCTGACCTGCGATACCGGCGAAATCCTGTCCATCGTCGGCGAGTCGGGCTCGGGCAAATCCGTGTCCATGCTGGCGCTGATGGGCCTGCTGCCAGGCAATGCCCGCATCACCGCCGACCGCATGCAGTTCGACGGCAAGGATCTCCTGACGCTTTCGGCCCGCCAGCGTCGCTCCGTCATCGGCAAGGACATGGCGATGATCTTTCAGGAGCCGATGTCGAGCCTCAATCCCTGCTTTACGGTCGGCTATCAGCTTGGCGAGACGCTCCGGCTGCATATGGGGCTGGGCCGTGCTGCGCGCCGGGCTCGCTCGATCGAGCTTCTGCAACTGGTTGGTATTCCAGCACCGGAGGACCGGCTGGGCAATTATCCCCACCAGATGTCGGGCGGGATGAGCCAGCGCGTGATGATCGCCATGGCGCTTGCCTGCAATCCGAAACTGCTGATCGCCGACGAGCCGACCACCGCGCTGGATGTGACCATCCAGGCGCAGATCCTCGAACTTCTCGTGCGCCTGCAGCGCGAGAACGGCATGGCGCTGGTGCTCATCACCCATGATATGGGCGTGGTCGCCGAAACCGCCGAGCGCGTGCAGGTGCAATATGCGGGGCAGAAGGTCGAGGAGCAGCCGGTGACGGGTCTCTTCACCGATCCGCACCATCCCTACACCGCCGCTCTCCTGGCGTCCCTGCCGGAACGTGCGGTGGTTGGCCAGCGGCTGCCGTCCATTCCCGGCGTCGTTCCCGGACAGCATGACCGGCCGGATGGATGCCTGTTTTCGCCGCGTTGCGCCTTTGCCACCGATCTCTGTCGGCGCGAGGTGCACGCCCAGGGGCCGGACTTCGGCCAAGCGCTCTGCAATTACCCCCTGAGGCTCGGCATCCCGACGGGACACCCGACCATGTCCGTGGCGCTTGCCGGGGAGGATGCGTGATGACCCAGCCTATGATGGACAAGCCGGAGCCATCTTCCCTGCTCGGCGCGCCTGTGCTCGAGGGCCGCGATCTCACGCGTTATTACGCGATCTCGCGGGGTGCGTTCAAACCGAGCGCGACCGTCAAGGCCCTGAACGGCGTCAGCTTCTCGCTGCATTCCGGCCGGACGCTGGCGGTGGTCGGCGAATCTGGTTGCGGCAAGTCGACGCTTGCCCGGTTGGTCACCATGATCGAGGACCCGACATCCGGAGATCTGCTGATCGATGGCCAGCCGGCGCATGTGGGCGATCGCTCGCTGCGCAGCCTGGTGCAGATCGTCTTCCAGAACCCGTATGGCTCGCTCAATCCGCGCCAGAAGGTCGGCACGATCCTGGACGAGCCGCTGCGCATCAACACCAAGGACGACGCTGCCACGCGCCGGGCCAAGGTCGAGGAGATGATGCGCAAGGTCGGCTTGAGGCCCGAGCATTACGATCGGTATCCGCATATGTTTTCCGGCGGCCAGCGCCAGCGCATCGCCATTGCCCGGGCGCTGATGCTGCGGCCGAAGGTGCTGGTGCTGGACGAGCCGGTCTCCGCGCTCGACCTGTCGATCCAGGCGCAGGTGCTCAACCTTCTGATGGACCTGCAGAAGGAGATGGGGCTCGCCTATCTCTTCATCTCGCATGGCCTGTCGGTCGTGCGTCATATCGCCGACGACATCATGGTCATGTATCTGGGGCGGCCGGTGGAAACGGGGACGTCCGAGGCCGTCTTCGCCAATCCACAGCATCCCTATACCGCCGCGCTCCTGTCGGCGACACCGATCGCCAATCCGCAAGGGCGGCGCCAGCGCATCGCCCTGCAGGGCGAACTGCCGTCGCCTTTGAAGCCCCCGTCCGGCTGTCCCTTCAATCCGCGCTGCTGGCGGGCAACGGATGAATGCCGCCAGATCATGCCGGCGCTTTCAGGCGATGTCGCGCAGCAATTCGCCTGCTATCACCCGCTCGGTGACAAGCCGCCATCGCCGCCGTCTGAATGAAGCATCGCATCGGAGCGCCTGTCCTCGGCGCCCCGATGTCTCTCCATCGTCCGTTCCTTCGAAGTGCGATCTCTCTTGTCGGTGGCCTGTGCATGCCGACAGGCTTTTGACGGGCGCCATCGTTGATGGTCTCGCCATGCGCCAAAGAGCGCAATCGAAGGAGATCCGACATGTTCAAGACTGCCCTTACCGGCGCGTTCGCGCTCGCCGCGCTCTCGTCCGTTGCCCTGTCTTCGGCCGCCTATGCCGATGACGACAACGCCGCCTGTACCAAGGAGCCGAAGGCGAAGTGGATGACGACCGAGGCGATCTCCGCCAAGGCCGTTGCCGCCGGTTATAGGGACGTGAAGAAGGTCAAGGTCGAAGGCACCTGCTACGAGGTCTATGCCAAGACAGCCAAGAATGAGCGCACCGAAGTGGTCATGAACCCGATGACCGGCGATGTGGTGAAGGTCGAGACGGCTGAATGACCGCGACGCCATCCACGCAGGATGTCGGCAAACCGGACGGCGATCTGCCGTCTGGCGCAAAGGTCCGGGTCTGGGACCCGGTCGTGCGCCTGTTTCATTGGGGCGTCGTTGCCGGCTGCGCGCTCAATCTCTTCATGCTGAGGCCGGGCAAGCTGCCGCATCGCTATGTCGGCTACGCCATCGCCGGCCTTTTGGCCCTGCGCATCCTCTGGGGCTTCATCGGCACGCGCCATGCTCGCTTTGCCGATTTCGTGCGGGGTCCGAGAACGGTTGCCGTCTATCTCGGCGATGTCGCCAAGCGCCGGGAGGCGCGCTATCGCGGCCACAATCCCGCCGCCAGCGTGGTCATGCTGCTGTTGATGACGCTTCTCGCCGGCACGGCGCTCACGGGCTGGATGCAGACGCTCGATGCGTTCTGGGGCGAGGATTGGGTGTCGGCGGTGCATGAGACGCTTGCCAACGCAATCATGGTCATTGCAGGATTTCATATCGCTGCGGCGATCATCGAAAGCCTGCGTCACCGCGAGAACCTGATCTGGTCGATGATAACAGGTCGCAAGCGCGCCTGATGGGGCGTGAGGCAAACAGGGAGGAAGCATGCGGCTTTTGCTGGTGGAGGATAGCGCCCGTCTCGTCGAGCTCCTGAGCGAGACCGTGCGAGAGGCAGGCTGGCGGCTGGATGCCGTCAGCACCATCGCCGACGCGACCCTTTCACTTGGCATGCGCGAGCATGATCTCGTGCTGCTCGACCTCGGGCTACCCGATGGCAACGGACTCGATCTCCTGCGCCGCATCCGCCAGGACCACAAGGACCTGCCGGTCATCCTCATCACCGCCCGTGGTTCGGTGGAGGAGCGGATCGAGGGACTGGATGCCGGGGCCGACGACTATCTTGTCAAGCCCTTCCATCACCGCGAATTCCTGGCCCGCTGTCGGGCCATGCTGCGCCGCAGCCCCGTCGCGCTGCAGCCCATTCTCGAAGCCGGTGCCTTGCGTTTCAACCCCGCGACGGCGGAGCTGACCTGCGACGGTCAGATCGTGCCGCTGCCGCCGCGCGAGCGCGCTTTGATGGAGCTTTTGATGCGGGATGCGGGGCGGGTGGTTCAGAAGCGCCGGCTGGAGCAGGCGCTGTCCGGCTTTGGCGAGGAGATGACGCCCAATGCGCTCGAACTTGCCGTCTCGCGCCTGCGCAAGAAGCTGACGCCGCTGCACACCCGCGCCAATCTGGTCACCGTGCGTGGCGTCGGCTACATGCTGCAGGCACTGGTATGAGTGACGCCAGCCCGGTGCCTGCCCGTCGGCCACGCAGCCGCTCGCTAATCGGCATCGTCTCTTCGCGCATCGTCGTCTTCACCGTTCTGGCGATGCTGCTCGAACTCGGCATCGTTCTCCTGCAATATTGGACCGATGACGATGAACTCGGTGCTTTCCTCATCAATGACGAGACGGAGATCTTGGCGACAGGCCTGAGCGCGCCCGGCGGCCGGCTGCGTTTCGACATGACGCCCAAACTTGCCGAGCGCTATGTGTTCGATCCCAGCGAGGATCAGAATGATGGTGCCATCTATGTCCGGGTGCGCACCGCATCCGGCCAGGTGCTGTTTTCCAACTGCGCCCAGGCCTGCGAGCGTCATTTTCTGCCGGTGGAGATCAGTCCCCCAGATTTCTGGCAGCGCAGCATCGCGCCTGGAAAGCCCTTGAGCGTCTCCGGCGGGCGCACCTTTCGCGTCGGCGAGGAAGATGTCTTCGTCGAGCTGGCCGTGCTGGGCGATCCCCACGGTTTCGTGCGTGGCGTGCTTGCCCATGAGCTGCGCGACCATCTGATCATCCCCATGCCGCTGATGTTCGGCCTGGTTGCCTTTGGCACCATCCTTTCGGTCTGGGCGGCCTTGAAGCCCGTGACGGCGGCGGGGCGCGCAGCCGATCAGATCGACCCGCGCACCCATTTCGGCGCGCTTTCGACCGACGGCATGCCACAGGAGGTCGCCACATTTGCCCATGCGGTCAACCGGCTGCTGGCCCGCGTGCAGGATCTGATCCAGGCGCAGAAGGTCTTCTCCACCTCGATCGCGCACGAGATTCGCACGCCTGTGAGCATCATCCGCATGGAACTGGAGCGGATCGACGATCCTCGCGCGCGCAAGGCCGAGCAGGACCTGGAAGCTTTGACCCACATGCTGGAGCAACTGACGGCGCTCGCCAAGCTCGATATCGTCGATCCCCAGTCCTTGCGCACCGTCGATCTCGGCGCGCTGGCGGAAGAGAGCGTGGCGCGGCTTGCGCCCTTCGTCTTCTCCCAGAACCATTCGCTAGAGCTGGTCGGGGAGGGGAACCCGCACGTGCGGGC
Organism: Xaviernesmea oryzae; assembly: GCF_900109605.1. Taxonomy (GTDB): domain Bacteria; phylum Pseudomonadota; class Alphaproteobacteria; order Rhizobiales; family Rhizobiaceae; genus Xaviernesmea; species Xaviernesmea oryzae. Next base: position 108,135 of record NZ_FOAM01000013.1, read on the forward strand.
CCTGCCGCCCCTCATCGACAACATGCTGCGCAATCTCGTGGAAAACGCCGTCAAGCACACGCCTGCCGGCACGCACATCACGGTGCGTGTTCTCCAAGAGGGAGCCATCGAGGTCGCCGACGATGGCCCCGGCTTCAATCCGGAGCCGGCCACGGAACTGGAGCGCGGGCGCATCAAGAGCTCGGACCAGCTCGGGATCGGACTGAAGATCGTGGAGCGCATCGCCGCGCTGCACCAGGGGCACCTGTCGATCGAGAGCGCGCTGGGCAAGGGGACGCGCATCCGCCTGAGCCTCAATCCCGCATGATCGCGCCGCTCTCGGGTTTTCATTGCCGCGGCCATGGTCTAAACGGGCAGGGCCGCTCAATGACGGATCGGTCGCAGGCGTGATGCCGCGCGGTCCCGGCGGATCGAGACAGTCACCAGACAGGGGATTTCCAAGATGGACATCAAACGCATCGACGTCGGCCCACGCATGAGCCAAGCCGTCATTCACAACGGCACCGTTTATCTGGCCGGTCAGGTCGGCGAGCCGAGCGGCGATGTCTCCGAGCAGACCAGCCAGGTGCTGGCCAAGATCGACCGCCTTCTGGCCGAGGCCGGTACCGACAAGACCCGCATTCTCTCCGCCACGATCTGGCTGAAGGACATGGCGGATTTCGGCAAGATGAACGCTGTCTGGGACGGCTGGGTGCCGGCCGGCAACGCGCCTGCCCGGGCTACGGGCGAATCTGCCCTGGCGACACCGGATTACCTCGTCGAAATCATCGTCGTGGCGGCGCTCTAAACTTTTCGTCGTCGCATCTGGCCGAAAGCCGGTTTCTGCTTTCGGCCAGATGCTCTGTGGTTTTCAAGCCTCCGCTATCCAAGAAAAAGGCGCCCTCTTGGGAGCGGCGCCTTTTTTATGCAACGGCGGCTGGGTCAGTTGCCGATGCGGGCTATGCCCGTTTCGCCATTGTTGCGCACCCATTTCACCTTGTTCGGGCCTGCATCCGACAGCACAAAGCACATGCTGTTGCCGTCATACCAGGTCTTGAACTGCTGACAGAGACGGTCATCCGCGATCCACCACTTGCCGCTATCGGACGGCTTCACCAGCTTGCCGATGCCCAGCGCCTGCCCGTCGCCATCCACTTCGCCATTCGTGCGATAATTCAGCGGAAACTCGCCGCCCATCGGTGCCGCGAGATAGATCGTGCGCCCGACGATTTTCTCCTTGATGTCAGCCGCCTTGAGCCGCCCGTCCTCGGCTGCAGCCGGCAAGGCGAAACTCAGGCTGAGGGCAAACAGGATCGAGCGGTGCATGGCGGCGTCCTCGGCTGGTTGAAACTCCTCGCCTCGTTACGCGCCAGCGTCAGATCGGATCAGCGGTTTCGCCGTCAGCCGGGCAGCGATTTGTCGAGAAACTCCACTTCGCCGCTGTCGAGATCATAATAAGCAGGCACGACCTTGACGCGGCCGGCACGCACCAAGTGGGCGGTTATGGCGCTCTCCAGGAAGATGCGCTTGACGCCGCGCAGAGCATGGGCGCGGGCGACACGCTCGGGAAAGCCCTCGCGCCGATCCCTGTCCTTCGTGGCGATCTCGACGATGCCTTCGATCATATGGCCGATATTGCCTTCGGGCTTGGTGCCCTTCAAGGCGGCATCGCAGCCGGCGGCAACAGCGCCGCAGCGCTTATGCGCCATCACGACGACCAGCGGCACATGCAAATGCTCGACGCCATATTCGATGGTCCCGAGCACGTCCGTATCGACCACATTGCCGGCATTGCGCGCCACGAACATCTCGCCCAGCGTCACCCCGCCGAAGATCAGCTCAGGAACGACGCGGCTGTCGGAGCAGGTCAGCACGATCGACCAGGGCTTCTGCACCTTGGCAATCTCCGCGCGGCGCTCGATGAAGCCGGCCGCGCCCGCTTCCGCATCCTGCACGAAGCGCTTGTTGCCATAGACCAGCCGATGCAGCGCTTCATCGGGGCTGGGTGGCGGATCCTCACCAGCCAGAGCGTGCCCGGCGAAGCCTGCCGAGGCGGACAGAAGACCGGCCCCGGCAAACCGCATGAAACTGCGTCGGCTCACCCCGGCGCTGATGCACTGCTGACACATGGTCTCAATCCCCTCTTGGTGAACCCCCACAGGTTCGTCTTGCCCTCTGCCCGTCTTGCGGGCCCAATGCCCTATGGAAGCAAGGCAAGATGGAGGAAAGGTTATCGCTGCACAGAACCAGCTGATTTATGCACAACGCATAAGAAAAGTGGCTGGTATCGGCATCTCTTTATCCGGTTAATCCTCATTAAGCTTTCGGGAACAACAAAGGCCGTCACACGTTTGTGGGCAGATCGGTCAACGACCCGACCAAAACGACCGCAAAGCCAGAAAAACAACGAATGGCTTTGCCGCTCCGCCGCCGGTCTTCTCGACTCTTTTGAAAGGGACTCACCATGCTTTACTGGCTGCCCAGGCTCTGCCTGATCGTGCTTGCTGCCCTCGTCGTCGGCTTCGGCATTCTGCCGTCCACGTCGCAGGACGTTGCCTCGACGCTGATCGTCGTTCTGCTCGGCCTCGGCCTCTTCTCACTGACGATGCATGTCTTTCCGCCTGAGCGCTATTGATCCTCTGTGCATGCGCCCGGCCTGCCGGCCGGGCGCATGATTTGAAGTGGAAGACCGGGGCTGGGGACGAAAGCCGGCGCAAATTTCGCGTCTTGTACAGGGCCATCCGGAGAGGTTTTGTACCGCCCGAAGACTATGGAGAGTGGTGATGAGCGCTTCCTTCGCCGGGCGTGGAATGTTCAAGAACAAGACCAAGGTCGATCTCGAACTTCAGCAGCTACTCGACCGCGAACCGGAACAGCCTTATCGCAGCGTGTTGGACCTCATGGTCGCCTGGTCGATCATCGGTATGTTCATCATCGCAACCTCCGTCGTCATCTATCTCCTCGAGCCGATCCTGATGCCGGTGACGCTGGCGATCGTCGTCGGCATGGTGCTGGGTCGCGCTGCCGACCAGTTGTCACGCTTCGGTCTGCCGCCCGGTGCCGGAGGTCTGTTTCTCGGCCTTATCTTCGCGGTCGGCCTGTTCCTTCTTACCAACGCCCTGATTGAGCCGGTGAGCAATCTGTTTGCAGCCGCGCCGGCGATGGTCGAGCACAGCGTCGAGCGCGTCATGCCGTTTCTCAACCGGTTCGAATGGGCCCGTCACGTGATTGCCGGTGCCGACGAAAAAGCGATTTCGGACCTGGCCATGGCCAATGCCGGGGCGGTGCTCGGCGCGCTGGCGGCCGGGCTGACGCCGGCGCTGATCCAGGCCCTGATCTTCCTGGCGGCACTCGGCCTTTTCCTTCTTGGGCGCACCCATCTTCGCAAGACGATCATCATGGCTCTTGTGACGCGCGAACGGCGGCTGACGGCGATCCGCATCATGAATGCGACCGAAAATGCGGTGGGATTCTACTTTTCCACGGCGAGCCTGATCTATCTCGCGCTCGGCACGATCACGGGGCTGATCGCCTTTGTCGGCGGCCTGTCGGTCGCGCCTCTCTGGGGCGTCTTTGCCTTCATCTCCAGTTTCATCCCCTATCTCGGCGTGACGGCCATGACCATTGCGCTGATGTCCGCAGGGCTGATGACGCATGACAGCGTGTTGCTGGCGCTCGCGCCGGCAGCCGGCTTCTTTCTCCTGCATCTCGTCATGGAAAACCTGGTGACGCCGGCCATTCTCGGCCGCCGACTGGAGATCAACCCCTTCCTGATCTTCATTGCCATCATCTTCTGGACGTGGATGTGGGGTGCGGTCGGCGCAATGCTCGCCATGCCGCTCTCGCTGATCGCCATGACGATCTTCAACGAAGTGCGCAGCCACCCGCCGGAGCGCCAGCTTCCGGGCTGATCCCCCAAGCCCCTTCACGTTCGTGTCACACCATTTTCCAGCCGGCGAAGCCATGTCCGCTTCGCCGGTTTTGCCATGCCCCGACGATCGTTGAAGACTGAGATCTCGCCCGCCGAAGCCTCGGCTTCAGAGATGATCCAGCCCCGCCTCTCCACCGTATCATCATCAACATCCTGAAGCCGACAGAGCCATCCGTGCTTTGCCGGCCTTTGCCGCGCCATGCCGTCTGGCCGCGCGGCATCTGCTTCCCCTGACACCTGGAGAATGCGCGATGTCGGTGATCATCGATACCGAGAACCTGTCACAGGACGATCTGCACAATGGACGCTCCCCCTGGGGCGCCGCTCAGTCCCCGCCCAGGCGCCATGCGCTTCGGGAGAGCATGACGACCGATGTGCTGGTGATCGGTGGTGGCATTACGGGCTCGCTGGTGGCCGAACATCTCGTTGCGCACGGGCATCAGGTCGTGTTGGCCGATTGCGAGACGCCGGGTCTTGGCAGCACCGCCGCGTCCACCGCCATGCTGCAATGGGAGATCGACGAGCCGTTGAAGCGGCTGACGGACATTTATGATTTCGAGGCCGCAGCCGAGATCTACCGCAAGAGCTTCTCGGCGGTTCAAGGGCTGACGCGTCTGGTGGCCGAGGCGGGGATCGACTGCCAGTTCAGCCCGCGCGCTACGCTCTACATCGCTGCTGACGGGGTTGGCCATCGCGATCTAGAGGAGGAGGCGGCGTTGCGCGGCAGGGCCGGCCTGCCGAGCGAATTCGTGGATGGGCAACATCTGCAGGCACATTTCGGCTTCCGCCGCGATGGCGCGATCCTCTCGCCCGGCTCGGCCGATGCCGACCCCTTGCTCCTGTCCTGGGGCCTTCTGCGTCGGGCCGAGCGCGCCGGCCTCAAGCTGGTGGATGCCAAGGCAGAGACTTTCGACGCCGATAGCCGCTGTGTTCAGGTGGAAATGAGCAATCGTCTGGTCGTCGAGGCGCGGCATGTGGTGCTGGCAACCGGCTATATCATGCCGGACTTCGTCAAGACCGACCTGCACAGCACCGTCTCCAGCTGGGCGCTGGCGACTGTTCCCCAAACCCCGCAAGGACTTTGGCCCGGCCTGCCGCTCGTCTGGGAAGCGTCCGAAGACTATCACTACATGCGTGCCACCGCCGACGGCCGGATCGTCATAGGCGGCGAGGATGACGATACGCAGGACCATGACGAGCGGGCAGCCAAGACGGCGATGAAGCAGGAGAAATTGCTGAGGGTGCTGGCCGAACTCTGCCCCGGCGCAAACCAAGCTGTGACCCATGCCTGGGCCGGCGCATTCGGCACGACGGAGGATGGCCTGCCTCTGATCGGCCGTGTGCCGGGGCATAGCCGCATCTACGCCGCCTATGGCTACGGCGGCAATGGCATTACGTTTTCCTACATGGCTTCACGCATGCTGGCCGCCGAGATTGCCGGCCAGCGGGAGGCTTGGTTCGACCGCTTCGCGATCGACCGGCCAGTACCGTGAAATAAAACGCCAGGTGCCCTTCGGCGGCCCTGCCAAGAGTTTCTTCGCCCTGATTGAGCTGCAGGAGACGATCCTGCAGCATCCGAGGGCGTTTGTTAAACCTATGATGCTGTATTGGAGCCTGACTTAACGGGCTCGACCCGCATGTTCATCGAAGAAAAGGGCCTGGCTGATCAGGGCTTTCACCATGTCCGGGTTGAAGGGCTTGGTGACGAGGAAAGCGGGCTCGGGTTTTTCGCCCGTCAGCAGACGCTCGGGAAAGGCGGTGATGAAGATCACGGGGATGGTGGAGCTCTTCAGGATCTCGTTGACCGCATCGATGCCGGAGCTGCCATCGGCAAGCTGAATATCGGCCAGAACCATCTCCGGCTTGGTGCGGTGGAAGAGTTCGACGGCCTCGGAATGGGTGCGCGCAATGCCGGAGACGCCGTGACCGAGACTGCGCACCATGTCCTCGATGTCCATGGCGATCAGCGGCTCGTCCTCGATGATCAGGATTTCCGTTGCGACCTGCGCGGAAATTTCCTGCGAGGCCTTGCGCAACAAAGCACCTGTCTCGTCGGTTGAGAGGTTCAGGATCTCGCCCGTTTCCTCAGGCGTGAAGCCCTCGACCGAAACGAGCAGAAAAGCTCTGCGCGCATCGGGCGCGATGTTTTGCAAATTGTCGGCGGCACGTTGCTCCCAGGCAAAGGGGGATGTGGTCTCTGTCGGGGAAATGGTGACGTGGTCGAAGAGCTGGCAATAAAGTTTGAAGACGCTGACGCGGTCCGTAGAGGCATTGGGAAACAGGCTGATGTCGCTGATCAGCGCCTCAAGCACCGCTGCGACATAGGCATCACCCGACGTCTGCGAGCCGGTGACCGCGCGCGAGAAGCGACGGAGATAGGGCAGGTGGGCGGCAATGCGCATGGAAAGTGACATTTAAGACGTCCTTGGGTATGATGAACTGAATTCTCGGAAGGCGGCCCCGCTCACGCTCCAGAACCAGCGGAACCGTTTGACCATTTTTTCCTGTCCATGGGAAGTTTGATGAGGATAAAATCCATGACAGAGAGGCTTTGGCCCGTGGTTTCGAACAGGGCAGCCCTATGCGAACCGGCTCGTATCCAGAATAGCGCGTGTGGGAGCATGTCGCACTGATGTCTGATTATCGTAAAGCCAGGCGCAGCGGCGTTATGCGGCCGGGTGGCATGCCCATCGATCCAAACAGCCAGGTTGCCTCGAAGCTTAAGGCCTTCTACGCCGCCGTTGAGCAGGAGCCGATTCCCGACATGTTTCTGGATCTGCTCGAACAGCTGGACAAGGCGGAAAAGGCGGGCAAAGCCTGACGTGCTCGAAACCAGGCGCTGCCTTCTCCGCGCACCATGCGCCGACGACAGGGACATGCTGTTGCGGCTTTTCACAGACTCTGTGGTTCGCCGATATCTCGGCGGAGTGCTCAGCGCAGATCGGGCGCAGGCCCGCATCTCTGACTTATTTGCTGAGGCATCGTCCACTTGGGTCGTCGTTCCCAAGCATGAGCCGACCCTAAGCGTCGGTCTCGTTCGTCTGCATCCCGCCCATGATGGCGTGGAGACCGAGCTATCCTATGCCCTGCTTCCGGAGGTCTTCGGGCAGGGCCTTGCAACCGAAACGGTGGGGTGCATCGTGCATCACGCTTTCGATCGCGGCGGAATCAGCCGCCTGATCGCAGAGACCCAATCAGCCAACAAAGCATCTTGCCAGCTCCTCGAAAGGCTTTCCTTTCGATTTTTCAAGGAAACGATGCGCTTCGATGCGCGCCAAACTATCTATGTCCATGACGGACACAGTCGCAATGATGCTTGGTGAAAGATGCGCGCATAAAAAAACGTGCCCGCCGGATCCTCATCACAAGCGGGCACGTCTTTAAAAGTTCTGGCAGATCTTAGCAGGCGGCCGTGTAGCGGCGGCCATACTGGTCGCGATAGATGCAGCGGCCGGGCTCGTTGGCGCGACCGATCAGGGCGCCGGCGACACCGCCGACTGCAGCGCCAACGGCGGCACCACGAACATTGCCGGTCGCAATACCGCCAATTACGGCACCGGAGCCGGCACCGATGGCGGCGCCGCGTTCGGTCTGCGTGCAGGCGGCGAGCGGCAGAATGCAGGCTACGGCGAGAAGGGCTTTTTTCATGACGGAGTCCTTTCGAAGGTCAGACAAGCAACAGTGATATCGGGTCCGTCAGATACGGCCCATCAGCACCAGGATGAGAAGAATGATGACCACCAGGCCAAGCCCGCCCGACGGCGCATAACCCCAGCTGCGGCTATGTCCCCAAGTCGGCAGTGCACCGATCAGCAACAGAATGAGAATGACCAATAGAATTGTGCCGAGCATAGGGGTCCTCTTGGGTTCATGTGGGCTCGATTTGAGGATCGCCCTAATAACGCATGGCCGTGATATTTGTTCCCTTCGGCCGATTTTCCGTCGAAAGCACGCCTTTTGCAGCGCCAGAGCGGATCTTCTGCGCTGCAGCACGGCTTGTTAGGCCATGCGGTCCCAGAAGAATGAAGTCGCTGATCAGGCGGTCGACGGTGGGACGCGCCTCGGCCATGGGCAGGTGGCCGATGGCGTTGAGGATCACTGTATGGCAGCGGGGCAGGGCGGCCGCGAGATGAATCTGGTGGACCGGCGGCACGACCCGATCGCCTGCGCCGATGATGTTGAGCACCGGCACGTCGATGCGCGGCAATTCCGGCACGATGGAGGTGCGTGTCATCCACATAACGAAGGCGGCGATTTCATGCGGGCGCGACGCCAGGAGATGTTCGCGCACCATTTCCATCGTTGCCAGCGTTTCTTCCGTCTCCCAGGCAACTGCCTTGTCGAAGACGCATTCAAGCGATCCCCAGCGGAAAGTTTCCTTGGTGGCGATCCAGCGGGTGAAAAGCTTGGAAAACAGCAGCCGTCCAAGAAGCGGCATGCGCAGGATACGTGAGGCCATGCGCTCCTGACCCTCGAAGCGGCCGCAGGCAAAGGCGCCCATCAGGACCACGCGGCTCACCAGGTCGGGCCGATGGCGCGCGATCAGCAGGGAAATAAAGCCGCCAGTCGAGTGGCCGACCAATGTAACCGGCCTTCCATCGAAGTCTCGTTCGATCGCCGTCGCGTAAGCATCGACAATGGCGGCGGTGGTCAGCGGGGCATGGCCGTTTCCGAGAATCCAGGGCGAATGCCCGGGCAGTGGATAAGCGGCAGCGCGCCCGGTCATGGCGATAGTCGGCGCGAAGCAGCGCCAGAAGGCCGGTGCCATCACCATGCCATGGATCAGCACGGTGTTCGTGCCGGGATTGTCAGACAGCCAGACGGCATCGGGACTGCGCAGCATGATCGATTTCCCTTCACCCGCCACCACGGCCGTCTGTCGCGCCCGAACAGGCGCGCGATGCCGCGTGATGGTCACGCGGCGCTGGTGAGACCGGCCGTGTTAAACAAGACGATGCAGTGTGGATACCAAGGGCAGCTGATCGCCTTGACGGTGTCAAGGATGCGCGCTGACCCCTGCGGATCGTGCGTCGCGTAAAGGTGGGTTCGACTGCTGCAGGGCTCTGGTCAGGCAGAAAAACCGAGCGCACAGACCGTTTTCAAAGGGCTATGCGGGCGACGTGGCCACTCCATGATGCGATGCAGCGCCGGCCGGATGGCGCGACGCAGATTAGCATCTATCAAACGCGAAATCGGACCTTAGGGTTCCCTGATTTAGGAGAAAATCGGCAGGCACTGGCGCTTATCTCTCTATGCATAGATCGCACCTCCCAGGCATCCTCTCGGCAGATCATGAGAATTGCCGCGTTGCTCGTTAAGAAATGTAAACCAAACGTAAAGACAGCTGGAACCTCTTCAACGGATTGCTCGTTGCTTGGTCACATCATTCAAGGCCAACCCATCCCAATGATGGAGTGCTCTATGGAGCATATTGCAGCAATCATGATCCTGGTGGGCTGTTCATCCGGCAACACCCAATGCGCCGAAATCGAGCCGCCGGTCTTTGCCTTCGAAGCCATGGAGGAATGCCAGCGCGATCTTCGACCCGCAATCGGAACCGTGCGTCGTGACTATGGCGTCATCTATGGCAAATGCGCCGAAATCGATCCGGCACGGGAGGACGACTATACCGAGGTGACTTGGCGCATCACGGCCGGGGATGAGTTAGACGTCACGCTGATCACCAATCCCGTAAAGCAGGCACGGGACAAGGTGATGGTGGCACAGGTGCAATAGTTGCACCGCACTGTCTGAGCCGAACAGGTGTCCATGCCGAGGGCGGGACGCCCACTTCGCCATGTCTTTCATCAGGGCTGGAACCAGGGCGCTGTCTGCGGCGTTCTGCAAGCGATCCCTTTTTTGCCTAGATCGCATCCTGATCGTCTCAAGGAGTTGTTTATGATTCGCGTCCTGCTCGCCTCCACCGTGCTCGCCGCAGGTTTTGCCATGTCCACGCTGAGCCTCCACGCCCAGACACCGGCGCCACAGGCCGGCGCCGTGGTCGCTGATCCGGCCAATCCGCCGATGCTGGCCAGCAACGTCATCGGCAAGACGGTCTATACCGGCGTCGATGAAGAAGGCGAGGCGATCGGCAAGGTCAAGGATGTGGTGATGAATGCGGCCGGAGCTGCGCAGGCGCTGGTCGTGGGTGTCGGCGGCTTCCTCGGGATCGGCGAGAAGGACGTTGCAGTCGCCTTCGATCGCGTCTCATGGTCGGATCGCGAAGGTGAACAGATCCTGGTCGTGGCCATGAGCCGCGACGATCTGAAGGCGGCGCCTGCGTTCAAGCGCGACGCGATCATGGATCCGGCCGCCACAACGAATGATGCCGCTGCCAAGCCGACGACTCCGCGTGCAACGCCGGAGAGCGAGGCGACCACACCGGCCGGCAGCGAACTGACCGAAACGGGCACGCCCGTGCAGCCCGGTGCGCCGGCCGCGCAGGCAACTACCACCACGCCGACGCTCGGCACCACACCTGACATGACCGACCCCGATGCACCGCCCCCGGCCGAAACCGCAGCCGAACCACAGCTGCGCCCCGTCGATCCGTCGCTGATCAGCACCACCAGCCTGATCGGCACGCCGGTCAAGGTGGCTGATGACAGCGAGATCGGCAAGGTCGGCGATGTAATCCTCAATCGCGAGGGCAAGCTCGATGCCTATGTCATCGATGTCGGCGGCTTTCTCGGCATTGGCGAGAAGCCGGTCGCCATGAGCGCTCGTGACATTCAGATCATGGCGGATGCCAGGGGCAAGATGACGATCTACTCGCCCTTCACCAAAGCACAGCTGGAAAAGCAGCCGCGCTACGATGCCAATGCCTATAAGCGCGATCCGCGCCCCCTCGTGCTCGCACCTCCAGCCGAATAGGGATGATCAGCAATTTGAGCGCGTCAGGGCCGATATAGGACGAAGCCCGACGCGGATGCTTTGATAGAAATTGAAAGCGCCGTTCGCCGCTGTGCGAGCGGCGCTTTTTTCATGCCTCTTGTTGAGGGCCGGCATGCTCGGTTTTTGCTCACCTGTGGGTATCGCATCCGGATTTGATGCCCCGGGGCGCTGTGCATATGAAAAGGGGGCGCTTCATCATGAAGCGCCCCCTTAAGCCGATATGCTTCTCCCTGTGGTCTTCAGTACGCCGCCGTGAGGCAGCGCCTGCGCTCTGGTCACATCGGCTGGAACTTTTGTTCTTCGGCATCGTCGAGCTTGTCGAGAAGCCGGGTAAAGACGCCTTCGGTGTGCGGTGCCTCGCCGTTGAAGTACAGCGCCTTGAGAGTTTGCCCGATATGGACATTCGTCTCGCGCCACCGATCCGAGGGGCTTGCAACCGCCAAAGCGGATTTGAGGAGATGTGCCGATAAATGTACCATCGTCTCGTGTCCATTGAGGAATTTGACTTTTCAACGCCCTCTGTGGTGGATGGTTCCGCAACCTTGTGGCAGAAGCGTGCCAAAATGGCGCAACCAAACGTCTATGGTAAATGACTGATTAACATCAGCCTCCACATTGCCCATGCATCTCCTGTCGATGGCAAGTTTTCCGCACCGAAGGAACCTTCTTCACAAATGTGCGTTTTCGGACAGTATCGAACCGGAGGAAATTGTCATGCTGTACTATGCGCTTGTCTTTCTCGTCGTCGCAATTATTGCAGGCGTTCTCGGATTTGGCGGTATTGCCGGCGCCTCTGCTGGTATCGCGCAGATCCTGTTCTTCCTTTTCCTCGCCTTCCTCGTGATCTCTCTGGTCGCCGGCCTGATGCGCCGGACCTAAGGTCCCGCGCTGAAAAGACATCGAACTGTGAGCAGGCGGCGCAACGGGGCGCCGCCTTTTTCGTGTCTGCACTCCTCTTTTGACGGTGTGTCGGGATGTCCCGGTCTCGTTTTCCCGCTTCAGATTTTCCTCAACAGACCGCACTATGATTACAGCAGGCTGATGCGGGCGACGCCGGTGCATCCGGTCTTGCCGACGCCTTGATGGTGATGCTGCGCGCTATGGCACGCCATCAGCGTAGGGCGTGGAAGGAAGCAGGCCGGAATGCCCTGAGTGTGCCGGCGAAAAGCGGGACTTGCAAGGAGCGCAAGGCATGAAGAAGACGGATGTCGTGGTTCTCGGCGCAGGCATTGTCGGTGTCTCCACCGCCATTCATCTGGCCCGGCGAGGCAAGGCCGTGGTGTTGATGGACCGCCGTGGTCCCGGCGAGGAAACCTCCTATGGCAATGCTGGGCTGATCCAGCGCGAAGGCGTTTTTCCCTATGGCTTTCCGCATGATTTCGGCGCGCTGTTTCGCTATGCGCTGAACAACACGATCGACGCGCATTACCACCTGAAGGCGCTGCCGGGGCTTGTGCCCTTTCTCGCGCGCTATTGGTGGCATTCCGGTTTTCGCCAGCACCAACGCATCGCCCGCCTCTACGCACCGCTGATCGAGCATTCGATCACCGAGCATGACGATCTGATCCACGCTTCCGGCGCCGAGGACCTGATCCGCAAGGATGGTTGGATGAAGGTCTTCCGGACCGAAGCCGCGCGCGACGCCGCTTACAAGGATGCGGAAAATCTGTCCGCAGGCTTTGGCGTACAACATCAGAAGCTGACCGCGGCCGAAATCCGCGCCGCCGAGCCGTCGATCCGCATCGATCTGGCTGGCGGACTGCGCTGGACCGACCCCTGGTCGATCCGTGATCCGCAAAGCCTGCTGAAAGCCTATCTCACCTATTTCCAGGCGCTGGGCGGAACGCTCGCGGCGGGTGATGCCGCAACGGTGGAGCATATTCTCGAAGGGCCGGGATGGCGCCTGGCAACACCCGATGGTCCCCTGGAAACCAAGGAGGTGGTCGTCGCGCTCGGGCCTTGGGCCGATACGGTCACCCGCAAGCTCGGCTACCGCCTGCCGCTTGCCGTCAAACGCGGCTACCACATGCATTATGGCGCAGAGGGAAATGCCACGCTGAACAACTGGGTGCTGGATGCCGAAATGGGCTACTTCCTCGCGCCCATGCTGCGCGGCATCCGCCTGACCACGGGCGCCGAATTTGCCCATCGCGATGCGCCAAAGACGCCGGTGCAGCTGACGCGGGCGGAGAAGGTCGCGCGCGACTTCTTCCCACTGGCGGAACGGCGCGATGCCGAACCCTGGATGGGCGCGCGGCCCTGCACCCCGGACATGATGCCGATCATCGGCAAGGCACCGCGCCATCAGGGTCTATGGTTCGCCTTCGGCCATGCGCATCATGGCATGACGCTCGGCCCCGTCACCGGCCGCGCCTTGGCCGAGGTGATGACCGGAGAGCGCAGCGTAATCGATCTCGCACCCTATCGCCCGGATCGATTCCTCGCCTGAGGCGGGCGCGCACAGCGCCTTTTCAAGGGGGCTTCGTCATCGCGGAGCAACTCTTGGAGCGCTGCTGCTGGCTCTTTGCCACATGATCGTACAGCCGTCGTCACATGGGTCTTGAGCGCGGAACAAACAGCCTTTGTCCCGGTTTCCGTTCGCGCATCCCGAAGAGGATGCACAAAAATCATGCGCCCTCACGAAAGGGACGCAGACAGCCCGAGAGAAGGCGCGCCAGCGGCAACGAAGCCGTCTGACGCATGCCCAATGCTCCGGCGATAGGGAGTGCACCATCTTGGAAAAGCATGTCGTCACCGTTGCCGGCGAGCCCGTCGGCGCGCTTGTTCCGCAGGGCGAGCGGATGCAGTTCGTCGCCGTTAAGTTGGACGCCTGGGATCTCGACGGATGTCTTTATCCCAGCCTCGGCGAGGCGGAACGGCAGATCCGCGATCACATCGTCAGCGTACGGCGCCAGAGAAAAGCGGGCAGCACGGACTTCGGCTAAGGGTGCAAGATGGGCTGTATCGCTTCGCAGACCGGTATATTTCGATCATCAGCGCTCCATGGTCATGGATCACGATAGCCTGATGCGTGCAGATCGATTTGTGCGCCCGAAGGATCCTCGGTAAAGATCAGAACGCCATCCTCATGCGATTGTGCCGGCACATAGTCGAAGGTCACTTCGCGCCGTTCCTTGACAATACCATCGCGAACGAGCAGGCCGGTCACCGGCACGCCGGCGGCCGAGCGCTTGCCTGTGTTGGAGATGGTGAAAGACACCTGCGTGCCGCCGGCCGCCGGCCGCTGCGCCGTGATCGTCACCACGAGCTCCGGTTCGGCATGCGTTCCAGTCGCGGCATCATAGGCCACCCATCCGATCATCGCGACCACGAGAATCGTGGCTGTCAGGCCCGTCGCCCATTCGATCCAGTGCGCCCTGGTTTCCGTGGTCGGCCCTTTGCTCATGCGTTCCTCACAGGATCAGGCGAGCCGCGGCCGCGCCGACCGCGCCCGGCAGGCCCAGCACGATGACGGCCATCAGCGCCGGCATTGCTTGTGCGCCATCGAAGCGCCCAAAGCTCCAGAGACAGTAGACGCTGATCAAAAGCGCGATGGCATAGCCCGGCATGGTGAAGCGGATCAGTGCATGCCAGCGCGGAACGTCATCGGACAGCTCATGGCCGCCCTTGAAGGATACGGCATAGACGAAGCCATGCATCACCGCGATCGACAGGAAGATGGTCAGCAAAGCATGCCATGGCGTCATCAGATAGGAGATCAGGATCATCTCCTCCGTCGGCGCCGTGTTCAGATTGAGAAACAGCGCGCCCACCGCCATCATGAACAGCTCGGTCCCATAGCCGGTGCGCGGCTGAGCGGGATCTCGCTCGTCCTGGTCGTCTTCGCCTCCGTTGCCAAGCTGGCTGCGGCCAAGAAGGGCGCCGATGCTGGCGGGAACGGCCTGCAGCGCGATCTTGCCTACGAGATCTTCCCGCGCCATGTCGCCGGTAATCAGCCCAAAGAGCGACAGCAGAACGGCGCTTGACAGAATACCGATGCCATAGGCGACCATTGCATCGCGTAGACCATCACGCCAGTTAAAGGTCTTTTCGAAGCCGATACGCCGCGCGATGCCGAACAGCAGCGGCAGCGTGACGAGAAGCAGCAGCAGGAGGCGCCACCGATCCATGGTGAAGCCGAGCGCCCACATTTCCATCGTCATCTGCATCGGCAGGGCAAAGAGCAGAGCGCCGCCGAGGCCGCGCGCCAGGCCGATCAGGAAGTCGTTGAGGTCGTTTGCCTCGTCTTGCCGCTGTTGATCACCGGCGGCCGTCGTCTCATCCCTGTTCAAGCTGATCCCCATTCCTCGCAACACGATACGACTTGGAGGCGCTCGACATCTGCCGAGCGGCGTAAGAGCGGTCGACAAGGACATGCCTAGGATTAAAGATAAGGCAGTTTCAGAGGCGTCCAGAGGGGCGTGGAAATTTTCAGGACATCATTTGGCGCGCGCCGCGCGAAGCCATCCTGTCGCGCTTGACGCCTTGCGGAGTCACAAGCTGAACAGGTGCCCATAGCGCTTGGACCGCCACCCTTGCCGCTTGCTGTTATTCAAGCATTCAAAAATAACTAAAACCGAGAAGTAGGGGCGAGCCCGCGGAACCAGGCCCGCCCGTCTTATCATCAGTCAAGATCGGTAGGAATCGCGGCATCGACGGCAAGCGTCGTCAATTCGTTGCGCACTGTGTTGATGCCCGGCTGAGCCAGCGCCATCTGCTCGATGAGCCGCCGATCTTCACGTGTTTCGACCGCGCCTGACAGCAGCGCTTCTCCGTCTTCAACCCGGATTTCCACGGCGGAAAGATCGACGCCTTTGTCTTCGAGGCGTTCCACGAGCCGCGCCTCGATCGCATCATCATCGACGTCGCCCTCGACATCGTCGGCCAGCAGATCAGGGCCATTGGCGCTATCGATGCGGGGTTCGTCAGCAGTCTGAAAGCCCGGATTGCCCTGCTCGTCGAAGCTCTCGGCGCCCTCGCCATAGGCGCGGTTTGCCGGGTCGGTCGGCTGTCCCGAGACCTCATCGGCATAGGGCCAGCCCTGGTCGAGGTCCCGGTGCTCATAATCGCGATAATCTTCTTCGCGCGTCGTGGTCTTTGCGGGGCGGTCGGCCATGATGGGGTTACTCCTCGATCAAATGGCGCCGGCTTTTCCGGCGGCTCTGAGCAGAAACGAGCGGCAGCCCGTTTGGTTTCGCAAAAAGCACGGGGTGGTCCTCGTCACCGTAGCTGCCTTTCCGCCAACAGGGGCGCGTATTAGGAGCCTTATGATGGCAGGCGAACAAAAGGTAGCACATGAAAAAGGCGGACCCTTTGAAGAGCCCGCCCATTTAAACGCTATAGATGACGCTTCGGCTTACTGGCCGTTGCCCGTTGCCGGGGCGCTGGTTCCGGTCCCGGAGGTGCCGCTATCCGTGCCCGTCGTCGTGCCATTGCCGGTTGCCGGCGTACCGGTATTGGTGCCGGTGGCAGCAGGAGGCGTTGCGGCCGGCGGGGTCGCAGGGGTGTCGGTGGCGGGCGCCGTCGTGGTTGCGCCGTTATTTGTCGCGCCCTGGGTCGCAGCTGGCGGCGTTGCCTGGTCTGCCGGCGGCGTGGCCTGTGTGGCAGCAGGAGCAGCGGGCTGCGTGGCGGTATCATTGTTGGAATTGCCGCCCGGCAGCCACAGAAGCAGCGCCAGAACCAAGCCCGCAAGCAGGATGATCAGGATCGGCCAATTGCTCCGCGGCCGCGTCATCGGTGCGTCCGGGTCCATCGGCCGGGAGTTCAACAACGGATCGCTGGTTGCCGTCGTGCCGAGAGGCGCCGTTCGCGGCGCGCCAGCATTGGCAGCGGCCTGGTCTGCTGGCCAGCTGCTCGGGGAGGTGGGACGCTTGTCGTTCGGATCGAAACGCTCGTTCATCGGTGGTCCTCCTGGTGAAATGCCGTTCCATCGCGGCAACTAACGTGCCAACGTTCAAAAGGCAGGAAGGTTCCCGAGGGTCTTATCCAGCATTCCCACTTCAGATCATAATAACAGGAGAAATCAATTCTGAATGTCCCAGTGCATGTCTGTGGCATATTGCGTCGTGCATATACGCGAGAGGCGGCGTCCACGTGGAAACGCCGCCTCTCGCCTCAACAGAGATCTTTCTGCCTCGTGCCTTTAGTCTTCTTCGAGCTTGCCTGGGGAAGAGGAGCGCTCATCCTGATCTTCCAGGTCGGTCTTGACGATGAAGGCATCACCATGAAGCTGTGCGGCTTCACGCCTTGCGGCCAAGTTGGGCACATCATCCGGCTCGATGGCGTCCACCGCCTTCTCGTCACTGCGCCCTTTCAGCGAGGCGTCGCTTTCATTCACGGGTTCGGCATCGCGCACATCAAGCGCGCCGCCCTGCGTCATCCGATCATGGCCTTGGCGGGTGCCGGTTCTGTCGTCCATGAGAATCTCCCACTTCATTCGGATCGTTATCAGCCTGCTTCAGGCTTCTCGACCCATCAGGCCGGCCACATAGGGCCAGCCTGTTTTGTAAGTTTATAATTACTGAACGGTGCCGTCAGGCGACGTGGTCTGAGAAGCGCCACCGGTACCGGACTGCGGAGCCGGCGAACGGTCGACGGGGGCCATCTGCGTCGCTTCACCGGGGCGCGCCGTGTTATCGACAGTCGGCTGGCTGGGCGTCGCGGCAGTGGGTGCGGCAGGTGCCGTGATATCCGACCGGTTCGTCGCCGCGTCATTATCGGCGCCTTCGCCGGCAACGAATTCGGCTACACCCCAGGCAAGTGCGGCCAGCACCAGGCCACCGATCAGCACCTTGAGCACCGGTTGACCAAGACGTCCTTGACGGGCTTCCGTGGCGTTCAGACGAACGGTTTCACCCGGAGCGTGGCGGGTGGAATTAAGGTTGCGGTCGCTATTTTCCCAATGCGTTGCCATGGCGGTTTCCCTTCCTATTTCCCAAGTTTCTTTCGCTGGGTCATTGTTCACTTCGCTGTGCAAACGGGTCGATCGCTGGCTTTGTTCCGCAATTCGCCATTCCCGGCGCTCAAGGCCGTCACGCCATGGCCGCTTTATCGGGCGGGCGATGGAACTTCACCGCGGCGTCTCAGTTGGCTCACGATGGAATTACGCCGTTCCTCTCTCAATCTCATCGTGATCGGCGGCTCCGCTGGCGCGCTCGATCCCTTGCGGCGCATTTTGTCGCGCATGCCGGCAGACCTGCCGGCAGCGATCCTGATCGTCATTCACATTCCGCCTGACAGCAAAGGCCTGTATGCGGCACTGTGTGCAGGCCCTTTGCCGATTGAAAGGGTGCGCGACGGCATGCAGATGATGCCGGGGCACGTCTACATCGCGCCGCCGGATGCTCATCTCCTGGTGATGGACGACCATTTACGTCTTGGGCACGGGCCAAGGGAAAACCTGTCGCGCCCGGCTATCGACCCCTTATTCCGCTCTGCCGCCTTGGCCGCCGGCCCGCGCACGATCGCGGTGATCCTCAGCGGTTGGCTCGATGATGGCGTGTCCGGTCTCGTTGCGGTCAAACGCTGTCTCGGGCTCGCGTTGGTGCAAAGCCCGGAGGATGCAGAGGCATCCGACATGCCGCGCGCGGCCTGCGATGCGGTGGCGCCGGACGGGATCGGTGCACCCGAAGCGCTGGCCGATGCGATTCTCGAACGGCTTGCGCTGATCGAAGGGGATGGTGGCCTCCAGCGCGCGCCACCGCCGGCGGACCTTGTCGTCGAGGTCGATATTGCCTTGGGCGGGCGGTCGAATTCGCTGGTGATCGGCAAGCTTGGCGCGCCGTCCCTGCTGACCTGCCCGGATTGCGGTGGCGTGCTCTCCACTGTGACTCGGGCATCACCCGAACCTGCTGCAGCAGGCTGCCAAGAGCCGGAGCGTTATCGCTGCCAGACGGGCCACGCCTTTACGGATGCGACCCTTCTCGAGCGAAAGGAAGGGGCTGTCGATGAGGCGTTGCGTGTTGCCTTGCGCATTCTGGAGGAGCGGGCGACGCTGATCGATCGGATGCGCCGCGATGCCGAACAAGGCGGCCGGGGCGGCATGGGCGAGATCTACCGGCAGCGCGCTCGCCTCTATCGCGACCAGGCGGAGGTGCTGCGTCGCGCTATCCTCGATAAAATCGTCGAGCCCGCTGTGCCTGTCTTGCCGGACAAGTCAGGGCTTTGAGCGGCCATGTCGAACTGTTCGAAAACTTGTCTCAGGCGCTATCGAGAGCCAGGAACAGCGGCCAGAATGAGGGGCTCGCTTTTTTGGGCAAGTGCAGGCACACTTCGCGCGCCAGCGACGCTGCAGGCACGCCGGTCGGAAAACCCGATCGCGACGATGCACCTGCCCCTCGCTGCGGATGTCCTCTGTAGCGTGTCGGCTCGACAGGCCATGTGACCAAGGATGCCCGTGACTGAAATCCGCACTCTTCCCTTCTGGCCTCCAGCCAGCCCGAACGAGCCCGCTGCCGGGCGCCCCGACCAGAGCGGCCTGCAGCCGACTCCGGTGGTGGTCGCGCTGGCGGCAACGCCTCGGGATATCGAGGCGGCCAAGCGCTTTGTCCAAGCGATGGAGGGAACGCCCGGCCTGTCTCTGGTGCTGCTTCTGCAATATCGTGAGGCGTTGGATGAAAAGGCCCTGCTAGGCGACCTTAGCGCAATCTGGAAAGGGCCTGTGTCCGCCGTTTCGCAGGATCAGCCGCTGGAAGAGGGGGCGGTCTATACCGTTTCTCCCAATGTAACGATCACCCTTCGCGGTGGACGGCTTCTGGTGCAGCCAGCGCCGGAGCGGGCCGGGGAACGCGGAACGATCGATACGTTTCTGGTGTCGCTCGCCGAGGAAGAGGGCAAGCGCGCCATCGGCATCACCTTTGCCGGTCTGCAGTCCGGCGGCACGCTGGGCTTGATCGCGATCAAGGAGCATGGCGGGCTGACACTGGCCGAGCAAGCCGAAGAGATCGACAGTGCCGGTCTGGCGTCGCCGGCCTATCCAACCAACCTGTCTGCCCTGGCCGATCTCTGGCTGCCGGTGGAGGCCATGGTCGAACGTGTGCGCCTGGAGGTCCGCACGCTGGCCCGTGCCCAGATCGCGCAGGATTTCGACATGCAGGTGGCCGAGGCCGCGCCTGCTTTGAGCCGCATCGCCTCCATCTTGCTGAACCGCACCGGCCATGACTTTCACGGCTACAAGCACAACACCTTCCTGCGTCGCGTGCAGCGGCGCATGCAGGTGGCGCAGATGGACACGGTCGAGGCCTATGTCGACTACCTGCGCGAAACGCCAGACGAACCCGGCCTCTTGTTCAACGACCTCCTGATCGGGGTCACGCACTTCTTTCGCGACCCCAAGGAATTCGCCTTTGTCGAGCGGGAGATCGTGCCCAAGCTCTTCGAGGGCAAGACGGCGGCCGATCAGCTGCGTGTCTGGGTGCTGGGCTGTGCGACAGGAGAGGAAGCCTACTCGATTGCCATGTTGCTGCGCGAACAGGCGCTGCGGCTGGAAGCACCGCCGCAGATCCAGATCTTCGCCACGGATATCGATTCGCGTGGGCTGGTCCAAGGGCGCTCCGCCCGTTATTCCGCCTCCGCGCTGAAAGAGGTGACGCCGGAGCGGTTGGCGCGCTGGTTCGTCAAGGAGGGCGATACCTACTGCGTCGTCAAGGAAATCCGGGAGATGTGCCTGTTTTCGCAGCACAACCTCATCAAGGATGCACCCTTTTCGCGGCTGGACATGGTCTCGTGTCGCAATCTTCTGATCTATCTCGGGCAGGACTTGCAGGATCGGGTGATTCCGCTCTTTCACTTCGCCCTGAGGCCCCAAGGCTATCTGTTTCTCGGCAACAGCGAGACGGTCAGTCGGCACGCCAAGCTCTTCGCTCCGGTCGATCGCCGCTACCGCGTCTTCCAGCCGCTGGAAGTTCTGTCCAGGCCTCTGCCGGACTTTCCGCTGACGGCCAGTCTCGACGCCCACCGCGCGACGGAGCGGGCAGCGGGAATGCGCAATGCAAGCGGCTCGCTGGCATTGATGACCAAGCAGGCCGAGCGCATCATGGAGCGCTATCAGCCGGCCTATATGATCGTCGACGCGGCACATGACGTGCTGCATTTTTCCGGCCGCACCGGCCGCTTCCTCGATCCGCCGGCCGGCCATGCGAGCCTCAATGTCTTCAACCTCATCCATCGCGATCTCCGGGTCGATCTGCGCGCGGCGCTGATGCGGGCGGAGGCCGGCAAAGGCGCCTCGCGCCTTGGCGGATTGCGAGTGCATGTGGAGGATCAGGCGATCACCGTCACGCTCAGCGTCGAACCGGTGGAGCTTGGGCCCGGCGCACCGCCGCGCTTTCTCGTGGTTTTGCAGGACGGGCCTGCGATCGAACCCTTTTCGCCTCCGAGCGAGGCCAGTGGCGAGGCGCTGCACGTGCACCGCCTGGAGGATGAACTGCGCCGCACACGCGAGCGCCTGCAGGCCACCGTCGAGGAGCTCAGCCGCACCAATGAGGAGCTGAAAGCCTCCAACGAGGAATATCAATCGGTCAATGAGGAGCTGCAATCCTCCAATGAGGAGCTGGAAACCTCCAAGGAAGAGCTGCAGTCGCTCAATGAGGAACTTCAGACCGTCAATGGCGAGCTGGCGCACCGGGTGGAAGAGCTGGCGCGCGCCAATTCCGATCTGCAGAACCTGCTCGAAAGCACGGAGATCGCGGCGATCTTTCTCGATGCCTCGCTGCGCATCAAGAATTATACGCCTGCCATCAGCGAGATCTTCCATCTGATGGAAACCGATCTGGGTCGGCCGATCCATCACATCGCCAACCGCATTTCCTATGGCGAACTGGAGGCGGATGTCGCGCAGATGCTGCGCACCCTGGAGCCGGTGGAGCGCGAGACTCGCAATCCGCAGACCGGCGCGCAATATCTGATCCGCGTTCTGCCCTATCGCAGCATCGACAATCTCGTGGAAGGCGCTGTGCTGACCTTCATGGATGTGACGGCGCTGGTGCGCGCCGAGACGCGGTTGCGCGACCGCGAGGCGCTGCTGCGCTCCATCGTCGAGGGCATCCCCCAGCTCGTCTGGCGAGCGGTGGATACGGGCGAATGGACCTGGGTGAGCCCGCAATGGACCGCCTTCACCAGCCAGAGCGAGGCAGAGGCGCTGGGCCATGGCTGGTTGGACAAGGTCCATGCCGACGACCGAGAGCGGGTGATGGCGGCCTGGAAGGGCGCAACCGAGGCGGGTCAGCTGGAAGTCGACCATCGTCTCTGGAATGTCGATGAGGGCAGCTACCGCGCCGTTCACCTGCGCGCCCGGCCTGTGATCGACGAGACCGGCAATATCGTGGAATGGTTCGGCACGGCCACCGATGTGCATGCGATGCTGCTGCTCCAGGAGCGCCAGCAAGTCCTCCTGCATGAATTACAGCACAGGGTGCGCAACACGCTTGCCATCGTCCGTTCGGTGGCCCGGCGTACGGCGGAATCCAGCAACAGTGTCGAAGCCTATGCCGACCGGCTGGAAGGCCGGATCAATGCCATGGCGCGTACCCAGACGCTTCTGACGCGCGCGGCGAGTTCCGCCGTCGATCTCGGCGAGTTGATCAGAACCGAAATCGGTTCGCAGACACTCGACCAGCACAAGATCCAGCTGGACGGGCCGAAGATCCCGGTTTCCGGAAAGGCAGCGGAGAATCTGAGTCTCGCCATTCACGAACTCACCACCAATTCCGTCAAGCATGGGGCCCTGTCGATTTCGGGCGGGGCCGTGGACGTGACATGGGAGATCGACCGGCAGACGCAGCCGGAGATCCTGCGGCTGGTCTGGAGCGAGAGTGGCCTTGACGAACCCTTGAGCCAACCCGAACGGCGCGGCTTCGGCTCCTAGCTGATCGAAGATCTGGTTCCCTACCAGTTCGGCGGGAAGGGGCATTTGGCATTCGAACCGACAGGGCTGGTTTGCACCATCGAGCTGCCCTTGCTGTCACTGACGAAAAACCAGATCTCTGCCGGCGGCTGAGGTTTGATCCTGTTAAGATGAACCCGGCCCAAGCCGTGTCGCTTCCGCACCGATCTTGCGCGGGTGCGGCGGATGTTTTTCGCCGGGCGTTTGCTATCCACCTTTTGACTTTCGTCTGGCGTCAGCCATAGCCAAAATATGGAACTTTGAGAGGGTGCTGCAGTTCCCTCAAGAACGAGCATGATCGCCTTGGGTTGATCGATCGCTCGCGCTTCAATCGCATCCGAGCATGGCCTCAAACATCATTCATACCGGAAATTAACGTTATAAAACAGGAAGGTTGGCATGGTGTTGCGCTGCAGGAGAGGTCGCTTGCTTGGCGGCCGCGTCTCCCACGAATGAACCCACTTCGCAAATGATACAGCTTGGGAGATCCACACAGGCAGATTGATCGTATAGGAGCCTTCGTCCGGTTGCAGGAGCACACATAGCCGGACAGAACCGCGGCCGCAGGCGCGCCGCCATTGCTGGCAGGTTGGACAGGGGGCACGACGCTGAGCCCGAAAACATATATTCAAGACTTCGCAGGAAAAAACATCCTGATCGTCGAGGATGAGTATTTCCTGGCGGCGGAAACGCGCAAGAAGCTTGAAAAGCTGGGCGCCCATGTGGTGAGCCCGACCGGGCGCGTCAACGAAGCGCTGACGCTCATCGAAACGGAAGCGGTCGATGCGGCCATTCTCGATATTCATCTGGGCGACGAGCTGGTCTTTCCCGTCGCCGAGCGTCTGGCGGAACTCGACATTCCCTTCGTCTTCGCCACTGGCTACGATCCCTCGATCATCCCGGAAAACTTTACAGGCTTCGCCCTGTGCGAAAAGCCGACCGAGCTGGAGGCGATTGCGCGCGAGCTGTTTGGACCGGGAACTGACCTGCTGATGTAGGTCGAGTAGCTGCCGCGCCCTGTTTGCTTAGCGGCAACAGGGCAACGTCCCGTCTTTGAATGGGCCATGAACCTCCAAACGACAAAGCCCGCCACAAGATCCCGGCAGGATCCTTGGCAGGCTGATGTCGATGTATCTCTTCTGGCTTCCGCCTAGAGAGGGCGGACGATCAGATCGGCATCGTCGGCTCGTCCAGCTGGATGGCGAGCTGTGCACGCGCACGATTGACCCGGCTCTTGATCGTGCCCACAGGGCAGCCGCAGCGCGCGGCTGCGGATTCGTAGCTCTGTCCCTGAATCAGAATAATGTCCACGGCATCTCGATAGCGGTCGGGAAGCTTGTCGAAGGCACGTTGGAATTCCGCGGCCCGCACCGACCATTCCTGAGGCGAATTCACCGTGGCGCGGCTGGACACACATTCTTCGATGCCGACAACCTCGCGCTTGGCAAGGCCGAACTTCGTGCAGAAGGTGTTGCGCAGAATGGTGAAAAGCCAGGATTTGAGATTGGTGCCCTCGTGAAACTTGTCGATGTTGGCCAAGGCTCGCAGAAGCGTTTCCTGAACCAGATCGTCGACATTGGTCGGGCTGCGGTCCAGGCGGCGTGCAAACGATCGAAGCGCGGGAATGAGCTCCACCATCTCTGCCCGCACACGTTCCACTGCAGAAGTCTCTGTCATGACGTCACCCCTCGTTGCGAACCAACTCAACCCGCCTCACGGACAAATGTTCCCGCTCGTCGAAGCAATTGTTAAAAATTTCATATTATAAATATCAAAAAAACAATATTCTTAGATTGGATCTGACGAATTCGGAGATCGGGTGAACAACATATACCCTCGGGAAATCCAGTATAGAGTCCCCCGCATAACGACATAATGTCACCGGCGTGGCAATTGATATTTGAACTATACGACGAATCGGTCGTGGTGCCGGCGGTTGGGGAGGATATTATTGTTGTTGATGAGATCGCTCGGCAGCCGTTAGACTGGCTGGATGTCGCCGCCGAGCCAGTTCGGCATCGATTATCCGATGCGGATTGGCGTGATGTTCGATAGCAGAATGCGATCCTGATCCCGATGGCATACGGCCAGCCCCGAACATCCGCGCCGGCTCTTGCCGGGCGTGAAGAGCAGGAGACGTGCCGCTGCCGCCCATCTTGTTCCATGCGACCGATGGGCTTTCTGGTCAGTCAGAGAAGGAAGCGCGTGTGATCGCCTGAGGACGCGACTTTGCCGGCAGCATCATCAAGGGCGTGAGGATGCTGCGGCGTTCATGCACAAAAAGCGATGACGGGTGATTTGAGAGGGCGGAAGCGAGCGCTCGATCCCGGCCCATCAGCTTTGCCGGCAGGCAGGTCTGGCTCTACTTGGTCGGCCTGACCAGAGAGATCACCCTTGGCTTGGATGGCGTATCCAGCCAATCGGTCCATGTATCGCGTTCTTCCACCGTATCGAAGAAGCGCCAGAGCTTGTAGCCCTCATCGGTGGTCTGCAGCATCTCGCCGATCGTCACCAGCTCCAGCGGCAACGTCACTTCGCTGCCTTCGAAGCGCACGAAATAGATATCGTCGGCGGCGTGACGGATGACCTGGCCGGTGGAATAGGTGCCATCCTCATCGTCCACGGTGAAATACATGCCGCTCAACAGGTCAGACATCATCAACTCCAATCAATATCCCGCGCCCGATTGCAGGCGCGAAAGACGCTCTACAACATCTTGCATGCGGTTGCTGTCGCGCGATCAAGATGGAAGGGCATGGTTAGGTCTCCCATGCAATTTCTCCTCAAATCGATTTCGATTCAAGACATTATGCAGCCGAGCATGTGGGTGAGAGACGGGAGCGCGCCGAGAGCCTTAAGTCTTTCCCGTCCATGCCAACCCACCACAACGAAGGGCCGCTTCACAGCGAACCTTATCGACAAGGCGCTGTTGGAAGCTCATTTTATTGGAAAAAGAAGGATGGCTGGGGAACCTGGATTCGAACCAGGACTAACGGAGTCAGAGTCCGTGGGTCTACCGTTAACCTATTCCCCAAGACCGGCACCGGAGACGCTGACGTTTCCAGCGGGGTGAGCGGGCTTATAAACAAATCCGGAGGCGATGCAATGGGGTTTTTTGAAAAAACGACGACATGCCCCAAAAAGGCAGGCTGGATGGAAATGCTGCCGTCGGATCGAATGCAAGGTTATCCCGCCGGCTGAAGGACGATATAAAAACAGTTTGGAGAACCGGGGTTGCACTGTTAGACTTTGGCCAACGACAATCTTGATGAGCGCCTTGAGCAACCGGTAGGTTTGCCCGGTGCGATGGTAACGTCACGTGAAAGACCCCGATCACGGCGAAAAGCCGTTTGAAGACGGGGCGTCAGCGGTTGAGCGGGGCGATAAGCCAGCTGTGCCGCATGCGGGGAAGAAGAAGCGCCGTCGGGCCAAGGCCCGGCGCGGGCGTGATTCTGCCTCGGGTTCTTCCGGTCATGCCGGAGGAGCTGGACGCTCCGAGAATGCTGCTGCGGCAGGACCGGGCGCATCGGGCAGCAATGCCCGTCCGCGCGGGCCTGGTGCTGCCGGTGCCTCCTCGGGCACGCCGAGGCCTTCCATGGCCGCCGGTCACGTTGCGGCTGGCGTGCATGCTGCGTCATCACAGCAGATCCCATCTCCACACGCTTCGTCAGTACAGTCCGTCTCGCAGATCGCCGCTGGGCCGTCGTCCGGTGGAGACCCCTCCGCCAGGCGGGGGGCGGAGGGACGGAAGCGTAAGCGTAGACGATCGAAGTCGTCCGCGCAGTCGCAGGATGCCGCAATGTCGGGCTCCCATACATCCTCATCGGGACATTCTGCCGGTGCACCTTCGGCTCCTGCCGGGAAGGAAGCCGGCCGTGGTGCGCCGGGCGAGCCGCATAAGGGCCGTCGGCGTCGGGCGCCGGGGGCGGATCGCGAAGGCCGGCGCCATGGGCAGCATCGTGGGCCGCAGGGCCGCCCGCTCGTTTCAGGCGAGAAACCCGGCAAGGCCGGGCAGGAGGGTGGCCGTGCCGGCGATGAGCGAGGACGCGCATCTTTTCGCGGGGACGCTGGCCGTCGCGGCGAAGGCCGGCAGGGCTTTGCGCGCCATGCGGGCGGACCGGAGTCCGGTGCTGGCGGACAGGCCCCTTCAGCATCGGCGCATCAAGGCCATGGCACGGCCAGCCAGGGACATCCGGCGCCAGCCGTGCCGCCGCATCCGGCAGCGCAGCTCGGCCTACATGCGTCAGCCAGTAGCCCGGGCTCTGCGCCCCGGCCTGTGCCGCGCGCCTCGGATGAGATGCGCGCGCCGCTTTATGCCGCCCTCGATCTCGGTACCAACAATTGCCGCCTCCTGATCGCCCAGCCGACGCGCCCAGGCCAGTTCCGCGTGGTCGACGCCTTCTCGCGCATCGTGCGGCTTGGCGAGGGGCTGGCGGCCACGGGGCGGCTTTCGCCCGAAGCCATGGATCGAGCGGTGGAGGCCTTGAAGGTCTGTGCCGTCAAGCTCAAGAACCGGGATATCCGCCGCATGCGGCTGATCGCCACCGAGGCGGCCCGCGCGGCGGAAAATGGCGCGCTTTTCATGGAGCGCGTGGCCGCTGAAACCGGGCTGGAACTGGAGATCATCAACCGCGAGACCGAGGCACGTCTGGCCGTTTCCGGCTGCTCCTCGCTGATCGAACGCAGCGCCCGGTCCGTGGTGCTGTTCGATATCGGCGGCGGTTCCTCGGAAATCGCGGTCATCCGGATCGGTGAAAACCGATCGAGCCGGCTTGCCAACCACATTACCCACTGGACCTCTTTGCCTGTCGGCGTCGTCACCCTGTCGGAGCGCCATGGCGGGCACGATGTCACGCCCGAAAGCTTCGAGGGCATGGTGCGCGAGGTCGAAGGCATGCTCGGCCGGTTCGACTGCCCGGCCATTTTCGACGGGGAAGACCCGGCCGATGCCTTCCATCTGATCGGCACATCGGGCACGGTGACGACGCTTGCCGGCGTGCATCTCGGCCTGCCGCGCTATGATCGCCGCCAGGTAGACGGGCTGTGGCTGTCGGACGAGGAGGTGTCGGCCATGCAGGCACGCCTCCTTTCCTGGGATTTCGCGGCGCGCTCGGCCAATCCCTGCATCGGACCGGACAGGGCCGATCTGGTGCTGGCCGGCTGCGCCATTCTCGAGGCGATCCGCCGGCGGTGGCCGTCGCGGCGCATGCGCGTGGCCGATCGGGGCCTGCGCGAGGGATTGCTGACCGATATGATGGCCGATGACGGCGTGTGGCGGAAATTCCGCATGAAGCGTGGCAATAGCCAGGGCCAAGGAGGCAAGGGCCGATGACCAAAGCGCCAATCGGCGGCAACCGCACCGGCCGCAAGCTGGGCCAGAAGGTGAAGAAGGGCAAGCTGAAGGCCTCCTCCCGCCGCTGGCTGGAGCGCCATATCAACGATCCCTATGTGCAGCGTGCCCAGTTGGAAGGCTATCGCGCCCGCGCGGCGTTCAAGCTGCTGGAAATCGACGAGAAGCACAAGATCCTGACCGGCGCGCGCCGGATCATCGATCTGGGTGCCGCGCCCGGCAGCTGGTCTCAGATCGCCGCCAATGTGACGAAATCGACGGACACAGATCCACGCGTGGTGGCCATCGATTTCCTGGAGATGGACCCCCTGCCGGGTGTCACCATTTTCCAGCTCGATTTCCTCGATCCTTCCGCGCCGGGCAAGCTGATGGATGCACTCGGCGGCGCGCCTGACCTTGTCATGTCCGATATGGCCGCGCCGACCACAGGCCACCGCCAGACCGACCACCTACGCACCATGCATCTATGCGAAGTCGCCGCCTATTTCGCCGTCGATGTGCTGGCCACCGGCGGCCATTTCCTGACCAAGACGTTCCAGGGTGGAACGGAGCGGGATCTTCTCACTATGCTGAAGAAGAATTTTCGCCAGGTCATTCATGTGAAGCCGGCTTCCTCGCGTGCCGAATCGGTCGAAATGTTCCTGCTGGCCAAGGGGTTCAAGGGCCGTCAGGCACATGCGCAGGAGGACGAGCCGGCCGAGATGGAGATCGATGAGGAGGAGTTCGACCGCGAGGATGAGGATCGCGCCTTCTAAGCGTCGACCCATCGCCTGGCGGCTTTCTTGTTGCGACTGCGAAGAGCTGGCCCTAATCTCTCTGCGCGGCTCTATGCTGCACAACAGGAACAGGGCTTGGCATGACACTTGAATGGACAGTGGAGGGCTCCGAACGCCTTCTCAGCGATCGCTGGATGAATCTCCGCGTCGATCATTGCCGCACGCCGAAAGGGCGTTCGATCAGCCCCTATTATGTTCTCGACTATCCCGACTGGGTGGTGATCGTGGCGCTGACGGAGGCGCACGAGCTGGTGATGGTCGAGCAATATCGCCATGGCGTGGCAAAGGTGCTTCTGGAGCTGCCGGCCGGCGCGGCCGAGCTGACGGACCAGGACATGGAAGTCTCGGCCCGCCGCGAATTGCTGGAAGAAACTGGCTTTGCTGCAGACCGCTGGACGCTGATCAGCAGCCTCTATGCCAATCCGGCCACGCAATCCAACCGCCTCCACATTTTTCTGGCCGAAGGCGCGCGCAAGGTGGGCGACCAACAGCTCGATCGCGGTGAGGAAGGCATGATCGTGCATGTGAAGCCGCTGGACGAGATCGTGCCGCTGCTCGCTACCGGGATCATCGGCCAGGCCATGCATGTGGCTGGCCTGCTCCTGGCGCTTGCCGCCAGACGATAATCCGGCCTTAGCCCTGCACGCTGCCGACCGCCTCCGTCTGCCGCTCGCCGACGCGGCGATGGCCTGAGACGGTGGCGCCGGCATTCTTGGCCATGCCGAGGAAGGGCAGGATCGAGATCAGCGTCACGCCCGAGATCAGCATGAAGGCGAGCTGGAAATCGCTGAGCTCCAGATGGCTGCCGGTCAGCCAGTTCTCAGCTTCGAGAATGGCACCGGCGGTCGCCACGCCGAAGGCCAGGCTCATCTGCTGGAGAACCGCACTCATCGAGGTGGCCTTGCTGGCGTCCTTGTCGGGAATATCGGCAAAGGACAAGGCGTTGACGCTGGTGAAAAACAGCGACCGGATCAGCCCGGCAATGATCAGAACGACGATCATCACCACATAGGGTGTTGCCGGCGTGAACAGGCCGTTGACGAAGGTCAGTGCGGCGCCTGCCACGCCGGCTGCGATCAGTGTGGTGCGGAAGCCCAAAAGGGCCAACGCCCGCCGGGCAAATACCTTGGTGGTGATCGCGCCGATGGCGCCGGCAAAGGTGATCATGCCCGATTGAAACGGCGTCAGCCCGAAGCCGACCTGCAGCATCAGCGGCAGGAGGAACGGCACGGCGCCGATCGAGATGCGAAAGAGCGAGCCACCGAGGGCCGCCGCGCGGAAGGCGCTGTCGTTGAACAGTTTCAGGTCCAGGATCGGTGCCGGATGGCGGCGCGCATGCCGCCAATAGAGCACAGCGCAGACGAAGCCGATAAGGACGGAGACAATGCCCACGGCCGGCGGCAGGGCCGGCAGGCTGATCACCGAGAAGCCGAACATGGTGCCCGCCGCCGCCACAGCGCTCAAGATGAAGCCCTTGATATCGAGCGGCGGTGGCTGTGACGCCTCGATCTCCGGCAGGAAGATGCCGGAAAGAAAGAAGCCGAGAATGCCGATCGGCACATTGATCAGGAAGATCCAGTGCCAAGAGAAATAGGTGGTGATGAAGCCGCCAAGTGGCGGACCTGCAAGCGGGCCGACCAGACCGGGGATGGTGAGCAGCGCCATGGCGCCGACCAGTTCGCTGCGCTGCGTGCTGCGCACCAGGACGAGCCGCGCCACCGGCGTCATCATCGCCCCGCCCATGCCTTGAAGAAAGCGCGCGCCGACAAAGCTGAACAGGTTGGACGCGATCGCGCAGAGGATCGAGCCGCTGACGAAGACCAGGATCGCCAGGCGGAAGACGCGCTTGGCGCCGAAGCGGTCGGCCATCCAACCGCTCAAGGGAATGAAAATCGCCAGCGACACCATATAGGCCGTCAGCGCCAGCTTCAGCGTGATCGGCCCGACGCCGAGATCATGGGCGATGGCAGGCAGCGAGGTGGCAATGACGGTGGAGTCCATCTGCTCCATGAAGAGCGCGACGGCAAGAATCAGCGGAACGATGCGGTTCATGCGAGGACCTACAGCATGTCGCGCAGAAACCGACACTGCTTCTGCCGTGCCGACCTGCGCTCGAACAAAAACTTGAAATGCATGGCGGGAGAGTGATCGCGACGCGTTTCAAGGCCTTTCGCCTGGATCAGGGGACAGGGCGCGGACGTCCAAAGCGAACCGGGATCCGGCAACCGGCAGACGGATCGGCAAGAGACGTAGCGCCGCAGCCATCTGCAGGTGGGTGATGCGGCCGATCTAGTGCGCTTCAGCGCAAAAGTCGCGCGGGGATCCTGCTTGCGGCATCACATCCACGTGACACCGGGCTGCCATGGCAGTGGTGCGCACTAGCTCTGCCGCGAGTTCAGCAGCGCATGCATCACGGTCCGCGCGCATCGCGCCGCGCCGGTCGGTGCAGGATCGCGCGAGGTGGAGGACAGCATGACAGATCGATTTGCATTGGGCCGGCGGACACTGATCGGGGCAGCCGCCACCGCTTTGGCCGCTCCGGCATTGCTGGTTCGCACGGCGCAGGCAGCAGGCGAGGACATCAGGAAGACCGCGATGAGCACCGAAAAAGACATGCCCGTTCCCACCCGCAGCCTCACCCTCGGCGATCTGAAGATCACTGTGATCCAGGACGGCCTGCGCCCGTCTGACAAGCCGGAGCAGACCTTCGGCATCAACCAGCCGCCGCAGGCGGTGGCCGACCTCCTGACGGAGAATTTTCTTCCCTCCGATCGCTTTGCCAATGGCTTTTCGCCTGTTCTGATCGAAACGGGAAACGAGCTGGTGCTGGTCGATACCGGCATGGGCGAGGGCGGCCGGGCCAATGGGCTGGGCAGGCTCGAAGCCGGCATGGCGGCGCTCGGCTACACGCCGGAACAGGTGACACTGGTGGTGCTCACCCATCTGCATGGCGACCATATCGGCGGGCTGATGGCGGGCGGCAAGCCGGCCTTTCCGAAAGCGCGCTATGTGATCGGCCAGGTGGAATATGATTTCTGGACCAATGAGGCCCGGGTCGGCACGCCGGCGGAAGGCGGGCATCAGGCCGTTCTCAAAAACGTCAAGCCGCTGGCGGAAAAAGCGAGCTTCATCGGCGATGGCGCCACGGTGCTGCCCGGCATGACCGCCATGGCCGCTTTTGGCCATTCGCCGGGCCATCTGACATTCCGGCTGGAGTCCGCCGGCAAGGCGCTGATTCTGACTGGCGACACCGCCAATCACTACGTCCTGTCGCTGCAGCGGCCCGACTGGGAGGTGCGGTTCGACATGGACAAAGCCAAGGCGGCCGTAAGCCGCCGTAAAGTGTTCGACATGATCGCCAGCGAGCGCCTGCCCTTCATCGGCTATCACATGCCTTTTCCTTCCGTCGGCTATGCCGAAAAGGCGGGCGAAGGGTATCGCTTCGTGCCGCATAGCTATCAGCTGGATCTTTGACGGCGAGGCACGGCGCATAGAGCAAGGCCCGGGCGATTGCGCGCCCGGGCCTTGGGTTCGATCAAGCAAAGCCGCATGCGGTTTGCGATAGAAGACTGTTTCAAAAGAAAGGCTTAAAGCGCGGGACTGCGGCCGGCAGGGCGCTGCGCGCTTGCAAGACAGTGAGGATCGCGGGGATCAGCGGCCATCATACATCTCGCGAGCGACATCGCGCAGCATGACGACCATGCGGTTGCGCAGCTCGTTATCGTCGATCTGGACGCCCGAGGCAGTCAGGTCTTCCCGCACACGCGCGAAGGCGCCATCGGGATGTTCGACATGGGCGGTCGCCACTTCCTTGGCATATGCGTCCGCATCCTGACGGTTCATTTCGGCAGCGGCCCAAAGGCCGAGCAATGCATTACGGCGCGCTTCCGCCTTGAACAGGAATTCCTGATCATGGGCAAACTTGTCTTCGAGTGCACGAGCGCGTTTCTTCAATGCCGTCATCGTATATATCCCCGTTGCTTTACCTTGAGAGCCGGCCCTTTTGTTGTCCTCGGCCGTGAATAGGGATTTACATGATGGCCTCTTAAAATATGCCAAGGAGATGCGGATAATCTTCGGCAATCAAAATGCCGCGCATTTTATCGATCCGTCCGCGCCGACTCCAGCATCGCTCCGGCACCTGTGAAAGAGGCCTGACCGTATCGAATCCCCTGCGCGCCTATTCCTTTCCTGTCATGGACGTGTTACCAGCCCTCGCCAACTTCCTCAGCAATGGATGTCGATCGTCGGGCCGGGTTTCTCCCAAGGCTGGCCGCGGGCGTATCGGGCATCTTCGATCCACAAAGGAACTTGGCATGGCGCGTATCATCGAAACCGCAACCGGTCTGGAAGCCCTGACCTTCGACGACGTTCTCCTCCAGCCGGGTCATTCGACCGTCATGCCGGGGCAGACCAATATCGCCACGCGCATTGCCCAGGATATCGAGCTGAACCTGCCGATCCTGTCCTCCGCCATGGATACGGTAACGGAAGGCCGGCTGGCGATCGCCATGGCCCAGGCCGGCGGCATCGGCGTGATCCACCGCAATCTAACGCCGGCCGAACAGGCCGAAGAGGTGCGCCAGGTCAAGAAGTTCGAGAGTGGCATGGTCGTCAATCCGGTCACCATCGGCCCGGATGCGAGCCTTGCGGATGCGCTGTCGCTGATGAAGATCCACGGCATTTCGGGCATTCCCGTCGTGGAAAACGGCGGCGCCGGCGGCCATGAACGCGGCCGTCTCGTCGGCATCCTGACCAATCGCGACGTGCGCTTCGCCTCCGATCCCGCCCAGAAGATCTACGAGCTGATGACGCGGGAAAACCTGATCACCGTCAAGGATGGCGTCGATCAGGCCGAAGCCAAGCGTCTGCTGCACAAGCACCGCATCGAAAAGCTGCTGGTGGTCGATCCCCAGGGCCATTGCGTTGGGCTGATCACGGTCAAGGACATCGAAAAGAGCCAGCTGAACCCGAATGCCTCCAAGGATGCGCAGGGCCGCCTGCGCGCCGCCGCGGCCATTTCGGTCGGCGATGACGGTTTCGAGCGGGCCGAGCGGCTGATCGATGCCGGCGTCGACCTGATCGTGGTCGATACGGCCCATGGCCATTCGCAGCGGGTGCTCGATGCCGTCAGCCGCGTGAAGACACTGTCCAACTCCGTGCGCATCATGGCCGGCAATGTCGCGACGGCAGACGGCACCAAGGCGCTGATCGATGCGGGCGCGGATGCTGTCAAGGTCGGCATTGGCCCGGGCTCGATCTGCACCACGCGCATCGTCGCCGGTGTCGGTGTGCCGCAGCTCGCCGCCATCATGTCGGCCGTCGAAGCGGCGCAGGCCGCCAATGTTCCTGTCATTGCCGATGGCGGCATCAAGTTCTCCGGCGATCTCGCCAAGGCGATTGCCGCCGGTGCATCCGCCTGCATGATCGGCTCGCTGCTCGCCGGCACGGACGAAAGCCCGGGCGAGGTGTTCCTTTATCAGGGCCGCTCGTTCAAGGCCTATCGCGGCATGGGCTCGGTGGGCGCCATGGCGCGCGGCTCGGCCGACCGCTATTTCCAGGCGGAAGTGCGCGATACGCTGAAACTGGTGCCCGAGGGCATCGAAGGCCAAGTACCCTATAAGGGGCCGGTCTCCGGCGTGCTGCATCAGCTCGCCGGCGGCCTCAAGGCCTCCATGGGCTATGTCGGCGGCGCGACCATCCCGGAATTCCAGGAGAAGGCCACCTTCGTGCGCATCTCCGGCGCGGGCTTACGCGAAAGCCATGCCCATGACGTGACCATCACCCGCGAAAGCCCGAACTATCCGGGCGCCGCATGATGGGTCCGTCCCATGCGATCTTCTGGCCGATGATCGCCCAGGCGCTTCTGGTGTTCCTGGTCTATGTGCTGATGAACCGTCGCCGGCTGGCGGCGGTTCGTTCCGGCCAGGCGAGCGTCAAGGATTTCGTCATTCCGACTGTCGAGCCTGGTCCAAGCGCGACAGTGGCGCGCAATCTGATCAACCAGTTCGAACTGCCGGTGCTGTTCTACGTCGTCGCCCTCTCGCTTTATGTGACGGGCGGCGCTGGCGTTCTGGCCGTTCTTCTCTCCTGGGCATTCGTCCTTAGCCGCTATCTCCACGCCTTGGTTCATGTTACCTCGAACAAGGTGCTTCTGCGTCGGAATCTCTTCCTGGTGGGTATGGCCTTCTGCATGCTGCTCTGGCTGCTGCTCGCTATCCATCTGACGACGGTGCCCTGATCGATGCCGAAGGAAAGCGCCTTGAAGGTGCTTTCCTTTGCGCCTCTTCGCTTTATTCTCCCCGGCTGAAACAGGTGCCGCCTGCCCATGAAGCCGGCGGCCGGCTTGATGTCAGAAGGAGGGCTGCGATGAATCTCAAGGACAAGGTCTGTATCGTCACGGGCGCGGCCGGCGGCATCGGCCGGGCGATTGCCGCGCGCTATGTCGCGGAAGGCGCGAAGGTGGCCATCGCCGATCTGAAAGCCGAGGATGCCGTGGCCACTGCAAAGGCCCTGACGGAGGCCGGCCCCGGCGAGGCCATCGGCGTGACCATGGACGTGACGCAGGAGGCGGCCGTTAACGAGGGTGTGGCGGCAGTGGTCGAGCGCTTCGGCCGGGTCGACGTGCTCGTCGCCAATGCCGGCATCCAGATAGTCCACAAGGTCGAGGAATTTCCGTTCGAAGACTGGAAGCGCATGCTGTCCATTCATCTCGATGGCGCCTTCCTGACGACCAAGGCCTGTATCCCGCATATGAAGGCGCAGGGCGGCGGGGCCGTGATCTATATGGGCTCCGTCCACAGCCATGAGGCATCGCCGCTGAAAAGCGCCTATGTGACGGCCAAGCACGGTCTTCTTGGTCTGGCCCGTGTGGTCGCCAAGGAGGGCGGGGCGCATGGCATTCGCGCCAATGTCATCTGCCCCGGCTTCGTGCGCACACCGCTGGTGGAAAAGCAGATCCCCGAACAGGCGAAGACGCTGGGCATTTCGGAAGAAGAGGTCGTCAACCGCGTCATGCTCGGCAATACGGTCGATACCGAATTCACGACGCTCGAAGATGTCGCCGAGGTCGCGCTGTTCTTTGCCGGCTTCGAGACCAATGCGCTGACAGGCCAGTCGCTCAATGTCAGCCATGGGTGGTCGATGCGCTAAGGGCAATCCGAAGAGGGTTCGAAGAAGCTCCTGGCGCGCGATGTGGCAATGGTCTCCTCTCCCCATCGGGGAGAGGGTAGTGTGAGGGGGCTCTCGCTGCTGATCTTCAAGATCGCATCGCGATAGCGACGTCTGAAAACGACGCGTTAAAGCGCCATCTCGACTTCGCGGCTCCGGCCGAGGCTCGAAATCCAGTCGGTGTATTCCGGCTTCAGCTTGATCTGCACGCCATAATGCCGGCGCAGAGCCTCTGTCAGGCGGCCCTTGCGGCCGAGCGCCTCGTCGGCCATGGCGATCATGACCGAATTCGGCCAGGCCTGCGGGCGGATTTCGCGCAGGCGGGCAAAGAGCGCATCCTCGTCAGTGTCCGGATCCGCCTGGGCCATCAGCGTGGTCATCGCGGCGGTGGAGCGCGAAACGCCCATATGGCAATGCACCAGCAGATGGCCGTCCACGCGGCTGTCCTTATCAGCCAGCAGCCCTTCGCCGAAAGCCAGGATATCGGCGACATCCTTTTCCTGCGGCATGATCATGCCCGGCGCGGGATCGATGATGTCATGGAAGCGCAGGATCACGCGGTGATGCGGATCGAAGACCG
Organism: Xaviernesmea oryzae; assembly: GCF_900109605.1. GTDB lineage: Bacteria > Pseudomonadota > Alphaproteobacteria > Rhizobiales > Rhizobiaceae > Xaviernesmea > Xaviernesmea oryzae. The sequence goes on from NZ_FOAM01000013.1 coordinate 144,696, forward strand.
AGAAGGTCTCGATCTCAGGCAATTCGGGATCGACGATCGAGAGCACATGGCTGACGCGCGCCTGCGCCTTGGTAGCGAGCTCTTCGATACCGCAAATGGTCAGAAGCGAGATGGCGAGGCTTTGCATCGGTCAATCCTTAGGAGCTGAGACGGAAGGCTGTAGCTGGATGCCTTCCTATAGGAGAGTCGTGTGACAGGGGAAACCCGTTTGCGGTCGCTCCATCCCGCTGTTCTTTGCCGTCAGCCCTGCAGCAAGGGCTGAACGCATGTCGTGATGACGGCGGCCAGAGCATCGATGTCCTGCGGCCGGCCATGGCTGGCGCGAAAGATCAGGCCCAGTTCGCGCGCCGGGCCAGGATGTGCGAAAGGCATGACGCGGATCGCATTGCGCGCCGTTTCCGCGGAGACCGCGATCTCGGGGATCAACGTCACGCCCATATTGTGCGCGACCATCTGCAGCAGTGTCGCCATGGAGGTGGCACCGAAATCGACCAGGCTGCGCTTGCCAGTGCCGCAGACGGCGAGCGCCTGGTCGCGCAGGCAATGACCCTCTTCCAGCAGCAGCAGCCTGTCGACATCGAGTTCCCCTTGCGTCATCGGCGAGACGAGAAAACGCGCCTCCTCCTGTGCGACGGCCATGAAAAAGCGGTCGCGGAAGAGCGGGCGAGTTTTCAGGCCCGGCTCGTCGATGGGAAGCGCGGCGATCACGCTGTCCAGCCGCCCTTCGCGCAGAGCCTGGAGCAGGCGGTCGGTCAGCGTCTCCTTCAGCTCCACATGCAGGGCTGGATAGGCGCGCTGGAGATCCGGCAGCAGGCGCGGCACGAGATAAGGCGCGACGGTCGGGATAATTCCGAGCCGCAAGGTGCCCTCAAGCGGCGCGCTGCGGCTTTCCCCCACCTGTTTCAGCCCATCCACCTCGGCCAGAATGCGCCGCACACGGATCAGGGCATCCTGGCCTGCCGCCGTAACGAGCACGCCGCTGCGCCCCCGCTCCACCAGCCGGACACCCAGATGTCGTTCCATTTCCATGATCTGCGCGGACAGCGCCGGCTGGCTGATGTTGGCCGCCGCCGCCGCCCGGCCGAAATGGCCTGTGGTTGCAAGAGCTTCGAAATACCGCATCTGACGTAGGGTAATCATGATCGGAAAAACTAATCGCCGGCCCTAAAAAATACAATTGGAAACTATGAAACTTTGGTGCGAGACCTGTCTTGCCTGTGGGCGAGCGGGATCCGGTCATGGAGCCTGCATACGCGAAAACAGGCCCGGCTGCGAAAGGGTGGCTGGCTGACCGAGATCCACGGAACTTTCCAAGGAGGACTCCCATGAGCGATCGTCCGACCATGACGACCACGGCTGGCGCGCCGGTGCCGGATAACCAGAATTCGCTGACCGCGGGTCCGCGCGGCGGCATCATGCTGCAGGATTACCAGCTCATCGAGAAGCTGGCGCATCAGAACCGCGAGCGCATTCCCGAGCGCGTCGTCCATGCCAAGGGCTGGGGCGCTTTCGGCACGCTGACGATCACAGGCGATATCTCCAAATACACCAAGGCCAAGTGTCTGCAGCCTGGGGCCTCCACCCCGATGCTGGCGCGTTTTTCCACCGTCGCCGGCGAGCAGGGCGCGGCCGACCATGAGCGCGACGTGCGCGGCTTCGCGCTGAAGTTCTACACCGAGGACGGCAACTGGGATCTGGTCGGCAACAATACGCCGGTCTTCTTTGTGCGCGATCCCTACAAGTTCCCGGACTTCATCCACACGCAGAAGCGCCACCCGAAGACCAATCTGCGCTCGGCCACCGCCATGTGGGATTTCTGGTCGCTGTCGCCGGAGAGCCTGCATCAGGTGACCATCCTGATGTCGGATCGCGGCCTGCCGCAGACGCCGATGCACATGAACGGCTACGGCTCGCATACCTTCTCCTTCTGGAACGATGCGGGTGAGCGCTACTGGGTGAAGTTCCACTTCAAGACCCAGCAGGGCCACAAGCACTTCACCAATGAGGAAGGCGAGGCGATCATCGGCAAGACCCGCGAGGGCTACCAGGAGGCGCTGTTCGGCACCATCGAGGCCGGTGAATTCCCGCGCTGGACCGTGCAGGTGCAGATCATGCCTGAGCTCGACGCCGACAAGACGCCCTACAACCCCTTCGACCTGACCAAGGTCTGGCCGCATTCGGACTATCCGCCGATCGACATCGGCGTGATGGAGCTCAACCGCAACGCGGAAAACTATTTCGCCGAGATCGAGAACGCCGCCTTCTCGCCCTCCAACATCGTGCCGGGCATCGCCTATTCGCCTGACAAGATGCTGCAGGCCCGCGTCTTCTCCTATGCCGATGCGCATCGCCACCGGCTTGGCACGCATTACGAGAACATCCCGGTCAATCAGCCGCGCTGCCCGGTTCATCACTATCACCGCGATGGCCAGATGAACACCTATGGCGGTATCCGCACCGGCAATCCGGACGCCTATTACGAGCCGAACAGCTTCAACGGCCCGGTTGAAAACAAGACCGCGCAGGAGCCGCCGCTGCGGATTTCAGGCGACATGTCGCGCTTCAACCACCGCGAAGGCAATGACGATTACGGGCAGCCGCGTGCGCTGTTCAACCTGTTCGACGACGGGCAGAAGGCGCGGCTGTTCTCCAACATCGCCGCTGCGATGGGTGGCGTGCCGGGCGAGATCATCGAGCGCCAGCTCGCGCATTTCAAGCTGGTGCATCCGGATTATGAGGCCGGCGTGCGCGCGGCGCTGGAAAGCGCTCACGGCTACAAGGCCGACACGATCAGCGCCGACAAGCCGCAGGCGGCCGAATAAGCAAGTCTGCGCGGCTTCGGCCGCATAGCATCTTCGCAGAAGAAAAGCCGGTCTTCTCGCGTGACCTGACCCTCGAAGGTTGATGTCCAACTTTCGGGGCTCAGGTCACGGGCGAAGGCCGGCTTTCTCGTTTTATGGATGGTGTGAGCGGCGGGGCTACCAGGTTGCCTGCAGGGCCGCCTGGCCGTTGCGTCCGCGCGGGGGTCTCGTCGTCAACTTGATCTCGCCGTCCAGCTCGTCGGTCAGGCTTGCGGGAGTCATATTGTCGAGGCAAGCGACGATGTGGTTGCTGATCGCATTGGAAAGCGACGGCGACAGGCCGGGGCGCTTCATGATGCCGATCTGAACCGGGGGCAGGGGCGGGAAGCCTTCCGCCTGGCTCAGCACCTTCATTCCCGGCCGCAGCGCCGATTCCGGCAGGACCGAGACCGCCATGCCCGCCATAACGGCCGAGGCGACCACGGTGGACGACCAACTGGTGAACAGGATCTGATAATCGCGGCCGATCGCGTCGAGGGCTGCCGAAGCCAGCTGCCGCCAGCAGCAATCCCGGCGGCCGACGGCCAGTGGCACGGCCGCATCCTCAGACAGCGGATGGTTGGCGGAGGCGACCCAGCAGAGCGGCTCGGTGCGCACCACATCCGATTGGCGCTCGCGCGGATTATGGGTGACCAGTGCAATATCGAGTTCGCCGCGTGCCATGCGCTCCGTCAGGCTGGCGGAGGGTTCGCAGACGATGAAGAGCTCGACATTCGGATGCGTCTTGGCGAAGCGCATGATGATCTCGGGCATGTAGCGATCGGCATAATCATCCGGTGTGCCGATCCGTAGTGTGCCCTCCAGGCGGTTGTCGTCAAAGGAGGCGATCGCTTCATTGTTCAGCCGGATCATCCGCCGCGCAAAATTGAGGAGCTTTTCGCCTTCCGCCGTCAGCCGGTTGCCGCGGCCATCCTTGGCGAAAAGCTGCTTGCCGATCCGATCTTCCAGCCGACGCATCTGCATGGAGACGGCCGATTGCGTCTTGAACACCCGGTCAGCCGCCTTGGTGAAGCTCCCGGTATCGGCAATGGCAACGAAGGTATGCAGCTGATCGATATCGAGCGGCGCGGCCATGACAGGCTCCATGAAAGAGTTTGATGAATATCATTAGAAACATTCGTTGGACTGATCAATAGCAATCCGGGATAGTGATCCTGTCACAGACATTCTGCGGCCTTCAGCGGAAGGCCCCGGGATTTCCAATCCTCTAACGCCCTTGCGGCCGGAAGCATGCGTTTCCGGTTGTCGATATTCTGCGCCGTGATGACAGGAGACAAGCCATGAGCGCGACCGAAACCCATTTCGACCATCCTCACGCCAAGGGACGGTTTGGCCTCCCGCTTCGTGGACTGTCGACGATGGTCATGGCGCTCATCCGTCTGGTGCGAAACCGCAGAACGTTGAACCGCCTGCACGACCTTAATGACAGCCAGCTCGCCGATATCGGTATCAGCAGGCGAGATCTGTCGATGGCGGCAACCTCGGCCTTTTTTGAAGACCCGACCCAGCATCTCAGCCAGGCTGCCAGGCGGCGGGCTCGCGACAGGTTCGTCCGCGTCGAGGGCCTGTAATCCGCTGGCGAGCGACCGGCTTCGGGAACAGTCTTGCCAACCAACAGTTGGAGGCACGGCCGTTCAAGCAGATTTCGCCGACGTCTTCGGCGATGACAGATTGACCTTCAGCCGCAGCGGGGCTGTGCGCCAGGTCTGACGACTTCCCCGCGGGGCCCTTGAAGCCGAGAGCCCCGCCTTTGACCCGGCCAAGCGGTCCCTCGACCGCTTTGCCGGGCTTTTTTTGGCCGCAGGCTTGCCCAAGGATGCTGCGGCCTTCCAAACCAGGCTTGTGCTTTTTCGTGTGGTCCAGAGATCCTGCGGCCAGCCTATTCGGCGCGGCGACCGCCATAGGTTGCGAAGATCTGGTCGACCGCCTTGCCATATTCCTTCTGCATGTCCAGTCCGCTTTCGAACAGGGTGTTGACCATCTGGCGGAAGGGATTGACGGGCGCTTCGGGCTGCGGCTCGGGCGCAGGTGCGGGTTCAGCCTTGGGCATGCCCACGGTCATCATCTGCTGGAAAGCCTTGAAGAAGGGATTGGCGGCAAAAAGATCCGGTTCGGCTTCCGGCTTTTGCGGCTGCGCGCCCTGCGTCAATGCGGCGAAATAGGCCTGCATGGCCTGGGTGAACGGTGTTTCGAATGGCATGCGCGGCGGCGGCTCGGGCTTACGCATCAGGCCGGTCGCCTCCATCCACGGGCGCATCATCGCCGCGAAGGGCGAGGTCTCGAAGGCCGAAGCACCGGAATTGATCTGCCCGCTGGTCTGCTTGAAGAGGCCACCCATCAACGCATTGGCGAAGACCGGCATCATCTGGCGCATTACATCCTGCGTGATGCCGGTAACCTGGGCGGCCTGCGCCGCAACGGCACGCGCAACATCCGTCGAGCCGAAGATCCGCTCCAGCGCCGCTGTGCCGTCATCCAGCCCGCGTGGGGTGAAGGCCTTCGTCATATCCTCGAAATACTGGGCATAGCTGCGCGTCGCCATGGCCTGCATCAGCGCGCCGAAATCATAGGGGCTTGCCGCGTTCTGCTTCAGCCCCATGGAGAAGGCCGGAACCAGCGCGGCGGTGGCCTTGACCATTTCCGCCTGCGCAAGCCCGAATTGGCGGGCCATCACGTCGATCGCATGGCCGTTCTGGGCCTGCAGCATCATGTCGAACAGCGGCAGCATCAGGCGCAATTCCTTCTCATTGAGACGTGGTGCTCTGCAATATAGCGCCAAAGTCTGAATGGAAAACAGCGCATTCGCCGCAGGACGTTTCGCCGTCAGCTTTTGCCGGATTTTCGTCAGGTTCGCCTAATATTGAAACTCTTCGAAGACGGGCTCGACCGACTGGTCCCAGCGGCTGTGGTAAAGGTTCAACATCTCCTCCGCCATGGTCGAGCGGCGGGCGACCACCTCGTCGAGCGGCGCCAGGAAATGCGTCTCGTCCAGACCTTCGGCATTCAGCCTTGCCCGGGCCTTCAGGCCCTGGCGCGAGATGGCCAGCGCCTCGCGCGCGAGATCGAGCATGGACAGGCCGTTGACCTCGGTCTTCAGTGCACGCGACGGCACCTGATCGCGCATGGTGATCACATCGCCATAGCTTAAGCGGCGCGTGAGATCCTCAGCCGCCGCAAGCGCTTCCTCGTCATAGAGCAGGCCGACCCAGAAGGCCGGCAGGGCGCAGATGCGCCGCCACGGCCCGCCATCGGCGCCGCGCATTTCCAGGAAGCGCTTCAGCCGCACATCGGGAAACAGGGTGGACAAATGGTTGGTCCAGTCGCCAAGCGTCGGCTCCCACGCGGCAATCTCGCCCTTCAACGCGCCGTTCATGAACTGGCGGAAGGTGATATGCGTGCAATCATGGTAGCGCTCGTCGCGCACCACGAAATACATGGGCACGTCGAGCGCCCATTCGACATAGTCGGCATAGCCGAAATCGGGGCGGAAGGCGGCAGGCAGAATGCCGCCACGCTGGTTGTCGGTGTCGCGCCAGATCTCGCCGCGCCAGGAGAGCAGGCCGTTCGGCCGCCCCTCGGTGAAGGGTGAGGCGGCAAAGAGCGCGGTCGCCAGAGGCTGCAGCTTCAGCGAGACCTGCATCTTGCGGCGCATGTCCTCTTCGCTGGAAAAGTCGAGATTCACCTGGATGGTGCAGGTGCGATACATCATGTCCAGCCCGTGGCTGCCAACCTTCGGCATATAACGGGTCATGATGTCGTAGCGCGATTTCGGCATGCGCGGCGTTTCGTCGAAGCGCCATTTCGGGCTGCCGCCCATGCCGAGGAAGCCGATCCCGAGCGGATCGGCAATGGCCTTGAGGTCGGCCAGATGCCGGTTGGATTCGCGGCATGTCTCATGCAGCGTTTCGAGTGGCGCGCCGGACAGTTCGAACTGACCGCCCGGCTCCAGCGAGATCGCTCCGCGCCCTTCCGGGCCGGACAGACCGATGATCGCCGGCCCGTCCATGATCGGCTCCCAGCCCGTCTTCTCGCCCAGGCCCTTCAGCAACGCGGAAATGCTGGCCTCGCCCTCATAGGGGACCGGCGTATGATCCGCCTTGAAGAAAACGAATTTCTCATGCTCCGTGCCGATGCGGAACGCATCCTTCGGCTTGGCGCCGCCGGCCAGATAGTCGGTCAGGTCCGCAAGGGACGAAATCGGCGTGAAGTCGGTGGTATCTCGGGCCATGTGGGTCTCTTCCGAAAGCCGGGAACACGGGTGCTGCCTGCCTCAGGCGCGCCGGGTGAGGTTGTCTGACATTTCGGGCGCACATTAAGCAAGTGAATTTCTTTCATGCTCGCCCGACCCGGCCGCTATGCCGGTCTATCGATCTGGAAAGGTTTGTTTTCGCTCGATTTCTGATGCACGATGTCCAGCTGTACGAAGAGCGAAATCTGCGTCGGCATCACCCTCCTCGGCCACGCCAAGGCCTTATCCCCAGTCGCCGATGGTGGCCTGGATCACGGCCAGCGCCGCCACCGCCGCGGTGTCGGCACGCAGGATCCGGGGGCCGAGCGGAATGGCCGTAACGAAGGGCAGGGCGTGCAGCATCCGCCGCTCTTCCTCCGAAAAGCCACCCTCCGGGCCGACCAGCAGCGCCAGCGACCGCTCCTCGATGGTGCGCAGCAAGGGCAGAGGATTGTCGCCGGCAGCGCCCTCATCGCAGAAGATCAGCCGGCGTCCGGGCTCCCAGGTCTGAAGCAGGGCGTCGAGCCGCACGGGCTCGTCAACACTTGGCACTGCAAGGATACCGCATTGCTCGGCCGCCTCCGTCACATTGGCGCGCACGCGCTCCAGGCTGGTGATGCGCCCCTGCACATGCTGCGTCATGACGGGCCGTAGCCGCCCGGCGCCCATTTCCACGACCTTTTGGACGAGATAATCCAGCCGTCCGGTCTTCAGCGGCGCGAAGAGATAGTGAAGATCGGCCGCGTCAGGCTGCGGCCGGGTCTGCTCGATAGCGATGAGCTGCAACCGCTTGCGCGTCGGAAAGGCAAGCCGCATCCGCCATTCGCCATCTCGCCCGTTGAAGACCAGCACCTCGGCGCCTTCGGCCAGCCGCAGCACATTGGCGAGATAGTTGAACTGGTCGCCATTGGCCTCGAAAGCCGCATCCTGATGAAGGGCCGCCTCGACGAACAGGCGCTGCATGCGAAAATTGGCTCTCATGAACACGATCCTGGGGACAAGCGATAGGCTCTTTGCCGAGTGAACGGGAGGGACTGCCGTCCCTGGTGCGGCAAGGCTTCGGCTCCTCGCCACGCCCTTGTCAATTTGGTTTTCAGAAGACGGCCCTGAAGACCAGATAGAGCAGAGCGGCCAACAGGCCGGAGGCCGGCACGGTCACCACCCAGGCGGCCGCCATGGTCATGAAGTGCGACCGGCGCACCAGCCGGCGGCGCTGCGTCTCGTCAGGCCCTGGCTCGTCGCGCTGGCGAAACTCGCTCTGCCCGGTCTTGCGGCGCACAAATTCCACGCGCAGCTGCGAATTGCGGGTGAACCATTCGCGGAAGAACCCGATGCCGAAGACCGCGCCGACGGCCGTATGCGTGGTGCTCACGGGGATGCGGATCGCGACCGCCAGCAGCACCGTCAGCGCGGTTGCGAGCGCCACGCAGAAAGCGCGCATCGGGTTGAGCTTGGTGATGCCGACGCCGACGACATAGATGAGCTTCGGCCCATAAAGCGACAGGCCAAGCGAAATGCCGAGCGCACCGATCAGTGTCACCCAGAGCGGAACGACCGTATAAGGCTCCGGCAGGAATCCGGCACTGGCGGACACGATGGCCGAAAGCGGCCCGATGGCGTTGGAGACGTCATTGGCGCCATGCGCGAAGGACAAAAGCGCGGCAGACAGGATCAGCGGCACGCGAAACAGCCGGCGCAGCGCCTGCTTGTTGTCATCCAGGGTCATTGCTTCCTGGCGGATGCGCCCGGCAAAGAGGAGATAGGTGGCCAGGCCCGTCGTGAGACCGGCGGCCAACCCATAGGAGGCCGGTACCCGCGCCACCCTGTCCATGCAGATCAGCGCGAAATAGACGGTGAAGGTGCCGATCATGAGGGCGATGACGATCGGGATCCAGAAGCCGGCGGCTGCCATCCGGTCCTCGCGGTAGAACACCTTGATCTTCATAAAGGCGAGAAGCAGGGCGGCAATCCCCCCGCCAAGAAAGGGGGTGACGACCCAGCTTGCCGTGATCGAGGCGAGCGACACCCAGTTGACGGTGCCGAACCCGGCTGCGGCTATGCCCGCGCCGAGAATGCCGCCGACGACCGAATGGGTGGTGGAGATTGCCGCGCTCGACCAGGTGGCGATATTGACGCAGATGGCTGCCGAGGTCAGCGCCGCCATCATTACCCAGATGAAGGTGTCGCGGCTCGGCATGTCGTTCATATGGACGATGCCGCTTTCGATGGTGGAGGTGATGCGCCCTCCGGCAAAGACGGCGCCGGCGATTTCGAAGACGGCGGCGATCATCAGCGCGGTACGCATGGAAATCGCCTTGGCGCCAACGGCTGCGCCGACATTGTTGGTCACGTCATTGGCGCCGATATTCATGGCCATGTAGGCGGCCATGGCGGCGGCGGCGATGATGATGCCCGTGCCCGGCTGACCCGCCGTGTAGCTATAGGCGAACAGCGCGCTGATCAGCAGGAAGACGGCGGCAAAGCCGATCCAGGTCGACGACCGGCGCACATGATAGACCGCCTGCTCGGCAAGCATCAGCTTGTCCAGCTCTTTATCGAGTGTCGGCTTTTCCAATACCGGCGCGTGTTTGCCCACGGGCGGGGTCTCCCAATCTCACAAGGTCTTCCCGTCCGCGTCAGGCAGCACGGCGGGGCCGGTCACAATCTTCGAACGCCGCCCATGTCGACCGTTCGTCTTCGGGCAGGACACAGTCTATTGCGGCATGATGCCAAGACAGAACGACGAATGCATGTTCGCGCCGCAGCAGCCGAGCGCGCCATCTCCATCTCGCCAGCGTGAAGCATAAGCCACCCATGCGCGCAAGCGCCTCGGGATCAGCCCTCTTGGCTGAGCACCGGGCGCGGTTTCACACCCATCACAAGCATGCGCAAAGGCCTCGCACCGTCTTGGCCGGACGATCCACCCGGAAAAAGGAGCTGCGTGGGATAGCGAATGACATTGCAGGATGCGGGGGGAGGGGCTTGCCCGGATGACGCCGACTGCGGCCTACGCAGTCAGCGAGAGGATCAAGAGAGGTGCGAACCGCTGACGAGAACCGTCAGGCCGAAAGACCTGTTGCCGCACCTTGATGCATCGTTGCCGTCAGCTCCTTGTCGAACTGTTCGATCAAGGCTTTCAGGCCCGGTTCCGCCACGCGGGCTGCGGCCTCTGCAAAGGACACCCAGTCCAGCTTGCGGCTGCCCCGCTCGGGAAAATGCTTCAACATATCGGTGACGACAAGCGGATAGACCTGGACACGGCAGGGTACTTTCAGCCCGCCATTCATGCCCTTCTCATACATGTAGGAGCCCGCCATCTCTTCACTGACGATGCCCTTCACGCCGGCTTCCTCATAGGCTTCGCGCGCGGCGGCCTGTGCGGAGGTCTTGCCTTCCATCGGCCATCCCTTGGGGATGACCCAGCGGCCGGTATCGCGGCTGGTGATGACGAGCATCTCCGGCTCGCCCGTCTTCTTATGGAACCGATAGCACAAGGCGGCACACTGCATTCGCGCGGGGCGGCGGAACATCAACAGCATATCGCTGGCCAACCGGTTGAAGATCGTCAATTGTTTCGTCCTTCCGAAGTCGATGTCGGTCCTTCTCACGGGTGTCCGGCGGGGATAAGGTGATCTGCGCAGTGTCGCAGTATTTTCAGGTGAAGCGAAAGCTAAAGCAGCGATGCCCACGTTAGCCCTATATATAGGTATGCGTGGCGCCTTGCATAGAGGCAGGAGCGTCCTGACCGCATCCAAAAGCGTCACCGGCAGACTTTATCCGGAATTTTTCCACGCCGGAAAAAAATTAGCCGGATCAGGATGCCGATCGTTTTTCCAAGCCTCCATCGCCTGCCTCAGAGATTGCCAATTCGGGCAAAATTCTGTTGAAAATTTGTGCGTTAGCCTTTGCTAGCGCATGAGCTGCAAAAGGAAGCCGGCGAAAGAGTTTGCTGGCTTCGCTGAGGCCAATCGAAGGGCGGACTATAGAGTGGCGATGATCCCGGCGATCCTCTAGAGTATACTTGAGGTTGTTTAAAATTTACTCTTACAACTCTTATATAATTAACAGTCTATGCTTGAGCGAGACTTGCGAGGTGGCGTATTTTCGAGATTTTGAATGTAAAGAATAGAAAAAGTATTATAATATATTGAAGTTCCGATCGCCTTAATCCCGGCACCTTAAGGCTAAAGCTTTGTCTTTTCAGAAGTGAAGGCTGATGCCGAAATTGATGCCATGAGTGACGACATCTGTTTTCAGCGCCGCCCCGCTGTCGATATCGACATTTACCAGGGAATAATTCGCCTTGTATTCAGCGAAGGCCGACCAGCGCGCGGTGAACCTGTAGTCGATGCCGGCCTGGGCCTGAAGCGTCGCGCCGCCCAGCTGATAGTCGAAGCGGCGTCCGCTCGGCCGGGTCACCTCCACATGCGGAATATTGATGCCGGCGCCCAGACCAAGATAGGGCGTCCAGTCGCGGGCGGCGTCCTGAAATCGGTAGAAACCGTTCAATGTCAGCAGGTTGAGGCCATCGGTAAATTCCAGCCTTGTCCAGCCCCGCGTGCGCGCAAAGGTCTCGTCATTGGCATAGACCTTGGCATGGGCGTAATCCAGCGCGATGCCGGCCTCGGGCAGGCCGAGATCGGTCAGCCACCAAGTGCCCCGAAAGCCATAATAGGGCGGGCTCTTGAAGGAGCGGCCTTCCCAATCGGCCGAAAATCGCGTCCCATCGGATGTCTCGACCGTTCCGGGCGCTGCCCATTGCACGCCGCCATAGGTCGACAACACCATTTCGGCCTGTGCCGATGCGGCAAAGCTCGCACAGGCAAAGAGGCTCTGCAGGAGGAAGCAGGGCAGGCGAAGGGCGGAGAACATCGGCGACATCCATTCCAGGCGGCTTCAGATGGCCTAGAATCGACGTGTGACTGGTCTGTGACAGTTCCGGCGCGCGCAAGAGTGACGCTGGGAGCAGCGTCGCGAACGGATCGCGGGAAAGGGAAAACAACTCAAGGCTTTACAAGGCAAGGAAGGGGGCGCCGGCCTCCCGCACTGACGCACGGATTTGATGAAGGGATGACAATCCTGCAACATCGGCCAGCGGGGATCTGCCACGCAATCCCTCAAGCTGACCTGCCGGGGTGCTGTGCCCGGCAGGTCATCGCATCGGTTCGAATCAGCCGCCGAACAGGGTGCGCAGGATGTCGACCCCGCGATCGTCGTAGGAGACTTCGCCCTGCTTGTTGCCCGGACCGATGACGATCACTTTCGTGCCGACAGGGGCGCGGGCATAGAGATCGGTCACGTCCTCGTTCATCATGCGAATGCAGCCGGACGACATGTTGAGCCCGATCGTCCAGGGCTGGTTGGTGCCGTGAATGCGGAAGACGGTGTCTCGCCCGCCTTTATAGAGATAGAGCGCGCGTGCGCCGAGCGGATTGTCGATGCCGCCGGGCTGCACCTCGGGCAGGATATGGCCCTTCTTGCGCTCGCGTACGATCATCTCCGCCGGCGGACGCCAGCTCGGCCATTCCGCTTTGCGGCCGACTTGGACGACACCCGACCAGCCGAAGCCCTCGCGGCCAACGCCGATGCCATAACGCGTTGCGCGATTGCCGCCCTCGACCAGATACAGGAACTTGTTGTTGGTATCGACGATCACGGTGCCGGGAGCCTCGTCGGTGCGCAGGCGGACCTTGGTGCGCCAGAACTGGCGGGCCGGCTTACGATCCTGAACGGACACCTTGACGACGGCGCTGTGCGATGTCGCCGGGGTGCTGGCGGCAAGCGGCATGGCGGCAGAGCCAAGCGTTGGCAGAAGCAGGCCTGCCGTCAGGGCGATTGCGGCGGCGATCCGCTGGGGCATTCTCATTCTGTATCCTCTCCTCTCAATACGGGCTCTCGGAGCGCGGCGATCGCATCCGCTCGCTCTCCCTTCCTTTCGCGCGTTTCGTGTCAGCCGCACCCTGGCCTGTTTAAAGGTCGATCAGGTTGGAGCTGGGCGATGCCGAAACGCGGGGCATCCTCTCTCCTGCATGCCATCGTTGACTGCAATCCATCAGGTCTCGGGGTCGATACAGGTGGTCATGGCAAGATCGCTGCACATTCCGGAGCCACATGCCATGGAAACTCACATCCGCGCAGACCGGAATCCGAATAGATTACCGGCCTTGTGACGGGAAAGACACGGGTTTGAGCTTGCCGATGCACAAACAGGACAGGGGTGGGCGCGAAACGCACCATCCCGCGTGCCCCTCAGTCTTGCTATTGAACGATGACGCGCGTGCCGACTTTCACCCGTTCATAGAGATCGACGACATCCTCATTGCGCATGCGGATGCAGCCGGACGAGACGGCATAGCCGATGGTCCAGGGCGCGTTGGTGCCGTGAATGCGGTAGAGCGTCGAGCCGAGATACATCGCGCGAGCCCCGAGCGGATTTGCAGGGCCGCCTTCCATGGACGCTGGCAGATAATGGCCTCTGGCTGCTTCGCGACTGATCATCTCCCCCGGCGGATGCCAGTCCGGCCACTCGGCCTTGCGGGTGATGCGATGCGCGCCCGCCCATTCGAAGCCCGGCTTGCCCACCCCGACGCCATAGCGCCGCGCCTGGCCTGCGCTGGTGATCAGATAGAGAAAGCGGTTGTTGGTATCGATGATAATCGAACCCGGCTTTTCCTGGCTGTCATAGGCGACGACCTGCGGCAGAAATTGCGGATCGAGCCGTGAGGCCGGTGCTTGCGGTCGGGCGGCTATCACCTGCTGGGGGCGGACGCGGACCGGCGGCAGCGAAAAGGCAGCGCGCGGCGCCGGGGCCACCTTTCGGGCAGGCTGCTGGCTGGCGGCGGCCGGGGCATCAGGCGTTCCGCCCAGCTGCATCAGCCAGGGCGCGGTCAGGTCGGGGCTGACGATCACCGGCGGCCGGGTGCCATAGCGTTCCGCGCTATGAGCCGGCAGGATGGTCGCCGCAAGCAGCCCTGCCGTCAGCGCCATCTCCTTCAGCCGTCGTGCAGTGCGCTCGGTCTTCATGGGGTTGAAGGAGGTCAACGGCCCCTTGGCACGTTCTGGCAGAAACCTCGTCGTCATCTTGTCCTCGCCTCATGCGGATGGCAGGTCGATCCGGCCGCAACCGGCACGCACTCTGCTGTGACGGCCCGGCCGCCTATGACCGTAAGCCTCCCATTGCAAAACCCACCAAGAGGTAAACGGGTGGCGGCCCGTCCCCTTTTGATGCAGGCAAACCATGCGGTAAGGTTATCAACCGGTGTGGCGGCATGGTGCAGGTCCGGTTAAAAGGAGCATGAGGCTGTTAAGGCCTGATCGTGCCCGGCTGCATGGCAGGCTGGTTTGCAAGGGGAACATGGATGGATCAGGCGCTGGCGAGCGGGCTTTCACGCGGGACGGACGGCCAGGTGCGCTGCATCTGGCAGATGGATCTGCCCGATTACCGGCACTATCACGACGTCGAATGGGGCCGCCCGGTGTGGGATGATACGAGACTGTTTGAAAAGCTGTGCCTGGAAGGTTTTCAATCCGGCCTGTCCTGGCTCACCATCCTGCGCAAGCGCGAGGGCTTCCGCGCCGCCTTTGCCGGTTTCGATATCGACCGCGTCGCCGAATTCGGAGAGGACGACATCGCGCGCTGCCTGGCCGATGCCGGCATCGTACGCCATCGCGGCAAGATCGTTTCCACCATCAACAATGCCCGCCGCGCCCAGGCACTGCGCGCGGAATTCGGCTCGCTCGCCCGCTATCTCTGGCAGTTCGAGCCGAAGGAGGCCGAGCGGCCCGCCAGCGTGACCTATGAGGCGCTGATCGCCAATCCGAAGACGGAGGCCTCGATCCGCCTTTCCAAGGATCTGAAAAAGCGCGGCTGGACCTTTGTCGGCCCCACCACCGTCTATGCCTTCATGCAGGCCATGGGCATGGTCAACGATCACGTCGAGGGCTGCTGCTGCCGCGCCGAGGTCGAGACCGAGCGCGCTGCCTTTTTACGCCCCTGACAAGCGGGTCGCCTGCAGTACGGCCACCTGTCGGCCCGCGAGAGGGGGCGGCACGTCTGCCACGCGATGACAGGCATTCAACGGGATGGCGACAAAGCCGCCATCCCGCGCCGATGCTACTTGTCGTTCTTGGCGAGCCAGGCCTTCATTTCGGCGATTTCGGCTTCCTGCGCCTTGATCACCGCTTCGGCCAGCTTGCGGATTTCGGGGTCCTTGCCGTGTTCCAGCTCGATCCGGGCCATGGCGATGGCACCTTCATGATGCGGGATCATGCCGCGGACGAAATCGACGTCGGGCCGGCCGGTGTATTCGATGTCCATCTTCTTGTGCATGGCCATATTGGCCTGCTTGAAGGCCTGCGTCGACGGCGCGTCGCTGGCCGACATCGCCATGGAGGCGTGGCTTTTCATATCCTCGGCCGAAACGAGGGCCGTGCCGCCGGCGAGAAGGGCTGAGGCGATCAGGCTGGAGGCGACGAGGGTTTTCAGGGTGTGGGCTGCAGACATGGAATGTCCTTCCTTGAATTGGGAAATGGCCTTGAATTGGGAAATGGTCTGTCGATTGATCATGCTTGGGATGAAGCACGCGCGGCCGAGGACGCCCAGTTTCAAACGGGGTCGATGCACCGACCCATCCGCTTCTTGCTGGCAGGCTCAGATGCAGGTCGTCGTGGTGTGCAAGGCGACGCTGGCCGCGCCGTTGCGTTCAAGACGTGGCGGCGGTTGCGCAGGCGGAAGGCGATGATCGACGAGTCTCGCCAGATGCGCAGGCCAGGGCGCTGTCAGCGGCGCGGCGATCCGCCGGATCTGAACGCTCTCGGGCAGCACGGAGACGCAGGCGGCGCAGGCGGCCATCAGGCAATGCTTTGCGCAGCAAGGGCTGCCCGCGCAATCTCTCTCTTGGCAGTCGGGCTTCGCGCCGGCCTGCTCGGATCGAGCGACAGAAGCCACATCGGACGGCATGGCGTGGTGGTGCGGCGTCTGTACCTGAACGATACGGTTCCCGTCGTTTTCTCGTGAGGCCATGCTCGCCATCGGCATGCCGAGCGCCGGCATGGCCGAAAAGACCATCCAGGAAAGCATCATCAGGAGTGAAGCGAGGCGCACCATCCACAATCAGCTAGCGCGGCGGTCCGGGCAAATCAACGGCTCCTTCTCCTGCGCGGTCAAGCTGGACGGTCCAGCATCGCACCGGCGACATGCCGCGCCGGCGCTCACTCTTTTCGCGCAGGCGTACCGGGATCCTCGGCCGCAATCGCCCGATGGATGATCTCGATCTCGCGACCTTCCTCGCCAAAGGGGGCGACGGTCCATGCCCAGCTTCGAGATGCTGCCGGCGCCGGCTGGCCGAGCAGCAGGTCGAAATGTTCGAGCACCTGTCCCTGCCGATTGCGGACAGTGTAGTCGGTGTCCGTCAAAAGCAGCCGGCGGCAGGGCAGCATGGAAAGCCCCTGAAGATGGGCGGCGATGATGCCGGAAAGTGCGGCCTCGTCCACCGGCAGGTTGCGCGCCTCGAAACTCCGGCGCCGGCCGATCGGCATTTGCGAGAGGATATTGGCCGAGATCACCAGATCGAGCGTCGGCACCTGGCGCAGAAAGGCCAGCGGCTCGGCAGCACTGTTGACGCCCTCTTGATCGCCCGACAGATCGCGCGAAATCAGCTTGGCATTGCGAATGCCGTTCAGCGTCAGCCAGGCGCGTACGCTGGCGAGATGCACGAGATCGACCAGCACCACCGTATCGAAAGCGCGCGACAGGGTCTTGACCGGCACATCGCGCAGAAGACCGGAGCCGAGCACCACGACGGTGCGTCGCTGCTTGAGCGTGGCGACCATCTCCTCCACCGCCCGATGGCATTGCGCCTCGTGCGGCGCCCAATCCCTGGCGCAACGCCGCGCGCGCGCCCACAGCCGGATCGATCCGCCGATAAAGGGGCGGAAAGCCGCAGGGGTGAGGGCGGCGGTGGCCGCATAATTCAGGGCTTCGAGGATCATCAGACGGCGATAGAGGAAGGCGGCGGCGATTTCCAGAGTGTGGGGGCGGCCAAGCGCCTGCGGAACGGCCAGTTTTGCGCAAGTCGCACCGATAGGGAAGGCGTGCCGTTAGCGATAAATCTCGCGGCGGTGGCCGATCTCGATCACCAGCACCACGAGCTTATGATCGTAGATTTCGCAGATCACGCTGTAATCCCCGACACGATAGCGCCAATACCCTCCGCGCTCGGTGCCCTTCAGGGCAATGCCCAACTGGCGCGGGTTTTCGTGCGTGGCGAGACGATGCTCCAGAAAGCTTTTGATCCGTTTCTGGTGATCGGTAGGAAGCTTGCGGACGAACTTCTGTACAGGCTGATCATACTCAATCGTCCATGTCACCCCACATCTCCTGCGAACTGATCAGCTTACTTTCGCCGCTCTTGATCCGCGCCGTCGCCGCTTCCGCCAAAGCGACGTCGTGCAGGTCTTCCAAATGCTGTTCCAGCACCTCGATCATATAGCTGTCCGGCTCGGCGCCGGCTTCGGCCGCATGTTTGAGGATCAGGCGGTGCATCTCCTCGGGCATGCTGATGGTCACGCGCGTGTTCATGGCTTGGCCCTTTATCTCTGAAGGCTTCGAATATACCAGTCCCGGCGGGCCGCATCCAGCCTTCGCCCTTGCCGCTCCCGCCGCCATCCTCTAAGAAACCGCTCAATTTTCGGCCTTTCCGCAAGGCCAAAACGGTGGATGACGATCATGAGCGACAAGCAGAAGAAACCCCAGAAGCTGAAGGCCCGCCTGCCGCGCGGCTTTGTCGATCGCAGCGCCGCCGATATCCATGCCACCAATGCGATGATCGAGACGATCCGCGCGGTCTATGAGCGTTACGGCTTCGACCCCGTGGAAACGCCGCTGTTCGAATATACCGATGCGCTCGGCAAGTTCCTGCCCGACAGCGACCGTCCGAACGAGGGCGTCTTCTCGTTGCAGGATGACGACGACCAGTGGATGAGCCTGCGCTATGACCTGACCGCGCCGCTCGCCCGCCATGTCGCGGAGAATTTCCAGGAGATCCAGCTTCCCTATCGCACCTATCGCGCCGGCTATGTCTTCCGCAACGAGAAGCCGGGCCCGGGCCGTTTCCGCCAGTTCATGCAGTTCGATGCCGACACTGTCGGCGCGCCCGGCGTCCAGGCGGATGCGGAAATGTGCATGATGATGGCCGATACGCTGGAGGCGCTCGGGATCAAGCGCGGCGATTATGTGATCCGGGTCAACAACCGCAAGGTTTTGGACGGGGTGATGGAGGCGATCGGGCTCGGCGGCGAGGAGAATGCCGGGCGGCGGCTCAATGTGCTGCGCGCTATCGACAAGCTCGACAAGTTCGGCCCTGAGGGCGTGACGCTGCTGCTCGGCGAGGGCCGCAAGGATGAGAGCGGCGATTTTACCAAGGGTGCAGGTCTTGATCCAGCACAGATCTATTGTTTGGAACCACTTTTAAGCTACCAGACCGGTGCATTTGCGGTCGCAGGAGTCGGGAAAAATAATCCCATGTTTATGAGCCAGCAAATGGCTCCCCTTAATTCCTTTGGTGATGATCGCAAAGGTCACCAAATCGACGCTGTAGGTTTAGAAAACGCACTGGCGCTTGGTTATGTCGATGCCATGTTTCAGCGTATAGAAAAGACTTTTCCCGACCAGCGAGCACTGTTTCATCACGGGGGTGGCGCGTTTGACGGCTATGATGAGCTGACGAGGATCGCTACTTTGGCATATGCCTCTGGATACAATGGAAAGGACGAACCAATCAGAGTTCGGATCGACCCCTCGGTCGTCCGCGGCCTCGAATATTACACCGGTCCCGTCTACGAAGCCGAGCTCACCTTCGACGTCACCAATGAAAAGGGCGAGAAGGTCGTCTTCGGCTCGGTCGGCGGCGGCGGGCGTTATGATGGGCTGGTCTCGCGCTTCATGGGCCAGCCGGTGCCGGCCACCGGCTTTTCCATCGGCGTCTCCCGCCTGATGACCGCGCTGAAGAACCTCGGCAAGCTCGGCAATGACGATGTGCTCGGTCCGGTTCTGGTCACCGTCATGGATGGCGATGTCGAGGCCATGGGCCGCTATCAGCGCTTTACCCAGGCGCTACGCGCCGAGGGCATCCGCGCCGAGATGTATCAGGGCAATTGGAAGAAGTTCGGCAATCAGCTGAAATATGCCGACCGGCGCGGCTCGCCGATCGCCATCATCCAGGGCGGCGACGAGCGGGCCCAAGGCGTGGTCCAGATCAAGGATCTGATCGAGGGCAAGCGGCTCTCCGGCGAGATCGAGGACAATGCCACCTGGCGCGAGGCGCGGGTGGCGCAGGAGACGGTGCCGGAGGCCGAGCTGGTCGAGAAGGTCAAGGCCATGCTCGCGGCTCAGGCCGAAGACCGCCGTCGGGCCGGCGCATGAGCATTCTCGGGCTCGATCATGTGCAGCTCGCCATGCCCGAGGGCGGCGAAGAGGCCGCGCGCGGCTTTTATGCGGGCCTTCTTGGCATGGCCGAGGAGCAGAAACCGGCGGCTCTGGCCGGGCGTGGCGGCTGCTGGTTCAAGGCCGGCAGCGCACGCGTGCATCTCGGCGTGGAAGCGGATTTCCGGCCGGCCCGCAAGGCCCACCCGGCACTTCTGGTCGATGATCTCGCTGCGATGGAAGTCCGGTTCGCTGAGGCTGGGATTCCGGTCAAGCACGATGTGCCGCTCGACGGTTATGACCGTCTGCATGTGCAGGACCCTTTTGAAAACCGCATCGAGCTGATGCAAATCCTGGCGCGGTGATTTCATGCCCCTGATCGACATGCCGGATTTCGCCGGCGCGCTTCTCGACGAATTTGGCCGTCGGCGGACTCAAAGGGTAGATGCGCCCGTGATCCAGCCGGCCGCGCCTTTTCTCGATATGGCCGGCGAGGATCTGCGCCGGCGTATCTTCCTGACCGAAAGCGAGACCGGCGAGAGCTTCTGCCTGCGGCCGGAATTCACCATTCCCGTCTGCCTGCGCCATATCGAAACGGCGACCGGCACGCCGAAGCGCTATTCCTATCTCGGCCAGGTCTTTCGCCAGCGCCGCGAGGGCGGCAATGAATTTTATCAGGCCGGCATCGAGGATCTGGGCGACCGCAATTTCGCCAGCGCCGATGCCCGCGTGGTGGCCGATGCGCTCGGCTGTCTCGGGCGCATTCTGCCCGGCCGCAGCCTGACGGTGACGATCGGCGACCAGGCAGTGTTCGAGGCCGTGGTGGCCGCGCTCGGCCTGCCCGCCGGCTGGCAGAGGCGGCTGGTGCGCGCCTTCGGCCAGCAGGATGTGCTCGATGCAATGATTGCTCGTCTCGCCCGGCCCGCACCGATGGCCGGTCTGCCGGATGAGGTCGAAGCGCTGCTGGAGGCCGGCAATGAGGCCGGCCTGATCGCCCATGTCGAGGCCGAGATGGCCCGCACCGGCACGCTCACCAATGCCAGCCGCGCGCCTGAAGAGATCGTGCGCCGGTTGAAGGAGAAGCGCCAGGTGGCCGATGCTTCGCTCAACAAGGCCAAGCTGGATGCGCTGAAGGAATTTCTCTCGCTCAATGTCAGCCTGCGCTACGCGCCCGCGGTGCTGGCCGATTTCGCCCGCACCGCCGGCCTGCCGCTGCGCGATGCCATTGCCGGCTTCGACGCGCGCGTGGCGGCCTTCGCCAATGCCGGTGCGCCGCTGGCCGACATCACCTGGCGTGCCGCCTTCGGGCGCCCGCTGGATTATTACACCGGCCTCGTCTTCGAGGTGACGGAGCGGGGCAAGCATGAGGTTCTGGCTGGCGGCGGTCGGTTCGACCGGATGATGACGCTGCTCGGCGCCGCCGATCACATTCCCGCCGTTGGCTTCGCGCTGTGGCTGGACCGGGTCGAGGCGGCGCTCGCCCCCGCAGGCAAGAGGACCGCGCCATGACCATCACCCTTGCGCTCCCCTCCAAGGGCCGGATCAAGGAGGCCTCGGCCGCGCTGTTCGACAAGGCCGGGCTGTCCATCGTCTCGGTCGGCAATGACCGCTCCTATCGCGGTCGGATCGAAGGGCTCGATGGGGTCGAGGTCGCCTATCTCTCGGCCTCTGAGATTGCCCGCGAGCTTGCCGCCGGCACGGTCGATTTCGGCATTACCGGGGAAGATCTCGTGCGCGAGGGCATGAGCGATGTCGAGACCCGCGTCGACTTCTGCGCCCGCCTCGGCTTCGGCGCTGCCGATGTGGTCGTGGCCGTGCCCGAGATCTGGCTCGATGTCGAGACCATGGCCGATCTCGGCGATGTCGCCGCCGATTTCCGCGCGCGCCATGGTCGCCGGCTGGCGATTGCCACCAAATATTGGCGGCTGACCCAGCAGTTCTTCTCGCAGCGCCACGGCATCCAGCTCTACCGCATCGTCGAAAGCCTAGGCGCCACCGAAGGCGCGCCGGCCGCCGGCCAAGCCGATATCATCGTCGATATCACCTCCACCGGCGCGACACTAAGGGCCAACCATCTGAAGGTGCTGGCCGATGGCGTGATCCTGAAGTCCGAAGCCTGCCTGGTGCGCGCCCGCAAGCCGGCGCATGACGGCGACGCGCGCGTGGCCGAGATCGTCAGCCGGGTGGGCGCGGCACTGTAGACAGCGGCCCGGTCTGTGTGGAATATCAGGCCCGTCTAACGTTCCGCGCTTTCTCTGCTGCCGCTGGGCTTCTGCCATGGGAGAATCGGAGGGCGCGCAGGACACCAGAGGAGAGGCTGGAAGATGAATGGGACGGTTCGACCCGATGACGCCGCACTGATGGGCGAGGCGCTGGCGCAGGCTTCCCTCGCGCTTGAAGCCGGCATCTTTCCCGTTGGCGCCGTTCTGGCGACTGGCGAAGGGCAGGTCATCGGCCGCGCGCACAAGACAATGGCGAGCAACCATCTCGACCATGCGGAGATGAACCTCTTTCGCTCGGTTTTCGTCAGTCCTTATTCCCACCAGCGCGGTGATGGGCTGACGCTCTATACGACGCTGGAACCCTGCATCATGTGTTTCGGCACGCTGCTGCATCTGCCGATTTCCCGGCTGGTCTATGCCATGCCGGATGCCTATGGCGGCTGCGCGGCCGTTCGGCTTGCGCCCAGCCCGCCGCGCCATGCGGAGCGCGAGGTCGATATCACAGGTGGTGTGCGGCTGGAGGAGGCGAGGACCTTGTTCCGACAGTTTCTCGACACCACGGAGGAAGGCTTTTGGCGCAAGGGCGGCGCGCCGCATTTTCAAGCGGCGGTTCGCGGTGGATAATGGCGCAGCCGGCTTGCCACCTCGCGGCTTCGGCGCGCAATCTTCCGGCCACGTCCCTCTACCGTCGCGAAACATGCGGGCGACGGAATTTTCGACCTAGGAGCGCCCCATGAGCGATCTCTCGAGCTTTCCCATCACCAAGCGCTGGCCGCCAAAGAACCCGGAGGCGATCCAGCTCTATTCGCTGCCGACGCCGAACGGCGTGAAGATCGCGATCGCGCTGGAGGAGCTGGGGCTGGCCTATGACGCACACCGGATCGACTTTTCCACCAATGAGCAGAAGTCCCCGGAGTTCGTCTCGCTCAATCCGAATGGCCGTATCCCCGCGATCATCGATCCCAATGGACCCGACGGCAAGCCGATCGGCCTGTTCGAATCCGGCGCGATCCTCGTCTATCTCGCGGAGAAGACCGGCAAGCTGATCCCGGCCGATGCGCATGGCCGCTATGAGACGCTGGCCTGGGTGATGTTTCAGATGGGCGGTATCGGGCCGATGTTTGGCCAGTTCGGCCACTTCTTCAAATTCGCCGCCGACAAGGTCGCCAACAATTCCTATCCGATGGAACGCTATCGCGACGAATCCCAGCGCCTGCTGTCGATTCTCGAAGCACGGCTCGAAGGCCGCAGCTGGCTGATGGGCGAGGACTACACCATCGCCGATATTACGACGTTCCCCTGGGTCGAAGGCGCACGCAAATTCTATGGCGCGGCCGATGTGCTCGACTATGCCAGCTTCCCCAATGTGCTGGGATGGGTGGATCGCGCACTGGCGCGTCCGGCCGTCAAGATCGGCATGGACGTGCCGGCAAAGCCCTGACACGGACGAGAGGCGAGACCGAGATGGTGGTGAAGGCTGACGGGCGGCTGGTGATCGTGGGTGGTGGACAAGCCGGTTTTGCGCTGGCCGCCCGGCTACGGGCGCTGGGCGACCGGCGCGCGATCACGCTCGTCTCGGCCGAAGAAAGCCCACCCTATCAGCGCCCACCGCTCTCCAAAAAATATCTCCTCGGCGAGATGACGCTCGACCGGCTGCAGTTCCGCCCCGAAAGCTGGTATGCCGACAATGCGATAGACCTGCGCCTGTCGACCCGCGTTGCCGCCATCGACAGGGCCGAGAAGCGCCTGCTGCTCGATGGCGGTGAGCAACTTGCCTATGACGTGCTGGCGCTAGCGACCGGAGCAACGCCCCGCCGCTTGGCACCGGCCATCGGCGGCGATCTCGACGGCGTCTTCACCCTGCGTGATTTTCACGATGCCGACCGGCTGGCCAAGGCGATGGCACCGGGCAGGCATGCGTTGATCATCGGCGGCGGCTATATCGGGCTGGAAGCAGCGGCGGTGGCCCGCATGCAGGGGCTGGAGGTGACGCTGATCGAGATGGCCGACCGCATTCTCCAGCGCGTCGCCGCTGCGGCAACGTCGAAGATCGTCGCAGGCATCCACCGGGCGCGTGGCGTGGATCTGCGGGAAGGGGCCGCGCTTTCCCATCTTGAAGGACGGGACGGACGGGTAGTGGCCGCCCATCTGGCCGATGGCACGGTTCTGCCCGTCGATCTCGTGATCGCCGGCATCGGTGTCTCGGCCAATGACCATCTCGCCCGGGAATCGGGTCTGCGCAGCGGCAACGGCATTCTCGTCGATGAATTCGGCCGCACGGACGATCCCGCGATCCACGCCATGGGAGACTGTGCCCTGGTGCCCTTCGACGACATGGCTGTGCGGCTGGAATCGGTGCAAAACGCGGTCGATCAGGCAGAAGCCGTCGCCGCGCACCTGGCAGGAAGCACCGAGCCCTATCGGCCCAAGCCCTGGTTCTGGTCGGATCAATATGACGTCAAGCTGCAGATCGCCGGCTTTGGCCTCGGCCATGACGAGACGCTGACGCGGCCGGGTGCGCGCGAAGGCGCGGTGTCCGTCTGGTATTTCCGCTCGGGACGGCTGATCGCCGTCGACGCGCTGAACGATGCCAAGGCCTATGTCACGGGTAAGAAGCTGATCGAGATGGGTGTTACCCCGGACAAAGACCGGTTGGCCGACCCTGCAACCGACCTCAAGACCTTGCTGCCGGCCTGAACCCACAGCCTCGATCTCGGCATGACGAACGCCTGCCGAGATTGCCAATGCCCAAGGTGAATGCCGCCTTTGCACCTATCTGGAGCGCCGTCACATGTCCTTGGCCATCCGTCCTGTTCGCTTCGACGATCGCGCTGCCATCACCGATATCCATGTTCGCCAGTCGCAGCGCACCTATGCGCATTTTCTCCCGGCGACATATCTCCTGGAGGTCGTGCCAGTCGAGAAGCAGGCGCTTTGGCAGGACCGTATCGTGGAAACCGGCGCGGCACCCAACGTTCTGATCCGTGTCGCTGAAAGCGAGGAGGGGCTCGTGGCAGGCTTTGCCTGCTTCGTACTGAAGCCGGAGGATCCTTGGGGCGTTTATCTGCATAATCTCTATGTCGACACGCCTTTTGCCGGCCAGGGGCTGGGCCGCAAGCTCTTCCGGGCGGGACTTGTCGATCTGCCGGAAGACGCCCGCGATCGCCCTGTGCATCTCACTGCCTTTGCCGAAAACCGCAAGGCCTGCGCGCTTTATGATCGCCTGGGCGGTGTCATCGGCGAGCGTTGGATGACCGAGCGCGCTGATTGTCCGCCCATCGAGACGCTGCGTTATTGTTGGCCGGATCGCCAAACAGCACTCGCCGGGCTCGCCGGCGTCCTGCATGCTCAAGCCTAGAGCTTAAGACCAAAGGTCGGAATGGGTTCGAGGCTCTCTTCTCGTCCTCCCCAACTCAGGAGGCCAGGCGCTTCTGCACCGCATCTGTGAGGTATAGAATGTCGCGGCGAGCTTTTTCCAGATTGTGGATCCGAGGATCTTCAGCGCCGAACAATGATTCCATCTTCATGAACATGTCGCGATAGGCGCTGCGCTCAAGGATGGCCGCGTCCAGGAACGGGATCTTCTGCTCGGCGATGACCTGGTTCACATGCTTGGCGGAATGGGTAAGCACGATAGGATTGAGCCGCGTCAGCAGAACTGACGACTTGATCACCATCCGCCGGTTTTCCTCCACCAGCTTCAAGAGATTGAGCGTGTGGATGGCGCCCCGTGCATCGACGGCGGAGCCTTGCATCGGCACGACCACGAAATCCGAGAGCGCGAAGGTCAGCGCATTCATCACGTCGGTTGCGGCGGAGAGGTCGACGACGATGAAATCGGCTTGCCGTTTGAACTGATCCAGATGGCGCGAGATATCGGCCGCCTTTTCGGCGCGTGCGGAGGACAGCCTGCTTGGTCCTGCCGTCGAACACCACTCGTGAAGCGTCCACAGCGGGTCACAGTCGAGAGCTGCGACGCGATAGCCACGCTCGATCAGGCCTGAAATGAGCAGCGCCGAACTGGTCGTCTTGCCGGAACCGCCCTTGATATTTGCAAAGCTGATGATCATGCCGATCAAAAAACCAGATCAACGAAGGCCGGCTCTGCCGTGATGTGCGTATACAATGGTCACCTCTCATGACGCCTTGCCGCACTGCGCCATCGACGTTCCCAGAATCAAATTCCCCAAGCCCATTATTCATAAAAAAGAAGTTATTGAAATACGATAAATAGGGATAAACTTATAAGCGATAGCCGATTAGACTTGATGGGAATATGACAATTTTCGTCATCTCTACAATTATGCCATGAGCGGCTTCAGCCGATGCATCCGGCCCAATGCCTGGCACGCGCCACGAATGCCGGATCTTGGCGAGCCAAGCCCAGCCCGTTCAGCATGGCCACGCCTTGCCGCAATACGGACAGCTCGTTGAGGCGACGGGGCCGGATTTTGCGGGTCTGCTGGAGCCTACCGTCTTCGTTCTCTCACTTGATCCCTTTCGCGCGCACCCCTTGAAACCTCGTCTTACGGGCCGCGCCGACGCCACCCATCCGCCAAGCCATCCTAAAGCATGTCGCATTTATTCAGCCTCATATCCTGCGGCTTTGAAGAAGTTTCGGCATTCGGTGACGGAGAAGAGGCTGATGATGTCACCGAGGGCTTGGGCAAGCGCGTCGAAGCTTCTGGCGGCTCGCTTTCGTAAGAGCGCCTTGAGCTTTGAGAACGCCATTTCGATGGGGTTCAGGTCCGGCGAATAGGGCGGCAGGAAGAGCAGCCACGCTCCCTTGGCCTTGACCAACTGTTCTGCTCGTTCACTTTTGTGGAAACCGACATTGTCGAGAATGACGACATCGCCGGGCGACAGTGTCGGCACAAGCTGTGTCTCGATCCAGGTTTCG
>NZ_FOAM01000019.1 GCF_900109605.1 Xaviernesmea oryzae
CTAAAGCCCCGCCGCTTTTGTTAAGTTGACGCGGAAGCGATCTTTGCGCCGCTGATACCGTCGCGTCATCTCAGCTGACGCGTGCCCAAGGTGTTTCTGCACATAGCGTTCATCGACCTCGGCCGAGGAGGCGAGGCCGGCGCGCAGCGAATGGCCGGAGAACCGGAAGGCCCGCTCGATCTCGCTGAGGTCGCCACAAATGCCAGCTGCCATCGCCGTCCGCTTCACCAGCCTGGCCACTTCCTTGTCATTCAATCGCTCGGCGCCGACCGCCCTGCCCTGGCCTGTCACTCTGCGGAAGAGGGGACCATGCGCCAATTTAGCGAACTTGATCCACATCTCGACGGCCGCGACGGGGCAGGTGGCATCCGATGATCCACGGCCGATCTCCACCTCGCGCCAGCCCGTCTTGCCGCGCAGCGTAACAAGCATGCCCTTGTCCAGGATCTCGATCCAGCCGCGCCCGTCTTCCGTCTGCTCCGCCTTCAGATCGAGACCGACGATCTCCGAGCGCCTAAGGCCGCCGGCATAGCCAATCAGCAGCATGGCACGGTCGCGCAAACCGCGCAGAGAGCCACGATCGAGCGTCTCGACCATGGCGATCATGTCATCCGCCAACAGGGCTTCTTTCTGAACAGGTGGGCGAGCGTGGCTTTTGCGGATACCGGCCATGACAGTGGCGATATGGCGATCTTTCCGATCGAGCGAAAGGCCACGCTGTGCATAGTTCCAGGAGAGCGAGGAGAGGCGGCGCGCGATGGTCGAGACCGAGTTCGCCGCCATACCGCGTTCAGTGGTGCCGGACGCGCAGGCGGTGATGTAGAGGCCGACGGTCTGCGGATGCGGGGGGAGGGGGGAGAGGCCCGAGCGCCGGCACCAGGCTGAGAAATGTTTCCAGTCGGCGGCATAGGCGCGGCGGGTGTTGGCCGAACTGGCGGCTTCGACATAGCCCCGCGCGCGATCGGTGAGATCCTGCAGATGACCAGGCAGGCGGGACGCCGGTTGCGTCGGAGGCGAGGGCGCCGTCTCTAACAACTCTTCGCCAGGTATGATCTCGCCGCCGCTGTTCATGCCGCCTCAATATCCGTCCATTTGAAGTCGTTGCCTTTGAAGAGGAGCGGCTCGCCGGTCAGCCTGGCAAGCGCGTAGGAAAAGCAGTCGCCATAGTTCAAGGAGGCAGGATGGCGGCCCTTGCCGTAACGACGCCAGGCTCGGCGGGCTTGATCAGCATGCTCGCTGGTTACCGCGACGACGTCAACTTTCGCTTTAGGTAGCCATGGATCAAGTTCCGCACCCCCAGCCTCCCCGAAGCGGCTTTCGACAACCATGGCTGTTTCCACAAGCGTTGCCGCGGAAACAAGCCGTATGGGATCATCGGCGATGCGTTCGCGATAATGCTGGGCATCCGGTTCATTGAAAAGATCGCGACGATTGCTGTCGTATCGATGACCATCAGTTCGGAATGCCATTTTCGTCGTAACCGATGATCTCTTCATCGCTGCGATCATCGAGGACTGGCAAAACGCTCAGCCGCCGCTGCATCGCCTCCATGTGGTCAAGAAGAGCAGACTTATGAGCTTGCGAGCCGATCCGCTTGAGCCGATCCTCAAGGGCACGCCGCGTCGCAACTGTAATGGTTTCGCCGGTGCGCGCTGCAAGCGCGCGGGCGAGCTTTTCTGTTTCAGGATCTTTGATGCTTAGCGCCATCGAAGGTTTCCAGGTTCCTCAGCATATATATTCTACCTAGGCGGGCACGACGGTCGAGGGTTAATCATGCCGCCGCCGCACACTCTCGCTGCGCTCTCTTGCAAAAGCGGGTGCTGGTGCGGCTGAAGGCCGTGGAAACAACCATTTTCTATTTAAAGCACAAGGCGTCCGATAATGCAACATTATCGGACGTTTTATCTTCGCGACAGGCTGTGCGGTTTATTAGGAAAAAACTAGCAAAAACCGCACATCTGATTTATGCTGCTGCGCATGTATTCGATCACATCTGCGTCCTCTGCCACCTCCACATGGCCCGGCCACCTCCCAAGCTGGGCGCTGGCGCGTGGCCGTGACATTGACGAGCGGGATGCTGCTTTCGCCGCAGGTATCGCGCTGAAATCACTCGACGATTTGATCCGTTCGAATACACCATGGATAGGCTGCTGGCGTGATCGTCTTGCTCTCAAGTCAGCCGCCGTCGCGGCCAGGATGCTCGGTCGCAACGAGGAAGAGCCCGCGCTGCGGGACGCCGTTTTGTTGACGCCCGCGGACGGTGATCCCGGTCCTGCCGGGAAGCTGTTTTTGGCCACACGAATGCTATCCCGCCGGATCGGCATGCCGGGCACATCGTTTATAAAGGAATTGGCCACGCTTCTATCGATCCGGTGGGACGACAATCTTGCCTCGGTCCCTGATCTCGTTGATTCTGCCATCCAGTCCGGGCGTTCGGCACCTTTCGCGGTGGCGGACCTTATAATGGCGATTTCTACGGCTCGCCCGGACGCAGAAGTGTTAGCACTTGGTCTGGGCGAGATGGTGCTGGCTCAGAAGCTGAACTGGTCTCAACCAGTTCCCCTGGTGCTACCCGAGCGCTTTGGCCCAGCTTTCCGCACCATCGGTGGCCGGGGTCGCGTCAAGCCGGGTGAGTCAACCTATTCGAAAGCGATCTGCATGGCGATTGTCGATGGCGCCGAACTGGCACTTCGTTCCGCTGCGGAGATCGATCGCCGCGCTAGCCGTTTGTTGGCCATCGCAGCCAAAGTCAGGACCAGAGGAGCTGAACCGGTCATCCGTCGGCTGTTGAACGAAGACGCTGTATCCGCTTCGGCAGCCGGGGCCAGCCTGTCACGATGGGCGGCAAGCCGGCTGTTCGAGCGGCTCGAAGGCTTTGAGGCGATACGCGAGCTCTCGGGCCGGTCCTCCTTCCGAATATTTGGATTGTGACAATGGCAGGAGCGCGCGCAGCCAAACCCCGCCGTAAAGCCGAGGAACGCAAGCAGGAGATCCTGTATGATCGCGAGCTCCTGGACTTGCCGTCGGAAATGCGCTGGCGGGAATGGATGATGCGGGTCGAGGCGGTCATCTTTGCGTCCTCCGAGCCGGTCAGCCGCGAGACTCTGGCGCGGGTGGTCGGCAAAGACTGCAGCATCGACCTGCTGATCGACGACCTGGTCGGAGAGCTGCGAGATCGACCTTATGAACTGGTCTCGGTCGCAGGCGGGTGGCAACACCGGAGCCGACCAAGGTTTGCCGAGACGATCCGTGCTTCGTCCGCGCCTACGCGAGGCGGTGTGGCAGCGTTGTCTGAATCTGAGGCGATGGTGCTGATGGCTGTCGGATATTACCAGCCAATCACGCGCGGTGAGTTGTCAAAGATATTTGGCAAGGACGTCAGCCGCGATACGATCGGCGGTTTGCGTGGAGCAGGTTTTATCGGCTCCGGCCCACGGAGCCCCACTCCGGGCGCCCCATATACCTATGTCACGACGCCATATTTCCTCTCGGCCTTTGGCATGGAGACATTGCGGGACCTGCCAAATATCGAGGCGCTGGAAGACGCTGGTCTCTTAAGTAAGCAGGGTGGCTCGGTGGATACTGACCCGGCCATCGGGGACGACATGTTGGAAGATTGACAGCTTTCGGCTTGGTACCGCATTGCGCACTTCACAGGTATTGAAGGCGATCCTGCGGGCGACGATCGCTGCGCACGCCGTTGGTGCTTTGGCACAGCATTTTTATTTCCGGACAGATGTCCTGCGTCGCATGACAAGCGGCTAGCATCTGATCCGCGCCTTTCCGGCTGCCGCTGCAGCTTCGGCCATGTTGACGCGGCACCAGACTTCATCTACTCAAGTTTCCGGTAATGGATTCTGCCTGGCCATGGTGGCCGAACCGCTTCGCAGGATGAAGCTGATGACTCCTACTCAACTTGCCGCAGCCGGCAGAGGGGTAGAGTTGTGTCAGATTACCAACTATCGAATTCGATCGTCGTTGTGGCGTGCGCTTTTTCTGGAGCGCTCGCGTGATGATCCGTCAGTTTTCCAGCCTGCGCCTTCAGCAAATCCAGAGCATCGGCAAATGGGTTGCGGTCACCGTCCCGATGGCGATGATTGTCGGGTCCCTTGTCGCCTTTTTCCTCTGGAGCCTCGATCGCGCCACGGAACTGCGCTTCGCCTATCCCTGGCTGATCTTTCTGATGCCGATCGCCGGTTTTGCCATGGTCTGGGCCTACGGGCGCTTCGGCGGGACGGCTGAGGCCGGCAACAATCTTATCGTCGACCAGATCCATGAGCCAGGTGGCGGCGTGCCGCTACGCATGGCGCCCTTCGTCCTCGTCTCGACTGTACTCACCCATCTTGTCGGAGGGTCGGCCGGACGCGAAGGAACGGCGGTTCAGCTGGGCGGTAGTATCGCCAGCGCCTTAGCCAAACTGTTCAAGCTATCAACCGCCGACATCCGCATCCTGCTGATGGCAGGTATCGCGGCAGGGTTTGGGGCAGTCTTCGGAACGCCGATCGCCGGCGCGATCTTTGCGCTGGAGGTGCTGACCATCGGGCGCATGCAATATGAGGCCCTTCTGCCTGCTCTGATGGCGGCCATCTTGGCCGACTGGACCTGTCATGCCTGGGGAATCGGTCATATCCAGTATCATATCGCCTATCTGTCCAATTTCGATATCGGCGGCGCCTTCAATCTCGACGGTTGGCTACTGGCGAAAGTCTCTCTGGCAGGGGTGATATTCGGGTTGGTCGCCCATCTCTTTGCCGAGGCCAGCCACGATCTGTCGGCCCTCTTGAAAAAGGTGATCAGGTACGCGCCGCTAAGGCCCGTCCTCGCAGGGCTGGTCCTGATCGGCCTGACCTATCTTCTTGGAACTCGAGCCTATCTCGGCTTGGGGGTCTGGTCGCCTGATCCGGCGGACCCGACCATTCTCGGCTTCTTCCGCCCTGATCACGTCGATTACTGGAGCTGGTTGTGGAAGGCACTGTTCACGATCATCACACTCTCGGCCGGCTTCAAGGGTGGTGAGGTGACGCCGCTGTTTTTCATCGGTGCAGGGCTTGGCAGTGCGCTCGGCGGGCTTCTCGGCGCCCCGGTCGATTTGATGGCGGGACTTGGCTTCGTCGCCGTCTTTGCTGGCGCAACGAACACGCCACTTGCCTGCATGGTCATGGGGATTGAACTCTTCGGGGCCACCCATGGCGTCTATATCGCCACCGCCTGCTTTCTCGCCTACCTCTTCAGCGGCCATTCGAGCATCTATTTGTCTCAGCGTATCGGCGTCGTCAAATCGGCTGGTTCGGACCTGCCGACCGGTGTTCCGGTGCGCGCGATCCGCACGAAGGGCGGCAGAACGCCCGCGCCTGTGGCAACGCATGCAAATTCCCTCTCCATTCACTCCAATCTGACCGAAAGGCCTATCGTCATGACCCACACCGTCTCCTCACGCGAATTCGGCATGGTGCGCATCTATCTTCGCCCTGGGGAGAAAGTGAAGGCGGCTAAGCGCTGGTTCGGCAGCAAGCCGCTCTATCGTGAACTTGTGATCCAGGCGAAAGCGGCAGGGATCATCAATGCGGTCGCTCATCACACGACGTTCGGATACAGCAACCACGGCAAGATGCAGTCAGAAGGTGTGGAGATCCAGAACCCCAATCTCACCATGTGCGTCGAACTGATCGCGCCGAAGCAGGATCTCGAGACCTTCTGCCGGACGCACGGTGAGTTGCTATGCCGCAAGGTGGTCATCTACAAGCATATCGAGCAGTGGGAAGTCCTGGGTGAAGAGATTGCGGCGCAAGACGCGCTGTCGGGTCGCTTGTCGTCATCCAGCACGTTCTGAGGAAGCGATCATGGGATTTGTCATCGTATTTCTGGATGCAGGCGTCGGTGGTGCCGTCCGCCATGGTGTGAACCTTATAGTGGCCCATCTGCTCGGACTTGGTTTTCCATGGGCAACCTTATCGATCAATATCATCGGGTCATTGCTGATGGGTATCCTGACGGAGATTTTTGTCATGCGAACCGGGCTGCCGCAGGAACTGCGGTTGTTTCTGACAACCGGCATTCTTGGCGGTTTTACGACCTTCTCGACGTTTTCGCTGGATGCTGTAGGGCTTTGGGAAAGGGGAGAGACTAGCGCCGCCATCCTCTACGCCAGCGCTTCTGTCATCCTGGCATTCATTGCAGTGTTCGCTGGCATGGCGCTGGTGCGTGGTATGGTTGGAGGTCAAACGGCATGAAAAGTATTCTTCTTGGCTGGCCCTTCTGGGCGCTATTGTCGGCTGGCTTTGCGGCAATGACGGCTATCTTCGCAAAAGTCGGGGTCGAAAACGTCAATTCCGATTTCGCGACTTTCATTCGCACGATCGTCATTCTGGCCGCCGCCGGGATGATGGTCTATGTCACCGGAAACTGGCAATCGCCGGGTACGGTGTCCGGCCGTAGCTGGAGTTTCCTTGTTCTATCGGGCCTGGCAACCGGCGCGTCGTGGATCTGCTATTTCCGGGCGTTGAAACTCGGTGATGCCGCACGCGTTGCGCCGATCGACAAGCTCAGTGTCGTCTTTGTCGCAATCTTTGCCGTACTCTTTCTGGGGGAGCGTCTGTCGCTCCCCAATTGGCTTGGCGTCTGCCTGATTGCCTGCGGCGCTGTCCTCGTCGCTTACCGCGCCTAGAGCAGACCAGATGTCGAACCCACTCCGTCTCCCCATCTGGCAGGTCTGGTACGCGTGGCACGCAGTTCTACCAGAGGATGATCGTATATTCTGGCTGGAAGTCGTGTGGAGGCGATGGGAGCCGACGGATGGGCGATGGCGGTATCGCTCATTTCGAACACGAGACGAACGGGACGCAGAAGCTGCGTCGCAGGAAATCTGAATCAGGAGGAACACCATGCACGTTGTTGCGCTCATCCCACATCCTAAAACAGCCCTTTCCAGCCTGCTGATCGCCGACGCTGCATCAGCGGTCGAACCGGGATCAACAATCACGGCGCTCCATGTTTGCGTCGATCCCGCCAAGATCGGAGGCAGTGTAGAGGAAGTCGACATGCAGGAAATGCGGATCCGCGATGAGGGCACGGCCTCTCAGCGACGGAACGAGGTCAGAAAGATCTTCGAGGAGTGGTCGGCAGGGCGTGAACCGTCGCCGGCTGGCGCCAAGGTCGAGTGGGTGGAAGCTGATGGTGGAGAAGAAGACGGTGTCCGCAATCATCTCGGATCGGCCGATCTGGTGACCATCGCCCGCCCGCAATCGATGGACGGCGGCGACGCCCTGCATGCGGCGCTCTTCGATCATCATAGGCTGGTGGTTTTTACGCCGGATACTAACGGAACTGCGGTTTCTTTCGGCCGCTCGATTGCCATTTTCTGGAGGGACGATGACGAAATACGTTCTTGCCTTCAAAAGGCCAGAGCTTGGCTCCGCGCTGCTGATACATTGGTAATTCTCGCAGCACACGAGAACGAAGTCCCAGAGGCGGTTGGGTTCATTCAGTCACTGCATGTCAGCGGGACAGGGCGGCTGCAGACCTCCGTGGCGAAAAACGCCGACGAATTTCTGGAAAAGGCCAATAGGGGCGGTGCCGATACACTTTTGATGGGCGCCTACCGTCATGGCGCATTTCTTGAGGCCGTCTTTGGCGGGGCCACGAAGACAGTGATGGACCACACAAGTTTGCCCGCTTTTCTTAGCCATTAGGCCCAAATACGACGCATCTTCATGTGGAACTTCGCCCAAGGAATCCGTTCTACAAGCAAAAAAGAGTTCCATATCCTTGAGCGCAGTGAAAGAGTGAAAAATTATTTTGCTGCCGGGTGGAATAACGCGTGATTGCCAGCGTCTCTCTGCTGTCATTTCAACAAGGAGATCACACTATGCGCAAAACAGTTCTGATGGCTCTGCCGCTCGCTTTTCTCATGTCTACCGGTGCAGCCCTTGCTGGCCCTGCCATGGACATGGCCAAGACCCGTATCGAAGCGATTGCCAAGGGCGATGTCGCGACAATCACCAAAGACTACGGCAAGGATCCTTCCCTTGCCTGGATTGGTGGTCCGCTCGACGGCAGTTATGCGTCGGAAAAGGCGATTGCGGAAGTCTGGGCCAAATTCTCGACGGCACAGGGCGAACAGACCGCCACAGTCGGTGAACTCTGGGAGGCAGCCAATCCCAAGGGCGCGACCGTTGCCGCGAATGTTGTCTTTGCCGGCAAGAACAAGGTTCCCGTTCTTTACATCATGACCTATCGTGACGGAAAACTTGTCGACGAAATCTGGCAGGTCAACCCGCCTGCAAAGTAAGGCGACGGGTGGCCATGCCGGCTTCGCCGGTGTGGCCACCGATCCGAAGGGCTGATGATGTCGACAATGGCGATGCGACTGGAGGCTGAAATACCGGCATTGCGACGCTATGCCTTCGCGCTTCTGCGTGATCACAACCGCGCCGACGATCTCGTGCAGGATTGCCTTGAGCGTGCGATATCGCGCTGGTATCTGCGCCGGACTGATGGTGACCTGCGGGCATGGCTGTTTACCATCATGCGAAACCTGCACATCTCGGCTGGACGCCAATCCCAGCGCCGGGGTCCACACCACGACCTCGATACCGTTATGCTCCCCGGATCGCCAGCCGATCAGGATCATGGCATTGCCGTGCGCGATATACTCGAAGCGCTCGATAGGCTTTCCGACGATCAAAAATCGCTTCTGCTTCTGGTTGGCGTCGAGGATCTGTCCTATGAGCAGGCTGCTGCCGTCATTGGTGTGCCGGTAGGAACCGTGATGTCGCGGCTGTCGCGCGCCAGGCAGAAATTCCGATCTATCCTAGACAACAAGACGCCCGTGACCTTGCGAAGGGTAAAATGATGAACACCGGTTCGCCGATCGGCGAAGATGATCTTCAGGCTTACATTGACGGAAAGCTGCCGCCTGACCGTCAGGCGCTTGTCGACGCCTATCTTGCTGGTCATCCTGAAGTGAGCGCAAGGGTCACGCAACAGCTTGCGGACCGGGAAGCTTTGCGTGTGCGGCTGTCTGAAAAATTCGCAGAGCCCATTCCAGCGCGGCTGCGCATCGCCAACCTTCAGTCCAACGCAGCTTTGCGAAGACAAGGCTGGTATCGCTCCGCCATGACCGCTTGCATCTTCCTGGGAATAGGCCTGGCCGGTGGCTGGTGGCTAAAGCCTGAAGGCGTGCAAATCAACGCAGCGCGATTGTCCGAGGCGGGTTTTGCCGCGAATGCATCTGACGCCTATCGGACCTTCGTGGTCGAAGTAGCCCATCCGGTCGAAGTTGGAGCGGATGACGAGGCACATCTGGTCACATGGCTGTCGAAGCGATCCGGCCGGGCACTGACGCCACCGAACCTTTCGGCATTCGGGTATAAGCTGCTCGGCGGACGCGTCCTTCCGGGCGGTGGCGCTGCGGCTGCACAACTCATGTACGAGGATGACAAAGGCGAGAGGCTGGCCGTTTATCTACGCGCCGGCCAATCAGCGCAGACAGCGTTCACGTTTGAAGAGAAAAACGGCGTGTCCAGTTTTGTCTGGGTGGATCAGGGGTTCGATTTCGCGGTATCCGCCTCGGTCGATCGGGCAAAGCTCCTTCCGATCGCAACTGCGATCTATCAAGGAATGATTTGAATCCGGTCAATCTCAGTGCGGTGTCAAAAATGACTGCGGCATTGTAAGAACGCCGCAGTCAACTTGTTTTGGGGTTGCCCGTAACAGGTAGCCAAACTGTTAGTTGCTCTGCAAGACCGCATTTGCTAGCGGTTCTGTTCCCTCAACGAGGATAACCTTAGGTGTCTTGGAGGCTTCGCCCGGTTTAACGATGGAGCGGGTCGGACTGGTGGCAGATGCCATCGCGGCACCTTTGGCATCTGTCTTGAACGCCACGATCGGTTCCGGCTGACCTTCGAACAACAGCGCATAAGCCGTGTCCGGCTTCAATTTCGAAACGCTGAGATCTACGATATCGATCAGGCCAAGATTGCGCGAGACGACCATTCCGCCGCCTTGCGCATCTGCGGCAGGCTTCAGCATAAGTGTGATGTTCTCCGGCATGTCCTTGCGTGGTTCAAGGTTTTGGCGGCCATCGCCTGTCGGGACCGCATCCGGAACGTAGATCAGCGCTTGTGGGGCCTGGCCTGAGGGGATATGGGCGATCTTCTCATTCTTCTGAGTGTCGATCACGTCCACCGCGTCGCCATTTTCGAGGCCAACAAAGACGCGGCTGCCGTCGCCCGAACCCCAGACACCGTGCGGCAAGGCACCGACGGGAATGGTGGCTATCAGCTTGGCCTCGTCGTTCAGCGTGTAGACTTTTACGACGTTCTCGCCGCCGATGGTCACATAAGCCAATGTTCCGGCGGATGTTTTGGCGAACGCCAGATGGTTGGTGATCGGACCGCTATCGATCACGCCCTTGACTTTCAATGTCTTGGTATCAATCCGCGTCACCTTGCCGACATCCTTGTGGGTTAGCCAGGCTTCCTTTCCATCTGGTGTCACCTGAATGAACGGTGAGAATGGGGAGACCACCGGAATGGATGCGAGCAGCTTTTTCGACGCGACATCGAACACCTGAACGACCGGATTGAAGCTGTTGGCCACAAAGGCGCGCTTGCCGTCTGGCGTAAAGATCGTCATGCCGGGACCGCTCTCGGTCTTGATGCGATCGGTCTCCTTGAATGTCTTCGCATCAATGACCGAAAGGTAATCCTCGCCACGCACGGTTGCCCAGACGTGTTTGCCATCCGGCGTGAAGAAGGCCTCGTGCGGGTTGCGGCCGATATAGGCGACACCTTTGATCTTGTTTGTCGCGGTATCGATGAAGGTCACGGAATTGGTCACCGTCGAGACGGCGACGATGGTACGGTGATCCGGCGAGAAGCCAAGGCCGTGGACGTTGACCTCACCCTTGTAAAGCGGGCTCAAGACATTCGGGCGTGGGTCGCCGAGCTTGATCAGGCCGAGAAGCGTGTTGGTCGATGGATCGATGACAGATACGGTGTTGCTGTTCTGGTCAGCAGCATAGACCCGGTCCTTGGATTCGGGCAGGGCAAAGGCTGGCGTGCTCGCCATCAGGGCGATCAGCAGGGCTGCGGAACGTGTCATTTCGAAGTCTCCGGGTTGGCGGCGACGGAGCCGCGCTGTTGTGTGAGCATCGAATTCATCAACTGAATTTCGTAAGCCTGCTCTGTAATGATCGACTGGGCGAGGTTTCGGATCTGCGGATCTTTGGTGGTGAGCAACACAGCCTTGGCCATGTCGATGGCGCCCTGGTGATGCGGGATCATTTGCGCCAGAAAATCGTGGTCTGGATTGCCTGTTTCGGGGACCGCCATCATGCCGGCATGCATTTTGTCCATGGCGACCTTCATGCTTTTGGAGAACGCAGTGGAAGTGCCGCTATCTTCCATGCTCATCGCCGAATGGTGGTCGTGGGACTGCTCAGCAGATGCACTTCCCACAAAGACGAAACTGGCAACAAGTATGAAACTGTAGACGCGCATGGCAAAATCCTTTTGGCTTGAGTGGATAAGAACGCTGTGGGTCGCCGTTTATTCCATTGCTCATCCGTATTTGTTCTCACGTCGGCGTGAGCGGTTGGCACGCGCGGTACTTGCCGGTCTGCGCTAAGAATTATGGAAGGCGTATCTTGACACGAAGCGTGCCGAAATACTGCTTGCTCATATGCCGCCAAGAGGATCACGCGCGGCGGATCCAATCTGCCTGTGAACGATGTCTGAGGGCGATACCCGCAGCGGATTACGGTATGGAGAATGAACAGTCGGTTGGAACAGGGCGAAAAAGCACACATTCTAAGCCGTTCGACGACGGCGCCCAGTCGTCCGTCTTTTCAGAGGAAAACCAGCCTGGTCGATCGTAGGAAAACTTCCCACAGGGAATTCCGCCACTCTCAGATTTTGGTTTCACTCCAGGCTGGCGGTGGCTTTCATGACTGCTTTGGCGACCTCGTTGAAACTCATTTCAATCCGAACCTGGTGGCCGTTGACGAAAAACGATGGCGTGCCGGCGACTCCGAATTTT
Source organism: Xaviernesmea oryzae (assembly GCF_900109605.1). Classification (GTDB taxonomy): domain Bacteria; phylum Pseudomonadota; class Alphaproteobacteria; order Rhizobiales; family Rhizobiaceae; genus Xaviernesmea; species Xaviernesmea oryzae. The sequence goes on from NZ_FOAM01000019.1 coordinate 12,040, forward strand.
TTGTTCGCTTCGGTTGTCGCAGCATTGAGCTTGTCGAGATAGGCCTGATCGGCGACAGCGCGATCGAAACCCGCGCGGTCGATGCCCATGCTAGCGGCGATCTCGCGCAATGCATCCTCGGCATTGGCGGCGCCGGCAATCTCATCGAATTTCGTCATGAAGGACGATACCGTCTCGTCGAATTTGTCTCGGCCCCGCGCATTCGCCAGCATGAAGATAACGGCATCCACCGAGTTTCGCACGAAGGGCCGGTAAGCGATCTTCAACTTACCCGATGCGACATATGTATCATGCAGTTTCGGCAGGTCTCGTTCATGGAAGTCGATGCAGTGGCTGCAGGTTGGGGAGGAATAGACGACAAGCGTCACTGGAGCGGTCTTCTCGCCAACGAAGCTGTCTTGGAATACGGCCGGGTTCATCAAATCCTGCACGGGTTCGGCCTTGGCCGATGTCACGCATCCCAAAGCAATGCCGACGATCACGGCCATCATACGAAACGTCATGTCTTCTCCTGTTCGGTTACGAGAAAAAACACTCCGGCATGAGCAATGCCGGAGTGTTTCGATCATCAGTCGGCCTTGAGGCAGGGCGAGACGAAGAGCGAGCGGTCAAGAGTGCCCTTGATCGTCTTGGCCGCGACCAGCAGCCACATGCAGACAAGTGCAGTAACAAGAACCGCGCCAAAGATCGCGATAGACGACATCGGCACCATCGTTGAGAGACGAAGTGTGGCGACGGCAAACACGCCAAGCGGGAAGGTATAGCCCCACCAGCCGATATTGAATGGCAGGCCCTCGCGAAGGTAGCGCAGGGTGATCAGGACAGCAGTCGCCAGCCACCAGATGCCGTAGCCCCACAGGAGGATCGCGCCGAGGAAGCTGGCACCACCGAAGGCCGGAGCAACGCTCGCCAATCCATTCGCCGACAACACGGCGGGTCCGGTCTGGCTCATGACGAGAAGACCAAGGGCACCGGTTCCGATCGGGCCGAGAGCCAGCCAGCTCGAGGCGGCCATGTTGACATGCGGAAGCTTGTGGACCGCCATGCGCAGGAAAAGGATCACGAGCACGCTCATGGCCAGCGGAACCGAGCAGGCCCATAGGACCAGGCTGGTCATCAGCACCGTCAACTGCGTTTGAGCGTCGGCGATGTGGGGCAAAAGCAGGCCACCGCTGACGGCCGCCACCTCGCTCGCCACGATCGGCAGCAGCCAGACCGCTGTCATTTGGTCAATCGAGTGGGATTGGCGCGTAAACATCATGAATGGGATTGCAAGACCGCAGGCCAGCGACAGTGTGACGTCGATCCACCAGAGCGTCGTTGCGATTGCCACCGCCGTGTCGCCGATATGCGGGATGCCATAGATCAGGAAGCCATTTATAATCGTGGCCAGTCCCATCGGGATGCAGCCAAAAAACATCGACACGACAGAATGCGAGAAGACGCGGCTTGCCTCATGAAAATAGAGCAGCCAGCGTGCCGTGTAGAGCGTTGTGCAGGTGGCAAATAGCAGGATATTGAAGAGCCAAAGCGCCTGACCCATCGCGAAAAGCCACGGATGCCCAGGAAACTGTGCGAGAGCGACCGAAAGGATGCCGGTGCCCATCGTGGTCGCGAACCAATTTGGCGTAAAATTTCGTATGACGTAGCCCTGCATAGGAACGTCCGGGGCTGGCGTGACCGGCCTCTTGAAGGCAACAACCTTGTGCATCGAATTTCTCCTGATCGTTGAGGAGAAAATACGAGGGTACATCGATCAGTTCCAACGCATAGTTCAGGATATTTCGATCGCCGTTTTCGATTGATCGAGTTTTGCGGCGGCAGCTTCGAAAGCCGCGTGAAGGCGGTCGCGCAGCGTCGGCGAGGTATTGATCAGCGTCGGGCTCGGATGGGGGCAGAGTATCACCTCAATGCCGGCATCCACCAGTACCCCTTCAGCACCGCTCGCCACCGCGCCCGCCAGGATGGCGACACGTAGGTTCGGCAGCAGCGGCAGAAGGCCTGCAAGTCCCATGATGCCCTCGCGCCGCTCGCTGGCCACGATCGAGCCTCGGGTTGCGCGGACCCACGGGACTGTATTCCACAGAACGATGTCTCGGCGCGATATCCCTGCGCCAGTCAGCGCCGTGCGCAGGTTCTTCGCCGTGCCGGTCGGGTTATCGATCGAAACGAAACGCCGGCCGCGTTCGACCGGACTTGGTCCAGGCGTCTCCAAAAGGATCAGCAGTCTTGCGCTGATACCGCCATCGTATGGATCGAAGTTCGGCATATCCCGGTCGGAGTTGAGCTGAAGGTGCTCCCGGAAGGCGTTCAATGGCTGCATATGCGCGCTGTCAAGCGCGGCCAACCGCTTCTCGCGTCGATGCTCGTGCCAGAGCGTATCAGGTCCGCGATAGGTCATCGTGTCTATTCCGACAACAGGGCTTCGAACGCATCGGCCGCCTTGGAGCGATACCGCTCCTTATGCCGGAGCAGGAAGAATGGCCGCGGAAGCGGAGAAGCATTGGCCTCGACCAGCAGGCCGCTGTTGAGTTCGGTCTGGGCAGCACTTCGCGATGTCAGTGTTGCCCCCATGCCGGCCTCGACTGCGCCGAGCACGGCCTCGTTTCCGGGCAGGACAATTGCAACGTTCAACGCCTGCAGCTTCAATTTCTCTTTCGTCATCATCGTCTCGAAGGCGAGCCGTGTTCCCGATCCGGGTTCGCGAAGAACCCATGTCGCGTCTTCAAAATCGGCTTTTCCGAGCTTTTTGCCTTTGGTCCATGGATGAGTTGGCGACACGACGAGGATCATCTCATCCGTGGCGATCATGCGCGACGACAAGGCCGGTCTGTCGACCGCGCCCTCTACAACGCCGAGCTCAACCCGCCCTGCCTCAACCGCGTCGCCTACCGCCTCGGTATTGCCGATCCTGACGTCGAGACCGAGACCAGGATAGCGTGTGTGAAACTTCGCTAGCCTGGAGGGCAGCCAATAGGCACCAACAGTCTGGCTCGCCATAATCGACAATTCCCCGCGCAAAAGTCCGGCAAGGTCGCTTAGCGCAGACTCGGCGGCTTTCGCTTCAGCCAAGACCTGAAGTGCATGCTCGAGAAAGATCGTTCCGGTTTGGTTTAGGACGATAGAACGACCGATCCGGTCGAACAAAGCCACGCCGTGCCGTTCCTCAAGCGCGATGACCGCAGCACTGACGGCCGACTGCGTCATATTCATCGCTTTGGCAGCCTTGGTGATGTGCTGTTGGCGGGCGACTTCGGCGAAGATGCGCAATTGGTCGAGGGTCATGAGGATAGCAACCTTGAATCTGCTCCGAGTTATAATCGATTTATCCGAATGTTCGTAGCAAAATTATGCGATGGAACTGATGCAGAATGGCGCTAGTTTTCTCTTACCAGATACGGAGGAAATACCATGCTGAAATCCATCATCACCGGCGCGGTGATGCTTGTCGCCACGACAGCACCAACGCTTGCCGCCGATATCCACGTCTATGGTCCCGGTGGACCACTCCCTGCCATGAAGGAGGCGGCAGCCGCCTTCGAGAAAAGCTCCGGCAACACGGTGATCGTTACCGCCGGCCCAACGCCGCAATGGATCGGCAAGGCTAAAGACAATGCCGACCTGATCTTCAGCGGCTCAGAGACGATGATGTCGGATTTCGTGAAGGCGATGGACGGCCAGATCAAGGACGCCGATGTCGTACCGCTCTACGTGCGTCCTTCCGCTATCCTGGTGCGTCCGGGGAACCCGGAGAAGATCACCGGCCTCGCTGATCTGTTCAAGCCCGGCCACAAAGTGCTTGTCGTCAATGGTGCCGGGCAGAACGGTCTTTGGGAAGACATGGCCGGACGAACCGGCGACATTGAAAAGGTGAAAGCTCTTCGCGCCAATATCAAGACCTTTGCCGCCAACAGTGCCGAAGCCAAAAAAGCCTGGACCGAGGACAAGTCCTTCGATGCCTGGATCATCTGGAATATCTGGCAGGTCGCCAATCCAAAACTCGCAGATGTCGTCGAGGTCGAACCGGACTATCGCATCTACCGAGACACCGGGATCGTGCTGACCGAGCGCGGAGGCAAGAATGCCGACGCCAAAGCGTTTTCGCAATTCCTTCAGGGCCCTGAGGCCAAGGCGATTTTTGCCAAGGCCGGCTGGACCACGCCCTCGAAATAACCCTATACCGTCTCAGGAAAGATAACGACCATGCAATCCACTCCCAAAAAGATCGCTGTGACCGGTGCTGCCGGCCAGATCTGCTATTCCCTGCTGTTTCGGCTGGCGAATGGTGACCTTTATGGCAAGTCGCAGCCGATCGAACTTCGACTTCTCGATCTGCCTCAAGCCCAGGACGCCGTACGCGGCGTCGTCATGGAACTGGAAGACTGCGCCTTTCCGCTGCTGCACAACATCGTCATGACGGATGATCCCCGCCAGGCGTTCGAAGGTGTCGATGCGGCGTTCCTCGTCGGCTCCAGACCGCGATCAAAGGGTATGGAACGGCGGGACCTGCTTGCTGCGAATGCAGAGATCTTCAAGGTGCAGGGCAGGGCGATCAACGAAGTCGCCGGACGCCGGGCCAAAATTTTGGTGGTTGGCAACCCTGCCAACACCAACGCTTCCATCCTGATCGCCAATGCTCCGGACTTTAACCCAAGGCAGGTCAGCTCGATGATCCGGCTTGATCACAACAGGGCGTTGACCCAACTGGCGCGCAAGGCCGCCTGTGGCGTCGGCGACATCGACAAGCTCGTTGTGTGGGGCAATCACTCGCCGACCATGTTTGCCGACTGGACCTATGCAACGGCTGCCGGAAGGCCCTTATCCGAGACCATCGCCGACGACCATTGGTACAAGGAGGTGCTGATCCCTGAGATCGCAAGGCGTGGCACCGCCATCATAGAGGCGCGCGGCGCGTCGTCCGCGGCATCCGCCGCCAATGCAGCGATCGATCAGATGCGTGATTGGATGCATGGCACGGATGGGCGCTGGACATCGATGGCTGTTATATCGCAGGGGCAGTATGGCATACCGGAGGGTCTGGTGTGTGGCGTACCTGTGATGTGCGAGGACGGTGATTATAGCGTCGTTGAAGGTCTCGATCTGGACGGGTTTCAGAAGAGTAAGCTGGACAAAACGATAGAAGAGCTTGTCGGAGAGCGCGACGCCTTATCCTGATATGGTGGGATGGGGAGGCTGGCACAGAACCTGTGCGGAGATTGCACGCCTGTTCTCCGCAAAATTTCTGAGAATAGGCGCCAGCCTCCGAAGAGGCGAATGCCGCCACGACGATCAGCGAGCTGCAGCTTGACGGGCTGGTTCAATTTTATCTTTCATAATCCGCTTCGACCGCCGAATGGGAAGGACGAAGCCCTCATCCAGATAGGCGTCGTCGGGGATGAAGCGCTCGAACAAGCGTATCCGGCTGGAAACCGACATAGTCGGTAGAACTGCGATCAAATCTTGTCGCCAAGGCCATTTCGGCGGATTGTTCGTCGCCAGGATGTTCGCCACTGTACCGATAGAACGATTGATTATCTGTTCAAAGTATTGCGCTTCAATGGTCACCGGCACCTTGGATGCCCGCCGCAGGTCATAAGCGCAAGAGGTGCAGACATGCTGGCCGACAAGCCGTGGCTGAGCGAAGGCAGTAATTCCGCGGTGGCACGATGGGCAACGGTCGCGTAATCCGCACCTGTGGATAAAGCAGGAGATTCTAGTCGAGTGTCGCCATCCCCTCCGAAAATATGGGGGCTGATCAGAATCGAGGCACGCAGGACAGAATTGCAGCCACGTCGAAGCAGCACGACGGGCTTTGATGACCAGTGGTAGCGGCATGTGTCTGTAATCACATGGCTGCAAGGCCATTGACGACAATCGGTCTCTCGGAATTCCAGATCCCTCCGAGAGCTGGTCCAAGACATCGTCCTGAAGTTTTAAATCGAACCTGGCAGACCACATTCTGTGGCGCAGTCCAAGAACGCGCGCAAAATCTCGCGGTGCTACGCCATTGGCAGAAGCGATCCGATGTAACCAGCTCGACAGGAGTTCGTCGGCGTGTGGTTCTACTTTAACCGGCCACCGTTCATACACAACGTCCCGGTAGCGCTCCTGCGGAATGACCACCATCAGTGACGGCCCAAGCAGGCTCAAAGAAGCGCCTCACGAATGGGCCCATGCCGTCTTTTGGACAGCGGAATGTACCGCAGGTTATCGATGGAGGATCTGGTGATACGTTCGTCTCCCTCCTGGATTGCTGCAATCGCGGCCTTGGTCAGGATCGCGACGATCTCTCCGATCAGCCCCTCGGAAAGACCAAGAATGTGTCGGGCCTTTCGCTCCGCCGACAGATCCGAGCTGCGTGCGAGGGGCAAGGCGGCCTCGAGACTGTCCAACAATGACAGGTAGGCCTCATCGTACGACCAGCGCGGAATCGGAAAGAGTTCGAACCGACTCGCCATCTCGCTGGTTGCACATATGTAGTCGTAAACCGTGACCTCTCCGACCAGAACCGGCGAGATATCGTATTGCCGACCAATGCGACGCAGAAATGCGAAGACTGCTTCAACGTCACGCGGCCGGCCCCTAAGCGCGTTGTGGAATTCGTCAAAGATTAGGACCTTCGGCCTGAGCGCCGCAAGGAGATGGTCGAGCTGCTCCGCTTTGCGTCCGACAGTCCACACATCGCCGCCCGGCGCGTTGAGCGCGTGGAGAATGCTGGCGTAAAAATGGCCAAGTCCTGCACCTTCCCGGGTCTGGACGATCCAGACCTTCTGGTCTGCGGAGGCCTTCAGGCAATCCACGGCAAATCGTTCGACGATCATCGTCTTGCCATTGGCGTAAGGCCCGACAATCATCAGCCCTTGCGTGCGCAGTGAAGGAGGGCGTGACAACAAATCCGATAGCCGCTGATGGCTTTCGATCGCAGCTTGATGCCCGATCCACCTCGGAGCTCGGATATACGCGATCCGCTCCTCAATGGTGCGGTCGAGATAGGGGCGAACATGTTCGAAGAGGTGATCTTCCATAGCCGACTACCAGTCTTCGACCTGTAGTCGGGCCTTTGGCCGCTCTTGCTGGATCGTTTGTATCGGAACTGATTCCGATGTTTCAGCCATTCGTTTTTCCGCGGGCGCGGCATAAATGCCCCGCGCCGCATTGCGCAGCCGGCGCTTTGAAAGCCCGGCGGTGTTTGCAATCGTGGTCATTTCCCGGCGCAGCGAGACGATCTCGACGCTGGATCGGCCGCTCAAGTCGCGCCTCCGTGCCCTTTCGGCCCGATGCTCCCACAGTGTGATACTGGCGACCACGCCATCTCGCCGCTCCACTGCCCGAAACACTTGTGTTTCGGGGTCGCGAACAAAGATCTGGCTTATATTGCGGGGATCGTATCGCACTTCGAGCTTACTGAGCCGATCTCGTTCCGGCACCAGCCTGCCAATCCAACTCGAATAGTAGTGCAGCGCGAACAGACTGATCCCTTGAGGCGACAATTGCCTCTGACCGGCCGGCAAGAAGGAGAGCAGCACATGGTGCTGGTCGTCGATGATATGAGGGTGGCCTGACGCACGCTGCTCCCACTCCTTGACGGGAATGTTCAGCGTTTTCGGATTTTGATGGCGATTATGATCCAGGATCGCCAGGACCACGCACCGCTCCAATTCGGAAAATGAGAGGCGGGCACGGTGTTCGGCAGGATATTCGTCACGAGCTGCCACGGAACGTTTCGTGGTGCCCGGTAATGTTGCCAACACACCGTTCAGCTTTCCTAGAAGCCGTTCCACGACGCCGCCGTGGTGAACCCGAGCGCGATCCCGATATCGAATGCGGATCCCGTATTCGTCGCAGCCTCGCTGAAAAGCATGCCCCTTGAACTCCATCGCCGAGTCGGCCACAAGCAGCCGGGGCCTTCCATACATTGGCCAGTCATGGCGAATATCGCGCGATGCGAGCCAGCCATCCTTGGGGCAAATCGCCTGCGCAAGGCAAAGCGCCACCGACAGCACCGAGGGTTTTTCCAGCGATAGGCAAAAGCCCAGGATGGCACGGGTGGCAACGTCGGTCACCAGTGTCAGATACGCCCGCCCGACGAAAACCCCGGCCCCATCGATGACCTCGACGAAATTTACATCCGTCGGCGTGTGGTCGATCTGGCAGACATCTAATGGGTTTGTTGCATGGATGTATCCAGGCCGTGGCTTCAGCCGCAACAAATGTTTCGGATTGGCCGAGCGCTTCCTCGCGATCGTTTCGGCTGAAAACAATTCAGGGATCCTGCGCGCGACAGTGACATACGATGGCTGGGACAGGCCTGCCTCCTCGCAGCGCGCGCGGATTTCGGCGACGACCGGAGCCAATGGCGGCGCTTCGAGGGTGAGCCACTGCTCCTGCAAAGTTCTCGCAACGATAGCTTCGACGTCCGCCGAGATCCGCTTTCGCCGGGGGCCGGATGTGCGCGGCAGGAGCGCGGTCACCGTTCTGTCGGTTCGATATCGGGCCAAGAGATTGTATATTTGTCGGGACGACAGCCTCAATTCCGCAGCAGCGCGGTCAATGGCCGATTTGCGCGAACCGTATCCTTCCAGGATGCGATCCAGTTGGTCCGCGAGCCTGCGCGCAGCCGCCCAATCGGCTTCAGTAGATTCACGGGCAGGTGTCGATCGGCAATATTGAAATGGATTTGGCACATCTGGCCTCATCGAAATCGTTAGCGATAATCGTTCCTACCAATAACGCCTAACTCTAACAGCCTAATGACGATTTCCAGTTTGAAACCTCAAAGTAAAAGCCACAGCCGGTATCGCGCTTACCCGCCTCGACGAGCGTATTGCTCGGTCTACGGTGGGAAGCGGCTGGATCGAACGATCCAATTTCACTGACGCCTGGGCCTCGCTCTGGATCGACGGCGAATTGGTGCATCTCGAAGACCTCGTCCTCCACGACGCCTTGCGCGACACCCGCACCCCCACCCACGAACTCACCATCGCGCGCGACGTGCTGCGCACCCGCCGGCGCATTGCCGCGCAGTCGCCGGACTGGGCCTTGTCCGCAGAGGGGATCCGGACCTTGCGGCAAACGTCGGACATCAACCCGGTCGACGCTGAGGCAGGGGAGCCGGCCGGCGTCGTTCGACCCGAGGTCGTCATCGATCCGGAAGGGGAGGGGGATGATGGTGATGACGCGGAGAACCTACCGGGCGTCGACTACGCCGCCATCGATGCGGTGCTGGCCCGATCGGAGGCGGCGATCGAGAGCGCGACGCGGCCTGGCCGGGCCGGCGGCAATCGCGCGGCGGAAAAAGATCCGCTCGTTTATGAGCTCGACTGGGACGAGGATGCCCGGCTCGACGAATGGCGCGGCGTCCTGCGCCAGGCCGAACACCTGCCCGCCATGCTGCAGGCGATTGTCGCCCTCGATGCCTGGAACGAGCTTTCCGTGCTTCAGCATGCCCCGTGGCTCGGCCGGTTGTTTGCCGCCTCAATCCTGCGGGAAGCCGGCATCACCACCGGCGCCCATCTCGCAGCCATCAACCTTGGCCTCAAAACCATTCCGGTCGATCGGCGCCGCCACCGCGATCGCGAAACCCGTCTGCTCGCCATCGCCAACGGCCTGATCGCTGCGGCCGAGATCGGCATGAAAGAACATGACAGGCTGGTTTTGGCGCGGACCCTGTTCGAGCGGAAACTAGAGGGGCGGCGGACGTCGTCAAAGCTGCCAGAACTGGTCGAGCTGGTGATGGCGCGTCCCCTTGTGTCGGCTGGGATGGTCGCTAAAACGCTGGAGGTGACGCCGCAGGCGGCGCGGCGGATCGTGTTGGAACTCGGCCTCAGGGAGATGACGGGGAGGGGGAGGTTTCGGGCGTGGGGTATACTCTAGCGATTAAAACATGAAAATCGCGAATGCTCCAAGGCAGCACCCGTTTCGTCGGCGAGTAAAGATGGTGAACAAGCGGAGCTTTCTTGAACGCTATGCTTGTGCGTACATTGATTATGGATTTATTTAAAGGCGTGTGAGGAGACGCTTCTTGAGTGGGCAAATCAACGATTTCAACGCCGCGCCCGCAGCCGCCGGATATCTGTATCAGGCGAGGCTAGCTCTCCTTCTTTGCATCCCGCATCTAAACGCAGGCACGGAGCTCGAAGTTGCGATCGAGAAATTGGACGACGTTTCGTTCGAACGCAACGGCGAACCTAAGGAATTGCTCCAGGCAAAACATCATATTAAACGCGTCGCGAATCTTTCGGACACCAGTGCGGACATCTGGAAGACTCTGAGGATTTGGTCTGAGCAGGCCCTCGCTGACCCATCATTGCCATCACGAGCAAAAATGGTTCTCGTGACTACCGGAAGAATTCCTGATGGAGCGGCGGCTTCGTTGCTGCGCCCGCCAACCGAAGGCCGAGGAAAATCCAGGGATCCAAAGACTGCAGCCGAGTTGCTCTCCGCAGCGGCCCTTCGATCGGATAACAAGGAGCTGAAACCGGCATTCGCGGCATTCCTCGCACTGCCCGAGCGAATGCGCGCGTCTCTGCTTAGCGCGGTTGAGATTGTGGACAACCAGCCTTTGCTCGGGGAGCTCGAGGCCGAACTGGAGCACGGACTACGTTTGGTTGCGCCGCCCGGGAAAGCGAAGCTGGCGAGAGAAATGCTTGAAGGCTGGTGGTGGCCGCGCATTTGCGCAGCCCTGTCGGCCAAAACGGTCCAGTCGATTCCTCTTGGCCAGATTGAGGCCAAGCTAGACGATATCCGAGACGCCTTGAAGCGCGATGCGCTTTTTGCGGAGTTTGAACATGCAGAACCACCGGCGCGCGCGAGTGAGGAGTACGACAGTTTCATTTTCATCCGACAGCTTCAGATCATTGGTATTGGCGGTAACCGCATAGGTTATGCCAAACGCGATTTTTACCGGGCATTCGTACAGCGATCAAAGTGGACCCGCGAACACACCGTCCTCGATGACGAGTTGGAAAAGTTCGAAAGAATACTTGTTGAAGAATGGGAGCCGAGATACGCGGCAATGTGCGACACCACCGCAGAAGCTGCCGGCGATAGTCCTGAGCTGGCTTCAGTGGGACGGGAAATCTACGATTGGGTAGAGATGGAAGCTAGATTTCCGTTGCGCACGCTTACTTCAAAGTCCCTGAATGTCGGTTCCTATCATATGTTGGCCAACACCCTGCGTGTTGGCTGGCACCGCGAGTACAAGCATCTTTGCCATGAAGAGGAAGAAGCGTGAGCCGGGAGATTTCGTGGTCTGCTCGCCCTCCAGAGGAAGCCGCGTATTTCAACCCGGCCTTTTGTGGCGAGCTGATCAGTCGCAGCATCCGAGACTTTATGGAGACGCGTGGTAAGCCGCTCCCTCTTGCACTAGCCTTCCTCATTCTTCCCCTCGTGATGCATCCCGGTACTCGGCGAGCATTACCAAGCAAGGCGAATACAACATTCGAATCTTGGTGCGCCAATAACCAAGAAATCTTGGTGGGTGTGCCTGATCGGGTACTTTCCTTGCGCCCTGTAACGCGCGAAGCGCTTCTCTTTCTTGCGCAGCTAGAGGCAATCACGGTCACGAAGGACGGACTACTGCTCGGACCGAAGACAATTAAGATGCCGGCGAAGCCGAAAAATACGACAACCGAGGTCGATGAGACCAGGAGACGTGCTGCTCTTGTAGGTCGCTGGTTTGCATCCCAGCCAGCTGTGGCGCCCGTGCTCCAGGCGATGGGAGTAACGCTTTGAGCATTCAAGTAAGAGGTATTGCGATCTATTCGAGAAGCGGCGAGAAGCGAGAAACTCGTTTTAAACTGAATTCTCTAAATGTCGTGACAGGTGCTTCGAAGACGGGCAAATCCGCCCTGCTCGATATTGTGGACTTCTGCTGGGGCCGAGATGAATGCACTGTGCCACGAGGTGAGATCCGAAATGGCGTCTCTTGGTTCGCGGTCCTATTCGACAATGCCGGCGAGGGTATCCTTGTCGCGCGGCATAATCCGGGACCATCCGGCAATGACGGCGACGAAATCTACTTCGAGCGAAATGTTGAAGAGTTCCCAGACGCGCCAACGGAATTCGTGAAAAACATGACCGCCGCTGCTCTCCGGAGCAAGTTCAGCGGAATTCTGGGGATCGCGGAAAATCTCTCCGATCCGGAACCGGCAGCAAACAGGCGGCAGGTCGAGGCGTCAGCCGGCCAAGCGATATTCTTTTCGCTGCAAGCACAAGATGAAATTGCCAGTCGGCGTCTCCTGTTTCACAGGCAGGGCGAAACAGGGATCGCGCAGGCGATACGCGACACATTCCCGTATTTCCTTGGGGCGATGGGGGAGGACTATTTTCTTAAAAAGAAGCGTCTGGATGATGCAAAATTTAGGCTGAGAAAGCTCGAGCGTGAACTTACCGAAGCACGAGCTCTCGCAAACGAAGCGTCAGGCACCGCCATCTCGCTCGTTTCGGAAGCGCGACGTGTTGGGTTGCTGGACTCAAATGCGTTTGCAGAGACGCCTGACGCCGCGAGAGAAATGCTGCGACAGGCGGCGATACCCCGATCGCTTTCCTATGCCACACTCGCCAATCCGGAGGCAGATCTTGCCGATCTAGAGGATCGTCGACGACAGTTGCGGTCAGAACTTCAAGAAATTAGGGAGGAGATAAAGCAGTTGAATCGGCTCGTCAGCGATGCGTCGGCATTCGAACGAGAGGCTGACGAACAGCGTGTTCGCTTGGCATCCATCGAACTTTTGGTCACGGCTGACGGGTCACACGATACCTGCCCTCTCTGCGAAAGCCATCTCAAGACACCGGTGCCAACCGTTGATGACATGAGGCGGTCACTGTCGGGTCTCGAACTTCAGTTACGGTCGGTTCGCAAGGACAGCCCGCGAGTTCAGGCGCGTATCAGCGATCTTGAAGCGATGCGAACGCAACGAGAGGTCGAGCTGGAAACCGTACAGACTGATATCACTACCAGAATTGCTGAAAATGAGCGCCTACGAATAGAGCAAGATCAATTTACGGAGCAGGCGCGCGTTGCCGGTCGCATCAGTTATTATCTCGATAATGTTCGGATAGTTGCAGAAGACAATGGGCTTCGGCTGCGTGTAGCCAGAGTTCAAGCGGAGGTCGACGCGCTCAATGCCGAACTTGACCAAGACGCTTTGAATGAGCGAGTGAGCAGTGCGATCAGTGTTGTGGGCCGCGATCTCACAACGTTTGCCACTGCCCTTCGTCTGGAGCACGGCGAGAATTCTTTGCGAATCGATCTGCGCAATCTCACCGTTGTCGCCGATACGATTCACGGTCCACTGCCTCTGGCGCAAATTGGCAGCGGTGAAAATTGGGTTGGGTACCATGTTGCCGCTCATTTAGCGTTACATCGTCTCTTCCGCGCTCGGGCAAGACCAGTTCCCGCCTTTCTGATGTTGGATCAGCCTTCCCAGGCTCACTATCCACCAGAGCGTGACTTAGGGCAGATTTCAGGTAGCGAAGACGAGGACCAGGTCGCCGTCGCGCGGCTCTATCGCGTGCTGTATGACTACTGCGCCGACCCAAACCAAAATATGCAGATCATTGTCGCGGACCATGTTGAGCTCCTCGATGAATGGTTCCGGTCAATTATTGCTGAACGCTGGCGTGACGGTATCAAGTTGGTTCCGTTGTCCTGGTCCACGACCAGCGAGGATCAATGACAAGTTCGATCAAATAGATCGATATCACATTAGCGCAGCAGCTCTGGCAGATCGTAAAGGAGCCTGAGCGCTTCGGGCCAGCCCGCATCGGAGAACAGCCGAAGGATCTCGACGAGTGCGGCGCGGCGGGCGTCATTCTCGAAGAGAGAGCGGTGATCCGCGATATAGCGCGTGATGATCTGAACTATGATTCCGGTAGCCAGGCTCTCGTGGTGATAGCCCTCCCGCCTTCCGGCGCCAACCAATAAGCCATATAGCGCATCGAAGACGCCTGCGGGATTGCCGGGGATGAGGTATTCATAAAGTTCGACCAGATAATGCTGGGTCGAGGGCTCGTAGGAATTCGCGAGCAGGTTCAGCATCGGCTGGTAGTCGCGCATGAACCGCTGCATCGCATCTGCACTTTCGAGGCCGCCATTCGGTTCGCCGCTATCAGTGTGAGCCCCGGAACCGAAATAGAGCTGGCTCATCAGATGATGTATCACATCCTCGGCCGCGCGGTATGTCGCTATCCCGGCCTCTCGATCGGCGCCCTCAACACGCTCTATCATCACCGCAGTGTGGCTCTGCGCAGCGGCAGCTGAGCATGTTTCGAGAATAGCCATAGCCGCTTGCTGTGCGCGATCGGTGAGGGCCGGGTCGTGATCCTCGCCTGCGGCATATCGAGCGAAAAACGCTTCGCGCAGCGGCGAGAGGAAAGCCATCATCAGGCCGCGATTGGCAGCAGGGTCGGTCGTCCAATCAGTCAGCCAGCCCAACGCTTTCGGCCGTTCCTGTCGAACCCAAAGCTGAGCAGCAAGCCCGCCAAGCATTTCAGACAATTGATCGCGGCTGGATTCGTTTTGACGCTCAAAGCCATGACGTCGGGAAAGTGCGATCTCGATAGTCATTTCGCAGCGTTCCACTTCATGCCAAGTAAAACGATACAGGACATTACCCAGGAAGAACGCGAGAACCTCGAGATTTGGCTCGTCGCGCGCAACGCGCTCTGCGAGCGCCCACATCCTCTCCGGCGCGATCCGGCTTAAGACCTGAAGGTTCTGAGCGGCCTGGAGCCGGACCGACGGGATAGGGTCTGCCAGAATTGCATCGAACATATCGACGATTTCGGGGTGCGCTTCGCCGAATTTGTCCGCCAGACTCACGTAGGCGTTCGCCGCATAGACCCGCACCTCCCAATTGCCCCAACTATTAGCGGAATTCCCGGATTCCCGGAGTTCCGGGTAACGGCTTGCCCAGAGGCGGCGAAGCACGGACAGGAAAGCCTCTATCGACGGCAACCCTTCGGCGCCGGGGGTATAGGCGTTGCTGCCCGCGATGCGTTCGGCAGCATTACTGATGTGGCCCCATACGGGCTGTTCCGTTTTCTCGTGCAGGAAAGCCGCATTGGCGTCGTACATGACGATTGCGGCTTCCGTTGCTGCCCATAACGCGGCAAGCGCGGCGGCATCGCTGGTCGATGGTGTCCGGTTGACAAGATCATGCAGCGCCTCCGACTGAGCGACCATCTGTGCGTCGGGGCCTTCGTCAACATTCACGCCATCCCGGGCGAGGATACGGCGAGTGATGCCGGTTGAAGAGCCGGAGGTGATGGTCATGGAGCGAAGTGGGGCATTTCCGTTGAGTTGGTTTGCATCGGCCAGTTCCGTTCGCAGCGAGCGCATCGCGTCCGTTGCGAGCAACGTTTCGTCGACGGATGAGAGAAACCGGCTCAACGCATGTGTCCACCAGCGCTGCTGCCGTTCCTCGGTGAATAGATCCGGGCGCGTCGCTTCGGTCTCAAAGGCTCGGCGGTCCTCGACCGGACGGGACGGATATGCGGCGGCAAGAAAGCGAACGGCATCACGAATCGTGTCCTGATGGGCAAGAACCGTCACGTTGCTCGCAAAGGGCCATAGCTCGTTCGCAACGTCCGCGACGCGCTCTGTGCCGACCCCGAGGAGCCGAGCCCACACTGCGGAGCTGGAGTAGCTGGAGGCAGCCGCTTCGATGCTCTCGACAAACGCTGCAGGCGTACAAGTGCGTAGGAAGACAACGTAGTGTGCCAGCGGATTATGATCCGGGTTACCGTGGGTTTGATCCGGGTCGTCCCACGCATTCAAAGCGTACTCATTACCGAGAAGATCGAAGGAAATGCCTTCCGAAATGCTCACCCTTTCGCACTCATCGCCGTAGGGTTTGTCACGATCGATGCTGCCGACCGCGGCCTCGATCACGAGGCGGGTGCCGAGCCGTGGCGACATCTCCAGAAGTCGGCCGAGGCGCCGGGCGAGATGGTATCGGCAGTGTTGATAGTCCTGGCGGCGATTGGATGCGAGGGGCAGGATTCTGCTCGGCCGTCCTCCGAAATGCGACACGCTTTGATCGGAGATGTCGCGCATATAGAGCACGCGATAAATCTCGATTGCGAACTCCCCATCCGAGCGGGCGATCGGCATGATCTGCTCGGCAAGCCATGGGGCTTCTTCATCGGCATGATCTGAAAACCTCGGATCGCGCAAAATTCGGTCGAGGAGGGAACGCGACGCTGCGGGATCAGAGGCGAAACTCTTGCCCACGCACCGGATTGCGTTGGTAGCCGTCAGCTGCATAGGCGGGTCGGCATTCCAGGCCAGAGCCAAAAGCGCTCTTGCGGCCCGACCGAAGACGGCCAGCAATGCGGGTTCGGAGAGCTCATCCCTCTCGAACAACATCATAAGCAGCAATCGCGTAGCGTCGGAAAGATCACGAATGCCGGTCGCAATGGCAGCATCGGCAACATTCCCCCAGGCGAGCGCTTCGCCCGGGGGAATGTTGCCAACACCGCTGGGGACGGCAAGCCCGACGAACCGCGCCAGCCGCGCCATCATCGTCACCGTCGCTGCGTCGCCGGCGCGTACTGCGACGAGTTCGGTAAGGCCGGCGACGTCGGATGTGGACCTGACGTGCTCGATTGCGGTGCGGAGGGCGACGTTGGCAAGCACGGGATCGACCGTCGGACTGGCGTAGATATCCGCGACCAGGCGCCAGACCGCTCGTTTACCCTCGGCATCGTCGCGCCAAAGCCGCTCAATGGCAAAACGCAGGGCGGGGGCGAGCATCAACGCGATAGAGCTATCACCGCCGAGCTGTGCGATAAGGCTCCTCGGGTCCTCCCATTCCAGGAAGAACCGGCTAGCGACATGGTCGAAGAGCACATGGTGCGAAAAGCTGACCAGATCGCGCGTTTCGGTGAGGACGCCAGAGGCGATAACCTTGTCGACGTTATCGTGCTCAATGAACACTTTGCGGACTGCCAGGCGCCGGCGGCGCACCATGGCGTCAACCGTTGCGCCGACCGCACGGTGAAGCGGTTGACTGTCGAGCCGTCGATCCTCGTAAGCATCGATCAGGTCCGACTGGGTCGCTACCGTCCGAATACTCTCGGGGCTCGCGCCATCGGTGAGCAGTTGCGCGGCGAGCGAAAGGTTGAAGATATTGCGCAGCAGTGCGCGCAGCCGCTCGGGTGCAGCCTCGAGCAAGCTACCCAGACCGGTCGCGACCGCACCGGCCTGGTCGAGATCCCCGTCGCTGAGCCGTGGCACGTTGAAGTGCCGAACGTTGCGCAGCGTCGGGTCGGCGAATGCCGGATCGGGCGGGGAGCCGGGCAGTGCGTCGCGGAAACGCCGCCCATTTCTGAGATCGAACGTGCGGATAGAAGCCGCGATCGCCCAGGAGGAATTCTGCGCTGCCATCGTCTCGATCAACTGCGCAAAGACAGCTTCGGCGGGTCCACCTCGCGCCGCATCGAGCGCATCGATAACGAGCAATTTCTGACCTGCCCCCGGTGCGGCGGCCAGTACCTCGGCCAATGGGCGAGCGAGCTGAAGATCGGATTGAAGATCGGCGGCAATCGCAACGCCCGGAAATTGATCGACCGAGAGAAACACCACGGTCTCGCCGGCGGCACGGCGCGCTTGTGCCAACGCCACGAGGGCGCCGGTCTTTCCCGCACCGGGCTCGCCGATCACGATCAGCGAACCGGTCGCGATCGCCGCCGCCATCGGCCCGTCGCTTTGACGAAGAACCGGTATCCCGCCCGCGATCGGCAGGCGGGTATGGCCAGCCAACCGCGTAAGTTCCTGATCGGTGGCCGTAGCGAGGCGAGCGAGATCGGCATCGTAACCAGGAGCCCCGGTGTCATTGTGCCCTAGGGCGCGAAGCGCACGCAAAAGCCCTTCTCGATCCGCTGGCGCGCCACTGCCAATGAGGTTCCGGACAATCGTTTTAAGGTCTCGCAAGGGAGCGTCGCCTGCGGTCTCCGAGCCATAGACCCGTGACCCGAGCACACGGGAGGCCTCGCGCCAATTATCTTCGCCCTCGTCCATCGAGAAACGGACGATTTTGAACAGTCGCGCCATCGTCACCAGCTCATCATCGCTTGGAGGCGCTGCGGAACGCGCCGTGCAGGCGTTGCGGGCGTGGCTCTCGAAGAGATGCAGCGCGTCGGCTTCGGCCCGGCTGCGCTGCGCCCTCACGTTTGTCCAAGTGCCCCCAGTATCGAAGGCTCGGCATCCTCTCTCGAGATTATCGAGCGTGCGGGGTGCATCGGCCGCGACTGCGAGAACGGCTCGATACCGCGCGACATCGACGGCAACGCTTGTTGAACGTGCTTCGAACATGGTGCTGACGAGCTGCGCGATGGTCTTGCCGAGAGGGCTTTCAGCATCCTGCGTGAGGCCAGCGCTGGTTTTGCTCTGAAACTCGATCCGGCTACCGTCATCTTGGCCGAGTTCGATGTCATCGAGGCCTTCGCCGGTCTCGAGGCGCAAGCTGACGGGCAACACCACGTTGGCGAGGCCGAACCGGCCACCAACCGGGACACGGGCGAGGATATGGGCGGCGAGCCACGTACCGACTTCGGCCTGGAAATCCATGCCTCCCTCGGTCGCACGTCCTCCGGCCGGCCTCGATGTTCGAGTGGGTCTGCAAGCGGCCATTAGAACAGATCCTCGAATTCACGAGCGGGATTTGGTTTCTTGCTGGGGGCGATATCGGCTTTTCCGCCCAGAAGGTCACGAAGGGATTTCAGTTTTAACAGCAGCTCATCGAATGTGATGATCGTGACGCCGGCGAGACTGCTACGGTACAGCTCGAAGGCTCGCTTTCGTGGACCTTCCGGAATCATGCCCGCCAGTATCATTCCCTTGATGCCGTAGCTCTCGAGCGAGATCGGCGCGTTCTGCGCTTTGTGCCGATAGATATCGCTGCGCAATTTATCGATCTGATCGAGTACCTGGGCCACGGCGCCGACGAGCTCTGCCGATGCAGTATAAACGCCGCCCCGATATTCCCTTTTGCCGATCAGCTCCGTGCCGGGGGTTTTGATCTCGAGCAGGGCGATGCTGTCGGTCAGCTTGTTGGTGAACAGGAAATCGGCGATCTTTTCGCCGGAGCCGTTCAGCACCTTGCCACCCACATGCGCCTGGCCCTGTACCAGCAAAACCGGCACATTGAACGCCATATCGAGAATGAACGGGTTGGCTTCGAGAAGTTTCTGCCATTGGAGCTCACTCGTTCTTTCGACGAACCGCTCCTCCACACGAGCGATCAGTTCGTCGAGCGAAGCCAGCTCGATCTCGTCGTGAAGCTTTGCCAGGCCGACGCGCTGCGACTTCATCGAAGTGCGCACGGACGCCGCGGCCATATTGACCACGGCCGCCCGATCGTTTTCCGAAAGTTTGGCATCCGTGATCGTATTGCCGATCACTTCGGCGATGTCGTCGGGGGCGCGGTCGAATATTTTCACTGGGAATTTCTCGCGGTCCAGGCGAGTGAGAAGGTTGGTATATGCAGCCTGCTGCTTTTTCCTGCGCACCGAACCCTGAGCCTTCGTCTCGAAGCGGTTGGCATTCCGGCGCAGTTCATGGAAGAGCGTATAGCCGAGCTCGTAGGTCGTGCCGTCATCCGTCACGGCGACGTCCAGCTCGCGCTTGTCGGTGATCCGCAGGTTCGTGATACCATCTACTTCCGTGATGGCATTCACGATAAACGAAAGCTTGCGCTCGAGGCCGAGACCGTAATTCGGGTCTTTGACGAACCCTTTTGGCATGCCTTTGGCAAGATAGCCCTGAACATCCTCTAAGGTGCGGAAATCGCTGAAATCTTGAAAGAAATTCTCGTCCTCTATGATTTCGATCGACTCGATAGGATCATATTTCGGCATCAGGAAATATTCGGAGCCTGGCATGGTGTTGATCGGGAACAACGTGGTGGTGTGCTTGGCTGCATCGAAGCGCAAAAGCACTTGCGTCGTATTGATCTCGGTAAGGTCCGCAATCTCGATCCGCCGATCCGACGGTGTGAACGACACCTCAACGAGGCCGGGTCCCTTTCTCCATAAGAAGAGAGTTCCTTTATCGTCATCACCGAATTGGGGGCCGAAGGTTGCCATGTGCGATCCTATAAATATCGGGAAAATATAGGAGCCGTAGGTACAACCTGCAATCGGAGTGAACGGGATAGTTGAAGCAGCGAGCTAGTAAAACCGAGCTGCTGCAGACTCAGCCTTCGATCGGAGACCTGCAGGTATTCCTCGCCAACGACGGTGACGATCCGCGGCTCCGTTTCGTCGACCATTTCCAAACCGGCGGCGACGCTGTCTTGCGGTCGGCATGCAAGCTTTCGCTCGAGGGCATTGTTTCGAGGCAGGCGGATGGCCGTCCTGTTTCGGGAGAGACTTGCGCAGCTTTTGGCGAAACGACCGCGGCTGCTGGACCGCCTATCCCGGGGGGCTGGAAGCGTCTGCGGGACTTGTTTTGCAGGCCGTGGCACTGTTCGAACTGACACGTGCGGCTGGCAAATAGGCGCCGCGGCCGACCATCCGACTTCATCTGCAGCCAGCGCAGCGCATCAGCGTTATGCCGAACTTGGTGGGCGACTTACCGGAAACCTATATCTTTAGGGAACGGGTTCGGCATAGTCTCCGGCTCAGGATAGGTGCCTGACCATCATGTCGATCCGCTGGATGTAAAGGCGCCTAATATCCAATGACTTATGGCTTTTGCTCAGAGGTCGTAGGTTCGTATCCGTTCAAGAGCGTTGCTAGTGCCTACGGCGCGATGTGGTCATCCTACCAGCGCCATAAGCGCGCGAACCTCCCTGCGTCGCATGTTTCGGGTGAGACATGCGACATGCTCGACAAAAGTCTCTTCGACCTCGGTGATGGGAAGGCGCAGCACGGCGGGGTCGTCGCGCGTCACTGCCAACTCGAACATGAAGCCGATACCCAGACCCTGCAGCACAGCTTCATAGACGGCCTCGCGTTCACCAAGCCGCAGCGCCGGCTCCAGATCAAGGCCGGCCGCTTTCATGGCGCGATTGACCGCCGTCTGGGTCAGAGAGTGCTCCGTGCGGAATATCAGGGGCTGATCAGCCAGTTCATGTAGTGATACCGGTTTGCCGCGCACCGCAAGCGTATGCCTGGCAGGAACAAGCGCTATGGCGCGCTGCTCCATATATGCAACCCGATTGAGCGCCTCATCCTGTGGAACGCCGGTGAGGATAATCGCATCGCATCGCTGCTCGTAAAGCGCCGTCGTCACCTGATGCCAGTTGCCGAAGCTGGCATTGATCCTCACACCGGGATAACGACGCCGGAATTCGGAGAGAAGCGCCATGGCAGGGTTCGGCGCACCGCACATGACATTGAGCTCTCCAGTCTTCAGAGCGCTGGAGGCACTCAGGATATCGGCCGCTACTTCCTCTATGGCGTTCAACTCACGTGTTTCCTTATACAGCGATTTCGCCAGCGCCGTCATGCGTGCTCCGTCGCCGGTGCGCTCGAACAAAAGCACCCCGTAGCTCTGCTCCATCGCCTTTACTTGCGCGGTTATGGCAGGCTGGCTGAGCTCGAGGCGGCGGGCGGCCGCCGAAAAACTGCCTTCCTTTGCTACGGCATTGAAAGCTCGCAACTGGGCATAACTTAGCTTGGAGCGCATGGTGTGCGATTGCTTTTCAAAAATGGCGATCTGATAGGCGGCATAACCTAAATTTATAATGCGTCATTCAGATGTAAAATTTGTGAAATATCCCCCCGGCCATCGAATGAACCTTCAGGACTTCAACCATGGCCGGCGTAAACATCAGATCTGTCGCAAAGACATTCGGGGAAACCCATGTGCTCAAGAGCGTTGATCTGGATATCCGTGACGGCGAGTTCATCTCCTTGGTGGGGCCATCGGGCTGCGGCAAGTCCACGCTTTTGCGTATCATTGCCGGGCTGGAGCAACAGAGCGATGGCAACATTCTGCTTGATGGTACGGCCGTCGACCGGATGCGGCCGCGCGACCGCGATCTCGCCATGGTCTTTCAGTCCTACGCGCTTTATCCGCATCTGACGGTGGCAGAAAACATTGCCGTGCCGCTGGTCATGCGCCGCCTCAACACGACCGAGCGTTCGCTGGTCGGAGGACTGTTCCCGTCCGGCAGAGGAAAACGCAAGGAGATTGCCGTAGAAGTGGAAAGGGTCTGCGAGGCGCTGTCGATCTCCATGCTGAAGGACCGCAAGCCGGCGGCACTTTCCGGTGGCCAGCGTCAGCGCGTGGCGCTGGCCCGCGCCATGGTGCGCAAGCCGAGCGCCTTCCTGATGGATGAGCCACTTTCCAATCTCGACGCCAAGATGCGAGTACAGGCGCGAGGCGAGATCGCGGCACTTCACCGCCAGCTGGGCTCCACCTTCATCTATGTCACCCATGATCAGGCCGAGGCGATGACGATGTCCGATCGTATCGCGGTCATGATGGGCGGCGAAATTCTTCAGGTCGATACACCCGACCGGATTTACCAGATGCCGCAGGATTTGCGCGTCGCGGAATTCATCGGCAGCCCGAAAATTAATGTCCTGCAGGCGGTGATTTCAGAAAATGGCACCCTCTCGCTTGCCTCGCCAGTTTCCATCGGCAATCGCGTGCATGCAGCTTTTCGACCGGAAGCGGCGCGGCTAGCTGGTGGACTTGAGGCACCGCTCGGCGGCACCATCCATCACATCGAAAATCTTGGCGCCGACCTTTTCGTTCAGGTAATGACAGCGGGCGGCGATCTCGTCATCGTGCGTTGCGACCCGGCCGGCATTCGCCCGGCGATCGGTGACAAGGCCGGCATTCATGTCGACGAGACGCGCCTGCATGTCTTCGGTGCCGACAACGGACGTATCGCCGGTGCCTTCCGGCTGGAGGGTGGCCGATGAGCCTTTCCGCCAGCCAGAACCGGGCCGGCCTTGCCCTCATCGCGCCGGCTTCGGTGTTGGCCCTGCTTTTCCTTTTCGCGCCGCTATCGTCGATCTTCGTGCTGGCCTTTACCGACTACCAGCTCGGAGACCGCAGCCTGAGTTTTGTCGGCTTCGAGAATTTCGAGGCGTTGGCGGATGATCCGACCTTCTGGAAGTCCTTGAGCAACACGCTGATCTATTCGGCCGTCGTCGTGCCGGGCTCGATGCTGCTCGGCCTTGTCAGCGCGCTCCTCATCGATGCCGGAACCTCGCTGCGCTCCTTCTATCGAACCGCCTTCTTCCTGCCCGTCATGGCGAGCCTTCTTGCCATGGCCGTGGTCTGGGAATTCATGCTGCATCCGAGCTTCGGTATCGTCAACGCCACGATGAAGGCGCTGGGATTTGCCCCGCATAACTGGCTGAAGGACGGCGGGATCGCGCTCTATGTGCTCGCGGTGATCGGCATCTGGCAGAGTTTTGGTTTCAACATGGTCCTGTTCATGGCCGGCCTCTCGGCCATCCCTCGCGACCTCTATGACGCCGCCGAAATGGATGGCACACCGAATGCCTGGGCGAGGTTCAAGCTGATCACATGGCCGCTGCTGGCGCCCGTTACCGTCTTCGTCGCCGTCACCTCCGTCATTCGCTCCTTTCAGGTCTTCGACACGGTGCATGCGCTGACCCAGGGCGGCCCCAACAAGGCAACGGAAGTGCTGCTCTACACGATCTATGCCGAAGGCTTCGAGTTCTTCCGCAGCGGCCATGCAGCAGCGATCACCATCGTCTTCATCCTGCTCGTCGTCGGTGTCAGCCTGCTGCGTTTCGTGTCCCTCAAGAAGAATGGAGCAAGCGCATGATGCCCCGCTCTTTCGCCGCTTCGGCCTTTCGTCATGCCGCCCTGCTTTCGATCGCGACTTTTGCGCTTCTGCCCTTCGCGGTCATGGTTTCCACCTCGATCAAACCGGCCGACGAGATCTTTTCCGATACGGTGCGCTGGTGGCCGCAAAAGCTCGCCGTGATCGAGAATTATTCGGAAGCGTTTTCCGCAGCGCCCCTGATGCTCTATCTGGTCAACGGCGTTGTCGTCACGGCGGCGATCTTTTTCCTGCAGGTACTGGTCGCCTTGCCGGCCGCCTATGCACTCGCCAAACTGCGCTTTTTCGGCCGCCATGTCGCTTTCGGTTTCGTGCTCTTCTGCTTGCTGATCCCCTATCAGGCGATCGCCGTGCCGTTGTTCATCCTGCTTTATTATGTCGGTCTGCTCGACAGCTACAGCGCGCTCGTCCTGCCTTTCACCATCTCGGTCTTCGGCATCTTCCTTGTGCGGCAGTTCTTCATGGGCGTACCGGATGATCTGGTCGATGCCGCGCGTATGGACGGCATGTCCGAATTGTCGATCGTCTGGCGCGTCATGCTGCCTGCAGCTATCCCCGCACTCACGGCCTTCGGCGTCTTCTCGGTCGTCGCCCACTGGAACGACTATTTCTGGCCGCTGGTCGCCGTATCGAGCGACAGCTATTTCACGCCGCCGCTCGGCATCATGGCCTTTCGCAACGCCGAAGCCGGCAACGATTTCGGCCCGCTCATGGCCGCCGCGACAATCATTGTCGCTCCGCTTCTCGCCCTGTTCCTCCTGGCACAACGGCGCTTCATCGAAGGCATTGCCTTCACCGGCATCAAATAACCGCAACCCAACATCCATCCACGACTGGAGACTATGAATGAGAATGATCCTGACCGCCGCAGCGCTTTCGCTGACGGCTTCCATGGCGCTCGCCCAGACCACGATCACCGTACAGTATCCCTATCCGGAACTGTTCGATGAAACCCAGAAGCAGCTCGCCGAAGCGTTCAGCAAGAAGCATCCTGACATCAAGGTCGAGTTCCGTACGCCCTACAAGGAATACGAGGATGCCGCACAGCGTGTGTTGCGCGAAGGCATTACCGGCAATGTGCCGGACGTCACCTTTCAGGGCCTGAACCGCGTTCGCGTGCTGGCGGACAAGGAAATCGCCGTCTCGCTCGATGACTTCATCGCGAATGAAAAAGACTTCGACGCCGAAGGCTATCATGACGGCATGCGTCAGGCCGGTGCCGTCAACGGCAAGGTCTATGGTCTTCCTTTCGCGATCTCGCTGCCGATCGTCTATTACAACATGGATCTGGTGAAGCAGGCTGGTCTCGACGAAAACAGCCTGCCCAAGAGCTGGGACGAAATCATCGAGCTTGCCAAGAAGATCAATGCCCAGGGCGAAGCCGATGGTGTGATGGCCGAGTGGTCGATCACCGGCAACTGGCTGTGGCAGGCCATGGTTTTCGCTAATGGCGGCACGATGCTCACCGCTGACGAGACCAAGGTTGCCTTCGATGGCGAGGCCGGCAAGCAGGCGATCGCAACGCTGGCACGCCTTGCCACCGAAGCCAAGTCTCCGAACATGACGGCCAACGACATGCTGGCGGCCTTCTCTGCCGGCAAGATCGGCGTCATGGTCACCACCACGTCGCGCGTCAATGCCGTTACCAAGCAGGTCGGTGACAAGTTCGAACTGAAGACCGGTGTCTATCCGGATATCAAGGATGGCGTCACGCGTCTGCCGGCCGGTGGCAATGTCGCCATCATCACGGCAAAGACAGAAGAGAAGCAGAAGGCGGCATGGGAATTCCTGAAATTCGCCACCGGTCCGGAAGGTGGCGCGATCATGGTCCGCACCACCGGCTACATGGCGCCCAATACCAAGGCTGCTGATCTGCTCAAGGATTTCTACACTCGGAATCCGAACCAGGCCGTCGCTCTTTCCGAGCTTCCTTACCTGACCGGCTGGTATGCTTTCCCGGGCGATAACGGCCTGAAGATCACCGATGTCATCAAGGATCACATGCAGTCGATCATGGATGGCACCCGCGCCAAAGAAGCCGAGGCCGTTCTTGCCGAGATGGCAGCCGACACTCAGGCGCTTCTGCCGCGTCGCTGATTACCAACAGGGCGTCGCGTGGCCGCTTCATGCGGCCACGCGACGCTTGTTCAAAAAAGGATATCCGTCATGAAGCTCATCCACCTGACCGACACGCATTTCGTCCCGCAACCCGCAACGCTCTTCGGCCTCGATCCGCGCGAGCGTTTCGATGCGGCGCTGAAGAGCATCACGACGGAACATTCCGATGCCAACCTGCTCGTCATCACCGGCGATCTTGCCCATTGGGGTGAAATCCCGGCCTACGAGGAGCTTCAGAAGCGTATCGCGACGAACCCGATCCCGACGGTGCTGCTTATCGGCAATCACGACGAGCGGATGGCCTTCCGCAGCGTCTTTCCGGAAGCGATGGATGACGGCAACGGTTTCGTGCAGGGCAGCCGCGTCGTGGATGGCCATCGGCTGATATTCCTCGACACCAAGCAGCAGGGAACGCATGCCGGCGCCTATTGTGCGGCACGACGCGCCTGGCTCGAAAAGGAACTTTCCGAAAGCCACGAACCGGTTCTGCTGTTCATGCATCACCCTGCCTTCCCGGTTGGGATTTCCTCGATGGATATGCTTTCACAGCAGGACGCCGGTGCCTTGTGGCAGGTGCTGGAACCGCATGCCGAGCGTATCCGCCATATCTTCCTCGGTCACATCCATCGGCCGATCTTCGGCAATTGGCACGGAATTTCCTTCTCGCTCATCCCCGGCCTCAACCATCAGGTTCCGCTCGCACTTCATCCGCATGGTGACGATATTCCGGGAAGCCACGAGCCGCCGGCCTATGCTGTCGTCTCGGTGAATGAGGATAGTCTCGTCGTGCACCTGAATTACTTCCTTGATGCCACGAGGCGTTTCCCGCTCGATGGCGACGAGGTCAAGGGCCGCGAATACGCATTGGGCTTCCCGGCCGCATAACTGAAATCGACCCATTTCGATCCGAAGCGCGATCGCAGACAGTCCGCTGTCTGCGGCCCGCCCGTTTGCAACTTTGACATCGATTGACATGCACGAATTTCAAGACACCGACGGCGTTCTCTTCGACCTCGATGGAACACTTGCCAGCGACGGCAAGCCGCTGCCCTGGGCGCATGGGCTCATCGAGAAAAGCCGGGGCCGCTTTGCCATCGTTACCAATGATGCCGAGCACACGGCGAGCCAGATCGCCGTACTGATGCAGGCAATTGGAATCCCGGTGCCGGAATGCCGGATCGTGTCAGCTGGAATGGAAGCCATTCGCCAGGTTGCCATCGACATGCCCGGCGCGCGTCTTTCCATGGCGGCGAGCAAGTCTCTGCAGGACTATGCGACATGTCTCGGTCTCGATGTTACGGACATCAAACCGGATGCAGTGCTGATCGGCCGTGACCGCGCCTTCTCCTATGACAAGATCAGGACGCTATCGAATGCCGTCCTGGCCGGTGCGCAACTGTTCGTGTGCAATCCGGACAGAACCCATCCCGGAGCCGACGGTTCGGTCGTGCCGGAGACTGGAGCGCTTGCCGCATCAGTCCTTGCATGTACCGGCCCTGTTCCTCATCACATCATCGGCAAGCCCCAGCCGGGATTGTTTCTGGCCGGGATGGCGTTGATTGGAAGCACACCGGCGAGAACGCTGATGGTCGGCGATAATCCGGAAACCGATGGGAAGGGAGCAGCGGGCGTTGGTATCCGCTTTGTTAGAGTAGGTTTTGAGCATGGCGACGAAGATTGGCTCCTGCAGGCTCATCCTGAACGAGTCGGGAAGCGCGACAGGTTGTCAAGGTTCGATTGAACCAAAAGCCAAACTCGAGGCGGCGTTGACAGCGGGTCGACGGTTCGTGTCCTTTCAAGACCAAAGCAGGCCCTACTGCTCTACTCATTTAAACCTTGATCGCCCGCGCAATAAGTGCACTTGCGGCTCGGCTCGGCTCGGCTCGGCTCGGCTCGGCTCAGCCAACCCACCTTGCCACATCACTACGACCCGAAGCATTCAAGCATCCGCATCCATAAGTATTCCTTCTCGTCTCATTCGCTTTCGGTTTGATTCCCGAATTGATGGTGAGACAAGGGACGTAACTTCCTACGAGCCATCTGCACCAGCTTGTTCGCGGAAGGTGAAAGCTGCATTCCTTTCATGGTGACGAGGAATGCCTCCCGCCGAAGATTTAACCACGGCTGTTCCAGGGCACGCACGGAGCCCGTGTCGGCTTCGGACAGGGCGCTTTTTGCTAGTACCGTGATCATGTCGGTGCGCCGAAGGATCGCAAAGGTCGCGAAGAGTGACGTTGTGTGGATCTTCACGGTAAGCGAAGGCGCGTTGTTTTCCAGAAATAAGCGATCGATTTCCTGGTGCAATTTCAAGTTCGATCGGGGCATAATCCAGCTATAGGGCGAGACATCCGAAAAATGCCGAAGCGGGGCTTGTTGCAACGGGTGATCGCGGCGTGTCACCAAAACCAGGTCGTCGGTTATCAATCGGCTGAATGACAGGGCGGGATCAAGGGGCTCGCGCCCGCCGGGCGTACCAACCCATCCCAGCATCGCACAATCGATCTCGCGCGTCTTTACCCATTCGCAGAGCTCCTGTGTGGTGCCTTCTCTCACGGTGAAGCGAAGGCCGGGTTCCTCGCGATGAAGTTCCGCGAGAGCCACGGGTACGACATGCGTCATAAACGAAGGACCAGCACCCAGTCTAACGTGTCCGGTCACTCCGCCGCGAAGATCAGCAAGGAGATCGTTGGTGCTCGTGATCGCATCGAAGATGGCAGTGCCACGACGCCAGAGCGTCACGCCCGCGTCGGTCAATGCGATACCATGTCCTTTTCTTGCATATAATTGAAGCCCGACATGCTCCTGCAGGCGTGCCATTTTTTTGGACAAAAACGGCTGTGAAATGCCCAGTTTTTCAGCCGCGCGCGACAAATTTAGGTGATCTGCAACCACAAGAAATTCGCGAAGGTGAGGGAAGTCCACGATATGCCTCTTTAGTTATATTATCCGTTCATAGGCGATATTGTCCGGATTTTCTACTTGGTTCTAAAAAGCAGGAAAGTGGCTTAACGGCCGGACTTGGCAACGCGAGACAACGCGGAAAACCGACCAGCGACGTCGGGAAGAAGACGAAGGGGATCAAAGCAATGACACTTACAAGACGCAGTTTTCTTTACTCTAGTGCTTCGATGCTAGCGGTCGCCGGGCTGGCAACTACGGCTGCGCAGGCGCAGGATTCTTCGCCCACGCGCGGTGGAACTCTGGTGATAGCGCAGGACTCCAACCCGCCAACACTCGATCCGCAAAAATCGGCCGCCTTCGCTACGACGAATGTGACGGAGCTGATCTATACATGTCTCCTGCGCTGGAATGCAGGCGGCACGGCAGTCGAACCCGACCTTGCCGAAAGCTACGAGATCGTCGATCCGAAAACTTACAGCTTTACTCTACGTGAGGGCGTGACGTTCCATAATGGCGAGGTGCTGACGAGTGCCGACGTCCGCTTTACCTTCGAACGCATCGCCAGCCCGGATACAGGTTCGCCGTGGAAGTCGATCTTTGCGTCGATCGAGAGCATCGAAACGCCAGATGATCGCAAGGTTATCTTCCATCTTTCCGAGCCTTTCGCTCCCTTCCTGAATTATCTGGCCACGGTCAAGTACAGCGCCATCATAAACAAGAAGGATGTGACCGAGCGCGGTGACCTTGCCGCGGGCGGGGCAGGGACGGGGCCATTCAAGCTCGACAGCTTCAAATCCAATGCCAGCGTTCTCCTCTCCCGGCACGACGGCTATTACGAGAAGGGGCTCCCCTATCTCGATGCCATCGAATTGCGCATCATCACCGATGAAGGCAGCCGTGCTGCGGCCCTGCGCAGCGGATCTGCCGCTATGAGCTGGGTCATTACGCCGGAGGTTGCCGACCAGCTCACCCAGCGTTCAGGCTTCGTCACGCCTGACACACCCGCGATGATCCGCGCCCTTCTAATCGAACTCGACCAGAGCAAGCCGCCTTTCGACGATGTACGGGTGCGCCGGGCGTTCTCGATGGCCATCAACCGTCAGCAGATCGTCAACGTCGTCTGGCGTGGTCGCGCAGCGCAGAGCGCCTCAATCCCGCCGGCGCAAACACCCTATGGCGTTTCGAGCCAGGATGTCGCGGCATTGCCGTATAATACCGAGGACCTCGATGCGGCGCGAGCGCTGCTGGCTGAGGCCGGCTATGCGGATGGTCTGGACACGACATTCTCGGTCTCGCCACTGACTTTGAGTGATGTGACCGTGGCCCAGGTGGTGCAACAGCAAGTGGCGCGCATCGGCATCCGCATTAAGATCGAACAGAAGGAATGGGGTGCACTTCTCCGCGACTTCCAGGGAACGTTGGCCCCGATCAGCATGGCTGGCCTGGCGCCCGCGCCCGACCCGGAAGCGAATCTCAGGGTGCGTTTCCATTCGGCCTCCAGTGTTAATCCTGGCAAGACGAAGGATCCGGAACTGGATGCATTGTTTGCGCGCGGTCGTGCCGCAAACGACGAGGAGGAGCGCGTTGCGGTCTACCGCGCAATGCAGGAGCGTATTGCCGACCAGGCCTACGCGATCTTTCCGGCCGCCAGTCCGATGTTCCTGGAGGTCTGGAGCGACAAACTAAAGGGCTACAAGAGCACGCCTTTCGGCCAGCGTGTGCTTCTGCGTGAATCTTGGCTAACCCGATAAGGGTCACTACCATGCTCTCAACATTCCTGCTTAAGCGGCTAACCTTGCTCATTCCAGTCTTGTTCGGGATGTCGGTTGTCAGCTTCTCGCTCGTTCACCTGATCCCCGGCGATGTCGTCACTGTCATCGCCGGGGCTGAGATTGCCGCGGATTCTGAAGAGGCGATGAACATTCGCCGCAGTCTCAACCTCGACCTGCCCTTGCCCGTCCAATATCTCAGATGGATCACGGACGTGTTGCAACGCGATCTCGGCATGTCGCTGGTCAACAAGTCGTCAGTCGGCCAGGAAATCGTCGGACATATTCCGGTCACTCTGGCACTCACGGGAATTGCCATGCTGATTTCCGTGATCATCGGAATCCCAGCGGGTGTATGGGCAGCTAGCCGCCAAGGCAGGCCGTCGGACTTCTCGCTCCGTATTTTCTCGCTTGCGGGCATGGCGATCCCCACTTTCGTCGCCAGTGTAACGGCCGTGCTGTTTTTCTCGTTGTTCTTCCCTCAGGTCCAGCTGTTCGACCGTCTTGATTTCGCCAATGATTTCCATGGCGCCATCGGCACCTTGCTGCTGCCAGCCGCCGTCCTGTCGCTATCCTCGATTTCGACAATAATGCGCTACACGCGCGGCGCGATGCTGGAGGTCATGCGTGAGCCCTATATCACGACAGCTCGCGCCAAGGGCGCGGCGCCGATGCGCATCCTGCTCAAGCACGGGCTGCGGACGGCGCTGCTCCCGGTGGTGACTGCCTCCGGCCTGATCGCGGCGCAGCTGATTTCAGGCGTCGTCGTCGTTGAACAGGTCTTCGGGCTTCCCGGCCTGGGTCAGTTGATGCTCAGCGCCATCTCCAGCCGGGACTATACCCTCATACAGGGCACAGTGATCGTTGTCGGTGCCATGGTGGTCCTGATCAATCTCGCGGTCGACCTTGCCTATCAATTCCTAGACCCACGGATCTGATCGAATGGCCGAAACACATCAAGCATCCGCCCGCCACGAGCCGTCGCAGAAGCGTGGTTTGAGCCTCTTGCGCCAGAACCTTTTGATCCAGAGCGGCGCGCTGCTTTTGGTCCTGATCTTCGTCGGCTCCATTGTCGTGCCGATCCTGTCGCCCTATGCGGCCACCGACATGGTCGGGATGTCACTCAGTCCGCCTTCGGCGGAAACCCCTTTCGGCACGGACCTTCTCGGGCGCGACGTGATGACCCGAACCTTCGAGGCCACCCGCAGTTCGATGCTGGTCGCGCTCGGCGCCACGTTTCTGTCGATTGCTGTGGGAACGATCTGGGGTACGGTTGCGGGCTTCCGAGGCGGTCGCACGGACGCTTGGCTGATGCGGCTTCTCGATGTCCTGCAAGCCTTCCCACCACTCCTGCTCGCGATTGCGCTGGTTGCCGTACTGGGTAGCAGCACGGGTAACCTCATCCTCACCATGGGCGGCCTGTTCGTTCCGCAATTTGCCCGTGTTGCTCGCGCCTCCACCATGAGCCTGCGCCAGCGACAATTCGTACGCGCTGCCGAAGTGCTTGGCGTACCGGCATGGAGGAATGTTCTCACCCATATCCTGCCCAACATATCGACGCCGCTCATCATCGAGACGACCTCGACAATCACCGCCAGCCTTCTGACGGAATCCGCTTTGTCTTTTCTTGGCATGGGTATTCAGCCGCCGACCCCGACGTGGGGTGCGATGATCGCGGAATCGACATCGGTGATGACGAACGCTCCTTGGCTGGTGCTCGCACCCGGCGCCGCGATCATGCTGGTTGTTTTGGGCTTCCTTCTGCTCGGCGACGGGCTTCGCGACAAGTTTGATCCGAAAGCGAAATGAGAATGCAATACCATCAGAATATCGAATGGCAATCCGCCTGGGCGCTGCGAGCAAAAATCCAATCCGGCAAGCTCTCCTCGGAAGATCTTACGCGCGCCCTGCTGGATCGTGTTCGGCGGCTGGACGGCCGGATAAACGCTTTCATCACCGTTGACGAGGACCAGGCGCTTGCCGAGGCGCGCGCCGTTGATGCAGATATAGCTGCCGGTCGTCCGCTGGGGCCGCTGGCCGGTGTGCCTGTAACGATTAAGGATCAGTATTTTACTCGTGGCCTGCGCACGACGGGCGGCTCGCGTCTTCTTCAGGACCACATCCCGGATCACGACAGTATCCATGTGTCACGCATCCGCGCCGCAGGCGGGGTGATCCTCGGCAAGACCAATACGCCGGAGTTCGGCATGTACTGGCGCACTGCGGGCAATGTCGCGCCCGAGTGCCTTAACCCTTGGGACACCACACGCACGTCAGGCGGCTCCAGCGGCGGTGCAGCCGCCGCCCTTGCGATGGGTTTTGGGCCGTTGGCGCTTGGTAGCGATGCCGGTGGCTCGATCCGGCTCCCCTCGGCACAGTGCGGGGTTTTCGGGCTGCTTCCCAGCCGCGGGCGCGTGCCCCGTCACGGCGGGTTCGGCTCCACGATTTTCTTCTCGGCCATCGGCCCGATGACGCGCGATGTCCGTGATGCAGCGACACTTCTCTCGGTCATCGCGGGCCCGATGAAAGGTGACGTATTCTGCCGCACCGACGCGCCCCCGGACTATGTCGACGCTCTGGAGAATGGAATAGATGGCGTGCGCATAGCCTGGTGGGACAATATCGCAGCGGCCGATTTCTCTGATCCGGACGTTGTATCCACCGTCCGCGCGGCAGGGCGGCAAGCCGAGAAATTCGGTGCTGTCATGTCGGACATGGATATCGTCCTGGAAACCGAAGATGTCGATGAAGCTTGGCGCGTGCTCGACTTCGTCGATCGCCACGCCGATCTGGGCGAAGCCATCATGGCGGACCCGGAAAAAGCTGCCCTCCTGGCGCCTTATGCATCGAGCCGGTTCGAATGGGCGGCAACTGTCACAGCCACCGGCTATTCCCGTGCCGTGCGCAGGCGCGCGGAATTCATCCGCCATCTCGAGGAGGTCTTCGAGGAAACCGACCTCCTGATCTCTCCCACCATTGGCATCGTTTCTCCAGTCGTTGATCCAAACGACCTGACGCTGCGCATTCCCTCTCTCGTCTCCTACACCCTGCCAATCAGTTTCGCGGGCTACTGCGCCGCCAGCATCCATTGCGGATTCGTGCGTGGCATGCCGGTCGGGCTGCAGATCATTGGCCGCCCCAACGAAGAGGCGCTCGTGCTGCGCGCAAGCAGGCAGTTCGAGAAGGCACTGAAACTGGGCAACCGTCACCCTGAATTCGAACTGGATCTCGCGTCATGACAAGTGTTGTTCCGCTTCTTGAGGTCCGGAACCTTCGCACGAACTTTCCAACGAGAGATGGTTTGGCCCGCGCAGTCGATGGCGTCGACCTGACTATTCGTGAAGGGCGTATCCTCGGCGTGGTCGGCGAAAGCGGCTCCGGCAAGAGCGTTACGGGTGCGTCAATCATGGGGCTCATCCAACGCCCTGGCTGGGTCGATCCCGACAGCCATATCCTGTTCAAGGGCAGGGATCTCGTCAAGCTAAGCGAAAAGGAATGGCGCGAAATCCGCGGCAACGAGATTGCCATGGTGTTCCAGGAGCCGATGACCTCGCTCAATCCGGTGTTCAGTGTCGGCGACCAGATCATCGAGAATCTCCGGCTGCACCGACGCATCAGCAAGTCGGACGCCCGCGCCCGCGCAATTGAACTCATGACGATGGTCGGCATTCCTTCTCCGGAGACCCGCGTCGACAGCTATCCGCACGAACTCTCTGGAGGGATGCGCCAGAGAATCGTCATCGCCATGGCCTTGACCTGCGATCCGAGCCTCCTGATCGCAGATGAGCCGACAACCGCGCTGGATGTGACGATCCAGGCACAGATCCTTGACCTTGTCGTGCGCCTGAAAGACGAACTCGGCATGGGCGTGATGTTCATTACCCACGATCTGGGTGTCGTCGCTGAAATATGTGACGATGTTGCCGTCATGTATGGTGGAAAAATTGTCGAGAGCGGACCTGTCGCTAGCATCCTGGCCAATCCGCAGCATCCCTATACCCGCGGGCTACTCGCCTGCATCCCGCGGCTTAACACCGACCCAACGGTGCGTCTCAGCACGATTGCCGGGACGGTGCCAAGCCCCAAGGCTTGGCCTCAGGGGTGCCGTTTTGAAAACCGATGTCCCGTCGCGATGGCGAAGTGCAGCCGCGAGGCGCCGCCGAAGGTAGTTAGCCCGCAGGGCCATTTCTCCTGCTGGATCCCTGACCAGGGCACGATGCGAGAACAGGTGACTGATGACTGACCCCATTTTGCAAGTTCGCGGCCTTACGAAACATTTCCCGGTTCGCTCGGGTCGGCATCGTATGGTGATTCAAGCCGTGGACAATGTCACTCTTGACATCCAGCAAGGCGAAACTCTTGGCCTCGTCGGTGAATCCGGTTGCGGCAAATCGACGATTGCCCAGCTTCTGGTCGGCTTACACGAGGCCACAGCTGGTCAAGTGACATTTAACGGCGAAGCGCTGCAAAGCATGCCGCGAAAGGAGCGCAAGCGCGTCCGCCGGCAGCTCCAGTATGTCTTTCAGGACCCGAACGACTCTCTTGATCCTCGTATGAAGGTTCGGGACATCATTGCCGAGGGGCTATGGGCCGATGGGTCTATCGGACGCAAGGAGATTATAAAGCGCGTCGAGGAGGTTCTTGACCGTGTTGGCCTGCCCCGTGATGCCTTGGGCCGCTTTCCGCACGAGTTTTCGGGTGGCCAGCGTCAGCGTATCGGCATTGCCCGGGCGCTTGTAATGCGCCCGCAGATTATTGTCGCTGACGAACCGATCTCGGCTCTCGACGTGTCGGTGCAGGCGCAGATCCTGAACCTCTTAGGCGACCTGAAGCGCGAACTAGGACTGACCTACGTGTTCGTGGCACATAATCTCGCGGCGGTCGCTTATGTCAGCGACCGAATCGCGGTCATGTATCTTGGCAGGATCGTCGAGATCGGAACGACCCGGGAGATCATGAGCAGCGCGCGCCATCCCTATACGAAGGCGCTTCTGTCGGCGATACCGGAGCCGGAAATCGGCGCGGAGCGCCGTGAACGGATCACTCTTTCTGGAGACGTTCCGAGCCCGGTGAACCCACCATCGGGCTGCCGCTTCCGAACTCGGTGTCCGATCGCGACTGAACTCTGCGCAAACGAAGCGCCATCGCTCGCCGGGGAGATTGAGAGCGGGCCGGCTACGACCCATCTAGTCGCATGCCATTTCGCCTAAGTGCTTCTCACCCCGTAAAAATGCTGCTCGTTACGAAACTTAGCAGTATGAATGTGATTGGCTTTTACCGCTTGAACTTGAGCGGCAAAGCTAGCTGATGCAAAGTGGGAGCATCTGGTGTTAAAGCATGGTCGACGGTTCGTATCCTCTCAAGAGCAGGAATTGCACTAAAGGGTTCGTAAATTCATTTCTAATGAGGAATATGCGGTGGGGGATAAAGCGCCGCGCCAACCTTCCGAGCGGCGGCCGCTAGGCGCTTATCCCTCGTCCACAAGCTGGATCGTCGGTCCAGGAGAGTTGACGTCAACAAATGTGCATCAGTATAGCCGATCCCCATGCTGAATATCGAATGGCGATCAATGACTGTCATCACCTCTGCATGGGTTGCAACTACTGCTTCACGCTGAGCTGTGAGAAACGCTAATACCGCATCCCGTTCTCGCAGACTACCCAAGGCCAACTCACCTACAACGAAAGGGTGGCAAAGTAGCTGATCATCTCCGATGATTTTGACTAGCTCCGGGTCTACCTGTCGGAAATGATCAATCCAGATTGAACTGTCGACAAGGATCACTTCCCCACTTCGCTCCGGCGGCGAGGCGCTGCCTCAGCCTCAGGCATAGTGCCTCCAAGAGCGATTAGCCGCTTGCCAGACTCGACTCGCACCAAAGTCTCTAATGCTTGACGCACAAGAGCCGCCGTTTCCTTCGTGCCCGTTAGGGACTTCGCTCTTTCCATAAGGCTGTCGTCGAGATTGATGGTTGATCGCATAACTAGCTCCATAACGCTGATATGAAAATAGCACCAAATGGTGCAGAAATCTACGCGCATCAAGCCCGCTTTGTTATGCCTATTGCAGTCGCGGTTCGAAGCTCACCAAGAGCGAAAAATGCCGTCTCCGAAAACCCTATCGTTGAATTTCCGGCGATAGAGGGGAAGCTTCTCGGCTACCTATGGCTCTCGCTGACCCTTGAGCCCCAAGACATTCGGTGATTGTGCGGACTGCGAAGACGGGGAGTGGGTGAGCGAGACGCAAAGTCAAAGCATCGAAGAAGAACGTCTAGATATGCCGTCACATGCTGTTGTCATGGGCGCCATCCTCATTGTCGCCTCCAGCGCTGTTCTCCTTCGTGCCGAGCGGCAGACCGGCTTACGTATATCGGCAGGTGGTGTGAGGGGAGGTCTGTCGTTGCTTTGCCCTTCCTCCGGACGCTTGACGCAGGCGCAGACACAAGTGGGCTTCGGCATCGCGTACGGCACCCGTACTTCATGGAGCACGCCGGCTGATTTGAGCCTTGCAGGGGCCTTTGGTGGTGGAGCATCACCAGGCCGCGGTGAACCCAGGATCTGCAAGGCTCTGCTCGAAGAACGGACGTCTGAAGCCTCTTGCACAGGTATGGTCATCGAATTTGCGATCACGGCCCGCCTTTCTAGGCTGACCGTTCTTCTATCCGCTCGGACAGCCTTCAACTGGCGTGACTTGGGTATTTGACACAGGATCGCTGCAAAAGCTGAGACCGAATGTCGAACAACAAATCATCAGAACTCCTCCCAACCTTCGCTGACAGGCGCTGCATTGACTCCGGATTTTGCGGTGAAGGCGCGGGCAACCCGGTTGACCATGCTGCGCGCGGGGGAGGGGGCAGGATGACTGGTGCCGGCGGCTGCGGCCACGGGCTTGCGCTGCAGCGTTGTTGAAACCGCGTGACTGGCCGGACCGGCATTGACCGCCTGTGCGAATGTCGGCGCCCCGCTGCCCAGCTGGAAGTGCGAAACGAGATCCTTCAGGCGGGCGGCTTCGGTTGCCAGCGTCGAACCGGCTGCATTGGTTTCTTCGACCATTGCGGCGTTCTGCTGGGTCACCTGGTCCATCTGATTAACGGCGGTGTTAACCTCCGACAGGCCTACCGACTGTTCGCGTGCCGAGGTGGCGATCGCATCCATATGCTGGTTGATGGTGACGATGAAACCTTCGATCGTCTTCAGCGCATCGCCGGTCTGGCTGACGAGCTTGACGCCGCTTTGCACCTCACCGGATGAGTTCCGGATCAGCTCCTTGATCTCCTTGGCTGCCTGCGCGGAGCGCTGTGCCAACTCACGCACCTCCTGGGCAACAACGGCAAAGCCCTTCCCGGCCTCACCAGCCCGTGCAGCCTCCACCCCGGCATTGAGCGCCAGCAGATTGGTCTGGAAGGCGATCTCATCGATGACACCGATGATCGAAGAGATCTGGTTGGATGACTGCTCGATTTTGCTCATGGCATCAACGGCGTCGGAGACCACCGCGCCCGACAGGCGGGCGTTTTCGTTGGCTTGAACGGCAACGGCTCGCGCCTCTTCCGCCCGCTTGGACGAGTTGGAGACATTGGCTGTGATCTGGTCCAGCGCGGCGGCTGTTTGCTCGAGCGACGCGGCCTGTTGCTCGGTGCGCCGCGACAAATCATCGGCGCTGCGGCTGATTTCCCGCGATCCGCCGTCGATCGAGCTTGTTGCATCGGCAACCGAGGAGAGTGTCCGGCGTAGCTGGTCAACTGCTAGGTTGAAGTCGGCCCGCAGGCTCTCGAAATCGTCTGCAAACCGCTCCGTCAGCTGGAAGGAGAGATCGCCGGACGACAGGCGCTTCAGCCCATTGGCCAGCCCGCTGGTGGCCTGTGCCATGGCCGCGGTGCGGTCGCGGTCGGCATCGATCGTGCGCTGGCGCTCCTTTTCCGAGGCGGATCGGTCCCGCTCAGCCTGTTGTTCCAGATCGCGGCTACGCAGCGCATTGTCCTTGAAAACCTGAACGGCCCGTGCCATGGCGCCGACCTCGTCGGGTCGGTTTCCACCCTCGACAGTGGCGGCGAGATCGCCATTGGCAAGCTTGGTCATGGTCGA
This sequence comes from Xaviernesmea oryzae, assembly GCF_900109605.1. Classification (GTDB taxonomy): domain Bacteria; phylum Pseudomonadota; class Alphaproteobacteria; order Rhizobiales; family Rhizobiaceae; genus Xaviernesmea; species Xaviernesmea oryzae. The sequence continues at coordinate 50,692 of NZ_FOAM01000019.1, forward strand.
GGTGATGTTCCCGATCACCGAGGCGAGGGAACGTGCGAAGACGAAGAAGCCGATGAGCGAGAACAGGGATACGATCAGCGTGCCACCAATGCTGATCCACAGTGCCTCCTGTGCTTCCTGGATAACTTCCGTCACGTCGGACGCGATCTCAACCACGCCAATCGTGGCGCCAGAGAAATTCGTCAGCGGCCGTGCGTTGACGACATAATACCGCCCGGCCAAAGAAATTTCCGAGCGGACACTTTCCCCCTCGAGGACGGGTTGCAGGCTCTCGTCGGAAAGCAATGTGCCGTCGAAAGTGGAGGCCTGCTTGACCAGTTGACCGTCTACATTGACATGAACCGCAATTTCGCCGCCGATGTCCTTGGCAAGCCGGGCGAAGTAAGAATTCGTCAACGCCGTGCCCGCATCGACGACGCCGACGACCGCGCCATCTCGCTTGACCGGCGCAGAGGCGAACATGCTGACCGCGTTGCGGCCAGGTTCGATGCCGGCGACCAGACGGCCTGTCTTGATGGCTTCGACCACTGTCTTGCGTCGGCTCGTCATGTCGTCGCCGAATTTGTCCGGCGTATGAATGCGGGCAACCGCCTCACCCTTGGCGTTGACAACCGTGATAAGCGTGACACCTCCATCCTGAATGATCGACGGCATGGATGTGGCATACCGGTTGATAATGGCGTCGCGGCTGTTGGCTTCGATCAGCCCCGCCATGTCCGGTTCGCCTGCCAGCGCCACTGCCAGGGTCGCGGCCGTCTTGCGTTGTGCGGCCATGTCGGTCTCAACCAGTCCAAGATCCGCTGCAGCTTCGCGATCCAGCGTATCGGCGGTCGACTCCGACTGTCGGTACCAGGCAATGCTGCCAATTGCCGCTGCTGAAAACAGCACGGCAGCGAAGCCATAAGCAGTGATCTTTATCCAGAGTGGATGTCTGACAGTTGATTGAGCCACGGGATCCTCGAAGCATAAAATAATTTGTTGTATAGCTGACTCAAACAGCTAAAAATTGTGTTAAGTTGCCAAAAAAGGGAAAAGACTCGTCTTTTATTGGACCGTCTTGGCTCTGAAAGACGATAGTAATCAATTAATTAGATCTACATATTTTTGTTTTTTGAACATCAACCTGTGCGAGAATATATGGTCAATCTTTGCCTGGTCTGTCCACCTTCTCGCGGACGACAGGCAAGCCGCGTCGGGCTTGTCTCTCGGCGAGGGAAAAAGAGGATGTTCTGTTGTCGCCTGCCTCGGCAGCCAGACCGGTCTGCATAAGAATGTACGTGGGCTCTCTACGGCCTGGAGCCTGTCTTGTTGTGAGGGCGGTGCGGTGGCCGTTAACAGGCCGGGTCTCGTCGCTTGCAGCCTAGCGTCAGCGGCCCCGTGCCGTATCGGTCTTTTCGGCTGCTGCGGCCGTGGGCTCAAGGGGGGCCGTGAGACGAGGCCGGGCCTTTCGCGAAGTCGCCGAGCAATGGCGGCCAATGGTCGAGACAGCAATTCCTATGGCTGATAGACACCCGCGTGACGGGCGCCGAGCGCATTTCCACGTGATGGATCAAGCCAGATCTTTTATGAATCCTTCGTTCGTCGTTCTGGTAGCACCGTATGTCTCATGACGTTGAGGAACGCGGGCTGGTCTCGCGAAACGTTATGGATGTAGATCTCGTCGAACCCGCAGGATGAGCATTCTTCGATAATCTTCAGCAACTGATCCGACCGCGTGATCAGCGGTATCACCTCGTCGATGTCACGCGATCGCACAGCCGCCGTCACCGCATCGAATTCGTCAGGTGTTTGCAGTTCCGCAAGGCAGGCAGGCGGCGCCGCAGCGTTTCGCCACTGCTCCCAAGCTGCGCTGCGCGCATCTTCTTCGTCTTCGGCCCAGGAAATCTGGAGCTGCAATGCCAGTGGCTTGTTTTTGCCGCTGAAAGCACGAAAACCTTCGACGATCTGCGCCAGTTCGTTAGGTGCTTTTCGGACTGTGATCAGACCGTCTGCCCATGAACCCATCCACGCGGCGCTTTTCAGCGTCAGTGCTGCGCCAAGCATTCGGGGCGGATTTAGGGGCAAGGACCAAAGCCGTGCGCGATCCGTCGAAAACCAGGGACGCTCTTCACTAACCTCTTCGCCGCGCAGCAAGGACCGCATAATTTCTGTGCCGGCCAAAAGGCGTGCATTGCGTTCGCCTTTGTCAGGCCAAACCGAGCCCACGACATGTTCGTTCAGCGCCTCACCGCTACCGACCGCGATCCAGCGCAGCCGGTCGGGAAACATTTCTGCTAGAGTGGCAATTAGATGTGCCAAGACTGCCGGATGGTACCGCCAACCGCCGGGAATGGCCAGGCTGGCGAACGGAAGCGAGGTACAGGCCATCGCGGCTCCAAGCCAAGCCCAGTTGTTGCCGGCGTTTCCCTGGCGCCTGCTCCAAGGCGCGATGTGGTCGGACGTCATGATCGCCCGAAAGCCGGCGTCTTCCGCTGCACGGACGTAGTCCAGCAGTTCGCTCGGCGTGAACTGCTCATGAGACGCGTGGTATCCGATGATCATTCGGATCGTTCTCCTGATCGCTGCCATGGCGGAATGAACCGGCGGTCCTGATAGTCTGACAAGAAGCCGGTGTGCGTTGGCTGCAGCCAATTCTCGGCCTTCATGAAGCCAATGGCTGTCTCTCTGACGCCGCCATCTTTTGGTTCGATCAGCAAGGTAGACCGAAAACTCCCCGGATCTCCGACATCTTCAAGCTCGTCGAGGATTCCGAGACGCTCCTCCTGCACCTCGTAAAGCTCGCCTTCGACCTGTCGTCCTTCGCCGGGCCTGTCCTGCATCATGGGGCCGAAGAAATCCTGAGCGATCACCATCGGATAAGGCTCGACTGTCCGATAAAGCCCGAGAAACCGCGCGCCAGTCAGGCCCTTTTCGTGAAGCGGAAACCCCTTTTTCAGGGTGCCATAGATGAAAACGAGCGGCATGGTCAGTCGATCGGGAAGGTGCCGACTACAGGCATTTTGGGCTTTACGCCGGCGGTTTTCTGCTCGTCGAACCAGAGGCCGGCTGCCAGATCGTTCAAAGCGCGTATGACCTGCTGTCTTTTCCAGCCGGCCTGCTGCGCGCGATCGATGAGCGCTACGGCCTCCGCTTCGATCACGTCTTGGCATTCCTTGTCGTTGTCCTGCGGACGAGAATTGGGCTTGAACATCACGTAGACAACTCCTTTGTCGCCCCGATGAACACCAAGCTGGAACGTTCTGTTCCTGTCGTTCGCGGGTTTACACCTGCCTAGTCCGGTATCGTACATCCCCGCCTGATGCGGATAGGACGTTTTCAAGCGGGGGGGGGGGGAGGGCTGTTCGGTATCAGGGCGAAGGCCTCGACAGTCAGTTGCGTGGTACGAGAACCCCACTGGCCATCGCGCAAAAGACCTCGACAGCTTTCGTCAGCACCGCGGCAGCATCGTCGCTCGCGGCCACCCAGAGTGCGGCATTGAGCGACGCGCCGCTGATCAGGCGAGCAACGGCTTCGGCATCCAAAGGCCTCATGGTTCCACTCGCGATCAGCCTTTCGACAGCTTGCTTTGTAATCTGCAGGCAGTTGTCCTGGCTCGGCCATCTGGAGGGATCGCCGAGGACAGCGGGCCCATCGAGCAAAACAATGCGTTGAACCTCTGGATCAAGCGCCATCTTGATATAGGCTATTCCCTCAGCGAGCAGACCCTTCCACTCGTCAGGCTCGGCTGCGGCCACCGTCCTTGCACGCGCAGCCATTTCCGAATCGATCTGGTTGACGACCGCGGCGAACAGCCCGCGTTTGTCGCCGAAATTGTGGTAGAGCGCCCCCCGCGTGAGACCCGCCTCTGCCGTCAGCTCATCCATAGAGGCAGCGGCATAGCCTTTTTCGGCGAACGCCTTGCGTGCAGCCGCGATGAGCTTCGCCCGGTTTTCCTGCATCGTTTGCGCACGTTTTTTGGCCATCTCATCCCCCATTTCATATACGGTACGTATTTAATTTGACATACGTCTCGTATCCTGCTATTTCACATACATAATGTATCTGAAGTGCTGCGGCGATGGAAGCGGCTTGAGCTTCCTTCGCGTCGATGGAGAAAAATTCCATGAGCCACCGTGAAGCAATTTTTCCAGCCAACAGGCACGCCCTTTATGAACAGCATGGATATTCGGCGGCGATTCGGTCCGGTGACCTGCTATTTGTTTCAGGCCAGGTCGGTAGCAGAGAGGACGGAACGGCAGAGCCTGACTTCGGCCAACAAGCACGGCTGGCGTTCGAGAACCTGAAGGCAACGCTCAAGGCTGCCGGCTGCACCTTTGACGATATCGTCGATGTCACGACGTTTCACACCGACCCCCAGAACCAGTTCGATATCCTGCTACCAATAAAGGAGGAGTTCTTCTCCAAGCGGCCTTATCCGAACTGGACCGCTATCGGCGTCACCTGGCTTGCTGGTTTCGATTTCGAAATCAAAGTCATCGCGCGCATACGGCCGACGGCGTAGCCATCTCTCTTTGAGCCGACCCCTCCCTAGATGGAGACTTTTATGCATTCCCTGATCGTGATCGCGCATCCCGAGGCCGGGTCCTACACGCACGCGGTAGCCGAGCAAGTGATCGGCGGCCTCAAGGACAGTCCGCACAACACGTACGAGATCGCCGATCTCACGGCCGAGGATTTTGATCCTCGCTATACAGCGGCCGATTATCGGGCGTTCCGAGACGGAACGGCTCCTCCGGCTGACATTGTCGCCGAACAGGCGAGGATCGACCGTGCCGATCTGCTGATCTTGATCTTCCCCGTCTATTGGTGGTCCCTGCCAGCCATCCTCAAAGGCTGGATCGACCGTGTGTTCACCAATGGCTGGGCCTATATCGATGCCGGCGGGGAAGACACAACGCGTCTTCTCGGTCGACTAGCGGTCCAGACGATTGCGATCGGCGGAGCGACGCAACGTACCTATCACAAGCGCGGATACGCCCAGGCAATCCAGACCCAGATCGACCAGGGCATTTTCGGCTATGTCGGTGCGCGCATGGTCGGATCGGAACTCCTGCTTCCGCTGGACGCTGCTTCCTCTCAGGCAGGGCTCCAGCGTGCTCGCGAGATCGGAGCGAACCTTACCTCGGCGATAAGGGATGGGAAAGGTGTGTAGCTTGCTGCAACGGAAATGCAGCATTCAGGCAGTTTTGCGATCTTGAGCGGGCTGACCTGCTTCGCTGTTATTTGCCAAAGCATGTGGCGATCTGTCAGATTCTCGCTCCCACCGCTTTGATGTCATGGTTTGCCGCGTTACCGCACAACCACTGCAACCTTTTGTACGACATGCTTAAAGGCTGACGTTGTTCTGTTCTGTGGAGAAGAACACAGAGAATGGATCATTTCGATGTCAGCGACGAGCAGATCATCGATGACTACGACGGATTGCTCAACATGTTCATCAACTCTTCCCTTCTGAACGGCTTTGTCAGCCGCGGCAGGTCCGGTGCCACATCTTCAACCTCCAAAAACCCAGAGACGATTAGGACCTGGACGTCAGGGCGAGCAGCAAGGATCGCTCTCGCGAGCTCTGTCCCGCTGATGCCAGGCATGAGATGATCGGTGAGCAGGAGCGTTGGCGTAAGACCCTGTTCGAATAGTTTTAGAGCGACTTCCGCAGATTCCGCTTCGACAACATCATAGCCAAGCTCGCGCAGCATCTCCGCCGTGCTGAGGCGAACGAGGTCCTCATCATCGACAAGCAGGGCAACACCGGAAAGGGTGGCTGTCGCACTTGCTGACGGACGCTCCTCATCTTGAACGGTTCCTTTACTGATAGGGAGCCAGATCTCGACATTCGTGCCAAGTCCGAGCCGACTCCTGATGGTAAGGGTGCCCCCCGACTGAAGCGCCAGGCCGTGCACCATCGAAAGCCCAAGCCCAGTTCCCTTGCCGAGGCCCTTCGTCGAAAAGAAGGGTTCGGTCGCGCGCTTCAAAGTCTGTTCATCCATGCCTGCGCCGGTGTCTGACACCGAAAGACATATGTACGTTCCCGCTGCGAGCTCGGAGGGTCTTGCCGTTCTCCCCGAAGACGAAGAAGCGGTAATGCGCAGCGTTCCGCCGTCCGGCATCGCATCGCGAGCGTTGACCGCAAGGTTCAAGAGCGCCATCTCCAACTGATTGCGATCGGCCAAAGCAGGCGGAAGATGTTCGCAGACGTCGATCGCGATGTGGATCTGAGGTCCTGCGGTGCTTGATATCAATTCAGCCATTCCCTGGACCAGATCTCCCACATCGACAGCTGCTGCCTGCAGAGGTTGCCTTCGCGCAAAGGCCAGCAATCGCTGAACAAGCACTCGGGCTCGCTCTGCTGCTTGAGCGGCACCAGCGACCATGCGCTGCTCCCGTTCTCCGCCGAGTTGCTTACGCTGCAGGATATCGAGGCTTCCAATGATCGGCGTCAAAAGATTGTTGAAGTCGTGCGCGACGCCGCCGGTCAGTTGCCCGATCGCCTCCAATTTCTGAGCCTGTCGAAGCTGCTCTTCAGCGATCGACAGACGTTCCTGCTCTTTCAGAAGGTCGGTCATGTCACGACCAATCAGGTAGGCTGCGCTTACCTTGCCATCGACGCCAACGACCGGGCGGAAGCGCATCTCATAAGCACGTTGCTCTGCGTCATCCTCGCCCCACCAACCAGTCTGATCGAATGCCTCACCCGCGAGGGCACGATCCCATATGGCTTTTGCTTTATCCCGTTGCACAGGAACATGGGCCAGTAAGTCCATCAGGCTTTGCCCCAATTTGGGGCGAACGCCAAAGGCCCGCTCGTAATCCGCCTGTGCTGCGGGGTTTATCGCCAGGAACGTGTAGTTGCGGCCGATCATCTGAATTGGGGAGTCGGTGTCCTCAACGATGCTCGCATAGATGCGACGTTCGGCCAGGCTCTGATTTACCCGCTCCTCAAGCGTTGCATTCAAAGTGCGCAAAGCGCTTTCGGCGCGCGCGCGCTCGACCGCTGCCCATGTGCGTTCCGCGACCTCGAGCGCGATGGCGGCCTCGTCCTCCGTCCAGCATCGTGGCTGGCTTTCATGGACGTACAAGATCGCCACCAGTCTTCCCTCCTTCAGCAAGGGTACGACCAGCAACGATTTCGTGCCGATGCTCGCATAGCCTTCGGCGTAGGGTGCGGAAACCGGGCTGCTGGAAACCGAGTCTAGACGCAGCAAACGCCCAGCTTTCAGTTCAGCGATGATGGCAGGACCGAATATCTCCAAGGGCCGCGTCTCGCCGCCAAGCGACGACATCTCGCCATTGCTCCAGTCTCGCTCGACCGTGACATAGTCCTGCGCCGGATCGATTTCGCCGTAGCCGGTTCGCCCGGCTGCCAGATATTCGCCAAGCAAGCGTGCCGCCACCTGCTTGATCTCCTCGGCGCTCGCCAATGGACGGAGCTGGTCAGACAGACCCAGCAGAAAGGATTGGCGCTGGGCAAGTGTCTGGAGGCTGGCCTGAGCATAGGCGCGCTCCACCGCCGACCATGTTCGCTCCGCGACCTCGCGTATCAGCGCAAGTTCCTCGCCGGTCCAGTCTCGAGGCTTCTTGTCATGCACGTAAAGCGCTGCGACGAAACGGCCACTGCGGATCAACGACACAGTGACGACGGACCGGATCTGAAGGTTATGAAACGCCGATGCGCTTGCGGTGTTCGCAACCCGCGCGTCAGTCAGAACATCGGCGATGACAAGCGACACGCCGTTTTGCAAAGCCGAAAGGACGTCCGGCCCAAAGGAAGCGAGATCATGCGTCCCGCTATGACTTTCAACCGTGCCATCGGTCCAGTTGCCAGGCGTCGTGAAGTAGCGCTCGCTCGTGTCGACCGATCCGTAGCCGACGCGGCTGACGCCAAGATGTAATCCAAGAGCCTCCTGCGCAGTCTCGATAATTCCGGATGCGTCATCGATATCGTGAAACGCGGCTTCGAGACTGATCAGAAATGATTGACGAAGCCTCGCCGTGACAGCCTCTGTGGTTTCTGTGCAGATACAAAGAGCAGCCGCGACGCTGCCGTCTTCTTCGCGAACTGGACTATAGGAGAAGGTGAACCACGCCGGCTGCGGCGTCGGGCGGCTCAGCATGACCTTCAAATCTTTAAAGAGGCTGGGCTTGCCGGCAAAGGCTTCGTCGATAACCGGGCCCACAACGTCGAGGACCTCAGGCCAAACCTCAAAGAACGGCCGTCCGAAGGCAGAGGGATGGTGAGAGCCCAGGATCAGTGTGTAGGCCTCGTTGTAGATCAGGCGACGGTCCGGGCCGATCACGAGAAACATGGGGAAGGGCGCATTGGCGACGACGTCGATGATACCTCTGAGGCGAGCGCCCAGTCCCTCAACGAGTTGATCCAGGTCTGAATCGAGTTCACGCGCCCTGACGGACAGGCGCTTTAAAAATTCATGCACGCATGGTCTCCGCGCTGTCAGATGCAGTCTAGGGTTCGTTCGCTGAATATATCGTTCCTCGACAAACAGCAAAGGTGACGGCTGGAGATCTTAAGTGGAGACCATATTCCGTCACGGGGACAGCCCTGCCCGTTAGCGGGGTCTTGAAAATCGTGCCACCGACAATCATCTATGGCCTACCACCCGAAACCAACGACAGACGGCGCCGCGAAATCATTTCGCGTGGGTGCAGCTGTCCGGGCGAACGAGGGCGCTCCCCATGATGGGTTGAGCGCCCTCGGCATGTCAAAGGCCGAAAGCGAGGCGTCTTGCCTGAGCAAACCTTGATCGTCTTCCTCCATGGCATCGGCGCTTCTGGCGCGCAGCTCATGCCGCTCGCGTCGTCCTGGCGGGTCTGCCTGGCGAATACACGCTTTGTGGCTCCCGATGCTCCCATGCATCATCCGTATGGACATCAGTGGTTTAGCACAGAGGGCAATCCCCTTGATCCCAAGCGGATCGAGGACACTCGCCAGGCCTTCGATGCCCTTATAAGAGAGACCGTCCAACGGGAGGGGTTTGCGCGCAACCACAGCCGAATTGCGTTTGTTGGCGTATCGCAAGGCGCTATTGTTGCCCTCGACGCGGTCGCATCAGGGCGCTGGAATGTCGGCGCGCTGGTCGCCTTCTCGGGCCTGCTTGCGGCACAGCCGATTTCGCCTTCCAGCATCAACACGCCGATCCTCCTGATCCATGGCGAGAATGACAGAACGATCCCGCCTGTGGCGTCGAGGGTCGCGGCCTCGCAACTCGCAGCAGCCGGGTTCAAAGTTGAAGTCGACATAGAAAGCGCGACTGGCCATACCATTTCCAGCTCTGGCGCGCAGAAGGCACTGACCTTTCTGCAAAAGACGCTGCTATAGGTGCAGTTTGCAAGCAAGCAGGAGCGTTCCGTCAAGCAGCGCGGCGCACCAGCAATATGATGCGGTGAAGCGACCTCTCAAGAAGATGGTCTCTTTTGCGGTCGATCAGACGACGGTCGCCGGTTTCAGGCAATATTGACCGGATGCCTGCTGGAGAGATCGTCGGGCTTGAACCGTGTTCGGCAAGACAGAGCGAAGCGGTATCGACCGGGAGCGCGCTCCTGAAACGCCTCGCGGGACGTTGTAGGAAAAAGCGCGTCGTCGCGACTCTATCGAGTTCGAGCGGATGCTCGGCCCGTATCTGCAGGCCTGACAGGACTCGAATGTGGAGTACCTTCGATAAGCAGTTGCTCGAAGATGAAGGCATGGCACGAGCTGGCCGATCGTCGAGCTTGTCTCAAAAGCGTTCGCGCAACCCGCCTAAGATTTGACGAGCGGTGTCGGCAACGACCCGTGCCGCCCCTCGGTCGCCCTTTGCCATTGAAGACAGGAACGACTTTGCCTGGTCAAGTGTGAGATGCGGGGGGAGCGGCGCAACATCGGGGTCGGTCTTGACCTCGAGGACCACAGGGCGGTCGGCTGAGAGCGCTCGGTCCCAGGCAGAGCCGATCTGCTCAGGATCGTCAACAAAGATGCCCACGAGCCCCAGCAGCTCAGCAAAGCGGGCATAGGGGACATCTGGCAAGGACTGCGTGGTTGGAAAGCGTGGGTTGCCCTCCATCACGCGTTGTTCCCACGTCACTTCGTTCAGATCCTCGTTGTTGAACACGCAAACGATGAGCCGTGGATCCGCCCATTGCTGCCAATATTTTTGGATCGTGATCAGCTCGGCCATATTGTTCATCTGCATCGCCCCGTCGCCGACCAAAGCGATAACCGGATTGTTGGGGTGTGCAAACTTGGCGGCAATTGCATAGGGAACGGCGGCTCCCATGGATGCCAGCCCACCTGACAACGAGCCGCGCTGACCCTGCTTCACCTGCCAATCACGCGCATACCAGTTGGCGCAAGAGCCTGAGTCGGATGTGACGATGGCGTTTGTCGGCAGTCGCGGCGACATCTCATAGACGACGCGCTGTGGGTTGACCGGCGAAGCTGAGGCGAGCGCACGGCCTTTCAGTCTCTCACGCCATGTTTCCATGCCGGCCGCAATATGGTCTTGCCAGCCGCGATCCTCTTGACGCTGCAGCAGGGGCAAGAGCGCGCGAAGCGTTTCGCCAGCGTCACCATGCAGGTTCACTTCGACCGGGTAGCGCAGCCCGAGCATCTCTGGCGCAATGTCAATTTGAACGGCGCGTGCCTGACCGTCGGCGGGCAGGAACTCGGCCCACGGAAAACCGGTGCCGATCATCAGAAGCGTATCGCACCTTTCCATCATGTCGGACGACGGCTTCGTGCCGAGCAGCCCGATGGCGCCTGTGACGAAAGGCAGGTCATCAGGCAAAACGTCCTTACCGAGGAGTGCTTTGGCAACGCCAGCACCCAGCCGCTCGGCGACCTCGATTACCTCGTCCGATGCGTTGCGGGCGCCGGCGCCAATCAGGATGGCGACCTTGCGGCCAGCATTCAGCACCGCGGCGGCGCGTTCAAGATCAACGGCGTGTGGCAAGACCCTGGGCTTGGCATAAACAGGCCCGGAGCGGGTGAAGCCGTGCGCTTGCTGTGGGTCCTCCCACGGCATGTCCTGAATGTCCTTGGGGAGGACGAGAACGGTGACGCCATTTTTTGCAGTGGCAATCCGCAAGCCACGATCAACGAGGTGGCGAAGCTGAGCGGGGGTTGCCGCTTCCTGTACAAAGTCCGCCACGTCCGCGAATATGCGGTCGAGGTTGAGTTCCTGCTGGTAGCTCGCGCCCCGCACTGTCGCTTCTGCTTGGCCGGCAATGGCAAGGACAGGCACATGGTCGCTCTTCGCATCATAAAGTCCGGTAAGAAGATGCGTGGCGCCGGGGCCACCCGTCGCGAGGCAGACACCTAGCTCTCCTGTAAACTTCGCATGCGCGGTGGCCATGAAGGCAGCCATTTCCTCATGGCGAACCTGGATGAACTCGATGCCGGCTTGGGTGCCTTCCACCCGCTGAAGCGCGCCAAGCACGCCGTTGATGCCGTCTCCGGGATAGCCGTAGATGCGGGAGACACCCCAGGATTTCAGCCGTTCGACGAAGAAGTCGCTGGTAAGCTGTGTCATGGCGAAATCCTGTTGTCTGTCGCAGAGTGACATAGGAACGCACCGACGATGCATAGGTTCGTTTGCGTCGGGCCAAATCTCGGTTGCAATGAGGGGCGGCGCTTGAGGTGTCCCCTGCAGAACCAGCAATCCTAAGGCTTCGCCGTGCACGATGAACACTCGTCTGGAGACAGGAATGCGATGGCTCGCCCAAATGACGATGGGACCGCCGCCGCAACCCGCCCAAGCCTTGTCTAGATCGACAGTCGACGCGCTGTGCTCGCGCTGCGATTTAGGCCAACGCCACGCCTGAACGCGGGACGCCATTGTTCAATCCGTGAGGGCGGTGAGAGCTCGACCTTAACAACAAGATGAAAATCCGAGCTAAATTGCTAACGCTGCTTTAGGAGCCACATGGGATGTGTGTAAGCCGGAGGTTTCCATGGCCGCACTTGTTTCCTGTATCACTGAGCAGCACAACCTCGCCCTTCTTCTCGTTGCCTTAAGCGTATCGTGGCCGGAAATTTGGCTGGGACCTTCATGCTTTCGCGCGCTCGGCAGTGTGTGCGGGCCCATCGCAATATCTGGCTCGCTGTTGCCGGCGCTGCGCTTGGCGGAACGATATGGGCAACGCATTTTATAGCCATGCTGGCCTATAGCATTCCCGTCTCTTATCAGCTGTTTGAGACGGGCGCCTCCATCCTGGTGGCGATCGGGATCTCATGTCTTGCGACCTTCGCATTGGTCGGCGTCCCCGGTCTTTCTGGTGCAGGCATCAGTGGCTGCTTGGTCGGGCTCGCCATCGCAGCGATGCATACAATAGGCCTGAGCGCCATCGGCAACTCGGCGCTCGTCGAGGGTCGTATGGATACATTCATCGCAGCATGGGCAATCGGCGGAGCTTTCTCGCTTATTGCGATGCAGGTTGCCTCCGGTCAGGTTACCATAACTAGACTGGTGTTCACCGCATTGCTGGTGGTGTCGGCCGTCTGCAGCCACCATCTGATTTCGATGAGTGGACTTCGCGTGGTGCCGCTCGATTCAGGTCCGCAGAACGGTCTGACTCTCATTGATCGCATCGGCATCGCAGCAGCGGTTTGCGTGGTCGCGAGCCTACTCATTGCGGCAGGTGTGGCGGCCGTTTTTTTCGATCGATACCTCACGGATGTGAAGGGTCTCGCAAATGCGACTTTCGAAGCGATTGTTTTGACGCGATGCGGAAGAGTCATCCATGCAAATGAGAAATTCCTGGCCATGGTTGGCAAACCGCTTCCCGCAATCAAGGCTCTCAATCTCGAAGATATTCTCAGTCAGACGAAGGCAGGAATGGGCTTTGTAAAAGCTCCTGATCGACTCATCCCGGTCGAGATCGTCGAGGGTGCTATCGAATATCAAGGCCGGGAGACTTCCTTCTTTGGATTGCGCGACATCAGCGAGCGTCTCGAGGCGCACGAGCGTCTCGATCACCTCGCATCACATGATCCCTTGACCGGTCTTTTGAATAGACGGGCTTTCAATGCGCGCGCCGAGGACGCCCTCTGCCTCGCTGAAGCCGAAACCTCGCCAGCGGCTCTGCTGACCATGGACCTCGATCGCTTCAAAGCTGTCAACGATCTCCACGGTCACGCGGAGGGAGATCTCGTGTTGCAGGAGGTCGCTAAGGTTCTGTCTTCGTCTTTCGACAGCCCAGCGCTCATCGGCAGGATGGGTGGAGACGAGTTTACGGTTCTTCTGCCAGGGAAGTATGATGATCAAGCGCAAGAGGCAGCGGCATGCTTTCTGTCGCGCTTCAAAACGGTCTTCGCATCCCATCCCAACGCGGCAGCGCTTGGCGTTAGCGTTGGCATCGCGGCGTTTCCCGCCCATGGAAGCAGCCTCACGCACTTGCAGCACAACGCGGACGCGGCTCTCTACCGCGCGAAAGCTCGAGGTCGAGGAAGAATCTATGCCTTCGACCGCTTCCTCGATCAGCAAATGCGGGAGCGGCGGCGGCTTGAGGATGAGCTGCGCAGAGCCATCCAGATGGATGAGTTTTTTCTGCTTTACCAGCCGATCGTCGATGCCTTATCCGGGCAGCCGGTCGGCTATGAGGCACTGCTACGCTGGCAACATCCCACCTATGGCGTTCTTGCGCCGGCCGTCTTCATCGAGGCAGCGGAAGAAAGCGGCAGCATCATTGAGATAGGGGCCTGGGTTCTCCAGAGAGCGTGCCGACAAGCGGCCGGGTGGGCGGAGAATGTGTTTGTGGCGGTGAACGTCTCGCCCCGTCAGCTTCTCTTGCCTGATTTACCCGAACATGTGGCCGCTGCCCTCATGGCAAGCGGTCTGTCGGCCAGCAGGCTTGAGCTGGAATTGACCGAGACGTCTCTTCTCGAAGATCGTGTCGAAGTGGGGCAGTCACTTCAAAGCCTGAAGGCGCTTGGTGTTCGCCTTGCAATGGATGACTACGGCAGTGGCTATTCATCGATGACCAACCTCAGGCGCTATCCCTTCGACACGCTCAAAATCGACCGCAGCTATGTTGCTGCGCTTGGTCGAGATCCCGTGGCTGGGGTTGTCATAGAGTGCGCCGTTGCCCTTGCAAGAGGCCTTGGTCTGACGGTCGTTGTGGAAGGTATAGAGACGGAAGAGCAACGGACGCTCATTTCTCCGTGGGCGCCTGATCTCATGCAGGGGTTTCTTTTTGGGCGGCCGGAAACGCTCATCAATGAAGCCGCCGCACACGATTTTTGTTTTACCCGGAGTAGGTCAGTCTAGCGTCGCCAATTTCGACAACGAAAGAGATAAGCGCTCGGCGAGACCTACTACTCGTAGGACGTCTCGCACGGCCACGCACTGCCTCTAAGACGCTTGTCATCGGCGTAATTTCGAGGGGATGAATTCCTATGATGGTGATGCCCGCGTCCGACTTGCCGCCGAGGATGGACCACGGTCTCGGCATTGTCTTCGAAGCCATTCATTGCACATTCGATAACATCGCGGGCAAATGACAAGATATCACGTCTAAATGTCCGAGCGCATGGACGGGTGCCGGACTGTTAAGATCGAAGTGTGTCCGAAGGAATCTATGCGTGGACCCGAATAGGTGTTTCGGAGCTCGCCCACCAGAGACTTTTCGACGAGCTCAGTTTTGTTGCCGTAAAGCGATAACGGAACCTATGTTTCGCGAGCGAACCTTTCCACGCTGAGCGTAAACGGCACAGCGCCTTAGTGTACCGGAGGCGGCCATTCTAAAAATACCGGTGTCTATGCCCTGCTGCAGCGCAAGGTGCCGTTCATCGTCGCCTGCGATATTGGTGCTGATCCCGGCTATGACATGGTGGATGTGCTTCGGCTGATCCAGCGCGCACGCATCGATCTCGGAGCAGAGATCACCTTTCTCGACCAGGCACAGATCACGGCCAAGATCGGCTGCTGCTCGCCGCTCGCGCGGGTTCTCGGTCCCTACGCCGAGCTTGCCAGGAGTGGCAGCTTTGACAAGCCAGGCGGCCCAGCCGCGACATTGGCAGCCATCCGCTATAACAATGGCACGCAGGGAACGTTGCTGCTGATCAAGCCGCGCCTAAGCTTTACCGAGCCGCCGGAGCTTCTCGCTTATTATCACCGCCCTGGCTCAGGCACCTTCCCACAGCAGACGACCGGTGACCAGTTCTTTGATGAAGAACAGTGGGAAGCCTATCGCCACCTCGGCGAATATTACCGAGCAGCTGTTTATGGCGCCCGATCGCAGTCTCGGCGACTGGTATCCGGTAGATATGAGGCCTTAGATGTTTTGTCCCAGGCTTCGATGGGCCAATTGAAAATCTGCGTTCCACACCAGCGAGAGCGCCTTATCGCGGCGAAGCGCGATGTCGAGAATGAACCTAACCGAGCTGCGCTTCGAACCTCAAGAGAGCTGTTTGACAAACTTTGCCAATTTTGGCTCATGTTTTCGTGCTATGGAGAGTCGAATGGCGACGATGAACGTATCTCTTCCGGACGCGATGAAAGATTGGGTCGAGGCGCAAGCAAAGACCGGGCGATATTCCAACGCCAGCGACTATGTACGCGATCTGATCCGGAGAGACCAAGTTCGCAGTGATAAGATTGCCGCAATGCAGCGCTTCGTTGTTGACGGGCTTAAAAGTGGTGTCGGTAGCCGGTCGAAGGACGAACTGTTTGCCGGGGCAGTCTCGCGTGAGGAAACGAAGCGCGGCGGCCGGTAATGCGTTTTCGTCTTTGTGTCGAAGCGGAAGAGGATATCATTACAATCGCGGAGCAAGGTGTGCGCATGTTCGGCTTCGCACGGGTTCGGCGGTATCATGACGAACTATTTGCGGTGCTTGATCTAATTGAAGCTAATCCGCGGATGGCGCGCGAACGAGAAGAGATTTCACCGCAAGTTAGAACTCTCTCGTTCAAAGCCCATCTCATTGTCTACCGGATGGAGGAGAACGGAGCAATTTTCGTAATCCGAATACGGCATGGACATGAAGACTGGGCGAACGATTCTGTCCAGGCACTCGCCCAGTGAATGAAGAAGCACAGTTGCATGATGGGCGTTAAGACGGTGAGTGTGACGCGTGTCCACGATATCTGTCATTCGCTAAATCGCTATTATACGATGCTTTTATTCGCGGGGTCTGCTGTCCGACTCCGCTCAAAATTTAAAATCTTACTAAGGACCCAATTTCGCACGATGGCCTTACGTACTGAGGATGGGGGTCATATATGTAGGTACGTTTCTACATGGAGCTTCTTTTGGGTAACATCAGTTTGACCAGCCGCGAATTAAACCACGATGTTGGCAGAGCAAAGAAGGCTGCTGAGGCTGGACCTGTCGTTATTACTGATCGGGGCAGGCCATCGCACGTCTTGATGACTTACAGGGAGTTTGAGCGTCTGACGGGGAAACGCCATAATCTTGTCGATGCGCTATCAATGCCGGGTTTGTCGGCCATCGATTTCGATCCTCCTCGATCGATTATAGCAGCTCGCGAAGTTGATCTGTCTTGAAATATTTGCTCGATACAAAGGTTGTCTTCGAACTTCGAAAAGTGGGCGACGGTAAAGCCGATCCGAATGTAACGGCTTGGATACGTGCGCATGATGCTCGTGATATGTGCATTTCTGCGATAACAGTTTTAGAGCTTGAGCGCGGAATACTTAGCATTCAGCGCCGTGACATTGCGCAGGGCTCTCGTTTGCGCGCATGGATGGATAGCCGGGTTCGCCCGGAGTTTGCTGAGCGTACCGTTGTGATCGACGATGCGGTGGCTACCCGTTGCGCTCACTTGCACATACCAGACCGCCGTAATGAAGCTGATGCAATCATTGCCGCCACGGCGCTTGTCCACGGGCTGGTGGTGGTGACGCGGAATATTCAGGATTTCCAGGGAACAGGTGTAGTTCTTGTGGACCCTTGGAGCGTCTGAGGCGAGGACCGCAGGAGGCCCGGAGCGTCCCTGCGAGTTGGGCAGTAATTGACGTGTCGCCGGTTCATATCCCTTTCAAGAGTTAGGTTGCCTTCAGGGCTTCAGGCTCCCATTGCCGCCAGTGAGGCAAGCACTTCTCGTTCGGCATAAGGCTTTCCGACGAAGCCGATAGGTCGCAGGCTCGCGCCAAGTTCCCGTGTCCGCTCGTCTAAATTCCCCGAAACGAACAGGCTTGGGATATCCCACCGCTCGCGTAAGGCTGCAGCGGTCTCGATCCCATTTGAGCCTCGTGCCAGGTTGATGTCCATGATTGCCACATCCACGCCGCCGCCAACCGCCTCAGCGAGCGAAAGCGCCTGCGCCATATCGGAAGCTTGTCCCACAACGGTATGGCCGGCCTCCGCAAGCATGTCTTCCAGATCGAGCGCCAACAGCATCTCGTCTTCCACGATCATCACCCGGAGTGGCATCAAGATTCCTTTGCCGGGAAAACGAGAGCAGCCTTGAAGCCAGTGTCACTCGTTTCGACGTCGAAATCGCCACCGAGCTGGGCTGCCATCGTCGTGACGATCTTGCGCGCGAGCTCGGTCAGCGAGCTGTCTGCCGATGGCCCGGACCTCGTCGTTTCCACTTCAAGCTCGAGCTTGCCGCCAGCCATCTCTTTGAAGGAAATCGCAACGCGCGAGACGCCGGCATTGCGAGCCACCGCCACCGTCAGGAGCTCATTGACGACGACCGAGACCGGAATGGCCCGTTCCGTGGGCAGCTCCATCGGGTCGATGTCGAACAAGACTTGCACATCTTCGCTTCTCCCGAGGATGTCCAGGCTGAGTTTCCTCAGATGAGCAGCCATATCGACCAGCAATGCGTTTTCAGACCGATAAAGACGCTCGTGCACGGAAATGATGGCCACCACCCGGGAAATCGCCGCCTCGAACGCTTCTATGGTGATAGGAAAGAGCAGTCGTCTAGCCTGCAGGCGGAGCGTGCTGACGACCAGCTGAAGCGTGTTTTTGACGCGGTGGTTCAGTTCGACGAGCAGGAGGTCCTTCTGCTCAACGGACGCCGCAAGGGCAGCCTCTCGCTCGCGGTCCGCGGTCATGTCCATCATCACGCCGATGATCCGCACTCTTCCGTCCGAGGTGCGTAGAACCTCCCCGCGGGAAGCGACGTAACGCACGTCGCCGGACGTCCGCAAAATGCGGAAATCGAAGTTCATCACTGTCTGGTCCGGCGAATCCATGACGCTTTGAACCACCTGATTGACCTTCGTGAGGTCATCTGGATGCATGTGCGCGAAGAAGGGTGCTGCGACCGGCCCACCCTGTCCGGGCTCAAAACCAAACAGTCTGTCCACAGCAGAGCTGCGCCGCCAGCTATCCGTTTCGGGCTCATACTCCCAGGACGCCAGATCGGCCGCGTGATGAGCTACCCGTAGGCGGGCGTCCGCTTCGCGGGCGGCCAGAACTGAGTCTGTTACATCCATCGGGCTCTGGATGATGTATTTCACCTCGCCATCGGGTCCGAGAACTGGAGTATGAACAGGGGTCCAGAATTTCTGCTGGAAGCCTCCACCCGGTCGTGGAATGTCGTACTGGATAGCTGCCATTTCGTGCGCCTTACGGGTAGCAAGCACGTGGCGGAGCGAGACTTCGAGCGGCCCCTGTTCCACGGTGCCCATCGCGTCCGGGTTTTCGGGAAACGCCTCAAGGATCCCCCTGCCCACAATGTCGTCACGCGTGCGCGAGGTAAGCGCCAGGTAGGCATCGCTCGCATCGACGATCACGAGACCAGCGTCCAGAACAAGATATGGTTGCGGCATTCCATGAAGAATGGCCGCGAAATCTGGGACAGCCTGCATCGGGACCTGTACGATGGTTGCGGAGGACAAAAGTTCTCTTCTGCTCTGTTGCGATCAAGGGGTGTTGAGATAGTCTCCAGCCAAAGGACAACAAGCCCCTTGATAAAAGCCTTGCGCGACCTCCATTTTCCACCGTCTTGCATCGCTGGCATTGAGAGTTTACCTAGCCTCTTTCCTATCAAGGGACTGATCATTGACCGAGCTGGACGTCCACGAAGAGCCCTCGCCCAATCCCGTTCAGGTTTCCGTTCCCGATAGACTGGAATACAGGCTCAAGCAGCAACGTATTGCTGCCGAGTTCGGCTACTTCGCGCTTAAGACGTGGGACCTGGACGAGCTTCTTCAGGAAGCCACCCGCCTCGCGGCCCTTGGTTTGAATGCTACGCATGCGAAGTATCTTCGCCCTCTTGGTAATGGCGCAGGATTTCTTGTCGTCGCCGGCGTGGGATGGAAGTCGGGAGTAGTCGGCCACGCTCGAGTGGGGGACGACCTCGAGAGTCCCGCTGGCTACGCCTACCATACTGAAACCGCCGTTATCTCGAACCATCTCGAAAACGAGGAACGATTCAGAACCCCGCTCCTTCTCGCGGAGCATGGGATTACCCGAGCTCTCAACGTCATCATTCGCTGTGACGTCAAGAAGTACGGAGTTCTTGAAGTGGACAGTCCTGGCGAAGGCATGTTCGATGAAGCCGACATCTCCTTTCTTGAGAATTTTGCTGCGATTCTGGGTGTTGCAATGCAGCGGGCGGAGCGTGACGAGCAACTGAAGGAAGCGTCCGCTCTGCAAGAGGTGCTCGTCCAAGAGGCCAGTCACCGCGTCAAGAACTCGCTGAGCGTGGTCGCCGGCCTGCTCGCCATGCAGGCGCGAACCGCGGAAAACGACGATGTCGCAAGGGCTTTGCGCGATGCCGGTCAGCGGGTGCAGACGGTTGCCTCTGTCCATGACAGGCTGTGGAAAAACAACACCGTCCGCATCATCGGGCTGGGAACGTTTCTCCGGGATTTGAGCGAGCAGCTGCAAGCGACAACATCAGGCGTGACAGTTCGCTGCAGGGTGGATGACGTCGACGTGCTGACACAACAGGCGGTGACAATGGGCCTGCTGGTCAACGAACTGGTGACCAACGCGGTCAAGTATGCCTATGACGAGCAAGGAGGGTTCGTTGACGTGGAAGTGCGTCCATCTGCTGAAGGCTGTCTCGTCTTGTCGGTGGAAGATCAGGGGAGGGGACTTCCTGACAAACTCGACACGTCGGGCGGGTCTAGTCTCGGTCTCAGGCTTATCGCTTCCCTCAGCAGGCAGCTTGGCGGAGAGCCGCGCTGGGAGCGGCTCAGTCCGGGGACGCGGTTCACTGTGACATTCTTACCCGCGTCGGACTCTTGATAAGGTCTCCGAACAGCAGCGGCGACACTGCCGTCTTCATCATGAATTCGACTATGGGAAAGCGCGAACCACGCCGGTTGCAGCGTCAGTCGGGTCAATATGATTGAACCGCCCCGGCTTTGCCGGAGGCTCCAACTTGTGAGAGAGTGGAGCCATCATGAGCGAGACAACGAATAAGTTTTCGCCTGAAGTCCGCAGCCAGGCCATCCGCATGGTGCGAGACCACGAGGCCGGGCATCCATCCCGTTGGGCTGCCGTTTCATCTATCGCTGCCATGATTGGCTGCTCGCCAGCCACGCTGCACAAATGGGTCAAGAAGACAGGGATCGACAGCGGTAAACGAGCAGGCCTGCCGAGCGATGTCGCCGAGAAGATGAAGGCTCTTAAGCGGGAGAATCGAGAGCTTCGTCAGGCCAACGAGATTTTGCGCAAGGCTTCGGCTCATTTCACCATCGCGAGCTCGACCGCTCCTTCAAGCGATGATTTCGTTCATCAACGAACACCGTGGTGTGTTCGGGGTCGAACCGATCTGCAGACTGCTGCCGATCGCCCCGTCAACCTACGACGAGAATATCGCCAAACGCGTGGACGTTGATCGCCTGTCGGTCCGCGCCCGCAGCGATACCGGCCTCAAGATCGAGATACGTCGTGTCTTCGAACAGAACTTTTGCGTCTATGGCGATCGCAAGGTCTGGCGGCAGTTGAAGCGTGAAGGCTTTGACGTCGCCCGCTGCACTGTTGCCCGGCTTATGAGATCGATGAGCCTACAGGGATCATTCGAGGAAAGACGATCCGCACGACGTACTCGGATAAGACGCCTCTGAGCCCGCTTGACCGGGTTAACCGCCAATTCAAAGCCCCTGCACCCAATAGGCTGTGGGTTTCTGATTTTACCTATGTCGCCACCTGGCAGGGCTTCGTCTACGTGGCTTTCCCGAAAACTCGGCAGGTTGGTCTCAGGTCACGTGACCTGATAAGATCAGGTGTCCAGCAGCGCCGGGCACCTGTTATGCTGACTGCATGTCTACGAAGGAGCGAGGCTTACCTCTTCAACAGCTTTGCGCGGGTGACTTCGCCTGTGGGTCCCCACGTGAACACGTAGGAACCGCTCGTGGACAGTGTGAATGTGCTGCCGTTTGTACCAACGGTCGCGGAAAGTCGCGAGCTGGTAATCGTTACGTTCTTGAGCGTTTGAGCTTGGCCACGGAAATAGTAGCTCACAGCGCCTGTGTCCGAGACGACGACCCGAACAGGCTTCCCGCTAGGCAGGTTGCCGCTCCAGGTGCCAGCGAAGGCACTCTCGGATGCTGAAAGTGCGGCGCCATTGTTTGCCGGAGTGCCTCCGCCGGCCACACATGCCGAGAGAGAAAGAGTGGTCAAGATTATTGCGATCAATCTTATCATTTCAGCCCCTGAAAAACACGTTGCACATTATTCGCTAACAGCAAAAAGAGGTAAGCTCCTCCCCAATATTGGTGAGGCGACGTCGCCACTGGCGCCGCAACAAACAAAAATGCGAATTTTTCTACCAGCTAAGGCACCAGCCTAACGCGTCTAAGATGGGTATGAGGGGTAAGACAGCATTGATCTTGCTCCTCTGTATGCGGCACCGGAGCTTTTTGTCGTACCAGAAAGCAGACTTATGACTAAAGGAGATGGCTCTTCTTGTATGTCCGCAAGCTCCATGACATGTTCTGCCTTCTTTATTCAGGGGAGTTGGATGCCTATTCAGACCATCGATATCTTGGAGCACATCTATACCGCAGCGCTTATCCCGGAAGAGTGGAATGGGGTCATCGACCGCTTTTCGGCCCATTTGAACGCGCGCGGAGGTTCGCTGTTTATCCTGGTCGATGGGGAGCTATACTGGGAAGCTCCATCCGCAACAAAAAAAATTATGGAAGACTACATAGCCGGCGGCTGGGATAAGAATAACCCTCGCCTTGATGGACTTCTTGCACGCGCTCATCCCGGGTTCGTCCGAGACAGCGACGTCTGTCATGGCGATCATGAAAGCTTGCCGATTGTCACCGAGTTTCTTCGACCCCGCGATATCGCCTATACCACTGCCACGGTTATCAAAGGCACACATGATGACCTTGCCGTCTTTTCAGTCGACCGGGGCAGGGCTGCGGGCAGCTTCACGCAGGAGGATATCGGCTGGCTCGATGCCTTGCGGCCACATCTTGCACGTTCAATCGCGCTGTCCAGCCGCCTCAGGCTAAAACAGGCGGCAACAGCGACTGCCACGCTCAGTATGGTTGGAATCCCAGCTGCAGTCATCGGCCGGAACCGGTCCGTGAAGGCGACGAACGACCTTTTCGATAAGCTCTGTGGAACCCTTTTTCTCCCTTCCGCCTATGGTGGGCTGTCGCTGAGCGACCCGCGCGCGAACCTTGCGCTGAAAGAGGCATTGTCGCCGATAGCACGATCAGGCACGAAGGTCCGTTCGATTCCGCTAAGAAACGCAGACGGGATAGTTGGTGTGCTGCATGCTGTTCCTGCTTACTTCCATGCGCGAGATATTCTAGGTGACGGCGGCACACTCATTGCCCTTGCGCAACCAAAAGATGCTGCACTGATTGAACCCGAGTGGCTCCGCTGGCTTTACGACCTGTCGCCCGTTGAAGCAACGGTCGCTGCCCTTCTCGCAAGGGGGTTTACAGCCGGAGATATCGCAGTCGAACGCCGGACATCCATCTCCAGCGTGCGGAGTCACGTGAAGAGCCTGCTGAGAAAGACCGGGCTTACGCGGCAGACCGATTTTGTGCGATCTATTGCTAGTCTCGCTGCGATTGAGCCTCTCACCCTGCACAGGTGAGCTGTTTCTCAGACGCCCACACGCAAGCCAAAAGGACAACACCCGCAACATCGGTGATCATTTGCCAAATCTTGAGGATCGCGAGCGAGAAAGCATAGACAACGCAGCCCTTGCTGCCTCGGGCGAGCGTTCAAGTCCCTTTCGCTGGCCGTCAACAGGGTAGCGGTCATCTTGTTGATGACGTCCTTGTTCCATACAGCAGAAGCTGGATGCTTCCACGCATCTTTCAGCCCGCCTGTGCGTTCTCCTGCCGTTCCACGCAAAGGAGAGCCGTGATGAGCAAGCGCGAACTGATTGATACCGGGACGGACAAGCGTTATGTCCGCCGTGATGACGACGGCAGGTTCAAGGAGAGCGTGGATGTCGGCCGATCCCTGTCTGCCGATAAACGCCACAAGGCGAAGAACGAGGCAAAGCCGGGGGAGGGAGATCGCGGCGATCATCGCACGAAGCACTGATCGTCGGTGAAACTCGCGACCTACAACATCAACGGCATTAACGGGCGGCTCGACATCCTCTTGCATTGGCTCGAGGAGGCTGCGCCTGATGTCGTCTGTCTGCAGGAACTCAAAGCCCCGAACGAGAAATTCCCGCATAGGGCCATCGAGAAAGCGGGCTATGGCGCGATCTGGCGCGGGCAGAAAAGCTGGAACGGCGTAGCGATCCTGTCGCGGGGTGTCGAGCCGATCGAAACGCGCTGCAGCCTGCCGGGCGATGCCGATGACGATCAAGGCCGGTACATCGAGGCGGCCGTCAACGGCGTGATCATTGGGTGCCTCTACCTTCCGAACGGCAATCCGGCGCCCGGTCCCAAATTCGATTACAAGCTCCGTTGGTGTGAGCGCCTGCAGACATATGCGCAAGACCTGCTCGATCTCGAGGTGCCGGTTGCGCTGATCGGCGATTTCAATGTCATGCCGACTGATCTTGATGTCTACAAGCCCGAACGGTGGCGTGACGATGCGCTGTTTCGGCCGGAGGTCCGCCGCGCCTATGCCGCCATATTGAAGCAAGGCTGGACCGACGCCCTTCGAACGCTCCATCCGGACGAGGCGATCTACACCTTCTGGCCGTACTGGCGAAAAGCGTTCGAACGGGATGCTGGCCTGCGGATCGACCATTTTCTTCTAAGCCCAGCTTTGGCTGTCGGCCTGAAGGCGGCAGGTGTCGATCGATGGGTTCGGGCTCTGCCGCAGACAAGCGACCATGCACCCTTGTGGATCGAGGTGGCGTGATTGAGTTCAAGAAGTCACTACCAGCCACGGCACGAGGCGATTGACGGAACAGCTTACACCAAATGTCCCGCCGCTTGGCATTGCGGCCTGCCCGAAGCCGCCTCAGCGCCGTAAGACAAAGCGAGCATTGCGCTCGAAATATTCCAAATGGAAAGCATTCATGACGCGGATCGCAATCATTGGGTCAGGGCCGACGGGCATCTACGCTCTGAAGGGCCTCATTCGTTCGAAGGCTCCTCTTGCCATCACGGTCTATGAGGAATCTCCGGACGCAGGCAAAGGCACACCATACCATCCCGCCGTCAACGATCGCGCCATGCTCGCTAACATCGCGAGCATTGAAATCCCGATCATCGTCGAAACGCTTGTCGGCTGGCTATCTGCAAGGTCATTTGACGAGTTGCAGGCGATGGGGATCGAGCATGGCGCAATCGGCGACCGGGAATTCTATCCTCGGGTGGTCCTTGGCGACTATTTGGCCGCACAGTTTTGGTCGCTTGTCGCCCTCGGAATGGCAGCCGGCCATTCGATCGATGTCTGTGCCAGTCACAAGGTCACAGACATCAGGCTCGGCGAGGACGACATCACTTTGGCCGTGCAAAGCGGCGACGGCTCCTCCAGCGATGTCGTCTTCGATCATGTCGTGATGGCGACAGGCCATGATTGGCCTGCCAACACCGAGACGTCTCCGGGCTATTTTGTCTCACCCTGGCCGGCGTCTGCGATCCGGCAGATCGGTCCGGTCTCCGTTGCCGTTCTCGGCACATCCCTGAGCGGCATCGATGCCGTTGTCTCCATAGCCGGAGCACATGGGATCTTTCTCCGCGACGAGGAGGGTATGCTCGGCTATCAAGCCGCAAAGAGCTCAGACGGCCTGAAGATGACAATGATGTCGCGGAAGGGGTTGCTCCCTGAGGCCGACTTTTACTGTCCCATCCCCTACGAGCCGCTGACACTCTGTACGCAGGACGCTATGGCGCGCGCCATTGCCGAAGGGCCAGCCGGGCTCCTGGACAAAATTTTCGAGTTGTTCCGGATAGAGCTTGCCGCAGCCGACCCTGACTATGCCGGGCATATCGGGCTGGCCTTTGCGACAGTGGAAGACTTCTCCGGCCGCTATTTCCGCGATCGCGAGGAGGCTCCGCCTTTTGCCTGGGCTGCTCGCAATTTGGCGGAAGCCAAGCTGAACAAGGCCGGCCGCATGACGGTGCAATGGCGCTATGCAATCCTCAGGATGCACGAGGTCATCGCAGCCGCGATCCCTCATCTCAACACTGAAGACCTCGATCGCTTCCACCGGCATTTCAAGACGGTGTTCGTGGACGATTATGCGACGGTCCCCCATGAATCCATCGAACGGCTTCTGGCGCTGCATCGGGCGAAAAGGCTTAAGGTGCTCGGGCTTGGAGAGGATTATGGCATCGAAAAGAATGATGCAGAACCGGGCGTGACCGTCAAACTTGGCGACCGCACGTTTCGGTTCGCCGCCTTTGTCGATGCGACCGGGCAGCATCCCCTGTCTGCGTCCGATCTTCCTTTTCCGAGCCTCCGTCAGCAAAAGGTCGTAAAGGAAGCCAAGACGCGCGCAGGAGAACTCGAGGGCAGTTTCAAGCGGACCGGTGGGGTCGACGTGGATGACGACTTCAGGCCGATCATCACCACGAATGCCTGCAGGAACCTGTATTGCGTCTCTGTACCATTCCTTTTGCACAAGCTCCCCTTTGTCCAGGGAATTACCAGCGCCCATCAACTCGGGATAAAGGTCGCAAAGGCTATTCTGGAGGCTGCGGGACCGAAAGAGCCAAATGCCGGGGCCGAGCTTCTTTCACTTCGGTGACGTCGCCAGCATGTTGAATGGATATCCGGCGTGCCGCTGTAACGCACGTATGATGCGAAGTTGCCTGCCATGCAGCGGTGTAGTGGCCCGCCGATCTTGGGCGTTTTCGAAATGCCCGAGCATGCTTTGCATCAGATCTCAGCTGATTGAGAAGCCACTCTGGCAATTAAGAACCTGATCGCGATTTCGACGCAGGAGGTCCAGGGCGGCGTGCAACTGGTCCAGGGTACTGGGGATGCCCTCAACGCGATCTCCCAGCATGTCGTGACCATCAACAAGCATATGGTCACGATCTCGACGTCTTAACAAGAACAGTCCACCGGCATTGCAGAGGTGAACGCTGCCGTCAATCAGATGGACCAGGTGACCCAACAGAACGCAGCAATGGTCGAGCAAGCCACGGCCACCAGCGCCACCCTGTCGAGTGAAGCAAACCGATTGTCGGAGCTCATCAGCCAATTCGACCTCGGACTTCAGCATGCCAATCGGCAGAAGGTCGCAGCCTGAAACTTGGCCCTCGGGGCACCCAAGTACATCAAACCTGTCCATCAACGGTCTTCTAGAGGCGCCAGGAGACCGCGGACGGCGCGAACCAGTTTCGGCAAGTTGGTCGGCTTGCCAAGATTGAGGACGTCCGAAAAGACCGCATGCCGCGCCAGCTCCGCAGGGTCGCTGGCGCTCGCAAGCACCAGTGGGACAACGAGCGACTTCAGCAAAACGCCGACGGGTGTTGCTTTCTCGCCATGGAGTGTCACATCCAGAACGGCGGCATCTGGACGCCGGGCGCGAATGAGATCAAGAGCGGACGTGACCGATGCAGCCGGCCCCTGAACCTCAAACCCGCCGTCAGATAAGGCCTTTTGCAGATCAAGGGCGAGAAACAGCTCGTCCTCGACAACGAGGACGAGTTTCTTGTCGGGTGGTGGCTGCGGAGCGTTCATGCGGGCTCGTTTCAAACTGCATCATAGCGGGAGGCGAAGCGTGACGACCAAACCATCCGGGCGATAGTCAAGTTCCACCGCTCCTCCCATGTGACGAGACGCACCTTCCAAGAGCTGCGTGCCATATCCCGTTTTCGATGGTGGTTGAACAGGTGGGCCACCGTGATCTGTCCAAGTCAGCACGATATGAGCGGGCTCCTGTGAGCCGTTCTCAACGCGCCAATGGACGGCAACATGACCCTCCTGGACTGACAGTGCGCCATACTTCAGCGAGTTGGTCGCGAGTTCGTGAAACATCATGCTGAGCGTCACCACCCTGCTACTGTCGATCGTGACAGCATCGCCATCGACCTTGACGCGGTCGACCTCTGTTTCGGAAACTGACTCGTGCAGGAGAAATGCCAGGTCGGTGGGTTCAGAGCTTGAAGCGATCTGCTGGGCGCGAAGCGTCGCCTCCAACTGCTCAAGAAATATGTCGCGGTAATCGCTTGCGGTCTGTCCTTCGACCTCTATGCGCATGGCAAGCGAGCGCACAACGGCAAAGAGGTTCTTCATCCGGTGACGCGTTTCCGAAATCAGAAAGTCCTTTTCGGCGTCAGCCCGCTTCCTCTCCGTCACATCATCAAAAAGCACGAGGATGCTGGTGCTGTTGTCGTCCGGATGCACCAGTTTCCGGGCATCGACCAGAAAGGTTTTCTGCCCAATCTCCGGAAAGTCGTGCTGCACTTCAAAGCCAATAATGGCAGCGGCTTTGGGAATGACGTCGCTCATCAGGCGGCGAAGGTCGCCTATGTCCCATTGTCCGTTGCCGACGTCGAAGAGACTATGCCCGACGACCTCATCCCGATCGACTCTGAAGGTTTTAATGAACGAGTTGTTGGCAGCCGAAACGATCATCGCTTGGTCGACAACAACGATGGGCTGTGTCATCGTGTCGACGATACCCTGAGCTTGCACGTGACCCGCTCTTAGGAGGCGATAAAGGTCTTCAAGCATCATATCTGGCTCGCCTTGAAATATGCTCTTGATGGTGACGGGCTTCAAACGGCTTTGCACTTGCGCTCGTGAAAATAGCGGACTTAAAACGCTTGCCAAGATTGCGCGACGGCCGTCCTCAGCTCCCGTCAGGTAGCAGAATTAGCCCATTATCCGGCAAAGGCCGCTGAAGCGCCTTGGCCTCGGCCCAGTTCGCCCGCATCCACACATCGACCTCTTCCGCCCTTGTGAGGATGACCGGCATGGCCTTCGGGTGGATCGGCTTGACCACCGCGTTTGGTTCGGTGGTCAGGAAGCCGAATAGCTGATGCTCTCCCTCGCGCGGGTTCTTCATGGATCCGCGCGTTCCTCGCCACTCGGTCCAGATGCCGGCGAAGAAGGCGAGGGGCTTGTCGTCGTTGATCGCGAACCAGCGCTTGCGCTTCTTAGGCTTGGTGTCCTCCCACTCGCAGAACGTCGTCCAAGGCACCACACAGCGGTTCTCCGGCCCGAGCCAGCGGCGCCAGTGTGGCGAGGTGACATTGCGAATGTTGGTGACGCCCGTGTCCGGCTTGTCGCCCAGGATCGAGGGCGGTGTCGGCATGCCCCAGGTCAGGCGGTCCCATGCCTCGCCCTCGGCCGTGCGGCGCAGAACAGGTGCCGGCCGGTCGGGATAGATGTCGATCAAGGGCTCAAGGTTGCCCAGCCGATCGAGCGCCTGGCGAAAGGCGCGCATGGCTTCTTGGTTGGTGCTGACATTGTAGAGATTGCACATCCGATCCTCCTGCCGCGGCCGTCCCTTGCGCATCGTCTCATGGGTATCAGCGTGAATCGAGAGCAGGATCTTGCGGTCGCGACGTTCATCGTAGGCCACCGCTTCCGGGCAGCGGCCCTTCGTCTGCACCAAGCCTGAGTTGAAGCTGACCGGCCGTTAAATTACGGAAATTTAGATTAAATATCTATTGTCTTGCGCAATACTAATCTACATTAAGAGTGCCTGATAAACTTAAGTAGCAGTTTGCGGTGAAGCTTGGCAGAGGAATCGGAGAGGTAATGTCGACTGATAGGTTCGCTCTTGAGAATGCCGCGCATCTGATCAAAGTCTCTAAATCATTGATTACGCTAGAACATGTCCACAAGTGCCCGTCTGACGAGGTGTCACAGTTGCTGTCGGTACTTGAAAAGGCATCAGCTCAAATCGAGTCGCTCCGTCAGCGCTTGGAGAGCGAGAGACGAAACTGACCCTTCTGCGCCTATCGGGTCACGAGATTGCCCAGCAAGCTATTGAACAACAGGTTGATTGGTCGTGTTTCGGGCGGCAAAGAAGCACGCTGTGGTGGGTTGAAGCCCCGGCCGACGAATGAGATAAGCTAAGCTTATTATATGTTCGTGAGTTGCGATATGACGTTGGATTTTGCCGCCAGGCCCGATATCGTCAAGCTTCTGAAGCTCCTCAGCCGTCCGAACGGGCCAATGATTGTCAGACTTTTAGATGGCAAGCACACCGTCAATGAAATATCTAAACGGGCGCAAATTACGCAAAGCTACACAAGCCAAATTCTGACAGAGCTTGCACTGCATGGTGTCTTGGATGTGAGAGAGAACGGAAACGTCCGCTATTATAAGTTGACAGGCGTTCACCGTCGCTGCGTTGAAGCGATCATCGCTATCATGGTGGAATATGCTCAGTCTCTTCGGGCATCTCCTGATGTGGATTAACCGCTCAGACCTTACGTCCTTCCCAGACCAGGCGCCTGACGGTATCCTTCATCCTCCTCGCTCAAGTGCTGGTCCAGCCATCGCAGGCGGTGTGCCGTTCCACCTGATAGAGTTTGATTGTTGTCATCTCTTCTCCTTCGGGCCTGGGTTGCTCATGCAACCTTGCCTATCTGGGAGAGCGTCACGGCGTCAAATGCACAGGATCGCGCATCACGACGCACGGCATCTCATCTCTTCAATGGCGCGCCTCGGTAGCCAGGGTTCTCGCCATGAAGGGTTGTCGTCGCGTCCTATGGTTGCTGCGAGACCCGCCCTTAGAAGTCCTGCCAACTTGCCGCAGCGGTGGAATGGCCCAAGCTTATCGAGCTTGCAACCTTGGTCAACATCCGTCTTGCCGGGGAGGCGACAGCACGATGCCTTGGCTTGGCCAGCTCTACCCTTTGCGAGCCGTCGGTATCGCCCGCGCCGGTTCTGAAGGCCGACATAATCTCCTTCAGACGTAAAACTTCCTTCGCGAGCGACGCGCTGGCCGCGGTCGACTCTTCGACCATTGCCGCATTCTGCTGTGTCACCTGGTCCATCTGATTGACGGCCGTATTGACCTCGGACAGCCCGGCGGCCTGCTCCTTCGCCGATGTCGAGATGGCGTCGAGCTGTTTGTTGATGGTCGCGACCTGCCGCTCGATCACTTCGAGTGCTTGGCCCGTTTCCTGAACCAGCCTGACCCCGGTACTGACCTCACCGGCGGAATTGTCGATCAGCGCCTTGATCTCCTTTGCAGCCTGGGCAGAACGCTGCGCCAATTCACGAACTTCCTGCGCAACGACCGCAAACCCCTTGCCGGCCTCGCCTGCGCGCGCGGCTTCGACGCCAGCGTTGAGCGCAAGGAGATTGGTCTGGAAGGCAATCTGATCGATGACGCCGATGATGCTCGAGATTTGATTGGACGAGGTCTCGATCCGCCGCATCGCCGCGACAGCATCCGAAACGACAACGCCACACTTCTTCGCAGACGCATTGGCTTCCAACGCGACATGCCGGGCTTCCTCCGTGCGTTTGGAGGAGTTGGCGACATTCGTGGTGATCTGGTCGAGGGCTGCCGCTGTTTCCTCGAGCGAAGCAGCCTGCTGTTCCGTGCGCTTCGACAGATCTTCCGCGCTTTGGCTGATTTCCCGCGCACCGCTGTCGATCGTCGATGTCGCGGTGGCAACAGATCGCAGGCTCTTCGACATCTGGTCAACAGCAGCGTTGAAGTCTTATCGCAATGCCTCGAAATCGCTGGCGAAGGGCTCGCTCTACCGGAATGTCAGATCGCCGTTCGACAAGTGCCTCAGACCTTCGGCAAGCCCTGAGGTCGCCTGAGAGATCTCCAGGGTTCGCTGGTGGTCCAGCTGCGCCACGCGCACCCGTTCAGCCTCGCTCATAGAGCGAGCAGACGCCGCCTCTTCTTCCAGACCACGCGCGCGCAAGCCATTGTCCTTGAACACCTGCACAGCCTTTGCCATCAGACCGATTTCGTCACGCCGCTCCGTGCCGCCGACAGGGATGGTAAGGTTGCCGTCGGCGAGCACGTTCATCGTGGCAGAGATCTGCTGAATAGGCCGCACCAACCAGGTGCGAACCGCCACGAACCCGCCGATCAGGACGGAGACCAGACCGACGAAAACGGCAACCAGAGTTGTGGTGATCGTGCTTGTTGCCTGGGCAGAGACATCATTATCGATCTTATCGGTCGCTTCGACGATCTGCGCGACCATTGCCGTGAGCCGGGGCGAAAGGGCAGCGAAGGCAGGCTGGCAGCTCTGCAAGAACATGTCCTGGGATGCCGTGACGGCCTTGGCCTCCGTCGCTGCCTGACCCGCAGCGATCGTCGGCGCGCATAGCTTGGAAATGATGTCGAGACCTTGGCCCTTGAGCTCAGAGATGTCCGAGCGCTGCGGCATGGCGGCAATCGCCTTGTCCATAAACTTGGAAAAGCTCTCTGTCGCCTCCTTCAGCTCGTTTTCCGCCCGTGCGTTCAGTTCATCGGAGCGTGACATTAAGAGGTCGCCGATGGCGGCACGCGCGCCCTGAAGGAAGCGGTTTGCGCGCGCAAGATTCAACGCGGCGGTGGTCTCATGATCCATGAGATCGCTGTACCGCCCGTCAATATTCGAGATCTGATGCGTTGAGTAGAGGGCAACGCCTAACGAAAACACGCCAAAGCAGGCCATGATCGTCAGAAATTTTCCAATGATGGATATGTGCTTTAATGTCGCCTCCGAACAACTTGCTGATCGTCGATCTCGGGCGAAATCACTTGCCGCTTCGGCAACTGTTGGCAGAGCCGGAGACGCAAGCCAGACGGCAATTCTGCGTATCGATCGACGCGTCGTTCAACGGTCAATTTGTCACGTTCAATTTTAGCAACCGTTAATATCACATCAAGAGAGCTACCAGCCGGTAGTGCGGTCTTTAGTAACGCTTCCACCTAGGCCCTGTTGACAAAGTGGATTCCCAAATCATCGGAAGCATGATTCAAGACTGCTTTTTGGGAGGCAGCTTTGGCTCGTGGCGACCTTACGGATATGGAGTGGCGGATCATTGAGGGTCTGTTACCCACCGAACGCGGTAGGAAATCCCGGCCCTCGCACGACAATCGACGATACCTGAACGGTATGCTGCATGTTCTTCGGGTTGGCTGCCCCTGGCGCGATATGCATGAGCGCTACGGAAAGTGGAACTCGGTCTATGTGCGCTTCCGCCGGTGGGCTGAACAAGGAGTTTGGGACGCTCTGCTTGAGACCCTCGTTGAACTGGGGCTGACGGATGACTGGCAGCACATGATCGACAGCACCACGGTTCGCGGCCATTCGCAGGCTGCGGGCGCTAAAGGGGGACTTATCAGGAGGCTTTTGGTCGATCACGCGGCGGCTTTACGACGAAAATCCACGCCCGAGCAGACGGTCAGGGACGCCCTCTTGGCTTCGTCCTGACGGGCGGAGAGGCTTCGCACTACAACGCCGTTCCGGACCTGCTGGCGATACCTGTCGGCAAGCCGAGACTGTTCCTCGCCGACAAAGGATATGACGGTGATTTCCTGCGCGAGGAACTCCTGATCCATGGGATCAGGCCAGTCATTCCGCCGAAGGCCAACCGGAAGAACCCGCCTGCCTGCGACTTCCGGGCATACAAGGATCGAAACCGCATTGAGCGGATGTTCAACCGCCTCAAGCAGTTCCGTCGCGTTGCGACCCGATACGACAAGACCCGAAAATCCTTCTCAGCATTCCTCGCCCTGGCTGCCGCAAAAATATGGCTGCCATACTTTGTCAACAGAACCTAACCCGACGGGGGGCCGCTTATCCAAAAGATTGACGAACAGTGCCTTAAAAGCGCCCTCAATCCCGCTCGCTAGTCTGATGGGATTATTGATCGGGCAAGAACACCGTTCGGACCGCCGCGCGTTGGGCCGACCTCCCTTTAGCAAAAGCAAGTCGCTGGCTACGGTCTGGCCCGATTGGAAGGCGCCAGACCGACCTTGCGACGCATCGACCGTGTGTCCTGCAGCTAGGCTCCAGCCAGTTCATGTCACAGGTAAAATATTTCTTGACCTAAACTATAGTTGAGGTCCTATGACCCTATCCGGGCCGCTCAGATGGGCACCCCTCCGCGCCTCAATGAGCCGCGAAAGCCAAACGACAACCCGGATCATCCCATGCACTCGTTCCGCTTCGTCCCGATCGTCCTTGTACCGCTGTCGCTTATCCTTGCCTCCTGCGACCGGGCGGATGGGGGCGCGCCGGCGGCCTATCCTGCGCCCACGGTTAAAGCCGTTGTGATTGCGGCGGCCGATGTCCCTGTTGAGCAGGACTATCCGGGCCGAATAGTGGCGACCAGACTGGCGGAAGTGCGTGCTCGCGTCACAGGCATCGTTCTCGCGCGCGAATTCACTGAAGGCGCAGATGTCAAAGCAGGGGACGTGCTTTTCCACATCGATCCGGCGAGGTTTCAGGCAGCCGCGGACGCTGCGCGAGCGCAGCTTGCTAGGGCGGAGGCTGCCTTGGATCTGGCCAAGCAGCAAGAGGTCCGGGCTGGTGATCTTCTGAAGAAAAAGGTGGCGAGCAAGGATCAATATGACACCGCCCTAGCAAGCCGCAGACAGGCGGAGGCCGAAGTCGGCGTCGCGCGCGCCAATCTCCAGACGGCGGATCTCGATCTGAGCTATGCGACCGTACGCGCGCCAATCGCAGGACGGATCGATGCCGCGTTGGTCACAGAAGGCGCCTTTGTCCGTCAGGAGGATGGCACTCAGATGGCCATCGTGCGCGAACTCAGTTCCGTCTATGTCGACTTTACCGCGCCGCTTGAAGATGTGTTGGACATCCAGCGCGTTGCGGATGTCGAGCCGTCTGGAAAAGCCGGACGCAACATGGCGGTCCAGCTGATCGGCAGGGACGGCGAGGTTTATGATCAGCCCGGTCATCTCTTGTTCTCCGCCGCCGTCGTCAACGAAACCACCGGGCAGGTCTCGTTGCGGGCCGAATTCGCAAATCCGCAGGGCCGGCTTTTGCCCGGCGCTTATGTCCGCGTGAAACTGCGGCAGAAGACGGTTCAGCAAGCACTGCTTGTTCCCCAGCGTGCCGTGCAGTGGGACACGCTCGGGCAGGCCCATGTGATGATCGTCAAGGATGGGAAAGCAGTAGTGCAGCCCATCGTAACAAACCTTGCAATCGAGAATCGCTGGCTGGTGACGAACGGATTGAAGCCGGGCGATCAGGTCATCGTCGATGGTGCCGAGAAAACCATGCCCGGTGGTCCGGTGACGGCCGAGCTAATCAAGGATGAGAGCGGCCCGGACGCGGCGCTCGAAACTGGCTGCGCCGCATCATGCGCGAAGCAGGCCAAGCTGTAGGAGGCATCACGATGCCGCAATATTTCATTGTTCGTCCGGTTTTTGCCTGTGTCATCGCTTTGGCCATTGCGCTTGCCGGGGCTATCGCCATCCCTTTCCTTCCAATCTCGCAATATCCAAATGTTGCTCCACCAACGATTGCGATTACGACAAGCTATCCCGGCGCCACCCCCGAAAACCTCTATGACAGCGTCACCAAGCTCATCGAACAGGAGATGAACGGTGCCACCGGCATGCTCTATTACGACTCCGTGAGCGATGCACATGGAAGCGTGACGATCAATGTCACATTCCAGTCGGGAACCGATCCCCAGACAGCTACGGTCGACGTCCAGAACCGCATCAGCCGTGTCGAGGCGCGCTTGCCGGCCTCCGTTCGCCAGCAGGGAATCCGGGTCGAGGAGACCAGCAGCGCCTTCTTGCTGTTCGTCGGTCTCGTTTCGACCGATGGCAGGCTCAATGCGATCGACCTCGGCGAATTTGCCACGCGCAATGTCATCGATGATCTCAGGCGGTTGCCGGGGGTTGGCAAGGCGCAACTTTTTGCCACCGAACGCGCCATGCGCGTGTGGATCGACACGAAGAAGCTGGTCGGTTTGAACCTGACGGCCCAGGATGTGACCAATGCGATTGCGACGCAAAACGCGCAGGTTTCCTCTGGCAGCATCGGCGCGCAACCGACCATGCGTGGTCAAGAGATCACTGCAACGGTTTCAGCGTCCGGCCAGCTTTCCAGCGCCAAGGAGTTTGCCGAGATCGTGTTGCGCGCCAACCCCGACGGCTCAGTCGTCCGATTGTCCGATGTCGCGCGCGTGGAGTTTGGCGGTCAGGATTATTCGATATCCTCGAGCATCAACGGTCGGGAGGCAGCAATGCTCGGCGTTCAGCTGAACGCTACGGGCAATGCGCTGGTCACGGCGCAGGCTGTCAAAACCCGCATGGCCGAGCTTGCCAGGAATTTTCCTGCCGGTATCGCCTACGAAATACCGTACGACACCACGCCCTTTGTTTCGATTTCCATCGAGAAGGTCATTCATACGCTTATCGAGGCCGTGGCGCTCGTTTTCGTCATTATGTTTCTGTTTCTGCAGAACCTGCGCTACACCTTGATCCCGACCCTGGTCGTTCCGGTCGCGCTCTTGGGCACATGTGCTGCACTGCTGCTTTTTGGCTTTTCGATCAACGTGCTGACCATGTTTGCCATGGTTCTGGCGATCGGCATTCTTGTCGATGACGCCATCGTTGTCGTCGAGAATGTCGAGCGCATCATGCACGAGGAGGGGTTGCCGCCAAGACAGGCGACGGCCAAGGCGATGAAACAGATCACGGGGGCTGTGGTCGGCATCACGGTCGTTCTCATTGCGGTGTTCGTGCCCATGGCGTTTTTTCCAGGCGCCGTCGGCATTATCTACAAGCAGTTTTCGCTGACGATTGTCATGTCGATGGTGTTCTCGGCGCTGATGGCGCTCACCCTGACGCCCGCGCTCTGCGCGACGATCCTCAAGCCGATCCCTGCGGGCCATTCTCAGTGCAAGATCTGGTTCTTCCGCGTGTTCGACAGGGTCATAGCGCGGACAATCAGCGGGTATGGCTGGATTATCGGTGCAACGACCCGGCGTAGCTTGCGTATGATGGCGCTCTACGCGGCGATCGTCATCGCGCTTGGCTATGTTTACATTCGACTGCCGACAGGATTTCTCCCTCTCGAAGATCAGGGCTATGCCATTGCGACGACGCAGCTTCCCGCCGGCGCGACGGCCGAGCGAACTTCAAATGTTCTTAAAAAGGTCGATGGCTTCTTCCTTGGGCGATCAGGCATCGAGAAGATCGTCACGATTCTTGGTTTCGGCTTCAATGGCAATGGGCAGAATGCCGGGATCAGCTTCGCGACATTCAAAGACTGGTCCGACCGGGGGCCGTCGGACTCATCGGATGCCATCGTCGGTTCAGCGCTCGGCACGCTTGCCGGGATGCCAGAAGCCTCGATCTTCGCGCTCACGCCGCCGCCGATCGCGGCACTTGGAAACGCCAGCGGCTTCAGCTTCCGCCTGCAGGACCGGGCAAACAAGGGGAACGCCGCACTCGTGCAAGCAGCCAACATGCTGCTCGGCAAGGCTTGGCAAAGCCCGATCCTACAATATCCCTATATCGAAGGTCTGCCGCCATCGCCGCAGATCATGCTGGATATCGACAGGCGTAAAGCCAATGCCTATGGCGTGAGCTTCGACGAGATCAATGCCGTGCTGTCCACGTCCATCGGCTCGACCTATGTGGCCGACTATCCCAATGCCGGACGGATGCAGCGCGTGATCGTGCAGGCCGATGCGCCCGAGCGGATGAACGCGCAGAGCCTTCTGGCCTTGAACGCCCGCAACGGCACAGGCGAGATGGTCCCGCTGTCGGCCTTTACCACGGCGCGTTGGGCCTTGGGCCCCACCCAGGTGGTCGGCTATAACGGGTTGCAGGCCGTCAAGATCAGTGGCAGCGCGGCGCCCGGCCATACAAGTGGCCAAGCCATGGCGGAAATGGAGCGGCTGGCAAAGGAATTGCCGCCGGGCTTCGGCTTTGAATGGACCGGACAATCCTATCAGGAAAAAGCCTCCGGCAATGCGGCGCCGTTCCTGCTCGGGCTCTCCATGGTATTCGTGTTTCTCTGCTTGGCAGCGCTTTACGAGAGCTGGTCGATCCCGATCGCCGTGATGCTCGTGGTTCCCTTGGGTGCGATCGGCGCGGTGGTCGCGGTCACATTCCGCGGTATTCCGAACGATATCTATTTCACCGTCGGGCTCATCACCATCATCGGCCTTTCGGCGAAGAATGCCATTCTGATCATCGAGTTCGCACGCGACTTGCGTGCCGAGGGCAAGCCTCTTCTGGAGGCGACGGTCGAAGCCGCCAAGCTCCGCTTCCGCCCGATCCTGATGACCTCCCTGGCCTTCATTCTGGGCGTGGTGCCGCTGGCCTTTGCGACCGGGGCGAGCTCGGCGAGCCAACGTGCCATTGGAACCGGCGTTCTCGGCGGCATGGTTTCCGCCACGGTTCTGGCCGTCCTTCTGGTCCCCACCTTCTTCGTGGTGGTGACGAAGGTGTTCGCGCGCAAAGAGGAAGCCAAGCCACATGAACCGCAGACCGTGCCGATGGAGAAGCCGGCACAGGCAGCTTGACGCGCAGGCGTCACTCTCCGGGGGAAAGAAGGACCGCGCCTGTCGCGGTCCTGCCCAATTCGTCGCGCGGGTTGCGCAAGGGGCAGTCCCTCAGCGACAGGCAGCCGCAGCCGATACAGCCGGCCATCTCGTCGCGCAGTTGCGTCAAGGCCGTGATGCGCTCGTCCAGCCGCGCCTTCCAGTTCGAGGACAAGACCTGCCAGTCCTCGGCCGTGGGGGTTCGCTCCGCAGGCAAGGCCGAGAGGGCCTCCCGGATCTCGGCAAGCGAAATGCCCGCGCGCTGGGCGATGCGGATGATGGCGACACGCCGCAACAGATTGCGCGGATAGCGCCTCTGGTTGCCGTTGTTGCGGCGCGGGGTGATGAGGCCCTTGGCCTCGTAAAAATGCAGCGTGGAAACGGCCACGCCCGCGCGCTTGGCCAGCTCTCCTACGGACAGTTCGTTTTCCAGTCGCTCCGCCATGAAATGCCCTTGACCTCAACTATGCCTGAGGTTTTATAGATCATGTCACCTTGTTCCGGCAAGGCTCAACGCCCGTCTTTGAACAGTGACAGAGGAAATCTCGATGTCCTTCGAGCTACCAGACCTTCCCTATGCCCATGATGCTCTCGCGCCCTTCGGCATGTCGGAGGAGACGCTGAAGTTTCACCACGACCTGCACCACAAGGCCTATGTCGACAATGGCAACAAGGCCATTGCCGGAACGCAGTGGGAGAAGAGCAGCCTCGAAGAGATTGTCGTCGGCACCTATGAACGCGGTGCCGTTGCCCAATCCGCGATCTTCAACAATGCGTCGCAGCACTGGAATCATAGCCTGTTTTGGCAGATCCTCGCGCCGGGAGGCACCAAGATCCCGCCCGCGCTCGAAAAGGCATTGACCGGCGCCTTCGGCTCGGTCGAGAGTTTCAAGCAGGCGTTCAGCGCGGCAGGCGCGGCGCAGTTCGGGTCCGGCTGGGCTTGGCTCGTGGTCGATACGGATGGCGCGCTGCGGATCACCAAGACCGAAAATGGCGTCAACCCGCTTTGCTTCGGGCAGAAGGCCCTGCTCGGCTGCGATGTCTGGGAGCACAGCTACTATATCGATTTCCGCAACAAGCGCCCCGCCTATCTCGAAAACTTGCTCGAAAAGCTGGTGAACTGGGAAGCGGTCGCCGAAAGACTCTAAACGGCATTTCTTGCCGGCCGCCAAGCGCCGTTAAGCAAGGTCCATCCCTTCGACTGCGATTGGCTGCGAGCAGCCGGTTTTAACCCGGCTGCTCCTCTTGCCGACCATGGAGCAAGCAATGACCTATGTGGTCACAGAAAACTGCATTGCCTGCAAATATATGGACTGCGTCGAGGTCTGTCCGGTCGAGTGCTTTTACGAAGGCGAGAACATGCTCGTCATTCACCCCGACCAATGTATCGATTGCGGTATCTGCGAGCCGGAATGCCCAGCAGCGGCCATCCACTCGGACACGGAGGCCGGGCTTCATGCCTGGCTCGACCTTAATCGCCACTATGCGCAGATCTGGCCGCGGATTCACGAGAAGCGCCCGCCGCCCGCCGATGCAGACATCATGAATGGCGCGGCAGCAAAGATGGCGATTTTTTCCGAGAAGCCGGGAGCGGGCGGTTAACCCGATTTAACATACATAGTAAGTTCGCGGCTCGCTCACGACATCGTGCGCAGGATGTGGAGGCGACCGCACAAGCAGCAAGAATGCGGCTGAGAGCGGCGGTGCAAAAGTCGGCCAAGACAGCGGCATCATCCCCTGTGAGGGGGCTCCGAAGATTGATCCGGCATGGACACAGAGGCGCGCTCCACCAATTCCGTCTCCAGGACCGTACGGGTAGGAGGACCGACATCGCCCTTCATTCGCCGAACAAGCAACCGGGCTGCCGTTTCGCCCAGCTGATAAACCGGCTGGCGGATGACGGTGACCGGAGGCGTCGTCACCGAGGTCCAGTCTGCATCGTGGAAAGAGACCAGTGAAAGGTCGTCGGGGATGCGGATTGCGAATTCCCGGCATAGCTTGAAGACCTCCAGCGCGATAACGCTGTCAGAGGCGATGATGGCTGTTGGTCGCAACGGCGCTTCGATCATGGCCATGATGATGGCGCGCGTGCGCTCTGGCGTGACGGCGCCGACATGGATGTTGTGCTCCACGTCTGTCATGCCCGCCTCCTGGCAGGTGCTGAAAAAGCCCTCGATGCGTCGGCGAACGGAACCGGTGTGAATGTCTGCCGGCGTGCGGAAGTGATGGTCAGGCGTATCGCAGGCAGTCAGATAGGCGATGTGACGGTGGCCCCGCGCGATCAGCTTGCGGGTTATGCTTTCTGCCGCATGCCGATCATTGGCGACGACCGTGTCGACACCAAGTGTCTCGCTGCCGCGGTCGAGCAGCACCAGCGGACGACCGGAGCGGGCGGCATCGCGCAGATGATCGGTCTCGCTCTCCTTCGCCGGCGAGACGATCAGCCCGTCGACACGCTTGGCCAGAAGGGTGCGTAGCGCTGCCTCTTCATTCCTCGCGTCCTCGCTGGAATTGACGAGCACGACCGTGAAGCCCGCCTGCCGGGCGACGTCCGTTATCCCGCGCACGGCAAGGCTAAAGAACGGATTTTCGATATCCCCGACGATCACGCCAATCGTCCCGGAGCGGCCCGTCGTCATGGAGCGGGCGAGCTCATTCGGCCGATAGTCTAAAGCTTCGGCTGCAGCCATGACGGCCACGCGCACTTTCTCGCTGACGGTTCCATAGCCTCCCAGGACGCGCGCGGCGGTCGCTTTAGAAACACCGGCTTCTCGGGCGACGTCAGCCACGGTCGAAGCACTGTTTGGAGGGGCGTTCTTATCCATTGCTGCTAGCCTTACAAGAGATGTTGACGAGTGGCAAATGCGGCGATAACGTCCATAAAACGCTATTGAGACCGGTCTCTTTCTAAATGATACCGGTCTCAACGGGAAGATCATTATCCACTAGTGAGGCACTCGGTCGGACGCGCGGAGCATTCCCACGTCCGGGAGGACCCGTGCGCGCTCTCACGACATGCCTAAACAAGACCACCAGAGGAGACGACAGATATGCACGTTGAACAGGCTCTCGATATTTCCCTTTTCCGAGCGTTGGCTGGGATACGCTTCACCGTCGCTGCGCTTGCCATCAGCCTGGCGTCAGGTTTGGCAACGCCGGCGCTTTCACAGAACAATCCACTTGGACTGATCGATCCCGGCACCATCAGCGTCGGCACCATGGGTGATTCCAAGCCCTATGCCTTCACCACGGCCGACGGCACCTTCACCGGCTTCGACATCGAGCTCTTCCTGAACGTGGCCGAGCGGATGGGCTTCAAAAAAGATCAGGTGATTTTTACGGGCCAGGATTTTGCAGCCCTGATGCCCTCGGTTGCCAACAGCCGCTTCGACGTGGCCGTTGCTGCCATTGGCACCACAGACAAGCGAAAGCAGACAGTCGATTTCAGCGATGGCTATCTTGCCGGTTTTCTGACGGTGCTCACGCCAGAGGCTGATATCAAGGACGCCGCCACCCTCAAGGGCAAGCGGCTCGGCGTCGTGCAGGGAACATTGCAGGAAATCTATGCCGAAAAGAACTTCACGGGCGCCGATCTCGTGAAGTTCCCGGACAACAACTCCGCCGTTTCCGCACTCAATAATGGCACGGTCGACGCGCATTTCCTCGATTATGAGGCGGCCAAGGATTACGCGGCCCGCTATCCCGCGCTGAAAGTCGCGGTCAACATTCCAAGCTTCGATGCGCCTGCAGGCTTTGTGATCCGCAAGGGGAGCGATGCGCTGCGCGAGGCGCTGAACAAGGAGCTCAAGGCCGCCATGCAGGATGGCACCTGGAAGAGCCTGCATGAAAAATGGTTCCCCGGCACCCCAATGCCCGAAGCCTACCTGCCCAAGCCCTGATGCCGCCCGCCGGTCTTGCTGAACGGCGGGGCCGGCCTTTTCTCCAAGGACGACCTGATGACTTGGCTTGAAAACCTGCGCCGAAGCTTCCTCGACTGGAATGCGATGGCCGAAGTTCTGCCGACCATGATCACCGTCGGGCTGAAGAACACGCTGATACTGGCTGCAGCCTCGACCGTCCTCGGCGTGGTGATCGGCATGCTGCTTGCGATCATGGGCATCTCGCGTTCGGCTTGGCTGCGCATTCCCTCGCGCCTCTACACCGACATTTTCCGCGGCTTGCCGGCGATCGTCACCATTCTTTTGATCGGGCAAGGCTTTGCGCGCCTTGGCCGCGAATTGTTCGGCCCGTCGCCTTATCCTCTGGGCATCCTGGCCCTCAGCCTCATCGCTGGCGCCTATATCGGCGAGATCTTTCGCTCCGGCATCCAGAGCGTCGAGCGCGGGCAGATGGAAGCCTGCCGGGCGCTGTCGATGAGTTACGGCCAGGGCATGCGGCTCATTGTCGTACCGCAAGGGGTGCGGCGCGTACTGCCGGCACTGGTCAACCAGTTCATCGGCAATGTGAAGGACTCGAGCCTCGTCTATTTCCTCGGTCTTCTGGCGTCAGAACGCGAGATCTTTCGGGTCGGTCAGGACCAGGCGGTGGTGACCGGTAATCTCTCGCCGCTGCTTCTTGCCGGCATCTTCTATCTCGTTGTCACGGTTCCACTGACGCATGTCGTCAATGCGATCGATAGCCGTCTTCGGATCGGCAAGCAGCGTCCATCCGTCGTGACCAGCGGGCCGGAAGAGGTCAGCGAACTGGACGGTGCCAAGCGCGTGTCAGCCTCAAGTTTCAAGGGCGGCAGCCTGGAGGTGCGCAATCTTGGCATGGCTTATGGCACGCTGGAGGTGCTGAAGGGCGTCGATCTTTCCGTCAAACCCGGCAGCGTTACCTGTGTCATCGGGCCCTCCGGGTCCGGCAAGTCGACCCTGCTGCGCTGCCTGAACCGGCTGGTAGAGCCGAAGAGCGGCGATGTGCTGCTCGATGGAGACAGCATCCTCTTCATGAAGCCTGAGCGCCTGCGCCGACGCGTCGGCATGGTGTTTCAGCACTTCAATCTCTTCCCCGATCATACAGCGCTCGAAAACGTAGCGCTGTCGCTCAGAAAAATCAAAGGCCTTCCGACAGCTGAGGCTGAACGTCTTGCCATGGCGCGGCTTGCCGATGCCGGTCTTGCCAGCCGCGCTCATCATCGGCCGGGTGGTCTTTCCGGCGGCCAGCAGCAGCGCGTCGCAATCGCCCGCGCCCTTGCCATGGAGCCTGAGGTCATTCTCTTCGACGAGGTGACAAGCGCGCTGGATCCGGAGCTGGTCAAGGGTGTGCTGAACCTGATGGCCGATCTCGGCCAGCGCGGCATGACGATGGTCGTCGTGACCCATGAGATGGGGTTCGCGCGCCGCGTGGCCGATCAGGTGGTGTTCATGGACGAGGGCCGTGTGGTCGAGGCTGGGCCGCCGGATACCATTTTCGACAATCCGCAAAGCCCGCGCCTGAAGCGCTTCCTGGCGGAAGTGCTGTGATGGGCGTCGCGTGGAGATAGAGATGATACAAACACTTCGAGGGGGCGTGCTCGGCTGTGCCGGTATTGCCGAAAAGGCTGTGGTTCCCGCAATTCAGTCGAGCCGGCTCGGTCATGTCGCGGCCATTGCCTCGCGTGACGAAGACAAGGCCAAGTACATGGCGGCGCGCTTCGGAATCGAGAAGGCATACGGCAGCTATGCAGCGCTGCTGGCCGATCCCGAAATCGACGCGATCTACAATCCTCTGCCCAATCATCTGCATGTTCCGATGACGATCCGGGCACTGGAGCAGGGCAAGCCGGTTCTATGCGAAAAGCCGATTGCGCTGACGGCGGATGAGGCCGAGCGGCTGGCCGCAGCGCAGCAGGCTTCTGGCCTACACGTTGCCGAGGCCTTCATGGTGCGCCATCACCCGCAGTGGAAGACAGCGCATGCCTTGATCGCTAAGGGGCGGCTGGGCGAGGTGCAGGCGATCCAGACGATCTTCTCGTACTATCTCGATGACCCTGCAAATGTACGCAACCAGGCCGACATTGGCGGCGGGGGCCTTTATGATGTCGGCTGCTATGCCATCAACACGGCTCGCTTTCTTTTCGATGCCGAGCCGATCAAGGCCATTGCATTGATGGAGCAGGACGAACGCTTCGGCACCGATCGGCTGACGAGCGGCATGCTCGCCTTTCCGCAAGGGCGGCAGCTTGTCTTCGCGTGCTCGACCCAGCTTGCGCTGACCCAGAAGGTGACTGTGTTCGGCACGCGCGCACGGCTGGACATTCCTGTCCCCTTCAACGCTCCGGCTGATGCGACAACCTCTCTCTTTCTGGATGATGGCCGGGATCTTGCTGGTGGCGGGCGCGTGGAGATTAGAATTGAAGCTGTTGACCAATACCGCGAACAGGCTGACGCCTTTGCCGAGGTGGTTCTTTCAGGACGTCAGGCGTCTCCGGGTTTAAGCGACGCAATCGCCAATATGAGGGCCATCGATGCGCTGTTCCGCTCTGCCGTCAGCGGCCGGTTCGAAGCGGTATGACGCCGCGATTCATCCTGACAATCATC
Source organism: Xaviernesmea oryzae (assembly GCF_900109605.1). GTDB lineage: Bacteria > Pseudomonadota > Alphaproteobacteria > Rhizobiales > Rhizobiaceae > Xaviernesmea > Xaviernesmea oryzae. The sequence goes on from NZ_FOAM01000019.1 coordinate 94,980, forward strand.
GATTGAAAGACATCCAGCATGACCGATTCCAGAGTTTCTTCAGCTGCCGTCATCGGCGCCGGTATTTTCGGCGTTTCCACTGCGCTTCACCTGGCGCGCCGGGGCGTTCAGGTTACTATCTTCAACGATGGCCCGCCGGCCAATGGCGCTTCCGGGCGTTCGCTGTCTTGGTTGAATTCCGCGCGCATGCGTTCGGACCCTTACCATCGGCTACGCATGGCCGGCATCGACCGCTACCGGACCCTGTTCGCCCGCCATGTTGACACCGATTGGCTGCGCTTCGATGGCGGTCTGACGTGGGATGGTGATGATGACAAAAACGAAATCGACGCCGCCTTCCGCCACGAGATCGTGCTCGGCTATGATGCAGTGCGCGTTTCGGGCGCTGAGGTCGCCCAGGTGACGCCAGGCGTGGCCCCCGAGGCGATTACGCCGCAAGGCGCGATCTTCAATGCAGGGGAGGGGTGGGTTGATCTGCCCAAGCTGATCGCTCATCTGCTTCAGGCTTTCTCTGCCCTTGGTGGACGGCTTGTGACGGATCAGGGCGCGGCAAAGGTTGCGACCGAAAACGGTAAGGCAGTCGGGGTCGAGACCGCTAAGGGCGGCCGCTTTGACGCCGATGCCGTGGTGTTGGCAACTGGCCCTGCGGTGCCGAAGATGGTGGCGGAGGCCGGACAGGTCATCACAGACGGGACGCCGATCGCGCTTCTGGTGCAGACCAAGCCGCATGCCCACCCACTGCGCTCCGTGCTCAACACGCCGCGCGTGGCGATCCGCCCGGGGCCGGGCGGCACCTTCTCACTGGATGCCGATTGGGCGGCAGAGGAGGCTGTGACGCAGCGCTCTGATGGCGGCTATGACATCAACAAGGTGGTCGTCGAGGGCTTGCTGGCCGAGGCCGCAAAGGTGATGGAAGGTCATCCTACCTTGGAAGTCGCCTCAATCGGCGTCGGTGGAAAGCCGATCCCCGGTGACGGCGAGCCGGTCATCGGCGCGATCAAGGCCATTCCCGGCTACTATGTCGCCTTCAGCCATAGCGGCGCGACACTGGGACTCATCGTTGGCGAGCTGCTCGCTTATGAAGTCGCAACTGGCGAGACCCACCCCATGCTTGCCACCTTCCGGCCGGAGCGCTTTTCCTCGAACTAGGTCATAGAAGATAGCCAGCCCGCAACCCTGCCGTCTGCTAGCCGGCGGGGTCCGGCGTCCGAGCCTGATCTGCAGAGCGTTCCTCTGCAGGCTGTCGCTGCCCTTCGCAGACAAGCGACTATGCGCCTGTTTGGATCGAGGTGGCGTGATTGAGTTCACAAGCCTCAACCAGCGAAAGTGCGAGATCAATCGGGGCTTGGCCTCTTTCCGTCAGTCTGTGCAATTCGCGACGGTGCGCGTCCTCGCCGCGCCATGAGGTTTTCGTCATTGCACGAGGGCTTTCTGCTGCTATCGCCAAATGCCGCGCATCCTGGCCGCAACATCGATCCTCACCTGACGCGCGCTGCGCTCGCCGGCCGCAGAAGAGACGATCGGCCAGCTCACCGTCTCGAAGAACTGCAGCAGCGTTGCCGGGATGAACCGTGTCCGCGCGGCATAGACATGTCGATCGCCCTGGGCGCTCTGGCCATGGGTGAAAAACCGCTGCGGGGTGATCAGGGCAAGGCTGTCCCGCGCCCTCGTCATTCCGACATAGAGAAGACGCCGCTCTTCTTCCAGTTCGGCCGTCGTTCCGGCGCCGAGGTCGGAGGGGATGCAGCCATCGACGACGTTGAGCATGAAGACCGAGCGCCACTCCTGGCCCTTGGCGGAATGGATCGTGGAGAGAATGAGGTAATCTTCATCCAAAAGCGGCACACCCGCCTGATCGCTGGTCGCATCCGGCGGGTCCAGCGTCAGCTCCGTTAGAAAGCGTTCACGGCTTTGATAGCCGCCAGCGATCTGCTCGAGCTGCAAGAGATCGGCCTTGCGCGTATCGGCATCCTCATGGATCCGATCGAGATGCGGCTCGTACCAGAGCCGCGCCAGCCCGATCTCGCCCGGCCAGCCGCTACCGCCTTTGCGAAGGGTGGAAAGCACGCTCACGAAGGCGTGCCAGTCCTCGCCCGTCTTCGGCGGTGGCGGAATCTCCGCCAGAGATTGCAAGGGTTCGGGATCGGCGGCAATCGTATCGAGGATCTTCGCCGCCGTTCGAGGCCCGATGCCGGGAAGCATCTGCAGAAGCCGGAAGCCGGCGACACGATCGCGCGGGTTCTGCGCGAAACGGATCGTTGCCAGCAGATCCTTGATATGCGCGCTGTCGAGGAATTTCAGGCCGCCGAATTTCACGAAGGGGATGTTGCGCCGGGTCAGCTCAACCTCAAGCGCACCGCTATGGCTCGACGTGCGGAACAACACGGCCTGCTGTTTCAGGGTCATGCCCACCTCACGGTTGGCCAGGATCCGTTCAACGATATAGCTGGCCTGATCCGCCTCGTCCCTCACGCTGACGAGCAGGGGGCGCTGCTCCGACTGCCGATCGGTCCAGAGGTTCTTGGTGAACCGCTCACGCGCGAGATCGATGACGCCATTGGCGGCAGCAAGGATCGGCTGTGTCGAGCGATAGTTCCGGTCGAGCGTGATCACGTCGGCTGGCTTCGGCGAGAAGGCATTCGGAAAATCGAGGATGTTGCGGATGGTCGCGGCGCGGAAGGAATAGATCGACTGGGCATCGTCGCCAACGACGGTCAAGCCCCGGCCGCCCGGCTTCAGTGCCAGGAGGATCGAGGCCTGCAGGCTGTTGGTATCCTGATATTCATCCACCAGGATATGATCGAAACGGCAGCCGATATCGTCCGCAAGCTCCGGCTCCGCGACCATCTGCGCCCAATAGAGAAGCAGGTCGTCATAATCGAGCACGCCCTGCGTCTGTTTGGCCTCGACATAAGCCGCGAACAGCTGCTTTAGCTGCTCCTCCCAACCGACCACCCACGGATAGAAAGCTTTGAGAACCTCAGCGATCGACGACTGCGCATTGACAACCCGTGAGTAGATCGCAAGGCACGTGCCCTTGGTTGGGAATCGGCTTTCGGTTTTGGAGAAACCCAGCTCATGCCGCACCAGGTTCATCAGATCGGCACTGTCTTCCCGATCATGGATGGTGAAGTCGATGCCGAGGCCGATCTGCTCGGCATAGATGCGCAGCAGCCGCGCCCCGATACCGTGAAACGTTCCCGACCAGCCAAGCGCATCCGTCATGATGGCGGCATTGTCGCCGAGCACCTGCCGGCAGATGCGCTCGACCCGTCGTCCCATTTCCGAGGCCGCCCGGCGCGAGAATGTCATGAGAAGGATGCGGCGCGGATCGGCACCGTTGACGATGAGATGTGCGACGCGATGGGCAAGCGTGTTGGTCTTGCCCGAACCGGCACCGGCGATGATCAGCAGCGGACCACCGACACCGCCATCGGCCATGCCGATACCATGCTCGACCGCCTCGCGTTGCCGCTCGTTCAGCTTTTCCAGATACGCCGCCATCCGTCCTCAAGCATGCTCCGCGAATTTTAATTTAGGCCGGCGTTGCCTGGACGCTCGATGGCGCTATGGGCGTTTGTGGCTCTATGTTCGATCGCTGTCATGAGAACAATCGGAACAAATAAAGAACATATCAGCTTGCGGTCGACATGGAAAGCCCTGCCTGAAGCCGGCATTAAATGTTCGGATTCGTCGCACGCCTAAGGCGCATTGGAACGAGAGGGTGTTTGCCGTGTCATGAACCGGCCACCATTCTCTTCTGCCGTAGGAGAGACCATGTTATGCTCAGAGAACGCCCAGCATCGCGGGCCATACGAGACAGGCCAAGTGTTTGGTCGCTTTCGTTACGCGTCATTCAGTGGGCGCGCGACGGCGGCAGCACAGAGAGCATCAAGCTGATCAGGGAGCTTGCCTTCGCCACATCAAGGTGCGGAAGCTCGGATTTTCCGAGCATGTCATAAAGGCGAGCGAGGCCGCCGTCGTGATCGACGCGAACCATGTTCCAGTCGGCGAACAAGCGTTGCTCGGCCGCTGCCAGGTCCACCAGCTGAACGTGTCGGTGACGCAGGTCGCAACAGATGCGTTCGAACGTCCTTTCGAGCGGCGCCAATGACCCTTCCAGCACCTGTATGAACATGCCCTCAAACGCAATCAGCGCACCTGTCAGCCCGACATCTGCGTTTGCGGTGCAAGAGGACGCAACGATGTCATCGATTTGACGATTGAGTTCGTCATGCGACATGTTCAGTGTAATTTTGCTCCGATAGAGCAAGCGATAAAATGGCAAGACAGTCTCCTCAGGCAGCGTCTAAAAGTTGTGCCGTCAACAGTGTTCTGACGGCATTGGCGTCCACCGGGCGACTGATGAGATAGCCTTGTATTTGATCGCAACCTTCCGTTACGGTAAAAGCGCGCTGTTCATTGGTTTCGACGCCTTCAACTGTGACCGACATCTGCAGTTTGGACGCAAGCGTGGTGATGGCCTGAACGATGGCGACACATTCCTGGTCGTGCGGGACGTGTCTGACGAAAGACTGGTCAATCTTGATTTTGCTGAAGGGGAAACGTCTCAAGTAATTGAGGGATGAATACCCCGTGCCGAAGTCGTCCATCGAGATCCGAATGCCCATGCCGCGCAGCCTGTGCAGCGTCTCGAACGCCAGAGTTTCGTCCTGCATCAGCGCACTCTCGGTGATCTCGAGCTCCAGCCGGGACGCAGGCAGCCCGCTGCTCTCGAGTGCCGACTGGACCGTCAGCGGCAGCGCAGCGTCGCGCAGCTGAAGGGCCGAGAGGTTGACTGCGACGGTCACGTCTTCAGGCCAAGTCGCTGCCTCGCGACACGCCTCTCGCAACACCCATTCCCCCAGGGCCCCAATCAGGCCCAGTTCCTCCGCCAGCGGAATGAAGTCGTTTGGCGATATCATTCCACGGGTGGGATGACGCCAACGCACCAGAGCCTCCGCACCTTGGATCCTTGCGGTTGCCGGATCAACCTGCGGCTGGTAGTGCACTTCCAGCTCGTCGCGTGCCAAGGCGCGGCGCAAGTCGAGTTCCAGCCGTCGCCGCGTTTCGGCCTTGCTGCTCATCTCCTCGCTGAAAAAGCGGAATGTGTTTCCACCTGCGTGTTTTGCTGCATAGAGCGCAAGATCGGCATGGCGGGTCAGCGCCGCAGGCTCCATGCCGCCATCGGGAAAGATGGCAATGCCGATACTGCCCGCGATCTCGACGATTGATCCCTCGATCAGGAACGGACGACTGAGCATGTCGATGATCGTTTCAGCAAGCTGGGAAATTGCATCCACGCGGTTCACGATCAGCGCGAACTCGTCTCCTCCAAGCCGGGCGATCGCCGAGATATCGGACCGGCATCTTGTCAGACGTTTTGAAACGCGGACGAGCAACTCATCACCGACCATATGACCAAGCGTGTCGTTCACAGCCTTGAATCGATCGAGATCGAGGAGGAGAAGCGCAAAGGCCGAAGAGTTCTTCGTAGCCTCAAAGCATTGCGCGGCAAGTGTCTCGTTGAAGTGCAATCGATTGGCCAGGCCGGTCAGCGTGTCTGAAAAGGCTAGTGATCGAATTTTCTGCTCGTTGCGGAGACGCTCGCTCTGATCTCGGACCGCCACGACCGTCTGTTGACGCATTCCGACACTCACCGACTTCCACAGGACCCGCACCGGGAGGCATTGACCCATTGCAGTTCGCAGTTCGCTATCCTCTTCCTCCTGCTCTGGAACGGCCTCGATATCAAACCTAGGCAATATAGAGGAAATCGATCTGCCCGAAAGTTGTGTCCCTGAGTAGCCTGTCAGTCGGGAGAGGCTTTCGTTTACCGCATCGATTGTCAAGCCGTCGCAGATCGCGAGTCCTTCGACGGCAAGGTCGGCGAGCTGGCGCAGTTTGCTTCGATCGCGAATTGTCTGCGCACGAGCGGCAAGCGAAAGACGCAGACCGACAAGCGCGAGCAACACCAACGCTGCGCTGACTGATGCGACGATCGGCGCGATCATTGTCGGTGCAAGAGACATTGGTGGTAGAGCGACTTCTGGATCGAACTCCAGCTGCAGTGCAGCCATACCGAAAAAATGCAAAATCCCGATGCCGGCAATGAGCAAGAATGTCGACCCTTGGCGGATCATGTACCGGCGTTCGCCGGATGCGACCAAGCCGACGCCGAAGAGCGGGAGCGAAAAGATGAGAGACTGGGCAACCAGGCTGTAATCCCAGCTGATATGTCCCGTCACCTTGTATGCGTACTGTCCAAAGTAATGAAGGAGCGCGATACTGAGGCCAAGGAAGACGCCAGCCACCATTCTGCGACGGCGGTTACGCCGTCCGATAATGCTACCGATCGAAATGCCGATTCCCACAACGGCAAGGACCAGGGAGAGGACGGTCAGAAGTGGGTCAAAACCGGACAGCATCCCTGGTCGGAATGCCAGCAGGCCGATCATATGTGTTGACCAAGCGGTGCAGCCAGCAGCCATGATGGCAGTTGCCGCCCAGTATCTCCTTGAACGGTCGTCCGTCCGTGCGGCGTGCCGGGCAACGGCGAGGGATGCATATACGCCGACGAGACAAACAAGCGCTGCTAATAGAAGCAATGTTTGGTCGTGCGCTTCACGGAGACAAGTGTAAACATATCGCATGGCATGCCCTCTCATAGGGCACCCTCACAGGCATCAATTAATATCCTTGTTGCGTTTGACCCGTAATCTTCGACTGCAAGAACAATAGTTAACGACTGGCTCCGAATTTGCACCGTTATGCCTACGGCCCTTAACCACGACTGACGTGCTCGATTGGGGCGTCCAAAGAGCCGGCGCGGTTGTGCTTCAGCCGTGGCGAGACATCTGACCTTGCGAACACCGCGGGCGTCGATCACGACGCGTCAGTTCACAACGGGGCAGTCGCCGCTCAGCGATCAGCCAGCTGGTGAGAAGACATGTATCGGCCTCGCTCCAGGCACGCCCATCCTGATCGACACCCGATAGGCCGATGCGCATTCGAGAGCACATGGGCGATGTCTTGGAGCTGATGATCGACAGCGAGTGCCGCTGTTGCGTGGTGGCGGCTGGTGGCGCAAAGACGCTGCAAGAGCAGCCTTCCGTGAGAGTGCCGCAAGCCACTCGCGTCGCGGAGGATGCTCTTGACGCCGGTGAGCGCCGCTAGATCATGCGAGAAGCGACAAGGCTGAGCCTGTTTGAAGAGGCTAGGGCGGAGGTCCATCAGGGTTACCCCGTTCGCGCTGACACCAAACGAACCATCCTGAACCTCATCAAATGGACAATCTGGATCAATCTCATGTAAGGCGTCGGAGCGATGGAGGTGCCGGAGCTCGGTCGTTTTCCCTATGGTAGACGTCTTGCGCTTTAGGGCATGCCTCTATGAGGCGATAGACTCACCTATACGTTTACGCCCTCAAGGCAGTTGGACGAGAATGATGTCACAGTTCGACCTGTTTGCAGCAGCCGTGGCGCCGGTCACCAAGGCTCAGCATCTTTCAAAGAGTCAGCAAACCGAAATGGACGTGGATGACGAAGCCATGGCCCGCCATCTTGAGGCCACCGGCGATTATCGGATCTTGCGGAAGCTGCGGCCGCGCGCGATTGCCGAACGGCTTCGATCCGAGTTTTCGCATCGGGGCGTCATCCTTGACACCGAGACCACCGGTCTCAATCACCGGTGCGACGAGATCATCGAAATCGGCGCGATTGCCTTCTCCTTCAACGACGCCGGCGAGATCGGCGACGTCTGCGATGTCTATGGCGGGCTCCAGCAGCCAAGTGTCGTGATTCCCGCCGATATCACGCGCCTGACAGGCATCACGGACGATATGGTTGCCGGTCAGTCTATCGACGTGGATCGGCTGCGCGCACTTATCGATCCAGCGGATCTCATCATCGCCCATAATGCCGGCTTCGACCGGCCATTCTGCGAGGCCTTTTCGCCGATCTTTGCCAAGAAGGCCTGGGCCTGTTCCGTCTCTGAAATCGATTGGTCGGCGCGTGGTTTCGAGGGCACGAAGCTGGGCTATCTGATCGGACAGTCAGGATATTTCCATGACGGACACCGCGCGGTCGATGATTGCTGTGCGCTCCTTGAGGTCCTTGGGCAGGCCCGGCCTCATTGGTCAGAGACGCCATTTGCAGAACTCTGCCAGGCAAGCTCCCGCTCGCGGGTCCGCATTTATGCGGAAAACAGCCCTTTCGACCTGAAAGATCACCTGAAGGCACGCGGTTATCGCTGGTCGGACGGTTCCGACGGTCGCTCGAAATCCTGGTGGATCGAATTGCCTGAAGAGACGCTTCAAGAAGAGCTTCATTTCCTGCGAACGGAAATTTACCGATGGGAGGCAGATCCGCCCGTCAAGCATCTTACGGCCTTCGATCGCTTCAGGGCAAGCTGAACAACGCGCATGGTGTGACGTGCATTTCTCCAGATCGATGCGGCTTTCGCCGCAATGATGCCCTCAGCCGACTGCCCAATGCCAGTCGGTCTGCATATCCGACTACTCGTCCTCTATCAGAAGGTCATCATTTAACTCGACAGCAGATGCGGGGTGTGGCTGAGATACCGAAACCTCTGCAGCGCGGCGATCTGGCGGGTTCTTGCTTGAGGATGCGCGCAAAGCGGTGACTGACGGTTTCGATCGAGCTTCGTGACGTGGAGGAGTCTGGTATGCTGTTTTGTGGTGACCGGTCCGCACTTGGGGTTCGTCCTTTAGACATGCTCGTCTGGCACCGAGCGCGCCCATGATCGCGATTCTGCGACGATGGATCTTGCAACGGCGCGCCGTTCGCCGTCGTTGGCAGGAGGATGCCAGGCGTCTTGCTGCAGGAGATCCGGTCAATGCCTATTATGAGGCACAGCGACGCGCTGCGCGCAGCCGAATGCAAGGGGATGTCGGCGAACACTGGCATTGGGCCAAGGTCGCCAGCGAAATCGCCCGGATAGAGCCGCGTGCTGCCATGGATTTTGAGGTGGTTAAGGCCATCGCCGATCAGGAATGTGGAGAAATCCGATCACGATCCGGGTAACATCGCGAGAAAAGAGCGATGGTCGGCTCGGCGAGACGGTGCGTGTTCAAGAGCCATAGCCACGACCTGATTTGAATTAGGCTTGCCGGTCTCAGGGTTCGAAATTGCGTTCGTTTCATGGGCGCACACAGTCTCTTGAATTCGAGACCAGAGAGCCTCGTTACACGGCCATGGCCTCTTAAGCACACGTCGATTTTGACGCGGTTTCTGACCGCTGGATGGCGAAAAAGTCTAGACGCTCCTTTCCGTGCTACGACGTATTGTGAAAGTATCCACCCTCAATCGGCATCCCACCTCCGCACATCATGCGCACGCGCGTTATGATGGTGTTTTCCGGACGTCAGACGGCTTTTGATTTTTCGCCTCGATCGCTGCCATCTCAATCAGATAGGCCAAAAACGGCTGCCTGGATGACGGGACCATCCGTGCAATTTCAATTAGCATACTGGCGACATAATTTCTGATGCTCTCGTTCATGGTGATGTCCTCGAGTTGGTTTTGCCGATTTGCCCTGAGAGGTTAACAGCCCTGCCGCCCGGGATTAAACGGGCAGAAATGCCCATCGAGAAAATGCCGATCTGCTCTATGACGGAACCGCAGATCCGGCCTCGGCGCGCACCCCTCAAAACCCCATCGCGAGATCCAGCTGCCGCGCCTCGCCCTCGGCCTCTGGCTGGAGCTTTGACACCGTCACGCCGAGAAGCCGCACAGGCTTTCGAAAGGGGAAGGCCCCTTCGAGCAGCCGCTCCGCATGCGCCAGGATCTCATGTTCGCCGGCAAAGGGATGGGCGACCGTCAGGCTGCGGGTGATCTGTTGGAAATCGGCATATTTGATCTTCACCGTCACCGTCTTTGCCGCAAGCGCATGTGTGTGAGCGTGACGCCAGACTTTGGCGGCGAGCGGTGCAAGCTCCGCCTTGGCGGCGGCGAGCTCAATGAGATCCTGTGCGAAGGTGTCTTCCGCGCCGATCGATTTGCGCACGCGGTCGGGCTTGACCGCGCGCTGGTCGACGCCGCGCGCGATTCCGTAGAAATAGGCGCCGGACTTGCCGAAGTGATCGGTGAGGAAGGCAAGCGACCTTTCCCTCAGATCCGCGCCGGTTTCGATCCCGAGGCGCTGCATCTTCTCGGCGGTCGCCGGGCCGACGCCGTGAAATTTCTTGACCGGCAGGCTGGCAACGAAGGCCGGGCCGTTCTTCGGCGTGATGACGGCCTGGCCATTCGGCTTGTTGAGGTCGGACGCCATCTTGGCGAGGAACTTGTTATACGAGATCCCCGCCGAGGCATTCAGCCCGGTCGTCGCCCTGATGCGGGCACGGATCTCGGCCGCGATCTCGGTGGCGATCGCCATGCCCTTCAGGTTTTCGGTCACGTCGAGATAGGCCTCGTCGAGCGAAAGCGGCTCGATCAGATGGGTGTATTGCGCGAAGATCGCCCGGATCTCCTGCGAGACCGCGCGATAGACCTCAAAGCGCGGCTTGACGAAGATCAGTTGCGGGCATTTGCGAAGAGCGGTGACCGAGGGCATGGCCGAGCGCACGCCGAAGGCTCGCGCCTCGTAGCTGGCCGCCGCTACCACGCCGCGTGCCGCCGCACCGCCAACCGCGACGGGCTGGCCAAGCAGGGATGGATTGTCGCGCTGCTCGACGGAGGCATAGAAGGCATCCATGTCGACATGGATGATCTTGCGGAGCAAAGGAGGGGTGGCGGTATCCATCATGGGCTTTCAAAACCTGGCTTTTTCGCGCGTGACGATGAGCAGGCGATGGACGAGAAAAGGGTGCTGCAGCGCCTTGGCTTGTGCCCTAAGGCTCTTCGCCAAGCCGCTGGTCCGGCTCGGCAGATGACAGTCACCGGCTTCGCCCTTTTTGCCGACCAGTTTCCCTACGCCGCAGAGATTACTGGCCAGAAAGGCAAAGCGGGTGCTCTCCCTGTCATGCACATCGGGAGATTCGAGATGCTGGCCCCCTGCCGACCTGTCTGAGGTCATGGCGGTGGGTGTCTGTCCATCGTTGAAGGGGCGGATCGCCCGGAGGGGGCGGTTCGGATAGAGGTCGGTAGAGGTTTCGTGATTGTACATGCCAAGCGTCTCCCTCCCGGTGATTCCGACATCCGGCGAAACCAATGCCCCCCGTGTCTACTGCATGTCTGCCTGAGGCGGTTTCCAGCAATTATCCGTCGACCTGTGGATAAGAAATATTTCCTGCAGAAAGGAATATTTATCTATCTGAACGCGCTCGCTTTTCCGCCGTTTGTGCCATTGCATCATCTTTGCCGCCGTTACCAGTCTTAGTAAGCGCCGATTGACTCGTGCAACAGTCTGGAACAAAAAATGAACATATCACCTCGATTGCCACATGCAAATCACCTGGAGACCCAATTCACATGCCCGAGGCTCCTCTTCGTCTTGCCGAGCTCAGGGCCCGTATCGAACGGATCGAGGGGACTGGAAGTCGCGTTCGCCAAGTGTTGCCCTTCGGCCTTGCTGAGATCGACAACCGGCTTCCTGGCGGTGGTTTGGCGCTGGGGGCGCTGCATGAGGTGGCCGGCGGTGGCAACGGCACGGTCGATGGCGCGGCCGGCGCCTTGTTCACGGCCGGCATTGCGGCCCGCACGCGCGGCAAGGTTCTCTGGTGCATCACCGAGCCGGATCTTTTTGCGCCTGCCTTGGCCCAGGCCGGGCTCGCAGCTGATCGGGTCATCTATGTCGAGGCAGGCGACGACAAGACGGTGCTTGCCTGCATGGAGGAAGCGTTGCGCCATGGCGGGCTCGGTGCTGCCGTCGGCGAGGTCGCGCGCCTCTCGATGACGGCATCCCGCCGGCTTCAGCTGGCGGCCGAGGGCACCGGCTCGCTCGGCTTGGCGCTGCGTCGCTGGCGCCGGCAGGTGGACGCCAGCGATTTCGGCCAGCCGACCGCGGCCATGACCCGCTGGCGCGTATCTGTCCTGCCATCCGTGGCGTTGCCAGTGCCGGGGGTCGGACGTGCGCGCTGGCTCGTCGAACTCATCCGTGCCCGCGCGGGCGAAAGTGCCGATTTCGAACTGGAGGCTTGCGATGGCGCGGGTTGTCTCGCTCTACCTGCCGACCTGGCCCACCGACCGGCTGCGGCGCAAGGCTGGCGTCACAGCACCTCCGCCTGAGACGCCGCTGGTGCTGGTGATGCGAACCGGCAATCGGCGTCTGGTCTCGGCTGCTGACGCCAGCGCCCAGGCAGCTGGCCTGCGCGTCGGCATGGCGGCTGCCAAGGCGCAGGCGCTTGTGCCCGACCTCATCCTGCAGGATGCCGATCCCATCGCCGATGCCGAGGCCCTGGAGCGACTGGCGGCCTGGATGTTGCGCTTTGCGCCTGTCGTCTCCGCCGACCCGCCCGACGGCATCGTTGTCGACACGGCCGGAGCCGATCATCTGCACGGTGGCGAGGCGGCCATGTTGGACGGTCTCGTCGGCCGTCTCGCCATGTCCGGCGTAGCCGCCCGCGCTGCGATAGCCGACACCTGGGGTGCGGCGCATGCACTGGCGCGCTTCGGTGATAAGGAGGATGCCCTAGCGCCCGTTGCCCACGATAGGACCCTGCTGCGCGGCCTGCCGCTGGAAGCCCTGCGTCTGGCTGGTCCTCTGGCTGCAGATCTGCGTCTTCTCGGCTTTCGCACAGTCGGCGATCTCGTCGATCAGCCGCGCGCACCGCTGACGCTGCGCTTCGGCCCTGAGATTGCCCGCCGGATCGAGCAGATGCTTGGCCTGCTCGCCGAACCGATCGAGGCGATCCGCCCAGACGATCTGATCGAGGTGCGTCGCCTCTTTGCCGAGCCGATCGGCGCGGCCGAGACGATTGCTCGGTACATCGGCAAGCTGGTCGTCCAGCTTTGTGAACGCCTGGAGGAGCAGGGCCTGGGCGCGCGGCGGCTCGATCTTATTTGTCAGCGCGTCGACAACCGACCACAGGCGGTCCGCGTGAGCTTGGCCATGCCGGCGCGCGACGTCAGGCGAATGACACGCCTTCTCTGCGATAAGATCGAAACCATTGCGCCAGGCTGGGGCATCGAGGTGATGACGCTTGCTGCGACCGTCGCCGAGCCACTGGAACATCGTCAGATGATGAGCTCACTCGTCGAGGAGAGCCTGCCCGACATCACCGGCCTGATTGACGTGCTGGCAAACCGTGTCGGGGAGCGCGCCCTTTATCGCGTGGCACCTGTTGCCAGCGACGTGCCCGAGCGATCATTGATGCGAGTGGCGGCGACGGCGCCCGATAGTGGCGCCTCCTGGCCCGGCCATTGGCCGCGGCCCGCTCGCCTCCTGCCTCGGCCTGAGCCCGTGGAGACCGTCGCGCTGCTGCCCGACCATCCGCCGGTCTCCTTTACCTGGCGCGGGGTCCGCCGTCGTGTGCGGCGCGCCGATGGTCCGGAGCGCGTCTTCGGCGAATGGTGGATGCGTGACGCCGAGCTGGTCGCGGTGCGCGATTACTTCCAATGCGAGGATGAGGCAGGCGAGCGATACTGGCTCTACCGGGCCGGTGATGGCGAGCATGCCGAAACCGGCTCGCATCGCTGGTTTCTGCACGGCGTCTTCGGATGAGCGGGCTGCGCTATGCCGAGCTGCAGGTAACGTCGCACTTTTCCTTCCTGCGCGGCGCGAGCAGCTGCGAGGAGCTCTTTGCCCAGGCGGCCAGCCTTGGCATCGAGGCGCTCGCCATCACCGATCGGAACAGCCTGGCCGGCATCGTGCGCGCGCATGAGGCGGCCAGGGCAAACGGCGTGCGTCTCGTGGTCGGTTGCCGGCTCGATATCGCCGATGGCACGAGCCTGCTCGTCTATCCGATCGATCGTCCGGCCTATGCGCGTCTCTGCCGCCTCCTGACGCTCGGTAAGGGCATTGCCGGAAAGGGAGGGTGCCATCTCGAATGGGCAGATGTGGTGGCCTATGGCGAGGGCCTGATCGCAGTGCTCTTGCCGGAGATGGCCGACGAGGAGACAGGCTTTCGCCTGCGCCGGCTGCGCGACGCCTTCGGCGACCGCGCCTATCTGGCGCTGACGCTGCGCCGCCGGCCGAATGATCAGCTGCGCCTGCACGATCTATCAAACCTGGCTGCCCGCATGCAGGTGGCGACCGTCGTCACCAATGACGTCCTCTTTCATGAGGCCGACAGACGTATCCTGCAGGATGTCGTCACCTGCATCCGCCATACGGTAACCATTGATGAACTCGGCGATCGGCGCGAACGTCATGCCGACCGCTATTTGAAGCCGCCGCAGGAGATGCACAGGCTGTTTACGCGCTATCCCCAGGCGCTCGCCCGCACCCTCGAGATCGCGCAGCGCTGCCGCTTCTCGCTCGACGAGCTCGCCTATCAATATCCCGAGGAGCGCGACGATCCGACCTTAACGCCGCAGGAGACGCTGGCAAAGCTAGCCTGGGAAGGGGCTGCGGCGCGCTATCCAGAGGGCTTGCCCGATAGCGTCACAGCCAGCCTTTCTCATGAACTTCATCTGATCGAGAAGCTCGGTTATGCGCCCTACTTCCTGACCGTCAACGCCATCGTCCGTTTCGCCCGGTCGAAGGACATTCTCTGCCAGGGCCGGGGATCGGCAGCGAATTCGGCCGTCTGCTATGTCTTGGGCATTACCTCGATCGATCCCTCGCGCAACGATCTCCTGTTCGAGCGCTTCGTTTCGGAAGAGCGCCATGAGCCGCCCGATATAGACGTCGACTTCGAACATGAGCGGCGCGAGATCGTCATGCAGTGGGTGTTTGAGACCTACGGCCGCGACCATGCCGCCTTGTGTTCGACCATCATCCGCTACCGTGCGAAGGGCGCATTGCGCGATGTTGGCAAAGCGCTCGGCATGCCGGAGGATCTGGTCGGCGCACTGTCGTCACAGCTTTGGTCCTGGTCGGAGGAGGGGGTCGAGGACAAGCATGTTCAGGCGCTCAACCTGAACCTCTCCGATCGTCGGCTGCGCCTGACGCTCGATCTTGCGCGCCAGTTGATGGGTGCGCCACGTCATCTCTCCCAGCATCCGGGTGGTTTCGTGCTGACCCATGACCGCCTTGACGACCTCGTGCCGATCGAGCCGGCGGCCATGGTCGACCGCCAGGTGATCGAATGGGACAAGGACGATATCGATTCCCTGAAGTTCATGAAGGTCGATGTCCTCGCACTGGGCATGCTCACCTGCATGAAGAAGGGGCTCGATCTCCTGGAGGAGCACAAGGGCATCGCGCTCGATCTGTCCACCATTCCCGCCGAGGATCCGCGCACCTATGCGATGATCCGCCGTGCCGATACGCTTGGCACATTTCAGATCGAAAGCCGGGCGCAGATGTCGATGCTGCCGCGACTGAAACCCCGCACCTATTACGATCTCGTCGTCCAGGTGGCGATCGTCCGGCCGGGGCCGATCCAAGGCGATATGGTCCATCCCTATTTGCGCCGACGCGAGGGCAAGGAGGCTGTGGTCTTTCCCAAGCCCGAACTCGAGAAGGTGCTCGGCAAGACGCTCGGCGTGCCGCTGTTTCAGGAGCAGGCAATGCGCGTCGCCATCGAATGCGCTGGTTTCACGCCGGGTGAGGCCGACATGCTGCGCAAGTCCATGGCAACCTTCAAGTTCACCGGCGGCGTCTCTGCCTTCAAGGACAAGCTCGTCTCCGGCATGGTCGCCAATGGCTATGAGGCGGAGTTCGCCGAACGCACCTTCAAGCAGCTCGAAGGTTTCGGCTCCTACGGCTTTCCCGAAAGCCACGCCGCCTCCTTCGCGCTGATTGCCTATGCTTCTGCCTGGCTGAAATGTTGGCATCCCGATGTGTTCTGCACCGCACTGCTGAACAGCCAGCCGATGGGCTTTTACGCCCCGGCTCAGATCGTGCGCGATGCGCGCGATCATGGCG
Source organism: Xaviernesmea oryzae (assembly GCF_900109605.1). Classification (GTDB taxonomy): domain Bacteria; phylum Pseudomonadota; class Alphaproteobacteria; order Rhizobiales; family Rhizobiaceae; genus Xaviernesmea; species Xaviernesmea oryzae. The sequence goes on from NZ_FOAM01000019.1 coordinate 110,910, forward strand.
TCGAGATCCGCCCGATCTGCGCCAACGCCTCGCGATGGGACTGCACGCTGGAGCCGGCAGGCGAAGAAGGGCGCTTTGCCGTGCGGCTGGGCCTGCGAATGGTCAAGGGTCTTGCCAATGTTCATGCCGCCCGCCTGGTCGCTTCACGGGCGAGCCTGCCCTTTTCATCGGTCGACGATCTCTGGCGCCGTGCAGGCGTGCCGGTGGCCGCGCTCAGGCAGATCGCCGAAGCCGATGGCTTCCGCCCCGCCTTCGGCCTTGCCCGCCGGGACGCGCTCTGGGCGATCAAGGCGCTGCGCGACGAGCCCTTGCCGCTCTTTGCCGCGGCGTCCGCGCGCGAGGAGCGGACCGTCCAGGAACTCGATGAACCAACCGTCACGCTGCGCCCGCTGGCAGCGGGCGGCGATGTGGTCGAGGACTATCGTCATGCCGGCCTGTCGCTGCGCGATCATCCCTTGGCCTTCCTGCGCGCCGAGCTCAAGAGCCGACGCATCGTCACGTGCCGCGATGCGATGGAGGCGCGTGATGGCCGCTGGCTCGAAGCAGCCGGCCTCGTGCTCGTGCGCCAGCGCCCCGGCTCGGCCAAGGGAGTGATGTTCATCACGCTCGAGGATGAAAGCGGGATCGCCAATCTCGTTGTCTGGCCAAAGGTTTTTGAGGTCAACCGGCGCACGATCCTCTCGGCCGGCTTGATCGCGGTGCGAGGCCGGGTCCAGCGGGAAGGGGAGGTGGTCCATCTCGTCGCTCAACGCTTGACTGATCTGTCCGACGCCCTGGCCAGCATCGGAGAGCGCGATGGCGCCTTTCCCTTGCCCCACGGCCGCGGTGACGAATTTCACCACGGCTCTCCAACGCCTGACCCGCGTGATCGACCGCCACGGGCATTAACAACAGGAGGGTTGGGAACACGGGACATCTATATCCCGGATCTGCATCTCGATACGATCACGGTGAAGACGCGAGACTTTCGGTAGGCCGCCAGCCTATCTAAAGCTACCCCTGTCGCTTGAGCTGCTGTTTTTGCGCCCCCGAGGGAGATTGGAGGGGCGCTGTTCTCCCTCAGCAGGCACAGCGAAAAGCTCAGCGACCTTGACGTTTAATGCGGTTGCGATCTTCCCCAGTGAATCGATCCCAAGGTTGACGCACTGACGCTCTATCTGGGAGATCGATACTCTTTCCAATCCGGCCTCCAACGACAGCCGTTCCTGAGACAGCCCCTTCAGAACGCGCAGCTTCTTCACATTCCAAGCTAAAAGATCACGCGGCGTCATAGACCCACATGATCATTCAGAGCACAATTAAATAACTGGCTATTTTATGCGAAAAGCGACAAAAAACGCGCCAGGATGTCACGCATGGGATTGAGATGATTCAAATGGACCATGTCCTGCTCATCGCAGGAACGCCTCCTCACTCAGCTTGGCGACTTCCATGTTCTGAAGGTGGAAAACTTCGGCCACTGAGGCGATGTCTTTGTCGACAGCCAGGGCGCCGCCAGCCTCGATAATGCGACCAAACACGTTTCGCATCGCAGCCACGCAGGCCCGAACCGCATGGTTTCCATAGATCACGATACCGATCTTGCCGAGCGCCCTGATCCGACTTTCGCTAAGTTCTGGATAGGCTGTCGGAACGATCACCAGGGGGACGCGGCCTTGCCAGGATCGCGCGAAGCTTTCGATTTCGGCCGGCGTCTTCTGCTTGGAATGAACGAGCACGAGGTCGGCGCCGGCCAGTTCATACGCTGCGGCGCGCTCCAAGGCTTCGGCTTCGCCCCGGCTGGCGATCAGCGCCTCCGTCCGGGCGATGATCAGGAAGTCAGGATTACGGCGGGTGGCCACAGCCGCTTCGATCTTACCGACGAATTCCTGCGTCCGCACGAGCTCCTGTCGCCCACCGGTCACCAGACTGGTCACCTTGGGAAAGCTCTTGTCCTCGATCACGACGGCCGCCGCGCCAGCCCGCTCATATTCGCGCACGGCGTGGATGACGTTCACGGCATTGCCAAAGCCCGTGTCGATGTCGGCGATAATGGGCAGCGACACCCGGCCGGCCATCGCCCGCACCATGTCGAGATGCTGTGTCATGCTGACCAGGCTCATGTCCGGCAGGCCGTAGAGAGCCGAAAGTTCAAAGCCGGATGCCCAAATGGCGTCAAACCCGGCCTCTTCGACCAAGATTGCCGAGAGCGGGCTGTGCGCCGACATGGCGCGCAGGAGCCGGCGCTCGGCTATTTGCTTACGCAGGGATCTTGCAGACCGCATGACGGATCTCCTGAAGAATAGAACTTCGCAAGCGACGAAGATGCGGCACAGGCACTCTCGCACGCGCTGAACGATCAGGCTCAAGAACAGGCGAATGCGGGGCGAGACCATAAAGCCGCCGCCGGCACGACGACTGCTGCAAATCCGGCCAGCAGATAGCGGGCGAAATCCATGTCATCATCGATGATCAGCTGCCCGGCGTCACCCTGGCTGTGCGCTATCACGTCTATGCCCTGTTCGCGCACAGCAGCGACCTTGACGGTCCCGAGCTTGAGTTGGGACGGGCGAATGGTCGCAAGGCGGCTAGTTGTGAGCTTTCAGGAGGTTGTCCATTCGGGGCTGATCGAGGAGACTGGAGTTACCACACCTCAGTTCCTGGATCGCAGGCCCCGAATGAACATCCATAAGAATGCCCGACTGACGCCTTTGCGTCGAGAAGAAATGGCGCGTCTGGTGCTGGCTGGCATGCCGGTTTCCCAGGCCGCGCGCATGTTTGGCGTCTGCGCCAAGATCATCAGGCGCTGGACCGAGCGCTTCCGGCAAGGCGGCCGGGACGCCATGATCGACCGCTCGTCGCGACCCCATGCAAGCCCCAGGATGACCGGTCAGGCGCTGGCGGAGCGCATTGTCACGCTTCGCCGCCAGCGCCTG
>NZ_FOAM01000021.1 GCF_900109605.1 Xaviernesmea oryzae
TCCGGACCTGCTGGCGATACCTGTCGGCAAGCCGAGACTGTTCCTCGCCGACAAAGGATATGACGGTGATTTCCTGCGCGAGGAACTCCTGATCCATGGGATCAGGCCAGTCATTCCGCCGAAGGCCAACCGGAAGAACCCGCCTGCCTGTGACTTCCGGGCATACAAGGATCGAAACCGCATTGAGCGGATGTTCAACCGCCTCAAGCAGTTCCGTCGCGTTGCGACCCGATACGACAAGACCCGAAAATCCTTCTCAGCATTTCTCGCCCTGGCTGCCGCTAAGATATGGCTGCCATACTTTGTCAACAGGACCTAGGGCGCATGCTGCGAACAAGTCTCGGAGAGCTTCTACATGAAGTGGAATGATTTATTAAAGCAATCCGTCCTAAGGGCGCTTTCAATGCCTGAATATACGGCTTATACTGGGCGGAAACCAATTCGAATTTTGCACCGATACGCTGCTGGATCGGCTTACCTGGAACTCGTTATGTGAAGTCATCCGGAAATCGAATCTGCGGCGCAACATAAGGTTCGAATACGCCCCGTGCGACCCGCTTTTCGAATAAGTATAAAAACTTCTCTACGTGGTTTACGGCCATGCCTTTGAAGTCCAAATAAGAATATTCATGCCACTTGCTCTCTAAAAGACGTTGGATGATCTCGTCCGTAAAACGCATCTTTACGACCCGCCCGGGATTGCCGACGACTATCGCGTAGGCAGGTACATCCTTCGTTACCACGGCATTAGTGCCAATAATGCAACCGTCTCCCAAGTTTACCCCGCCTCGAATATAGGCTCTCTCGCCGATCCAGACATCGTTTCCGATTGTGATATCCTGCCGCTTTTGTTCGCTTCCATCCAGGCTGCGGATTTGAAATGCGCTATCGGACGGAATGAAACCGCCGCCCAGAAAGTGCCGGTCATACAGGGCGCCCGAAGTGCTCAGCCAATCCGTAGGATGCTCTACAGCGCCAAAGCTGACATTTGCGGCAATCGAGCAATAGCGACCGATCTTCTTGATGCGGTTGAGTGACGACCACGAATACGAGAAGGCACCGAGATGCGCGGCGTTTTCGAACGAGCAGCCAGCAAACAGGCCGAACGGCGCGTGGATCTCGAAACCTTGAGGCGCGTAAACATGCGCACCAGCGGGAACGATAACGTTCTGAGCTTTGAGTCTTGCTTCGATGTCGTCTGTTACGCGAATATATATCATGCGGCTATCTCGAAAACCTGATCCCTACCGCACATGATAAGCTGCGCGTCTATGCGGCCGATGCGGGTAATGATTCAATTCAGTCTCAGCGTCCGTTCACGAAGTTTGACCAGAGCCGACCTGCGGGAGGCGTCTTCAAGTTGTAAAAAATGCTCAAAAGCAGCGGTCGAAATGAGCGTTCGAAATTGCGTGGAAAATGCTTCTGGTAAATCCTGGCCCAGTTGTTTTCGGGCCAACGCCAGCAATTGTCCGAGAGACGCGGATTTTACAGTCATCCCTTCCACTGTCTCGTCTGCAAACCCGGCAGGATTGTCCACTGCCAACAAGTCCTCTAGGCGGACACAAAGCTTGACGACGCGTCTGGAAACCTCCCAATGCTGATCGGCATCAATCGCACGACGGCTTGCCGAGCTTAGCACGATAAGCACCAGGGCCTGTGCGACATTGCCAATTTTTCCTTCCAGCAACGCGGCACTGAAAAGCAGGCCGTCGCACTGAAGCGACTCTGACGCGCACACTTCAATGGCCTTGGCCAAGCTTTGCTCCGCCAGTGAATGTTTACCGCGGCGGATGTGGTTGATGGTCTCCAGGCTCAGCAGGGAAATTTCCTGAACACCCGTCCAGGAGTGCCCCGACGCTTGTTGTTTTTGGAGGCAGGCTATTGTCTCCACCAGTGTCAAGGTTTTGTCCGGAGTGATGTATCCATGATGACCGTAGACGCTGAAGGAAATGCTGTTTTCTTCCAAATGTCGCGCCAAGTCCCGATGAATATAATCCCAGCGAGACCGCTCGCTGATGGCGCGGCCAAAAAGGGACGCGTAGATATCGATCGCCTCGGAAGTGCCGATCGCAAGGCTGTCATCCGCCCAGAGCGTTCCCGGGATACGGCCATCGACGAAAATGTGCGTGTCTGTGCACTTTCGGCGAATGAGGTCTTCATCCAGATAGTTGAGACGGAAGTCGGACCGCATCCTGACCACATAATCGAATTTCTTACCTGTTCGAGCTTCGATTTTGCGTTTGATTTCATTGGCGCGCCATACTTTGTACAGCATCCGCAAGCTGTTCATGTCCTGGCGGACTTCGTTAAAGGAGAGATCCAGTTCGTCAGGCTGCTCGACATCAATGACAGCGTCGGGAAAGTAGCCGCGTATAAGATCGGCGACGGGCGTGCGCGCTTGAATATCCGCCTGAGCCTCCACGTAGTGGAAAATTTCAGGACTGAAGTCCGTAATCCGTCTCGACAGCCACGACCATGTCATTGCCCAGCAAACATCGATATCAAACATCCGGAATAACTGAGCCGAGGAAACAAATCCGTCAGACCGACGCCCGATTTTGGACCAAACCGAAAAGACAAAGGTGACGTCTGAGCCCTTTGTTGCCTCGAGAAGGTTTCGGAAGGACGCATCGGGAGCCCGGATCTGACCAGAGACGCAGATGCAGATCGACATGACAACTTCCTTCAAGCTTCCAGACCGCGGCGCCGGATTATAGCGCATGTGCAGCAAGGCGTTCCGCCGCGCGAGGAATAGCGGACGGATGAAGCGCTGGCAACAAGCGGCCCTTGCGGCGCTGTTTGCCGACTATCAATCCGGTAACCAGCAATCCGCCGGTGTTTTTCAGAGCCGTTGATCGTGCTGTCAAGCTTGCGCCATACCACACGCGAACCTCCCTCAATCTGGCCTGAGACCCATTGCCTGCCACCGCAGCCGGCAATTTCCCCGGCCATCCACTCTTGCCGGCATGTCCGCCACCCTCTTCGCGCGAAAGCAGTGGTCAGCAAGAGGAAATTTGCGTTAAACCTGTGCTCGGTGCCATCGGGCGCTGACGTCGGTGCGGCGTGAAAACAAGGCAGGGAGGCAGGCGGCATGCTGGAGACCGGAAAGATCTTTATCGGGACGAGCGGCATGGGGCATCAGCCGCCCGGCGGGAGCGAGGCGGGGGAGGGCGAGTATCTGGATCTCCGCTTTGCCAATCGCCACGGGCTGATCACCGGCGCGACCGGCACCGGCAAGACGGTGACGCTGCAGGTTCTGGCCGAGGGCTTTTCCAAAGCGGGCGTGCCGGTCTTCTGCGCCGATATCAAGGGCGATCTCTCGGGCATCGCGGCCGAGGGCGTGCCGAAGGATTTTCTGCTCAAGCGCGCGGCCGAGATCGGGCTGCAGCCCTATCTCTTTGAAGCCTTTCCGGCGATTTTCTGGGATCTCTACGGTGAGAAGGGCCACCGGGTGCGGGCCACCGTCTCGGAAATGGGGCCGCTGCTGCTGGCCCGGCTGATGGATGCGAGCGAGGCGCAGGAAGGCGTGCTCGCCATCGCCTTCAAGATCGCCGACGAAGGCGGCCTCCCCCTGCTCGACCTGAAGGACCTGCAGGCGCTTTTGACCTATATGGGGGAGCATGCGGGTGAGCTGTCCACGCGCTATGGGCTGATCTCCAAATCCTCGCTCGGCTCGATCCAGCGCGCGCTTCTCGTGCTGGAGGGGCAGGGCGCCGACCAGTTCTTCGGCGAGCCGGCGCTGAAGATCGCCGATCTCATGCGCACGGATGCGGAAGGGCGCGGCATCGTCTCCGTGCTCGCCGCCGACAGGCTGATGATGAATCCGCGGCTTTATGGCACTTTTCTGCTCTGGCTGCTTTCGGAGCTGTTCGAGGAACTGCCCGAGATCGGCGATCCGGAAAAGCCGCGCCTCGTGTTCTTTTTCGATGAGGCCCATCTTCTGTTCAAGGATGCGCCCCGCGTGCTTCTGGAGCGGGTGGAACAGGTGGTGCGCCTGATCCGCTCCAAGGGTGTCGGCGTCTATTTCGTCACGCAAAATCCGCTCGATGTCCCGGAAACCGTGCTCGCTCAGCTTGGCAACCGGGTTCAGCATGCCCTGCGCGCCTATACGCCGCGCGAGCAGAAGGCGGTGAAGACGGCGGCCGAAACCTTTCGCCCCAATCCGGCTTTCGACTGCGCCGAGGCGATCACGGAACTCGGCACCGGCGAGGCGCTGGTCTCCACGCTCGAAGGCAAGGGCGCGCCTTCCATGGTCCAGCGCACGCTGATCCGTCCGCCGTCCGGCCGCGTCGGGCCGATCAGCGATGACGAGCGCCGGCAGCTGCTGGCAACAAGCGTCGTCGCCGGGCTTTATGATCGCGATATCGACCGTGAGTCGGCCTATGAGATCCTGAATGCCCGTGCCGCCAAGGCACAGGAACAGGTCCAGGCAGAAAAGGCGGCCCGCGAGGCCGAGGCCGATCCGCCGCCTAGCCGTTGGACATTGCCCGGTTTCGGCCATCAGGAGGAGACGCAGGCCAAGACCTCAAAGCCTAGTCGGGCCGGCTATCAGCGCGAAACAGTAGCCGAAGCGGCCATGAAGTCCGTCGCGCGCACGGTCGCCTCTTCGCTCGGGCGCGCGCTAGTTCGCGGCATTCTCGGCAGCCTCAAGCGGTAGAAACTTGGCGCGCAAAACCCTCTCATCTTCGCCATAGCGCCGGCGGGCGCATCTTGACGAGGCCATGCGTCGACGCATGCGGCATGGTGGGGCGATTTAGGGTTTCGAGAGCGGAAGCAGTAGGCGCCTGCCAGCCGGCGCATCGGGGACGATGAGCCTCCCCGACCCAAGGCAAGGGCTTTGCTCTCGAAAGGAGTGACGCAAATGGGGTTTTTCCCTGTGAGCATCACGCTTAGCATAAGGAAAACCCGCACGGGCTGGCAAGCATACGTGCGGGTCACATTCCTCGTCTAAGCGCAGGCCACCGAGGCTCGAACTTCGGTGGCCACTCCTTGATATTACCGTCGGGCGCCGCCTTTTTCAAGCGGCGCCCATGTGGCGCATCACGCATGACACCGTTCCCTAACGCCAGGCCATCGCCGAGCTTTCGCGGAAGAGTATTCCGCAAAAACCGTCTGCCTCTCCTATCGTCGAACCCCGCCGGCATGTCTTTTAAGAGGCTGGCGGGTGGCGCGAGCACGCCGGCTCAGGCGAGCGAGACGTCGACTTCGGTAGCCGTGCGCATGGCGTGGCTGTAGGGGCAGACGATGTGGGCGGCGGCCACGAGTTCTTCGGCCTGGCTGCGTTCGACACCAGGCAGGTCCACCAGAAGCGACACCTCGATACCGAAGCCGGTGCCGTCATCACGCGGACCGATGCCGACGGTCGCCGTTACCTTGGCGTCGTCGGGAACCTTGATCTTCTTCTGGCCAGCAACGAAGCGCATGGCGCCGAGGAAGCAGGCGGAATAACCCGTGGCGAAGAGCTGTTCGGGATTGGTGCCGGTGGCGCCGTCGCCGCCCAGCGCCTTGGGCACCGTCAGCGTAACGTCGAGAACGCCGTCTTCGGTGGCGGCGTGGCCGGCGCGGCCGCCGCCGGTTGCGGTGGCCTTGGTGGTGTAAAGGATCGGCATGGTCAACTCCTGAGGTTCAACATGGATAATGATTTTCTGATAGCGCAAAATTAAATGATGCGCAATCCAATTTTGCAAATTGCCGCGATGGTCTGAATTTGCGATAAGAAACTTATGACAAAGCCAGACGCCCCTGCTGACCGACCTGACGCCGAGGACGGCGCAAGTGCGCCTATGCCCCGGCTGGCGGATCATCTCTGCTTTTCGGTCTATGCGCTGGCCCACGCCTTCAACCGCGCCTACAAGCCGCTGCTCGACAAGGTCGGGCTGACCTATCCCCAATATCTCGTACTCCTGACGCTGTTCGAGGAGGGGAAATTGACAGTCAAGGCGATCGGCGAGCGGCTGAGCCTGGATTCCGGCACGCTTTCGCCCTTGTTGAAGCGGCTGGACGCGGCTGGGCTGGTTACGCGGCTGCGCGATGCGCGCGACGAACGCCAAGTGCTGATTCAGCTGACGGAGAAGGGTGAGCGTCTCCGGCCGGACATCGGGGCGATCCATCAGGCCATCGGCGCTGCGGTCGGCTGCAGTCTCAGCGATACCGAGGCGTTGCAGCGCCAGCTTCGGGATCTGACCACGCAACTCGGCGCGGCGGCGCCATCGATATCCTGAGACGTCGCCTGCGCGTGCACGTCTCCGAACTCAACCTTAAGGATACAGCGGCTTGAAGTGCAGCCTGGCGCCCTCGACGATCACAAAGGGCTAAAACCTGCTAGACGACGTGTCCGCGCCGCCCATGCAATTCAACGTCTATTTCTGTTTTAAGTCAAAGACTTAAGTCGCCTGACACCTGGCCTGTCCGCGTTTTCCGGTCGCCTTCCCATCCTTTGCTTCGCCCTTCGTCGATCTTTCCTTCTTCAAGCCCTGCGTTACTCTCAAAGGCGGGATGATTCGGGAGGGGCACAATTCTGAGATTTAGATATGAGGCATTTGCGGCCTACGCGTTGGAGAGCGGGGCTGCGACGGACCGAACGGCATGAGGACATATGCCGACCGACCCAGCAGGATGTTATCGGGGAGAGCGCCGGGTTCCACAGCGCGCCCATCCTCACCGCGCGCGTCCTACGCCATCGCGCATAGGGGCGAGAGACGCGAGCGGATGGTGCGGAGCTCGGGTGACTTGGGGGACGGCCTCCTATGTCCGTAACCACGCTTGCCCAGACGCCCGGTTTGGGTGGGCGGTTGATGTCGATCAGTGGCCATGCTGCCGCCGTCCTCTGCATCATGCTGGGCGGCGTGGTTCTTCTGCTTTGGATTGTGCAGCCTGCCGCCGTCGTTGCTGATTATCCGGCGATCTTCGTCACCGAACTGATCTCGGCCCTTTGTTTCGTGCTTACGGGCCTTGCCCTCTGGATGATGCTTGCGGATGCCCGCAAAGCCGGAACGATATTTTGCCTGCTGTCGATCGCGATCGCCGGCGACTCGCTGATTTTCGATGTTTTCAACTGGGATCCAGGTCTCGATGCGCTTCTGCCGCGGCTCTTTGCCCACGCGGCACGGCAGCCGAAACATGTCGTCGGCGGAACGGCGCTCTGTTTCATCCTGATCGACCTGGCGATCCTGCGCACGATCTTGAAAGGCGGCCCGTCGCATTGGAGCATCGCGCTGCCGGCGCTTGTGTTCATGATCGCCGCCGGCACCATTCTGACCTACGCGCTGCATCTTGGCGTCGAGCCACGCTGGCTGCCGCTGAAAGTGGTCTCGCCCTATACGACGCTCTGTTTTCTCGCTTTGTCGCTGGCGCTGATCTTTCATCATGTGCGCCTGCTCGATTATCACCGCCAGACGGTTGCGGCGATGCTCGCTTCGGCCACCTATGTTCTCTTGCTGCTTCTCACGCTGCTGGGGCTGGAAAGCAGTGCCGAAGGCGCGGTGCCGCTGCTCTCGGGGCCGGAAACGCATGATATTCTGGCCGCCGTCCTGCTCGCATCCGGCGTCATTTTCACCGTGCTGGTGGTCTACGCCTTCCGCAACGCCCAGCGTCATGCCGATGTGGCGGCCCAGCTTTCCGAGAGCCAGCAGCGCCTTGCGGCCATCATCGAGACGGCGGTGGACGGCTTCATCACCATCGACGAGCGCGGGACGATCCTGTCGATCAACGCCGCCTGCGAGCGCATCTTCGGCTATCCCGCGCGCGACATGCTCGGCCAGAATGTCCGCATGCTGATGCCGGACCCTTACAGGCGCGACCATGACGGCTATATGCGCAACTACCACGCGACCGGCCGGGCCAAGGTGATCGGCATCGGTCGCGAGGTGGAAGGCCTGCGCCGCAACGGGACGACCTTTCCGCTCGATCTTGCCGTCACCCGCATCGAGCTGCCGCATCAGGTGATCTATAGCGGAATCGTGCGCGATATTTCCGAGCGCAAGCGCCAGGAACGCGCGCTGCTGGAGGCCAATGCCGAGATGGAGGAATTCTCCTACCGCACCTCGCATGATCTGCGCTCGCCCATCGCCTCCGCGCTGGGCCTCGCCGCCATCGCCCGCGAGATGACGCAGGATGGCGCGCCGCCCGAGGCCGTAGCGCAGGTGATCGAACGCATCGATGGCGGGCTGCGCCGGTTGGACCGGCTGATCCAGGACATCATCGCGCTGACCCGTACCAAGCTTCTGGAGGAGCCGGCGGCCGAGCTGGCGCTGGCGGATGCCGTGCGCGAAACGATCGAGCGGCTGCGCTTCATCGGCAGCGGGCGCCGCATCGCCTTTTCCGTCGAGGCGGACAAGGATCTGGTGATCGCCACGAAGATCTCCCGCGTGCAGATGATCCTCGACAATCTGATTTCCAATGCGATCAAATATTCCGATCCGCAGGAAGAGGCGCCCTATGTGCGGGTTCTCCTGCGTCTGGAGGGCGATATGATCTCCATTACCGTCAGCGACAACGGGCTCGGCATCGATTCCGAACAGCAGCGCCACCTGTTCCAGATGTTTCGCCGGTTTCACCCCGGCCACAGCCAGGGCAGTGGGCTGGGCCTTTATATCCTGCGCAAGAGCGTCGAGCATCTGGGCGGCTCCGTGGCCTATCACCCGCTCGACAAGGGCAGTGCTTTCGTCGTACGTTTTCCGGCAAGGACCTGCCCATGACGCTTGCCTCCATTCTGATGGTCGATGACGACGAGTCCGACCTTTTCATTGCCGGCTACACGATCCGCAAGTTCAACCCTGACATCGCGGTTCTCCAGGCGCGAAACGGTCGCGAGGCGCTCGACGTGGTGCAGGCCGGCAGACCCGACGTGATCCTGCTCGACGTCAACATGCCCGTGATGGACGGGTTTGAATTTCTCGAACATCTGGCCCGCCTGCTTAAGGATCGCAGCCCCATGGTGGTCATGCTCACCAGCTCCCACCTGCCGGCCGACCGAAAGCGAGCCCATAGCTATGACTTCGTGCGCGCCTATGTGGAAAAGCCGCTGAAGGGCGAGGACATGGCCATGCTGGCCGGGCTGGCAGCAGAGGGCGACGGCGAAGCCGCAACCGGCTGACGCCGCCGTGCCGTTGGCGCTGTTGAGGCGTACAAGGAGGGCATCGTCCCAAACCCGGTAAGTAAGCGCCGGGGTGCATGGGACGTCCTGTCTTCGCTCGGCCCGCATGCTGGATCCTGTATCCTGAAGTCACCCGCCTGAGCGTGTCGGCGGCCAGGAGTTTATCTGTGCGGAAGCATGGAAAACCGAGCCTCCGCACAAAAACTCCGGCAGTCAGATGCCTTGGCCCGATGCGAATGTGGCCATATGCCGGATCAGCATGACGCCGACGGTCGCGCCAGCATCCTGAAGGCCGATGGTCTTTTGCTGGAAGGCGGCGGCCTTGCCGTGCTGCGCCAGCATGGCTTTCGTTGCCTCCAGTGCTGCGTCCGCCGCATCCGCCGCCCGGTTCAGCGCCTCTGGCAGCGCAAGTCCGTTCTGCGCTGCGTCCTCGAGCGTGGTGGCGATCGGGTCGAGCACGTCGAGAAGCGTCTTGTCACCCAGCTTGGCTTTTCCGCGCTCGGCGACGCCGTCGCGATAGGCGCGCCAGAAGGCGGCCATCGCTGCGGTGTCGAGCACTTCCATTCCGTCGACTGCCTTGCTGGCCCGCAGGAAGCCGGTGGCCGTCAGCGTGCCCATGGTCGATGGTGCGGTACGGGCCATGATTGCGCCGGCGGTGCGCAGAAGCTTGCCAAGCCCGGCGGAGGCGCCTTCTGCCGCAACGGCTTCCGACGCGGCGGCGAAGGCCTTGCTCATGGTGATGCCGAGGTCGCTGTCGCCCACCTTTCCGTCAAGGGCGATGAGGACGTCACGTTGGTCGGCGAAGAGTTCCTTCCAGCGCTCGAAGAGCTCGATGAGGTCAGCGGCATTCAATGTCTCGCGCGTCATCTTTCACCCCGCGATGTGCTGGAAGAAGGGCGTGTCGGCCGGCGCGGCGATCAGCCGCTCCAGCTCCGCATCGAGATGCAGAAGGGAAATCGAGGCGCCCGCCATCTCCATCGACGTGGCGAATTCGCCGATCCAGACATGCTTTGCCGTGACGCTTCGCGCTTCGAGCAGCTGTGAAACCCGGCGGAAGAGGATGTAGAGCTCTTCCAGCGGCGTGCCGCCGAGACCGTTGACGAGCACCGCCACCTCATCGCCCGCCTGATAGTCGGTCTCGGCGAAGATGCGCTCCATCATTTCGTCGACCACGGCATCTGCGGGGGCGAGTGTCTTGCGGCTGATCCCGGGCTCGCCATGGATGCCCATGCCGATTTCCATCTCGTCCTCGCCGATCGAGAAGGTGGCATGGCCGATTTCGGGCACGACGCAGCTCGATAGTGCCACGCCCATGGTGCGGGTGCGCTGGCGGGCCTTGTCTGCCAGGCGCGTGACCTCATCGAGCGGTAGGCCCTCGGCAGCAGCTGCGCCGGCGGCTTTGTAGAGAAAGAAGATGCCGGCAACGCCGCGCCGCTTATGTTCCTCGCCGACAATAGAAGAGGCGACGTCGTCATTGCCGACGACCTGGCGAACGGTGATGCCCTCGAGATCGGCCAGTTCCGCAGCCATATCGAAATTGATGATATCGCCGGAATAATTGCCGTAGATGTAGAGAACGCCTGCACCCTGGTCGATGTGCTTGGTAACGTCCAGCATCTGCTCGGCGCTGGGCGACTGGAAGACGCCGCCGACAGCTGCGCCATCGAGCATGCCATCGCCGACGAAGCCGAGAAAGGTCGGCAGATGGCCCGAGCCGCCGCCGGTGGCAAGGCCGACCTTGCCGGATTTCACCTTTGCGGTGACGAGGCAGCGCAGATCGTCGCCGACATGGGTGACGGCCGGATGTGCCTTGTAGATGCCCTCCAGCATCTCGTCGACAAAGCTGCCGGGATCGTTCAGGAACTTCTTCATACTGTCCTCCAGATGAGATCTTACTTCTTGCGCTGGCGCGTGACGAAAAAGGCGGCGGCCAGCAGAATGAAGCTGCCGACGACGAGGCGCTGCCAGGTGCTGGGAATGCCGACGAGCACCAGCACGCTGTTGATGACGACGATCAGCAGCACGCCCAGCATCGTGCCGAGCACTGTGCCCGTGCCGCCGGTGATGCGCGCCCCGCCGAGCACGACGGCGGCAATCACGTTGATCTCCGTGCCGACGAGGTCGAACGGATTGGCCTGGCGATTGGCGCAGACATGGATGATGCCGGCGAGCCCGGCCAGCGCACCGGCATAGCCGAACAGAAAGATATGGATGGTGCGCAGGCTGTAGCCGAGGCGGCTGGCGATGTCGGCATTGCCGCCGACGGCGAAGATCGCCCGGCCCATCAATGTCCGGTTGAGGATCCACCACGTCGCCAGCGCGGCGACAGGCAGCACCAGGAAATAGAAGGGCAGCGTGATCGTGGCGCCATTGGCGGCCGAGAATTGCAGAAGCGGCATGCGCCCGAAGGCGCCCATCTGTGGCGGTAGCGACATGATCCAGACCGTTCCGATGAAGGACAGGAGGAAGCCGCGATAGAGATATTGCGTCCCGATGGTGACGATCAGCGAGGGCACTTTGAGATGGTGGACGAGCAGGCCGTTGATCACGCCGAGCCCAGCGCCGCCCAGCGTCGAGAGGAGCAGGATAACGGCGATCGGCAGGTCGGGCAGGATGCTCTGCGCCAGGACGGTCATGGAATACATCGTCAAGGCCGCAACGGCTGTAAAGGAGACGTCGATGCCGCCGGCGGCGAGAATGATGAAAACGCCGAGCGCGAACAGGCCCATGACCACGCTGGCCCGCCCGATATCGATCAGGGTCGCTGGCTGCAGGAAGGCGGGATTGACGACCGCCACCGTACCGCAGATCGCCACGAGCAGCAGCGCCGTGATGGTTTCCGGGCGGCGGCGGACAAGCGCGCCAAAGCCGGCGCGGGCCGACACGGAGGGCGCGGCCGCGAGCGTCTCTGAGGAAGGGGTCATGGCGCAATCTCCGTCCTGGTCGTCAGCATGGCTTGGTAAAGCTGATCCTCGGTCGCGCGCTCGGCCTCGACCTCCTCGACGATGCGGCCGCCATTCATCACCAGGATGCGATCGGCGTTCTGCAGAAGCTCAGGCAGATCGTCGCTGACGATCACGAGACCCATGCCGGCCTCTGCCAAGGCTTGGATGACGCGATAGATCGTGTCCTTGGAGCCGACATCGACGCCGACGGTCGGGCCGTGCAGCACCAGGAGCTTCGGGCCGATGCTGAGCCAGCGGCCAATCAGCACGCGCTGCTGGTTGCCGCCTGACAACGCGCCCACAGGCAGATCGAGATCGCTGGTGTTCAGCCGCATCTCCTGCGACAGGCGCTCGGCAAGGCGCCGGCCCTCCTGCCGATCGACGATGCCGGAAGCGCCGGCAAGGCGGCGCACGATGAGGGCGATCTCGTTGTCCAGGATCGACTTGTCGAGGAACAGGCCTTCTGCCAGCCGGTCTTCCGGAACGTAGCCGATACCGTGCCCGATCGCTTCGGCGGGCGAGCGCACGGACACGATCTTGCCATCGAGCGTGAGCCTGCCGCGTTTGGCCGGCAGCACGCCGGTCAGCGCCATGGCGAGCTCGTTGCGCCCGGAATCGGCCAGGCCGGTGATCCCGAGGATCTCGCCCCGGCCGAGCGAGAAGCTCACGTTCTCGACGCCGTCGGCGGTCAGTCCCTCCACCTGCAGCAGCGTGCCCGAAAGAGGCACGCCCGTGCGGTAGCGCTCGGCGTCGATGGCGCGTCCGGTCATCAGTTCGGCCAGCTGCCGCTTGCTGTAATCGGCGATCGGCGCCTGGGCCACGCATTGGCCGTCGCGGAAGACGATGGCATGGCCGCCGATCCGGTAGCATTCGTCCAGCTTGTGCGTGACGAAGAGCACGGCGACATTTTCGGCCCGAAGGCGCTCGACCACCTTGATCAGATTGTCGACTTCGCGACGGGTCAGCGATGTCGTCGGTTCGTCCATAATGACAAGGCGCGCGCGCGTGGCAATCGCCCGGGCGATGGCGACCAGCTGGCGCGAGGCGAGCGGCAGGTCGGAGACGATCGTGCCAAGAAAGGCGCGATCGGTCGGCAGGCCCACGGCGGCAAGTGCGCGCTCGGCCGTCTCCCGCAGGCGCTTGCGGTCGAAAAGCCGGGCGAGCCGCCCTTGCGCGCGCACGAGCTGCTCGCTCAGCGCCACATTCTCGGCAACCGTGAGATTGGGCAGCAGCGACAGGTCCTGATAGACGGTCTCGATGCCCGCCGCGAGCGACTGGATCGGGGTGAGCGCGGCATAGCTCCTGCCGTTCAGGACGATCTCGCCCGACGTCGGCGGGTGAGCACCGGAGACGATCTTGATCACCGTGCTCTTGCCGCAGCCATTCTCGCCCAGGAGATGATAGGCCTCGCCCGGCTGCAGCGTGAGATCGATGCCGCGCAGCGCATGGACGCCGCCGAACCATTTTTGAATGTTGCGCAGTTCAAGGAGCGCGGCCTGTGGCTGCGCGTTCGGTGCAAGTGCCGTCACGGAAATGTCCTCATGCTGACCGGCGCGGCTGCGCCGGGCGGGTCCGGCCGGAAGGCATGCCTCCGGCCGGATGACGATCCGATGCTTAGAACATGTGCTGCTTGTAGGTGGCCTTGTCGGCCAGCACCATGCCATTGCCCAGGATGAGCACGCCCTTGCCCGCGCCCTTCTTGACCGAGACCTTGTTGTATCCCTCGACGCCCAGATCCATGCCGTCAGTGAGCTGCTTCTTTTCCAGCAGCATCTTGGCGACCGCATTCATCGCCATGCCGGCCTTTTGCGGATCCCAGAAGCCGATGGCCGTGATGGCGCCGGACTCCAAGAGATCGGCAGAGGGGTTTGGTAGTCCGGTGCCGACGAGGCAGACCTTGCCGCTCAAGCCCGCTTCGTCGATCGCGCGGCCGACGCCGAGCACGTCATTGCCCGCCGAGGTCTGGAAACCCTTGATGTCGGGATGCTTGCGCAGGATTTCCTTGGCCTTCTCATAGGTGCCATTTGCATCGTCGAAGGATTCGTTGTTCGGATCGACCAGCTGCATGCCGGAATACTTCTTGGCGTTCTCCTCGCCCGCACCGACCCATTGCATATGGGTGCGGCTGCCGAGCGAGCCGACGAAGGTCGTCCACTTGCCTTCCTTGCCCATGCATTCGGCGAGCCGCTCGTTCAGCGCCGCGCCGTAATCGGCATTGTCGAAGGCCTCGACGTCGGCATTCGTGTTCATCTGGTTGTCGGCTTCATGCGTGACGACCACGATGCCGCGATCCATCGCCCGCTGGAACGTACCTTCGAGAACGGCCGGGTCCATGGGCACCACGGCAAGCGCATTGACGCCCTTGGCGACGAGGTCGTTGACGATCTGCAGCTGCTGGGCGGAATCGGCCGTAGCCGGGCCGCTCTGGCTGGCGACGACGTCGGGATTGGCCTTTTGATAGGCGACGATGCCGGTATTCATGCGGTCGAACCACGGAATGCCGCTGATCTTGACCACGGTGGCGATAACGGGCTTCTCCTGCGCGGCGAGAAGGCCGGCGGAGCCTGCGAGTGCGACGGCAGCAAGCGTCGTTGCGGCCAGAAGCTTTTTCGAGAAATTGGTCATAGTCTCCTCCACGAGTTTTCCCTCTTCCTCCTTACTTCGACGCCTGAGGGACGGGCGGCGAAGGAATGGCTGGGCGGCGCACGGGCGCGATGAAACCGGTAATGTCGTAGCGGCCGACGGCCAGGAAGGTGAGCAGCAGCAGGCCCCAGGCGAAGTCGCGCACGAAGTTGGACAGGCCGCCGAAATTCAGCAGGCTCGACATCAGCTGCAGGGCAATGGCGCTCAAAACCACGCAGATGACGCGGCCATAGCCGCCCTCGGGCTTCACGCCCGCCATGACGGCGATCAGGATGGCGATCAGCAGATAGGAGCTGCCATAGTCGAACTTCACATTGATATTGCGCGCAGCGATGATCACGCCGGCAAGGCCCGAAAGCGTGCCCGACAGCGCATAGGTGGCGATCAGCACGCCGTTTCGCGGGAAGCCGGCATAGATGGCCGCCTTCGGATTGGTGCCCATCAGCATCAGCCAGAGCCCGTAGGGCGTAAACTTCACGGCCGCGGCCACGAGAGCGGCGACGAGCACGAAGATCAGGAAGCTGATCGGCACCTCGGCGATCATGTCGTTGCCGATGCTCGACAGAAGCGCCGGACTGCCGACCGTCACCGCCTTGCCGCCCGACAAGACGACCGCCAGGCCCATGAAAGCCATCTGCGTGCCGAGCGTGCAGAGGATCGGCGTGATGTTCAGCCGCGCAATCAGAAGGCCGTTGATCAGCCCGCCGGCAAGCCCGACGAGAAGGGCGACGAGAATGAAGGCCAGGCTGAAGGCCGTCGCGCTCTCGGTGGATGAGAAGAGCGAGGTGACGATGACGGCGGACATCACGCCCGAGAGATTGGCGAGCGCGATGCCCGAGAGGTCGATGCCGCCATTGCCGGCGCACATGGCCAGCATGACGCCGATGGCCAGAAGGCCGATCTCCGGCACTTGGCTTGCCATGGACTGAAGGTTGAACACCGACAGGAACGAGCCGGAAATCAGGGCGCCGACAGCGAGCAAGAAAAGGTTGATCGCCACCAGCATCGCCAATTGGCCACCGGTTCTACGCATGATCTCCTCCCGTTTGTTTACTAAACAAAATCACGCTTTACTAAACGCTAGCAAGGAAGATATGGGCTGACAAGCCTATTTTCTTGGCAATTCTGTTGCGGTGCGTAGGCAAATGCCCTAGGCGTGGTCAAACAAGGCATGGTTGTTTAGTAAATTTATTCGCAGTCGCAGCATAAGGACATCAGCAGGTCCATGAAGAAGCCGGGCAAGCTCACCATCCGGGATATCGCGCAGGCGGCCGGCGTGTCGCCGGCTACGGTCTCTCTCGTGCTGAATGGCAAGGGAGAGATTTCCGGGATAACCCGTGCGCGGGTTTTGGAGGCCGTCGCTAGCCTCAACTATGTGCCGCGCGCCAGCCGAAGCAGCGCCGAGCCCGGAGAAACCCTGCGCTTCCTGAAGATCGCCAAGCACGGCCACACGGTCAATCGCGACCATAGCGTGTTCATCTCGGATTATATCGACGGCATGTCGGCCGAAGCGACGCGGCGCAACTATACGCTCGAAGTCGTGAGCTTCGACGGCCAGCCGATCAGCGCGATCGCTGAGTCCCTGGCCGGCGCGCCGATCTCAGGCGTGATTGCGCTCGGCACCGAACTGACGGAAACCGATATCCGCATGATCCAGGGCCTGGGCCTGCCGACCGTGTTCATCGATACGTTCTATGACGTCCTCGACGCCAATTTTGTCGACATGAACAATGAGGATGCCGTTCACAAGGTCGTGTCGCGCTTCCAGATGCAGGGATTCGAGCGGATCGGCTTCGTCGCATCGCATGTCGACACCACCAATTTCCGCCTGCGCCGTGAGGCCTTCTTCAAGACCATGGCCCGGCTCGGCCTTGCCGTCAGGGAAGCCGATATCCTGTCTGTCGAATCGACCTATGAGGGCGCCTATCTCGACACACGCGCCCTCCTGGCCGAGGGGCTGGACCTCGCCCCGTGCTACTTCTGCACGAATGACATCATCGCTTATGGCTTCATTCGGGCTCTTCGGGAGCATGGCCTGTCGATCCCGCAGGATGTCGCGATCATCGGCTTCGACAACCTGCCGCAAAGCACCACGATGGAACCCGGCCTGACCACGATCGACGTGTCCAAGCGCAAGATTGGCTATCTCGCGGTGACGGTGCTCGACGACCTGATCGCCGCCCCTGAGCCACAGCCGCCGGTGAAGATCCTCGTCGGCGCCGAACTGGTGCTGCGCACCAGCCATGCACCCGGCTCGACTACGCCCGCGCGTGCGCGCGCCCGGATACGTCAGCCGGCGCAATAGGCGAATCGTTTGCCGCGGGATCGACAGCCACCTCGCGCCGCGCCTTGCCGAGTTCCCCAATTGGCGAAATGCCTCGGCAAGCAGGGTGCCGGATCAGATCGTTGATCTGCCCTTCTCGGTCATGAGCTACTGGGGAGTGCAGGCGAACTCCTTGGACAGGGCAGCATCATTGCAGGAGCGGACACCGCCCCCATTCCGCCCGCCAATACCAAGCGACCGGTCGCATCGTTCCGCCCGAAGCTGCAACTGTTCTCAGCCACCCGGACAATCGTGAGCCCAATCGGTTCACGCAGGACGAACTCAATTGGCTTCCTTCTCTTGCCCCGCTCGCGGTCGAGGACTTGACGGAGCGTCATTACGAAGGGCTGACGGAGAAAAGCCGCGCCCAGTCCCCCTATTTCCGCCTGCCGGCACGCGACCCTGAAGTGCTGGGCGCCCGCATCCGCACCGACAAGGACATCTTCTACAATTCCAATGGCGGCCTACCGCGCGCCGAGCGGGAACTGGCCGCAACGGCGGTCTCGCGTGTCAACGGCTGCATCTTCTGCGCCTCCGTCCACGCCCGCTTCGCCGCGCTTCATTCCGGGCGCGGTGCAGATGTCGACCGCCTTCTGCTCGACGGCGTGTCCGCCGATCTCGACCCTCGCTGGGCTGTCATTATCAAGGCGTCCGCAAGTCTGACGAAGACGCAGGCGACTTTTGGACCAAACGAGATCCGTGACCTCAGGCAGGCGGGCCTCGCCGATGAGGAAATCGCCGACTTCATTCTCGCGGCCGCCTTCTTTAACTGGGCGAATAGATTGATGCTCTCACTCGGTGAACCAGAGGGGCCGGCGCCATCAGCTTAACGGCCGTTGCGCATGGTCGGCGATCTCGGTGCAAGCCTATTCCACTGGGCCCCGGCAGATGCCGTGGGAGCGAACCTGATCAGCCAGAAGGCTGGAATCGGGGAGGGGCGGCCAGCGTTCGAAGAGCCCACACGGCTGCGCCGACCGCTACTCGCGTCTCGTGGGTGGCATTCAGACCGATGGCCGATGTTAAAAGACAATGCTTTTCCGACCATGCGGGGGGCAGGCGCTGTTACGTCAGCGCCTGCTTCAGGCGGTGAATATGGGCGGCGCCAATTCCGCAGCAGCCGCCGACCAAAGAGGCGCCGGCATCGACCCAGTTGCAGGCGAAGCGCGAATAGGCGTCTCCGTTCAGGTCGTCGCGGGTGGCGTGCAGGCCTTCATTCGCTGCGGAATCGCCCTGCTCGCCTTCGAACGCATTGGCATAGACACCGATGCGCATGCTGGATGGTGCGGCCTTGATCACGCCACTCGCGGTTTCCACGGCGCTGCGCATGATTTCCGGCTTGCTGCAATTGAAGAGCAGCGCTTCAGCGCCTGATTGAACCGCCCATTGGGCGGCCGCTAAAACCGTTTCGCCGGAACGCAATTTCGGAACCTCGGGATGCTCCCGCTCGGCCGTGTCATCGAGCGTGAAGGAGATCCAGAAGGGTTTGTCTGTGCCGCCAACAGCCTGACGAACGGCCTCGCCCTCGGCGATCAGGCTCAAGGTCTCGCCCAGCCAGAGATCGACATGCGGCGCGAGATTGTCGACCAGAACCTTCAGGTAGTGTTGCACGGTGGAGGAATCGAAATTTTCAGGCTCGTAGGAGCCGAAGATCGGCGGCAGCGAACCGGCAACCGAGATCTTGCGGTCCTTGCAGGCGTCTGCGGCGGCACGCGCCAACCGTCCCGACAGCGCGATCAACCGCGCGCCATCCTCCCGAAATCGCTGTTCGCCGATATGGAAGGGTACAAGCGCGTAGCTGTTCGTCGTCACGACATCGGCCCCGGCCGCGATAAATTCCTCATGCACCTTCTGCACGATCTCGGGCGTGTGCATCAAGGCAAGCGCCGACCATTCCGGCTGTTTCAATTCCGCTCCAAGGCGCAAGAGCTCACGGCTCATGCCGCCATCGAGAATGGTGAGTTTGGTCATGCGATTGGGGCTCCGGACGGTTAGCGGCGCATCGGGATCTGCCGTTCCACGAGACGGAACGTGCCGGCGATGAGGGCCGTGATAACGAGATAGAAGACGGTGACGACGATCAGCGGCTCGTAGACCAGCAGCGTGTCCTGGCGAACTTTTGTCGCGACCGCATAGAGATCCATCACCGTAACGGTAAAAGCGAGCGGCGTGGCCTTCAGCTGCATGACGATTTCGCCTCCAATGGTGGGCAGCGCGATGCGGATGGCGCGCGGCAGCCAGATGCGCCGGGTGAGCCGCCAGGGGCTCATGCCGAAAGCGCGCCCGGCTTCAAGTTCGCCTTTCGGGACGGCCAGCAGCGCCCCGCGCAACACTTCCGCCTCATAGGCCGCATAGTTCAGCGTGAAGCTGACGGCAGCGAAGAAGAAGCCTTCGCGCAGGATCGGCCAAAACAAAGACTGCCGAATGCCCGGGATCATCGGCAGCAGCGAGCCGACCCCGTAATAGAGCAGCCAGAGCTGAATAAGCAGCGGCGTGCCGCGAAAGAAGGTACAATAGCCCTGGGCCAGCGCGCGGGTGAGGGGCCCGCCGCTGACCTGTGCGAAGGCAAGGCCGATGGCGATCAGAAAACCGAAGAACACGGAGATGACGAGCAGCGACACCGTCTGCCAGGCGCCGGTCAAAAGCAGCGGCCAATAAGCATCGATCCAGGAGAAGCTCATCGCGCCAGACCTCCCGCCACTTTTGGCTGACCCCGCCGCACGCGCCGTTCGAGAAGCATGAAGAGCCTGTTCGAGACCAGCGTGAGCGCCAGATAAATGAATGCCGAGGCCGTGAAGAAGAGGAAATAGTGCTTGGTGCTGGCGCCTGCCAGCCGCGTGGCGAGCGCCAGTTCCTGATAGCCGACGACGGCGATCAGGGCGCTGTCCTTCATGATCGCCATCCAGAGATTGGCAAGGCCCGGCAGGGCATTGGGGAGCAGCGCCGGAAGCACGATCCGCCGAAACCGCAAGCGCGGGCCCATGCCGAAGGCCTTGGCCGCCTCGATCTGGCCGATGGGGATGGCCAGCATCGCGCCGCGCAGCACCTCCGTCATGTAGGCGCCCTGGACGAAGCCCAGCACGGCGATCGCCACCGCAAAGCCGTTCAGCTCGAAAGCTGGCAGGTTGAGAAGCGCAAGCAGCCGGTTGAGCCCGTCCATGCCGGCATAGTAAAGGCCAACGATGAGGATCAGCTCCGGAACCGCCCGAATGGCGGTGGTGTAGAAGGCGAGCAGCAGACCGAGCGGCCTGTTGCCCGAGAGCTTGCCGAGCGCCCCGCCGGTGCCCATGACAAGGCCGATCAGAAAGGCTCCGGCGGAGATGGTGATCGTCGAGGCGGCGCCTGTCAAAAGCACGCCGCCCCATCCGGGCGGAATGGGGGAGAGCAGATCCAGAATGCCTTGCTGCGCCGTCGCCATCGGGGTCGCTTACTTCGCGCCGTAGATGTCGAAGTTGAAGTACTTCTTGGTGATCTCGTCGTACTGGCCGCTGGCGCGAACGGCGGCGATGGCGGCATTGAGCTTGGCTTTCAGCGCGGTATCATCCTTGCGCAGGCCGCCCGAAACGCCGGCGCCAAGGATCTCTTTGTCGTCAGCCACGTCGCCCATCTTGGCGCAGCAATCCTTGCCGGCCTCACTGTCGAGAAAGGCCTGGAGCGCCAGCGAGTCGCCGAAGACATAGTCGATGCGGCCGGCCTGGAGGTCCTGGAAAGCTTCATCAAGGGTCTGATAGGTCTTATCCTGCGCCACTTTGGAGAAATACTTCTTGAAGTAGTCCGACTGGACAGTCGAAACCTGGATGCCGATCGTCTTGCCGCTCACGTCAGCCGCCGCGGCGCCCGCCTTCTGGTCTTTCGGGCCAATCAGCGTGCTCGGCGTGTTGTAATATTTGTCCGTAAAGTCGATGATCTTGGAGCGTTCCGACGTGTTGGCCATGGAAGACCAGATCACGTCGAACTTCTTGCTCTGCAGCGCCGGAATGAGGCCATCCCAGGAAAGCTCGACGATCTCACATTTTTCCTTCATTTGCGCGCAGACGGCGTCCATCAGGTCGATTTCCCAACCCTGCCACTTGCCGCTCGCATCCTTGGCGAAAAAGGGCGGATAGGATTCATTCATGACGCCGAAGCGGACATCGGCCTGGGCGGAAAAGGCGGTGAGCGCGAAGGCCGCGCCTGCGATCAGCGCAGAAAACAGTTTCATCGTGGGTGTCTCCAGGGTGGTTTTGGATTTTTCGGAACGTCAGCGCGATAGCGTGGCGGTGAATTCGCGGCAGCGCGCGCTCACCGGTGCATCGAAAATCTGGTGCGGAGGGCCTTCCTCCTCGACCCGTCCTTGATGCAGGAAGAGGACGTGGCTGGAGACATCGCGGGCAAAGCGCATTTCATGGGTCACAAGCAGCATGGTGCGGCCTTCTTCGGCCAGGCCCCTGATGACCTTCAACACCTCGCCGACGAGCTCCGGGTCGAGGGCAGACGTCGGCTCGTCGAACAGCATGACCGCGGGATCGATGCAGAGCGCGCGCGCAATGGCGGCGCGCTGCTGCTGGCCGCCTGACAGGAACGCCGGATAGGCATCGCGCTTGTCGTAAAGGCCCACCTTGTTCAGGAGCGCCTCCGCCTTGTCGATCGCCTCGCGGCGGCTGAGGCCGAGAACGTGGACCGGCGCTTCGATGATGTTCTCCAGCACCGTCATATGCGCCCAGAGATTGAAGCTCTGGAAGACCATGCCGAGACCGCCGCGAATGCGCTCGACCTGCCGCCAGCTTTTCGGCTGCAGATGGCCGCCGCGTGCCGGCTTCAGACCGATCTCCTCGCCATTGACGGTGATACGCCCGCTATCCGGCATCTCCAGAAGGTTGATGCAGCGCAGAAAGGTGCTTTTGCCTGAGCCGGACGAGCCGATGATGGCGATCACATCACCCTTGCGAGCGGTGGCCGATACGCCCTTCAACACCTCCTGCGTCCCAAAACGCTTGTGCAGATTCTCAACGCAAAGTGCCTGTGGGCGCAGTTCAGCCATAGGGGGTTCCGGTCCGTCACGATCGGGACAAACTATCGCGGACAATCAGGATTTTTACCCGCAATTTTATATTGAAACGCGGAAAATATGCGAAATACTATTCCTGTCGCGGATTTTCGGTTAGTTTTACCATTTGCGATGGCTTCAAACCGGATGGCGACATATGGCAACCGACCAGCTCGACCGCTTCGACCGTGACATCCTGCAGATCGTCCAGCGCAATTGCCAGCGCACGGCTGATGCCATCGCCGAAGAAATCGGCCTGTCGACATCGGCGGTCCAGCGACGGCTCAAGCGTCTGCGCGAGGACGGGATCATCAAGTCGGAAATCGCCGTCGTCGACCGCAAGGTCACGGGAACGCCGATGGTCTTCATTGTCGGCATGGAGATCGAACGCGACAATTATGATGCGCTCGCCAAGTTTCGTGTCTGGGCGGAAAAGCAGGATCACATTCAGCAGGTCTATTATGTAACCGGAGCCGTCGATCTGATCGCCATCGTCACGGCGCAGGATGTCGAACATTATGACGACATCGCCGCCGCCATCATGGCTGAAAATCCGCAGATCCGCCGGATGCACACCAATGTCGTCCTGCGTGACGTCAAACTCGGTCTCTTCGTGCCGCTAGCAGGTGAAAATACGAACGGAAGCTAACGCATAGGACCGGGGCCAAGGCGCGGATCGCCCTTGCGACATCCGCACTTCGCGATCGCCGGCGCGTCCAAACTATCCCGTGAGAAGCGAACCTCTTTCAGCCCGGCAGAGCCGGCCCTTGGCGCGCCGCGCTCGCTCTTTCATCGTCATGATCGCAAGACCCTTCCGCACCTGATTGCTCATGCCGGATCTGGCAGCGATCCACAGCGCGTCCAGCTATCTCTCGATGATGTCGAGGCCTGCTTCGGCAAAACGCTTGAAATAGGCTTCAAACGATGCATAGGTAAGATGTCAGACCAATTTTGTATCAGGCGCTTCCCTTCAATGGCTGGACCCCTCGACAATGCCATGATCTTGCCGCTCCCCTCGATCGATCGGGTGGTGCAGGTGGAAAAGGCCTTGTCTGATTTCGTCAAGCGATCCGGCCTGGCGCCGGGCTCTCGCCTGCCGACGGAACGGGAATTGATGGTGGCGCTGAATGTCGGCCGCTCGACCATTCGCGAGGTGTTGCGTAAATTCCAGGCGCTCGGCGTGATCGAAAGCCGCAAGGGCAGCGGCACCTATCTGCTGAAGCCGATCTCGGCCGGAACGGTTCATATGCCGATTTCGATCGATGCGCAGGGCCTGCGCGATGCACTTCTCATGACGCTGGAGGTGCGCCGCGGCATCGAGATCGAGGCCTCCATGGCGGCCGCCAGACGTCGAACGGACGCGGATATCGCCATCATGGAAGCGCGGCTGGTGGAGATGGAAACGGTTCATCTTGCGGAAGGAACGTCAGGCAAGGCCGACCTGGCCTTCCATCTTTCCATCTATGATTCCACGCACAACCCGCTGTTCCGGCAGCTTTTGGAGCAGATGCGCGAGGGATTCGAGCGCTTCTGGTCAAAACCGTTCGACCGTCCCGATTTTGCCTCTCGCTCCTTCCCCTTCCACCGCACGTTGTTCAACGCGGTCGTGGCCGGGGATGCGGAGGGCGCGCGGGAAGAAACCCTCAAGATCCTGCGGATCGTCGAGGAAGATATCAAGGACATGTCCCAATGAGCCACGGCTCCGATTTCTACGATCTCGCATCGCTCATCGTCGCGCATGATGCGCCGCATGCCTTCGAGGCGGTCGTGCCACCGATCGTACAGACCTCGCTTTTCACCTTCTCCAGCTACGAGGAGATGGTGGCCACCTATCGCGGTGAGAAGGCGCGCCCCGTCTATACGCGCGGGCTCAACCCGACCGTTCGGTTTTTCGAGGAGATGCTGGCCAAGCTCGAAGGCGCGGAGGATGCGCTCGGCTTTGCCAGCGGCATGGCCGCGATTTCGGCTTCGGTTTTGTCCTTCGTCGGTCCCGGCGACCGGATTGTTGCCGTGCGCCATGTCTATCCCGATGCCTTCCGGCTGTTCGGAACGCTGTTGAAGCGGTTGCAGATCGAGGTGACCTATGTCGATGGCCGTGACGAGGCGGCGGTCGACAAGGCGATGGCCGGGGCAAAGCTGCTCTATCTCGAAAGCCCAACCAGCTGGGTGATGGAAGCACATGATGTAGGCGCGCTGGCCGCCGTGGCGCGCCGGCATGGCGCGCTCTCTGTCATCGACAATTCCTGGGCGAGCCCGATTTTCCAGAATCCGTTGTCGCTCGGTGTCGATCTCGTCTTGCATTCGGCATCGAAATATCTTGGCGGCCACAGCGACGTCGTTTCCGGCGTCGTTGCCGGCTCGAAGGCGCTGATCGACCGTCTGAGGGCGGAAGCCTATCCCTATCTCGGCGGCAAGATGTCGCCTTTCGATGCCTGGCTGCTGATCCGCGGCCTGCGCACGCTGCCTCTGCGCATGGCCGCACATCAGGCCTCCGCGCTGGAGATCGCGACCCGTCTGAAAGCTTTGGATGTGGTTGAGACCGTTTGCCACCCCGGCTTGGCCAATCAGCTGCCGCCCGGGCTCAACGGTACGTCAGGGCTGTTTTCCTTCATCTTCAAGCCTGGCGTCGATATCCGCGCCTTCGCCAATCACCTCAAGCTGTTCAAGCTCGGCGTGTCCTGGGGCGGGCATGAGAGCCTGATCGTGCCGGGCGAAGTGGTGCTGGAACAGAAGGCGCAACCCAATTCCGCGCACACCTTCGGCATCAGCGAGCGATCCGTTCGCCTTCATGTAGGCCTCGAGGGAACCGAGGCACTCTGGGCCGATCTGACTTCTGCGATTGAGGTGGCAACGACGCCTCTTTGACCGCGACGACATCACCATAACAAACTGGGAGCAGCAAATGAAAAAACTGGTAGCCACCGCAATCTTCACCGCCCTGATGGCCGGCACGGCGCTTGCCGATACCACGCTGAAGCTGGTCGAGGTCATCACCAGCCCGGAGCGGACAGAAACGCTGAAGAGCCTGACCGCGAAGTTCGAGGCCGAGAACCCGGGCACGAAGGTCGAAATCATCTCGCTTCCCTGGAGCGAGGCCTTCCAGAAATTTGCCACGATGGTCTCCGCCGGCGATGTGCCCGACGTGATGGAGATGCCGGATACCTGGCTGTCTCTTTATGCCAATAACGGCATGCTGGAGAGCCTGGAGCCTTATTTGGCCAAGTGGCAATACACCAGCGGCCTGACGCCGCGCGCGCTGGAACTCGGCCGCGACGTGAAGAACACCGCCTACATGCTGCCCTATGGCTTCTATCTGCGCGCCATGTTCTACAACAAGAAGCTTCTGCAGCAGGCGGGCGTGACCGAGCCACCGAAGACGCTCGAAGATTTCGCCGAGGCATCCAAGAAGGTTTCGGCACTCCCCGGCAAATATGGCTATTGCCTGCGCGGCGGCCCAGGCGGCCTGAACGGCTGGGTGATGTTCGGCGCGTCGATGGCTGGCTCGAACGCCTTCTTCACAGAGGATGGAAAGTCCACCTTCGACAGCCCCGGCTGGATCAAGGGGCTGACCTATGTGATCGACCTCTACAAAAACGGCTATGCGCCGAAGGACAGCGTCAACTGGGGCTTCAACGAGATCGTGGCCGGTTTCTATTCGGGCACCTGCGCCTTCCTCGACCAGGACCCGGACGCGCTGATCGCCATTGCCCAGCGCATGAAGGCTGAGGATTTCGGCGTGACCGGCATTCCGAAGGGCCCGGATGGCAAGGCATTCCCGACCATCGGCTTTGCCGGCTGGTCGATGATGGCGTCTTCGGCCAACAAGGATCTGTCTTGGAAGCTGATCGAGACGCTTGAAGGTCCGGAGGGCAACATCGCCTGGAACAAGAAGACGGGCGCGCTGCCCGTGCATCTCGCAGCGGAAAAGGATCCGTTCTACGCCAGCGAGCAGTTCAAGGGCTGGTTCGACGAGCTGGCGGACAAGAATGCCGTGCCGACCAAGATGCCGACGCATCTGGAAGAGTTCGCCTTCTTCAAGGACTCTCTTGTCATCAAGACCTCGCAGGAAGCCCTGCTCGGCGACATCACCCCGGAAGAGCTTGCCAAGCAGTGGGCGGATTACATGACCAAGGCGCAGCAGAAGTTCCTGTCGTCCAAGTAAATCCTGTCTCAAGCACATGCCCGGGGCGCCGCCTCGGGCATTCCACCCCGTATGCTGACAGACTGCCGCCGATTGCGGTGCGTGATGGCCTTTGCGCCGTCTGTCGCCCGCGCGCGAGGAGCCTTCCATGTCCCACCCCGAAGCCGTGCGATCCGGCGCCGCGAGAAAGCCCGCAATGCGCCGCTTTGCCGATGCGGCCGAGCCCTGGTTTTATGCCGCGCCGGTGCTGACGCTGATCGTCGCCGTGATGCTGGTGCCGCTTCTTCTCGGCCTGTCCTACGCGTTCCGGGACATTCAGCTGCTCAATCCCTTCTCCGGCGCCTTTATCGGCTTGGAGCATTTCAAGACGCTTGCGCGCGACGATGCCTTCTATCGCGCGCTGAAGAACACGTTGTGGTGGACCGGCGCCTCGGTCTTTCTTCAATTCGCCTTAGGTCTCGTGCTGGCGCTCTTGCTCGACAAGCCCTTTCCCGGACGTGGTCTTGCACAGGCGCTGGTTTTTCTTCCCTGGGCGGTGCCCACCTTTCTCGCCGGTCTCAACTGGGCCTGGCTCTTCAATCCGGTGATTGGCCCGCTGCCGCATTGGATGGCGGCACTGGGGATCCTTTCGGCGCCTGACAACATCCTCGCCGATCCGCATCTCGCCATGTGGGGGCCGATCATCGCCAATGTCTGGTGGGGCATTCCCTTCTTCGCCATCACCCTGCTTGCCGCGCTCCAGGCCATTCCGCGCGATATCTACGAGGCGGCGGCCATCGACGGGGCAGGACCGCTGCAGCGGTTTTTGTCGATCACCCTGCCGTTTCTCGCGCCCACCATCGCCATCACGATTCTGCTCAGAACCGTCTGGATCGCC
This sequence comes from Xaviernesmea oryzae, assembly GCF_900109605.1. Lineage (GTDB taxonomy): Bacteria > Pseudomonadota > Alphaproteobacteria > Rhizobiales > Rhizobiaceae > Xaviernesmea > Xaviernesmea oryzae. The sequence goes on from NZ_FOAM01000021.1 coordinate 27,047, forward strand.
AATTTCGCCGATCTCATCATCGTCATGACCAATGGCGGTCCGGCCGACCGCACCCAGATCGTCGCGAGCTATATTTTCACCCAGGCGTTCCGCCGGCTCGACTTCGGCTATGCCTCGGCCATCGCGCTCGTTCTCCTGGTCCTGCTGCTGGCCTATTCGATGCTGATCGTCGTGATCCGCCAGCGCCTGATCGAGAAGGATTGACCCCGTGACCGGCAGAATCCTCATGACCATCGCGCACCGCGCGGCCATTCTCGCATATATCGTCTTCGCGCTGTTTCCGCTGTTCTGGCTGTTGAAGGTATCGGTCACGCCCAACGATCTTCTCTACAGCGAAGGCGTTCGCTTGTGGCCATCGCATACGACCTTCGAACACTATCGCTTTGTCATCGAAAACAGCGCCTTTCCGACCTTCTTCAAGAACAGCCTGATTGTGGCCTGCTCCACGTCGGTTGCCGTCACGGTGCTTTCGTCGCTGGCTGGCTATGCCCTGTCCCGTTTCCGCTTTCGGGGCAAATACGCCATCGTGGCCTTGATGCTGATCACCCAAATGTTTCCACTGGTCATGCTGGTGGCGCCGATCTTCAAGATGCTGTCGCCACTCGGCCTGACCAACAGCCTGACGGGCCTTGTGATCGTCTATACCGCCTTCAACGTTCCCTTCGCGACCTTCCTGATGCAGTCCTTCTTCGACGGTATCCCTAAGGATCTGGAGGAAGCGGCGATGATCGACGGGGCGAGCCGCTTCATCGCCTTCCGGCAAATCATTCTCCCGCTGACGCTGCCCGGCATCGCCGCCACGCTCGGTTTCGTCTTCACCGCGGCCTGGAGCGAGCTTCTTTTCGCGCTGATGCTGATCTCCGGCAATACGAGCGCGACCTTCCCGGTCGGGCTGCTGACCTTCGTGTCGAAGTTCTCCGTCGATTTCGGGCAGATGATGGCGGCGGGCGTCATGGCGCTGATCCCGGCCTGCCTGTTCTTCCTGCTCATTCAACGCTATCTCGTGCAAGGCCTGACGGCCGGCGCCGTGAAAGGTTAGTCTCATGGCATCCATCGCGCTCAGCCGCGTCGGCAAATCCTTCGGCACCCATTCGGTTCTCAGCGAGGTCGATCTCGACATCAAGGACGGTGAATTCGTCGTGCTCGTCGGCCCCTCGGGTTGCGGCAAATCCACCTTGCTGCGCATGATCGCGGGGCTGGAGGACATCACCTCGGGCACGCTCACCATCGACGGGCAGCGCGTCAACGACCTGAAGCCAAAGGACCGCGACATCGCGATGGTCTTCCAGTCCTATGCGCTTTATCCGCATATGAATGTCGCCGACAACATGAGCTACAGCCTGCGCCTGCGCCGCCGCTCGAAGGAGGTCATCGCCGCCGCCGTCAGCGCCGCCTCCGGGAAGCTCGGCCTCGATCCCTATCTGGAGCGCCGGCCTAAGGCGCTGTCCGGCGGACAACGCCAGCGCGTCGCCATGGGGCGCGCCATCGTGCGCAAGCCGAAGGCCTTTCTCTTCGACGAGCCGCTCTCCAATCTCGACGCCCGGCTGCGCGAGCAGATGCGCGCCGAGATCAAGCGCCTGCATGCCGAACTCGGCGCGACCTCGGTCTATGTGACCCATGATCAGATCGAAGCCATGACGCTCGCCTCGCGGATCGTGGCGATGAATGCCGGCTCCGTGCAGCAGATTGGTGCGCCGCTCGACCTCTACGACCGACCCGCAAACCTGTTCGTGGCCGGCTTCATCGGTTCGCCAGGCATGAATTTCCTGGAGGGACGCTGCGAGCAGGGACCTGAGAACAGCACGGTGGTTCTCTCCAGGGGCTACAGGCTTCCGCTCTCGGTCCGCATTCCCGCAGCCGATGGTGAGACCGTAACACTCGGCATTCGCCCTGAGCATGTGACGGTCGCGCCAGACGGCCAGATCGACGCCGCGGTCGAGCTGGTGGAGCCGACCGGCCTTGGCATCATTCTCCATCTCATCGTTCACGGCGAAAGTTTCAAACTGTTCACGACCGACCGCGCGCTCCTCCAGCCTCAAGCCACGCTACGGATCAATCTGCCCAAAGAGCGGCTGCATGTCTTCGACCAGAGCGGAAACCGACTGGCGGTCATGTAAGTCAGGAGGCCGGAACAAACGGCAGTCTAGTCGCAAACGCGGACCATGTCAGCGGCTCACCATCTGAGCCGTCGGTCACTCGGCCCATTCCGGGTCGGTGGTAAAGGCAATTGTGAGCCAGCGATCGGGGCTCGCCTCGCCCAGCGCATCGCCGATTTCGTCGCGCAGGGCGTCCCATTCTTCCAGACGCTTGGCTGGCCAGTCTTTCGGTACGATGAAATAGAGCTCGATCTGCCGGCCGCGGCCGACCTTGGCGACATAGGCGCGGTAGGAGAGGAAGCCGTGGCGCTGGACCACCGCGCTCGCCACCTCGTCCACATGGCGCTTGAGGTCCAGCGGCGTGACCAGCAAGATGTCAGCCAAGGCCTGGCGGACAGTGGAAAAGGGCATGGGCAGGATGACGAGGCTGACCAGGCCGAGGGCCACTGGGTCGATATAGGGCGCGATCCAGGCGCGGTCGCTGCCTTCGACCAGCGCGCCGATGATGAAGGCCAGGAGGAAGGCGGCCGTGAGCGCCGCCGACATGATCCAGGCCTTGACATCGAGCGCCACCAGGTCTGACCGGATGGTGCGATTGGCCCGCTGTGCGAAAAAGGCCATGACAAGCGTGATCGCCAGGGTCGCGACGGCATAGATGATCGCCTGCCCGAAGGCGAGCTCCCGTCCACCGGTCATCACGCTGCCCACGGCATTGATCAGCCCATAGATCGCCGCCGTCATCAGCATCAGCCCATTCAGCGCCAGCACCATCGGCTCCAGATGCCAGAAACCGACGGTGAAGCGATCCGCCAGCTTGCCGGTGGCGGGGCCGCTGACGGCGGCGGCGGCAATCAGCCGGGAAACAAGCAGGGCAACGAGGGTCATGGTCGCGTCGGTGAGCGCGTAAATGCCGTCGAAGACGATGGCGAAAGAGCCGGACAGCAGGCCGAAGACGATGCCAACGGCGGCGACCAGCACCGTCATCGCCACCGACATCCGCAACACCGCCTGCTCCGTCTGCACATCAGCCTCCTATCGCCGCTCGCGCACGCTCCCGTCTTGCGCATGTAGCGCATCCGGCCGCCAGAGTGAAACCGGGATTGAATAAGGCGTTTGACAGGAAGCGTGACAGACGCGCGACCCAGGTTTCCTGCCGCCTCTAGGGAGGTCAGGGAAGCATTGGTCGAGACATGGGCATCGATCTTCCAGCCGCCCCATTGAAAGCCGATTTCTCGATCAGGCGCCGCAGGATCGTCTGACTACCAGGCTGCAGGGCAGGCGGGTGATGCCGGGTTCGACCGGCAGCCCGCGCGTCAGATCGAGCATGGCCAGGCCGGCGCGGCGGCCCAGTTCCTTCAGTTCCATGTCGATGGTCGTCAGGGGCGGGCGGGTCTGCGTGGCGATCACCCGCCAATTGTCGAAGCCGACAACGGCCACGTCCTCGGGCACTTTCAGCCCGCGATCGCGCAGGGCATCGATGACGCCGCGTGCGATTTCGTCGCTGCCGCAGAAGATCGCCTCCGGCAGGTCCCCTCCGCGCTCCATCACCAGGCGCACGGCCTCGTGGCCCCATTCCTCCGTCCATTCGCCGAACAGCACATCCAGTTCAGCGCCTGCGAGATCGCGATAGGTCTCGGCGCGAAGCTGGGCGGCCAGGTAGTCTTCGAGCCCGGTGATGTGGAGGATGCGGCGGTAGCCGCGATCCAGGAGATGCTGAACGGCCAGCCGGGCGCCCTGTGCATCGTCTGGAATAAAGGTAGGAGCCGTCGGTGGTCCGATTGCGAAGGCGTAGACCACCGGTATCGCCAGCCGGGTGAGGTCGATGGGCGGCGTCAGGTCCGCCCGTGTGGCGGTGAAGATAATGCCATCCACCTGCTTGTCGAGCAGCGCTTCGAGATGCAATTGCGCCAGGCGCGGATCGTTATTGGTGGCGCAGAGAAAGGCGGATACGCCATGGTCGACCAGCGCTTCCGAGACGCCTGCCGTCATGGGCAGGGTCAGGCGGCCATAGGTGTCGTTGGTGATGATGCCGATCGAATGGCTGCGCTTGGTCAAAAGGCTGCGCGCCAGCGCATTCGGGCGAAAGCCGATCTGCTCCGCAATGCGGCGCACCTTCTCCCGTGTCTCGGGATTGGTCCGTCCGATGCCGTTCAGCGCGTTGGACGCCGTGGAAATACTAACCCCGGCCGCCTTGGCGACATCGCGGATCGTGCGTCTGCGGGGCGGTTCCTCGCTCACAGTCTTGCTCTCCGGCTCCGTTTCGCTGTGCGCATTTGCTCTGCTCGATGACGCGTCAATGAAGGTGTTGCGCAGGCGTGAGGCTTCGGCGTCCCTTGCTGCATCTGCGTCTTCATAACCTGGTTTTACCAGTTGATAAAAGCTTTTAGCAAAAAATATCCGTGTTGATAAAAGGTTTTAGCAGAATCTGTGTTTCTGTGTGTGTCCATCATGTCGACAGCTGGAAATTTCTCGATTACCGTTGCTTTACGTCATTCGCAGCCGACTGACGGCAATCAAAAGAGGGAACGATTATGCTCAAGATCCGCTGGGCGCTTGCCGCGCTTTCGCTTGCCGCCAGCACGGCGCTCGCATCCACCTCTGCCCATGCCACGGATGTGACGCTGTGGGTGCGCACCTCCTCCGGCGCCGTCCTGCAGGGGCTGGCCGACCACTACAACGCCAAGCACAGCGACAAGATCACGGTGACGCAGATCACCGCCGAGCAGATGGTGCCGAAGCTGGGCGCCGCCATTGCCGGCGGCGAGCCGCCGGATGGCGCGGTGCTGGACCTGATCTATCTGCCCACCTTTGCCGCCGCCGAAGGCCTTGAGGACATCACCGAGTTTGCCAAGAGCCGGTCCTATTTCCAGGCCATGAGCCCCTCGCACATCCGTCTTGCCACCTATGGCGACAAGATCTACGGCGTGCCGGCGCTGCCCGATGCCTCGATCATTGCCTACAACACCGACCTTTTCCAGAAGGCCGGGCTCGACCCCAACAAGGCCCCCGCATCGCTCGAAGAAATCGCCGCCGATGCCAAGAAGATCACCGCGCTGGGCAATGAGACCTACGGCTTCTATTTCGTCGCCAATTCCGGCAGCTGGCTGATCTACGACTTCCTGCCGCATCTCTGGGCCGCCGGCGCCGATATTCTCAGCGAGGATGGCCGCACGGCAACGGTCGATACGCCGGCTTTCCGCGAGACGGTTGCCGCCTATCGCGACATGCAGAAGGCTGGCGCCATCCATCCCACCTCGCGCTCCGGCAATGGCAACAATGCCGTGGAAGCCTTCGCCTCCGGCAAGGTCGGCGTGCTGATGACCGGCTCCTACATCGTCAATCTTCTGACCAGCAAATATCCTGATGTGAAATTCGCGGTCGCGCCGATCCCCGGCCCGAAGGGAGGCGTTTCGTCCTTTGCCGGTGGCGACACGCTGGCCGTAATGAAGGGCATCAGCGAGGAGAAGAAGAAAGTTCTTCTCGATTTCGTCGACTTCTACATGTCGCCGGAAGAGCAGGTCTACATCACCAAGGAATCCGGCATGCCCTCGCGCACGGATCTCGCGGCCGATGCCTATGCCAGCTTCGACAAGCGCAATCTCGTTGCCTATGACGTCTTGTCCAAGGCCCGCACGCCCTACACCTTCTCCTCGGACGAACTCTTCGTCAGCCGCACCGGCCCCTTCCTCAACCTGATCCAGGGCACGATCTTCGGCGACGATGTCGATGGCGCGATCAAGAAGGCGCAGGAGGACTTCACCAAGATCCTTGAGCGGACCAACCCGTAAGGTTTCGAGGATCTCGCCATGCTCGGGTCGGTCTCGAGCATGGCGGAGGCTTATTGCGGACGTGGTGTCTTCAGCCGTCTCGGCGGTTGTTGACGGCGCGCGGGGGCGATGTCGCTTCGCTTGCCGTCTCCGCTTCCGCAAAACCGACCCCGCGACGTCATCCTCGGGCCTGATCCGAGGATTCACCTTGAATGTGGCACGCGCGACGGCAGTGACCGTCGCGGCAAGCAGCCTTTGCCGCCCATCCGCCGGACCCGCGATGAGGGACCGCCTGTTCATGCCCATGAAGGAGCCGGATCTTGGCCTTTCCCACCTCTCCAGCACCTGCGGCGCCAACGCCGGCAGCGCGGCCTCTGGCTCAGCCGGCCGAGCCGAAAGGCTGGCTCGGCCTCCTCTTCATGGCGCCAAGCCTGGTCTTCATCACCGGCCTTTTCCTGATCCCGCTCGGCATGACGCTGTGGATGAGCCTGCACAATTGGCCGCTGCTCGGCCGGGTGAAATTCATTGGGCTCGCTAATTATGCAGAGCTTGCCCATGACATGCAGCTCTGGCATTCGCTCGGCTTCACCCTGCTCTATACCGTGCTGGTCACGGCCGCGATCATGGCCGTCGCGTTGCCGCTGGCGCTGCTGGTCGACCGGCCGCTCAGGCTCGCTGGCCTGTTTCGCACGGTCTATTTCATGCCTGTGGTCATCGGCTTCGGAGCAGCGTCCACGCTCTGGATGTGGCTCTTGAACCCCGATAGCGGCGTCTTCGCGCAATTGCTGCGCGGCGCCGGCCTGGTCGATAGCGCGCCGCGTCCGCTGGAAAGCTTCTGGCCGGCGCTTGGTGTCATCATCCTCATGGTTGTCTGGAAGACCGCTGGCTTCACCATGGTGATCCTGCTCACCGGTCTGCAGGCCATTCCGGCCGACGTGATCGAGGCCGCCAAGATCGACGGCGCCAGCGTCTTCTCGCGCTTTCGCCGGATCACCCTGCCGCTGATGCGCAATTCGCTGCTGCTTGCGCTGGTGCTGAACGTCACCTCGTCGATGCTCGCCTTTGACCAATTCTTCATCATCACCCAGGGCGGCCCGTCCAACAGCACGATCTCGGCGGTGTTCTCGATCTATCTCGCCTCCTTCTCCTCCTATCGACTGGGCTATGGCGCGGCCATGTCCTTCGTCCTTCTGGTCGTGCTGGTGGCAATCAGCTCGGTTCAGCTCGCCTTCCTGCGCCAGCGTCCGGAGGAATCGTGATGGAGCGCATTCGCCGCATCCCTGCGCAGCAGCCCTTGTCCGAGCGCCTGTCCTTCTGGGGCTTCGCTCTGGCCGGTCTCGTTGCCGCCCTAATCTTCCTGATGCCGGTCGTCTGGTCGCTCGCCAATTCGTTCAAGCCGGCGGCTGAGGCGCTTGCCCATCCCGCCGCCTTGTTTTCCAAGAGCTTTTCGCTAGAGAATTATCGCCGGCTGGAGGGTGTGGGCGCGGGCTGGTATGTCTATGCCACCAATTCCGTGCTGATCGCACTCGGCACGGTGGCCCTGACCATCCTCGTCGCCGTTCCCGCCGGCTATGGCTTTTCCAAGTTCCGCTTTCCCGGCCAGTCGGCGCTGTTCATGATCGTCATGGCGACCATGATGATCCCGTTCCAGTCGATCCTCACGCCGCTGTTCCTGATCTTGAAATTCCTGAAGCTGCAAAACAGCCTGACCGGGCTGGTGCTGATCTATGTCACCTTCCAGCTGCCCTTCTCGATCTTTATGATGCGCAATGCCTTCGATGCGGTGCCGCGTGCGCTGATCGAGGCGGCGAGGATCGATGGTGCCTCTCAGGCGACCATCCTGCGGCGGATCATGCTGCCGATCGCCCTGCCGGGGGTCGCCACCGTCGCCATGTTCGCCTTCCTCAATTCCTGGAACGAGTTCCTGGCGGCGCTGATCTTCCTCTCCGACCAGAACAAGTTCACCCTGCCGATCATGCTGGTGAACGTCTCCTCCGGCATTTACGGCATCATCGACTGGGGCGCGCTGCAAGCGGGCATCGCGGTGACGATGCTGCCCTGCATCCTGCTCTTCCTCGCCCTCCAGCGCTATTACGTGCGCGGGCTGACGGCCGGCGCCGTCAAATGAGCGCCTCCACCCATTCCGTTCCCAAAGCTTCCATGTCCGGGAAGGCGGCTGCATGCGCCGCCAGTCCCGCAGAAGGTGTCTTCATGTCTGCTTCCGATCCGACCCCATCCTCGCTTAAGACGCGCTTTGTTCCCGCCGATCACAGCCGCGTCACCTTCACCGGCGGTTTCTGGGAAAGCTGGACGCGCACCGTGCGCGAGGTGACGATCCCTACCCAGCACATGCGGCTGAAGGAGGAGGGCTTTCTGGAGGTTCTCGATTTCGGCAAGCCGCCGGCGCCGCTCGCCCGGCCAATCCAGCCGAGCGGCCTGTCGATGCAGCATTTTTTCGACAGCGACTTCGGCAAGTGGATCGAGGCGGCAAGCTATACGCTGAAGACGCATCCCAACCCGGATATCGAGGCGAAGATCGACTCCATCGTCGAAAAGCTCGAACAGGGGCAGATGGCGGACGGCTATCTCAACAGCTGGTTCATTCGCCGCGAACCGGAAAAGCGCTGGACCAATCTGCGCGACCTGCATGAAATGTATTCCATGGGCCATCTCTTGGAAGGCGCCGTCGCCTATTTTCAGGCGACCGGTAAGCGCCGCTTCCTCGACGTGATGATCCGCGCCGTCGACCATATCATCGACACCTTCGGTCCCGAGCCGGGCAAGTTGCGCGGCTACGATGCGCATGAAGAAATCGAGCTGGCGCTGGTCAAGCTCTATCGCGTCACCCGCGATCCCCGGCATCTGTCGCTCGCTACCTTCTTTGTCGACGAGCGCGGGCAGATGCCCTCCTATTACGACGAGGAGGCCCGCAAGCGCGGCGAAGACCCGGCCGATTACGTCTACACCACCTATGCCTATAGCCAGGCCCATATGCCGGTGCGCGAGCAGACGCAGGTCGTCGGCCATGCCGTGCGCGCCATGTATCTGCTCTCCGCCATGGTCGACCTCGCCCATGAGAATGACGATCCGACGCTCAAAGCCGCCTGCGACCGGCTGTTCAACAACCTCGTGGAGCGTCAGCTTTATGTAACGGGCGGCCTCGGCCCCTCGGCCTCGAACGAGGGCTTTACCCGCGAATTCGATCTGCCGAACGAAACCGCCTATGCCGAAACCTGCGCGGCCGTGGCGCTCGGCTTTTTCAGCCACCGCATGGCGCAGCTCGATCTCGACGCCCAATATACCGATCGGCTGGAAACCGTGCTCTATAACGGCGCGCTCTCCGGCATTGCCCGCGACGGCGAGCATTATTTCTACGAGAACGTGCTGGAAAGTCACGGCCAGAACCGTCGCTGGAAGTGGCATTATTGCCCCTGCTGCCCGACCAACATTGCGCGGATGATCACCTCGCTCGGCCAATATGTCTATTCCGCCAAAGACGACGCGCTGGCCGTGCATCTCTATGCCGCCGGGACTGGCGAACTCGATCTCGGCGGCAAGCTCGTCCGCCTGTCACAGGAGACGCACTATCCCTGGGACGGCGATGTCGCGATCCGGCTCACTCTTGAGGCCGACGCGGAGTTCACGCTCCACCTGCGCGTTCCCGGCTGGTGCCGCGGGGCTCGCCTCAGCATCGATGGTAAGGCGGTCGATATGGCCGCTTGCACGGTAAAAGGCTATGCGGCGATCCGCCGGGTCTGGCGCAATGGCGACGAGATCCGCCTGTCTTTCGATATGCCCGTCGACCGCCTTTATGCCCATCCGGCTGTCAGCGAGGATGCCGGCCGCGTGGCGCTGCGCCGGGGGCCGGTGGTTTACTGCGTGGAGGAAACGGACATCGGCACCGAGCCGCAGCGGCTGCGCCTGCCGGCCGATGCGGCTCTGGAGGTTCATTTCGAACCCGATCTTTTGGGTGGCGCCACCGTGCTGTCGGGCGAAGCGCTGGAGGCGGAGACGCAGGATTGGGGCGGGCTCTACCGCACGGCGCCACCGCACCTCAAGACACGCGCCTTCAAGGCCATTCCCTATCACCTCTGGGCCAATCGCGAGGCCGGGGCCATGCTTGTCTGGCTCAACGAGAAGTAGGGGAGGCGAAGATGGCAAGACTGGAACTGAGAGACGTCGTCAAGTCCTACGGTATCTACGAGGCCGTGCGCGGTATCGATCTGGAGATCGAGGACAAGGAATTCGTGGTCTTCGTTGGCCCCTCCGGCTGCGGCAAGTCCACCACGCTGCGAATGATCGCGGGGCTGGAGCACATCACCGCTGGCGAGATCGTCATCGGCGGCCAGGTGGTCAACCGCCTTGGCCCAGGCAAGCGCGATATCGCCATGGTCTTCCAGAACTATGCGCTCTATCCGCATATGTCGGTGCGGGAAAACATCTCCTTCTGTCTGGAGCAGCAGCGTCTGTCGAAGAGCGAGATCGCCAGCCGCATCGTACGCGCGGCGGAAACGCTGCATATTGAAGAGCTGCTCGACCGCCGGCCGGGCCAGCTGTCCGGCGGCCAGCGCCAGCGCGTGGCGATGGGCCGGGCGATCGTTCGCAATCCCAAGGTCTTTCTCTTCGATGAGCCGCTGTCGAACCTCGATGCCAAGCTGCGCGTGCAGATGCGCACGGAGATCAAACGGCTCCATCAGATCCTGCCGACGACCACCGTCTATGTCACCCATGATCAGGTCGAGGCGATGACCATGGCCGACCGCGTCGTCGTGATGAAGGACGGGCTGATCGAGCAGGCAGGCCCGCCGCAGGTGCTCTATCATCGCCCTGCCAGCCGCTTTGTCGCCGGCTTCATCGGCTCGCCGGCCATGAATTTTCTCGATGCCAGGCTGGAGGCCGAGGCCGACGGGCTCTCCGTCAGGCTGGCGGATGGCCGCAGCCTGCCTGTTCCGCCCGGCAGGCTCTGCGCCTACGCGTCCCATGCCGGCCGAGCCGTCACGCTCGGGCTTCGTCCGGAAGCGCTTTCGGTACGCCAGGATCGCCTCGGTTTCGCCAAGCTCGACGCCGATGTCGAACTCGTCGAGCCGCTTGGCCCCGCCACGATGATCTATTTCACCCTGGCCGGTGCCGCGCTCTGCGCCAGCATCGATCCCGAAGCGGCGCCGAAGGCCGGCCAAAGCCTGCCGCTCTCGGTGAACATGAACCAGATGCATCTTTTCGATGCCGACACGGGTCTGTCCTTGCTGAAATGATGGGTCGATCCGGCCTAGCTGTATGGCCCATGACCACGCTGCGAAACTTTGGTCCCGGCGTCGCCAGCAGCTCTTACGCCCTGTCAGGCGAACTGTGTCAGGCGATGCGCCGCTCGGGATAGTGGACCAGGAAGCTTGAGACCTCCGCCTCCGCCAGAGGCGGGGAGAAGAGATAGCCCTGGACGAAGACAGCGCCCAATCGCTGGAGAACGGCCAGTTCCTCGCCGGTCTCCACGCCTTCCACCACGCATTCCAGCTCCATGTCACGGCTGAGCGCGAGAACCGATTTGACGATCTTGAAGCTTGCCGGCCGCTGATGCAGCGCACTGACGAAGCTGCGGTCGATCTTGATCTTGGTCAGCGGCAGCGCATGCAGCCGCGTCAAGCTGGAATAGCCGATACCGAAATCATCAAGCGAAATGCCGCAGCCAAGCGCGCGCAACATGTCGACCGAGCGCTCCACCTGATCGAAATCATGGGTGAAAGCCGTTTCGGTGATTTCGAAATCCAGGCGATGCGGATCGAAGCCGCTGGCATTGACGATCGACACCAGCGCCAGAACACTCTCGGCCGATGTGAGGTCCTGCGCCGAGAGGTTGAAGGACAGGCGCATTCCGCCTTCCCAGCCGCGCGCAATGGCGAGCGCTTTTTGCAGGAGCGGACGTGTCAGCATGCCAACGATGCCCGCCCGTTCTGCAATCGGGAAGAAGCGCGACGGCGGCACGCGGCCAAGGGTGGGACTCTCCCAGCGCGCCAGGCTCTCAAAGCCCATGATGGCGCCATCGCGCAGGTCGATGATCGGCTGAAAGACGATCGATAGCTCTTGCGCCGGGTCACATTGCTTCAGTGCCTGTTCGATGCGCGTTTCGATATTGATGCGCCGCTCGTGATCACTGGTAAAAAGAACGGCGCCGCCGCGGCGCGCCTTCTTGGCGTGGTAGAGGGCATAATCGGCGCGGTCGAAAAGCTGCTCGGCCGTACCGGCAAGATCGGGATAGACGGCGATGCCGATCGATGCGGAGACCCGGACGGTCGCTTCGGGCATCTGGATCGGCAGATGCAGCCGCTCGGTCAGTACGTTGCCGCCATCGATTAGCTGCTGGTCGCTCGATGCCTCGGTGACGACCACCGCGAACTCATCGCCACCCAGCCGGAAGGCCAGGACATTCGGCGGCTGCTGGGCAAGCCGCCGGCCGATTTCGATCAGCAGCCGATCGCCGACGGAGTGGCCGTAGAGATCGTTGATCGGCTTGAATCCGTCGAGATCGATGATCCCCAGAGCGAGCCGCTTGCCGCCGTGCTCGGCGTCCTGCAGCATGCTTTCCAGATGCGAAAAGAAGGCGCGCCGGTTGGGCAGGTCGGTCAGCCGGTCGACATTGGCCAGCCGCAGATTTTCATTGCTGAGCGCCTGGGTCTGCTGCTGCGAGACCACCATCTGCTCGAAATGCCGGTAATTGGTGAAGACGATCGACATCATCCCGAAGCAGACCAGCGCCACATTGATGGTAATGGCAGCAAAGGTCGCCTGACCCAAGGACAGGAAGAAGACGATAAAGGCGCCGTTGACGATCAGTGTGACGATCAAGGCAGCCGAGCGCACATGCGTCAGGCAGAAGATGCAGGAAATGACGGTGATCGCCATGTAAAAGGCGACATGGCTCTGCGCATAGGCATCCCCATAGGGCACCAACAGGAAGGACCAGGCGGTGAAGGCAACGGCGATGCCCACGGAAAGCGCGTTGGTGCGACGCAGGACCAGATAGGCCCGTTCCGGTGTGGGCTCCGCATGTCGTGTCCGCCACCAGAAGAAGATTCTGGTGACACAGCCGATGGTCAGCACCATCGGGATGCCGATCGTCAGCCAGCCGGGCGTGGAGCTCATATGGGTCGCGGCGAGCGCCCAGGTGCTCGACAGGAGAATCAAATACATCATCGGCATCTGCCGGGTGAAGGCACGATGCTGCGCCTTCAAGAGGTCGGGATTATCCGAACTCACCGTAAAAAGCTGACGAATTGCCGCAATGACCGCCAAATTTCTCTCCCTGCCTGACCATTGAGCGCATCGCGCCTGTTCAGCAAGAGCGAATTTATCAGTGACGCATGCAAAAAATCGTAAAGTTCGCCTAGCAAATCCCGAGTTATTTGCGGTTACGGCAGCTATATCCTGGGATGGACGTGCGGACGGGCAATTTTAGACATCGAAAAATATGGATCACTCGATAATTGATCAATCAAATCTAATAATGTCATTTCATTCGCGCGTAGGTAGCGCTTTCAAAGAACGCCGTGATCTTGATAAGGCGGATCTTTTCGAAAGACACTTCTCATTCGTTGGCGAGGCGGGTGGGTGGACGCATGGCGCAAAATGCCCAGGGTCAACGCTCTTCAACTTGAAGGTCAGCGGTTTCCAACGACTGCTCAAGGAAGTGTGTTGTCTGGCCAAATCTATTTCCGGTGCGAGGAGCACCGGAAATAGTCTCTCGTCTGGGGAGGCAAGATAGATGGGTCGGATGATGACCCGTCAGCAATCCTTCTTCACACCGTCGTCACTGGTGTTGCCTTCGACGCAGTTGCCACCAGGGTTGGTTGTGGTGTTGCTGTGATTGCCGGTGGTGCCGGGGCTGGTGCTTGCGGGCGCGCCGGTCCCAGTCGTGTTGGTCCCTGTCGTGGTGCCTGCACCGGAGTTCATGTCGGTGCCCGTCGTGCCACCGGTGCCACTGCCCGTGCCTGTACCGCTGGCGCCGCCCGTGCCGGTGCCCATCGTATCCGTGGTGCCGCTGCCCGTTGTGCCGGTGCCGGTGCTGCCACCGGTGCTGCCACCGGACTGCGCAACGGCTGCCGTTGCCAGACCGCAGGTCATCAGCGTGACTGCAAGCAATTTGAGTCGCATGGGTATTCCTCCAATGAATGTGTATGATCGCGACGAGCCGCATGGATGGACGGCCATCCGATAAAGCGCCTGCTGGCGATCCCGTGGCGCACCCCGCTGGAAGCGGTCCGTCCGTTGGTGCGCCCCCTGCTAACCCTGAGATGGGAAAGAAGTTTCAGGGTCTTTCAATAATATTGATGCCTGTGTGAAATTAGTAACTAGAAAAACTAAAGTATTTTGTAATATATACGCCTATATTTCTATATGACGTTTGCAATATTCCGGAAGCGCTAAGTCAGCATGCATCGGCGAGCAAGCGTACACGATGATGTTGAGGTTGATGCTTAGGGGCTTAGGCGGGAAGGCGGCCGGAGGTGGTCTAGGCTTGACCTCCGGCGTTGTTGCGACGCTTGGACGATGCGGCAGCATCGCCCTGCGCCTCGCGCCTAGCCGGCGGTCAAGCCTGGATCATCCTATGGATTCCTTTCAACGAGAATGCGTATAAGTCCGTTCGGGAGCGCCTTCCATGCGGTATCAATCCGCAAAGGCCTCAGCGCTGATCCAGAAGACCGCATCCTGCGATTCTGCCGTTTCCAGCCAGACGAAATCGAGATGCGGATAGTCTTCTTCCAGGATTTCCCGGCCGGAACCGATCTCGCAGAGCAGGCCACCGTCCGGATTGAGAAAGGCTCCGGCCTGGTCGAGGATCTGCCGCACGAGATCCAGCCCATCTTCGCCGCCATCATGCGCCATAGCCGGCTCGGCCTGGAATTCCGGCGGATAGCCGGCCAGGGCGGCGTGATCGACATAGGGCGGATTGGTGATGATCAGGTCGTAGGTCTTGCCCTTGAGCGGCGCGAAAAGATCGCCTTGGTGGAGCGTCACCTGATTTTCCACTTCATGCTCGCGCAGATTGATCCGCGCCACATCCAGTGCATCAGCCGACAGATCGACCGCATCGACCTTTGCATTCGGCATGAATTTGGCCGCCAGGACCGCGAGGCAGCCGGAGCCGGTGCACAGATCCAATGCGCTTTCCACCGATGTGGGATCGGGCAGGAACGAGGAGCCTTCGGGATTGAGATATTCGCTGAACAGCAATTCGCCTAAATGCGAGCGCGGGACGATAACGCGCTCATCGACGTAAAACCGAACACCTTGAATATAGGAGCGGCCGGTGAGATAGGCGGAGGGCTTGCGGGTCGTCACCCGGGCTTCGATCCGCTCGACAAGGAGTCGGCGCTCATCCGCCAGGAGGCGCGCATCGAGGAACGGGTCCAGACGGTCGATCGGCAGGTCGAGCGAGTCGAGCAGGAGAAAGGCCGCGTCGTCCCCGGCCGTGGTCGTGCCATGGCCATAGCTCAGATCGGCGGCGTTGAAGCGGGAGATGGCATAGCGCCAATAGTCGCGCAGCGTAACGAGTTCACGAGCAATATAATCGATGTTCACAGGCGCATTCCCTTCCAAAGATAAGCCCTGTCCAGTAAGGCCGAGGCCGGGCATGGTGGAAAAGCCGCGATGCGCGCGAGGACCCACCTCGAAAGATCCGGGCAGGGCCGGCGCCATCGCAACATGCCGGTTTCGGCCCTTTGCTCCGGCTCCATGGCTCCCTTAGGATAGCAGGGCCCCGCCGGTCAACCGAGCAGGGCGCGCTTGAGGATACAGTGATGAAAAGCGGACGCAAACGGCAGGTGCCGGCATCCACCAGGCGTGGCGGCACACCCGCTCCAGCCACGGCGAACCGCATGTCTCGTCCCATCGCCGAAGAGGGAAAGCGCGTGACCCTGCCGCGCGCGCTTTCGAAACTCGGCTTCTGTTCGCGCACGCAAGCCGAGCTGCTGATCGCCGATGGCCGGGTGCGTGTCGATGGGCAGGTCGTGCAGGATGCCACGCATTGGGTCGATCTCGACAAAGTACGCCTCAGCGTCGATGGCGCGCCGGTGGAGGCGGAAGCGCCGCTTTATCTCATGCTGAACAAGCCGCGCGGCCTGGTGACCACGCGCCACGACCCGCAGGGCAGGGCAACCGTGTTCGACTGCCTGAAAGATGTCGCGGCCACACATGTCTCGCCCGTGGGGCGGCTGGACAAGGCGAGCGAAGGGCTGCTGCTGTTCACCAACGATACGGAATTTGCGCAGGCGCTGCTCGATCCCGAGACTCATGTGCCCAAAACCTACCATGTGCAGATCGATCGGCTGGCCGATGCCGACCTCGTCAAGACGCTTGCTGCCGGCGTGCTGCATGAGGGGGAGCGGCTGAGCGCCCGCTCGGTTACCATTCTGCGTCAGGGCGAAAAGCATGCCTGGCTGGAGGTGGTGCTGGAAGAAGGACGCAACCGCCAGATCCGACGCATGCTCGAAGCGCTTGACGTCGGCTGCCTGCGGCTGGTGCGGGTGGCGATCGGCCCCCTGCGTCTCGGCGATCTGGAAAAGGGAGCTGTTCGGCCTCTGTCTGGCGCGGAACGCGACACGCTGCGCCGGTTGGTGGATGAAGCACGCAGACGCGAAGCAAGAGGCCTTTCGCGCCCGTAGAGGGAGGTAGCTTTAGTAGGCTGGCGAGGAGCGTCCGCGAATCTTGCTTTAAATGCCGCTCGCTCTCTCATTCAGGCCGAGCGGCGCAGCATCAACTCGCTCTTCAACAGGATACGGTCCGCGTGCTGCGGCCTGCCTTCGCCATCGCCGAGCTTCTGCAGAAGCAGTTCGATCGCCAGTCTGCCGATCTCATTATAATTCTGAGCGACGGTGGTGATTGGCGGGCAGGCATATTGCGACAGGGGATGGTCGTCATGCCCCGCCACGCGCAGATCGCAATCGCTGCCATGACCGACCTTCAAACCGCGCTGATAGGCGGCAGCGATCACGCCGAAGGCGATGCGGTCATTGGCGCAGAGAATGGTGCGGCTCGGAAGCCGTTCGGGCGCGGAGAGCAGCCGCGTGGCTTCATCGAAGCCGAAACGCTCGAAATCCCAGCTCGCACGATCGGTGACAGGCAGCACATGCGGCGCAAGGTCCAGCCGCTCCATCGCCTCCCGATAGGCCTGCAGGCGCGTATGGGCGTTGGTGTTGACCTTCGGCATCTCGAAATAGGCCGGCGGCTCGCCGGAGCGGCAGAGGTAATCGACAATCAGGCCAAAGCTCTGGCGGTTATCGGTGCCGACAAAGGCGGCGGTCTCATCCGGTGGCGAGTCGACATAGACGAGCGGAATGTCACGGTGAAAGTCCGCCAGTGACGAGCGCCGCCCGTGCAGATCCAGCGGCGCGACGATGGCGCCGGCGACATTCATCGAGCGGAAGGTGCGGATTGCCCGGTCCTGCAGTTCCGCCCGGCCGTCCGAGGTCAGAACGACCGCGAGGAAGCCTGCCTCGCTGGCGATCAGCTCGATGCGACGTGTCAACGCCATGTAAAAAGGGTCGGTGGAATTGGGGATCACCACGCCGATGATATTGGAGCGGCGACGGTTGAGGTTCACGGCGAAGATGTTCGGCCGGAAGCCGGACTTCTTCAGCGCCTCCTCGATCGTGTCGCGCGTTTTCTTGCGCACGGAGCTCGGATCGTTGAAATATTTGGAGACGGTGGGGCGCGAGAGGCCGACGAATTCGGAAAACTCCTCCATGGTCCTGATCGACTTCGCCAAACCGCATGCTCCCCGGGGCACTCCCCCATGAACCGTGCCAACTCCATGGCCCATCACTTGCTAAAATGCCGGAAACGGCCGTGCAAGAAAAGGGCTGCCGCGCTGCGCGCGTCATCCCCAATTCGATTTCATCAGCCCAGAGGAGGATCGCCTGATCCTGACGGGTCAGGCGGCGACGTACTGCACCTTCATGGTCGCGGGGTCCGTTGGCTTGCGCGTAAAGAAGGGCAGCATCTCGGCCAGCGGCAGCTGATGCGACACGAGCTTTGCCATCGCGCCTGTGTCCTGAGCCAGGATGCGCAGCGCTTCTGGAATATTCCGGTTGAGGGAATGCGAGCCGACGAGCTTCAGCTGCCGGCGGAAGATCTCGAAGGGCGAAACCGCAATCCGCGCATCGGGCGCGGCCACGCCGAAGACCAGTGCCGTACCGCCATCGGCAACCAGCGCAATCATGTCTTCCACCACCTTGGCGATGCCGGTTGCGTCGGCCACGAGGTCGAAACCCTTGGCCTGCCGGGTCAGCGCCTCCGATCCCGAGACCGCGCCTTGCAAGCCGAGATGTTCGGCAAAGCCCAGCCGGCTTTCATTGATGTCGGCAACGGTCACGGTTTCCACGCCGCGCGCCTTGAGCGACAGCGCGAGAAGCAGGCCGATGGGGCCGGCGCCAAAGACCAAAGCGTTTTCATGCGGCCGCATACCTTCGGTGATCCCGGCGATCTGCAGCCCATTGAGAACGCAGGCCAGTGGCTCAGCAAGCGCGGCAGTTGGATAGGGCATGTCGCCGATGGTGTGCAGATGCCCGGCCTTGACGAGGCTCATTTCGGCAAAGCCGCCATTGTGGGAGACGCCATAGGCCTTGAGATCGCGGCAAAGATTGGTCAGTCCCTTGCGGCAGGCGGGGCAGGTGCCGCAAGGAAGGTTCGGATCGACGGCTACGCGGTCGCCGGGCTTGAACCCGGTCACATCCGCCGCGACAGCTTCGATCTCGCCGGCATATTCATGGCCGGGGATGACGGGGAAGGCCCCATCGCCGTAGCGGGCATGCAGCACGTCGATATCGGTGTGGCAGAGGCCTGCGGCCTTCACCCGCAGCAGCACATGGCCCGCCGGCAGCGGGCCGAGATCGAGGCGGCCAAGCTCGGCCTTGCCCTTTTCGAGGAAACGGATCGCCTGCATGGCGAGAACCTTTCTCAGCTCATCCAATTGCCGCCGTCGACATTGTATGTCTGGGCGAGGATGTAATCGCTGTCGGAGGAGGCGAGGAAAACGGCGAGGCCCTTGATATCGGCGGGTGTAGCGAAGCGGCCGATCGGTACGGACTGGGCAACAGCCGCCTTCTTCTCGCCAGGCTTCAGGCCTTCCCATTTGGCGAAATGCGCGTCGACCACATCCCAATGCTCGCCATCGACCACGCCGGGCGCGATCGCGTTGACATTGATGCCATGCTTGACGAGCGCGAGTGCGGCCGACTGCGTGGCCGAGATGATCGCCGCCTTGGAGGCGCAATAAAGGGTGACCAGCGCTTCGCCGCGCCGGCCGGCCTGGCTCGCCATATTGATGATCTTGCCGCCGCGCTTGCGCGCGATCATGACGTTGGACACGGCTTTCATCATGAAGAGCGGCCCCTTCAGATTGACGTCGAAAACCTTCTGATAGCTCTCTTCGGAAATGTCGTTGATTGGTGCCATGTCGAAGATCGCGGCATTGTTGACGAGAATGTCGATGCCGCCGAAATCGGTGTCGACCGCCTTCACGCAGGCCTCGATATCGGCCACGCTCGTGACGTCGAGCTTGACTGCGGTCGCAGCCGGGCCAATGCCGGCAGCCGCTTCGCTGGCGCGCTCGATGTTAATGTCGGCAATCACCACCTTGGCGCCTTCGGCGACGAATGCTTCGGCAAAGCCAAGCCCGATACCGCGCGCGCCGCCCGTGATCAGGGCCACCTTGTCCTTCAGTCTCATCTCGGTCTCCCGTGCTGCGGCGTCTTGCGCCGCGCTTCATGCTGTTGGGTAGGCAGGCGCGCCCAGCAAAGATTCGCCGGGCGCGCCGCGTAGGCCCCTTACTTCATATAGCCGGCGCGCATGACTTCGCGCTCGACCTGCGACTGGGCGGCCTCAAGCGCCGCGTCCACCGTCTGCTGTCCGGCAAGCGCTGCGCCGATCTGCTGACCGACAACGGTGCCGATCGACTGGAACTCCGGAATGGCAACGAACTGAACGCCGGTGTAGGGCACCGGGTCCTTGGTCGGCTTCGACGGATCGGCCGACATGATTGCCTGCAGAACGGTGGCGGCAAACGGTGCGGCCTTCTGATATTCCGGCAGGGCATAGGTAGATTTGCGCGTGCCCGGCGGCACGGCAACCCAGCCTTCGCTGGCGCCGACCATCTTCACATAGTCCTTGGACGTCGCCCATTTCAGGAAGGACTTGGCGGTGGCGGCCTTCTGCGTGGTGGCGGGAATCGCCAGGTTCCACGACCAGGACCAGCTGGAGCCGTTCGGCGTGACGTTCACAGGTGCCCGGGTGAAGGCGATCTTGTCGGCCACCTGGCTCTGCTTGGGGTCGTAGACGCGGCCGGCAGCCGAGGTGGCGTCGATCCACATGGCGCAATGGCCGGTGGCGAACAGCGACTGGTTCTCGTTGAAGCCATTGGCGGTGGCGCCCGGAGGGCCGTTTTCCTGCATCAGCTTCACATAGTCGCCGATCGCCTTCTTCCAGGGCTCGGTGGTGAGCTGCGGCTTCCAGTCCATGTCGAACCAGCGGCCGCCATAGGTGTTCACCATGGTGCCGAGGAAGGCCATGTTCTCGCCCCAGCCCGGCTTACCGCGCAGGCAGATGCCATATTGCTGCTTGGACTTGTCGGTGAGCTTGGCGGCGAATTCCTTGACCTGGTCATAGGTCGGCTGATCCGGCATCTTCAGGCCGGCCGCATCGAACAGGTCCTTGCGGTAGAGCGTGAACGAGCTTTCCGTATAGAAGGGCACAGCATAGAGCTTGCCGTCGACCGTCAGGCCGGTCTTGATCGGATCCAGCAGGTCGCCGTAGTCATAATCGTCGCCGAGATCGTCAACCGAGGTCAGCCAGCCGGCTTTGCCCCAGATCGGCGCTTCGTAGCCGCCGATGGTCATGACGTCGAACTGGCCGCCCTTGGTGGCGATGTCGGTCGTGACACGCTCGCGCAGAACGTTTTCTTCCAGAACGATCCAGTTGATCTTGTTGCCGGTTTCCTTCTCCCAGGCACTGGACAGTTTCTGCATGATGATCATGTCGCCATTGTTCACGGTGGCAACGGTGATCTCTTCGGCCTGCGCGAGGCCGGCCAGAAGGCCGAAACCGAGCGCGGACGCCGACAGCAATTGGATGGACTTCTTCATGGGATCCGTCTCCTCCTTTACGGATGTTCACGCACAAGTCTACATGCGTAAAGATTTTATTCAACAGGCGCGGCGTCCCTGTCAAGCCAGCTTCGCCCTTGTTGAGCAGACACCGGCGTGCATTCGAACTAATTATCTGAGAAATAACGATATTGTTCTTTATCTGCTGTGCAGTGCCGCATTGAGCTCTCGCAGCGCCAAAATTTTTTGCGTCGCAAGATTAATTGACGCGCGTAAAAAATAATGTTGAAGTTCCTCTCCAGCGGGTCTATCTGCCCGATCCAGCGCTGGCGCGTTGCCGGCTCGCAGAAGTGCGCTCAGGCGCCACGGGAGGCAAACATGGCGGCAGCGCGCGCAATCGCGCCGGAAGCGCTCGGTCCGACGATCACCGTCGGCGAAATCCTGGTCGAGATCATGGCGACGAGCATCGGCAACGGCTTTCTGACGCCGCAGCCGCTGATCGGTCCCTTCGCCAGCGGTGCGCCGGCCATCTTCATCTCCCAGGTGGCCCGCTGCGGCGGCGCGGCTGGCATCGTGGCCGCGGTCGGAGACGATGATTTCGGCCGACTCAATGTCGAACGGCTTGCCGGCGACGGCGTCGATGTCTCCGCCATTGCCGTGATCCCGGACAAGCCCACGGGGAGCGCCTTCGTGCGCTACCGCGCCGATGGCGCGCGCGATTTCGTCTTCAACATCGCTCACTCCGCCGCTGGCGAGACGGCCATGACCGACAAGGCGCAAGCCCTGATCGCCCGAGCCGGCCATGTTCATGTCATGGGCTCGGCCTTCGCCATACCGGGGGTCGGGCGGATCCTGATCGATGCGATCGGCAGCGTGAAGGCGCGGGGCGGCTCGGTCTCCTTCGATCCGAACCTGCGCAAGGAACTGGTGCGAGGGGCCGAGGGCCGCCGGCTGGTCGATGACATGCTGGCGGTCTGCGATCTCCTGCTGCCTTCAGGCGAGGAACTGTTTGTCGCCTCCGGACAGGAGACCGAAGAGGCGGCCGTAGCGGCGCTGTTGGAGGGTGGCGTCGGCGAGGTGGTGCTGAAGCGCGGTGCGGCCGGTTCCACTCATTTCAGCCATGCGCACGGCCGCATCGATGCAGCGGGCCTTGTGGTCGAGGAGATCGACCCGACCGGTGCCGGCGACTGTTTCGGCGCCGCCTACCTGACCTGCCGTCGCCTCGGCATGACACCGGCGCAGGCGCTCGCCTACGGCAACGCCGCCGGCGCGCGCAATGTCACCCGCCAGGGGCCGATGGAAGGCGTCGGCAGCCTGGCCGAACTCGATCAGTTGATGTCCGCATCCGCCGCCACGGCTTGAAACGCAGCGCGGCCCTTGTGGCCCGCACATCTGTTTCAAGCGCCTGTTCGTCGCATGTCGTCTCCGTAAGCCACACACTGGCACTGGCGCGACATGCTTTTACCCGCAAAGCGAAGCCCGATGTCCTCCCTACTTTCCGATCTCGCGAGTGCCCGCAGCGCCGGCATGCCCTTCGGTATCACCTCCGTCTGCTCGGCTCATCCCGTGGTGCTGCGCGCCGCCATCCGCCGTGCCCGTCTCGATGGCCAGCCGGTACTGATTGAGGCAACCTGCAATCAGGTCAATCATCTCGGCGGCTATACGGGCATGACGCCGGCCGATTTCGTACGGTTCGTCGAAACGATCGCCGAGGAAGAAGGGCTTGGCCGCGATCGCATCCTGTTTGGTGGCGATCATCTCGGCCCCAATCCCTGGCGCAAGGAGCCGGCAGACAGCGCGCTTCAAAAGGCGGCGGCCATGGTCGAGGCCTATGTGAAGGCCGGCTTTTCCAAGATCCACCTCGATGCCTCCATGGGCTGCGCTGGCGAACCCGCCGCGCTTGACGATGACACGATAGCGCGCCGCGCGGCGGCGCTGGCGGCGATTGCCGAGAAGGCTGCCAGAGAGGCCGGCCTGCCGATGCCGCTCTATATTCTGGGAACCGAAGTGCCCGTGCCCGGGGGCGCCGACCATGTGCTGGATGTGGTCGAGCCGACGGCGCCCGAGGCCGCCGAAGCCACCATCGCCATTCATAAGACCATCTTCGAGGAAGCCGGCTTGGCAGAGGCCTTCGCCCGCGTGATCGCCTTCGTCGTTCAGCCGGGCGTTGAGTTCGGCAGCGACAATGTCGTGGCCTATCAGCCGGACAAGGCCGCAGCGCTCAGCGCCGTTCTCACCCGCCAGCCGCAACTCGTCTTCGAGGCCCATTCCACCGACTACCAGACAGACGCCGCGCTCGCAGCCCTGGTCCGTGACGGCTATCCCATTCTCAAGGTCGGCCCCGGCCTGACTTTCGCCTATCGGGAGGCGCTCTACGCCTTGGACATGATTGCCGGCGAGCTTGTTCGAGATTATGGCGACAGGCCTCTTGCCAGTGCCATGGAGGCGCTGATGTGCGCGGAGCCTGCGGATTGGCAGGCGCATTATCACGGCACGGACGCCCAGCTTCGGCTGCAGCGTCATTACAGCTACAGCGACCGCATCCGCTATTACTGGAACAGGCCGGATGCCGAAAGCGCCGTTGCGCGGCTGATCGGCGCGCTCAATGGGGTCGTGATTCCCGAACCGCTGCTCCGGCAATATCTCGGAGGCCTGCCGCTTGCCGCGATCGCAGGCCAGCCGGCGAAGGAGATTCTGATCACAGCGGTCGACCAGGTTCTCGCAAGCTATGCCAGAGCCACGGCGGCTCATAGCATATCTCGCTAAGCGCCAGTCCACTGCAATCCAGCATCGTTGACTGTCTAAGCCGATGCAGAATTCGGAACCGGCTTTCCTTTCTTGCGTTGTTCCGCCGCATGAGGCGCGGAAGGGAACGACCATGGACATAGGCGGCAACATCGATAGCCCTGCGGCAGACGCAGTCCGTGAGGCGGTCGAGACGCTTGTTCAGCGCTTGACGGCGGAGGGCACATCGCGCCCGGAAGTCCTGGCGCTGATCGCTGCTGAAGTCTCGCGTCAACAGGGTGGTCGCCCGCCAGCGGATGCGCCGCCATCGCCCGATGCGCCGATGCGCGACGAGCCCGCCAATGACTGGCCATCCGCGTGATAAAACGTGATCGATGGCGTGTTTTTCACTGAGCTGAGGCGCCTTTGAGCATCGCGGCCGTTAGCGGTCTGCTCTCATCGGGCTGGGCGACCAAGGCTGTCCGTCCCATACGCCGATTGCCTATAAAACATGCCGTGACCCATTTCGATCACCTCTCGCCGTCAGCGGCAACCTTGCATTTTTTTAATGATTCCGACCGCTTGAGCGCCTAGGAAAAGCCGCCTTTGGCGCGTTAGCGTATGCTCAAGCTCTTGCCGCTATGCGCAAAAAATATTCACTCTCCCGGCGAATATTGCATCAATCCTACACAAACTGCGAGTAGAGGGCTGCTAATATTGATTCTCACGCGCGCGTGATCGGCCTGTCAGCAGGCAGGCCGCGCGTACGCGTGGATGGCACAGCTGGAACTTCTTGATGCAGACGATCACGGCGACCGCAAACGGTCAGGCGCTTTCACCTTCTCACGCCCCTCAACAGATCCTTCACGGCGCCAATGCGGACTGGCCCCGCCGGCCCGGCGAGCGTCTCAGCGGCCTTTTCGAGCGGCTCGCCGAAAGCTACGGCGCGTCGACCGCCGTCATCGATGGCGGCCGCAGCTGGAGCTATCGCGAACTCGATGCCCAGGCCAACCGCTTCGCCAGACGTTTGCGCGCCGAGGGCGTGCGGCCGGGAAGCCGCGTCGCGCTGCTGCTTGATCGTTCGGCGCAGACCTATATCGCCATCCTCGCGGTGATGAAGGCTGGCGCCGCCTATGTGCCGCTCGCCCCCGCCTTTCCGCGCGAGCGGATGACCCTGATCGTCGAGGATGCCGGCGTCGGCTTCGTCGTCACCACGGCCGATTATGCCGACCGGGCCGAAGGCCTGGGTGTCCCGCATCTGGTGATCGAGGCCGAAAGCGCGGCCTTGGCCGGCCAGGACGACGGCCCGCTCGATGTCGCGGCCATCGGTGACGACATTTGCTATATTCTCTACACATCGGGCACCACCGGCCGGCCGAAGGGCGTGGCGGTGCGCCATGAGAGCATCTGCAATTTCGTGCGTGTCGCCGCCAAGGCCTATGGCTACCGAACGAGCGACCGCGTCTATCAGGGCATGACGATTGCCTTCGATTTCTCGACGGAGGAGATCTGGGTCCCCTTCGTTGCCGGCGCCACCGTGGTTCCAGCCCCGGGCAAGATGACGCTGGTGGGCGAGGAACTCAGCGATTTCCTGCGTGCCAATGCCATCACCTGCATGGCATCGTCACCGACGCTGCTTTCCTCGATCGAAAGCGATGTGCCGACGCTTCGCACCATTCTGGTTGGTGGCGAGGCTTGCCCGCAGAGCCTCGTGGCGCGCTGGTCGCGGCCGGGCAGGCAAATCCTCAACACCTATGGCCCGACGGAAGCGACGGTGACGGCCACCATGGGGCCGCTGTTGCCGGAACGGCCGGTCACAATCGGTACGCCGTTGCCAACCTATTCCATCGTCATTCTCGACCCCGAGGCGCCGCGACTGGCCGCGCCGGGCGAGATGGGCGAAATCGGCATTGCTGGTATCGGTCTGGCGGCTGGCTATCTCAACCGGCCGGACCTGACCGCCGAGAAGTTCATCCCCGATTTCATCGGTCTGTCGAACAATCCATCTCAGCGCATCTATCGCACGGGCGATCTCGGTCACATCAATGGCGATGGCGAGATCGAATATCACGGCCGCACCGACATGCAGGTGAAGATCCGCGGCTATCGCATCGAGCTCGGCGAGATCGAGGCCGCGCTGCTCGACCAGCCGGGCATTGCCCAGGCCGCCGTCACGACGTGGGAAATCGAGCCGGGGCGGGTCGAACTCGTGGGCTATTATGCACTGAAGTCGGGCGTGCTGCCGCTCTCGCGCGCCGATCTGGCGCAGGCGCTGCGCGGTCGCTTGCCGGACTATATGGTGCCCTCCTTCCTGGAGGAACTGCCGGCCCTGCCGATGACGGTGTCCGACAAGATCGACCTGCGCAAGCTGCCCAAGCCGTCGAGCCACCGCGTGGAGACCGCGCGGCGCGAAATCCTGCCCTCCACCGATGACGAACGCTTCATGGCCGAGGCGCTGCGCGATGTTCTGAAGATGGATGTCTATGTCGAGGATCATTTCTTCGACGATCTCGGTGCCAATTCGCTGCTAATGGCGCGCTTCTGCGCCCGCCTGCGTACGCGCAAGGGCTGGGCCACCACCTCGATGCGCGACATCTATCTGCATCCGACCATCGCGGGCCTTGCCCTGCACCTGCGCGGGCCGGAAGACGCCGTGGCCGCGGCGGAAGAGCCTTGCCTTACCCATCGCGCCTCCAATCTGGCTTACTGGAGCTGCGGCGCCGGGCAGCTCGCCTTTTATGGCGTCTATGCCTATGCCGCGCTCTGGCTGATCAACAACGGGCTCAACTGGGTCTATGATGCGCTGGACAATCCGTTGCAGCTCTATCTGCGCTGTGCCGGCCTGTCGGCGGCTGTCTTCTTCGGCATGTCCGGCTTCGCGGTGGCGATGAAATGGCTGCTGATCGGCCGCTGGCAGGCCGGCAGCTTCCCCATCTGGGGTCTGCGCTATTATCGCTTCTGGCTGGTGAAAACCTTGATCCGCTCCGCGCCGGTGGTGCTTTTCCGCGGCAGCCCGCTCTACAGCCTCTATCTTCGCCTGCTCGGTGCACGTCTTGGCCGCAGCGTGGCCATCGAGTGCCGCGCCGTGCCCGTCTGCACTGATATGATCACCGTCGGCGATCACTCGATCCTGCGCAAGGAATCGCTGATCCTCGGCTATCACGCCCGCGCCGGGATGATCCACGTCGGCCCGATCACGATCGGCCGCGATGCCTTTGTCGGCGTCGGCAGCGTGGTGGATATCGACACCTCAATGGGCGATCGTGCCCAGCTTGGCCATGCGTCCTCGCTGCAGCGCGGCCAGTCGATCCCGACCGACGCGCACTGGCATGGTTCGCCCGCCGTGCCGACTACGGCAAACTACACCAACGTGCCTGACGTGACGCTCTCGAAGGCGCGGCGGGTTCTTTACGAAAGCCTGCAACTGGTCGTTCTTTTCGCGCTGGTCGCGCCCTTGCCGCTGCTCTTCCATACCTATTGGCAGAATGTCAGCGACGATTATGAAGAGACGATCGGCCTGGTCGCTATCGGCACCACGGTCACCCTCCTGGTGCTGATCCTCGGCGCACTTGCCGCCGCGCTCGGCCTGCCGCGCCTCTTCCGGATGGTGCTGAAGCCGGGGCGCACCTACAGGCTCTACGGGCTGCACTACTGGCTGCAGACGATCGTCGAGGCTTGCACCAATATCCGCATGCTCAACGTGCTCTTCGGCGACAGCTCGGCTGTCGTCCACTATATCCGCGCGCTTGGCTGGAACCTGAACACGGTGGTGCAGACCGGATCGAATTTCGGCAGCAACCAGCAGCAGGACAATCCGCTTCTGTGCGAGATCGGCTCGGGCACCATGGTGTCCGACGGCCTCTACATGATCAATATCGACAAGACCGCCTCCACCTTCCGGCTGGAGCATACCAAGGTCGGCGAGCGCAATTACTTCGGCAACAACATCTTCTATCCGCCGGGCGGCCGCACCGGCGATAACGTCCTGCTCGGCACGAAGGTGATGGTGCCGATCGATGGTCCAATGCGCGAAAATGTCGGCCTGCTCGGCTCTCCGCCGTTTGAAATCCCGCGCATGGTCAAGCGGGACAAGGAGCTGATCCAGGGCGTCAGCGACGAAGACCGCCGCGCCCAGTTGCCGCACAAGAATGTGCATAATCTGCTGACCGTCGTCATGTTCCTGGCGGTCCAGTGGCTGGCCTTGTTCACCGCCATCGCCATCCTCGATCGGGCGCTGAACTATTATACGGAATGGGGTGCCACCGCGCTGTTTGTCGAGTTCCTGCTGACGGCGGCGCTGACCATCCCGCTCTTCATCCTAGTGGAACGCGCCAGCCTTGGCTTCCGCCCGCTCAAGCCGCTGACGACGACGATCTATCATATCGATTTCTGGCGGCATGAGCGGCATTGGAAGCTGGCGGATTCGCCCATTGTCCAGCTCTTCGGCGGCACGCCCTTCCGGCCGATGATTCTGCGCGCGCTTGGTGTCAAGGTCGGCCGCAGGGTCTTCGACGATGGCGCCAATCTGACGGAGCGCTCGCTGGTCGAGATCGGCGATGATGCGACGCTCAACGAAGGCTGTGTGATCCAGGCGCATTCGCTGGAAGAGGGCGCCTTCAAGTCCGACTACATCCGTATCGGCAAGGGCTGCACGCTGAGCCCCGCCGCCTTCGTCCATTACGGCGTGGTGATGGGTGAGGGCTCGATCGCGGAGACGGACAGCTTCGTCATGAAGGGCGAGATCCTGGAGCCGAATTCGGTCTGGGGCGGCAACCCCGCCAAGCTCAATGGCTTCGTCAAGCCGGTGCCGGTGGCGTGAGCGAGACGGACGGCGCGGCCGAGGAGGCCGCGCTTCGGCAGGCGCTGGGCCTGTTTGCACCACCCGGCATAAGGCTCGGCTGCCGGATGATCCGCAGCGACGATGCGCGGCTGCTCACCGCTGAGGAAGCCGAGGCCTTCGCAGCCCGGCCTCTTGCGGCACGCCGGGCAAGCGGAGCGGCGCGCGCGACGGCCCGCGCCCTTCTGGCGGCAGAGGGGCTGGGAGAGGCCTTCATCGGCCGCGCGCCCACTGGTGCGCCGGTCTGGCCGGAGGGCTTTGTCGGCTCGCTTGCCCATGACGAGGCCATGGCCGTGGCAGCGATCGCGCCAAAGGCGCGCGTGCGCTCCCTTGGAATTGATGTCGAGCCTGCGGCGCCGCTGGAGGCGGAGGTCGCCGCGCTTGTGCACATAGCTGAGGATGTGATCGACGGTGTTGAGGCTGGCCTTGCTGCACGTGTGCTCTTCAGTGCCAAAGAGGCCGTCTACAAGGCGTGCTTTCCGCTTGATGGCATCATGCTAGATTACGCCGATATTACCGTCGATCTTCGACAGACCTGCGCCATCACCAGCACAGGTCGGCACACCCAGCTCTTCGTCTGCCTGGCGCCGCGCCTTGTCGTCCTAGCGGTGATCGAGCCTGCGTAAGAGCCGATTACGCTGATGCGTGCCTGAAGTGGAAGGCCGCGCATCGCGTCAGCACTAGGGCGCAGCATTTGAAAGGCAAGATCCCGCGCGCGCCATTTGCAAGAATTTGCACAGATAATCATCATGTCGGTATGAGACTGGTGAAATTCTAGGCATATTTATAAAGTATCAATAGATTTCACTTACATAAGCGTCCGATGTTTACGCAATATTGGACGCGGACCGATGCTCCGCCTTCAGACCGCTAGCGGAGCAAAGCCTTGATCAACATGATCGGCAATATGAAAATTGGCAGCCGCATCGTCATTGTGGCCGCTATTCCGACCTTGGCTTTGCTGGGCATGGCAGTGGACAAGACCATCTCGATGTACCGGGTTTCGTCCGAAGCCGGGGCAGTAGCCGAGATCTCGTCCTTCGCGCCGGTGATCAGCGCCATGGTGCATGAGATCCAGAAGGAGCGCGGCGCCTCTGCCGGCTTCATCGGCGCCAAGGGGCAGGGGGAATTTCGCGCCCTTGTCGATCAGCAGCGCCAGCTGACCGACGCGGCGATTGCCCGCTATCAGGCATTGGGTCTTGAAAAGGAATATCAGGATGGGCCGCTCGGCGACATGGCGCGCGTTGCCCAGAGCCACCTCGATGCGCTGGCCACGATGCGTCAAGATATTTCGAGCCTGAAAGCTGGCGTGCCCGATGTCGCCAAATACTTCGCAGGCACGATTGCCAGCCTGATTGGCATGATCGACTCGATGAGCACGCTGACCAGCAACAGCCAGATCTCCAACCGCATTCTCGCTTTTACCGCCTTGCTTCAGGGCAAGGAGCGGGCAGGCCAGGAGCGAACGGCGGGCACCGCCGGCTTCGCTTCGGGACATTTCACGCCGGATGGCTACCAGAATTTCGTCCGCTTCGGCGCCATGCAGTCGGTCTATTTCGCGCAGTTCAACGCCTATGCCGACCAAGCCGGCCGTGCGGCGTTGGATGACGCGCTGAAAGGCGAGGCCGCCCAGACGGTGGACAGCCAACGCGCCGTCGCCCTGCAGGAACCCTTCGGCGGATCGATGAGCAGCGTGCGGGGGGAGGACTGGTACAAGGCGTCGACCAACCGCATCAACGCCTTGAAGACCGTGGAAGACCAGGTGGGAGCCGAGCTGACCCGCTTTGCTTCCGAAACGGCCGCGACGCAGAACAACGGCCTCCTCATGTCCGTCCTCACTTCGCTCGGGCTCCTGGCGCTTGTCGCTCTGCTGGCCACGGTGGTGACGCGCTCCATTACCCGCCCGGTCACCCGCATTGTGCGCAGCATGCGGGAACTGGCTTCGGGCCAAGCCGATGCCGTGCTCGATGTCGCGCCCGACCGTAGCGAGATCGGCGACATGGTGCGCTCGGTTTCGGTCTTCAAAGCCAATGCCCAGGAACGCCTGCGGCTGGAAGCGGAGGTCGAGACCAACAGATCGCGCTCCGAACAGGAACGGCTGGAGCGCGAACGCCGTCAGGCGCAGGAGGCTGCGGAGGTCCAGTTTGCCGTCGATCATCTGGCGACGGGCCTCGGGGCGCTGGCCAATGGCAAGCTCAACTATCGCATCGATCCCGCCTTCGCCGCCCGGCTCGACCAGATCCGCATCGACTTCAACGGCGCGATCGAGCGGCTGGACGGTGCGATGATCGACGTCAGCGGCAATGCGGCGGCGATTGCCGCCGGTTCGAACGAGATCCGTTCGGCGGCCGACGATCTGTCCAAACGCACGGAGCAGCAGGCAGCCTCGGTCGAGGAGACGGCGGCCGCGCTGGAACAGATCACCACAACCGTTGCCGACACCACCCGCCGCGCCGAGGAAGCCGGCCGCCTGGTAAAGGCCACGCGCGAAAGCGCCGAACAGTCTGGCGTCGTCGTTACCCGCGCGGTGACCGCCATGAATGCGATCGAAAGCTCCTCCACTGAAATCTCCAGCATCGTCAGCGTGATCGACGAGATCGCCTTCCAGACCAACCTCCTGGCGTTGAATGCCGGGGTCGAGGCGGCGCGCGCCGGCGAAGCCGGCAAGGGCTTCGCCGTCGTCGCCCAGGAAGTGCGTGAACTTGCCCAGCGCTCGGCTGCCGCTGCCAAGGACATCAAGGTCCTCATTGCCAAGTCTGGCGCTCATGTGAAGAATGGCGTCGATCTCGTCGGCGAAACGGGCCGGGCTTTGAACCAGATTGTCGAGCAGGTGAAGGAGATCAGCACCAACGTCCTCTCGATCGTCGACGCCTCGCGCGAGCAGGCGACCGGCATCAAGGAAATCAATCTCGCCGTCTCGCAGATGGATCAGGGAACGCAGCAGAACGCCGCAATGGTCGAGCAATCGACCGCCGCCAGCCATGCACTGGCGCGCGAGGCCGATGCTCTCTTCACACTTGTCGGGCGCTTCGAGACTGGCAAGGGTTTCGCTGTGGGCCAGACGGCAGCCGAGACCGCTCGGCCGCCTTCTCCCGCGGCAAAGGCGGCTGCCGCGCCTTCACCTGCACGGCAGTTGGTCAACCGCGTACGCCACGCCGTGTTAGGCAATACGGCGCTGAAGAGCGACAGCTGGGAGGAGTTCTGAGCCTGTCCCGCAGCGTCAGCGCATTTTTCTGTTGATGCCGTAGGTTAGCGCCAGCGCGCTGACGAGGACGGCGCCCTTGATGAAATCCTGGGTGTAATAGGGCGCATTCAGCATGGTCAGCCCGTTGAGCAGCACACCGACGAAGACGGCGCCGACGATGGTGCCGCCGACATTCGGTCGGCGCAAGCCCCGCACGGCAAAGCCGATCAGCGAGGCGGCAACCGAATCCATCAGCAGCGAGGCGCCGGAAGAGACATCGCCGCGGCCGATACGGGCCGCCACGATGATGCCGCCCAGTGCTGCAAGACTGGCGGACAGGACATAGGCAAAGCCCCGCAGCCGCTCGACCGGCGCGCCGGCAAGCCGCGTTGCGGTCTCGTTTCCACCCGTGGCGAAGAGCAGCCGGCCGAAGCGGGTGCGCTCGGTCAAGACGAACAGGACGATGGCCACGAGGATCATCAGCAGCACCGGCAAGGGCAGCGTCTCAAACAGGCTGGAGCGACCGATCGCGAGAAACAATGGATCCACCTTTCCCGTCGCCTTGCTGCCATCCGGCAGGATCAGCCCGGCGGAAATTGAGCGCCCGGCCGTCGGAATGAGTTGAAGACCAGTGAGCAGAAACATGGTGGACAGCGTTGCCAGCAGATCGGGCACTTTCAGCCGCACGATCAGCAAGGCATTGAACAGGCCGACGACAATGCCGAAGGCGAGAACCAGGGCGACTGTGGCAAAGGCCCCGAGGTCAAGCACGATCATCGCATAGCTGGCGGCCATCACGCTGGAGGCAGCGACCGCTCCCACGGACAGATCGAACCCTCCGACGGCCAGCGTGACGGTGACGCCGGTGCCGATGATGGCGACCACGGCCACTGCCTGGAGGATGCTCATGGCATTGGCGAGGGTGAGGAAGGCGGGCTGGAGCACGGAGAAGATCAGCACCAGCGCCGCGAGCAGCAGGAAGACGACGCCTCGGCGCAGGCCGTCGCGCAGTTGCGCGGCAAGCGGTAGCGCATCGGCAAGGGCATGTGGATCGCGACGCGTATTGATCGGCGCTGTGCTATCGGTCATCAGGCAAGTTCCTCATGGCGCGCGCCGATCAGCGTGCTGTTTGTCCGGCGATCCGGCGGCGTTTGTTCGAGCAGCCGGTGGCGGTCGATGACGATCACGCGATCCGCCACCTCTAGCGCTTCTTCCGGATCGGAAGTGGCCAGCAGCGTGGCGCGATCCGTGCGGCTGCGCAGGGCGGCGATGATGTCCTGGCGCGCACCGACATCGACGCCTTGGAAGGGCTCGTCCAGCATCAGCAGGCGACTCGGCTCGGCATCCCAGCGCGCCAAAACGACCTTTTGCTGATTGCCGCCTGAGAGCGACCAGACGGATGCGGCCGGACCCGTGGCCTTGATCCCGAGCCGCGCGATGGCGTCTGTCGCCGCTGCCTGCTCGCGGCGTTCGCGCAGGATGCCGTGCGGATGCCAGCGGCGCAGATAGGGAAGGCTGATGGTCGAGGCGATGCTTTCGCCCGGCCAGCCGGCAGGGATGAAGGAGGCGCGATGGCGGTCTTCCCCGGCCAGGACGACGCCGCGCGCGATGGCCTCGGCCGGACCGGATGGCGCATAGGCAGCGCCATCGAGCACCGCACGGCCACTGGCGAAGCGGCCGAGCCCGAACAGAAGGGACAGGAGCCGGCTCTTGCCGGCCCCCAGAACACCCGTCAGCGCCACCACCTCCCCCTCACGCAGGGTGAGGTCGAAGGCTGGCGTGTCATTGAAGATCCTGACCCCAGACAAGTGCAGCACCGGCCTGCCCGGAACGGTTCGCCGCTGCGGATGGACCAGGCTCAGGGGGCGCCCGATCATCGTTTCGATCGCCTTCACCAGGTCGATGGGCCGTGCCTGCTGCGCCACCACCCGGCCACCGCGCAGAACGACCACTCGGTCGGCAAGAGCCTGGAGATCCGCCGTGCGGTGAGAAATATAGAGCACCGCGATGCCGCGCGCCTTCAGCCCGCGCACCATCTGGTAGAAGCGCTCCGCTTCCCGCGCCGAAAGGCTGGCCGTCGGTTCGTCCAGGATCAGGAGCTTGGCCTGGTTGGACAACGCGCGCGCAATGGCGACCAGCTGCCGATCTGCCGTTCCGAGCTCCGAAAAATCGCGGTCCAAGGGGAGGTCGAACCCCACGTCGGATAGAATCGCCGCCGCTCGTCGTCGCAGGCTGCGATGCGACAGGAAGAAGGGCTGGCGGCCGTCGGCAAATTGATCGAGCAACAGCGCATCGGCAACGGTCATGCCGGGAATGCCGATGACATCCGTGGACTGATGCACGGTGACGATTCCCCGGGCGGCAGCCTCGGCGGGGCTCTTGGCGTGATAGGGCCTGCCATCGAAGTAAATGCTGCCGGCATCGGCTTCGATCAGCCCTGCCAGAATCTTCACCAACGTCGATTTGCCAGCGCCATTGGCCCCCATGAGTGCAACGACCTCACCCCGATTGATCGACAGCGAAGCCGCGTCGAGTGCCTGGGTGGAGCCGAAAGCGCGCGAGAGCCCCTCGATGGAAAGCAGCATGCGGACGTTCTCGTGGACAGGGTCGCGGGCACGTGGCGGCCGGGAGAACTTATCGCACATCCCCCATCGCACCCACATGACCTGCGGCAGATCTCGAATTCTTGTCTTAACGGTGCCCTTCGCCAAGGCGACCAACAAGAACGCGGCTTTCATTGTCGACAGAATTTGTAGAATTTCGTTCCTGCTCTGACCGGCTACGATGTCGCTTCCGCCAAGCGTGGCTCTGAAGGGGATGCTCTGCTGCGGGCCATCCCGTTTTGCGCATGGCGTCCCAATCGAAAAGCCATTTCCGGCAGTGGGCCGTTTGAGGCAAAAACATATCCTATAAAATCCGTGGATTTAGATGATGATGCAGCACGGTCCTATCCATGAAAGGGAAGTCCATGCCAACCACGCTTCGTCTTGCCACGCTTTTCGCACCGGCTCTGCTCCTCGCAAGCTCGGCTCTCGCAGGCGGTATCGCCGGCGCTCCCGCGCCCTTCGACAAAGGCGGGGTGAAGATCGCCTTGATCGGCTACATCTCCGCCGGAGACTTCTTTCAGGCTTATCAGGCGGGCGCCGAGGCGCAGGCCAAGGCACTCGGCATCGATCTTCAGGTTTTCCAGGGGCGGCAGGATGCGGCCCAGCAGCGCGAGCAGGTGCTCCAGGCCATCAATCTCGGCGTCAAGGCGATCGTCATCGATCATGGCCAGCCGGAGGCGCTGGCCGACGTCGCGCAACAGGCCCTGGACAAG
The DNA here is from genome assembly GCF_900109605.1 of Xaviernesmea oryzae. Taxonomy (GTDB): domain Bacteria; phylum Pseudomonadota; class Alphaproteobacteria; order Rhizobiales; family Rhizobiaceae; genus Xaviernesmea; species Xaviernesmea oryzae. The sequence goes on from NZ_FOAM01000021.1 coordinate 62,063, forward strand.
GGCATCAAGGTCGTCGCCTTCGATGTCAACCTGAACAATCCCGCCATTCCCCAGGTCGAACAGTCGGATCATCGCCTGGCCGAGCTGGCGCTGGATCAGGCGCTGAAGGACAACGGCACGGCGTTCAAGGCGGGCTATGTCTATGTGGCGGGCTTCGCCCCGCTCGACCGTCGAAACGAGATCTGGGATAAGGTGAAGGCCGCCAATCCCGGCATCGTCGAAGCCGCGCGTTTCGGCACGGTCAGCGACACCACGGCGACGGCGACCGCCGATCAGGCCAAGGCGGTCTTCCGCGCCAATCCGGATATTTCCGTGGTGTTCGCGCCCTATGACGAGTTCGCGCGCGGCGTGAAGCTCGCAGCTGCCGATCTCGGCATTCAGGACAAGGTAAAGATCTATTCGGCCGATGTATCCACGGCCGACATCCAGGAAATCACCGAAAAGGGCAGCCCTTGGGTCGCAACCGCCGCAACCAACCCGTCCGTCGTCGGCGCTGTCTCGATCCGCGCGGCGGCGCTGCAGATTGCAGGCGATCAGGTACCGCACCAGATCGTGGTTGAACCGGCATTGATCACGCAGAAGCAGTTGCGCGATGCCGGCGTGACCACGATCGATGAGCTTGCCAAGAAAGTCCCCGCCTTTTCCACGAGCACGGCGGTGACGGCGAGCTGGATTCCCGCTGCGGCTTTCTGAAAGCCGATTGCGCAAATTTTCGAGGGCGACACCTTGGACGAGGTGTTGCCCTCTGCCTTTGTGAGCAATCTCTGACCTGATCCCGAATGCGGCAAACTATTATCCAAATAGTCTACTCTATGGATAGATTTTGCTGATGAAGCGGCGGCAGATCCCCTATCGTTTGTCAGAGAGGCCATAGGCCGTCTGATCCATTTTGCGAGAGGGTGCTGATATCATGCTGAAGACGTTGCTTGCGGCCGCGGCCGTGACACTGGGCGCAAGCCTGTTCTCCCTGTCGGCCGGGGCCGCCGACAAGAAGGTTGTCGTCGCCTATCAGACCGATGCCCTGCCGTCGTCCGTCGCCATCGCCAACGGCGAATTCGCCAAGGCAACCGGTTACGACATCGACTTCCGCAAGTTCAATTCCGGCGCTGAGATCTTTGCAGCCATTGCCTCTGGCGATGTGCAGGTCGGCTATGTCGGGTCCAGCCCCTTTGCGGCGGCTACCTCGCGCGGGCTGGATGTGCGCGCCTTCTATCTTGCCTCGATCTCCGGCATCGATGAGGCGCTGGTGGTGCGCAATGGCTCAGGCATCGAGAAGCTTGAGGACCTCAAAGGCAAGAAACTCGCCGCCGCGCCTGTATCCACCGATCATTATCAGCTGTTGCAGTTGATCAAGCAGCTCGGCCTGACGGAAGCCGATGTGCAGGTTCTGGCTATTCCGCAGCCTGAAATCGCCGCCGCCTTTGGCCGGGGCGATATTGACGGCGGCTTCGTCTGGGATCCGGCGCTGACCGAGCTGAAGAAGAACGGCAAGGTACTGATTACGTCAAAGGAGGTCGCCGAGCGCGGCGCTCCGACCTTCTCCGCCTGGGTGGCAACGGGCAAGTTCGCCGACGCCAATGGAGAATTCCTCAGCAAGTTCGCCGGCGTGATCAACAAATACTACGCCTCTTTCAAGACGGACAAGGCAGCCTGGGGACCTTCAAGCGACAACACCAAGGCGCTTTCCGGCCTTCTCGGCGGCACGGCGGAGCAGCAGGCCGCGGCGCTCGGCAATCTCAACCTTCTGGCCCCGGAAGCGCAGTCCTCCAAGGATTGGCTGGGCGGCGGTGAGGCATCCGGCGCGGCCAAGATCCTGAAGGCGACGGCGCAGTTCCTGAAGGATCAGGGCAAGGTCTCCGAGGTTCTGCCGAGTTATGCGGCCTTCGTCACGCCGGTCGCACTGCAGGCGACGAACTGAGCACATTTATCATCCTCCAAAACGACCGCCGGCCCGCTTCGGACCGGCGGTCTTGCTGCATCGGGAAAGAGATATGCTGCGCATCAGAAACGCCACCGTGACCTTCGAGGGACACGACGGCCGGCAGGTTCACGCGCTCGACCGTGTGGATCTCGATATAGAAGAGGGCGCCTTCGTCGTGGCGCTCGGCGCCTCCGGCTGCGGAAAGTCGACGCTGCTCAACACCATCGCCGGCTTTCTGCCGCTATCCGACGGGTCGATCACGCTGAACGGCCGGGAGATTGACGGGCCCGGCGCCGACCGGGGCGTGGTCTTTCAGAAGGATACGCTGCTGCCTTGGGCCAGCATCATCGACAATGTGGCGCTCGGCCTGCGCTTTGCCGGCATCCCGAAGCGGGCGCGGCGGGAGCGGGCGCGCGAGCTTCTCGGCTTGGTCGGCCTAGCCGATTTTGCCGAAAGCCATCCGCATGAGCTATCCGGCGGCATGCGCCAGCGCGTCGGCATCGCGCGGGCTTTGGCGACCGAACCGGATATTCTGCTGATGGACGAGCCCTTCGGCGCGCTCGACAGCCTGACGCGGGAGCAGATGCAGGAGCTTCTCGTCTCCGTCTGGCACCGCACAGGCAAGCGGATCTTCTTCATCACCCATTCGATCGAGGAGGCGCTGTTCCTCGGCACGCGGCTGATTGTCATGTCGCCGCGTCCCGGCCGCGTCGTCGCGCGCTATGAGCTCGATTTCGTCAAGCGCTATGTCGAGACGGGCGATGTGCGCGGCATTCACCTCGATCCGGCCTTTGCGGCCCTTCGGGAAGAAATCCGGCAGATTCTGCACAGCGACCATCATCAGGGGATTGCCGCATGACCACGCTCGAACTCGACCGTCACGATCCGGACGTGAGGCCAGCGCGCCGAGCGCGTGCCGCCGTCGTGCGCATGCGCGGACTTGGCATGAGCGGCAGGCCGACGCTTGCCATCAGTGTGGTGACGGCCGGCGCCATCCTGGCTGCCTGGTGGGCGGCGACCGCGCTGCAGCTGACTCCTAGCCTCTTCCTGCCGCGCCCGAGCGAGGTCATCCATCAGTTTGTGCTGGTCTATAAGAATGGCTATGCCGGCGCCTCGCTCGGCGCCCATATCGGCGCAAGCCTGCTGCGCATCGGCACGGCGTCGCTGCTTGCCATTGCCACTGCAATTCCCATCGGCCTGGCGATGGGGCTCAACCGCTGGGTCAAGGGCATCCTCGATACGCCGATCGAATTCTACTGGCCGCTGCCACCGCTTGCCTATCTGCCGCTGATGATCATCTGGCTCGGCATCGGCGAAGCCTCCAAGATCGCGCTTCTGTTCCTTGCCATGTTTGCGCCGATCTGTCTTTCCGCCCAAGCGGGCGTGCGCTCCGTGTCGTTGGAACGCGCCAATGCGGCGCGCGCGCTTGGCGCCTCGCGCTGGCAGCTCTTTCTCCACATCGTGCTGCCGAGCGCACTGCCGGAAATCCTTACCGGCATCCGCATCGCCTTCGGCGTCGGCTGGAGCACGCTCGTTGCCGCGGAGCTGATCGCTTCCACGCGGGGCATCGGCTATCTCATCATGTCGGCCGCGCAATTCCTGGCGACCGACGTGGTCTTCGTCGGCATCGCCATCATTTCGCTCTGCGCCTTCGGCTTCGGCCTGGCCGTGCGCCTGGCGGAGCGCTGGCTCGTGCCGTGGAAGGGTCGGGACTGACGCAGCCCATACGCCGCTGGTTGCTCAAGCGCCGGCGGCGTATCATCCTGCCGCGAAAAGGCGTTCGCTCTTGGCCGTCGCGGTTTAAAGCCGGCCCGTTTCACTCCTGCCGAAATGCAGATCGGCTTCAGCGAGAGACGAGACGCCGGCCTCCCTGCTCAGACATGTTGGCCGCCATTGATGTGAATCTCGGCGCCATTGATGTAGGCGGAGCGCTCGCTGCAGAGGAAGTGGATGATATCGGCCACCTCTTCCGGTGTGCCCAGGCGTTTCAGCGGCACGGCGGCCTCCACCAGATCATCCGTCCCTGGCGAGAGGATCGAGGTGGCGATCTCACCTGGCGCAATCGCATTGGCGCGCACGCCGCGTGGGCCGAATTCATGCGCCAGTTCACGCGTCAGCGCGGCCAGCCCGGCCTTGGATGCGGCATAGGCGACGCCGGCAAAGGGATGGACGCGCGATCCGGCAATCGAGGTGACATTGACGATCGAGCCGCCCGCCGCTTCCAGCTCCGACAGCAGCGCACGGGCCAGAAGCGCGGTCGAAACGAGATTGACATTGAGCACCCGGGTCCAGGTTTCGGCGTCGCTTTCCGTCACTCCGAGACGGGCGCCGTCCGGTCCCTTGGGCGAAATCCCCGCATTGTTGACCAGCGCATGCAGGGCGCCGTCCGGTAGGCGTTCGCGCACCGTCGCCACCAGCCTGTCGATCTGGTCGAGATCGGAAAGGTCGGCCTGGATATGGCTTTCGCGCGCCATCGGCCAGAGACAGTCCTCCGACACCGGCTGGCGCGAAACGGTCAGAAGCCGCCAGCCTTTCTCCTGGAAGAGCTTGACGGTGGCATGACCGATACCGCGGCTGGCGCCTGTCAAGAGCATGGTGGGTTGGGCCATGGTCGATCTCCTCACGTGCTGGCGCTCATTTAAGTGCCTCAGCCTTGTTTGCAAAGTCTCTGAAATAAAACGACGCACGGTTCGTCGCGATTGAGCGGGATAACATCGCCGATCCCACAGAACCAGGCGCGCTGGTTGGGAGCAACCCAATGGGGCCTCACTGGGTGGGCCCAGATCATGCCGCCCTGCAGGGGCACCATCCTCCGCCTCATGCCGAGGCAAAAGATAGGGGGCGCCAATGCTACAGACAGAGGCATTTGGCCGCAGTCGGCGCCCGGCTGCCCTGCTCAGCGATGACAGGTGAGTGGAACATGATGGACGAGATAGACGGCAAGATGGTGGTGATAAAAGGGGCGAGCAGCGGGCTCGGCGCAGCAGTGGCGCGGTGGGACCGGAGCTGCCGCGCAGCATCACAGAAGCCCAGGCGGCAAAGAGCAGGCAGCATTTCGACGCTTCGGTCGCCATTCCCCGAGGGGAATTTCGCCTCCGTCATCGCCTGCGCCATTGCCCCGTCAGCCAACATGGACACCAACGAAATACTCGTCCGGTCAACGGCACAGCATTAGATAGAGGCTTTCGTCAGGGCAGCGATGAGCGAGCGTCTGCTCGCCCAGCGCTGCCTTGTTGCGGACAGGTATGCTTCAAGCCGAAGCGGGCGTGCCGATCGAGTCGAGTTCGGCCAGATCCTCCGCGGACAGCGCGATATCGGCCACGGCAAGGTTTTCGCGCAGATGCGCGCGCGAGGATGTGCCGGGGATCAGGAGAATATTCGGCGACCGCTTCAAAAGCCACGCGAGCGCCAGCTGCAGCGGTGTCGCACCCAACCGTGCGGCGACATCCGACAGCGTCGCCGATTGCAGCGGTGAAAAGCCGCCGAGCGGGAAGAACGGCACATAGGGCACGCCTTCGCGGGCCAGCTGGTCGATCAGCGCATCATCGCTGCGATTGGCCAGATTGTACTGGTTTTGCACGCAGGCGATCTCGGCGATCTTGCGCCCATCCGCAATCTGCTTCGCGGTGACGTTCGAAAGGCCGATATGGCGGACCAGACCCTGCTGCTGAAGCTCGGCCAAAATGCTGAGTGGCTCTTCCAAAGAGCCTTCCGCCGGGCCGTGAACATCGAACATGGCGCGCAGATTGACGACCTCGAGCATATCGAGGCCGAGATTGCGCAGATTGTCATGCACGGCCTGCGTCAGCTCCGCCTTGGAAAAAGCCGGGTTCCAGGAGGCGTCGTCCCCGCGTGTCGCACCGATCTTGGTGACGATCACAAGGTTTTCGCCATAAGGGTGCAGGGCCTCCTTGATGATCTGATTGGTGACGTGCGGGCCATAGAAATCGCTGGTGTCGATATGATCGACGCCGCTTTCGACGGCTTCGCGCAGGACGGCGATGGCTTCCGCCCGATCCTTCGGTGGGCCGAAGACGCCTCGGCCAGCCAGCTGCATGGCCCCATAGCCAATGCGCGTCACGTCGCGATGGCCGAGCCTGTAGGTTCCGGATTGGTGAAGATTTGCCATGGATGTGCCTCCTGTCTTGAACATGGATCCGAGATAGGGCATTCGCATTATGGCGATAAGCGCCTGCAATCCGCACAGCCTGTCCGCTGCAGCGTACAATCGGGAGGGTGACCAGCCATGGGTCAGACGCGGCCTGACATGGAAGACATGGGCGCCTTTCTTCTCGTGGCGCGCACTGGTGGTTTTCGCGAGGCCGCGCGCGCCAGCCGGATGAGCGCTTCGGCCTTGAGCGATGCTGTCCGTCGGCTTGAGGACGAACTGGGCGTCCGTCTCTTGAACCGCACCACACGCAGCGTCGTGCCGACACAGGCCGGCCTCAGCCTGATCGACCGTTTGACGCCAGCCTTCCGCGAGATCCAGGCGGCAGTGGATCTGGTGCGCGATTCAGGCGGCAAGCCTGCCGGCACGCTCAGCCTCAACGTGCCGATCAGCGCCGCGCGGCTGATCCTGCCACAGATCGTGCCGCCGTTTCTCGCGGCCTATCCCGAGATCCGGCTGGAGGTGGTGACCGATGAGCGCTTCGTCGATATTCTGGCCGCCGGCTGCGATGCCGGCATTCGCTACGACGAGCGGCTGGAGCTGGATATGATCGCCGTGCCGATCGGCCCGCGCAGGCAGCGCTTCGCCATCGCTGCCGCGCCCGCTTATCTTGACCTGCATGGCCGTCCCGAGCATCCGCGCGATCTGCTGAACCATGCCTGCATTCGCGGCCGTTTCGCCGGCCGGCCGGTCGAAACCTGGGAATTCGAGCGGGAGGGCGAGGTGCTGCGTGTTGATCCGCCCGGTCAGCTTCTGGTGCAGAACGGCACGGGCACGGATCTCGGTGTGGCCGCAGCCGTCGCGGGCACGGGGATCGTCGCGCTCTTTGAAGATTGGCTGCAGCCTTATTTCGACAGTGGCGCACTGGTTCCGGTGCTTGAGGACTGGTGGCAGGTCTTTTCCGGCCCCTTCCTCTATTATCCCGGTCGCCGGCTGGTGCCGGCGCCCCTGCGCGCCTTTATCGATTTCGTTCGCGCCCATCCCTGGCCGGCATGAGGCGCAAACATGTGCGAGCGCCGATCAGGCCTCGCCATCGCCCTGCTTCAGCAGCGCCAGCACGCGGCGGCAGTCGGCATTGTCGCCCGTCAGCAGATTGATCGGATCGACCACGCCGAAGGACACGCCGATGGCGTGCGCAGCCGCCCAGCCCCAGTTGGCCTGCGCCCGTTCGAGCAATCGCGGGCCTTCCGCCGCCACGCAAGCCCGGCCGGCGCCGATCACATCACCGGCCGCCATGCCTTGAAGCCGGTCGCCAATTTCAGCCTGAAGCGGGTTGAGAACAAAAAGCGCGAAAAGCGTGGCGATGAATTCCGACATCAAGATCTCCTGTTTGCTCACGACATGGGAAACCCAGGACCGCTTTTCCATGTGAGATCGATCACAAAGATGTTGCTGATCAAGAGAGGGGCGCGGGAGCAGGGCGTTTCCGGCTTTTACAAATTTCCCCTCTCGAAAAATCCGTCATGCTGTGCATATCGGTTCGAGATCATGAGAGGGAGGCACACCTATGGACAAGAAACCCGGCAAGAGAATCGTCTTCACCGGCGGCAGCGGCAAGGCGGGGCGCGATGTCGTGCCCTATCTGCGTGACAGGGGCCACGAGATCTTCAACCTCGATCTGGTGCCGCTCGACTGCCCTGGGGTCAACACCCTCGTAACCGACCTGACAGACAGCGGTCAGGTCTTCAACGCTTTGTCGATGCATTTCGACTTTGCCGGGCTCGAAACGGGCAAGGGTCCGGCACCTGTGGATGCCGTCGTGCATTTCGCCGCCGTGCCGCGCATTCTGCTGAAGCCCGATAACGCCACATTCGCCGCCAACACGCTCTCGACCTACAATGTCATCGAGGCGGCGGTGAAACTCGGCATCCGCAAGATCATCATTGCCTCCAGCGAGACGACCTATGGCGTCTGCTTCGCCGAGGGCGACAAGGATTTCCATCAGTTTCCGCTGACAGAAGATTATGATGTCGACCCGATGGACAGTTATGGTCTATCCAAGGTGGTGAATGAGAAAACGGCGCGTGCCTTCGCCATGCGCACGGGCGCCGACATTTATGCGCTGCGCATCGGCAATGTCATCTCGCCGGACGATTATGCCAACTTCCCCCGCTTCCTGGCCGATCCGCCCTCGCGCAAGCGCAATGCCTGGAGCTATATCGACGCGCGCGATCTCGGCCAGATCGTCGATCTCTGCATTGATAAAGACGGCCTGGGCTTTCAGGTCTTCAATGCGGTGAACGACACGATTACGGCGCTGGAGCCGACCCGCGATTTTCTCGCCAAATATGCGCCGAACAGTCCGATCGCCGAACCGCTCGATGGTTTCGCTGCACCGATCAGCAACGCCAAGATTCGAGAAGTCCTGGGCTTTCGCGAAGAACATGACTGGCGACGCTACGTGCCTCAAGCCGGGGCCGATCGATAGGCTTGTGCTTTGTCTGCAGCAGTTGCCGGGTCTTGCTCGGCGGCTGCATGAAAGGGCGGGCGCGGAATTTTCCCTGTCAAGACGGCGGGGCCTTGTTTCCACCACAATCAATCTTTATATCCTCAGCCATCGGCACTGCTGGTTGAGCGTCCCACTCAAATTCGCGGAAGCTCGCGGAGCCGATATCGCTGATGGCTTTTGACCACGGATGTACTGGCAGGGGATAGACAGCGAATGAGGAAGGTCGGTGCGGTTTCGCCCCGGCCTTTTTTGTTGTTCTGTGGTGTTGCCGTGTGACAGGACTGCGTGCAAATATTTTTCTCCCGCCGCGACGGATGATGCGCGCCCGCGCGTATCAGGCCTGAAATCTGGCTGCTTGCGGGCGGCTCTTCCTGGCGGACAGAGAATGGACGATCCGGATGCGGCGCTGATGCAAGCTGTGGCGGCGGGTGAGCCGGCGGCGATGCAGATGTTGGTGGCGCGCAAATTGCCGCGTCTTCTGGCCTTGGCCGTGCGCATGCTAGGCGATCGTGTAGAAGCGGAAGATGTGGCGCAGGAAACGTTTCTGCGCATCTGGCGCCATGCAGGCTCTTTTCGTGGCGAGCGGGCGCGTCTGGACACCTGGGCTCACCGTATCGCGCTCAACCTCTGCTATGATCGTCTGCGCCGGCGGCGCGAGCAGCCGATGGCCGAACCACCTGACGCCATCGACCCTGCCTTGCGGCCCGATGAGGCGCTGAGCGAAGCATGCTCGGCGCGGCGGGTCGAGCGCGCGCTCCAGGCGCTGGCACCGCGTCAGCGCGAGGCGATCGTGCTCGTTTATTATCAGGACATGACGAACCGGCAGGCTGCCGAGCTCATGGATGTCAGCGTCGATGCGCTGGAAAGCCTGCTGTCGCGCGGGCGTCGGGCTCTGGCAGCGATACTCAAGGGAGATGACCAATGACACGCGCGGTGACGCCTGGCGCCGAAGGCGCGAAACATCAGCGGGATCTTGCGTCCCGTGCGGCCGGTCATACCCTTGACGACGCACGGTTCCGCGCGCTGGCCGATGCTTATGGCGGGGAGATCGGCCATTGGCCGCAGGACCTGCGCCCGGCCGCCGAGGCCTTCGCCCAAACGTCCGCCGGCAAAGCGGTGCTGGAAGAGGCAGCGCAGATCGACAGCCTGCTCGACCGCTTCACCGTGGCCAGTCCCTCGGCATCCCTGCAGATGCAGATCCTGAAGAGCGGCGCGCGGCGAGGAGCATGGCACCGCGCACTCCGCCGCGTCCTCATCGGGGCCGGGCTTCTCGGCGTCGGTCTCGCTGGCGGTCTTGCCGGCGCCGCCGCCGTGATGATCGCCGTTCCCGCGCCGGCCCTGATCGCAGAGGATGGCGTGACGGCCTTTGGCGGGCTGTCGCCGGATGTGGCGTCGAGCGAGGAAAAGCCTGGCCTCATGCCGGCAGGGGAGGGTAGGCAATGACGGACAAGGGCTTTCGCCGTCTCGTGCTGGGGCTGCTGGTGCTCAACACCTTTCTGGTCTGCGCCCTGGCGGGCGCGGGCCTGTTTTACGTGACGCGCACGCCGTCGGCGCCTGTTGGCCGTCTGCCACTGGCAGGCGAGGACCTGCCGGCAGCCAACCGCGCCGATTTTCAAAAAGCGCTATCGGATGCGCGCAAGGCTGAGCGTCCGCAGGTCTTGGCAGGGCAACAGGCGCGCATCGAGGCGGCGGCGCTGATGGGGCAGGAGACGCTGGACAGAGACAGACTTGCTGCCGCGCTTGCCCGCGCGCGGGAGGCGGAATTCGCCGTGCGGGCTGCCACGGAGGCCCGCGCCATCGATTTCGTTGCGGCGCTGTCGCTCGAGGAACGCCAGCGCCTCGCACAGGGCCTGATCCGCCGCGAAGCGCCGCGGCCGCCGGCGCGATAGGCGCGCATGGAGGCCGGAACGCCGGCCTGTGTCAACTCGGCGGAAAAGATGGCTGGCACGGTCAGAAGTCCGCCACCTTGCCCTTGGCGGATTGGCCGAAGCGATCGGGGTGGCAGGGCCTCGCGTCGACGATGGGATCTCTGCCTGTCGCGAGATCGGCAATCACATGACCAGCGCCGGGGCCGATGCCGAAGCCGTGGCCGGAGAAGCCGGCGGCCAGGATGAAGCCGGGCAAGCCGGTGATTTCGCCGATGCCGGGAACGCCATCCGGCGTGCTGTCGATATAGGCGCCCCAGGCCGAAGCAAGGCGGGCGTCCTTCAGCGCCGGCAGCAGGGTTTTTGCCCGGGCGACTGTGAGGTCGATGCTCGCGCGGTCGGGCTTCGGGTCGAGGATGCGCATACGCTCCATCGGTGTTGGCCGGTCGAGCCGCCAGAGCCTGCGCGTTTCATGGCCAGCGCGCCAGCCTGTCAGCCCGCCGGGCCGCAAGACCCGCCAGCGCTTGGCGAACATCGGCAGGAATTGGCGCGCGAAGCCAAGCATCTGCGGCGTGATGTCGACACGCGCCCGTCCGCTGATGGCCAGCGTAAAGCCGCCATCACCGCGCCGTGTGACGGAGACACCCGTGGTATGCAACGCATCAGGCAAGTCGCCGGACACCGATGTTACCGACAGGATCGATGAGCGGATCGAAGCCTGGGGAAAGCGGATGCCGAGCTGATGGCAGAAGGACGATGCCCAGGCGCCGGCGGCAAGAATGGCTATGGGCGTGCGGATCGTCCCTTTCTCGGTGATGACGGCGCTCACGCGGCCGGCGGAGCGCTCCAGCCCCCGGGCTGCGCACCCTTGATGCACGCTGCCACCCAGCGCCAGAAGCGCGCGGGCGACGGCGGGCGCGGCACGCGACGGATCAGCGGTGCCGTCGCTCGGCGAGAAGACACCGCCCTTCCAGCGCCGGCCTGTTGCATGCCCACGCGTGCTTGCCTCGTTGCTGGTCAGCATATGGGTCGTCACGCCCTGTGCTTTCGCGAAATCGCCCCAGCGCGCCCAGCGCTCAAGCTCCTCGTCGCGGTCGCTCAGATAGAGCAGGCCGCAGCGGCGAAAGCCGGTCTCTTCCCCACTGTCCTCGGCAAAGCGCTCCCAGAGATCAAGGCTCAGCCTGGCGATCGGCAGCTCGCGGGCATCGCGATTTTGCTGGCGGCACCAGCCCCAATTGCGGCTGGATTGCTCCGCGCCGATCCTGCCCTTCTCGACGAGTGCCACTTTCAGGCCGCGCTGCGCGAGATAATAGGCCGCAAAACAGCCGATAATGCCGCCGCCGATCACGACGGCGTCTGCCTCGGTCGGCAGATCGGGCGTCGAGGCAAGACTGACAAGCGGCGCGGGCATAGGCATTGTCTCCGACGGAATATGCGCAGCATTTCAAGCCCGCCAGCAGCCTACTGTGCGGGCGACCGCAGGACGCGCGGGATGGAGTGTGAAGAGCTGTAACATGATCGTCTGATATGGACTACGCCGGTCAGCGCGCTTCACGGGAAAGGACGTTCTCAGTGATTTCTCGGTGGACGTTCAACGACCTCTGAATCGCCGCGCGCTGTCCAGCACATGCTGGCTGTTGAGCATAAAAGGCGGCACTGAATGCGAACTCATAGGCCGCGCACGAGGTCAATGTCGCCTTCCGGTCTCATCCCAGCGCCTGGCTGGCAAGAGCGAAGATCCGATAGGGCGCTGACGGCTCGACCTCGTCCGACCGGCGCATGGCGATACCACCTCCGACCTTTGCGAGTCCGTGCGCGATGAGCCAGTCGGACAACCCGGCAGCAGCGGTGGTGTCGACACGCAGAAACTGCCCGGCGCGATCCGCCATGAAGGCGGCGATCAGCCGCGTTGCCCGCTCCGCATCTTTTGAAATCACAGGGCCGATGACCTCGCCCCGGCCAAAGCTGCGCAACGCCGCATAGGCTTCTACGCCGGACGTGCCTTTGATGACGGCAAAGCGGCCGACCCGGCCGAGATGGGCGAGCAAAGCTGAGCGATCGGCGCGCGAGGCGGCCCGATCCAGCGCCACGATCGCGTCGAGATCATTATTCTGCGCCGCCGACACAGTCTCCGGCGCGGCACACCCTAAAGCAACGCCCTGATGCTGCATCACCGTGCCTGTGGCGCGAAACCCAAGCTTCTCATAAAGCGGCAGGCCGTCTGCCGTCGCCACCAGCCGCACGGCGCGGGTGCCAGCGAGTGCGAGTGCCCGCTCCATCAGCCTGCGGCCGAGGCCCTGGCCACGCATCGCCTCGTCAACGATCACCATGCTGATCGTGGCGACATCGGCCGCATAAGGCGTCATCAGCACTGTGCCAACCACGTGGCCCGCTCGGTCCAGCGCCATCTTCCAGTCCTCGTGCCGGTGCGGCCATTGCACCTGGCGCGACAGCGCAACGGCGCTGTCCAGATGCTCCGCGCCGAAATCCACGAGCACGCTCTCACTGCCCATCTCTGCCTGCACGAACACCTCTCGATCGCCGCTTTTGGAAGATTGGCACGCGCGATGGCCTGCCAGCGGCTGAACATGCGCCATAGAGAGGGTAGGCGCATCCATCTTTCGGACCATCTGCCAAATATGACACAGCAGACATAACACTTTACGGGCGCTTAGAGGTGCTTTTACGACGCCTAACGCTGCAAGGACAAGACAGTCCCGGATGGGGTGCGCAGTTGAGATCGGGATGTCTTAATCGATTTCTGCCCTTGCATAGGCGCGTGCGATCTCGATAACGGTTTCGATTGCTTTCTGATGCTCGGGCGCGATGGTATAGAAAGCCTCGAGCTTATGCTTGCGGTGGGTGACGAGATTATATTCCACCATCTTCGCCAGAACCTGCGAGCAGTACGACTGGCTCATGTCGAGCAGTTCGGCAATCTGGTTGACGCTGCGGGAGCCATCGAGAAGCGTCATCATTTTCAGGCGTCCGGGATGTGAGAGCACCTCTAGGATCGCCGTCTTCTGATCCTCGATATTTTCGATCTTCGCCATATTCAACATCCGAATCGCCTCCTCGTGAATATTGAAGAGGTCTATAATAAATCCAGTTAATAAAATGAAGTCTGAATTAGGATAATTCAATTCACGTAAAAGTAATAATTTAGGTACATCTAAATTATTTTTCTGCGTCGCTGTGGGTGAGCCTGCCTCGCGGCCTCAAGAATGAATAGGCAACTGATGCTAAGCTTTTTGGACCGAAAATCGGGCAAAAATGCGTGTCGCCGAGGTGTTCTCGACACGTAGCCTTTCGCCGGCGCAAGCTCATGTGCCTGTTCTGGGTCTCTCATGTTCTTGTGAAGCGTGTAAAAAAAGCCCTAGACGGCCAAATTGGCGACGCCATCCCATCCTCAGTCCCGTTATCTCAGTCAGGCATCGAGCCTTGCCTTGATCGTTGCGCCGAGATTGGTCCGGTGGCAGCCCTCGTAGAAAGAGCGCGTGGCGCTATCCATCTCCTGGGGTAGGGCAACAAAATCCTTCAAGGCGAAATCTGACGCTTCGTCCATATGTGGTTCGGCCAGCCTCGAGAGGTTGGCCTTCGCCACGCGGTCTGAAAGCGCATCGAAATAGCGCAGATTGGCGTCCACCAGGGCCGGCGCATGGCTGCGCCCGTGAGCTGTGATGACGAAGGCGGCATCGAGCGCGCGGATGCGCTCGAAGGAAGCGCGGATTGCCGCAAGGTCGCTCGCGTTTTGGCTCCAGACTTCCGGAATAGGCCACTCGACCGCATCGACCGCCAGGCAGATGCGCAACTCCGGAATCCAGACGACCAGATGATCGGGCGTATGGCCCGGTGTGTGGATCAGTTCGAAGGTGAGGTCGCCGCCATCGAGACGCAGGGTGCCGGAAAAACTAATGTCGGGCGCGACCAGTTTCACAGTGGCAAAACGGGCTTCTTCCGCCTGCTTTTGCTGCAGCACCGCCTGCATCGCCGGATCGTGAAAACGCGAGAGTGCGGCCGCATGGGCGATGATCGGTCCGCGCCCCGTCACTGCCGCATTGCCCCAGACATGGTCCCAGTCCATGTGTGAGTTTATGGTGATCAGGGGCCGAAGCGCCTCATCGCCAAAATGCGCGGCAATGAGATCCAGCGCAGCGCGACATGCCTCGGGCGTGCCCAACGTATCGACCAGAAGATCGAACCGTTCAGTCCGCACCAAAACCGCATCCACCTCTTCGCCCGCACGCAGGATGACCAAACGCGGGTCTAGGCCTGGATAGGTGGCAAGTTCGACAATAGGCGTCATGTGGCGGCCTTCGGTTGGAGCAAGACGGTCTTAACAGGCTGTTCGGACGCACCTGTCGTGCACCAGCATCATCTTCTCGATGCGCGTCGAAATTCGGAACTCGATTGGCACGCGAGGTCTGCAGGTGCAGCCAATGTCCTATCGCAAGCGTTGTCCTTTGCAGTTTCCCCGTGCTTCGAAGCATTTCAGCAGGAAATCACAATCATCAATAAGCAGCGCACTTGGGCGGTGCACGCAGTTTTGCGTTCGCTCATAAAGGTAGGAATCCGTCAAGACCCAGCGCTCACCAGTTCCGAGACACATTGAGTAACACTTTATCAATTGCGCAAATTTATTGTCGACCTCAAGGGACAATCCGTAAGTTCTTGGTTTCTCTTTCCTGTTGGTGAGGAAGGACAAGCAGCGCACAAGAGGGTGGCCCCAAAAAGCAAAAATTCCAGGCTATAAGGAGCCATCCGTTGTTTGGTTTATCCCAGATTGGCCGAGCCCAGCTCGAGTCCCTCGAGGTCATTACTGCAAATATCATGATCGCGGATGTCGATCTCAATATTCGCTACATGAACGCCGCCGCTAAACAGCTGATGCGCGAAGCGGATGGCGAGCTGAAGAAGGAGTTGCCGCGGTTCGACAGCAACGCGCTCATTGGCGCCAATATCGATATCTTTCACAAGAACCCATCGCATCAGCGCAATATGCTGGCCGCGCTGCAGACGCAGCACCGAACCACCATCCATGTCGGCCAGCGTGCCTTCGACCTGATCGTCACGCCGCTGAAGAAGAACGGCAAGACCACGGGCTTCGTCGTCGAATGGGCCAATGCCCGCGATCGGCTTCAAAACCTCGACTATCGCAACCAGATGGAAGCGATCAGCCGCGTTCAGGCCATCATCGAATTCTCGCCAACCGGTGAGATCATTGGCGCCAACCAGAATTTCCTCGATGTTCTGGGTTATCGTCTGGAAGAAATCAAGGGCCGCCACCACAGCATGCTGGTGGACCAGACCTATGCCAGCAGCCCGGACTATCAGAAATTCTGGGAAGAGCTGCGGGCCGGGCGCTTCCAGGCGGCGGAATTCACCCGCTATGGCAAAAACAGCAAGATGGTCGTCATCAACGCGTCCTACAACCCGATTTGTGACGAGAAGGGTCGGGTGATCAAGGTCGTGAAATTCGCGATGGATGTGAGCGAACGCGTTCACGCGGTCCGCACCATCGGCGATGCGCTGTCGCAGTTGGCGAATGGCGACCTGACGGTGAAGCTCGACCAGCCCTTCGCGGCCGATTTCGAAAGCTTGCGCAACAACATGAACAATGCCGTTCGTCAGCTCGGCCAGACGCTGTCGTCGGTTGCCCACGCTACCGGCCAGATCGACAACAACGTGCGTGAAATCAGCCATGGCGCGCAGGATTTGTCCAAGCGCACCGAGCAGCAGGCCGCTGCGCTGGAAGAGACTGCCGCTGCGCTGGATGAGATCACGGCCAATGTGTCGAATTCGTCCAAGCGCGCCGAAGAGGCCCGCAATGCGTCGCAGGAAGCCGACAGCAGCGCGCGCCGTTCCGGCCAGATCGTTTCCGACGCCGTCAACGCCATGGCGCGGATCGAGACGTCTTCCCAGCAGATCTCCAACATTATCGGCGTGATCGACGAAATCGCGTTCCAGACCAACCTTCTGGCGCTGAATGCCGGTGTCGAGGCAGCCCGCGCAGGCGAGGCCGGCAAGGGCTTCGCCGTCGTTGCCCAGGAAGTGCGCGAACTGGCGCAGCGCTCCGCACAGGCGGCGAAGGAGATCAAGGAGCTCATCCGCAATTCGTCCGACGAAGTGCGAAACGGCGTCAAGCTCGTCAGCGAGACCGGCGAAGCGCTGAAGATGATCCAGGAGAACATCGTCTCGGTCAACGAACATATGCAAGCCATCGCCAACTCGTCGCGTGAACAGGCGACGGGATTGGGTGAGGTCAACTCCGCCGTCAACCAGATGGACCAGGTGACCCAGCAGAACGCGGCGATGGTGGAAGAGACCAATGCCGCCAGCGCGACACTTGCCCAGGAGAGCGAACGTCTTCGCCAACTGATCTGTCAGTTCCAGCTCGACGGTGCTACCGCCCAGCGCTACGAGGACCCTGCTTCGCGCGGCCGCTCACCCGCGCAACCGGCACGAACGCCGGCGCCCCGTGCAGCGGCGCCGGCCCGGCCTGCCACCTCTCCTCGGCCAGCCGCTCGGCCCGCGCCGCGCGCTGCAACCCACGGCAATGCGGCGTTGAAGCAGGACGACTGGGAAGAGTTCTGATCGCCTAGTCCTATCAAGGCAAAACGTGAACGAAGCCCGAGCGATCGGGCTTCTTTCCGTTGTTGATCGACGTGCATGTTTCTTACCGAACGCGGCCCAACCGACTTCGACATGGCTTGACGTCATCGAGGCGGCTTCCTGGCTGGGATGACCGTGATTTCTGGCTTGATCACGCCTTGGCTCTTGCAACAGCTGTTGAGACCGCCACATGGTCCCTGCGGAAGTGAGTCGGGCATCTGTCTGCCGCTCCCTTCTCACGACGTGACCGGGCGCAAGACGCCCTCAGGAGATTTGCCGACATGATCCGCCATTGCGTCTTCATCCGCTATCGACCCACGATCTCCAGCGCGGAAAAGGCGTCCATCCACGCCGACATCACGGCGCTGATGCCGAAGATCGAGGGCATGCTCGCCGTGCATATTGGGGCCAATGTCAGCCCCGAAACCGGGATGGACAAGGGCTTTGCCGATGGCTTCATCGTCGACTTCGCCGACGCGGCGGCACGCGACCGCTATCTGGTGGACGAAGGTCATCAGGCTGCCGGCAGCCGCATCGTCGCGGCTGCCGGCGGCGTCGACGGCGTTTTCGTCTATGATCTCGAGATTGCCGGATGATTGGCGCGCCGCGCGCGCTTCTCACATCGCTGTTTCACGCGGCCATCGAGGCTGCTGATCCGCATGTCGCAATTGCGCGCCATCTTCCGCAGCGCCCCAAGGGGCGCACCGTGCTGGTGGCGGCCGGCAAGGCCGCGAGCCAGATGGCCGCAGCCTTTGAGGCCGCGTGGGATGGCCCGCTGGATGGGCTCGCCGTGGCCCGCTATGGACCCGTGGCCGAATGCCGACGCACGCGCATTCTCCAGGCGGCGCATCCTGTGCCGGACCGCGCCGGTCTTTTGGCGGCGGAAGCGCTGATGAACCATGTGCGCGGCTTGAACGAGGACGATCTGGTCGTCGCGCTGATTTCGGGCGGCGGCTCGGCGCTGCTGCCCGCACCGCCGATCGGTCTCACGCTCGCTGACGAAATTGCCCTCAACAAGGCTCTGCTTGCATCCGGCGCACCGATTTCGGCCATGAATGTGGTGCGCAAGCATTTCTCGCGCATCAAGGGTGGTCGCCTCGCAGCGCTGGCGGCGCCGGCGCGCGTGGTCACGCTGATTGTGTCCGATGTGCCTGGCGATCATGCCGCCTTCGTCGCCTCCGGCCCGACCGTGCCGGACGAGACGACCGCGCGCGAGGCGATTGCCGTCGTCGAAAACTACCGCCTGCCACTTGGCGCCGCCGTCATCGATGCCATCCGCAACGCCGTCGCGCCCAAGCCGGCCGATCCCGCTTTCGCCGGCAACGAGGTGCACATCATCGCCTCTGCCCGCGTTTCCCTCGATGCGGCGGGGCAGGCCGCGCGCCAGTCGGGGCTGACGCCGCTGATCCTGTCCGATGCCATCGAGGGGGAGGCGCGCGAGATCGGGCGGATGCATGCGGCGCTCGCGCGGGAATTTGCGGTGTATGGCACAGGCCCGGCGCAGCCGGCGGTCCTGCTTTCCGGCGGTGAAACCACGGTGACGCTTGACGCGGAGCGGATCGGCAAGGGTGGGCGCAATACAGAGTTTCTGCTGGCGGCCGCGCTCGATCTCGATGGCGTCGACCGCATCACCGCGCTGTCTGCCGATACGGATGGCATTGACGGGACAGAGGAGAATGCCGGTGCTTTTTGCGATGGCGCCACGGCCGCCCGCATCCGCGCCGCCGGTGGCGATCCGCGCGCGCTTTTGGCGCGTCACGACGCCTGGTCGGCTTTCTCGCTCGCGGGCGATCTCTTCACGCCTGGCCCGACGGGGACGAATGTCAACGACTTCCGCGCGTTTCTGATCGGCTAGACCACCGGATCAAAAGCCTATTCGGTCCGATGGGTCCGGCGCATGCAGGGCGCACTGCCGCATGTCGTCAGACGGCGACATCTACGTTGGTTAGGGCCGAAGACCGCGTCATCCTCTCGAAGTCGCCGATCTCAAGCGGACGAGCATAGTAGTAGCCTTGGCCTTCGTCGCATCCCATGGCGCGCAGCATGTCCGCGGCTTCGCCCGTTTCGATGCCTTCGGCCACGACGCGATAGCCCATTTCATGGGAGAGCTTGATCATCGACTGAACCAGCGTGCGTTCCCGCGCGCCGTCCCGCAGCGCCATGATGAAGGATCGATCGATCTTGACGACGCTGACCGGCAGGCGCTGCAGGTAGGAGAGGCTGCTATAGCCCGTGCCGAAATCGTCGATCGCAAGCGCCACGCCACTGCCGACCAGCCGGTCGAGTTTTTCCAGCACCTGGGTGCTGTTCTGCATCAGCGTGCTTTCCGTCAGCTCGATTTCCAGGTCGCTATAGTCGAGTCCGCGTACCGCGAGCGCCACGAGCACCGAGTCGACAATATCGCCTTTGAGGTTGCTGGCTGAAAAATTGACGGACAGCTTGATCTTCTTTCCCGCAGCCTTCCATGTTTTCAGGAGGTCGAGCGCTGTCGTCAGCACCCATTGCGTCATCGGCCAAGCAAGCGCGCTGTTTTCCACGATCGGTACGAATTCAGCAGGGGAGATGTCGCCAAGCTCCGGGTGACGCCAGCGCAAGAGCACCTCGGCCGAAAGCAGTTCCTGGCTATGCAGGTCGAGGCGCGGCTGGAGAACGATGCGCAACTGGTCGGAGGCGCTGAGGGCCGCGGAGAAGTCGTTCAGGAGCCGAAACTTGCGCTGATAATCGATATCGTGGCTGTTCGAATAGGTGCCGATCGGGCGCTCGCTGGCGCGTGTTTCACGCACGGCGCTCGATAGCGACCGCAGGCAATCGGCCGGCAAGGATAGGCCGGGCTTGAAGGCGGTGGTGACGCCAACGGGCGTGATGGCATAGTGCAGCTCGGCGCTGACGAGTTCGTTCTGAAGAAGACGAAGCAGTTCGGGCTGATAGGTCGAGGTCTTTGCCCCCGCCGGTGCAAGATAGACGAACTGGGCCGGCGACACGTGGTAAACCCGGATAGCCGGTCCGAGAAACGCCGTCAAAGAGCGCGCGGCCTCCTGCACCAGATCGTCAGAGGCGGATGGGCCGATCACCGCCGACAGACGTTCCAACTGGTCTGGCTGGGCGAGATCCAGCGCCACCAGCACACGCTCCTCCTCAGGCCGTTGGCGAGCGAGATCGGTCAGGTCATCGGTGAATTGCAGCCTGTTTGGCAGGCCGCTGGTCGGGTCCACACGCCCAAAGGCGTGTTCCAGTTCGATCTGCGACATGACGAGCGAGGACAGATCCTTGAGTGCGGCGATTTCGGCCGCTGTGGCGCTGCGCGGTTCCGGGCCTAGCACGCAGAGTGCGCCCAGGCAGTGGCCGGCCCGCGTCACCAGGGGCGCACCGGCATAAAATCGGACGCCGCTCAAGCCCAGCACGCTGTCGCAATAAAAGCTGTCCTCTGCGAAATCCTCGATGATCAGCAGATCGCGCGAGTCGGTAACCTCGGCGCAGGGGGCCTTTTCCCGCGGGATGCGATCATGCTCCACACCGACCTTGGACTTGAACCACTGCCGATCATGATCGGTGAGAGAGATCGCGGCGATTGGAAGCTGGAAGATCTGGCTTGCCATGCGCGTGATGCGGTCGAAGCTTTCGCTTTCAGCCGTGTCGAGAAGGTTCAGGCTCCTCAGCGCATGTAGCCGCTTTTGTTCCAGGTCCATCATTCGCTTCACCGCCTTCGTCTTAGGAATAGGCGAGATCGCCTTTCAACCGACTTAAGAACCAGCATCAAAATGCAATATAGCGCCGCCTTCCTCTGCGATGGCGAGCGCGTCATGTGTCGGCAGGTCGGGAGGCCTAAGCACGGGTACGCTCGCGACACAGGAGCGCATCCGGGACGCTAAAGCAGCTTCGCGATATGATTCTGTCCGTGCCGTCCCCGCTCCGGTTGCCCGTTTCGAGAATAACAGTCCCGATCAAGGAGGCTCCTCCATTCAAAGATCAGGCACATGAGCCTGCAGGCCCAGCCGCGCCCGCCAGCAATCGAGCGCTTGATATCTCCCCAAAGCGCAAATCACAGCCGACACAACACCACTTCCATTATTAGATGGTATTCATATAAAAGACGGCGTCAATCTCAAAATGTGACAGCGGCAGAGCATGCCTTGCCTCACGAAACTGATCTCCCTCTTGAGCGATGAACATTTCTAAGAGCTGAGCCGGGCCACTCGACAGACGTTGCTCACGATCGCCGTGACGGACAAGCAAAACGGAAACAAACGCGCGGAGAATGACGTTGTCTGGAGCTTGCGTCCACCGCCGATGCTTGGACGACCAGCCGCTTATAACCATAGGTTTACAATGCCGAAGAGCGTGCCGAAAAGTGAGCTGCCGACGAAGATCTGCCCACGTTGCGGGCGGCCTTTTTCGTGGCGGTTGAAATGGAAGAAGGACTGGGAGAATGTGAAATATTGTTCACAGCGCTGCCGATCGGGCAAATGAGCGGATTATGCTTCTGAGACGAGCGACGCCGGCTTTTCGCGTTGCTGGTCGTGTTCACGCACGTCGTCAAGGCGCTTTGGACTGCCGCTTATCCGTCAGGCCCGATTGTAAAGCTCGATCCTTGAACACGCCCATCCTCCGGCGGACGGCCCGGCACTCACCTTTTCGAATGGGACGCCCGCCAGCGTAGGAAACCATGCAGACGCCTGCATCGTTTTACCCAGATGAGCGATGATCGATCCGAGCCGAAGGATGATGCTCCAGCGGAGACCGTGTCCTTCCCGTTTGACCGGATGACGGTCGCGCGCTTTCGCGAACAATTTCCCCAGGCCCGCTGGAGCGACCGCCTGAACGCATGGCAGGTTCCCGGCAAGACGGCGCGTCGACGTATCGACCGCTGGCTGGCGGAGGAGGCCGGACGGCGACGGCCCTTCGAGGAAGAAAAGGGCCGTGATGCCTATGCGTGGGAGCCTATCCTCAGCCCCTATCTGCAGGTGAGCGATCGCGGGTTCATCATCCGCACGCCCTATTCACGCACCGTGGTCGATGCGCTCCGCCAAGTGCCCTTCGCGCGCTGGAACAGCGAGGAGAAGGCGTGGGAGGTTCCGTTTGCATCCTATGATGAGCTTCAGCATCGGTGGGAGGCAATCGAGGCAGCGGCCAAACGCAACGAGCCCGACGAGCGCCGAAAGCGGGCCGAGGCGCGCAAGGGCACGGAGGACGAAGCGAAGGCCAGACGTCGTTCGTCGGAGCGCAGGCGGCGCCGCTTGCCTGTGCCGAGCCTTGCCCTTCCGCCGCTAGATCGTCCACTCGCGACATCGGTCTATGGCATCGTCGTCATCACGGAGATCACCGGCGAACTGGTCGATCCCTCTGAAGTGGCCGAGCATTATCCCGCGGCCGATGAGGAGCATGTCTGGGCTGGCTGGCGAGCGCCGACGCTGGACGAACTGGTCCATACATGGCCGGCAAAAATCGACCCCTCCGCGCTGGATCGCCTTCGTGGCTGGTGGCAGCCAACGCTTGAAGAGCTGCGCAGCGCACGTCGAACGGCCAAGGCGCGCGAGCGTCGCGCCAAGGCAGAACTGACAGATGAACCTCCCAGCGCGGCACAACCCAATTAGGCCTCATCGCAGATTTCAATGCCATCAAGGCGAGAATCCGGGGGTCCCCGAGGGGAACCACATAGCTGTCCGACGGTTATCGGTCGCGAGCCCGTCGAGCTGACGGGAGGCAACACCGGCACCTGACGCCACGCGTAAGCGCCGACCTCAAGGGTAAACGGGGAACCGCATGAGCCGCACGAACACCCCTGCGTCCAACTTGCCCCGCATATATTATGTTAATCCTCTGCTTCTGAGCGGTGCGTCCGACTGGAAGGCTGTTTTCGATCATGCCGCCGGCCTCGGCTTCAGCGCGGTGCTGTCGGCTCCGCTCTTTCAGCGGGGAGCGAGCAACAGCGTCTTCGAGGCGGCCGATCTGGATCGTACCGATCCTGCCTTGAAGCTGGACCCCTCCATCGATGACGCCGTTGCCGCGCTTGTCACCGAGGCAAAGGGGCGTGATCTGGCTTTCATGCTGGATCTGGCGATCCATCCCGCGCGGTCTCAAGATCGCCCGCCGGCACTCGACCCGCGCGCGGGACCGACCGATGCGGGCAGGGCATGGCAGACACTGGATGCCGAGGCGTCGGATAGGCAGCTAGCGGCGTGGCGCGAGCGGATCGAACGTTTCCTGTCGGCCGGAGTCAGTGGCTTTCGCTGCCTTGGCCTCGATCTCGTGCCGCCTGACATCTGGGCGAGCCTGATGACCGGTTCGAGCGCCGGGGTGGACGCGGCCGACTTCTTTGCCTTCACGCCGGGTACGGACTTCGCGCTCCGGCGCAAATTGTCAGAGCTGGAGTTTTCCGGCTGCTTTTCCTCTTTCGCCTGGTGGGATCTGAAGGAAGATTGGTTTCGAGAAGAGTTTCTGCTGCAGCAGGCGTTCGGGCTGCAGATTCATGCTCCGGAGGCACCTTATGCAAGGCGGCTGGCGCATGGCGTGGATGGACGGGACGTCCTGGAGCGCCGCTCGATCCGTGCCTTGACACTGGCCGCCTCGCTTGGCGGCGGGGTTCTGGTGCCCATGGGCTTCGAGTTCGGCGCGAGCCTGCCGCTGGATCCGACCTACGGCGATGGTGGCGGGCTTCGTGCCCTGCGTGATGGCGGCGCCTTCGATCTCTCAAGCGAGATTCGCGCTGCGAATGCCGCTCTGGCACGCATCGAAGCCGGCGCATCGCCCCCCAGCATCGGCATTGATTCCAATGGTCCTCTGACCATCGTCACAAAGAGCGATGCGGCGGATCTGCGCCTCGCGCACAGCATGGAGCTTGTCGTCGTCAACCGGGACCTCCGGCGGGCGGCAGCGCTGCCGCGCCATGCGTTGCGCGAAATCGCCGCGCCCTTCCTTCCTGTCGAGGATGCTGTCTGGGCAAAGCTCTTGCCCGGCGAGATCAGGAGGCTGGACACGATCCGGGCACCATCGATCCTGGCAAGCGGTGCTGAAATCTCGGCAGCCGAAGCGGCGGCGACGCCGAGGATTGCCATCGAAAAGATCGCTCCACAGGTCGATGACGGCCGCTTCCCCGTCAAGCGGGTGGTCGGAGATATCGTCACCGTCGAAGCCGACATCTTTGCCGATGGGCATGATGCTCTTGCTGCCGCCGTCTTCTTCCGCGCGGAGGATGAGGAGAGCTGGCGCGAGACCCGTATGGTGCTTGTGGAGAACGATCGCTGGCGCACCAGCTTTCCGCTCGACCGCAATGGGCGCTATCTCTTCGCGGTCGAAGCCTGGAAAAACCCGTTCGCCATCTATCGCTATGAGCTCGGCAAGAAGCACGAAGCGCGGCTGGATCTTCGCCTGGAATTGATGGAAGGCGAGGCGCTGGTCGAGCGCGCGGTTGCCGATCCTGCGCCAGGCATGGAGCCAGTGGCCAGGGACGAGCTTGCCGCTTTGCTCACCGAACTTCGCAGCCTCGACGAACGGCGCCGGATCGAGCTTTTGTTGTCGGCACGAGCCTCCCGGCTCATGGATTTGGCCGACCGGCGCCCCTTCCGCGTTCGCTCAGCGCCCTATCCTGTCGATGCGGAACGCCGGCATGCGGCATTTGCTAGCTGGTATCAGATATTTCCCCGCTCGCAGAGCGGCGATCCGAACCGGCACGGCACCTTCGACGATGTGATTGCCCGACTTCCCGCCATTCGGGAGATGGGCTTCGACGTGCTCTATTTCCCGCCAATCCACCCGATCGGGCGCACCAACCGCAAGGGGCGCAACAACAGCCTGATCGCCGGGCCGAACGATCCCGGCAGCCCCTATGCCATCGGCTCGGAAGCCGGCGGGCATGATGCCATCCATCCTGAACTCGGCACTTTCGAGGATTTTCGCCGGCTGGTGAAGACGGCAGCGGAGGAGGGGCTGGAGATCGCACTCGATCTCGCCATCCAGGCCTCACCCGATCATCCCTGGCTGACGCAGCATCCGGGTTGGTTCGACTGGCGCCCGGACGGCACCATTCGCTACGCCGAAAACCCGCCGAAGAAATATGAGGACATCGTAAACGTCGATTTCTATGCCGCCGATGCGGTGCCGGACTTGTGGATCGAGCTTCGGGATATTGTCGAGATGTGGATCGAGCAGGGCGTGTTCCTGTTTCGCGTCGACAATCCGCACACCAAGCCGCTGCCATTCTGGGAGTGGCTCATCCGTGATATCAGGGCGCGCCACCCGGAAGCGGTGTTCCTCTCGGAGGCCTTTACCCGACCAAAGGTCATGTATCGTCTGGCAAAGGTCGGCTTCTCCCAGTCCTACACGTACTTCACCTGGCGCAACAGCAAGTGGGAGCTGGAGCAATATATGCTGGAGCTGACGCAGAAGGAGCCGCGCGAGTTCTTCCGGCCGCACTTCTTCGTCAACACCCACGATATCAATCCCGACTTCCTCCAGAACGCGCCACGGCCGGCCTTTCTGATCCGCGCCGCCTTGGCCGCGACGCTGTCGGGTCTATGGGGCGTCTATAACGGCTTCGAACTGTGCGAGGGGCGGCCGGACGCCAAGCGCAAGGAATATGCCGACAGCGAGAAATACGAGATCCGCGCCTGGGACTATGACCGGCCCGGCAACATCAAGGCCGAAATCGCGATGCTGAACCGCATCCGTCGTCAGAACCCGGCGCTGCAGTCCCATCTTGGCCTGACCTTGCTCAATGCATCGAACGGCAACGTCCTGTTCTTCGAGAAGGCGAGCGCCGGGCGGCACAATGTGCTGCTGATTGCCATCAACCTCGATCCCAGTGCGGTGCAGGAGAGCGACATCGAAATTCCGCTCTGGCATTTCGGCATGGACGATGGCGGCAGGCTCGCGCTTGAGGACCTGATTGGCGGCAACAAATTCAGTTTCAATGGGAAGTGGCAGAAGATCAGGCTCGACCCTGCGCAGTTGCCTTTCGCAATCTGGCGCGTGCGCGCCGGGGAGGTTTAACAAATGGACACGACCACCACGCTTAGTCCCGACGCCACCACCGAAACAGCAGACCTGCTGTGGTACAAGGATGCGATCATCTATCAGCTGCATATCAAGTCGTTTTTCGATGCGAATGGGGATGGCATCGGTGACTTCGAAGGTCTCTACCAGAAGCTCGACCATATTGCCGCGCTCGGCGTCACCGCGATCTGGGTGCTGCCCTTCTTCCCGTCTCCGCGCCGCGACGATGGCTATGACATCGCCGACTACAACAATGTCAGCCCCGACTACGGGACGATGGACGACTTCCGCAAATTCGTCCAGGAAGCGCATGCCCGCAATCTCCGGGTCATCATCGAGCTGGTCATCAACCACACCTCCGACCAGCACCCCTGGTTTCAGCGGGCGCGCCAGTCACCAGCCGGCAGCCCGGAGCGTGATTTCTACGTCTGGTCGGACACCGACCAGAAATTCCCCGAAACCCGCATCATCTTCCTCGATACGGAAAAATCGAACTGGAGCTTCGATCCGGTGGCCGGCGCCTATTACTGGCATCGCTTCTATGCGCACCAGCCGGACCTGAATTTCGACAATCCCGCTGTGATGGAGGAGTTGCTGCAGGTCATGCGGCTGTGGCTGGAAACCGGCATCGATGGCTTCCGCCTGGACGCCATTCCCTATCTCGTGGAACGCGAGGGCACGAACAACGAGAACCTGCCGGAAACCCATGCCATCCTGAAGCGCATCCGTGTCGCACTGGAGGAAACACATCCCGGCGTCATGCTTTTGGCCGAGGCCAATCAATGGCCGGAGGATACGCGTGAATATTTCGGCGACGGTGACGAGTGCCACATGGCGTTTCACTTCCCGCTGATGCCGCGTATGTATATGGCCATTGCCAAGGAAGATCGTTTTCCGATCACCGACATCCTGCGCCAGACGCCTGCCATTCCCGACAATTGCCAGTGGGCGATCTTTCTGCGCAATCATGACGAGCTGACGCTGGAAATGGTGACGGACGAGGAGCGCGACTACCTCTGGAGCACCTACGCGGCCGACAAGCGAGCACGCATCAATCTCGGCATCCGCCGCCGGCTGGCGCCACTGATGGAGCGCGACCGGCGCCGGATCGAACTGATGAATGCGCTGCTTCTCTCCATGCCGGGCACGCCGGTGCTCTATTACGGCGACGAAATCGGCATGGGCGACAATATCTATCTCGGCGACCGGGACGGCGTGCGCACGCCGATGCAATGGTCGCCGGACCGCAATGGCGGTTTCTCGAAAGCCGATCCCGCCCGTCTGGTCCTGCCGCCGATTGCCGACCCGATCTATGGCTACGAAGCGGTGAATGCGGAAGCCCAGGCTGCAGATGCGCATTCGCTGCTCAACTGGACGCGCAGAATGCTGGCGTTGCGCGGGCGGTATCGCGCTTTCGGCCGCGGCACTCTGCGGTTGCTGGCGCCGAGCAACCGGCGCATCCTGGCCTATTTGCGCGAAGACGGGGACGATGTCCTGCTTTGTGTCGTCAATCTCTCCCGCGTGCCGCAGGCCGTGGAACTCGATCTCTCCGAATTCGAGGGACGCGTGCCGGTCGAACTCACCGGGATGTCGCCCTTTCCGCCGATCGGCCAGCTGACCTATCTGCTGACGTTGCCGGCCTATGGCTTCTACTGGTTCAACCTGGCGGCCGATGCCCAGGGACCGTCCTGGCGCGCTGCGCCGCCCGAGCAGCTGGACGATCTGATCACGCTGGTGGTGCGGCGGTCCTTGACGGAGCTGGCCGACGAGGCACCGCATATGCGGGTTCTCAGCAATGAACTTCTGCCTGCCTATCTTTCCAAGCGCCGCTGGTTTGGCGCCAAGGACCAGGCATTGCAATCCGCGCGGCTCGTCTCGGCCACACCGTTGCCGTTCGCCGAGGGGGTGGTGCTCGGCGAACTGGAGGCCGTTCTGCCTGCCTACACCGAAACCTATCAGCTGCCGCTGGCGGTGGAGTGGGAAGGCGGATCGCCCAATGTGCTGGCGCAGCAGCTCGCCTTGGCGCGTCTCCGGCAGGGCAAGCGGGTCGGGCTCCTCACCGATGGCTTTGCCGTGGAAGCCTTGGCGCGGGGTGTGCTGCAGGGACTTTGCCATCGTTCCGTCATCACGGATCGAAACGGCACCACCGAGTTTCTCGGAACCGAGGCTCTGGACGGTCTTGCACTTGGTGACGACATGCCAATCCGATGGCTTTCGGCGGAGCAGTCCAACAGCTCGTTGATCGTCGGCGATCTCGCCATGATCAAGCTCATCCGCCATATCTTCGTCGGCATTCATCCGGAAGCGGAAATGACGCGTTATCTCACGGATGCGGGTTACCAGAACACCGCGCCGCTCCTCGGTGAGGTGACGCGCACCGACGCTGCCGGCCAGCGCTCAACGCTCATTCTCGTGCAGGGTGCCATTCGTAACCAGGGCGATGCCTGGAACTGGATGCTGGCCAATCTGCGCCGTGTGGCCGATGAGATCTCGCTGACCAATGCGCCGATCGACGAGGCGGGAGAACAGCTTCAGCCGCTTTTGAACTTCGTCGCCACGATCGGCAAGCGTCTGGGCGAAATGCATGTTGTGCTCGCCGGCTCGACCGAGGACGAGGCCTTCCGTCCCATTCCGGCCAATGCGGATCATGTCGAGACGCTACGGCGCCTGGTCATCGGTGAGGTCAATTACGCTTTTTCGAAGCTGGAGGAACTGGGTAACGATATTGATGCCGAAGTCCTGGCGGCAGCCGAGCCCCTGCTCGCACGCCGCGCCGAGATCATGGCCTGCGCGCAGCAGCTTGCTGCCAAGGCGGAGGGCACGCTGCTGACCAGGGCCCATGGCGATTTCCATCTGGGCCAGATCCTGGTTTCAGAAGGTGACGCGGTGCTGATCGACTTCGAAGGCGAGCCGGCCCGTAATCTCGCCGAACGGCGCGCAAAAACCAGCCCCATGCGCGACGTCGCCGGCCTGCTGCGTTCGCTGAGCTATCTCGCGGCAACGGCAGAGTTGGATACGGACGCATCGACGGAGCATGACAGCGGCCGCAGACTTGCCGTCATCCAGGAATTTTCCAGCCAGGCGGAAACCGCGTTCCTGGACGCCTACAAGCAGGCCACGAGCGCCTGCGCGGATCTGCCGTCCGAGGATGCCGACATCCGCAACCTGCTGAACATGTTCCTGCTCGAAAAGGCCGCTTACGAAATCGCCTATGAGGCCCGAAACAGGCCGAAGTGGCTGCCGATCCCGCTGGCCGGCATGACGGCGATTGTCACACACCTGTTGGGCGAGGACAGTTGATCATGGATGCCAATCTCATGACGGGCGGCGTGGCCCCGGACGCAATCCTGGCGCTGGTCGAAGGCCGGCATGGAGATCCGTTTTCTATCCTCGGGCCGCATCGCGGACCGGACGGAGAGATGCTGGTGCGCGCCTTTCTGCCGGGTGCGGTCGGTGTCTCGATCCTGGATCGAGGCAGCCGAGCGGAGCTCGCGGTTGCCAGGCTTCTGCATCCTGCCGGGCTCTTCGAAGCGACCCTGCCGGAGAGCGCGCGCTATCTGCTGCAGATCACTTGGCCGGACGCCGTGCAACGGACGGAAGATCCCTATGGCTTCGGCGCTCAGCTTGGCGATCTCGATCTGCATCTCATCAGCCAGGGCACCCATTACAACTTGACCCAGGCGCTTGCCGCCGTCCCGACCACCGTCGATGGGGTCGAAGGCGTGCGCTTTGCCGTCTGGGCGCCGAATGCGCAGAGGGTCTCGGTGACCGGCGACTTTAACGCATGGGACGGGCGTCGCCATCCCATGCGCCTGCGCCAGCCGGCAGGTGTCTGGGAACTGTTCATTCCGCGCCTGACGCCCGGGGATCGATACAAATACGAGATCGTGGATCGGCACGGAAACATCCTGCCGCAAAAGGCCGATCCGGTGGCGCGCTCGGCGGAAGCCGCGCCGTCGACGGCCTCGATCATCGCCTCCGCTGCGCCGCATCGCTGGCATGATGAGGACTGGATGCGGCGGCAGCGCGAGGCCAAGCGGGATGATGGACCCATCTCCGTTTACGAGGTGCATGTCGGCTCCTGGCTGCGCAATCTCAAGGATGGCAACCGCTCGCTGGACTGGATCGAGCTGTCGCAGCGGCTGATCCCCTATGTCCGCGAGATGGGGTTTACGCACATAGAGCTGATGCCGATCATGGAGCATCCCTTTGGCGGCTCGTGGGGCTACCAGCCGCTTGGCCTTTTTGCACCGACGGGGCGTTACGGCACGCCTGAGGATTTCGCCTATTTCGTCGATCGGTGTCACAGCAACGGCATCGGCGTCATTCTCGACTGGGTGCCTGCGCACTTTCCCACGGATATCTGGGGCATGGCCCGCTTCGATGGCACGGCGCTCTATGAGCACGAGGACCCGCGCGAAGGCTTCCACAAGGACTGGAACACGCTGATCTACAACCTGGGCCGCAACGAGGTGAAAGGCTTTCTGATTGCCAGCGCGCTCGAATGGCTAGAGCACTACCATGTCGACGGGCTGCGGGTCGATGCCGTTGCCTCGATGCTCTACCGCGACTACAGCCGGGCGGCCGGCGAGTGGATCCCCAACCAATATGGCGGTCGGGAGAACCTTGAGGCCATCGAGTTCTTCAAGCATCTCAACAGCATCATCCATGACCGCTGCCCGCACGCCTTCACTGTCGCCGAGGAGTCGACGGCATTTCCTGGCGTGACCAAGCCGCCGGAAGAGGGGGGGCTCGGTTTCGACTACAAATGGAACATGGGATGGATGCATGACAGCCTCCATTACATGGAGGAGGATCCCGCCTACCGGAAATACCACCATGGCTCCATGACCTTCAGCATGGTCTACGCCTATACCGAACGGTTCATGCTGCCGCTTTCCCATGACGAGGTGGTGCACGGAAAGGGATCGCTTCTGGCGAAAATGCCGGGGGATGCTTGGCAGAAACGTGCCAATCTCCGCGCCTATTTCGGCTTCATGTGGGGCCACCCCGGCAAGAAGCTTTTGTTCATGGGCTGCGAGATCGGCCAGACCAGCGAATGGAACCATGATGCATCGGTGCATTGGGACCTGATCGACGATCCGGGCCATGGCGGCTTGCAGCGGCTGGTGCGCGATCTCAACCTCATCTATGTCCATCATCCCGCTCTCCAGTTCGGCGATGTCCATCCCGAAGGCTTTGAATGGGCTGTTGTGGATGATGCCGCCAACTCGGTGATCGGCATGCTGCGCTATGACAGCGAGCGTCGCGTAACAGCGCTCATCGTCTCGAACTTCACCCCCGTGCCGCGCTTCGGATATCGGATCGGCGTTCCCTTTGGCGGTACATGGAAGGCGATCCTTAATACGGATGCCGACGTTTATGGCGGCGCCAACTCCCATGTCGGCGACGTCACGGCAGAGGATATCGAAGCGCATGGACGCCCCGCTTCTGTCGCCGTTGACCTTCCCGCTCTGTCAACGGTGATGTTCCTGCATGATGCTCGGTAACTGAGGTCGGGAACCTGCAAGGATGCGGTTCGTTCCTTCCCCTTCAACAGGAGACGACAGATGCCCGGCGAAAATGAGAAAACCCTCTATGCCACGTTCGACACCAGAGAAGCGGCTGACCGCGCGATCGAACATCTCGTGCAGCAATATGGCATTGATCGCAGTGATGTATTCGTCGAGGCAGACGGCGCGGACAACACGGCCGGCACGGCGCCGTCCGGCGGCGACATGTTGAACCGGGAGGGGGAAGGCACACGGACCGACGCGGCTTTGGAAGGCAAACTGAAGGTCTCGGTCGATCTCGCGCTCGACGACATGGAGAAGGCGCAGGCAGCCTTCCGGGATGCCGGCGCGCGGGATGTAAGTTCGTCCTAAAGCATGTCGCATTTATTCAGCCTCATATCCTGCGGCTTTGAAGAAGTTTCGGCATTCGGTGACGGAGAAGAGGCTGATGATGTCACCGAGGGCTTGGGCAAGCGCGTCGAAGCTTCTGGCGGCTCGCTTTCGTAAGAGCGCCTTGAGCTTTGAGAACGCCATTTCGATGGGGTTCAGGTCCGGCGAATAGGGCGGCAGGAAGAGCAGCCACGCTCCCTTGGCCTTGACCAACTGTTCTGCTCGTTCACTTTTGTGGAAACCGACATTGTCGAGAATGACGACATCGCCGGGCGACAGTGTCGGCACAAGCTGTGTCTCGATCCAGGTTTCG
>NZ_FOAM01000017.1 GCF_900109605.1 Xaviernesmea oryzae
CGCAAAAACGCGATAACGCGGGGTGGAGCAGCCCGGTAGCTCGTCAGGCTCATAACCTGAAGGCCGCAGGTTCAAATCCTGCCCCCGCAACCAAATCAAAGCCCGCTCGGCCAACGGCTTAGCGGGCTTTTCGCTGTCCGGAGTCCACCCTCTCCGAACGGCCGTGGAAGCGTCGTGGAAGCGCCAGACAGCAAGCTATGGCGTAGTAGGCTTGGCGGGAACGTTCGATTTTTTCTCGTGAGGTGTGATATGAATGACACATCGATCGACGTTTGACGGAGCGTGAGGCGATCATGGAGATCGACGAAGACAGGATCGACGACGCCGTCCTAGCACTTCTCAATTTGACACTCGACCGTGACGGACGGGCCTGGAAGGGCTTCCAATGGGAGGCGATGAACCGGCTCCACACCAAGGGGATGATTGGCAACCCCGTCGGGAAATCCAAATCCGTCGTGCTGACCGACGAAGGTATCGAGCGTTCGGAGAAACTGTTCCGGGAGATGTTCGCCAGGTCGAGCCGGTAGACCGCGGGGCGTCCCCTCCGGGCCGGACTGCCGGCTGACCCTGGAGCGCTGTGGCCGGGTTTCCACCCCACGGGGAGGCATCCCTGACACAGCAGAGGAAGGGGGTCGTGGGATCGCCTGCCAAGGGTAGAGGATCGTGGCGGAGGACGCCCGGCTTTGGCTAATGAAGCCCTTTACCCCAGACGTTTGCCACCTCATGATCAACGCCCCCCAATTGGAGAGCAATGTTGCATGATCGAAACTCGGCGCCTCCGCTATTTGGTCACCGCTGCCCGCTCCGGCAGCTTTCGTGCCACAGCTAAGCTCTTTGATGTCAACCCTTCCTCCGTCAGCCGGCAAATCCGCCAGCTCGAATACGAACTTGGCGTTGCATTGTTCATCCGCCATTCCAGTGGCGTTGCCCCGACCTTGGCTGGCCATCGCATGGCGGAAACGGCTCGAAAATTTATGGAGCAGTTCGTAATGTCCAGCGAGGGTTATAGGGTTAAAAATATCCACACTGAACCACAAGCTCAGTCGACGGCGAATTACGGCGATTCAGCCCGTGATTACCCCGGTCATTCGTTTCTCTATCCGGTGCACTGCGCATAGTTATAGATCGCTAGTCCAAGCTCATTTTTCCTTCTATCTCTTTGCTGGAGACAGAAAAATGTTGTGGTGCTCATGAGGCCGATTGACAGATGGCTGCCCTGATCAGAAACGCGCTGAGGCAGATCGATGTCCAGGATATGCTGGTGTTCGTGACGATACTGTCATGCGAAAGCGCGCGCGAGACCGCGGACGTACTCGGGCTCAGTCCATCCACGATCTCCTACAGCCTGAAGCGCCTACGCGAGTGCTTCGATGACGAACTGTTCCTCGTCAGAAAGGGGGCGATGTCTCCAACGCCCAAAGCGGAGGCTATTGCGCCTTACGTGCAGGCGGCCATCGACTCCATCAACCGCTGTGCGGCACCTGAAGATGCTCTTCTCGCCGAGATGCGCCGACGCACGTTCCGTACACAGGCACCCGAATATTACGAACTTCTGCTGCTGCCGCGCATCGTCGAGACCGTCGCGGCGCCATTTGGTGTGACCCTGGAGACGGAGCGCTTGGGCGCAGAGCTTCCCGTCGAGCGTCTTCTCGCCGGCAAACTCGACCTGGCCTTCGGTTTCGGCCCCGGCTATCATCGCATCCATCCAGAACTGGAATGGCGATCAGTCCTCGATGAAGACTTCGTGTGCTTAACCTCTGTTTCGTCGTTGCGAGGCAAGAAAATCTCGCTGGACGAGTTTTTGACGCATCCTCACGTTCACCCGACGCCTTGGGATGCGACGACGAATATGGTCGATGGATGGCTCGACACCATCGGGCGGCAACGTCGCATTATCGCGCGAGCAAACACCTATCAGGCCTGCCTGAATATCATCGAGAAAACACCACTTCTGTTTTCCCTGCCGCGCCGCCTTTTCCCCCTTCTGAAAATCCCGGAGTCGGCGCATGTGTTCGAGCCGCCCATGGGTTTCCCAACGTTCACATTGGATGTAATCTGGTCCAAACGGCGGGCCGACGAAAGCCGATGGCTTCGTGAACAGTTAGCCCGTGTCATAGACAGCATGCTTGCTTTCCCGGCCCCTACCTGAATAGCGTTGAATTCACTCCCTATTTCGGCACATTCGAAATTTTCATTTCAGCATTTCAGACTTTGAAATCGACTCGCCCATTTCGTCGCTAGGACTCCTAGCTGACAGAAATGGGAGGTTATATGCTGGATATTGTTTCCGACGCTGCGCCAACGACATCGTTTGCCCTGTCTTACAGTCGCCTGCCGGTACCGAACCATGGCTTCGACCTGATCGAAGCTATCGAGCCCGATGCGAAGCTCATCCACCTCCTCGACACGCATTCGCTCTATGACGATCTCGCCCATAGCGGCGCCCTGATCTTCCGAGGCTTCGCCGACACGCTGGAAGATTTCAGCGAGTTGGTGACGCGCCACTCCGCCCGCGTCACTTTCGACCCTGCCCGCAAGACCGCGACGCGAACGACAGCCGAGATCAACGCCGGCCGCTACGCGATGGGTCTACATCGCGAGAACGGCAATCTCCCGTTCAATCCGGATCTTCAGTGGTTCTTCTGCCTTAAGCCTGCCAATTCGGGCTCACAAACCACCATGTGCGATGGCTCGCGCATTCTGTTCGAGATGTCGAGTGCGACGCGACGCGCATTCGAGAGCCGAAACATCCGATATGCGCGGCGCCTTCCGTGGACAAATGTGCGCCGCTTCCTGAGTGTCGAACTCGGGGTACCAGAGGACGTCATCGACGACTCGCATCTGCAGCACGTCAACGATCACGTCGAAGGGCAGACCTATCGCCGGATTGACGACCATCTGATCGCCAGCGAGTTCGTGACGAGCGCGATTACGACCAGCGTCTTTTCCGGCCGCAAGGCCTTCTGCAATTCGTTGCTCGGCCCGAGCATCAACTATGAGCCTCCGCGTATCACATGGGCCGACGGCGAGGAGATCGAATTCCGCATCTGGGATGAAGTTCGCGATCTGACCGAACGCTATACCTACGACATCGATTGGCAGACCGGCGACGTCGTCATCATCGACAATAGTAGGGTGATGCACGGACGCCGCCACCTTGATGATCCGTCGCGCCGCATCTTCGGCGCGCAGAGCTATCGCAAAGGAGCGCTGTGATGATCAGCGGCCTCGTTGCACAGCGACTTCGCGAAACGCCCGACCATCTCTTCATCCGCGAAATGGGCGGCGAGAGCTACACGGTCGCAACCTTACGCGCCGATGTCGATCGGATCGCCGAGGGGCTGAAGCGAACATTCGAAAACTGCGATCGTCTCGTGATCGGCGTTGCCATGCGCTCCAGCTACCATTGGGTGGCGACCATGTTCGCCATCATGGAGGTACGCGCCGTCCTTCTGCCGGTGCCAATCGAGTTCTCAGACGATCAGATCGGCAGTCTGCTCAACAAGGCCGCCGCGGTCTTCGTAGGTGACACCGTAACAGCCAATCGAATCGAGCATATCCTGCCGGGTACACTCTGCCTCACTGCGGACTCCCCTGTTGGTCCGCCACAGGACACGGCCAATCGCGAGCGGATCGAACCAGGCATCTTGGCCATCATTCACACGTCCGGCACGACCTCCAAGCCGAAGGGCGTCAAGATCAGAGATGAGGCCGTGAAGATCCTCGTCGATCACGTCCTGGAGCGGCTACCGCATCGGCCACTGAACTACCTCTCCATCGTGCCGATGAGCCTGCTCATCGAACAGGTGCTCGGCATCTTCCTCCCTCTTACCACGAATGGCTCGCTAACCCTGATGCCGAAAGGCGTTCCCGAATATGGCGCGCAAAGCGGCAATGCAGCGCGTTATCTCGACCTTGTGAAAGCGGTCCATCCAGACTTCCTTTACTTACCGCCCAAGCTCCTTGAGGAAGCGGACGCGAAGCTTGATAAGACCGGCGTGGTCGAAGTATTCGGGCTCCCCGCGCCGCATATCATCACCGGGGGCGCGAAAGTGCCCATCGCTATTCTCGAGTCTCTCGACCGAAAAGGTCTCCCGATCTACGAGGCCTACGGCCTCAGCGAAAACAGTTCCATCATTTCGCTTAACGGACCAGACTGCCGGCGCGTGGGATCGGCCGGCCCGCTGCTTAATGGCATCGAGCCGCGCTTCGTGGACGGCGAATTGCTCGTCCGGACGCCGACCCTTTGTGCCGGTTATTACAACGCCGACGATACCGCGTGCGATCTATCGGACGGCTATCTGCATACCGGTGATATCGCCGAGATCCGCGATGGCTTCCTGTTCATCACGGGTCGCAAGAAGCACGTCATCATTCTCTCCACGGCCCGCAACATTTCACCGGAATGGGTCGAGACGATCTACAAGGACAGCCCGCTAATCGACGACATGATCGTCGTTGGAGAAGGGCAGCCCGAACCCGCAGCCGTTGTCCTTTCGACTGCGTCCGAAGCGGCGGTGCGGGCCGAGATGGAGAGCCGGCACGCCAAGCTTGCCGATTTTGCGCGTGTCACCCGCATCCATGTCGAGCCAGACATCGCCGATTTCCGGGAGCGCTACTACACAGTCACCGGGCGCCCCCGTCGTAGCCTGATCGCCGATGCGTTCGCTGACCGGCTCTACGCGTGAGGAGAAAGTCATGCCTATCGTTCGCTCCTATCATGACGGCCAGCCCGAATATGCCGTCATTCAGCAAAGCGTTGCGGCGCATTTCTTCCAGCATCATAAGGCACGTCCTCAACCACGCCCCGACGAGTTCTGGAGCCTGCTCGGCCCCAGCCGCTCGCTGCCGGGTCTGGCTTCGTTGGGGCTGTGCTGGGGCGACCGCGGTCCATTATTTTCGGAGCACTATTTGCCTGGACGCCGCATCTGCGGGCACCAGGATCGGTCTGCACTGGTGGAGATTGGCCAAGTCGCGTCATTCGAACCAGGTTCGGGCTCTCGCCTGCTTGACCTGACCATATCCGAACTCGCGCAACGCAACCTGCGTCACGTGCTTATGACGGCCACAGCCCATATTCGATCGATCGTGAACGCGCTGGGCATTCCTGCCACGGAACTCGGCGTCGCGGAGTTGCGACACTGCCGCGATGCCCATCTCGATTGGGGAACCTATTACCAGAACGACCCTAGGGTCATTCTTCTCGATCTGCAGCCGCTCGCACAAGCTCTTAGGACCGATGCTGACCGCCGGCGCATGGCCCTCGACCGCAGCTTCGGCCCGCCTCACGGTGCCGGTATCCTCAGCCACCCGATCAATCCACCTCCTGGAGTTTCTCATGTCGTCGCGGCCTGACGCCATTTTCATGCAGCCAGCAAAAAGAAGCGCTCGCTACGAGAGCTTCCTGATTTTCCTGGCTCCGCTCATCAACAGCGTCGCCGGCATCGCGATAGACCTCTATGCGCCGAGCCTGCCCGCCATTGGTCGGGAATTCAGCGTCTCCGCTGAAATGATGCAGAACACGATCAGCATCACGCTGATCTCCTACGCGGTCGGCCAGATCTTTTTTGGGTTCATGGCGGACGCGAGGGGGCGTCGTCCCTCGATCATATTCGGGCTTTCGGTGTTTGTCGCGGGAAGCTTACTGGCTGTCGTTGCGACATCAATCGAAACATTGATGTTCGCGCGCGCCCTCCAAGGTTTTGCCATCGGCGCGTGCCAAGTCGTTGCTCGAGCGGTCCTGGTGGACACCGTAAAGGGCGACCGATTCCATGTAGCGATCATCTATCTCAGCGTCGCCTTCGGCCTCGGACCGGTAATCGCTCCGTTCATTGGTGGCCATATCGAAGAGAACCTTGGCTGGCGCTGGAACTTCGCCCTCTATGCCGTTTATGGCGTTGCCGTGCTGGCCACCGCGTTCTTCGGCCTACGCGAGACGCTCGCTTCGACGGCACGGCGATCGATCGGAACGACGCTGAAGGGTTATCTGTCGATCATCGTGCATCCACGTTTCTTGGCGGCGGTTACGCTGCTATCGGCGAGCTTCACGACCTTCCTGATCTGGAATGTCATCGGTCCATATATCTTGCAGGATCGACTTGGTCATGGACCGGCTTTTTTCGGAACCACGGCATTGATGGTCGGTGTCGCCTATCTTGGAGCGACCCTTGTCAATCGCGCTCTCGTGTCGACTTTCGATAACCAGACACGCCTTATCGGTGGCTTGGCGCTCTTCGCAATCGGGACCATTGTAACAGCGCTAGGCGGCGCGTCGATTCAACTTCCCTTTGTTCTGAGCGGAACGATCATTGTCGCCTGCGCTCAGGGCTTCATCTTCTCCAACTCCATGTCAGTGTCGATGTCGCTCTTCCCGGATCGGGCCGGTGCCGCCGCAAGCCTGCAAGGATGCCTCATGCTAGTCGGAGGCTCGATCGCGACTGTGATCATCAACTCACTCCCTATCACGTCGAGCTTGTCGATCTCGACGATCTTCGCGGCCTTGATGATTGTCGCTTTTGTCGGATACGCTGGCATCCGGAGGACCGGATCGTGAAGCGCGTTCTGAAGGGAGTATTGCCCATCCTTCAAGCGGGCCTTGGGGCATTCTGGTTGTACAGTGGCGTCACGAAGGTCTGGAGCGGTTTCGACGCCCGTCCTTTCCTTCAGGCGACGATCGAAAAGGCCCAAGCGCAGTCGCCCGCTGTTCTCCCCTTCATGGGACGGATCGTGTCCGAGATCGCTCTCCCGGCGGAGCCGTTCATCAATATCGCGATCCCGTGGCTCGAGATCGTTGTGGCTCTGGGTTTCCTCGTCAGCGTCGTCGATCAACGGATTCGGCGACCCACCCTCGCGCTCGCGGGTTTTCTTTCCGTCCTGTTCCTCGCTTGCGGTGCCGGCGGCTGGAATCCGTTCCTGCTAGGTGTGGTTCTCGCTCTCGCCCTCGCCGAGAGGACGCAGACACCAAAGCAGGCAGCAGCGACGCCACCGACGCTAGCCGGCACCTGATGAAATCGTCCATCAATTTCAACTCGTGATGCAAAAACGCCGATTGCCTTTATAAGATCAGGTCAGAGTCAGATGATCCAGCCGCGCGTCACGCCGCAGCATCCTATCGATGACGCGATCGCGCGACTGCTTGACGTGCTGGATCACCGCCTGACGTGCCGCTCCTCCATTACGGCGCGCCAATGCGGCAATGATTTCATCGTGATCGTGCGACAAATCCTTGTCGTCCTGTTCGTTGATACCTGCGAACAGCAGTCGCTGCACTTCATCGAACGTCTGCTTCGTCGCCTTTAGGAGCCTCCCATTATCCGCAATCGTTGCAATCAGTTCGTGAAAGCTCTGGTTGGCCTGCATGAACGGCCGATAACTCGCCGGTTTTGCGACGATAAGAACGGTCGCGGACAATCGTCGCATCTCCGCAATATGCTCGTCGGAAATGCGAGGGGCGGCAAGCTCCGCCGCCGCTCCCTCTATAACCAGTCTCATTTGCATGAGTTCGTGGAAGTCGCGAAGGGTG
Source organism: Xaviernesmea oryzae (assembly GCF_900109605.1). Lineage (GTDB taxonomy): Bacteria > Pseudomonadota > Alphaproteobacteria > Rhizobiales > Rhizobiaceae > Xaviernesmea > Xaviernesmea oryzae. The sequence goes on from NZ_FOAM01000017.1 coordinate 7,523, forward strand.
AGGTCGGCTACGGTATAGCCACGCCGGGGGATGACTTTTACCAAGCCGTCCTGCCGCAAGCGTGTCAGCGCTTCCTTTAAGGGTGAGGTGCTTACGCCGTAACGCTGGATAAGATCAGCTTCGTTGAATACCTGACCCGACGCCAGTTCGCCCAAAACGATCGCCGTCCGCAAATCCTCGTAGACGCGCTCGCCAAGTGGGACTTTCGGCGGTGTTTTGGTCTTGTTCATGGCTGCGTTTCGGTCCCTGCGTTCTGTTTCGGTTCGATGCCGATGAATCTCGCTCGTGGTCATCGTTTCCTATCATGGAGAACCCGAACCGAAGAACCGTCGAATGACAGTGGCAAGCGCGAGCGCGGCGAGCAACGCGATGCTGGCGACCGCCAAAAGACCTTCGGTCACGTCACCGGTATAAGTTTTCAGCATTCCCAATCCGTACGGTGCCAGAAACCCTCCAAGATTTCCGATCGAGTTTATGATCGCGATTCCGGCAGCAGCAGCAGTTCCGGCAAAGAGACGATTGGGGATCTGCCAGAACACCGGGATCGCACCATAGGCACCGGCAAGCGCGAGCGCGAACGCCGTGATGGTGAGCGAACCGGTGGCATCCACGGAAAAGGCGACGACGACGAAAGCAGTAGCCGCAACCAGGAGTGATGCGTTGCAAAGTTGCAGCGGTCGCCCGGTCTTATCTGCTGCGAAGCCGTTGAAGATCATAGCGAACGATCCCAACAGCGAGGCACCCGAAACGATCCAGCCGATCGTCACGACATCGGCCACGCCGGCATCGCGCACGATCGTTGGCCCCCAGAAGGCGACCGTTGCGTTGGCGACGATGATGCCGAAGTAGATCGCTGTCAGCACCCAAAGACGAGGATCGCGAAGAAGCGCTTGCAGATCGTACTCACGCGGACCGAGCCCCTCCTGATCACGCGTAAGATCCGCGGCAACCGTCGCGCGCTCGGCCGGTGTGAGCCAATGCGCATCCTCCAGCCGATCCGTCAGATAGAAAAGCGCGAAGACACCGATCAGCATCGTCGGGACGCCCTCGACGATGAACAGCCACTGCCAACCCGCCAAACCATGGAGGTCGTGGAACCCACTCATGACGGTGCCGGCCATCGGTCCACCGATGACGCCGGACAGGGCGACCGAGGACATGAAAATGCCGAAGACCTTCGCCCGCCGATCGCTCGGAAACCAATGGGTCAAATAAAGAATCACCCCTGGGAAGAAGCCGGCTTCAAAAGCCCCAAGAAGGAACCGCAGTCCGTAGAAAATGATCGGCGTGGTCACCTGGGACATGAGAATACACACGAGGCCCCATCCGATAGCGATGCGCGCAATCGTGCGACGTGCGCCGATCTTCTGAAGCAGCAAGTTGCTCGGCACCTCGAAGATCAGGTAGCCGATATAGAAAATGCCGGCTCCGAGCCCATAGACCGCCTCGCTGAATCGAAGCTCGTCCATCATCTGCAGCTTGGCAAAACTGACATTGACCCTGTCGATCCAGGCAAGCACCCACAGGACCATGAGAATCGGGACGATCCTGACGACGATCTTTCGGTAGATCGCGTTGAGTTCGTGCGGTGCGACGGCGGTCTGCGCCGTTGCACTCGATAAGCTGAAGATATTCATTTCCCCTCGCATCAGCGATTTCAACGATACAGGCGGTGGCCGACGCGCAATTGATCAGCGAGGCGGTGATATTAAAACATCAAAAAAATATCATAATGTCAAATTGAGCATCGCGGCCTATGCTCATAGCTTGCCGTAAAATGAGATTCATGATGGAAATCGCGAATATTCGGCACGATCTCCGCTGGAACCCGTCGTGCCGTGATGTTTCAATCTTATACGGAAGAGGTCTATGGCAACGCATTATCTCTTGAGCGGCGTAGGCGACATCGTCATCCGCCATCGTCTGTTCGACAAGAACACGCCGCTACACGCGGCCTACCAGCGAACGCTGGAATACCTGCGTACGGCTGCGATGGTTTGGGGATCGTGCGAAGTTCAATTCTCGCATCGCGGATATCGGACCGACGCTCCCATCGCCTATCTCGTTGATCCCGCCATTGCCGAGGATCTCGGCCGCGCGGGGTTCGACGTCATGACCGTCGCCACCAATCACACCAAAGATTTCGGCGCAGACGCTTTCCTTGATACTCTTGATCACCTTCGCGGCGCTGGCATCGCCACCGTCGGGGGCGGTCCGACCATAAGGGAGGCGGTTGCGCCCCTCGTGCGTGACGTGGGAGGACGCCGGCTCGGCATCCTCGCCGCCTCCTGCCTACTTCCGCCTGACTATGCCGCCACCGACCATCGTCCCGGCATCGCTCCGATTCGCATCAAGCAATGGCCGGAGATCGATCCAATCCTTCTTGCGACCGAACCAGGGGCACCGCTTCCGATGCGAAGCAGCGTCGATCCTGACGACCTGGAGCGATTGTGCGCGAGCGTGCGTGACCTGCGAACCGAGGTCGATATCCTCATCGTCAGCGTCCATTGGGGATTTGGGCGGGGAAACCCGCTGGCGGAGTATCAGCGACCGCTCGGCCGTGCCTTGATTGATGCCGGAGCTGACTTGGTGCTGGGCAATCACCCTCACAGTCCTGCCGGAATCGAGACCTATAGGGGCCGTCCAATCCTCTATAGCCTCGGCAATCACATCGCGCAGCAGGACTGGGAAAACGCCACGCCCGTCCAGCAGCAGATTTTCTCGCAGATCGATCCGTGGTCATTAGTGTGTCGCGTTGTGGCCGGCGATGCCGGCATCGAGGAGATCGAGTTTCGCGTGACCGAATGCGATGCCGCCGGCCTTCCCAACCTCGTCGATGAAGTCGCGGTCGCCGATCCGGTTCTCAGGCGGTTCCGGGCCTTGTCCAAAGCCATGGGAACGGAGGTTGCGATATCCGCGGCAACGGCAGTTGCACGATTCAATGCTCGTCCCACGGCTGGCTGAGGCGCAGACCTGCCAAATTCGAAGACCTGGGCTGGACAGCCCTTCGGGGACCAGGCCTCCACCTACGCGGGCAGGCATTCCTGACGCAGAAGAGGAAGAGGGACCGCGGGATCGCCCGCGACGGGTGACAGGCTGGAGGAGAGGCCTCCGGCGCCCCGTCGCGGAGATCCGCGATGTCCCTCCTACCATACCGCGCCGTTGTCGGCGCCGAGGCCGCACGACCGTTCCTGTCGGCCCCGGACGAACACGGCATCCGCCTGCGCGTGCTCTCACTCGGTGCCGGTGTTCAGTCCACTACGCTCGCCTTGATGGCGGCACATGGCGAGGTCAGGCCGATGCCGGATTGTGCCATCTTCGCCGAGACTGGCTGGGAGCCGAAGGCCGTCTACGAGCATCTCGACTGGCTGCGCTCCCCCAACGTCCTGCCGTTCCCGATCCACATCGTCTCCGCCGGCAACATCCGTGACGATCTCGTCGCTGGTGCCCAAGGTGCGCGATGGGCGTCAATTCCAGCCTTCACCCGCACCGTCACGCCTGCCGGGACCGAACTCCCCGTCTACGACGAAGACGAGGACGGCGAGCTGTCGGTCGTCGGGACACGGATCGTTGTGACTGAGCGCGTCGGCGTCGGCATGATCCGCCGCCAATGCACCAGCGACTACAAGATCGTACCGATCCGGCGGAAGGTGCGCGAACTGCTCGGTATTGCCGGAAAGCGCTCGCCGAAGGTCGCCGTCGCTGAACAATGGGTGGGCATCTCGTTTGACGAGGCGATCCGGATGAAGCCGTCCTTCGAGGACTGGCAGGTCAACCGCTGGCCGCTGATCGAGCGAGGCATGAGCCGGCAGGACTGCTTGCGCTGGCTGGAGCGGCACGATTATCCGACTCCGCCGAAAAGCGCCTGCATCGGCTGCCCATTCCATTCCGACGCAGTCTGGCGCCGGATGCGGGATTCTGATCCCGAGGCTTGGGCCGATGCCGTCGATCTGGACCGGACGATCCGCACCGGCTTTCGTGGTCTACGGGGAGAGGTTTACCTTCACCGCTCGGCAGTGCCGCTCGATCAAGCCGACCTGTCCATCGATGCCGATCACGGCCAACTCGATCTCTGGCCGAACGAATGCGAGGGGTTGTGTGGCGTCTGAACTTTACATGGAAGGCACTCCCTCTCCGCCGCCGCTTCGTCCGTCGACAGCGACCGGCCGGCCGCCACCCGTGAAAGTGAGAGGGCTGCGCCGGTTTCCGTGACGGGTTAAGAGCCATGGAGAGTGTCCGCGGCGCCCGTCGTGGAGATGCCCCATGACTGGAATTCAGGTTCTCGATGCCCGCCGCGATCGATCTGGCGGCTACAAGGTGGATGTGTCACGCGGCCAGCGGATCGGCCGCGTGTCGTCCGAATGGTTCTCGCGACCGGCGGACGAGCGTTTCCTGTCGCTCGATGGGCTGCGCGCCGCCGTCCAGGCCCGGTCCGATCGCAGCCGCACCCGCGTCGTGGAGAGCGCGCTCATCCATGTCGAGGCGCGTCGCGACGATCCCGAGCGGCTGTCGCTGATCCTGCCCGGCGCCGAAGCACCGGTCACGCCCACGCATTGGAGCTTCGGACAGCTCGCCGGTCTCGTCGGCGCGCCGGCTGCATACCTTCGCCAGCTTCCCGCGCCGATCGCCGCGATCAACCTCCAGCACGGTCTGCTCCACCATAGAGCTGAGCAGGTGAAGACGCTGGAGATCGCCGGCGGTCGCACCGAACTGCGCGCCATCACCGGTCCGGATTACGGCCGCATCTACGACTATGAGCTGGTCGAGGCGGTGCAGCGCATCGCCGGCAACGGCACGGGCGACACCCGGTGGAAGGTCCCGGGCGTGCTCGACTGGTCGACCGGCATCTACAACCCGCGCGTCGACGTCAGCCAGGATACGACGACGCTCTACGCCTCCGACCGGGACATCTTCGTCTTCCTGGTCGACGATCTGAATCCGATTGAGGCGGGACGGCTACCGGACGGCTCGCCGGACCTGTTCTTCCGCGGCTTCTATGCCTGGAATTCGGAGGTCGGGGCGAAAACGCTCGGCATTGCAAGCTTCTACCTCCGCGCAGTTTGCCAGAATCGCAATCTCTGGGGCGTCGAGCACTTCGAGGAGATCACCATCCGGCACTCCAAGTATGCCGCCAATCGCTTCGCGGCCGAAGCCGCTCCGGCGCTGACCGCCTTCGCCGACTCATCCTCGTCCGCCTTCATCGCGGGCATCAAGGCCGCGCGCGAGCGGATCGTCGCCCGTACCGCCGAGGAGCGCACCGAGTTCCTGCGCCGACGTGGTTTCTCCAAGGCCGAGACCGGCAAGGTCATCGAGACGGTGCTGGCCGAGGAAGGCCATCCGCCGGAGAGTATCTTCGACTTCGTGCAGGGCATCACGGCGGTTGCGCGCGACAAGCCGCATCAGGACGCCCGCCTCGACATGGAGGGGCAGGCCAAGAAGCTGCTCGATCGGGTGGCCTAAAGATCGTGCAGCCGGAGATGCTGCATTCCGTATCTCCGGCTTCATGCGTCCGTGCTTTTCCGGTTCCCCGGTTTTCCGGCTCTGCGGCGCCGCTCTCTCAGAGTGAGGGGGTGGCGCTTCGCTTCGTGACGGGTTTCGGGTCGAGAGTGGTTCTCGGCGCCCGTCGCGGAGTACGGAACATGGCGACAGCCGTTCAGAAGATCACGCTCGCGTCCGCGCGCGACATTCCCTTCAACAAGCTGGTGCTGAGCCAGGCCAACGTCCGGCGCGTGAAGGCCGGCGTCTCGATCGAGGATCTCGCCGCGTCCATCGCCCGGCGCGGCCTCATTCAGTCCCTACACGTGCGAGCCGTGCTCGACAGCGGGGGCCAGGAGACCGGCATGTTCGAGGTGCCGGCCGGCGGACGGCGTTACCGCGCGCTGGAGCTGCTGGTGAAGGGCAAGCGCCTCAATAAGACCGCGCCGGTGCCCTGCGTCGTCAGCGATGCGGCCAGCGGCATCCTCATCGAGGAGATCTCGCTGGCGGAAAACGAGGAGCGCGCACCCCTCCACCCGCTCGACCAGTATCGCGCGTTTCAGGCCATGCGCGACAAGGGCATGACCGAAGAGGCCATCGCGGCCGCCTTCTTCGTTGGCGTCAATGTGGTGAAGCAGCGGCTGCGACTCGCTTCCGTCGCCCCGAGCCTGCTCGACGTCTATGCCGAGGACGGCATGACGCTTGAAATGCTGATGGCCTTCACGGTCAATCCGGACCATCAGCGGCAGGAGCAGGTGTGGGAGGCGATCCGCGCGTCATGGCAGAAGGAGCCGTGGCAGATCCGGCGGATGCTGACCGAAAAGGCGGTCCGCGCGTCCGACAAGCGGGCACAGTTCGTCGGCGTCACCGCCTATGAGGACGCCGGCGGCGTGGTGCTGCGCGACCTGTTCCAGTCCGACGACGGTGGTTGGCTGCAGGACGTCGGCCTGCTCGACCGACTGGTGTCGGAGAAGCTGAAGTCGGTGGCCGACGAGATTGCCGGTGAGGGCTGGAAGTGGGTCGAGGCGGCCGTCAGCTTTCCCTACGGCGTCGAACACGGCTTGCGCGAACTTGTGGGTCATCAAGCCGCGCTGAGCGACGAGGAGCAGGCGACGGTGGATGCGCTGAACGCCGAGCTGGAGCGACTCGAAGCGGACTATGCCGAGGCCGACGAATTGCCCGACGAGGTGGACGAGCGGCTCGGCGAGATCGAGACGGCGCTGGCTGTCTTCGACGAGCGCCCGGTCCAATACGATCCGGCCGAGATCGCTCGTGCGGGCGTGTTCGTTTCGATCGGCGCCGACGGCTCGCTGGTGGTCAACCGCGGCTATGTCCGGCCCGAGGACGAGGCGCCGGTCCCGCCGGAACTGGAGGATGATGCGGTCGCAACCGTAGCAGATAGCGAGGAGCGGGAACGCGAAGCGTTTGCCGCTCCGGCGGGTCAGCGCGCTGTCGTCACCATCGGCGGCAAGTCGGTTGCACAGGCCGAGCCCGAGGAGGAAGACGGCATCCGACCGCTGCCGGACCGGCTCCTGACCGAACTGACGGCACACCGCACGCTGGCGCTGCGCGACGCGTTGGCGAACCATCCGCACGTCGCCATGACCGCGCTGCTTTACAAGCTGGTCAACGACATCTTCCGCCACGTCTCGGCCACCGGCGCGCTCGAAGCGAGCGTGCGGGAAGTCCATCTGCTGGCACAGGCGGACGATCTGAAGGACAGCGTCTCGGCTCGCTCGGTCGAGGAGCGGCACGAAGCCTGGAAGGCCGACCTGCCTGAGGACGATGACGCGCTCTGGGACTGGCTCGCCGCCCTCGACGAGACGAGCCGCATGGCGCTGCTGGCGCATTGCGTCAGCTACGGCGTCAATGCCCTTTACCAGAAGCCGAATCCGTACAGCGGCCACGGCGTCAGCGAGCATGGGCTGAAGGTGCGCCTTGCCCAGGCCGACCGACTGGCGCGGGCGACTGGGCTCGACATGGTGGCGACGGGCTGGCGACCGACGGTTGGCAACTATCTCGGCGCCGTCACCAAGGCCCGGATCCTCGAAGCGGTGCGTGAGGGCGCAGGAGAACGGGCCGCGCAGCTCATCGACCATCTGAAGAAGGGCGACATGGCGCGGGAAGCTGAACGCCTGCTTGCCGACAGCGGCTGGTTGCCCGAGCCGCTGCGTGGATCTGGCCCCATTGACGACGAGGTGCAGGCAGACGCCGCCGACCTCGAGACAGAGGCCGATATCCTGCCTGCCTTCCTCGCCGGCGACGATGAGCAAGGCGTCACGGGTGACTCGAACGCTGAGGATGCGGACGACCTCGCCCACGCGCTTGCCGCCGAATGATCCGGACCGGGGCGGCTTCGGTCGCCTTGGCCTCTCTTCATCCTTCCTTTCATTCGCGCCTGGCATCCGGATGGATCGCCGGGCGCCTCCGTTTTGAGGACCCTGTTCATGTCCGCCCCTCTGATCTTCGACACCGCACCCCTCGGCGCACTCGTGCGCTATTTCGACGGCACGCCCCGGCCACCGGCCCGCTTCACCAAGAAGCTCGCCGCCTGGCGGCAGCGCAATGGCGTCGGCCGGCTGGTCCGCAAGCAGCCGGCTCGCGAGCGGTCGACCTACGTGTCGCCTCCGTCCTTCACGCTGCACGAGGGCGACTTCGGCGACGCCGGCGTCATCATCGTGACCGTGTCGCGAAGCTTTCCGCTCGACAGCGATCTCCAGTTCGAACTCGTCGAACATCCGCCGGTCGGCGCGGTGCGGATCCTTCAGGATATCGGCGACGGCTACGAACTGCTCCATCTCGCCGAAAGCCGCGAGGCGGCCGATCTCTGGCTGGCGAAGAATCGATACAGCCGCGCCAGGATCGAAGAGGTTTCGGCCGACGAGATCGCCGCCGACACCGTCGAAGGCCGGCGCGCGGCCTGATCGCAACCTGACCTGATTATCGGTGCGGCTGGTTCTTCCTGTCGCGCCATCCTTCCTTCTGGCCCGGCCGCTCATCAGCGCCGGGTCGCTTTCGTTTCAGGAACCCGTCATGGCCGAACCATTCGTTCGCTTCTCCTGCCTGCTCCACGTCGGATCGCCGGCCAACGCCGCCCGGGCGCTCGACGCCTATGTCGCTCTGTCCGAGGACGACACGCGCGATGTCTCGCTGTCTCAAGCCTTCCGCCTGTCGATCGAACCCGATCACGGACCCTCGATCCTCTGGATCCGCGATGACGACGGCGGCGACCCGGACGGAGTCATCCGGTTCGCGCTCCATTGCGCCCGGCTTTTCGGCCTCGGTGGCCTCTGGGGCTTCTCCTATGCGATCGTCGCCGATCGGTCCGAGCCCGAAGCGATGGGCGGGCGCGCGCATCTGCTCGACCTCGGCGCGGGCCGCGTTCTCGCTTCGGTCGATGCGACCACCTGGCTCGCCGAGCGCATCGATGCGGGGGCGGATCATGCCTGAGATCGTCGAGACCACCGTATATCGCATCGACGAACTGGACGCGTCGGCCCGCGAGAAAGCGCGCGAGTGGTTCCGCCAAGTCGGGTTCGACCACGAATGGTATGAGTTCGTCTATTCGGACTTCGAAACCATCTGCACGATCCTCGGCATCACGTTGTGCGCGGTGCCGATCCGCCTCTTCGGCGGGGGGACGCGGACGAAGCCCGGCATCTGGTTCTCCGGCTTCTGGAGCCAGGGCGACGGCGCCTGCTTCGAGGGCTCGTATGCCTACGCCAAGCGGGCAGCCAGCGCTATCCGCGCCCATGCACCGCGCGATACGGAGTTGCACGCCATCGCCGACGCGCTCCAAGCCGTCCAGCGGCGCAACTTCTACCAGCTCCGCGCCGGCATTCGGCATCAGGATCGCTACTATCACGAATACACGATGGCGATCGCTGTCGAGCGGGACAGCCCGAACGGACAGGCCATGACGGCCGACGCCGAGGACATTGTGATCGAGGCGCTGCGCGATCTCGCGCGCTGGCTCTATCGCCGCCTCGAAGATGAGTATGAGTACCAGACCTCGGATGCCGAGATCGATGCGGCGCTGGAGGCGAATGCCTATACCTTCACCGCCGACGGCCACCGCTTCGGTTGACCGGCAATTCATGCGGGACATGACCAAATCCGTCGATCGCCCGATCCCGATCCGTTCGCCTTCTCTGCCTGGACGCGTCAGGTCGCGGGTTAACGGTAAAGCCGTTCCCGCGTCGCCGGACGGCTCCGCGTGACCCTGCGCACTTCGGCGCGTCCCGCAGCGATCCGCGAACGGAATTGGAGATCGGGACGATGTGCAGGGTTCTGAACAAGCATGTGCATAGTATGCTGAGCAGGTGGTGCGTATATCGGCCGGGGTTCGAAGTGGGGCAATCGTTTCGTCATCCGACGAGATGGCGACCGTGCGACGGTAATCGTGAAGCACGAACGCGATCTCGCCGACCGGCACGATCTGCTGAGTGTTGAGGCCAGTCGATCTGACTCGCCGTTCCAGGTGCGAGTGACGCATCATTCTGGAATGGCGGCCCCGGTCGGTCATCCCAAAAACGATGGTTGGGTAGGAATGTCGCAGCTTCTCATAACCTACCGTACAGCGGCAATCGGGAGGCTATCAGAGCCATTTGCGCAGTCCGACATTGGGACGAAGCCGCCGTCCACCTGCGCCGCGTCGAACGGCGGCCCTTGTTGAAAGCCGAGATTTAGCGTTCGCCCGGAGTATTCCGCCGGGCGACAGAACTTGAGCCGCTTGCGGCTAGGCAGGTTTTGGCCCAACGAGTCCGATAGCGGACACTGTCAGGAATGAGAGCGCCGCCGCCACGCCGTCGGACCAGTCGCCGCAGAAACCAGTCTCACATGTAGAAGCTGTAGCTGACTTGCGGCTTCTCGTTCACGTCCACGTACTTCATGATGTCGCCGATCTTCTTGGCGCACTCGAGCGTGATCGGTAGCCGACCGTCCATCTGGGTGTTGTTCCAGTTCATCTTGGTCAGACCCAGGATCTCCTCGCACAGGCTCTCGAGCGACGAATCCTGCTCGTAGACGGTGATCTTGAGCGGACTCGGCACGTACTGACCTGGATAGGTCTTGTAGAAGTCGACGGTGCCCCTGGTATACAGGACACCCTCGGTCTCCGAGATGGTGAGCAGCGTCCCGCGTTTCGGCGGATACTTTTTGTCACTGAAGAGGCGGACGTCGGTGTCTGTGATGGCGACGAAATCCTTCGAGCGGATGCCCTTTTCCTTCAACGCCCGCAGGAAGCCCTTCCGCTCGCCATCACGGAACCGGCTGGATTTGTGAATGACGATCCGGGCCGGCATGTGCTCCAAGGCGCGGTCATACTCGTCCAGCGCGTCGCTGAGCAGTTCGTAGGCCTGATCCTCACTCAGGAAGGGATGCCGGTTCTTCTTGTCGATTGAAACGGGCGTCCCGCGTAGGATGATGCCATGGCCGAACTCGTCGAAGACCTGTGCCAGACTGGACGACACTGTCTCGCCGTCACGGCTCTTGTAGAACCCGATACCGATGTAGCACGACCGCAGCTTGGAGCCGTCCTCGACTAGCCGCCAGGGGATTGTCCGGTTTCCCTTGTAGTAAAGCGCCGTGCAGAAGTTCCAAGCCTTCGTTGCGGGATCCTGCTGCTCTCCCGCGAACTTGGTGATGAGGATGGTCTTCTCGCGAACGAGCTGGAGCGGCGTGCCGAGATGCATGCACTTGGCTTTCAGCCTCCGGCGGAAATTGTTCTCGATTTCGCTGTCATCCTTGTCGTCGCCGACCACAGCGGTGGTCACGGAATCGAACATCTCGTTCGGCATGACGCATACGATCACGTCGACGGACCTGTTCTCGGCCAAAAAGCGGATCTGCTCGTAATAGAGATCCACCGCCCGCTCTACGCGATCGGCGCGCGAGGCCAGCTTCACGATAGCCGTAATCTCCGACTTCTTCAGCAGGCGCGCATACTGGGGCGAGTTGATGAGCCTTGTGAGGAAGCCATAGTTCTGATTCACTCCTCCGAAGCCTCGGAAAAGGTTCAGAAGCTGGGAATCCTTCTTGCGCTCGACGCCCTCCCGGCAGCGCTCAAGCCATTCGTCGAAGAGGTCAATGCCCTCACCGCGACCGACGACACCGATCCGAAGTTCGGTTCGGCGCAGCTCGTCACGCTTGTCGTAGACGCCCATGTTCTCGATGCCCGTGCGCGGGCAGACGTGCGTGCCGGTGCCGAACTCGAGAAGCGGCTCTGCAAGGGTGGTCAGTTTCATGCCGCCACCTCGTCATCGGTCACGTCGTCATCGAAGGCGGCATGCGCGGCAAGGTCCCCGTCATCCAAATCCTCCTCGCCATCGCGGTCCACATCGAACTCGAGGAGCGTTCCGAACCTCAACGACGTGTCGTCCGCCTCATCCGCTCCGCTGCTGTTCGAAAGGAAGTACGCGACAAAGCGCACCGCGTTCCTGACGCTCAGGTTAAGTTCGAGCCGCTTCTGCTTAGACAGCAGCTTGTCGTGCCAGTTCGACCGTTTGAAACCATCGTAAGAGAAATACCAGCTCGGCACGATCTGAGCGAACCAGGTCCCGCCGAGGTTCGAAAACGTCAGCTCGAACGAGAAGTGCTGATGGTGCAGGACCTTGTCCGGATCTTTCTTCTGATACCGGACCACATAAACCGTACGGGTGGCGCTGGCCTTGCCGACCCAGGCTTCCCTGCGGATGTCCTGGCCATCCTCGACCGGCACGAAGAAGAAGAACCCGTCCTTCGGATGGGCGCGCACGTTGCGCGCCTTCAGCATCTGACGGGTCTCGGCCGCGAGCAGCTGCTTCAGGACGTTGACGTTGTCTGGCTCGTCGGAGTCCGCTAGATCGGCGACGTCCAGCCGCTCGACGGTGCCCTCGTCCACGATGCTGACAAGGCCACTGGCGGCGATGTCCATGAACGAGAACAACTTGTTGTCGTGGCAGACCCACGCGTCGGTCTGCACGTCGTTCAGAAGCAGGGCCATCTTCACGACCGCCCTGCGACCCTTCGCGTAACCCCGGTAGCTCAGTTCGACCTTGGCCCGCTCAACCACTGCCCTGTCGTCGATTGTCAATTCGGCGACGTACACGGTATCGGGAAGCCGTATCTCCTGCAGATTGGTTGTGATCGCGGTCGGCGCCTCGACTGTCTCGGAACGGATGCTGATGAAGGCGTCAACCTCACCTAGGATGTGCCTGAACTCCGCCAGCACCCGCTCCTGCGCCGCCAACCGCAGTCCGGTCACCATGCCCAGGATGTCACCGAGGTCGATGATGTGCTTGGCGCAGTTGAAGGAAAAGTTCTCCGTCAGAAGGGCGTTCACGGCGTTCTGGCTGTAGGAGGACTGCTTTCTCCCGAGCATCAGCACATAGAGCTCGTCGAACGTGTTGTAGTAGGATCGGCTTATGAACTGGCCGACCGTGAACTTCACCTTCTCCAGCCCGGTCGTGGACGTCACCTGGAAGGCGACGCGGTCGTGGTCGTCGCCGAGGTCGATGCCGGGATAGTTCTTCTGCTTGCGGTTGAGGTTTATGAGGTGCGGCAGGTTAAAGACTGACTTCAGGATGGGGATGAATGCATCCTCCAGCGCCAGATTGACGTCGGTCCTGCCCTGCGCCGTCGCCAGCTCGACCTGAACGATGATGCGGCTGACCACATCGCGAAGCTGGTTCTCGACCTCAATCTGCCTCATGCGCCGCCCCTCCCATAGACCTCAAGCAAAATTTGGGAACGCACCGGGAACATTGCAAGTGCCTGCGCTTCAATTACGACGCCTGCTTTCGATGTTCAGGCGCTCCGTCCTGACATTCCGCTTCGGAACGACCGATTGGCAGCTTTTGTCTGGAGCAGACGTTCCTGTCGGCTGATTTGAGTGACCGGGTCTGGTCGACTGACGCCGCAAGCAAACGCCGGATCGTGGAGAAGGCATCTTCATGGCGGAGACGATCTTCGGCGCGACGCTGACCCTCTCTACCGGTCGTGTGATCCCGACACGCTGGGTCGGCGAGCAGCATGTGCGCGAGGATCTCGGCTTCATCCCCTCCTTTGCCGACTGGGTGAAGACGATCCGGCCCGAGCCGTGGATGGGCCGGGCGCAGCGGATCGAGGCCGAGGTCGACGTGTCACCGCCTGACCCGGCCGCCGCCTGAATCGTATCGGCCGAGGATCGCGAAGGGCGTCCTGCCGGATGGCGGGGCGCCCTTTTCTCGTGGTCGGGGCGTCCGGGCGCGAGAGTGAGAGGCGGGCCGGGACGGAGCGAGGCCCGGCGATCGAGAGAGAGCGTCGCGGGGCGTCATTCCGTTCCGCTCTCCCGAGGTCCTCTTCATGCACGCCTTGACCCCGTCCGTTGCGGCCCATGCCGCAGCGTCGCTGCCGCTTGGTCTCGCCCCGTCCGATCCGGCTCCGGCCATCCTCGCCGCCGCGCAGCAGCTCCTGCCGCATCTCGAACAGGGGCGACCGATCGACACCGCCATCCTGCGCGGCGCCATGAAGGCCGCCTTCGGCGCCTCCGATGCCACCGGCGCCTGGGACTGGAAGGCGGCCTATGAGGCGGGCGAGGTCGCCATCGTCCTGTTCCTGCGCAAATACGGAAAGGCGCTGTTCCGCAAAGCCGCGCTTCCGGCTCTCCGGCTTTCCGCACTGGCGAAGATCGCCGCCCTGCTGCCGACGCATACGCGCCGGTCCGAGGAGAGCCAGGCGCGGCAACAATTTTCGACGCCCGTGCCGCTGGGCTTGGCCAGCATCACCGCGGCTGCGATCTCACCGACGGATCGGGTGCTGGAGCCGTCCGCCGGCACCGGCCTGCTCGCCATCCTCGCCGAGACCGCCGGCGGCACGCTGATCCTCAACGAGCTGGCCGATACCCGCGCCGGTCTTCTTTCCCTTCTCTTTCCGGCTGACCCGGTCACGCGCTTCGACGGCGCGCAGATCAACGACCATCTCGACCCCGCGGCCATACCGTCGGTCGTGCTGATGAACCCGCCCTTCTCGGCGATGGCCCATGTCGCGGGCCGTGTGCACGATGCCGGCTTCCGCCACCTGTCGTCGGCCCTGGCACGACTGGCACCCGGCGGGCGTCTCGTCGCGATCACCGGCGCCAATGTCGGTCCCGACATGCCCGATTGGCGCGACGCCTTTGTCGGCCTCCAGGAGCGCGGCCAAGTCCTGTTCACCGCGACGATCGCCGGTGCGGTCTATGCCAAGCACGGCACGAGTTTTCCGACCCGGCTGACGGTCATCGACAAGGCGGCTGCCGACGATCCGCAGATATTCCCGGCCTCGCCGGGCATGGCGCCGGACGTCGCCACGCTGCTCGGCTGGATCGAACGACAAGTGCCCCCACGGTTGCCCGTCGCGCTGCCGGTCGCTTCGGTGACGTCCGCTCCGCGCAGCGTCTCCGCATATCTCCGCCCGCGATCGGCCGCTCCGGCACCGGCGCGCTCCCGGCCTGCCGGACTGGAAATCGCCGGCGTCGAGCTCGCCTATGAGACCGTGGACTGGACGCCGCCGGACGGCGCACGCCTGACCGATGCGATCTACGAAGAATACGGATTGCAGTCGATCCGTATTCCCGGCTCTACGGCCCACCCGACCAAGCTCGTCCAGTCGGCCGCGATGGCGAGCGTGCCCCCGCCGAAGCCTTCGTACCGGCCGATGCTGTCGCCTGCCGTCGTCACCGGGGGACTCCTCTCCGACGCGCAGCTCGAGACCGTGATCCAGGCGGGCGAGGCGCATGGCGCGCATCTGCCCGGATCGTGGACGGTGGACGAGACCTTCGACCTGGTGAAGGCCGCACCCGCCGATGCGGACCGCACCGTTCGCTTCCGCCGCGGCTTCATGCTCGGCGACGGCACCGGCTGCGGCAAGGGTCGGCAGGTTGCCGGTATTCTCCTCGACAACTGGCTCTGCGGTCGCCGCAAGGCGGTGTGGATCTCCAAGTCCGACAAGCTGCTGGAGGACGCCCAGCGGGATGTCGCGGCGCTCGGCCTGGAGCGATTGCTGGTCACGCCGTTGTCACGCTTCGCCCAAGGCAAGCGGATCGAGCTGCCCGAGGGTTTTCTTTTTACCACCTATGCCACGCTGCGCTCCGACGATCGCGGGGAGAAGCTTTCCAGGGTCAAGCAGATCGTGGAATGGCTGGGTTCCGACTTCGACGGAGTGATCGTCTTCGACGAGAGCCATGCCATGCAGAACGCCGCCGGATCGACCGGCGAGCGCGGCGACACCGGCCCATCCCAACAGGGCCGCGCCGGTCTGCGGCTTCAGCACGCTTTGCCGGATGCGCGTGTCGTCTATGTGTCGGCGACGGGCGCGACCAGCGTCCACAATCTCGCTTATGCGCAGCGCCTCGGGCTCTGGGGCGGCGAGGACTTCCCCTTCGCGACCCGTGCCGAGTTCGTCGAGGCGATCGAGGCGGGCGGCGTCGCAGCGATGGAGGTGCTGGCCCGGGACCTGAAGGCGCTCGGCCTCTACACCGCCCGCTCGCTGTCCTATGACGGCGTCGAATACGAGCTGGTCGAGCACGCGCTGACGGACGAGCAGCGCCGCATCTACGACGCCTATGCCGGGGCGTTCGCGGTCATCCACACCAACCTCGACGCCGCGATGCAGGCGGCGAACATCACCGGCTCGGACGGCACGCTCAACCGCCAGGCCAAGTCCGCCGCGCGCTCGGCCTTCGAGCAGGTGAAGCAGCGCTTCTTCGGCCACCTGTTGACCGGCATGAAGACGGCGACCCTGATCCGCTCGATCGAGGCGGACCTCGCCGCCGGCCATGCCGCCGTCGTGCAGATCGTCTCGACCGGCGAGGCGTTGACCGAACGTCGGCTCGCCGAGATCCCGACCGAGGAATGGAACGACGTTCGCATCGACATCACGCCGCGCGAATACGTCCTTGCCTATCTGCAGCATTCCTTTCCGGTCCAGCTCTACGAACCGTACTCGGACGCCGACGGCAACACGCTCTCGCGGCCCGTCTTCCGCGACGGTCAGCCGGTGGAGAGCCGCGAGGCCGTCCGCCGGCGCGACGATCTCATCGAACGCCTCGCCATGCTCGACCCGGTTCCGGGCGCGCTCGACCAGATCGTCCAGCACTTCGGCACCGATATGGTCGCCGAGGTGACCGGCCGCTCGCGCCGCATCGTGCGCAAGCGTGGCGGCGACGGCATCAACCGCCATGTCGTCGAGCGCCGGGCCGCTTCGGCTAACCTCGCCGAGACGGCCGCCTTCATGGACGACGTGAAGCGTGTGCTCGTCTTCTCCGAGGCGGGCGGCACCGGGCGCAGCTATCATGCCGAACTGTCGGCCCGGAACCGCCGGCTGCGCGTCCATTATCTGCTGGAGCCAGGCTGGAAGGCCGACGCCGCGATCCAGGGCCTCGGGCGCACCAACCGCACCAACCAGGCGCAGCCGCCGCTCTTCCGGCCGATCGCGACCGACGTGAAGGCGGAGAAGCGCTTCCTGTCCACCATCGCCCGGCGGCTCGACACGCTTGGCGCGATCACGCGCGGCCAGCGGCAGACGGGCGGAGCCGGCCTGTTCCGGCCGGAGGACAATCTGGAAGGCGTCTATGCCCGCGACGCGCTGCGCCAGTTCTATCTCCTGATCGTGCGCGGCCGGATCGAGGGCTGCTCGCTGGCGGAGTTCGAGGCGGCGACCGGCCTGACGCTCATGGATGCCAACGGCATCAAGGACGAGCTGCCGCCGATAACCACCTTCCTCAACCGACTCCTGGCGCTGACCATCGATCTTCAGAACGTGCTGTTCACGGCCTTCGAACAGCTTCTCGCCGCCAAGGTCGAGGGCGCCATCGCCGCCGGCCATTACGATCAGGGCTTGGAGACGCTCACGGCCGAGAGCTTCACCGTCACCGACCGCGCGACGATCTACACCCATCCCGGAACCGGCGCGGAGACCCGGCTGCTCACCATCGCCGAGCGGCAGCGCAACCGGCCGATGGTGCTGGACGATGCCCTGGCGCTGGCGCAGGACGGTCGTGCCCGCCTGCTGGTCAACGAGCGCTCGGGCCGGGCCGCGGTGCAGGTCGCAGCACCCTCGCTGATGCTCGACGACGGCGAGATCGAGCGGCGCATCCGGCTGCTCCGCCCGATGGAAGCGCACGGCCTGCCGCTGCGGGCGCTGACCGAGAGCCACTGGGCCGAGGTCGACCGCGACGCCTTCGCCGCCGCATGGGAAGCGGAGTTGGCCGAGCTGCCGCCCTTTACCGAGCACACATTGCATATCGTCGCCGGGCTGCTCCTGCCGGTGTGGAAGCGCCTGCCGGACGAATCGACCCGCGTTTATCGGCTCCAGACCGATGACGGCGAGCGCATCATCGGCCGCCGCGTCTCACCCGCTTGGGCGTCCAATGCCGCGGCTACCGGCGCACCGACGCTGACGCCCGACCAGGCCTTCGCCGCGCTGATCGACGGCAGGACAGTCATCGACCTCGCCGAGGGCCTGCAGCTTCGCCGCACCCGCGTCATGGCGGCGAACCGCATCGAGCTGACCGGCTTCAGCGAGGCGATGCGCGAGCGCCTGCGCGCCTATGGGCTCTTCACCGAGATCATCTCGTGGAAGCTGCGCTTCTTCGTGCCCGTCGGTGCGGACGGGCCGACGGTCCTCGGCCGTCTGCTCGACACCTATCCGATCGAACGGGTCGCCGAGCGGGAGGCAGCGTGATGGTCTGGCTCGACGCATCCGATCTGGCGCAGCGTCTCGGCCGGCAGGCCGAGGCAGTGTGCCGCCACTATCTCTCCAACGGCCGCCGGCAGGGCAATTACTGGCAGGTCGGCGACGTGCGCAACACGCCCGGCCGTTCGATGTTCGTACGCCTGAAGGACACGCCCAAGGGGCCGGCGGGCAAATGGATGGACGCCGAGAGCGGCGAGCATGGCGACCTGCTCGACGTGATCCGCGAGGCGCTCGGCCTGATCGACTTTGCCGACGTCGCCGAGGAGGCCCGCGCCTTCCTCAGCCTGCCGCATCCCGAGCCGGAACCGACATCGCCCAAACAGCGTGGAGCATCGGTCCCGTCCGGTTCGGCCGAGGCATCGCGGCGGCTTTTCGCCATGGCGCGGCCGATCGCCGGCACGATCGCAAAGGCGTATCTCCGTAAACGCGGAATCACGGCTTTCAACGCAACCGACGCGCTGCGTTTCCATCCGCAATGCTACTACCGTCCCGACGACGGCCCGACCGAGACGTGGCCGGCACTGCTCGCGCGGGTCACCGATCTCGCCGGCCGTCAGACCGGCACGCACCGGACCTGGCTCGCGCCCGATGGCTCCGGAAAGGCGCCGATCGATACGCAGCGGAAGGCGATGGGCGACCTTCTTGGCCACGGCGTCCGGTTCGGGATCGGCTCCGAGGTGCAGACGGCTGGCGAGGGTATCGAGACGATGCTGTCCGTTCGCTCAGGCCTGCCGGATCTGCCGGCGGTCGCGGCGCTCTCCGCCGCCCATCTCGCCGCCCTCCTGCTGCCCGACACACTGCGGCGGCTCTACGTCGCCCGCGACAACGGCGAGGCCGGCGAGGCGATGGCGAGGACGCTGGCGGAGCGGGCGGAGGCGACCGGCATCGAGGCGGTGGTGCTGGTCCCGACGCTCGGCGATTTCAATGACGATCTCCGAGCATTCGGTGTCGAAGGACTCCGGGCAGCACTCCGGGCACAGGTCCTGCCGCAGGACGTCGCCCGCTTCATGGCGCTCGCGGCCTGACCGGAAGGGCGGAAGTCGCCGGATCGGGCTTGCGATCGCCGCAGTGGCGGTGTGCCTGATCCGGTGCCGCCGGAGAGCACCGCGCCCTGGCCTTCCGAGAGGGCGAACGGCCGTCAAACGACCCGGCCCGGCAATGGCTGCGGCCGACGATTTTCCGCCGCCTTGCCACCCCACGCGGCAGGCCGCGTGGGGACCCCGTCTGCGGCTTTGCATCGCGAAACAAAATCGCCGGCCTTCGCCATCCTCCGCTGGCGCTTCGGCCCGGTCGCGTTCCGCGGCCCGGGTGCAGGGCCGCGCCGCCCGACGGCTGTCGTCGCCATGAAGGCCGCGAGGGTCGCGGTCCGAACCGGCGAAGGAACAGCCCCATGGCCCGCCACGACATCGAGCCCGAACACGAAGCCTCCTCCACCCACCACGTCCTTCAGGAGCTTCAGCTCTACGGCTACCGTCCCTTCCAGGACGAACCCGACGCCCGCCCGCTGCCCGAGGGTACCGACGTCGCCGGCATGATCGCCGACATCTTCGACGCCATTGCGGGCACGCTGCAGGACACCCGCCTCGAGCCCGACCTCGACGATCTCCTCTGGTCCACCGTCAACCTCTTCCATCGCGCCACCGACCGCATCGAGCGCGAGCTGGACGACAACGAGCAGGCGCAGCGGCGCGGACAGCGCGAGCAGGACGGCTCGGAGGTGAAGTCGGTCGAGCTGGAACGCCTCACCGCCGAAGGGCAGACGCTCCTCGAACGCCGCGACGCCTTCGAGCTGATGCGCGACCAGGCTGCCGACGCCTTCGAGCGCCTGACCCGCTCACCCTGGCGACCGCGCAGTGGCTCGATGGTCAACCATCGCAACCTGACCGCGGCGATGATCGACAGCCGCGATTTTCTCGCCGCCAAGCGCCGCGCCGAGACCGAGGTGATGCTGCCCGCCGGACCGAAGATCGCCTTCACGGGCGGCCTCGACTGCACCGACCATCAGCGGATCTGGGCCAAGCTCGATCAGGTCCACGGCAAGCACCCCGACATGGTGCTGCTGCACGGCGGCTCGCCGAAGGGGGCCGAGCTCATCGCCTCGCGCTGGGCCGACCACCGCAAGGTTCCACAAGTCGCCTTCAAGCCGGACTGGACGAAGCACGCCAAGGCCGCGCCGTTCAAGCGCAACGACGCGATGCTATCCGTCCTGCCGATCGGCGTCCTTGTCTGGCCCGGCACCGGCATCCAGGACAATCTCGCCGACAAGGCGAAGAAGCTCGGCATCCCGGTCTGGCGGTTCGAGAGGGGCGGCGCGTGAGCGCCGTTTCCGACCGAGATGAGCGACAAGAACTAGCGCAAGGGCGACCGAAGAAGTCCGTTCAAGATCTCGACGTTCACTTCTTCGCCATGCGCGGACGTCCGGCCGCGGGCTGAGTCGATCGCGGATTGAAGCTGGCAAGCCGCTGCCGACACGCCTTCGCCCACCTGTTCAAGGCTGACGAGCGCTAGTCGCATAAGCATTAACGGCGATTGCAGCCGCTCATGATTTGCCGATGACTGATCGTCGCGGATCAACGCTCCAGTTCCGCGAAGTCTTAGTGCAGAAATCCAATCGCCGGCTGCATCAAGGATCGCGGCAGCTCGCTCAATCAACTCCATTGCCGCGTCTAGGTCACGAAACTGATTTGTCATTGTCGCCACCCCACCAGGAGCCGCCGACGCACCGTGAGGTGCGTCGTCGCTCAAGAACCGGGTGTTGGAAACCTAGGTTAGGCTAGGCGCGAACGCCTTTAGCCGGGTGGCCTGGACATACGCGTCCGCCACCCGGTTGACCGAGCTTGGCTCCTAACCTCCAGGGTTTCCACGCCCTGCTACGAACACCGTAGGGGAGTAAGCATAAAGCTCGCTGCGCGTCGGCTCAAGCTGCCGTTTCGACCACATCCGGCTCACGCCATTCTCGCCGTCGCATCGCGTTCCGGTCTGTTTCACCGAGCGTTTCCTCGCATCAGAGCAGCCTTTGCGACTGTGACCCAAGCCGACGGCAGCGAGGTTGCTTTGATTTAACCGCACCAATCCGGCTTGGGACGTCCCTTTGCCCAAGGACGAGCGATGCCCTTTGCAACCAAGTCGCCGCTAAGGTCGCGTCCCTCCAGCCGTACGCGTGCGACTGTCCGCCGATAGCTACGCCCCACGCGCTCGAAGTCGACCGTTCGGCCTTTCAGAAGGCTGATAGCCTCGGCGGTCGCCTTCTTACCGATCACGATCTCTGCGGCACATTTGGCATGTGCAGGATCTGTCTCGGCCGCATCGATCCCCGCGATCCGGATCCGTTCGCCATCAGCCATACGAAACGTATCCCCGTCGATGACCCACACGATCCTCCCCCTCTCGGCCGAGGCGTTCGAAGGAAGAACTGCGCAGACCGAAAAGACCGCGACCCAGAACGTCGGGTGGCGCAACATCGCCTGCCAGTTGCCTCCTCCGGTCTTCATTAGCGTCGACCCCGGTTCGCTCACCTAGTTACCCGCGAAGTCCACTGACGTACCCGTGCCGGACTTTTGCAAGCGCCAGCGCCCGTTCGTGTTGCATATCACCGCCTCTCGATCATTGCGGTTGAGGAGGAAAGCATAGCAGACACGCCGCTGAGCGAGGTCAGGGATACTTCCGCTCCGGTAGGAAGACCATTCCCCCTCGACTTGCGCTGATCCTTGGTCCCACCGGGAACCTGACGCCATCAACCCGTAAAGGGTCGGCTACGCTCCGCGTGCCGCCGCTCGGGCTTCACCCATCGCGGTGATTGCGGTCCCCGGTCGAACACTTCGGGCGCCTGTCAGCGGGGGATGGTCCTCCGCTCCCACAGGAGCCGATCCGATGTCCCTCAGCGACGCCTACGCCTTCGCATCCAGCCTCGCCGCCAGCCTCCTCACGGTGATCGTCATCTTCCGGGCGGGCGACGGCAGCCTCTCGGTGGTCCCGGCAGGCGACTTCGACGGCGACGCCGACGTTGTGGCTGAGATCGACCCGTTCGCACCATGACGGCGCGGCCTTCAAAGCAGTCCGGCGGTCGCACAGCCGGATTTCGCACTCCCGCCACCCTTCGCTTTCTGCTATACGACACAATGCGCCGTGGTGGTGGTGGAGGCGCGACCGTCAAACCTTGTTTCACGGAGACGCCACCATGATCCTTCTCGCCATCCTCAGTCTAGCTGCAATCGGCTTCCTATGCTGGCTGCTGTTCACGCTCGCCGTCTTCGCGTTGCCTTTCTTGCTCGGCGTCAGCGCCGGCACCTGGGCCTGGCACACCGGCGCCGGCTGGCTCGGCGCGGTGCTCGTCGGCCTGGTCGCCGCCGCGCTGACATTCGGCCTTGGCCAAGTGCTGCTGGCGATCGTTCGGCCTCTATGGGCCAAGCTCGCCATCGCCGCCGTGTTCGTCGCGCCAGCCGTCATCGCCGGCTATCATGCGGTCCACGGGATCGTGAAGCACACCATGCCCTCGGAATTCTGGCAGATCACGTTCTCGATCATCGGCGCGGCCGCGGTCGGCGCTTCTGCCTTCCTGCGAGTCGCAGGGCTGGCAACTGGGCGTCCAGCCGGGAACACGGCCGGTTCACCTATGCCAGCCAGAGCATCTTTGCGAGTTGCTCCTCTTGAAATTTCGGAACGCAAGCTGTACGTAGGTGGCACAAGCCGGGAGTGCTGATCCGTCGGTGCGCTGAACGATTGTTTCACCTGGCTTACCCATTTGCAGTAAGATCAAAGCGGACCCTTCGTGGTCCGCTTTTTGTTTCGAGGGATCGGTGCACCTACTTTACCTGGATGAGTCCGGTCACGCACATGATCCCAACACGAATTTCTTCGTGCTCGCTGGCTTCAGCATCTTCGAGCGGCAAACGCATTGGCTGGAAGGCCAAATCGATCCTGTCGCGGCGCGCTTCAGCGCGACCAATCCCCGCGATATCGAGTTTCACGGCAGTCCGATGCGTTCGGGTAAGGACGAGTGGAAGGGCATTCCACCCCAAGATCGCGTTCAGGCCGTGGTTGATATCCTGAGCTTGTTGTCGGACCGTCAGCTAAAACTTAAAGTCTATGCCTGCGTGATAGAAAAAAAGCTCTTCAGGCCGGAAGATATCTTAGCGAGTGCATTTGAAGATGTAGCAAACTGCTTCGATGGATTTTTGAAGTCGCTCTATTACAAGAAGGATCCACAGCGCGGCTTGGTGATCCTGGACAAGAGCAATTACGAGGAAACGATTCAGACCCTGTCCCATGTCTTCAAGCACATCGGTCATGCTACGGGTCGGCTGAGGAATTTTGCGGAAGTTCCGCTCTTCCTCGACTCCAAGGCGTCCCGCTTGATCCAAATGGCAGATCTGGTCGCTTACTGGATCTTCCGCCATTTCGAATCAGGCGACTCGCGTGGATTCGATCTCATCAGACCGCATTTCGCTCGTTACGGCACCCAGGCGGCCCCAGTGCATGGACTGCAGCAGCACGTCACAGCCGAAACTGTCGCACGGCTTGGTGGGCTAGGGCCACACACGCACCCGTTTCCCAATCCCACACCGAAGCCGGCGCCTGCCGCGGATCAAGCCGCAGGTCCGATCGCGGTGCTCCCGGATGCCGCGAGCGGTCCTGGTCCCGCGGCGGAATAATCCCATAGGGAGCAAGCTCCTTTTCTTGGACCGCCGGCATTGCATCAGGCGCCTGCCGCCGGGGGCGGCACCGCGGCTCTAGTCGCTTCGCTCCCCGAGCCCGCAAGCGGTCTCGGCCCTGTCGGGTGACGATCCACTGGCGAAACCACAATTGGCCACGGTCGTCTGCCCGCTATATGCCAAGCTCGGGAGTTGCAGCGTGATCTGGCCGTCATCGCCAGCTATCATTAAGTCGAAGGGATCGCGACACCATATCCTCTGAAGGGTGGCGGATTGCCCTTGCGGCCATCAGCGTGATCGCGATCGACGTCTCCGTGTTCCGACAGATTTGCAGGGCTGCCAGCGGGCGGTCCCACCCGGCGCGCGCCGGGCGGGGGCGCCTGCATGATGGTCGTCCCACGGCTGTAGGAAGGACAGCCAGCGAGTTGCACGCTCTCTTCGTCATCGAACAGAGTGGGCAAAGGGCAGCGATAGCGGGTGGGTGACCAGATCGTCTGCCTGATCGGTCTCTTTCGTCTGCCGCAGCGTCGGCACCACGCGGCTTGCCCATCGGACCGGCGCGTGCGGTTGGCGTTCTGAGTGGCAGCGATCATGGGTACACCGTCGAAGTCGCCCAGGACGGGGTGAGGTCATGCCGCCAGCCGGTTGCATGCGTCTGTCGTAGGCCGAGCCTCACCACGGTCATCCGCTCGCACCTCATGGATCGAGCGCACCAAACGGCCTCTGCAATGGCCTGATCTGGCCGAGGGTCGGCTGACGCCTCGACCGCCTATGCGCAACGGCGCATCGCGACTTTCTTCCCCTGGGGGCCACCCCACGCGGCAAGCCGCGCGGGGACCCCGGACCGCCCATTCCTCGCGAGGCAAGAAAGACGCTTCCACGCCGTCCTCCGCGTTGCTTCGGCCTGCGATCCCACCCCGCACGGCAGGCCGTGCGGGGACCCCGGGGCAGGTGCGCCGTCGGTCGCCCCCGGCCTGTCGATCGCCATCGAGGCCGCAATGGTGCGGGCTCGAAAACGGAACGAACGGAGATTTCCCATGGCGAACATCGGCACCTTCACCGCAATCGACACCGGCTTCATCGGCGAGATCGTCACCCTCTCGGTCCAGGCCCGCAACGTCCGCATCCTCCGCGACGACCGTGCCGCCGGCGAGAACGCCCCCAGCCACCGCGTCTATGTCGGACGCGCCGAGATCGGAGCCGCCTGGACCAAGCGCTCCAACGAGGGCCGCGACTATCTCAGCCTCAAGCTCGACGACCCGAGCTTCACCGCCCCCATCTACGCCAATCTGTTCGACGACGAGGACGGCAAGGGCTACACGCTGATCTGGTCCCGCCCCAACGGCCGGCGGGACTGAGCCCAGCCGCGACGTCCCGCCCGGCACACGCCGGGCGGGACCGCTCAGCGCGCGTGGGGCCTGGATCGTCTTTCTCGGTACTGGGTCAGTGCTTCCTCGTCGGGACGAACCAATTCTATATGCTCGACCCCGAGTGCTTCAGCCAGCTCGTAAAGCGTGATCACCGTCGGGTTCCGCCGCCCGTTCTCGAGATTACTCAGATATTGCTGGCTGAAGCCAGAGCGCGCCTCAATCTGCTCCTGCGTAAGGCCCTTTTCCTTCCGCAGGCGCGCAAAATTCCGTCCGACGAGCGTGCGCATGTCCATCGGCGCACGCTCGCCCAATTACATACTTTGAGTTTATGAACTATAGTATGTAAATTGCGGCGCGGGATGCCATAGCGGCAACGGACGATGCCATCCTGAAAGCTCTCTACAGGGAGGCCGATTGCCTGTATGGTTAATGAAGGCTCGGTCCAGGCGACCACCTTCCATGGAGATCGCCATGACTGCAAAAGATTTCCTCGATGAACCTCCGCAGAGCGAGGTTCTCACAGAGTATGATCGGGCGCACATGGTGCTCTACATGCGCCTCCTCGACTCTGTCGCCGACGGTGCAGACTGGACCGAGGCGGTCGAGGTTCTTTTCGCGCTCGATCCCGACGTCGAACCCGACCGCGCCCGGAGCGTCTATGACCGCCATCTCGCGCGTGCCCGCTGGATGACGCACACCGGCTATCGCCATCTGCTGCGCCTTGCGATGCACTGAGGGTGATGCCCTGCCGGCAACGGGTGATGCCGAAACAGGGACTTCCCAACGGTAAGATTGCGCGGAATCCTTCTCGACCTAGCAAGCGTAAGACTTGTGAGTACGGGAGAGGATAGATGAAACCGGATACGTCGCATTGGCGCGACAACGGCGCTTACGAATATATGGATACCTTATCGGTCGAAGACCTCGCCTGGGAATGTCTCCGCCGCAACCCATCCTATCAGGATGACGCAAGGCGACAGCTCCGGGCAGACGACAAGGACTCGGACGGCGATCTGGTCGTCTCCCGTCGCTGGGGGTTGCGATTTCGTCGCCCGTCCCAGCCGCTCCAGCCTTGAACAGGCGATCCACTGGACTCCGGACATCGATCCGGCCGTCCTGATCCTCGTCCCGTCACCCGTTTCATCGCACGATCAATCCACCATCCTATTGACGCTTACCGATATCCGCGATGGCAGTGAGGGCCGGTTCGCCCGGCATCGGGCCGGTCAATCCGAGATACCGCTCCTCCTGCTTCCGGGCGCGGCCTCGGAGCTGCCGCTTGCGGCGCTGGTTCCGCTCGGCGCGGACGCTCGCGACCGTGTTGACGCCATCTTCCGTTTCCAAAAAGCTTTGCAGGGCCTCCCTGCGCCCGACACGCGCCTGACAGAGCTCCGACGCTGGCGCATTCCGCGCGAACTGCGCGCCGCCGACGCTCGCGCGCACGGCGCCACCTATCGCGAGATCGCGGAAGCCCTGCACGGTCCCCGGCGCGTGGCCGAAGAGCCCGATTGGGACAGTTCTCCTCTGCGCACCGAAGCGATCGAACTCGTCGCCCGAGGTCGCGCCTTGATCGCCGGCAGCTATCGCAAACTCTTTCGTCATCGGCGCCGACCCTGACACGTCTGATCGGGCGGCGGGATGGGAATTTAGCGATCCATATTTCCCCATCCACCCCCGCCGCACCACTCCGCCATCCTGGCCTCCGTTCGCCGCTCTTCGCCAGCGGCCACCCCCGAGACCATGGAGGCCTTTCCTATGCCCATGCCGCCGACCAAACTCGCGCCGCACTATCTGCGCACCCCTGACGCCGCCCGCTATGTCGGCCTGTCGGGCCGGACGCTGGAGAAGCACCGTACTTACGGCACCGGCCCGGCCTATCGGAAACTCGGTGGTGTCGTCGTCTACGCCATCGAGGATCTCGAAGCCTGGGTGGCTCGCGGAACGGTCACGTCAACCTCCGATCCGCGCGGTTCCGTTCTCGCCGCCAAGCCGCAGCCTGACCTCCCGCCGGCGACGCCGCCGCGCTACGGCCGCTGAGCGGTTCGCCGATGTCCCGCCGAGATCTCCTCGCCGGCAGCGAACGGGCGCGACTCGACCCGTTCGTCATCGCCACCGGCGACGCCTCGCCGCGCGATCAGCGCGACCTGATGGAGCGTCCGTTCTTCTCGCTCGCCAAGTCGAAGCGGGTCACCCCGATCCTCTATGCCGCCGGCGACGTGCGCGTCGAGGTCCATGCCGTCGCCGAGCACGGCATGGCGACGATCTGGGACGCGGACATCCTGATCTGGGCCGCAAGCCAGATCGTGGAAGCGGAAACTGCTGGTCTCAAGACCTCGCGCTTCCTGCGCTTCACGCCCTTTCAGCTTCTCACTTCTATCGGCCGGGCGACCGGCGCGAGCGACTACAAGCTGTTGAAGGACGCGCTGGTTCGCCTCCAGTCGACCGCGGTGCGCACGACGATCCGGCACGATGTCCGCTGGCGGCGCCATCAGTTCTCCTGGATCAACGAGTGGGAGGAGTGCTCCACCCGCGACGGCCGAACCGAAGGGATGGAGATGGTCCTTCCCGACTGGTTCTATCGCGGCGTCGTCGACCGCTCGCTCGTCCTCACCATCGACCCGACCTATTTCAGCCTGACCGGCGGGATCGAGCGCTGGCTCTACCGCGTCGCGCGCAAGCACGCCGGCCATCAGCCGACCGGCTGGCTCTTCGAGCTGCGTCACCTGCACGAGAAATCGGGCAGCCTCGCGCGCTTCTCGGATTTCGCCCTCCAGCTTCGCCGGCTCACCGCGCGGCAGCCGCTGCCGGGCTATCGCCTCATCCTCGAACGCGAGGACCGGCGCGAATTGCTCCGCATCCTGCCGGCCGCCGCGGCGGGTCGGCCTGTGGACAAGCCTGTGGATCCCATCGGGAGATCACACGCACCGGGTATCGGGAGATCACACGCAAGTCGATCGGGAGATCACACGCACGGATCGCAGTTAACACTTTGGAACGACAGCGCGAATCCGACCCGTAATAGAGAGTCTAATAGAGAATCTAATATTTTTGTTGCGCCCGGCGATGTGGACAAACTCGTCCAGGATGTCGCGCGAAGCTTCTCGGTTCGCTCCCTCTCCAAGGGAGGCAACCGATGATCATCGCCTTGCTCAATCAGAAGGGCGGCGTCGGCAAGACGACGCTGGCTTTGAATCTGGCAGGCGAGTGGGCGCGGCACGGCAGGCGCGTCACCCTGATCGACGCAGACCCGCAAGGCTCGGCGCTGGACTGGTCGCAGCAGCGCGCCCGCGAGGGGCTGGATCGCACGTTCGGTGTGATCGGTCTCGCGCGCGACACGCTGCACCGGGAAGCGCCCGAGCTCGCCCGTGACGTCGATCACATCGTCATCGATGGCCCGCCGCGTGTCGCCGCACTCATGCGGTCGGCGCTGCTCGCCGCCGACCTGGTGCTGATCCCCGTGCAGCCATCGCCGCTCGATGGCTGGGCCTCGGCGGAGATGCTCGCACTCCTTACCGAGGCGCGCATCTACCGGCCGGAGCTCACCGCCCGCTTCGTGCTGAACCGCTGCGGTGCACGAACCGTGCTCGCCCGCGAGACGGCCGAGACGCTGGCCGATCACGACCCGCCGGTGCTCACCGCCACCGTCGGCCAACGCGTCGCCTTCGCGGTCGCTGCACAGTCCGGCCGCCTGGTGTCCGAACTGGACGACGACACGCCCGCTACGCGCGAGATCGCAGCCCTGACACGAGCGATCGACGCCCTCGGCGTGGGGAGGGCACCATGAGCGAGCCCGCCCGCCGCCGTGGCTTCGCCGCCCGCCCCGGCGATCCCGAACAATGGATTAAGGCGGCCGGACCCGCGCGGCGCGATCGTGAGACCGACGGGTTCACCGCCCGGCTGACCATCGACGTGACGCCCGAGCTACGCGGCCGGATTAAGATCGCCGCCTTCCGGCGCGGCATCACCGTCGCCGACATGCTGCGCGACCTTCTCGCGCGCGAATTTCCCCAAACCTCGGAAGGAGACCCGTCATGACCAGCGCCGCGGTGCCCCGCGCGCTCGGCGATTCGCCGCCGCGCGCCCATTCCACCGACGATCTCACCCATGTCGAACTGACGCATATCGAGAAGCGAATCGAGAACTGGATCAGGTTCGGCCGCGAGGCGCGTGAGACGATTCTCGATCGCCGTCGGCGCGTCCTTTCCTATCGGCCCGGCAGCATCTTCGCCTTCGTGCGCTGGGCCGCCAATGACTTCGGCACCGTCATCTCGCGCATCGACATCGTGCGCGCCGTCGCGCCGGGAGAGCCCTACCAGACGCTCCCCTTCGTGCGTCCGGGCGGCGACATTCTCTTGAAGATCGAGAGCTGGCCCAAGGTCGAACGCGTGCTTCACCACGTCGATGCCGTGGAAGCTGCCGGCATCGAACCGCACGAGGTCGCCCCGGATCACTGGCGCCATGTCGCCAGCCGACTGAGCGCCGGTCACGAGCCGCGCCCTTACACGGCGGAACGCCATCAGGCGTGGCTCAAGCGGCGGGAGGCCGAGGCATGACCCGCTTCGGCTATGTCATGACGACGTATTTCGCGACGATGGGCATCGCCATCGCCTCCTTCGTGCCGACGCCGCTGCGGCTCGTCTGGAACGCGTCGGCCAGCGTGCCGATCGGACTCTACGATCTGGATCCGCCCCGCGATTTGACCGTCGGCGATCTGGTCGCCGTCATGCCGGACAAGCCGCTCGCAGATTTCATGGTCGAACGCGGCTATATCGGGCGCGGTGTGCCGCTGATGAAGCGCGTCATGGGCCTTCCCGGACAGGAAGTCTGCCGGTCCGGCAGCACCGTCACCGTCGATGCCGTGCCGCTCGGGGACGCGCTGGCCCGCGACCGGCGCGGGCGGGAACTGCCCGTCTGGCGCGGCTGCCGCCGCGTCGCGAAGGGCGAGATCTTCCTGATGAACCCGTCCGTGCCCGACAGCATGGACGGTCGCTACTTCGGCCCGGTCCCCGCGCGGACCGTCATCGGCAAGGCGACGCCGCTCTACACCGACGAACAGGCCGACGGCCACTTCGTCTGGCGCGCGGCGGTGTCACGCTGAGCGTCCGGACCGACGCGTCCTCTCATCCACAATCCGTTCGAATGAGGTTCTTCATGTCGAAGATCGGCACCTTTGCGCGCGAAGCCACGGGCTTCGTCGGCCGCATCCACACCTTCACCCTGTACCGCGAAATCACTCTCGTTCCGGCCGAGCCGTCGGAGGCCGAGAACGCTCCGGACTATCGCGTCCATGTCGGCGATGACCAAGGCCCGGAGATCGGTGCCGGCTGGAAACGCACCGGCGAGCGCGCGGGGGAGTACGTCGCGATCATCCTCGACGATCCGGCCTTTCTCGCTCCGATCCGCGCCCATCTGTTCCGCGACGAGGAGCATGGAGACGCATGGTCGTTGCACTGGAGCCGCACACCGCGAAACGCGGAGCGGGGTTGAACCATGCCGCCGCTCCGCACCAGCTCGGCCACGCGGTCGCCCCGCGTCACCAGGCGCATCGTCGCCCTTCTCCTTTCCGGCCTTCCAGTCTGCGCTGTGGCCGTGCCATCGGCGACGATCGCCGCGTCGGCCGCCGCGCAGGGGCTGCGCGATCCCTATGCCGGTCACATCACGATCGCGGCGCAGCGCTTTCGCATTCCAGAAGCCTGGATCCGCGCCGTGATGCGGGTGGAGAGCCGCGGCAACCCGCGTGCGACCTCACCGAAGGGCGCGATGGGGCTCATGCAGATCATGCCCGAAACCTGGGCGGATCTGCGCGCCCGTCATGCGCTCGGCAGCGATCCCTACGACCCCCGCGCCAACATCCTCGCCGGCGCGGCCTATCTGCGTGAGCTGTACGACCGCTACGGCTCTCCGGGCTTCCTCGCCGCCTACAACGCGGGACCGGGGCGATACGAAGCCTCGCTTCTCGGCCGCGCACTGCCGGCAGAAACGAGGGCCTATGTCGCGGTACTGGCATCAGCGGTCGGCGCGCCGGGGCGCACGCGGCCGCCTCGCTTCGCGAACGCCGATCCGTCCGCCTGGACGCGCGCATCGCTCTTCGCCGTGCGCGGCAAGGGTCGGCCGACAGCGGGTCAGGTCCAGGCCGGAACGGGAGAGGACGAGACGCCGGTCGCCGCGCTGGTGCGCGATCTCTCGGCGATCGTGCCGCAGGTCGGCGGCCTGTTCGTCGAGCGTCCCGACCGCGGAGAGGTTCGATGAGCCCGCGGCTGGCGTCGGGGACAAGGCTGTCTGCTCAGACATGCCCAGGGTCCGGTACGGCACGGAGCGCGTCAAGGACGACAGGGTCCCACCATTTTGCTGCGCAAAATCGTTGCCCCTGTCGCCGCTTCGCGGTCGCTGACGCGATCCCTGACCCGCTCCGCGCCGCACCGGGCGTCGCTCCTGTCTTTCACGAAACAGGAGGCGACCATGGCGCTCTATCAGCACATCGAGGAACTGCGGGCCGAACTCAACGCGTGCATCGACCGGCGCGAGAAGGCGCAGATCACGGCCGAGCTTCGGGCGGCCGAGGCCGAACTGGCGGCCCGCGAGGCGGCACTCGACAGGGAGCTGGCGGCGGCAGGCTGAGCCGCCACAGCGCGATCGGGGCGGCGCGACCCAGCGCCGCTCCGGCATCGTGCTGCTCGCAGACGCCGACCTGCGCCGACACCGGCTTTGCCGCCATCGGACTGCAAACGGCGTGCAGCCGACATGCGATCTCCACCTCACGCGCGCAGTCGACCGGCGCATATACGGCGAAAGCCCCGGCAGCTTCGACCCTGTCGGAGCGATGCAGCGATGCTGACCGATCGCGCCGAGTCCGCCTGCGCATGATGGCCCCCGGAGGCAGGTCTTCGAGTGTCGAGCAGCGGCATGAGGGGAGGTTCGCTCTCAATTCCGGCGCGGACTGGCCCGTCACTCAGCGGATCGCATGGTGGCGTGGCTCCGCGTGCAAAGGCGAATGTTCGGCAGCTTGGAAGGGCGGGGGAGGAACAGCGACCGAACGAGGGCAGGATAAAGGGCCGCGAGGTGCGGCGTCGGTCGGTTGTGGTTTTTCAAGAGGTTATCAGGGGATTGCGCGAGGCGCGGAGACCGATCGCACCTCGCCACCGGCATGGAATGCAAGCCCGATCAGGGACTTGGTGCGATGCGTGGGGCGTTGCCCATGAGCGGGGAGGACGATTTCCGCGTCCGACCCGGCCGCATCCGCTCCTCCGAGGCCCAGCGGGCCAGACCCTTCGTCGCGCAGGCGCTTGCCGCCACGCAGAAGGCAGGCGGCACCGTGTCCCGGAGCGGCAAGATCGGCGCGGGCAATCGCTCGCGCTTCGGCCGCGGCCAGCGCGCGGCGGTCCAGGCCAATCGCATCATCACATCCCGCTCACGCGGCGCCGTGGTGAAGAGCCGCTTCCTCCGCCACGCGACGCAGCGCGGCAAGCTCGCCGCGCATCTGAACTACCTGCGTCGCGAGGGCGTCACCCGCGATGGCGAGAAGGCCCGGCTGTTCGGTCCCGACACCGACAATGCGGACGCCGGCGCCTTCGCTGAGCGATGCGAGGACGATCGGCACCATTTCCGCTTCATCGTCTCGCCCGACGACGCGCTGGAGATGGCGGACCTGCGGTCCTTCACCCGCGATCTGGCCCGGCAGATGGAGAAGGATCTCGGCACCCGCCTCGACTGGGTGGCTGTCGACCACTGGAACACCGAGCACCCGCACGTCCACCTGATCGTGCGCGGCGTCCGGGACGACGGCGAGAACCTCGTCATCGCCCGCGACTACATCAAGGAAGGGATGCGCGACCGGGCGCGGGACCTGATCACCCAGGAGCTGGGACCGCGCACCGATCTCGACATCCGCCGCTCGCTCGAACGCCAGATCGACGCCGAGCGCTGGACCCAGCTCGATCGGCAGCTCGTCCGCGACGGCGGTCCGGACCGGATCGTCGATCTCGCCCCGCGCGCTGGCGTGCAGCCGGACGAGTTCCACGCGCTCAAGGTCGGACGGCTGCGCAAGCTGGAGACGCTCGGGGTCGTCAGCCAGATCGGCAACGCGCAATGGCACATCAAGGAGAATGCCGAAGCGGTGCTGCGCGAACTCGGTGAGCGCGGCGACATCATCAAGCGGATGCACCGCGCGCTCACCGATCGCGGGATCGAGCGCGGCTCGGCCAGCTACGTGCTCGCGGCCGAGAGCCTGGACGTGCCTGTGATCGGCCGGCTGGTCGATCGAGGTCTCGACGACGAGCTGAAGGGCAGCGCCTATGCCGTGGTCGACGGTGTGGACGGCCGCACGCACCACATCAAGCTCCCTGATCTCGATGCCACCGGCGACAGCGCGCCCGGCTCGATCGTCGAACTGCGCCGCTTCGAGGACGCGAAGGGCAATCGCCGCGTCGCCATCGCCGTCCGCTCCGACCTCGACCTGGATCGACAGGTCACGGCATCCGGCGCGACCTGGCTCGACCGGCAGAACATCGCTCGGGAACCCGTCGCCCTGGCGGATGGCGGCTTCGGCGCCGACGTGCGTCAGGCGCTGGAGCGCCGCGCCCAGCATCTGGTCGAGCAGGGGTTCGCGGAACGCAGCGGCCAGCGCGTCACCTTCAGCCGCAATCTGATCGACACGTTGCGGCGACGCGAACTGGACGCGCTCGGCGACAAGCTGTCGACCGAGACCGGGCTGCCGTTCAATCGCGCCGGCAGCGGCGAGTACGTCGCCGGCACCTACCGCCAGCGCCTCACGCTCGCCTCCGGCCGCTTCGCCATGCTCGACGACGGCATGGGCTTCCAGCTCGTGCCCTGGACGCCCGCACTCGAGAAGCAGCTCGGCAAACACGTCTCCGGTGTCGCCCGCGACGACGGCGGCATCGACTGGAGCTTCGGCCGCAAGCGCGGCCTCGGCCTTTGAACCCTTCCTCCCACCCACGAAAGGACTGCCATCGTGTCAGGCACCAAGATCCTCTGGGGTCAGATCCTCACCGTTCTCCTGATTGTCCTCGCCACCACCTGGGGCGCGACCGAGTACGTCGCCTGGAGGCTCGGGTTTCAGGCGCAGCTCGGCCCGCCCTGGTTCACGATCCTCGGCTGGCCGCTCTACCTGCCGCCATCCTTCTTCTGGTGGTGGTACTTCTATGACGCCTATGCGGCGGAGATTTTCGTGCGCGGTGCGTTCATCGCGGCCTCGGGCGGCTTCATCGCGGTCGCTGTTGCGATCGGCATGTCGGTCTGGCGGGCGCGCGAGGCGAAGAAGGTCGAGACCTACGGCTCGGCGCGATGGGCCGGGACGGAGGAAGTGAAAGCCGCCGGCCTGCTCGGCGCAGATGGCGTCGTGCTCGGCAAGCTCGATCGCGACTATCTCCGTCATGACGGACCGGAGCATGTGCTGTGCTTTGCGCCGACCCGGTCCGGAAAGGGCGTCGGCCTCGTCGTTCCCTCACTGCTGACCTGGCCTGGCTCGGCCATCGTCCACGACATCAAGGGCGAGAACTGGCAGCTCACCGCCGGCTTCCGCGCCCGGCATGGCCGCGTGCTGCTGTTCGATCCGACCAATGCGAAGTCGTCGGCCTATAATCCGCTGCTGGAGGTCCGGCGCGGCGAATGGGAGGTGCGCGACGTTCAGAACATCGCCGACATCCTGGTCGACCCGGAAGGCTCGCTGGAGAAGCGGAACCATTGGGAGAAGACCAGCCACGCGCTTCTGGTTGGCGCCATCTTGCATGTCCTCTACGCCGAGACCGACAAGACGCTGGCCGGCGTCGCCGCCTTCCTGTCGGACCCCAAGCGGCCGATCGAGTCGACGCTCGCCGCGATGATGAAGACGGCGCATCTCGGTGATGCCGGTCCGCACCCGGTCATCGCGAGCGCCGCGCGCGAGCTGCTCAACAAGTCGGACAACGAGCGCTCGGGCGTGCTCTCCACCGCCATGTCCTTCCTCGGCCTCTACCGCGATCCTGTCGTCGCCGAGGTGACGCGGCGTTGCGACTGGCGGATCGGCGACATCGTGACGGCGAGACACCCGACGACGCTCTACCTCGTCGTGCCGCCCTCCGACATCAACCGCACCAAGCCACTCATCCGCCTTATCCTCAATCAGGTCGGCCGCCGCCTGACCGAAGACCTCCAGGCCAAGGCCGGCCGTCATCGCCTCTTGCTGATGCTCGATGAGTTTCCGGCACTCGGCCGTCTCGACTTCTTCGAGTCGGCGCTGGCCTTCATGGCGGGCTATGGCCTCAAAAGCTTCCTGATCGCCCAGTCGCTGAACCAGATCGAGAAGGCCTACGGCGCCAACAACTCGATCCTCGACAACTGCCATGTGCGCGTCAGCTTCGCCACCAACGACGAGCGCACTGCCAAGCGCGTGTCTGACGCGCTCGGCACCGCGACCGAGATGAAGGCGATGAAGAACTATGCCGGCCACCGGCTCTCGCCCTGGCTCGGCCACCTGATGGTGTCGCGCTCGGAAACCGCCCGGCCGCTGCTCACCCCCGGCGAGGTGATGCAGCTTCCGCCCACCGACGAGATCGTCATGGTCGCCGGCACCCCGCCGATCCGGGCGAAGAAGGCGCGCTACTATGAGGATGCCCGGTTCCAGGAACGCATCCTGCCGCCGCCAGCGCTTCACAGGCCGAAGCACCCCGGACCCGATGATTGGACGATGCTGCCGGTGCCAGCTCGCCCCCAGGCCGTGGAGGCAGGGCCAGGAATGGAAGCTGCTGATGATGATCCGACCGAATCCGAGCGTCGCCAGCAACCCGAGCTCAACCGGGTGAGGCCGGTCGAGAAGGCGCCTCCGGTCGAGAACGAATTCGAGATCGATTTCGACCGTGACGACGAGATGGAGGATACGGCCACCCGCAACCGGCGCATGACCGGACTCATGCAGGGCGTCGCCCGCCAGGTCTCGCTCGACCCCAATGACGGCATGGACCTGTGAGGCACCGATGACGAAACCTCAGCGCAAGCAGCGGCTCTCGGTCTATCTCGATCCGCCCGTCATGAAGGCGCTCGCGGAACACGCCGCCCGGCGCGATCACTCCCGTTCGCTCGTGGCCGAAGCCGCCATCGCCTCCTTTCTCTCGCCGGATGCGGCGGAACGCCAGGAGGCGGCGATCATCAAGCGCATCGACCAACTCGATCGGCGGATGGCCAGGCTGGAAAGGGACCTCGGTATCGCTGTCGAGACTTTGGCGGTGTTCGTCCGGTTCTGGCTGATGACCACCCCGGCTTTGCCAGAACCTGCGGCCAAAGCCGCGCGTGCTGACGCAGGCCGTCGCTACGACGCTTTCGTCACCGCGCTCGGCCAACGCCTCGCGAAGGGACCGAAACTGCGGCAGGAGGTTTCGGAGGATGTATCCGGCGACAATACTAACAGTCTGATCCATTCGCCAACGCAAGATCCGCAAAAATAAGTCACCGGCCAAAATCATGACGTCATCTTAATGGGTTGAGACGCGAAAGGACCTTTCTCCACATACGGGCAAAAATAGAACGGATTTTCTAAGTCTAAACTTTGTCGGAAACGCATTCGCTAAATAAATCGCGTCGAATGAACTCGCATTGCATATCGTATGACGGATGGGTGACCTTCACATATTAAAACCGATGCCTGATCTCGGATGCGCATGATACCTACAATATAATATTTCGGAGATATGAATGTAAGCTTTTGATTTGCAACGAATTTAGCCGGTTTTCTATGAAAACATACTAAAATGTGTGGCGTTTTTCCTTGATATGCGATCCATTATCAAAGAACATTCAATTCATCGATTGAGGGTTTGCAGAGCGGGTCATCCCGCTCGGGCGATCACCGTGGTGCTGTTGCATGCACAGACAGTAGACATTCAAGCAGAAATCTCAGCCGGGAGGGGAGGCTTATGCATATGATCAGCTTGTCTAAGACGCATCAGAACGAAATTCAGGTTTCGTCTGCACATTCCTCAAAGATCAAGCACGATGTTGGTATTGAGGCAGGCATACTCCCCCTGTCTGAGCCCGTTGATTGTGCTTCTGATCACCATGTAGGCGCGTTAAGATCAGCAGTCACGCTCAGCGACATGCAGTTATCTTATATTTTTAGCGCTCAAACCGGCGTTGAACTCGGCGGTATTGTGGCCGCCCATTATCAGGAAGTCGACGTCCCTGATGTCGATATTTCGAAGCTTGAACGGGCATTGGATCTGACTCTACGTCGGCATCCAATGTTACGAACCTCACTTACTAACTTTGGTTCACAAGGCGTTATTGCGGATAACGTACATTGCAAGATATCTACAGAAGACTACAGAGCTGCTCCAGATCATATCGTAAAGCGTGCTTTGGATCAGAAGCGTGCTGACTTGCAGGCGGCTCCGCCAAACTACACTGCGCCGAGCGCGATTCTGGTCCATGCAACTCAGCTTCCGAATGGCAAAACCCGACTGCATATCAATATAAGCTTGTTGTTCATTGATGCGGCAAGTATTGATGTAGTTTTACGAGATTTGTGGAGGCATTATAAGGATAATATATTTGACGTAAAAGAGGATCGCAGATTTCTCGATTATGCTTGCTACGAGAAATCATTGAGATCCTCCAAACAAGCAAAAGACGATGAAAACTTTTGGCGAACTCAACTTGACCGGTTGCCAAAGCCGGCGGAGCTACCGATAAAAATCTCGCCCCAGTTAATCAGTAGAATTTCGTTTAATCGGGAGTCTGTTCGTATCGGACATGACGATTACAGCGAAATAGTTAGGCTGGCGGACAAGCTTAAAGTCTCTCCAGAGTCTTTCGTTCTTGGGTTGTTCTCTGAGGTCATTCGAACTTGGTCTCGCCACCAGGAGCTGTCGCTAATCATCGCGGAACATGGCCGCCGGGCTCATTTTGATGATGTGCAGAATGTTGTTGGAAATTTTCTGCAACCAGTGCCTCTGCCGGTCCGAGACATGAAAGATCACAGACTTTGCGACAGGATAGGTCGCTTACACAAGGACTTACTGGAGTCGCGCCTTCATGGTGCGTGTAGTACGATAGGCATTATCCGAGAAGTGGGACAGAGGAACTCTCCCGACCGAGGGACTTCTACACCTGTTGTTTTCAATAATTTGCTTGACCCACATTTTCGTTCGCGTGCTGCCGGCGTAAACCTGACATGGGACGGTACGACCCCGGTATATACAAGCAGTCGCACTCCTCAGGTTTGGCTGGAAGCACAGATCGTGCGGGAAGCCGACGAAATATGGATGCACTGGAATTATGTCGATGGGCTGTTCCCGGACGGGATGGTACAGGCCATGGCCGAGGCATTCTCCCGCCTCCTTCAGAACTGCATCTCTGATTCCACCATATGGGCGCGCTTGCGCGGCGTCGTCAATTTGCCCACTCAAGATCTGGAGGAACGCGTTCGGGCAAATGACACTGGAAGCGAGCCACCCTCGGTCTTCCTGCACGACATGGTTCTCGCAGCCGCAACGCGCTTCCCGAGCAAAGTCGCCGTTCGGTCGAGTTACTCAAGCCTGACCTTCGGAGAACTTGAGGACCAGGCCATCTCGCTGAGTCACGAACTCCTCAGACGCTGCCGCATCAAGCCGAACGACATCGTTGCGGTTTCGATGTATCCCGGACCTGAATTGCTCGTCTCCATCATGAGTATCTTAATAGCGGGCGGAGCTTACGTCGCTATCGATCCGGCACTTCCCTCGCAACGGCGGACGAGCTTGATCACACGCTGCGCTGCGAAAGCAATTTTGACAAAAACGGAGATAAATCCCGATTCTGATCTCCCTGAATCGTGTTTTCGCATAAATATTGACGATTGCAAAAGCGACGTGTCTTCTGTCGATCGGCCTATGACAGCTGTCGGCCACGATGATCTGGCTTATGTAATATTCACCTCAGGCTCGACGGGTGAGCCCAAAGGGGTGATGGTTTCACATCGCAATGCTGCTAATACGATCATCGACATCAATAATAAATTCGAAGTATCAAGCGACGATACGGTGCTTTCGATTGCGCCGCCCGGTTTTGATCTTTCCGTATACGATTACTTCGGCGTTCTCGGCGCAGGTGGATGCGTTGTATTCCCTGCCGCAGAAACGATCAGTGATCCGAAAAGTTGGGTTGATGCCGTCGTCACCAATAATGTGACCATATGGAACAGTGTTCCCGCTCCTATGAAGCTTGTCGCAGACGAATATTCGAACGAGTTGAGGACTTGCCATTTGCGCCTCATACTCATGAGTGGTGATTGGATACCGGTCAATCTTCCCGGAGCGATCAAGTCTGCGCTACCAAGCGCTAGAGTTATAAGCCTTGGTGGAGCGACCGAAGGATCAATATGGTCTATCTTTTACGAGATAGACGAGACCGACCCAGCATGGTCCAGCATACCCTATGGCAAGCCTCTGGCAAATCAGCGCTTCCATGTTTTGAATGAGTGGCTCGATCCATCTCCTAAAGGTGTTACGGGAGAGTTGTACATCGGTGGCGCCGGGGTTGCTCAAGGATATTGGGCTGATGCCGAAAGAACTGCAGAACGATTCATTAATCATCCTCATACGGGCGAACGGCTCTATAAGACTGGAGATTTGGGGCGATACATATTTGACGGAAATATCGAGATATTGGGTCGCGAGGACAACCAAGTTAAAATCAATGGCTACCGTGTTGAGCTAGGCGAAATTGAAGCTTGTATCCTGTCGTGTACAGGTATCCGGCATGCAGTGATCGACGCTCCGGCTCATCCGGAAACTAAGCGACGCCACATCGTCGCGTACTTGGTGTTCGACGACAATACGGGAGAGCCGGAGACGTTGACTGCTCACATACGAAGCAACGTAAGGGACATTCTTCCTTCTTATATGGTGCCCAGCCACTACGTCACTTTGCCGTCCATCCCTCTAACCCAGAATGGCAAGATTGATCGAAAGGCGCTTCCCTCGCCTTTCTCCAGGGAGGTCGCTGAAAACAGCGCGCCAGCCAATGCCGCCAACGCAACTGAACAGCTTTTGCTCGAGATGTGGCGGGAACAGCTCAATCGGGCGGATCTCGGAGTATCTGAGGGCTTCTTCGACGCTGGCGGCGACTCACTGCACGCTGTGGGGCTTCTGAGCGCGGTCAGGCAGCGGTTCAAGGTCACGACGGAAGGCGAGCAAAGCATGATTGAGGCGCTTTTCATGAATGCCGATATTGTCGCCTTCGCTAAAATTGTGGAGCAATTCGATCGAATGGGCGGGGGCGATGAGTAACGTCTCGACCTCATCGTTAGACGAGCGCGTCTTCGACTATGCAGTGATCGGCGGCGGAACGGCTGGATGTGTCCTCGCAAATCGCCTCTCTGCCGATCCGTCTCGATCTGTCGTCTTGATAGAAGCCGGCGTTCGCGAGGTTGCAGATGCGATTGGATGCCCTCTCCGCGACTCGTCGCGTCTGATCTTGGAGGGCTACAATTGGGATTATGAGGCGCAGCTCATTCGGGCGCGTGCCGACGGGTCGCCGGCCAGAAGCCCAAAATCCTTTCCGTATCGATTAGGCAAAACACTTGGCGGTTCTTCAGCGGTCAACGGTGCCGTCGCACTAATCGGCTTCGCTAGCGATTTTGACCGCTGGGCTGCCGCAGGCTGTACAGTTTGGGGCTGGAGCGACGTGGAGCCATGGTTCCGCGCGATCGACGGATGCGAGCGGCGTAATTCGGATGCCGCTATTCAAAGCCCGCTGCGGCTTCGATTCCCCGAACAGTCACAACTGCATTCCCTCGACCGCGCATTTATCCGTGCCTGTGTCGATGCAGGAGTGCCTTTCATCGACTGCATCAATAGAGGTGAGGAACCGGCAGTCGGCCTGTCTCCAGCGAACGTCGGCCCCGCAGCAGAGCGGATTAATCTCTTCCAGTCCTACGTCCAACCTGTTCTCCATAGGCCGAACCTCGTTATTCTGACCGAGGCGATGGCAAATCGAGTCAAAACCGTCGGCAATCGCGCGACCGGTGTCGAAATCAGTCAATCTGGCAGGGCACTGGAAATCCATTCAAGGAACGTGGTTCTTTCCGCGGGCGCAGTCGGAACACCTCTCCTCCTCCAACGGTCAGGAATCGGGGACGCCCCACAGCTCCGATCGCTGGATATCCCGATTGTCAGCCATCTCCCCGCGATTGGCAAAAATTTGTCTGATCACGCGTCAGTCGTGCTCTGGGCAGTTCCAAAGTCAAAAGAGGTGCATGAACCC
Source organism: Xaviernesmea oryzae (assembly GCF_900109605.1). GTDB lineage: Bacteria > Pseudomonadota > Alphaproteobacteria > Rhizobiales > Rhizobiaceae > Xaviernesmea > Xaviernesmea oryzae. Next base: position 48,939 of record NZ_FOAM01000017.1, read on the forward strand.
CGACCTTGGCGGCAGGTCGTGGCGCGAACCCCAAGCGGGATCGACAAGGAGATCGACGTCCAACTCGGCTTACTCAACAATGTCGTCAGCGAGCGTATACCGGCGATGAGAGCGCGTACGAACGATCCTGCGTTGATCGGGGCGACCGTAATGCTAATGCGCCCGGAAGCCCGAGGGCGGGTCGCTTGGCGCGGACCGAGGCAGCCGCCGCTGATCGAATTACCGGTCACATCCAGCGAAGTCGACGTCGCTCGTCTTGCCGGAGGCGTGCGCCAAATGTGGCGGCTGCTTCAGCATCCAGATGTGAAAGAAAATGTCGAGAGCGTTCGCTTCTGGTCTGAGGCGGTTGTTGCAAACGACGACACACTCAGAAGCGCGGTCAGCAATCTTGCAAATCCCGGATGGCACGCATGCGGCACGGTCCGCATGGGTTCCAAAGAAGACAAATCAACAGCTGTCGACGAGCGGGGCGCCGTGCACGGACTACGAGGATTGTTTGTATCCGATGCCTCGATCTTCCCGTCCATTCCGTCGATGCCGACTAACTTAACCGTCATCATGACTGCCGAGCGCATCGCAGACTTCATTTTAAACGGGAGTGTCCGATGAGCACTTGTAATCCCCGAATTGCCTATGCATTCCCGCATGCTGGAGGAACCGCTACCATCTACCGTCGATGGATTGATCAACTGGGTCATGACGGGCCGGTCACCCTTTTCCCCATGGAATTGCCAGGCAGGGGAAGCCTGATCAGGCAAGAGCCAATCCACGATCTCAACCGGCTGGTGGAGAATTTAGGGCGAAAGATAATTGACGATCTCAATATCCGCAGGCGCTACGGTGTGGAAGATTGGATAATCTTTGGCCATAGTTTCGGAGGTGTTCTGGGTTATGCCACCGCACAATTTCTATCGACACGCTGCGGATTGACACCAAAATTTGTCGTTCTCTCAGCTTCGATCGCCCCTAATATTCAGGATTATGACGGCAGGCATCTTGAGTCGGATCAAGATATTATCGCCCGTCTTAGGCGGGACAATGCCACGGCACCGGCTCTGCTTGATCATCCCGCGATGTGTAGCCGTCTGGTAACCCAAATCAGATCCGATTATCTCATACGAAATCAATATAAAAAGCTCCTCGGGACGACCTTAAATTGCCCAATCAAATACATTCGTGCGCTCGACGATCCGCACGTCCCTGCCGATTGTGCGAACGCATGGCGCGCATTCACTACGAAATCTCTGGAAGAGATCACCATAAGTGGTGATCACTTCGCAATTTACGAGAATTTGGCGTGCGTATTGGATGTCATGTGCGGCGGCGCCACAAGAGCGCGTGGCCGACATCTCGTCGGAGCTTAATCATGGATGCAACATCCGATCCGCTCAACATATTCCGCGCAACCTGTAAGGAATTCTTGATGCTGGAGGGGGCTCCTAACCAACAAGCCTGGGAAGATCAAGGGTTTGTCGATCGGAGCTTTTGGCGAAAAGCTGGCGAAGCAGGTTTGTTGGGCATCACTGCCCCGATCGAATTCGGTGGCCGCGGCATAACCGATTACAGATATTCGGCTGCCCTCACCGAGGAGCTTGTCCGAGCGGATGTATCTGCTCCGGGATTTGTGTCGCATAATGATGTTGTTGCAAGCTATATTTCAGCACTTGGCACATCATCACAAAAAGAACGTTGGCTGCCTGACTTGTGCAAGGGAAGAAAGATCGCTGCAATTGCAGTTACCGAGCATAGTGGCGGATCAAATACTGCCGAGATGCAGACAACCGCGCAGCCAGATGGAAGCAACTACATCGTAACTGGCGGTAAAGCGTACATCACAAACGGAATGCAAGCTGACCTGCTTGTCGTCGCCGTCAAAACACCTGGCGGTCCACAGGGAAGTGGAATTAGCTTGCTCGTCATCGATGGAGACGCGCCCGGGCTTTCGCGGGGGCAACTACACAAGAAGCTCGGATGGCACGCAAGCGATACTGCCGATCTGCGATTTTCGGAGTGTTTAGTTCCAAAAGAAAACCTTCTCGGACGGGTGAACCTAGGGAACATGCATTTTCTAGCAGCGATGCCCCGTGAACGTTTGAGCATATCGATTGTGGCTGTCACCACGGCCGAAGCGATCATGAACGTCACGCTCAACCATGTTCGGCAGCGAAAAGCTTTCGGGTCCCCCATAGGGTCGCTTCAGTATAATCGATTTGATCTTGCGCGCTTACATACGGAGATTTCAATATCTCGACTCTACGCAAATGCCTCGATCGAGAAGTTCAATAAAGGCGAGTTCAACACCATAGAAGCCGCACAGCTGAAACTATGGACGACCGAGATGCAGTTCAAGGTCGCAGACCGTTGCCTGCAGTTATTCGGAGCTGGCGGATATATGGCAAGCTCCGAAGTTGCAAGAAAATGGACGAACAGTCGGGTTCAAACAATCTATGGCGGAACTAGCGAGGTCATGCTCGAGATCATTAGCAAGTCTCTCAAGCTCTGAATGAAGCACTTGAAAAGGAGAATGTGAAATGACGAACGCACCGACGCTTTTCGACTGGATGGGCGGACGCGAAAAACTGAATGAGCTAATGAGCGTTTTCTATAGGAAAGTGGCAGCGGACGATCTTCTACAGCCTCTATTTCAACGGATGAAAGAAGAACATCCCGAACATGTTGGGATGTGGCTTGAAGAGGTGTTGGGAGGAGCGAAACGCTACACCGAACAACGCGGTGGCTTTAAAGCAATGATCCGCCAGCATCGCGGGCGGAAGATAGCGCCGGAACAACGCGCTCGTTGGGTTGCACTATTTTTTGAGAGCGTCGACGAAGTCGGCCTACCCACCGATCCTGAGTTTCGATCGGCGCTTGTCGCGTACATTGAGTGGGGGTCGCGGCGGGCAATGGCAAACTCCCAACCCGATGCACCCCCCTCTAAGCGTGAAACAATCAAGTTGTGGGGTTGGGGCGAAGCTCCTCCAGGCACTGACTGATTTCATGATGCGGCATTTTTGCTAGTCTATCATCACGCGGGGAGTGTTACATGTCAAAAGTAATCAACAAAGGCGCTGTGCCCGAGCGACACGTCCGACTTCTCGTGGGGGCTACTGGCTCTGTGGACATTATTCATCTGCCAGAATACCTGCGGCATATAAAAACAAGAATGTCATGCGAGATTAGCGTACTTATGACGCAAACCGCGACTCAGTTTCTGTCGCCCGATGTCGTAGCGCTTTGTGCGGACCGGGTCATCGCGGGTGAGCGGACTGCGGATTGGCCGAGCGACAAGCCATCGCGCCTCGTAGCCGATCATGACGTGCTTGTGGTTCTGCCGGCTACAGCGCACACGTTAGCGAGCATTGCGGGCGGAGCGGCTCCAAACAGACTGACGACAGTAGTCCTTGCAGCCACGTTCCCAGTTATCCTCTTTCCCGTGATGGGGGCCGCAATGTGGAAGAAGGCGGCTGTCATGCGCAATGTTCAGCAAATCAAAACCGATGGGTATGTGGTTGCCGAGCCTGTTTGGCGCCAAAATTTTGATTTCTCGCTCGGCCAAAATGTCGAGCATCCCTCGCTTCCGACACCGGAAGATGTGGCTCTGCTCATTATGAAATGCGCTGCGGTAACCGCGTAAGCAATCACCTTACAACGTGATCGACTGGCCGTGTGCCACCACGGGGCAATCAAACCTTCCCACCTAAACCGCTTAGTCGTCGAACGAGATCCGCCAGCTCAACTAATGCGCTCTTTCATTCAATCACTCGCTTGATAAAGCGAGAAAACGGGAGATGAGAAATGCAGTTTGACGTTTTGGTCATCGGCAATGGCGCGATCGGTAGCTCGATCGCCTACGAACTCGCTAGCCGGGGTGCGACAGTCTGCCGATTAGGTACATCTGAGCGCCTAGGCGCTGCGTCGAAAGCAGCTGGCGCAATGAATGGATGCTTTGGTGAGGTTACTAGCGGCCTGATCGCGAGCGAGCACGGAAGGAAGAAGGTCAAGTTAGACTATCTTGCGAGTCGGCTGTGGCCGAACTGGATTGAACGATTAAAGGCCGAGACTGGCAGAGACGATGAGTTGGTCGTTGCAAAGGGCACCCATGTTGTCCTCAACACCGCAGGCACTCACGACATTGATACAGTGAACCTTGAGGCTATAAAAGCCACGATAGAGTCTTACGGGGAGAACTATGTATCTTCTGATCTTACTAAAATACGGGGATTGAAACCGAACGATTTAGTGAGGCCTCTTCAAGGTATCTATATACCGGACGAGCACGCGGTCGACTCCTCGCTGCTTATTAAGCTTCTTGACGACGCCGCGCATAAGCGAGGCGTTCATATTATGGATGAGAATGCGGACCATATTTTGGTCGAAGGAAAGTCCGCTGTAGGCGCTATAACTGCGAGCGGACAGAGAATTGATGCCAGGCACGTTGTGATAGCGGCTGGCGTTAGTTCCATAGATCTGCTTCCGCGCGATTCAGTGGATGTTGACCGGATACCGCCAATGTTCGCTGGAAATGGTGTGTCGATACTCCTCCGCTTGCAAAATCCGGAGGACTTGCCGGACGCAGTGATTCGAACCCCGAATCGTGCATTTGCCTGCGGTCTGCATTGCGTCCCGCGGTCCGACGGCACGCTCTACATCGGCGCAACGAACATCTTGAAAAATCTTCCGAGATTCGAAGCGTCCGTATCCGATGTACAATTTTTATTAGAATGCGCTGTCGAGCAGATCAATCGATCGCTCTACTTTTCTGAAATCGCTGCAGTGCAAGTCGGAAATAGACCGATTCCGGCAGATGGGTTCCCTCTGATCGGGGAGTGTGGCCTTTTAGGTCTTTGGCTGGTCTCGGGAACCTATCGAGACGGGTTGCATCAGTCTCCTTTGCTCGCGAACTACATGGCTAACGCCATTGCTGGAACTGCGCAGAGCGACATTGATCTTTCTGAGTTCCAGCCGATCCGTGCGCCCTTACAGGGTCTTTCTCGCTCAAGCATGCCAGCTGAAACAATGTCCCAAATGATGGGAATGGGTTTCGAGACGATGTGGAATATCAAGGCAAACTGGAATAGCGAAATCGAGTCCGCGCTATTGGCCAAGTACACTAGGGTCGTAGATGAACTTCACACCGAGTATACGCCACCGCCGGAAGTCGTCGCTTTCTCTCAGTTTAATCCGGCTATCACCAATAGGCTCCGGCACTACTACTCACAGTGGTAGCCTGGCGCTGACAGTATTTTACTTGCGAATGCAGAACCTGCGATCGGGCTTCTCCTTAGCAATGGAGGAATATATGGTAGACCGAACTATTCTCGATGATTGCGTAAGGACCTTGCGCGATTGCCGGACCGCCGCGGAGAGCGCGACTGAAGCGATGTTGCGTCGAATGCCGTTCCTTGAGGTCGCGATTTCGGAGCGGGAACCGGCGGACGCGGATCATGCTTTCCCAAGGGTGGTCGCTGATACGTCGTGGAGGCGCGCCGACGATTTACCCCCTGACGTTTGCGCGACACCTGGCGGCACAGCGCTCAGCCACTGCATGAGATCGGCGGCGACTGACCAATTTGGAAGAAAGATATGGCAACTAGCGATCGATAAAATAGCTGCGAGATCCAACGTGGATCGCACCGATCGCGCCGCTGTTCGGTTGATGCACGACTCGGTTCCTGATCTTAACGATCCAGCTCAGGACGTGGAGACGATACGGCTGCTTTGTGAGTCACCTGGGACCTTATTCCGGCGCACGCTAGCAAGGAGGCTTTCGGTCTTGGATCGTCGCTTCCGCTCATATGATGGCTGGCGCGAAAATTCAGCTGCAAAACTTGTGCATATACCGAGTCATGAAATATCCCAGCAGGATATCATGCGCTTGCTGTGGGACGTCGAGGTCATTTTTGCGATCATGGATGGTCGCGAGAGCGAATACGATGCAAATACAAGTCTCGCGGCTTTGAAGAAAGCCGTGATACCGGAGGTAGGTTTCGCGAACGGCATCACCGCCGAATACCTCGACGTAACAATTCCTTCGACGGGTGAGTTATCGATCAAATTTCGGCGTGAGGATCTTCTGGAAAAGATTCTTGATGTTCTCGCGGATCATTATGGAGCTCCTGCCCCTGAAGAAGGGATCAAAGATACGGATAACCTTTATGCCCCGACACGTTCTCACGCGAAAAATTTGGGCTTTTTTCCAACTCCACCAGATATCGCCTCAACCATTATTCAACACTCGTCGATTTTCCGACGTTCGCAGGGCGATTCCTTGCGTGTCCTCGAGCCCAGCGCTGGAGCAGGTCACCTCGCTCGGGAGGCAGTTCAAGCGGGGGCTATGGTGGATTGTGTCGAGTTGGATGCAGACCGCTGCGCCCAGCTGCGGGCCGCCGGTCTCTACCGCATGATCAGAGAGTCAGACTTTCTCGACGTGAACCCGGAAGAGACTGGTCTCTATGATAGAGTCATTATGAACCCGCCGTTCGATCACCAGCGTGATATCGACCACGTGATGCATGCGATACGCTTTCTTAAACCAGACGGCCTTTTGGTTTCCGTTATGTCGCCTGGAACTGAATATCGTTCAACCCAGAAGGCAACGGCTTTTCGCAGATACGTCGCCGACCTGAACGGATACTGGCTTGATCTACCAGAAGAGTCGTTTGTGCTCTCAGGGTCCTATAGCAATACAATTCTCCTTAATCTTTGGCGCGACGGACGTGCATATTTCTCGAACACAAAGACTGCGAACTTCGTCCGACCTTGAAGCGCAATGTTGCACACCATTGTCGTGATAGCGGTCTCTCGGTTTAAAGGATGGAAAAAATGAAACGGGAAATTATCAATCCGCCAGCACTTTTTGAATCCACTCGTCATGGCTTTTCCCAAGCTGCCATTCATGGCGGTGATCGGAAGATCGTATACATAGCTGGGCAAGTTGCATTTTCACCTGATCAGCAGGTGATCGGTAAGGATGACCTGGTGGTGCAAGCTCGAGAAGCCTTCAAAAATCTACGCCGAATGCTCGCTGAGGTTGGAGCAGAGCCCGGAGATGTGGTGCGATTGCGGACCTATGTTGTGAATCACTCTTTAGAGAAGCTCGCTCCCGTCACTGCGGCCATCCTCGAATTTTATGAAGGCGCAATCCCTGCACCTAATACCTTCATCGGAGTACAGTCGCTCGCTTTGCCCGACTTCCTAATCGAAGTCGAGGCAACCGCGGTAATTTAACAAGGCACGTTAACGGGTGCGGTTGCCGACTGCATAGGTGATCGGCTCCCTCGACCGCGCGCGAACTTGATCCTCGGCTGCGCAGCCAATTGCCAATCGATCCTGCCAGTGTCGCTTCGATCAGCTGCGTAATCCGGTTTTTCTCGACTAGGTCGTCGGCGAGACCGTTGGGCAGATTGTGCGTCTGCCCGACGGTCTACGCGTTCTGGCGTGCGCTCTCATACGGCGCGCCAGTACATCACCACATCGTGGCTTTGGTCGCCTCAACCACCGATTGCTTCTTCACACCAGAAGATGCTGGAAGCTTGGTAAGCGCTCGGTGACAGCCGCCTTGTGCGGGTAGTGCTTTGCTCTGGATACAGGACTTGGCGTCGGATGGCGCTGTATCGGCCCTGTGTCTGGACCTATGACCCATCCTCCTCACATCGTTGTCGCCAGCACGCGCCGCACGTGGTCGCCCGAGCAGAAGCGCGCCATCCTGGCCGAGGCGGACGATCCCGCCACAACCGCCTCGGCGGTGGCGCGTCGGCACGGTCTGCATTCCAGCCTACTGTTTGGCTGGCGGCGCGCCGTTCTGGTCGAGCGGCAGACCCGGGCGGCGTCCGCCGAGCCAACCTTCGTCCCATTCGCGCTGCCGCCTCCCGCCGCTACAGCCGCCGAGCGGCCGGGCGGGTCGGGCGTCATCGCGATCGAGTTGGCCGGTGGTCACCGACTGCGGGCCGAGGCCGGGGCGGATCTGACGCTCCTGCAAGGAATGATCGCCGCCCTGCTCGGTCGATGATCCCGGTCCCCTCCCGCTCGCGGGTGTGGCTGGCGACCGGGCACACTGACATGCGCAAGGGCTTCGACGGGTTGGCCGCGCTCGTGCAGGATCATCTGGCGCGCGATCCGTTCTCCGGACAGGCCTTCGTGTTCCCCGGGCGGCAGGGTCACCTGATCAAGGTGCTGTGGTGGGATGGCCAGGGCCTGTGCCTGTTCGCCAAGCGCCTTGAGAAGGGCCGCTTCGTATGGCCGGCCACCGCCGGGGCCGCGGCCGCGCTGACGCCGACCCAGCTCGCGATGCTGCTGGAGGGCATCGACTGGCGCACGCCGCTGCGCACCGACCGGCCGAGGATCGCCGGCTGAGGCGGGAGACTATCGAGGAGACGGAGACCAGGGCCGTGGATGTGGCGGACCCCGTCGACACGGCTTAAGTTGTTGGTGTGGCTCTCGATCCTGCCCTGCTGCCTGACGACGTCGACGCGCTCAAGCGTCTGATCGTCGGCATGGTGCGTGAGGCGGTTCGGGCCGATACCCTGATCGAGAAGCTGCGCTTTCGAACTCGACCGGCTGAAGCGGGCGCGGTTCGGCGCGTCATCCGAGAAGCTCGGGGAGCGCGTCGAGCAGCTCGAACTGGCGATCGAGGCGCTGGAGACCGACCAGGCCGAACGTCTGGCCCCCACGCCGGCGGTCGCCGAGGCGATGGAGACCGCGCCTCAGGCCGGCCCGGCGGGCCTTGCCCGAGCACCTGCCGCGCGAGAGCGTGATCCATGCCGGCCCCTGCGCCTGCCCGGCCTGCGGCGGGGCGCTACGTCGGATCGGCGCGGACGTGACCGAGAGCCTCGATTACGTGCCCGGCCGGTTCAAGGTTGTGCGCCACGTGCGCGAGGCCTTTGCCGGCCGCGCCTGCGAGCAGGTGGTGCAGGCGCCTGCGCCCCACCACGCCGTTCCCTGCGGACGGGCCGGCCCCGGGCTGCTCGCCCACATCGCGGTGGCGAAGTTCGATGACCACCTGCCGCTCTACCGCCAAGCCGAGATCTATGCCCGTGATGGCGTGGGCTTGGCCAGCTCGACGCTCTCGGGCTGGCTGGGCGCGACCGCGACCACCCTGATGCCGCTGGTCGACCTCCTGCGCCGGGAGGTGATCGCCGGCTCGGCCGTCCTGCACGGCGACGACACGCCGATCCCGGTGCTGGCTCCGGGGCACCGGCAAGACCCGGACCGGACGGCTCTGGACCTACGTGCGCGACGAGCGTCCCCATGGGGGCACCCGTCCGCCAGCGGCGGTGTTCTTCGCCTCGCCCGCCGCCGGGGCGAGCGCCCGCTGGCGCACCTGGCAGGCTTCTCCGGCGTGCTGGTGGCCGATGGCTATGCCGGCTTCAAAGGGCTCTACGAGAAAGCCCGACTGGGCGGCGCGCTGACGGAGGCGGCCTGCTGGGCGCATGTGCGGCGCAAGATCTTCGACGTGTATGCCGCGACCGGCTCGGTGCTCGCCGCGGAGGCGCTGGCGCGGATCGGCGCGCTCTACGGGATCGAACGCGGCCTGCACGGCAAGCCGCCCGACGCCCGCAGCCGTGAACGACAGGCCCGCACGAAGCCGCTGGCGGCGGCGCTGAAGGTTTGGGCGGAAAAAGCCTGACCCAGCTGCCGGGTCGGTCCGAGCTGGCCAAGGCGCTGCGTTACATGCTGGCGCCCTGGCCGGCGCTCACCCGTGCCTTCGACGACGGGCGCATCGCGCTCAACAACAACGCGGCCGAACGGGCTCTGCACGGCGTCGCGGTCGGGCGCAAGAACTACCTGTTCGCCGGATCCGACCTTGGGGCCGAGCGCGCGGCCGCGTTCTACACGCTGATCGTGACAGCCAAGCTGAACCGGCTCGATCCCGAAGCCTATCTGCGCGACGTGCTCACGCGTATCGCCGATCATCCGGCCAAGCGATTGGCCGACCTGCTGCCCTGGAACTGGACGTCCTCCCCAGCAGCCGCCCGACCAGCCGGCCCATCACCGAGCGGTTACGAAGCTTGCGAGGGTGGGGTTCGAGTACTTGCTTATTTCGGGGTCTGAAAACGCGCTGCTTCGTAGGGTCACCTTGTGCCTTGAGGGACGTTGCGGATGGGCTGGCGGTGACGACAGAGAAGGGCAGGCCAAGCCTTGTCGGGCAACGCTCAGCGATCTGGCGAGGGGCACGAGGCGAAGGCGACGCTCGACGCCACCAACGGTCTATCAATCGATCAAGAAAACAATTGAATGTTTGGCGCCGGTATGCGAGGAATCGGTACCCTTCGGTAGGGCGATTTCTTCAAAGGAGAATTCTATGCCAGACAGCAGTCATGCCGACGCGACCGTTCTCGGACGGGTAACAAGCCCAAATCAGGCGCACAAAACGATCCCCATAGGGGTCTACATTCTGGCAGCTAGCTTGTTTACTATGGGCAGCGCCGAGTTCTTGATGGGCGGCATCTTACCGCAAATTTCGTCTGACCTTCAGATCAGTCTGCCAAAGGCGGGAACACTTATCTCCGCATTCGCAATTGGAGCGCTCATAGGTGCGCCGCCGCTTGCACTTATGACGCTTCGATGGTCAAGGCGTACCACATTGTTTGCTAGTCAAATCGCCTTTGTCCTAGCGACCGTGACAGGAATGCTCATCAACGGATTTGAGGTCCTGATCGCGACCCGCGTCGTCATGGGGCTGTCTTATGCGTGCTTCTGGGCGGCGGCCGCAGCGACCGCCGTTCAACTTGCCCCTGAGGATCGCAAAGCGAAATCATTGTCGATTGTAGTGAGCGGGCTGACCGTCGCCATGATCGTGGGGGGGCCAGCTGGGACCTACATCAGCGAAATTGCTGGTTGGCGGGCCGGCTTCTGGGCAGTCGCCATGGCAACAGTGCTGTCTTCGTTCGCGGTGCTTGCAACAATACCTGAAGGTCACGCAAGCAGCGGCGCTCGACCGGATGCGCGCTCGGAACTCCGTGCGATGGGACGTCCCGCATTGTGGATGGCTTATGCGACAACCGCTCTGACGACAGCGGCATATATGGGAACCTTTGGTTACTTAGGTGCCATGCTCATCGAAATAGCTCACATTCCGCCCGCTTGGCTGCCCCCAGTGTTCGCGCTCTTCGGTGTAGGTGCTTTTATTGGTCTGACCATAGGTGGGAGAACTGCTGACGCTCATCCATTGTTGACGCTCACTGCGGGTGTCATAATGATAGCTTTGGTATCTATCAGTCTTACCTATTTCGCTTCGTCTCTCATTATTATGATCCCCCTGATTTTCCTTCTGGGGGTCGCGGGATTCGTTTTGAATCCAGCTGTCTGGGGTCGCGTTTATGTTATTGCGCCCGATGCTCCTACGTTGGTTGGGGCCACGAACTCATCTGCCTTTCAGCTTGGACTGACACTCGCACCACTGCTGTCAGGCTTTGCAATCGCGGAAGGCTTTGGCTTGCCGTCTATCGGGTGGGTTGGCGCTGCGCTTGCGGTCGCGGGTCTCGCGACGGCACTCGTCGATCGGTCGCTCGCCAGATCGAGCGTTTGACTTCAGACTAAGTCTCAACGTCGAGGCCGGCGGCCTTCCATTCGGGAAAGCCGGCGGCTAGACGACGCACCTTAAAGCCCTTCATGTTAAGCAATTCCGCAGCTTTTGTCGATAGTACGCAATAGGGTCCTCGACAGTAAGCGACGACCTCTTTATCGCTTGGCAATTCAAGCATTCTCTTCTCCAATTCATCTGTCGGTATATTCAGCGCGCTTGGCAAATGTCCAAGCGCGTACTCCTCGCTCGATCGAACGTCAAGCAAGGTAACTTGTCCATTCATCATTCTGTCTAATAATTCAGTGTAGGTTATAGAATCGAGCCGGTTGGCGGCCGCGCTAGGGTCTGCAATTAAGTCACGAATTTCTCTTCTGGTGTGTTCTGCGTAGGCTCTCAAAGAAGATAGGACGTTTTCTATCGGGCCAGTCCCGAGGCGGTAGAGTACCCGCTTGCCGTCGCGCCTAGTTTCTACAAAGGCGGCACGCCGTAAATGTTGAAGGTGCTGTGAGGTGTTTGCGATTGTCAGGCCGGTAAGCTCGGCGAGACGTTCAACAGGGCGTTCACCCTGGGCGATGTGCTCTAAGAGCATCAATCGATGAGCGTGTCCGAGGACGCGTGCGAACTCGGCGAGCTCGGTGAACAGATGGGTGTGTGGATCGAAGTTTGACATTGACAAGGAACTACCATTTCGCGATCATTCAAGCAAACGTTGAAATGAGCTAAATGCGACGGAGGTGGGTATGGCAGGCTCGGTTTCGCGGGAAATCATCGCTGCGGTTGTGGTAGGTGCCGGGGCTACGGTCGTTATGGATCTATGGGCGGCCTTTCAACGCCACGTGTTCAGTATCCCGTCGCTCAACTACGCAATGGTTGGTCGATGGCTAGGGCATCTCCCGCGTGGCCATTTCGTCCATGACTCGATCGGAAAAGCAGAACCGATCAAGTATGAAGCAGCAATCGGTTGGATCTTTCATTATATTGTTGGGATCGCATTTGCGTTGCTACTTGTCTTCGTCTGGGGTGAGGAATGGCTAACTCAGCCTTCATTCTTGCCCGCGGCTATAATCGGTATAGGTAGCGTGGTCGCTCCATTCTTCATCATGCAGCCTGGTTTGGGTGCAGGCATTTTGGCGTCACGTACACCAAATCCTTGGCTTTCCCGCTTTCGAAGCATTGTTGCACATACCTCCTTTGCAATCGGCCTGTATTTGGCTGGACTGCTAGTCTCTTTAATGTATTGATGGGGATTTACTCTGCGCTTCATTTGTTGAGGTGGTCTAGGAACGCGCTAAAGTATTAACTTGAGAATCATGAGGCATCATGGTTGGAATACAGTTTAGCGCTATTACCCACAAGCATATGCTATATGCTGTTGCTGCCGTCGAGGCTGGAAGCTTTCGTCAAGCGGCCGTTCGCTTGCACGTCCGTGAGTCGACTATCAGCCGAAAAATTCGAGACCTTGAGGCTGCCATAGGTGCTTCGATATTTATCCGATTACGGTCGGGTGTCGAGCTGACGGATGCTGGCGCCATTTTTGTATCCCTGGCGCGTAAAGCACTTACGTCGTTCGATGCAGCTTTGAGAATGCAGATTTCAGAATCAGGATTCAAATTTAAGATGGTTGAAGCCAATTGTATTTTACTGGACGGTAATTGGATTATTGCGCGGGCGCCTTGATGATATCCGATTAAACTGACTCGCAGAGCTTAAACGACGAGTCCAATCCATGTTATTGTAGTTAAAAAACCGAGCGGTTCCCTCTTAAATCCTCCGATAAATCTAGATCGCCGATGCGTGCCAGCGTCGACGTGACATCGTGCGTTCAGCGGCCCTATAAATAATCTTCCGGCAATCTCTAAGCACTCCGAGACCTAAAGCGAATTGGCATGTTTTTGTCCTTACGGGACGTCGTCGCCGATCATACTATTGTTTGCGATATTGCACTACTACGATAAAAAACTCTTGAAACGGTTTGTCTGAGGCCTTTTTTACTTAACCTCGATCCCGGAAGCCATGAAGCGCGTCCGGCAGATGCGGGGTAGTTTGCGTGCTTCATAGCCGACCATCGGAAGCGAAAGAGCGCGGCGCGCGCATGCTGCGCACGGCGCTTGGCCTTGCCATCGCGCGATTCTTAGAGGACCCCGCCGTCGTCGAGGTGATGCTGAACCCGGACGGGCGCATCTGGATCGACCGCCTCTCCGAAGGACTGTCCGACACGGGCGAGCATCTGTCGCCCGCTGACGGCGAACGCATCGTGCGGCTGGTCGCGCACCATGTCGGCGCGGAAGTCCATCCCGGTGCCCCGCGGGTCTCAGCCGAACTGCCCGAGACGGGAGAGCGGTTCGAAGGTCTGCTGCCGCCCGTCGTCTCTGCGCCCGCCTTCGCCATCCGCAAGCCTGCCGTCGCCGTCTTCACCCTCGACGACTATGCCAACAACGGCATCATGAGCTTTGCCCAGGCGGCGTTGCTGCGCCTCGCCGTCACCCAGCGCCGTAACATCCTCGTCGCCGGCGGCACCTCGACCGGCAAGACCACGCTCACCAATGCCCTGCTTGCCGAGGTGGCGAGGACGTCCGATCGCGTCATCATCATCGAGGACACGCGCGAACTGCAATGCGCCGCGCCCAATCTCGTCGCCATGCGCACCAAGGACGGCGTCGCCTCGCTCTCCGATCTCGTCCGCTCCTCCCTTCGCCTGCGCCCCGATCGCATCCCGATCGGCGAGGTGCGTGGGCCTGAGGCCCTCGACCTTCTGAAGGCGTGGGGCACCGGCCATCCCGGCGGCATCGGCACGATCCACGCCGGCAGTGCCATCGGCGCGCTCCGCCGCATGGAGCAACTCATTCAGGAAGCCGTCGTCACGGTGCCCCGAGCCTTGATCGCCGAGACGATCGACCTCGTGGCCGTGCTCTCCGGCCGAGGCGCGCAGCGCCGCCTGACCGAACTTGCGCGCATCGAAGGTCTCGATCCGCAAGGCGACTACCGCGTCACCCCCGCAACCTCTGTCCAGCCTGGAGAGCATCCATGATCCATCACACCGTTTTCCGTCGCAGACTCGCGTCCGCTCCCATTCTCGCCATCGGGATGCTGGCGAGCGCGCCCGCATGGGCGTCCGGCTCGTCCATGCCGTGGGAAGCGCCGCTCCAGTCCATCCTCCAGTCGATTGAGGGTCCGGTCGCCAAGATCGTCGCGGTGATCATCATCATCTCGACCGGCCTGGCACTTGCCTTCGGCGACACGTCCGGCGGCTTCCGCCGGCTGATCCAGATCGTCTTCGGGCTGTCGATCGCCTTTGCGGCGTCGAGCTTCTTCCTGTCGTTCTTCTCGTTCGGCGGCGGGGCGCTGGTCTGATGGTGGGCGCCGTCGATCAGGGCGCGGACGTGCCCGGCTACACCGTGCCGCTGCATCGCTCGCTCGCCGAGCCGATCCTGCTCGGCGGCGCGCCCCGCGCCATCGCAATCATGAACGGGACACTCGCCGGCGCCGTGGGCCTCGGCCTGCGGCTCTGGCTGGTTGGCCTCGCCATCTGGGCGATCGGGCACTTCACGGCTGTGTGGGCCGCCAAGCGCGACCCGCTCTTCGTCGAGGTTGGCCGCCGTCATCTGCGCATCCCCGCGCATCTCGCGGTCTGAGGGGTGCGTCAGCGATGATGAACCTCGCCGAATATCACAACAGGAATGCAAGGCTCGCCGACTTCCTGCCCTGGGTGGCATTGGTCGGCGCCGGCATCGTGCTGAACAAGGACGGCAGCTTCCAGCGCACGGCACGGTTTCGCGGTCCCGATCTCGACAGCGCCGTCCCTGCCGAGCTGGTCGCCGTTGCCGGTCGTCTCAACAACGCCTTTAGGCGTCTCGGCTCCGGCTGGGCGATCTTCGTCGAAGCCCAGCGTCATCCGGCCGCGACCTATCCGAACAGCCTCTTCCCGGACTCGGCTTCGGCGCTGGTTGATGCCGAGCGCAAGGCCGACTTTGAGGAGGCAGGCAGCCACTTCGAGTCCAGCTACTTCCTGACCTTTACCTATCTGCCGCCGGCCGAGGACGCTGCCCGCGCCGAGACCTGGCTCTATGAGGGCCGCGAGACCGCCGGCGTCGACGGCCATGAGGTGATGACGACCTTTGCCGATCGTACCGACCGGCTGCTGCGGCTGATCGAAGCCTTCATGCCGGAATGCCGCTGGCTCGATGATGGCGAGACGCTGACTTACCTGCATGGCTGCGTCTCGACGCACCGGCATCGTGTCCGGGTGCCGGAGACGCCGATGTACCTCGACGCGCTCATCGCCGACCAGCCGCTGAGCGGCGGGTTGGAGCCGCGCCTCGGCAGTCAGCACCTGCGCGTCCTCACCATCACCGGCTTTCCGACCGCGACGACGCCCGGCCTGCTCGACGAGCTGAACCGGCTGGCCTTCCCGTACCGCTGGTCCACCCGCGCCATCCTGCTCGACAAGACCGACGCAGTGAGGCTGCTGACAAAGATCCGCCGGCAATGGTTCGCCAAGCGCAAGTCGATCGCTGCGATCCTCAAGGAGGTGATGACCAACGAAGCCTCGGCGCTGGTCGACACCGACGCGTCGAACAAGGCGGCGGACGCCGATCTCGCCCTCCAGGAACTCGGCGCCGATTATGCCGGCATCGCCTATGTCACCGCCACGGTGACCGTGTGGGACGCCGATCCGCGCATTGCCGACGAGAAGCTGCGGCTGGTCGAGAAGGTCATTCAGGGCCGCGATTTCACCGCCATGGCCGAGACCATCAACGCGGTGGACGCCTGGCTCGGCAGCTTGCCCGGCCATGTCTACGCCAATGTGCGGCAGCCTCCGATCTCCACGCTCAATCTCGCCCATATGATCCCGCTTTCAGCGGTGTGGGCGGGGCCGGAACGGGACGAGCATTTCGGCGCTCCCCCCTTGCTGTACGGCAAGACCGAGGGCTCGACCCCGTTCCGGTTTTCCCTTCACGTCGGCGATGTCGGTCATACGCTCGTCGTCGGCCCCACCGGCGCGGGCAAGTCCGTGCTGTTGGCGCTGATGGCGCTCCAATTCCGGCGCTACCGCGGGGCACAGGTCTTCGCCTTCGACTTCGGCGGCTCGATCCGCGCCGCGGCGCTCGCCATGCGTGGCGACTGGCACGACCTCGGCGGCGGACTGACGGATGGTTCGCAAACCTCCGTTTCGTTGCAGCCTCTCGCCCGCGTCGACGACACCTCTGAGCGCGCCTGGGCCGCAGACTGGATCGTCGCGATCCTGATCCGTGAAGGCGTGGCGATCACCCCGGAGGTGAAGGAGCACATCTGGACGGCTTTGACCTCGCTGGCCTCCGCGCCGATCGACGAGCGCACCATCACCGGCCTTTGCGTGTTGCTCGCCTCGAACGACCTGAAGCAGGCGCTGCGGCCCTATTGCGTCGGCGGCGCATGGGGCAGGCTGCTCGATGCCGAGAGCGAGCAGCTTGGCACTGCCACCGTCCAGGCGTTCGAGACGGAAGGGCTCATCGGCACCGACGCCGGGCCCGCCGTGCTCGCCTACCTCTTCCACCGGATAGAGGACCGGCTCGACGGCTCGCCGACGCTCATCATCGTCGATGAAGGCTGGCTCGCGCTCGATGACGAAGGCTTCGCCGGGCAGCTTCGTGAGTGGCTGAAGACGCTGCGCAAGAAGAACGCCAGCGTCATCTTCGCCACGCAGTCGCTATCAGACATCGACGGATCGGCCATCGCGCCCGCGATCATCGAGAGCTGCCAGACTCGGTTGCTGCTACCGAATGAACGCGCGATCGAGCCGCAGATTACCGCCATCTACCGCCGCTTCGGCCTCAACGATCGCCAGATCGAGATCCTCGCGCGGGCGATGCCGAAGCGCGACTATTACTGCCAGTCGCGGCGCGGCAACCGGCTGTTCGAGCTGGGTCTGTCGGAGGTGGCGCTGGCGCTCTGCGCGGCGTCCTCGCGCCAGCACCAGGCGCTGATCGCCGAGGTCCATGCCCGCTCGGGCACCGACCGCTTCCTCTACGAATGGCTCTGCGAGAACCGTCTCGCCTGGGCGGCCGACATGATCGGCGACCTCACCAATGTCGATCCCGGCGCCACCGGCCCGTCGATCGCGCCATTCCCCCTTCCATCCACCACTCCCGAGGAGACCAATCCATGATCCGCGTCCATTCCTGCGCGCGGGGCGCCCGCTTCGCCATGGCCCTGCTCACCGCGCCCGTCGCGCTCGCGCCCATGCTGGCGACGCCGGCGCACGCCATCATCGTGTTCGATCCGTCGAACTATGCGCAGAACGTCATCCAGGCGGCCCGCGCGCTCCAGCAGATCACCAACCAGATCACCTCGCTGCAGAACGAGGCACAGATGCTGGTCAACCAGGCCCGCAACCTCGCGAGCCTGCCCACTTCCTCGCTCCAGCAACTCCAGCAGTCCGTCCGCCGAACCCAGCAGCTTCTGCAACAGGCGCAGAACATCGCCTACGACGTCCAGCAAATCGACCGGGCCTTCCAGACCAAATACGGCAATGCCTCCCTGACGGCGACCGATCGCCAGCTCGTTCAGGACGCCCGCTCGCGCTGGCAGAACACCGTCGGCGGTCTTCAGGACGCGATGAAGGTGCAGGCCACCGTCGTCGGCAACATCGACACCAACCGCACGGAGATGTCGCGGCTCGTCACGGCCAGCCAAGGCGCGACCGGCGCGTTGCAGGCGACCCAGGCCGGCAACCAGCTTCTCGCGCTCCAGGCGCAGCAACTCGCGGACCTGACCGCCGTCGTTGCCGCCAACGGCCGGGCGCAGGCGCTGCGCGACGCCGAGCAGGCCGCCGCGGCCGACCAAGGCCGCGAGCAGCGCCGACGCTTCCTGACGCCCGGTGCGGGCTACCAGCCCGGCAACGCGCAGATGTTCCACGGCAGCAACTGAGGGGGGCGGCGCGATGGACGGCAAGACCTTCGCCCGGCTCGGCGCCGTCGTCTTCATCGGCGTCGCCATCACAGCGACCGCGATCGAAACGAGCCGCAAGGATGAGACGCAAATGGAGCAGCCGGCCGAGCGCATCCTGACGAGGCCCGCCGATCCGCTTCGCGCCGAGCTGATCCGTTGCCAGCTCCTCGGCGAGGGCGGTTCCCGCGACGCCGCGTGCTTGCGCGCATGGGCGGAGAATCGCCGACGCTTCCTCGCACCAGGTGCCCGCCCGATGGAAAGGCTGCCGGAAGCGTCTGCTCTCCAACCTGCACCGGATCAGGAGCGCTGATCATGGGCGGCACCGGCGTCATCGACCATTTCCTCGAGGTCTTCACCCGCTACATCGACAGCGGCTTCGGGATGCTCAAGCCCGAGGTGGCGTTCATCGCCACCACGCTGATCGTCATCGACGTGACGCTGGCGGCGCTGTTCTGGTCGTGGGGCGCCGACGACGACATCATCGCGCGGCTCGTCAAGAAGACGCTGTTCGTCGGCGTCTTCGCCTACATCATCGGCAACTGGAATAACCTCGCGAGGATCGTCTTCGAGAGCTTCGCCGGTCTCGGCCTGAAAGCGTCGGGGACGGGCTTTGCTGTCGCCGATCTCTTACGCCCCGGCAAGGTCGCGCAGACCGGCCTTGATGCCGGTCGCCCGCTGCTCGACTCGATCTCCGACCTGATGGGCTGGGTCTCCTTCTTCGAGAACTTCATCCAGATCGCCTGCCTGCTCTTCGCCTGGGCGCTGATCCTGCTCGCCTTCTTCATCCTCGCCATCCAGCTCTTCGTCACGCTGATCGAGTTCAAGCTGACGACGCTCGCCGGCTTCGTGCTGATCCCCTTCGGCCTGTTCGGCAAATCGGCCTTCATGGCCGAGCGCGTGCTCGGCAACGTCATTTCCTCCGGCATCAAGGTCCTGGTGCTCGCCGTCATCATCGGGATCGGCTCGACGCTGTTTGCCGAGTTCACGCGCGGGTTCAACGGCGCGACGCCGACCATTGATGATGCGATGACGATCGTGCTGGCGGCCCTGTCGCTCCTCGGCCTTGGCATTTTCGGTCCGGGCATCGCCAACGGCCTCGTCTCCGGCGGCCCTCAACTCGGCGCGGGCGCCGCGATCGGCACTGGCCTTGCCGCCGGTGGCATGGTCGCGGCCGGTGGTGCCGCCATCGGCGCGGTGGCATCCGGGGGCGCGTCGCTCATCGGTGGCGCTGCCGCGGCCGCCCGTGGCGGGGCCGCCCTCGCTGGCGGTGCGTCGACCGCCTACAGCCTCGGAGCAGCCGGAGAGTCGGGGGCATCCGCCGTTGCCTCCGGGCTTGGCAAGGTTGCCTCGACCGGCGCGCAGGCTGCCGCTTCCCCGCTGAAGCGCGCCGCAGGGCGGGCCTCACACAGCGTGAAGTCCAGCTACCAGTCCGGCGCACGCACCGCCTTCGAGGTGACGGGCGGATCGTCCACCGCCGGCACCGTCGGCGACGATACCGGGAGCGAAGCCGCTCCGGCCGCCTCTGCATCCTCTTCCGCGCCCGCCGCTGCCGGCAGCCCGCCCGCTTGGGCCAAGCGCATGCAGCGCTCCCAGAAGATGTCCCACGGCGTCCAGGCCGCCGCTCACGCTGTCAAATCCGGCGACAGCCATGGCGGCGGCTCCTCCGTCAACCTGTCTGAAGGCCATTGACCATGTTCAAGCGACCCGCCGCCCATTACGGCAAATCACCTCAGCCCGTGACCCCGTACCAGCGCGCTGCGCAAATCTGGGATGACCGCATCGGCTCGGCCCGCGTCCAGGCGAAGAACTGGCGGCTGATGGCCTTTGGATCGCTCGCATTGTCGTCCGGACTGTCCGCGGCGCTGGTCTGGCAGTCGCTCAGCGGCTCGATCGTGCCGTGGGTGGTGCAGGTCGACAAGCTCGGCCAGGCGCAGGCCGTTGCGCCCGCCACCGCCGACTATCAGCCAAGCGACGCGCAGATTGCCTTCTACCTGGCGCGCTTCATCGAGCAGGTCCGCTCGATCCCGGCCGACCCCATCATCGTGCGGCAGAACTGGCTGCGCGCCTACGACTTCACCACGCAGGGCGGTGCGCTGGCGCTGAGCGACTATGCCCGCGCCAACGACCCCTTCGCCAAGGTCGGCAAGCAGCAGATTGCCATCGAGGTGTCGTCGGTCATCCGTGCCTCGCCGTCGAGCTTCCGCGTCGCGTGGACCGAGCGCCGCTATCAAGACGGCGCGCTCGCCGCGACCGAACGCTGGTCTGCCATCCTGACGATCGCGCTGCAAACCCCGCGCGACCCCGAAAGGCTCCGGGCCAACCCGCTCGGAATCTACGTCAACGCCATCAACTGGTCGAAGGAGCTTGGACAATGATGCCCACCTTCCGCAAAGCCGGGAGGCCGGCTCATTGCAAAGCCGCTTTCCCGCTTGTCCTGTTCGCCACATCGGCCCTGGCCGGTTGCGCCGGGCATGTGCCACCGCCCGAGATCTCCTATGACGATGCCGCGCCAGCCGTCCTGAAGGTCGATCCCCCGGCACCCGTCACCGTGGTCAGCCTGCCGAAACCACTGCCGCTTCCTGGCCAGTTGAAGCCGATCGGAAAGGATGGAACGCGCGTGCCCGAGGCCGCCGATCCCACCGTGCGCGTCAACCAGGCCAATGCCGCCGCGCGGATGCAGCCCGTCCGCAACGGCTTCATCAACTCGATGCAGCTTTATCCCTTCGCCGATGGTGCGCTCTATCAGGTCTATGCCGCGCCGGGGCAGATCACCGACATCGCCCTTCAGCCCGGGGAGCAGCTCGTCGGCTCCGGCCCGGTCGCGGCCGGCGATACCGTGCGGTGGATCATCGGTGATACCGAGAGCGGCAGCGGCGCGGGCAAACAGGTCCACATCCTGGTGAAGCCGACGCGCGCGGATCTGATGACCAACATCGTCATCAATACCGATCGGCGCACCTATCACATGGAACTTCGCTCGACCGAGAAGACCTACATGGCCTCGGTCTCCTGGCAGTATCCGCAGGACCAGCTCATCGCGCTCCGGCGCCAAAACGCCGAAGCGCAAGCGGCACAGCCAGTCTCATCCGGCGTCGATCTCGCCAGCGTCAACTTCCGCTACGAGGTCTCCGGTGATCGCGCGCCATGGCGGCCGTTGCGCGCTTTCGACGACGGTCGGCAGGTGTTCATCGAGTTCCCGCGCGGGATCGGCCAGGGCGAGATGCCGCCGCTCTTCGTGGTCGGGCCGGAGGGCGACACCTCCGAACTGGTGAACTACCGCGTGCGCGGCCACTACATGATCGTCGATCGGCTCTTCGCCGCCGCCGAACTGCGCTTCGGCGCGGCGAAGGACCAGAAGCGGGTCCGCATCTCCCGGACCGATGGGAGGCCGGCGTCATGAGTAGCGAATTTGATCCCGATATGGAGGAAGGACGGCAGCCCGAGCTTTCCCATCAGGCCGGCGCGGAGGACGATGCCCGGCCGCTGACCGGCGAGCCGGTCGCGCCGATGCGGCTGCGTCCCGAGCCGCCGCGCGTTACGCGGCTGTCCCGCAAGGTGCTGATCGGTCTTGGTGCTGCCGGCAGCCTCGCGATCAGCGGCGCGCTCTACTACGCCCTCCAGACCCGCAGCGGCAGCCAGGGCCAGGAGCTCTACTCGACCGACAACCGCTCGACCCCGGACGGCCTCAACGGCCTGCCCAAGGACTATAGTGGCGTCCCGAAACTCGGCCCGCCGCTGCCCGGCGATCTCGGCCGACCGATCCTCAATGCGCAGAACGCTGGCCAGCCGGTGCCGGCACCAGCGATCGTCGCGCCCAACGCCGGGCCGGTCGGACCGACGCCGGAGGAGCAGCGGCGGGCACAGGAGCTGGAGGCGGCGCGGCTTGCGAAGCTCTTCGCCTCGACCGAAACGCGGTCCGCCGACAGCACGGCGATGCCTTCGACGGCGACCGCCACGCCGCCCACGGACCTCGCGAGTCTCGGTCTTGCCCCGCAACCGGCCACGCCTTCCGCACAGCAACGCCAGCAGGCATTCCTCGACCAGACGCCTGACAAGCGCACGGTTTCACCCGATCGCGTCGTCGCGCCGGCCTCGAAGACGGTGCTGCAGGCCGGCGCGGTGATCGCCGCCGCGCTCATCACCGGCATCCGCTCCGATCTGCCAGGCCAGATTACCGCCCAGGTGACGGAGAACGTCTACGACAGCCCAACCGGACGCATTTTGCTTGTGCCCCAGGGCACACGCGTCGTCGGTCAGTACGACAATGGCGTCGGCTTCGGCCAGCGCCGGGTGCTGCTCGTCTGGACGCGGCTGATCTTCCCCAACGGGCGCTCGATCGTCCTCGAACGTCAGCCCGGCGCCGATGCGGAAGGCTATGCCGGCCTCGAGGATGGCGTCGATCATCACTGGTGGGATCTTGCCAAGGCCGCAGGGCTCTCGACGCTCCTCAGCATCGGCTCGCAGGCCGGATCGTCGGGCGAGGAGAGCGACATAGCCCGAGCCATCCGCCAGGGGGCATCCGACGGTATCAACCAGGTCGGCCGCCAAGTGGTCGGGCGTCAGCTCGACATCGCGCCGACTCTCACCATCCGCCCCGGCTTTCCGGTCCGCGTGCTGGTGACGCGCGATCTCGTTCTCGAACCATACACGGAGTGATTTTATGGCGAAGCTGAAGCTTGGGCCGATCGCTGACGACAAGCCAGTCAAGGTCACACTGGAGCTGCCAGCCAGCCTGCACCGCGACCTGGTCGCTTATGCCGAGGTGCTCGCTCAAGAAAGCGGGCAACCGGCCACCGATCCAAATCGCCTAATTGCGCCCATGCTGGAACGCTTCATGGCGACAGACCGCGCGTTTAAGAAGAGCCGCCGGATTATGACCGACGAGCGTTGAATTGGCGTACGATGCCGGAGCAACCAAATATCGTGATCGGCTCGCGCCGATCACGATATGGAATTCCTATCTCAGGTATGTAGAGATCCTACTATGATGAAGCTGGAATCGCGGAGTAGTCAGGGGCTAAAATTAATTCCGAGGCCGCATTTTCAATGTCAGGAACAAAGACTTGTTCGTGCCAGTTTTCTGGCGCGATAGGCCGCAGCACGATCGAGATTGCCGCCGGATGGCAGCGAAGATTTTCCACAAGAGCTCCACTGATTACATCGACCAAATTCGCCTTCGATACATCACTGACGGGCGCGTCGAAGTATTTAATAATGACGTGCGGCATGGATCACTCCTCGCCTACAGTTGCGGCATTAGACGCCGTTCCAAATTCATCGAGCGAATATCGATGGATGACATGGATAAGTTCCTCAACTCCGCCGGGCTTCAAGATCTTATAATGATCGGGTGCAACGGGAACATTGACAACGCTCCCCCGTAATGCTTCTGCGGCGGTCTCGACGAAGGACGTGCTATCACCTCTCGCCTTGAATAGTCGTACAGGAGAAGACAATGTCCGCTTTTCCAACCGTGACCCAAAGCCCGGTGTGTAGATCTTCGTCACGAGTTGCGTGATGCGCACGATTAGGTTGACGTCCAGTTCAGGCTTCTCTGCAGAAACGAATTCGACAAAAGTGTTTTTGTCACGTACCGCGCCAAGCATTGGGGCTACTCGAGAATGGTCAATCGTCTGAGCGAAAACAGAGTAAAGGATCGTCAGAAACGAAGGATCCAAGAATAGCGCGTCCGGCTCTTTCCGAAGCGGGTCGCCAGTTGCCAGTTGAGGTGAGCCAGGTGCGATGAGGATAATTTCGGCTACCTTTTGACCCGCCTGCTCAAGATGCCAAGCCGTTTCATAAGCAACTCGGGCTCCGAACGAATACCCCCACAAGCTGTAGGGGCCGTCAGGCTGCACCTGACGTATCAGCGCAGCGTCGCGCGCTGACATTTCTTGAATCGAGTCGCAAATATTCTCTCCAGCATTTACACCCTCTGCTTGTATTCCGATGAAGGGACGTGGAGTGTCGAGTGCAGCAGCAAGGTGCCGCAGGCTCATCGGATAGCCCCCGAGGCCAGGCCAGCAGAAAATCGGCCTTCCGATCCCTTTCTTTAAAATGACTGCGCGCGAGTAGGATTGCTTTGGCTCATTGGCACCAAGTCGCTCAGCAAGAGCCTCTATGGTAGAGCACTCAAATAATACCTGAACAGGCAGCTCGACTCCGAGTAAACGGTTGATGCTCAAAACCAATTGCACGGCTTGCAGCGAGTCACCTCCGAGATCAAAGAAATCGTCGCGGATGGAGAGTTCCTCAATGTCTAGTTCTTCGCTCCATATACGCGCTAGACGTATCTCGATCTCGTTGCGAGGCGCTATCACCTCCCGCTCTGCATCGTTATCCGCAAATTGCGGAAGTTCTTGCAGCGCCTTGACGTCAACCTTGCCAGACGGACTGAGAGGCATTGACGGGACAAGGACGAGCTTACTGGGAACCATGTAGTCCGGCAGGCTCGTCTGAAGGTCTTTTCGAATCAGTTCAGCAGGACCTTCCATATGCACGGCATCTTCATGCATGCCCTCATGATAGATTTGGGCTTCGCTAACACTACCGAAAAGAGCTGTGTATGAAACCAACGCCTCTTCCCCCTGCTCGGAAAGGATATCGCGGAGCCGGAGTGCAGCGGCAAGATCGTGCCCGGTCTTCGAGCTGTACCCCGACGACATCAAGCCGATATGATGCCGATTCTGCTGCAAGCGCTGCAGCACCCGTCCCAAGTCAATGTACGCACTCCAATGGTCAGGAGAGAGACTGACGAGCGAGACCATTCCACTTGCCCGTGAATACACCCTCTGATTGATCGCGATTACGTGGCGCTGCTCGATGAGATGGCGCGAAATAGGGGTCAAGACGTTATTTCGATACGAATATTGTCCCTGCGGCAAGCCGTGTATGCGATCACCGTGCGCCTGGACATAGATGTCGACCGGGAGATCCACCTGACGTTCCGAGTATGGTACAATATCAAAGGCGGCAAGATAGACGTGGTCGGCGCCGCATGATAGATGCCTTATGGCGTCTTCCATGTAATGACCCGTGCCAACACCAAACCCGAGCTCCGGCAAAATATGGTCAAGAACCCCAAGAATATGCCCCGTTTCAAATTCCAGAACCTCTCTGATGTTGTTTTTGTAAACAGGCTCTATAGCGGATACTT
Organism: Xaviernesmea oryzae; assembly: GCF_900109605.1. Classification (GTDB taxonomy): domain Bacteria; phylum Pseudomonadota; class Alphaproteobacteria; order Rhizobiales; family Rhizobiaceae; genus Xaviernesmea; species Xaviernesmea oryzae. The sequence continues at coordinate 74,546 of NZ_FOAM01000017.1, forward strand.
TACCAACAAAATGTAATCTTAGAGGGATACCATTGGCGTCGCTAGGGGGCGCTATGTGGAAGAGCTTGTGAAGGGAAGGATGATAGTAATAGTAACCGTCATCAAGCCCTTCGATGCTTGTCACCTCAATGTAAAACTGAGTCGCATAAAGTGCACCTGGAGAGGCATACGTATATTTGGGAAGGAGCCGTTCTGCGCTTGAAAACTGTCCTAGATAGCGCAGTACATGACCAAGGACTTTGACATCAAGGAAGACGGGATCATCGGCTGGTTTTCCCGTGTGTTCGTTCGACGAGAGCAAGCCAATGACGTCGCCTATTGCAATCTCCCGCCCTTCAAAAAATCGATAGGTTTTTCTTGAGAACGCCAGTGCGCGTTGCGCCGAAGTCGCTTGGGCGCCTGGAAGGTCAATCGCCCGATGATTTTCAAGCTCGACCGTATCCCGTAACCCGGCGGCCGAAAGCTGCGCTCGAACTTGAAGCCTGCTCTTCTTGCTTTGATGATGGGCACCTGCATTGCCCTGATCCATTAGCTGCGCTTCGCGCGGGTTTAATTCGATCGCCGCAGCAAGCATTGGCTGGCCCGTACGCGGATGCGGCTTGACGAAGACACCTGCGGATTTCACCCAGTCGTGGTTTTCGATCGCGACGCGGACTTCGTCGAGTTCGATACGGTAACCACGGAACTTGACTTGGTTATCCGCACGTCCATGGAAATGCATAATGCCGCTGCTATCCCGCTCGACGAGATCACCCGTCCGATACAGGCGGAACGTGCCGCCCATCGCCGGATTGTTCCAAAAAATAAATCGCTCCGCAGTAAGCTCCTTGCGGTTATGGTATCCGGTAGCTAATTGTGCGCCTCCGATATAGAGTTCTCCGGTCTCGCCGGTTTTGACCTCGCGCAGATCTGAATCCAAAACGAAGCAAAACGTGTTCAGCACCGGGCGTCCGATCGGGATGACCTCACGCATTTCTTCGATACCGAGTGGGTCGACATTGTATGACGCTGCGTTAATCGTGCACTCCGTTGGCCCGTAGAGGTTCACAAGTCGGCAATTGGGGCGCGCTTCGAAGATGCGAGCTGCTAGTTTTCTAGTAAGTGCTTCACCTCCGCTGAATATCTTGCTAAGCGTTTGGCACTGTTCAAACTCTGGATGATCGACCAGTGCTTGCAAGAGCGTGGGAACGCCTTGCAAAATCGTCACCCGGTGCTGGCGGATTTGCTGGATCAATGCTGGCGGATCTCGATAGATGCCAGGTCGCCCCACGATTACCAACGCTCCGCAGCAAACTGCAAGGAGCTCCCACTGCGCAGCATCAAAGCTGATTGGCGTCTTTTGGAGAATGACTTCGCCCGCCTGCAATCCATGCACACTTTCCAGCCAAGATAGCTGATTTACGATTGAGGCCAATGAAATGTTGACCCCTTTCGGTGCGCCAATCGTGCCTGAGGTGTAAATCATATAGACCGGATCAACGTCATTTTGAATTGGTGCGGACGGACCGTCTATATCGTCGTCCCTTATCGCAGACAGATCGTCCAAACTAATTAATGTGACTCCAGGTAGGATCATCTCTGAAAGCTTGCTGCGCAATCTATCCTGTGTAACAATTACCTTTAGCCCAGCATCTTTGATCATGTATGCTAATCGATCGAGTGGGTAGTCGGTCGAAAGCGGGACGTACGCGCTTCCAGCGAATAGTATGCCCCACAGGCCGATCATCATGTCGGTTGAAGCTTCGACGAATAAGCCAACATTGTCACCCGGGCCCATTCCGGAACTTGAAAGCAAACGTCCAAGCTTATCCGATTGTCTCACCAAGTCTCGATAGCGCAAGCCATGCGTGTCGTCGCATACGGCGAGTTCGTCGCCCCTATAAATGCTTTGCGCAAGGAGCATCCCAACCGGCGACTTCGCGATTGAAGGGAAGCCGAGAAGTGGATGCACAGCTTCAACTTTGTTCGCGCTGAAATGATCAACGTGTGGTGAGGACTCGTTCATGTGGTGTCTCCTATATATGGAACAACCGTTCCATAATCGAGCAAGCACGGCTCGATCGGTTGTTCGTCAAGATTTACATGTGCGCCAAGAACTACAGGGCTTTCAAAAATGGCGAGAAGTTCTACTTCGCCTCGTACAGGAGGCCGTGCCCGGGAATGGCATCGCCGATTCCGGAACATCGCAGCGCATGCCAATAGAGAACCGGATTGTTAGCCAACACGGGCTTGCCGATCCAACTCTCTGCCATGGCGGCAAACTTTGCCATCGGCACGTTGGTGCCAACCTGAACGATTGCCTCGACTTCGGGCCTGTTCACCGCAAGCACTGCGTTTCGCAGGTCGACAGCCGTCACGTTCGAGATATTTGAGGGCGTGCGGCCACCTAAGCCATGAGTAGCAACGATATCAATTCCGCTCTCCGTGAAGAAACGCGAAACCGGCTCATCGCCCAGTTCAAGATATGGCGAGATCAGTCCGATACGGCGAATGCCGCCGAGGGCGTTTAACGCCGCAAGGATGGCGTTCGCGCTCATCACGATTGCCGCGCCTCCGCCCGCATCCGTGAGCTCTGCTAGGAGCATCTCGTGCGCCGGCCATCCCTCCCAGTAGCCGTCCGGCGAAACCGCTGCGATGATTGCGTTCAGGCCACAATGGCGGAGGGATCTGATTGCGCTCGGAGTCGACCGCCTGATATCGTCGATGACCTTTCGAAACCCTTCTGCATTCGCCAGCGAGTCATCGTCGATCGCTATTCGCGCGACATGGTTCGTGACGTCGAAAGGACGCATATCGTCCATCTCTGGTTGGGCGGACGTATTGGTGGTCGGGATCGCAACCCCGATTCGCGCACGCTTGCCTAAAAAGCTGCTCACTGGCCACTCCGATTTCTGGATCGTTTCGATATCGTTGCCCCATTTGAAGGACACAACGTGGCTCATATTCCCTGACAACGGCAGGGCGAACTTCATGGTGTATTCGCATTCACTGCCAAAACAGACCGAAGTGTCCGCTTGGAGAAGACACTTACTTGCGTTGCTCGATATCGCAGCAAACTCTTCCGAGCGCGCCTCAAAATCAGGCATGTAAGTTATGGAATGATCGTTCCTTATGAGTCAAGGCCTCTGAATACCTCTCCGTGAAATACATATTATTATATGTTGCGTGCCCACGTGGGTGCGCATCGCACCAGGCTTCAGCCTGTCACCGAGGCAAAGCCGTCGAGCACCTAGATCTCTCAGCGGATCGAGTTTTGCTCTCCCCAGGGAGGGAGAATGCTATCGCGTCCACGGCCCTGTCGTTGACAATCGCGATCACGAGGTTATGGTACGCGCATTCCAGAAAGGGTAGGTGTTTGGCTAGGCCTAGAGAATTCGATGAGGAGCGCGTCCTCGATGCCGTGATGGATACCTTCTGGCGTAGTGGCTATGAAGGCACGTCCGCGCAGGCGCTTGTCGATGCGACAGGGTTAGGGCGCGGGAGCTTGTACGCAGCCTATGGCAGCAAAGCTGGCCTCTTTGAACAGGCACTGCTGCGTTACCGAAAGCGGGCTCAAGCACAGGTGGATCAACTGCGGCAGCCAGGTTCCCCGTTAAGACGGCTGCGAGAATTGATGGAGGATGTCGTTGATGCTGATTTAAAGACAATGGAGAAGCGTGGCTGTCTGGCCACCAACAGCGCGATAGAGCTCTGCGGTCGCGATTCGAGAATAGATGATCTCGTGCGTAGTAATTTCAGTATATTAATGCGCGGGATTGAAGAAGCCATCCGACGTGGTCAGGCTGAAGATGAAATCTGTTCAAGTGCTAGCTCGGAAAGTCTAGCGCTATTTCTGTTCAACGCTGTCCAAGGTTTGAGAGTTCTCGCGAAGGCAACTCCATCCAAGGATAGGCCGAAGCTCATGGCCATCATAGAACGAACGTTGATGGCCTTGAGGTGAGCGACCGGACTCTTTTTTGTCCGATTATGGAACGGACGTTAAAGAAACAGGAGAATCTAAATGTCAAATCAGAGCAAAGCTTTGGTTGTTGCCGTCCTCGGGACAGGGCTGATCGGCGCCCCCGTCGCGCGCAACCTTGCGCGGAAAGGCTTCGATGTCCGCGTGTGGAACCGTACCGCCGACAAAGCCCGGGCGCTCGCGACCGATGGCGCGCAGCCGTTCGATCAGGTTCAGGACGCCACTCGCGGAGCCGACGTCATCGTCACGGTCCTGAAAGATGGACCCGCCGTTCACGAGGCGGTGGCAGCTGCCCTGCCTGAGATCGCTCGCGATACAGTCTGGCTACAACTGAGCACAGTCGGTCTTTCCGCGACTGAAGCGCTCGCCGATTTAGCCGTTAAGCACGGCCTAGTGTTCTATGATGCACCTGTTCAAGGAACACGTCAGCCCGCCGAGCAAGGCAAGCTCGTCATTCTCGCTTCGGGGCCGGAATCAAATCGCGACACTGCTCAACAGGTGTTTGATGCTATTAGTCAACGGACTATTTGGGTTTCTGATCAACCAGGAGCGAGCAGCCGACTGAAGCTTGCTCTGAACGCTTTTGTTTTCGCGCTAACCCATGGAACCGCGGAGACGCTCGCCATAGCCAAGGCCCTTGGCATTGAGCCGGCTCTGGTGGTCAACGCCATTACCGGCGGTCCACTCGACAGCGGGTATTTCCAAGCCAAGAGCGCTGCAATGCTGAATGGCGATTATTCCACGAGCTTCTCCGTCGATAACGGCGTGAAGGATGCCAATCTCGTTTTGGACGCGCTTGCTGGAACTGATTTCCAGGCTGACCTAGCTGAGGCGGGTCTCAATCGCTTTCGGCGCGCAGGCGATGCCGGCCATGGCGGCAAGGACATCGCCGCTTCGTTTTTGGTCTGAAGGGGGCTGCGATGACGACTTCCGATACCTTGCAACATACCACGCCGTATTCGGACGCCACGCCGGATCGTTTGCCTGTTGGTCGACTCCTTGCGTTCACCGTTGCTGGCTTCCTCGCTATCATGACCGAAAATATGCCTGCGGGTCTCCTGCCGCAGATAGGGGCCGGGCTCGGCGTCTCCGAGGCCATGGCTGGTCAAACCGTCACTCTATACGCTCTAGGCTCGGTAGTCGCGGCCATACCCGTCATTGCGGCGACTCGAAGTTGGAGCCGCCGGCCACTTTTCCTGCTGGCGATCGCAGGCTTGCTGGCCTTCAATACAGTGACTGCCATCTCGGTGCATTACAATTTGACGCTTGTTGCGCGCTTCATTGCAGGCATGGCAGCCGGTGTCATTTGGGGATTGGTTGCAGGATATGCTCGGCGACTGGCGCCGGTCCATCTCCAAGGGCGAGCACTCGCGATCGTTGGAGTTGGTCAACCGGTCGCCCTGTCGCTTGGCGTACCGCTCGGCGCATGGCTTGGCGGCCTAGGCGATTGGCAGGTCGTTTTCTGGATCATGTCCGCGATCGCCTTACTTCTCATCTTCTGGGTTCGATCAAGCGTTCCAAACTTTCCCGGACAAGCAAAAGAGCAGAGATTGCCCGTCAATAAAGTCTTCACCATCCCTGGTGTCAGGCCAATCCTGCTTGTATTGTTTGCCTGGATCTTAGCTCACAACATCATCTATACATACATCGCTCCCTTTCTGATCGCCACAGAAACAGGCCTTCGGATTGATGTTGCCCTGCTCGTCTTTGGCTTCGCATCAGTCGTAGGCATCTGGGGAACGGGCCTGATGGTGGATCGTTATCTGCGAACCGCGACCCTTATCAGCCTTGCTTTTTTCGGGATCGTCGCAATTCTTCTCGCTAACGCGCAGGAATCATCAACGCTAATTCTGATTGGTATCGCAATCTGGGGGCTAACTTTCGGAGGCGCTCCCACCCTGTTGCAGACAGCATTGGCGGATGCCGCCGGAGAACATGCAGACGTAGCCCAATCTATCCTGGTCACGGTCTTCAATCTGGCTGTTGCAGGGGGCGGTTTTCTCGGTGGATTGGTCGTAGATAATGCTGGGGCTCGATCGCTCCCCTGGGTACTGCTACCCTTGATCGCGGTCGGATTGATTGCTGCGTGGCAATCGAGAGACTACGGCTTTCGGATCGGCCGCCGCGGTTCGTAGGATTATAGACGGTCGCATGATGCGCGGGTTGTCCACGGGATCTCAATCGTCTTCATAGCGCGCGAGTGACGACAGCCCCCATCAGCCGACGCCTTTTGAAAATAGCGCGCGCGTGCCGGTATATTGGCTTGAATGCGATCAAACTGGTCTTCCGGCTCGCCATCGCCAACGAAGGATCGGAAGGTGCTGATCAGCACAGGGGAGCATCATGGTTTGTTGTGCCGAGTTTATAACCCACAGGCACATGCGTTTTGCCATCGCCGCGTCAGAAGCAGGTAGTTTCCGAAAAGCCGCGTCCCGAATGAACGTGAAAGAATCCACGGTTAGCCGACGGATACGGGAACTCGAAATCGCATTGGGTTTGGAGATATTCGTTCGGCTTCATAATGGCGTGACAGTAACGCCTGCCGGGACGGCTTTCATGCGAATGGCACGTGATGCTATCATGGCTTTTGATAGCGCTCTATCCAGAGCAGCGGATCCACTTATAAGCGGAGACAGTGCCGTCTTTCCAATGGTGCTTGAGGGGCGCTGGATAATCACTCGATTAGCAGGTGGCAATGCACGAGACTAAAATAGAATATCTGACAGTACTTTACGATATTTGCATTCGACGGTAAGATCGGCGCTCCCGTCGGTATGACCGGCTGCTATATCTCTTGCCTCGGACGCCCGAGCCAGACACCCGACGCCGGGAGTGATGGAGAGATACTCCGACATGACGCATGCCCCGAGTCCTGTGGAGCATTGGTTCGACCACGGATCGGCTTGTATCGACTCGTCCCGCGTTAGGGCTTGATGAAGCCGATATCAATGAACTGCTTTTCATCGCCAGTTACGACCACGCGGTCATTGGCTACCGCGGGGACCGCGTGGGGCCGGTTCTATCGCCAGTGCAAGGCCGGCGTTCGCCGCCGGCTGCTGCGGCATTCAAAATTAGCCAAGAGCGTCCGCGAGGCGTTCCGAGATGCGAGTGGCCGCGGCCTTGACCGGGTCGGCCGCAAGATGGGCATAGCGGGCGGTCGTCTGTACCTGCGTGTGACCGAGCAACTTGCCAATCACGGGCAGGCCTTCCCCCACTAACAGGCCTCCAGAGGCGAACGTGTGGCGCAGATCGTGAATGCGGACGCCATCGAGTCCAGCAGCCTTGCGGATACGACGCCATGGCTTTTGTAGGTCAGTGAGATATCCGCCTTCGACTTTGCCGACGATCACGTATGGGTTGCCTTTGACCCGCGTCACTTTCTTGAGGGCTTCTACGGCCGCCTGACCCAGATGGACAGTTTTCGCACCCGTTTTGCTATCGGGAAGATTGAGCTGCGCTTCATCAATGTCGACGTGCTGCCATTGCAGCTTCTGGATTTCCGACAGGCGACATCCCGTCAGCAGCAAGAGCCGATATGCTGCGACTGCATAAGGGCTCTCGGTCCCGTCCGCCTCGGATCGGGCGAGCACCGTCCCGAGCTTCTTCATCTCCTTTGCGGAGAGGAAGCGCTCACGCTTGTGTTCCGGATAGCGCTCGATATCCTCGCAAGGATTGCTGTGCTTATCACGGATGCCCCACGTTTCCGCGAGGTTCATCATCTTCGACAGGACCCCGAGCGTCCGGTTCGCCTGATAGGGGATGTGGGCATAGGTGCCGTGCAAGTCAGACACGTCCGCTGCGGTGACGCTCCGTGCGCGCTGGTTGCCGAAGAAGGGATTGATGAACAGCTCTACTGATCGCTTGTACTCAGCTTGCGTAGTCGGCTTGCAACGCACCGCCACATGCTCACGCAGGAATCGCTCGCCGAGCGCTTTGACGGTCATCGACTGCCGCTCCAGATCGCGTTGGGCAGCCGGGTCGGCTCCGCCACCTCGAACGTTGCCGAGCATCTGCAAGGCTTCCCTGCGTGCCAACTCGGCGGTGAGTGGGCCGAACTGCCCAAGCATCACACGCCGGGTGCGGCCGTGCCGACGATATTGAATCAGAAAGAAGCGTTTTCCGCTCGGCATAACGCGGATGCCGAAGCCCGGCAGCTCGGTATCGAACACGAAGTAGTCGGTGTCCCTGGTGGACAGCCCTTCGATCGCACGCTTGGTCAACTTGGTCTTCGACACGCTCTCGGACTCCTTCCTTGGTCTGTCCGTCGCGATCTCGTGGAAGCGCCGTGGAAGCGGCGCGGCGAAAATCGTGGCGAACAGGGTCGTAGAAGAGGCTGGGCTAAAGAAAGCCGAAAGGCAAGCACCTGCAATGGCTTATCGAAGTATCGGCGGCCGCCGGCGGTGGTATCTAACAATAGCGAATAACGCTGAAAACTATCTCATAACCTGAAGGCCGCAGGTTCAAATCCTGCCCCCGCAACCAAACATTCCCCCTCGATCTCAGTGTGACAAGCCTCCCTCGGGAGGCTCTTTGCGTTCATCGGACGCAACCCCCGGTCATCCGAAAGCCTTCGGGCTCGACAGTACAAGCCGGGGGAGGGGAGGCAGGTCACATACCGCGCTGATCCATAGCGCCCCTTGCAGAGGCGAACGATCATCTGCCCTGCAGGCGCGCGAACTCCATCCTCCATCTCGCTGTCAGTGAAAAACCATCCGGCTTTCCGAGGCGCAGCTGAGATTGTAGCGGAGCGAAAACTCGCTGCGAACAACTCTGAGATCTATCCCGCCGATCGCTTCCCTCGACAAGGCAGTCGCAGCTCCCCACCGGTACTGTCACCATCATCAGCCCATGCGTCCACGTAGGATCTGCTGGGCCCGCCGATGCCGCGGTCAATCCGTCGTTCGGAACTTCCGCAGGAGTCCCGCCGCTGCGGAAAAGAGCGCGATCAGCGTGCCATAGCCGAGTGTCGTCGCCGTCAGGCCGACCTGGCCGATGGCTATGCCGGCCAGGAGGGTCGGCAGGCCGAAGGCGAGATAGCTGAGGGTGAAGAGGGCGGCGAAGAGTTCGCCGCGTTCTTCCGGCTGGACGACGGGGACAATCGAGCGCATGACGCCATAAAAGCATGTGCCGAAGCCCGTGCCCGTCAGCGTCAGCGCCAGGAGATAGGCGGGAAGGGAGGGCCAAGCGATTGCCAGAAGCGTCAATAGCGTGCCCACCGCCAGGGCGGAGGTCCCGTAGAGCGTCACCTGACGGGACGAATAGCGTCGGGCGAGATAGCAGGCCGCAGCGCCGGTACCGCTGAGCAGGACGATCACGAAAGCCTGGCTCAGATGATCCTCGGCGCCGAAGATATGCCGCACGATTGGTGCTCCGAGCGACAGATAAAGCCCGCCCGTGGCCCAGCCGGCAATCACGGCCGGGGCGCTGCGCCAGAAGGCGCGCGATGCTGCTTTGGGCACGCCGATGCGCGGACGCAACGAAGCCCAGACGCCGTGATGACGCGGCGCCGTTTCCGGCACCGACCAGATCAACAGCGATAAAAGCGCATAGACTGCGATCAGCGCGCCGAATACATCGGCTTCCGCTTTGTCGGTGATGTCCATCAGACTTCCGGCCACGAGCGCGCCTGCGGCCAGGCCGGCGAACGGCGTGACAGAATTCCAGATCGAGGCGCTGCCAGGCCGGTCTTTTGGCTCGAAATCGACAATGGCGGCCGACAGAGCCGAGAGCAACAGGCCGGCGGCAATGCCCTGCAGCACCCGCGCCATCATCAGGCCCACCACATCGCCTGCCTGCCAGAAGACCAGCAGGCTTAGCGCCATCAGGCCGAAGCCTGCCGAGATCACCGGCCGCCGGCCAACATGATCCGACAGCGATCCCATGGTCAAAAGCGAGGCAAGCAGGGACACGGTATAGATGGCGAAAATGCCGGTCAGCGTTGCCGAGGAAAAGCCCATCACCTTCTGCAGCATCGGATAGAAGGGCGAGGGCGCGCTGGCCCCGGCCATCATCATGGTCATGCCGGCGAGCGTGATGCGAAAGCCGGCTTGTCCTGGTAGCGATCGGCTCGAGATCATATCGGTCACGGAACACCTACTGTTCGAATAATTTCGAACCAATCTCTACTGTAAATCCGACCGCTGTTCAATTAAATTCGAACCATGACATCTGATAGCCTCGATCTTCTCCACCCTGACCGTGACGCGCTGCGGCTGACGGACGTGCTCTTCGCGCTCAGCGATCCCGAGCGGCTGGCCATTGTCTGCCAGCTGGCCGATGGCCCGTTGGACATGGGGCAATGCTACCTGTCCGATCCGAGCATTCCGAAATCGACCAAGTCACATCTGATGAAGGTCCTGCGTGAAGCCGGCGTGATCCGCAACGAGCAGGCGGGGCGCGGCCGTCGCCTCACTCTTCGCCATGACGATCTCGAGGCGCGGTTTCCCGGCTTGATCGGCGCAGTTCTCCAGGCGGCCGCATCTTTCCAGCCGGCAGAGGCTGCCGACCGGAGAGCATAACAGCTTTGACAGGCCGGACGGATGCCGGGCCGGTTTGCATTGGATAGATCGTGCGGTCTGAGCTCATTGGCGTCGCACGATGTCGAGGCTGCCGGTCCGACCCGGCTTTATGCGCTTGAGACCGCTTGTCTTGAGAGGTGAAAAGCCTGTCATCTCATTGTCATGCCGCTGTCCTACAGCCACGTCGCAACAGCGGATGCGACCGGACCGCCAGCGCGCTCCTGTGATAATGCTGCAATGCCCAAGCGATTGCGGGATCGCCCGCTCCACGTCGCCTTCCTCACGGCCGATGCCGATGCGGTCACCTATACAGAGGATTATGGCAGGCGATCCATCCGAAGCCTGAGTAATCCCGAACCGCCTGAAAACGGCTGCCTCACGCCATGTCGCGTCGAAAGGTCTTTGCCCATGTCTTCCAATTCACAGCCGGCGAAGTTCCCGCGCGATGAAAAAAAGCCGCTCGATATTCTGCTGATCACCGCCGATCAGTGGCGCGGCGCCGTGCTGCCTGGGGCGCGCAATCCGGATTTTCCCGTTCCCACACCGAGTCTTGACCAACTGGCCGGCGAGGGCGTTCGCTTTGCACGCCATTACTGCCAAGCCTATCCCTGCGGACCGGCGCGTGCCGGACTGATCACCGGGCTCTATGCCCATAAGCATCGCGTGGTGCAAAATGGCACGCCGCTCGATGCGCGCCATCCCACTGTGTTCACCGAGGCGCGGCGCGCCGGCTATCGTCCGACCCTGTTCGGCTACACCGATACCATGACCGATCCGCGCGGACGCCATGCCGGCGATCCGGCGCTTGGCGATTATGAGGGCGTGGCGCCCGGGCTGGAGGTCGGCACCTTTCTCGGCGAGCATGCCGGCCCCTGGCTGGCCCATCTCAAACGCAAGGGCTATGCCGTTCCGGAGCCGGGCAGGGGGCGCGACGGCATCTTCGCCGCCAGCCGCTTCGGCGAGCCTGCAGTCTTTGCCGCCGAGGACAGCGAGACTGCCTTCCTGGCCGATCGCTTCATCGATTTCGTCTCGGTGCATGACGAGAAGCCGTTTTTCGCGCATCTGTCCTTCATCGCCCCGCATCCGCCCTTTGCCGCCGCCGCCCCCTGGGCCGGTCTGATCGACCCGTCAGACCTTGCTGCGCCGATTCCGGCAGCCGAAAAGGTGCACCCCCTTGTCGAGGTCTACAGGCAAGCGGTCGGGCTTGACCATTTCGTGCCGGGTCTTTCGGTCCTGGCCGCCCAGGCGGATGCCCGCACCATCGCCATCATTCGCGCTGTTTATGCTGGGCTGATGGCGGAGGTGGACCATCATATCGGCCGCATTGTTGCAGCGCTCAAGGCGGCCGGCCGCTATGAGCGCACGCTGATCGTCTTCACCGGCGACCATGGCGAACAGCTCTTCGACCATGGTCTTCTCGGCAAACTGGCCTTTTATGACGGTTCGGCCCATATCCCGTTGATCCTACGCCACCCACGTCTGACTCAGGGGCATGGGCGGACCGTCGAGGCTTTTACCCAGTCGATCGACATCCTACCCACGATCCTGGAAGCCATCGGGATCGAGACGCCTGCCAATGCCGATGGCAACAGCCTGCTGCCGTTCTGCCGCGGCGAAACGCCGGCACACTGGCGCGACGCCGCCTTCTGGAGCACGGATTTCCGCGATCTTGCCACCCGCCGGCTTGAAACCCATTTTGGCTTGCCATCGGAACGCTGCGGCCTGCAGGTGGTGCGGACCGATCAGTTTAAATATGTTCACTTCGCCGGGCTCGCACCGGTGCTTTTCGACCTGCGGGAGGATCCGCTGGAGCAGGTGGACCGGATCGACGATCCGGCGGCCGCCGGTCTTCGGCGTGAAGGCCTGGAGCGGCTGCTGAACCAGCGCCTGCAGCACGAGGAACGCACGCTCACCGGCTATCAGGGCATGGGCGGGCGGCTTTATCGCGATATCGGATCGCGCTGAGGCGAGACCGTCGCGCCGGCGCGCCAGGTGCTGTTCTTGGAGGATGCAAATAGGGAAGGCCGTGCATTAAAATCCGTCGTCCTCCACCGCCATCAGGCTCTCGGCGCCTGCAAGCACCGCCGCCTTCAGCGCGGTTGCTTGCGGCAGAAGGCGCTGGGCAAAGACACGGGCAAGCGCCTGCTTGCGGCCGATCATTTGCCCTGTTTGTCCGGCCGGCCCGGCGGTTGCCATCCGCACCCACATCCAGCCGAGCGACACCAGGGCGAAGAGGCGCAGGTAATCCACGGCGGCGGCATTGGCTTCCGCGACATCGCCTGCCTTGGCCTGAAGCGCCTGCGTGGCTTCCTCGAGATCGTCGAGGGCCGCCAGCACCGGCCAGGTGAGATCCGGCATGGGGTTGCGCCCTTCCGCTGCGTCGATCTCGGTGCGGATCAGCGCGAAGAAGCGGTGCGGCAGCTTTCCCTCTTCCATGCCCAGTTTGCGCCCGGCGAGATCCATGGCCTGGACGCCGTTGGTGCCTTCGTAGATTTGCGCGATGCGGGCGTCACGGACATATTGCTCCATGCCCCATTCGCGAATGTAACCATGGCCGCCAAAGACCTGCTGCGCGGAGACCGCGATTTCGAAGCCCCAATCTGTCAGGGCGGCCTTGATGACGGGGGTGAGCAGGGCCACGAAGCCGTCGGCCGCCTGACGGGCATTGGGGTCGGGGTGGCGCGCGGCCAGATCCATCTGCAGCGCCGTCCAGATCGCCAGGGCACGGCCGCCCTCGGTCAATGCTCGGCCTGAGAGCAGCATCCGCCTGATATCGGCATGCTCGATGATCGGCACGGGGCCACGCGTGCCATCGGCAGAGCGACCCTGCATGCGTTCACGGGCATAGGCAGTGGCCTTCTGCAGGGCGATTTCGCCGATCCCGAGCCCTTGAATGCCGACGAAGAGCCGCTCGGCATTCATCATCGTGAACATGGCATTGAGCCCCCGCCCGGGTTCGCCGATGAGCCACCCGGTGGCGCCGTCATAATTCATCACGCAGGTGGGCTGGGCGTGGATGCCCATCTTGTGTTCCAATGCGCCGACGGAAAAGCCGTTGCGCCTATTTGTGCCACCTTCCGGATCGGGCAGGAATTTCGGCACGAGAAACAGGCTGATGCCCTTCACACCGGCCGGCGCATCCGGCAGGCGGGCCAGAACCAGGTGAATGATGTTGCCGCCGAAATCATGGTCGCCCGAGGAGATGAAGATCTTGCTGCCGGTGATGCGGTAGCCGCCGTCGCTCAAGGGTTCGGCCCGCGTCTTCAACAGGCCGAGATCGGTGCCGGCGTGGGATTCGGTCAGCGCCATCGCGCCGGTCCACTCGCCCGAAATCATCTTCGGCAGATAGGTGTCCTTCAACGCCGCATCGGCATGGTGGCCAATCGCCTCGACGGCGCCGCGCGTCAGACCAGGAAAGAGGCCGAAGGAGAAATTGGCCGAGGACAGCATTTCATCGAGCAGGATCTGTACCACCCGTGGCAGACCCTGGCCGCCATAGGCGGCATCGCCCGAGAGACCGGTCCAGCCGGCATCGGCGAAGGCGCGATAGGCCTCGGCAAATCCTTTGGGCGTGCTCACCACGCCGTTTTCCAGCCGGCACCCTTCCTCGTCACCTGTCCGGTTCAGGGGCTCCAGCACCTCGGCGCAGAACCGCCCGCCTTCCGCCAGCACGGATAGGGCAAGCTCGGCATTCACCTCCTCATAACCCGGCAACCCGGCCATCACGGCATCGAAGTCGAAGACCTCGCTCAACAGAAAGCCGATATCGTCGATCACAGGTGTAAAGGCTGCCACGTCTCTTCTCCCTTAGGCGTCTCGCGCCGATTGCCTGTCGACGACCTTTCGGCCTCCATCCCAGCGGCCTGCGCTTTCGATCGCCCGGCTCTCCTCCAGCCGGGCGACTTGCGCAGTGTACCAAACGACTGTTACATTTTGCAAGGAGAGAGGATCAGGAGACGTGACGATGCGCGATGATGAGGAAAAGGCCCTTCGGGAGAAGGACGGCGATCCCATGGAAGCGCTGTTTTCGAAGGAGGCGAGCCCGCGCAGCAGGGCCGTGCTGGCGGCCGCAGCCCATCTTTTCGCCGAGCGCGGCTATGCGGCCACATCCATGCGCGATATCGGCGAGCGGGTCGGCCTGCAGGGCGGCTCGCTCTATCATCACATCCGTTCGAAGGAGGAGCTGTTCGCCCGCATCCACGATACGGCGATCCAGGCAGCGGAAGGCCGCATTCGCGCGGCCATCGCGTTGCATGAGGATCCCTGGGCACAGCTGGAGGCGGCGGCGGTGACCATGCTGGAGATCCAGCTCGATCCCCGGTCGATCACCCTGCCATTGATGAACGACCTGCGCGCCGTGCCGGCCAGCCTGGCCGCCCGGTTGATCGCCACACGCGATGCCTTCGAGACGCTGTTTAAGGATCTGGTTGCCGCTCTGCCGCTCAAGCCCGGCTTCGACCGGCCGCTTTACCGGCTTTTGCTGCTGACCCTGCTTAATCACGTCGGTGACTGGTATCGTCCAGGCCGCAGCACGCCGGCGGAGATCGCAGCCGAGATCGTCAGGCTCTTCCGGCATGAGGCGACAGGCGATGCATCGCCATGACGCGTCCGCTGGCCTTCAGGATTCGCGTCAGGCTTAGAAGCCCTGACTTGCTGCACGGCCTGGATGCATCAGAGGCCGTCGATCTCCACCGCCCGGTTTAGATGACGGGCAACATAGTCCTGGATCTGCCGCACGATCTGGGCCGCATGGGCGGTTGCCAGACGGTCGGCCTCGTCGACATCGCCGGCGGCAATAGCGGCGATCATCTGTTCGTGCTCGTCGACATATTGACGCGGCAGCCTGTCGTCAAAGGTCTGGTAATAGAGCCGTAGGATGCGCCGGCCCTGGTCGAGAAGCCGGGCGAAGAAGGCGCTGTAATAGGGATTGCCGCCGAGATCGGCGATAGCGACATGGAAGTCGCGGTTTGCTTCGATCATGGCATAGGCGTCGCGCACCTCGACAGCCTGGGTGAAGGCGCGCTGCTGGGTGTGGATCTCGGCCATGTCAGCCAACTTGCCACGCGAGGCGGCACCGCGCGTAGTCACGCGATACATCAGCGTCAGCGCTTCGAAATAGGTGGGCAGTTCGGCAAAATCGATAGGTGCGACGATGGTGTTGCGATTGGGCAGGGTTGTGACCAGCCCATCGGCCGCCAGCTTGACCAGCGCCTCGCGGATCGGCGTGCGCGACATGCCGAAGCGTTCGGACAGGCGCACCTCGTCCAGCGGGCTGCCCGGCCCGAGCGCCATGGAGAGGATCTCGTTGCGCAGTGCCGTATAGACGCTCTGTGTTCCCGAGCCGCGTGTGCGCGTCAACTCGCCTGCCGTCAAAGCTCTCGTCCCTTGATCCGATTGATCGATGCGCTGCCCTACATGGTTTTTATCGCGATGGGTATGGTCAGAATGCACGTCGTCGTTTGTAAAGGCCGGGCACAGGTCGCCCGGCCTTCACGCGCTTATTCGTCGTAGCCATAGACCGTGCGGGCGCGCTCCGGCGTCAGATAGCCATGGCGCAGGTCCTCGGCGATTGCGTTGCGCGCACGCTTCTTCGGGTCGCCATAGCCGCCGCCGACGCCGGTGACGACATGGACGACATCGTCCCTGTTGAGAGGGATGTTGGTGCCGAAGGAATAGCGTTCCGGTGCCTTTCCGGGGCGCAGCACCTCGACATAATTCGGCGTCCCGTCGCGTCCCCCCGCGACACCCCAGGGTGGCATGCGCGAGCGGGTGTAGCCGACCGACAGGAAATTGTCGTTGGCGCGCACGCGGTAATGGACGGAAATGCCCTTGCCGCCGCGAAATTCGCCTTCGCCCCCTTGCGCCGGGTTCAGCGCCATATGGTCGACCGTCAGGCCATAGCGCGCCTCGGCCACCTCGGCCGGGCAGTTGAAGGTCTCGCCATGGAAGCCGGAGAAGATCGCGGCATTGCCGTCGCGCCCGTTCCAGGCGCCCCAGCCGCCGAGCTGCGGCTCGACGATGGTGTAGTGCCGCCCTGTATCGGGATGCTTGCCGCCGACCACCGTGCCGCAGATCGAGGCGAAATTGCCCGCCGGAACCAGGCCTGGAAAATGCGTGGCCAGGCAGCGCAGGATCAGGTCGAAGAGGCGAATTTCCACCTCCGAGTAATAGCCGAGCGCGCCGGGCTCCACGACATGGAAGATCGAGCTGGGTCGGGTGATCACCTTCAGCGGCCGGAAGAAGCCGCCATTGCCTGGCGCCTGGGCGTCGGCCACGGCCTTGAAGGCGAGCTGGGCTGCGATCTCTACACCTTCGCGGCTGGAATTGCTGGAGCCTTTCTGGTCCGGATTGTCGCGCAAATCGACGCTGAAATGCTCGTCGGTGACTTCGATGATGATCTTGTGGATGGCGCCGTCGTCCTGCTCCTCCTCGAAGGTGAAGGTGCCTTTGGGCATGGTCTTCAGGGCCGCGCGGGCACGCCGCTCGCCCAATTCCATGAAGTCGTCGATCGCGGCGGTGAAGGTATCCGCGCCGTATTTCTCCACCAGTTCGAGAATGCGCCGCTCGCCGATGCGCACGCCGGCAATGCCGGCCCAGAGGTCGCCGCGCAGATAGTCCGGCAGGCGGGTGTTGACATAGAGAATGTCGAAAACCGCCTGATTTGGGCGGCCAGCCTCGATCAGCTTGACGGCGGGAATGCGCACGCCTTCCTGGAAGATTTCGGTGGCTTCCGAGGACATGGAGCCCGGCACATTGCCGCCGACATCGTTCCAATGGGCGATATTGGCGGTCCAGGCGACGATCCGGCCTTCGGCGAAGACCGGCATGGCCAGGATCATATCGTTGAGATGGGTGACGCCGCCCCAATAGGGATCGTTGGAGGCGAAGAGATCGCCGGGCTGGATCGTCTCGGGCGGATGCTTCTCGATGATCCGCTTGACCGCCTTGTCGAGCACGCCGACGAAGGCCGGGATGCCGGCGCCGGATGCGGCAATCTCGCCCGCCGCATCGCAAATGCCGGTGCCGAGATCGAGCACTTCATAAATGATCGCGCTCATCGAGGTCTTGCGCTGGGCGACGAACATTTCGTCGGCCACAGCTTCCAGCGCGTTCTGGATGATGTCGAAGGTGACGGGGTCGTGGGTCTTCTCGGTCATGGCGTCAGCCCCGGATTTCGATATGGGTGTTGCCGAAGGCGTCGATCGAGACGCGGTTCTTCGGATGGATGACGATGGTGGTGCCGGGGTCTTCGATGATCGCGGGGCCGCTGAAGGTCATGCCGGGCTCCAGCTTCTCGGCGTCATAGATCGTCGCCTCATGCACCCCTTCGGTGGCGTAATCGACCGGGCGGCGGCCCTTGATCGCCTGATCGAGCGTCAAGCCGGTGACGGGCAGGGCGACGATCTCCAGCTTGCCGACCTCGGCGCGGGCGATCAGATGCAGGCCGACGATCTCGACGGGCGCATCGAGACGATAGGTATATTCCTTCTCGTAGATCGCGTGGAAAGCCTCGATCATCCGCGCGACCGCTTCGGTATCGAGACCATCCGCCGCGACCGGCACTTCGACCGAATGCTCCTGGTTGCGGTAGCGCACCTTGAGGAAAGGCTCGACCGCCACCTTACCTGGCTCGACATGTTCCGCCGCGAATTGCGCAACCGCATGATCGACCGTTTCGGCGATCAAGCCATTGAGACCGGCCAGATCGGTTTCGTCCATCAGGCGGGTGACGAAATAGTCGCGGCGCAGATCGCTCATCATCATGCCCCAGGCGGAGAAGACCGAGGCGCCGCGCGGCACCACGACCTTCTTCACACCCAGTTCCTGGCCAAGGCCGACGGCATGCATGGCGCCACCGCCGCCAAAGGCGACGAGGGTGAAATCGCGCGGGTCGTAGCCCCGGTTGAGCGAGACCAGCTTCAGCGCATTGACCATGTTGGAATTTGCGATGCGGATGATGCCGCGTGCCGCTTCGATCGGGCTGACGTCGAGCTTGCGCGCCACATCGGCAAGGGCCGCATCGACGGCGGCCATATCGGCCGCCACCGTGCCGCCGCAGAAATAATCGGCGCTGATGCGGCCGAGCGCCAGATTGGCGTCCGTCGTCGTCGCCTGCGTGCCTCCGCGCCCATAGGCTGCCGGGCCGGGCAGGGCGCCGGCCGATTTCGGGCCGACATGCAGCTTCTGGAAATCATCGACCCAGGCAATCGAGCCGCCGCCATTGCCGATCTCGACAAGATCGACCACCGGCACCATGATCGGATAGCCCGAGGATTTGCGGTCGCGCTCGATCCAGTAATCGGTCTTGATGCGCACCTGGCCGTTTTCGATCAGCGAGCATTTCGCCGTCGTGCCGCCGATGTCGAGTGCCAGCACATTCGGCTCGCCGATGATCCGGCCTAGCTCGGCCGCGCCCCAGAAACCGGAGGCCGGACCGGACTCGACCATCGTGATCGGGATCGCACGGGTCGATTCGAAACTGTCGACGCCGCAATTGGACTGCATCACATAGAGCCGGCCTTTATAGCCCTTGTCCGTGAGTCCGGTTTCGAGCCGTGCGAGATAGCGCTCGGCCGCCGGCTGGACGTAAGCCGAGAGCACGGCGGTCGAGGAGCGCTCATATTCGCGCCATTCCCGGGTGATCTGATGCGACGAGACCACGGAGACCTCGGGCCAGAGGCGGCGGATCTCGGCGGCCACCGCCTGCTCATGGGCGGGATTGGCATAGGCATGCAGAAAACAGATGGCGATGGCCTGCACCTGTTCAGCCTTGAAATCCTCAAGGATCGCCGGCAAGCCCGAAAGGTCGAGCGGCTGCATTTCCTGCCCGCGATAATCCACCCGGCCGGGAATTTCGCGGCGCAGATAGCGCTCCACGAAGGGCGCCGGCTTTTCATACATCAGGTTGAAGAAGTCCGGCCGATTGCCTCGGGCGATTTCAAGCGTGTCGCGAAAGCCCTTGGTGGTCAGAAGCGCGGTGCGCGCGCCCTTGCGCTCGGTCAGCGCGTTGATGACGACGGTCGTGCCATGGGCGAAGAAATCAGCCTGCGACAGCGGCACGCCGGCCTTGTCCAGAACATTGAGCACGCCCTGTTCGAAATTCGGCGGTGTCGTATCCGACTTGGCGGTGCGGATCGTCTGCTTGCCGGTGGAAAGATCGGTTTCGAAATAGACCAGGTCGGTGAAGGTGCCGCCGACATCCGTGGCTATTCTCAGAATCGTGTCGCCCATTGAAAATCCATCATGTTGCAGAGGATCAGGCAAGCCTGCCCTTCGCCATTAAACCGCGCGGAAAGGGATCGCGGATCAGCCGCAAGACCATCCTCAAGGACGGCCTCTTGTGCAAACGCTACATTGCATCCAAAATGTCGACAAGGATCTTTTTGCGTAAAAACGGCGAGATTTTTAGCCTTCGCATAGAGGCTGGGTCACGGTGCAAGCGGCGTTGCGAAAAAAGCTTTTTGTCTACATAGGCTTACGTTTCGATGGCTGCTGCGTCGGTGAACTGCTTCGAAAAAAATGATCGAACCGTTACGACAGGCCTTGTCGACAAACTGAATGCGAACTAGCCTTGGGACAAATTGGAGGTGTTCCATGTTGCCAGACGCGGCTGTTCAAGCCTTCCTCACGGCAGTGCGGTTTGAAGATCCTGATCGGGCTTTTGCAGCCTTTGCGGAGCTCGTTCGCGCCGCGCTCGGCACCAGGCTGCTCACGGCATCCGTCTTCGAGATCGAGGGCGAAAAGGTGACGGAGGGGCGTTCGCGCCGCATCTATACCGACAATGCCGAGGCCTATCCGGTTGGCGGCTTCAAGCCGATTCCCGACAATGCCTGGACCGATATCGTCCTGCGTCGTCAGGAGGTCTTCTCGACGCTGTCGATCGAGGAGATAGCCGAGGTCTTCTTCGACTGGGAGCTGATCCGCTCGCTCGGCTGCGAATCCAACGTCAACGTGCCCGTGGTCGTCGGCGGACAGGTGATCGGCACGATCAACCTGCTCGATGCGGCCGGGAGCTATACGGCCGAGCGTCTGGCGCCGCTGCCGGCCCTGATGCCCTACGCTATCATTGCCTTTCTGCTGGTGACGCGGCCTGTCTGAAGCCGGCATTGCTTGAAAAACAAGAAACAAGGGAACATGCGAATGAAACTGAGAAACAGTCTCCTCTCTCTTTTGGCGCTCGGCACCGCCGCGCTGACGCAGCCAGCCATGGCGCAGGATAGCTACCGGGTCGCGTTCCTCGCGGCCTCCAGCCAGAACGGCTATAATCAGGCGATCTATGATGGCATCAAGAAAGCCGCTGCCGCGCAGAAGGGCGTCGAGGTGGAGATCTTCGACGCCGCTTTCGATGCCACCAAGCAATATTCGCAGGTGGAAGACCTGATCGCCGGCGGCCGGTTCAACGCCTTCATCATCACGCCGAACGACACGGTCGGCATCGCTCCGGCCCTGGAAGAAGCGACCGCGGCGGGCATCAAAGTGGTCACGGCGCTGTTTCCCGTCGGTCCCAATCTGAAAGACATGCAGCCGCAGGTGAAGGGTCTGACGTCCACCGTGGCCGAGGATCCTGCCCAAGGCGCGACCGCGCAAGCCAATGCCGTAGTCGATTACTGCAAGGACAAATCTCCCTGCCGGGTCGTCGTCATGATCGGCCAGCTCATCTACCCCTTCGACAATCTGCGCTACGAGACCTTCAAGCAGGTGCTCGGCCAGCACGCCAATATCCAGATTGTCGCCACGGGCGAGGGCAATTACGATCCTGACAAGTCGATGACGGCGATGCAGGACATTCTCCAGGCCCATCCGGATATCGACGCTGTTCTGTCGAATGCCGACCAGCATCTGATCGGCGTCGAGATCGCCCTGACGGATGCCGGCAAGAATCCGGACGATGTCTTCCTGATCGGCGGCGGTCTCAACCAGATCACCGTCGATGCGATCCGGGCGGGCAAGGTTGATGCGACGCTGGCGCAGTTTCCGGCCAGCATGGGGGGCGCCGCGCTCGACAGCGCGGTCAAGGCCTTGAAGGGCGAAACGCCGCCGACCTGGATCGATCCGACCACGCTTGGTGCTGCGCCCCAGATCGTGACCAAGCCCTGGCTCGATCAGCATCCAGACTTTAAGGCGGAGTGGCAGGGCTGATGGCGGCGGCGCAGCCAGCCCCGGCGGCCGGCGCGCAGAGCCCGTCCGTCCATCTCTCTGGCATCGAGAAGAGCTTTGGCGCCGCCAAGATCCTGCATGGGGTCTCCTTGAGCTTCCAGCCAGGCGAGGTGCACGCGCTGATCGGCGAGAACGGCGCCGGCAAGTCCAGCGTCGGCAAGATCATCGGCGGCTATTATGCCGCCGACAAGGGTGTGGTGGAGATCGGCGGCATGCGGCTCGACCAGGCGACGCCGCGCCGCGCCATGCAGTTCGGCGTGGCGATGATCCATCAGGAGCTGCAGCTGGTGCCGCAGCTGACCGTCGCGCAGAATGTCTTTCTCGGCCTTGAGGACAATGTTGCCGGCTTTCTCACGGGGTCCGACAACCGCCGCTTCGCGGCCCTGGAGGCCCGTTGCGGCTTCGGGCTCGATCCGCGCCGCAAGCTCGGCGATCTCGCCATTGCCGATCGGCAGAAGGCCGAGATCATGCGCGCGATCGCCCGCGATGCCCGCATCATCATCATGGACGAGCCGACCTCCTCGCTGACCGCTGACGAGACCGAGCGGCTGCACAAGGTCATCGCCTGGCTGCGCGACGAAGGCCGGACGATCATCTACGTCACCCATTTCCTCGATCATGTGATCGAGGTGGCGGACCGGGTGACGATCATGCGCGATGGCCGCGTGGTGCGAACGGGCACGATCGCCGGCGAGACCAAGGCCTCGTTGGTGGAAGGCATGCTGGGCGAGAGCGCCGAGGTTGCCTATCCCGACCGGCCGCCGGCACCGTCTCCCGATCTCGCGCCCCGGCTGGAGCTTTCCGGCGTATCGAGCGGTGCGGGCCTGAAAGAGGTGAGCCTGTCGATCCGACCCGGCGAGATCGTCGGGCTGATCGGGCTGGTTGGGGCCGGGCGCACCGAGGTGGCGCGGGCGATCTTCGGGGCGGATGGCCTGAGTGCAGGTGCGATCCGGCTCGACGGCGTAGCCTTGTCGAGCCTCAGCCCGCAGGCCGCCGTCAAGGCCGGTATCGCCCTGGTGCCGGAGGACCGGCGCAAGCAGGGCCTGGTGATGACCCAGCGCACCCGGCCGAACATGAGCCTGCCGCATCTGGAACGCATCAGCCGCTTCGGCTTTCTCGACATGGCCGAGGAGAAGCGCCGCACGCGCGCAATGATCGACCATTTCGGCATCGTGCCGGGCGCTGTCGATGGCGAGGTCGCCTATTATTCCGGTGGCAACCAGCAAAAGGTGCTTCTGTCCAAATGGGCCTATGGTGCCCCGAAGGTCATGATCCTGGACGAGCCGAGCCGAGGCGTGGATATCGGCGCAAGGCGGCGCATCCATGATTTCATCGTCGAGCTGGCACGCGCGGGCGTCGCGGTTCTCCTGATTTCCTCCGAGCTGGAGGAGGTCATCAATCTGTCCCATCGCGGCTATCTGATGAGCGAGGGCCGGGTCATCGGCGAGGTGGATTGCGCCTCGATCACACCCGACCAGGTGCTCTACCGCCTCTTTCACGTCGGCGATACGCCCGCCGCGCCCAGCCACGAGCCCCAGGGGCCTTCCTCATGAGCGTCAATCCCATTTCCTCCCATTCCAGCGCCGACAAGGCAGCGACCGGCAACAGGCATTTTTCCGCTGGCGCCTTCCTGCGTGATTATGGCGTGCTGATCATCATCGTTCTTCTGATGTTCGCGCTCACGCTGCTCAGCCCGTCCTTCCTCAGCCTGCGCAATCTCCTGAACATTCTCAACCAGAGCGCCCCGCTGGCCCTGATGGCGTCGGCGCTGACGCTGGTGATCATCGCCGGCGGGTTCGATCTGTCGACAGGGGCGATCTTCGGCGTCGCCAGCGTCTCGGCCGCTTGGCTTGCGGTAACCGTGGACCCCTATCTGGGCATGGTGGCCGGCCCGTTGATCGGCCTCGTGCTCGGCGTGGTCAACGGCCTTGTGATCACGGCCTTCAATGTCCACTCCTTCCTGGCAACGCTCGCCTCCAGTCTCGTCTATCGCGGTATCGCAGTGCTGATCACCGGCGGTGCGCTGATCCCGGTGCGCATGGAAGAATTTGCTTGGCTCGGTCGGGGGCGTGTCGGGCCGGTCAATATCGCCGTGCTCGTGCTGTTCGTCTTCGTGATCGTGATGATGGTGCTCTTGAACCGCACCACCTTCGGTCGCCGGGTGATTGCGGTCGGCGGCAATGAGGAGGCGGCGATCCTGTCGGGCGTGCGCACCTATCTGGTCAAGATCGCCACCTTCGGCCTGTCGGGATTTGCGGCGGGGCTCGCCGGCATCATCGCCGTCTCGCGCATCTCCATGGGCCAGCCGCAGGCGGGCGCGGGCATGGAGCTCGAAGCCATCGCCGCCGTCATCCTCGGCGGTACCAGCATCTATGGCGGGGCGGGCGCCGTCTGGCGCTCGATCGCTGGCGTGCTGCTGCTGGCCTTGATCGGCAACGGTTTCAACATCCTTAACGTCAATCCCTTCTTCAAGGATTTGACGACCGGCCTGATCATCGTCGTGGCCGTGGCGCTGAGCGCGGGCAAGAAGCGGCGGTAGCCTTCCCTTCCAAAAGATAAGGCCGACGCTTGCGAAAGCGCCGGCCTTATGCCGTCCAACCGCCTGTGGATCAGCCGATGGCTGTGCAGAGATATTTGATCTCCAGATAATCCTCGATGCCGTAATGCGAGCCTTCGCGGCCGAGGCCGGACTGCTTGACGCCGCCAAAGGGGGCGACCTCGTTGGAGATCAGGCCGGTATTGTGCCCGACCATGCCGTATTCGAGCGCCTCGGCCACGCGCCAGACACGCCGCGCGCTTTCCGTGTAGAAATAGGCGGCGAGACCGAATTCGGTGGCATTCGCCATGGTGACCGCCTCCTCCTCGGTGTCGAAGCGGAAGACGGGCGCAACAGGCCCGAAGGTCTCCTCGCGCGCCACCCGCATGGACTGCGTAACACCTGACAGAACGGTCGGCTCATAGAAGGTGCCGCCCCGTGCATGCCGCTTGCCGCCGGCCAGCACCTTCGCGCCCTTCTCCAGCGCATCGGCCACATGGGCCTCGACCTTCTCGATGGCGTCGTCATCGATCAGCGGGCCGATCGAGACGTTCGGCTCGGTGCCAACGCCCACGGACAGGCTACCCACGCGCGCGGCGAGCTTTTCGGTAAAGGCCTCATAGACGCCCGACTGCACATAGATACGGTTGGTGCAGACACAGGTCTGGCCGGCATTGCGATATTTGGAGGCGATCGCGCCTTCCACCGCCGCGTCGAGATCGGCATCGTCGAAAACGATGAAGGGCGCATTGCCGCCCAGTTCCAGCGACAGCTTCTTGATCGTCGGGGCCGATTGCGCCATCAGAATGCGGCCGATTTCGGTGGAGCCGGTAAAGCTCAGCTTGCGCACGATGTCGCTGCCGGTGAGAACGCCGCCGACGGTCTTCGCATCGCCTGTCACCACCTGGAAGACCCCCTTGGGCAGGCCGGCCTGTTCGGCCAGCACGCCGAGCGCCAGCGCGGTGAGCGGCGTCTGTTCGGCCGGCTTGACGATCATGGTGCAGCCGGCGGCCAGCGCCGGGCCGACCTTGCGGGTGATCATCGCCGCCGGGAAATTCCAGGGCGTGATCGCGGCACAGACTCCGATCGGCTGCTTCAGCACGAGAATGCGCTTGTCGGTCTGCGGCGAGGGGATCACATCGCCATAGACGCGCTTGCCCTCCTCGGCGAACCACTCGATGAAGGAGGCGGCATAGAGCGCTTCGCCACGGGCTTCCGCCAGCGGCTTGCCCTGTTCGAGGGTCATCATCAGGCCAAGCTCGTCGGCATGGGCGACGATCAGCTCGAACCAGCGCTTGAGGATAGCGGAACGATCCCGCGCTGCACGCTTCGACCAGTCGGCAAAGGCACGCTCGGCCGCCGCGACAGCCTCTTCCACTTCCGCAGCGCTCAAGGAAGGCACACGGCCGACCTCCGAACCATCGGCCGGGTTGGTGACGACGATTTCCTCGCCGCTTGCAGCCTTGCGCCATTCGCCATCGATCAAGCAGGCACTGCGCGTGAGCGCACTAGGCATCTGCGTCATGATTTTCTCCACTGGTTGTTCAATATATTGAACTCGATTCCATATGATGAAATAATGCAGAGAATGGGCGGCAAGGTCAAGCCGCCGGGCTGAATGAGACGGAAGGGGACGATATGGAGCGGCTGGAACAGACAGGCGAGGGACAGCTGACGGTGCCGGCGCTGAGGCGCGCGGTGGCAATCCTCGATCATCTCGCCACATGCGGCGAGCCGGTGTCTCCGGCCACGCTGACAAAGGCGCTAGGACTGCCGAAGAGCACGGCGCATGGGCTCATTCTGGTGCTCGATGAACTCGATCTCATCGCCCGCACGCCGCAGGGCTTGCTCCGGCTCGGGCCGCGGTCGCTGCGCTGGTCGAACGCCTTTCTGGCGCAATCCGATTTGGTCGAGGAATTTCGCCGACATCTGGCCGCCGATGAAAGCCTGAGCGACCATAGCGTGACGCTCAGCGTGCTGGATGGGACGGATGTGGTCTATCTGGCCTGCCGCAACGGCGCCGCGCCGCTGGGTATCACCTTCCGCATCGGCATGCGACTTGCCGCGCCCTTCACGGCGACGGGCAAGGCGATGTTTTCCGGCATGGCGGACGCGGATGTGCGGCGGATTCTGAAAGGCACGTGGCCGGATCTTCTGACGCCGCGCAGTGTGGCCTCGCTCGACGTCTTTCTTGCCGAGCTGGAGGCAACGCGTGCGCGCGGCTATTCGATTGATGACGGCCAGGTTCGCTTGGGCATGGCCTGCGTCGGCGCAGCGGTGCGGGATGCTCAAGGGCAGCCGGTGGCCGGTGTGGCCTTGAGCTTCATGGAAGGCGAAGCAAGCCCGCAGACGCTCGACCGGTTGGGAGGCCGGCTGCGCGGGATCGCCGAGGCGCTCTCGCGCAGTCTTGGCTGGGCGGGCTGAGGGCCGGCCGCAAGGCTCGTTTTTCTCAGCCGGCGATCTCAGGCCAGAGCGGCTCGACAGCTGACAGCAAAGTCGGTGTGCCGGCGGCGATCCATTCGTGACCGTCTCTATTCCGGCCGATGCGTACGTCCAGCCCCGCCTCGCGCGCCAGCACGGCACCGCCGGCAATGTCCCACATGGTGGTCATGGTCTGGAGATGGCCATCGAAAATGCCGCGCGCGGCATAGACGAGCGACACTGAGGTCGAATGAAAGCCCTCGACGATCCATTCCGCCTGACGCAGGCCGACCTGGAAGCGGGCAGCGGCCTCGAAATCTTCCTGCGGATGATCGCCGAGAGAGACCACACGGATATCGGCGATCGGTTCGGGTCGCTTGAGCGCGGCACCGTTACAGAATAGGCCGGTGCCATCGGCGGCAGCATACAGTCGATGCTCGGCCGGCATGGCGACGACGCCGAGTTCCGGCCGGCCGGCGCGCACAAAGCCGAGCGAGATGCCCCAGAGTGGCGAGCCGCGCAGGAAATTGGAGGTGCCGTCGATTGGATCGATGATCCAATAGGCCTCGTCCGCCGCGCCGCCGAATTCCTCGCCGCAGACCGTTTCGCCGGGAAAGGCGGCGGCCAGTTTCTCGCGAATGAAGGTTTCGACGGCCGTATCGGCTTCCGAAACGAAGTCCTGCGCTGCGGCCTTGGTGCGGGTGGCGATCCTGTCGCGGCTTTCGAAGAAGGTGAGCGCGATCGTCGCGGCTTCCTCGATGATCATCGAGGCGGCGGACAGCCGACCGAGATGGGGGTTGCTCATGGTTCCAAATCCTTTCGAACCGCTCCACGGGGAGAAGCGGCATGGGTCAAAATTGCGGCGGGCAACTGATGCTGCATTGTCGCGGCGCGCCGCTGCCCGAAGCGGGCAGAATGGCGTGTGGCCGCCATCGCGCCGCTTCTTCATCCTGATCATGACAGGTCGATGACATCCTGTCGTCAGACAGCCTGTTATGAGACCCCTATCCCTGGCGTGCCGCAAGCCAGGCCTTGAAGGCCTCGTTCGTGTCGGTCTGGATCGCGCCGGCGCCTGCCTCGATCAGCCGCCCCCAGACGGCGTCGGGCTCCTGGAGCGCGCGGGTGTCGTTGAGGTCGAGATTGTGTGAGCAATCCAGGGTGTTGATCCACAGCCGCACGCCCCGACGCTTCAGCGTATCGCGCGCGGCGTCGAGATCGGCGAGATCGGTAAATTTCACCTCGATCATCTGTACGTTGAAGGCATCGAGCCAGGCGAGGTCTTCGACGAAACGGCCGGGACGGGCCTTCATCAGCGGCATATGCGGCAGCGTGCCATACCAAGGTGCATCCCTGAGCGCGGCGCGTTCCTCATCCGTGTTGATCGGGCTCTTGATCACCACGTCAGCCTCGCTGCCAAGCCGCTTGACGGTGGCGACCACGGCATCGAGATCGCGAGCATATTTGGTGTCGAGGTTCAAGACGACCCGTCCGCGCGCTTCCTCCAGCGCTTCTTCCAGCGTGGGGATCTGCTCACTCGTGATCTCGGCGGTTTCGCCGCCATCGCAGGCCCGTAAGGTGGCGGCGCGCACCGTGGCGAAGGGCAGTTCGCTGACGGTGCCGCTGCCGGTCGAGGTGCGGTCAATCGTTTCGTCATGCATGATCACGAGATGGCCGTCGGCGGTCGACTGGACATCGACCTCGACGATTTCGACGCCCAGCGCGATGGCATCGCGAATGGCGGGCAGGGAGTTTTCCGGGGCGCTGGTCCAGACGCCGCGATGGGCGACGGTGAGGATCGCCGGATTGGACAGATCCAGCAGGGGCAGGGTGGCAAGATCACGCGCGGCGGCGATGGCGGCAGTCTGGGAGAGGGACATGGGCAGATCTTCAACGTGGGGAGGTTGCGGTAGGAAGAGCGGCGGATCGCAACCGATAGCGCGTCGCCGCTCCAGCGTGGTTGGGTATCGGCAGGATCTGCCGATCGAAGACCTGCCGCGCCCGGGCCTTTCAAAGCCGGACCGCGGCAGGAGGGGTCACATCTTGCCCATGCCGGCGGCCATGAGGTCGTCGCGCAGAACGCGGCCGGCGATGACGAAGATGATGAGGGCGGGGACGAGCAGCAGAAAGGCCACCACCGAGGCCATCGGCAGCTGCATCGAATAGGGATCGAGATACATGTAAAGTCTGACAGGCAGGGTCTGCACCGCCGGCGCGCCGACGATGAATGTCTTGTCGAACTCCTCGAAGCTGGCGACGAAGGAGAGCAGGCCGCCGGCCAGCAGGCCGGGAACGCAGAGCGGCAGGATGATATGGATGAGCACGCCGAAGGTGCCGGCCCCGAGCGAGCGGGCGGCATGGATCAGTTCCTGCGGAATACCCTCCAGCGTCGCCGTCATCAGCCGGATCATCAAGGGCAGCGTGCCGACGATCTGCACCAGGATGACGCCCGATATCGAATAGGCGAGGCCGAGGCTGAGAAACAGCCGGCCGATGCCGACGGCGACGACGAGACCAGGAATGATCATCGGCGCCAGGATGAAGATTTCCACCAGCCGCTTGGCGCGGAAGGGAATGCGGGCCATGGCCCAGGCCGTTGGCAAAGCGATCACCGCCGTGGCCAGCGTCACCACCACCGACACGAACAGGCTGGTGAGCCCGGCATTCAATATGTCCGAATTGGAAAGGACCGCCGCCCAGCGCTCGCCTGTATAGGCGGCTGGAACGATGTTGGGCGGCGACCAGCCGTCGGCCACGCTCCAGAGGAACATCAGGGCCAAGGGCAGGAGGACGGTCAGGCCGAGGGCGGTGAAGAGGCCGAAGGCGATCAGCGGACGGTCTTCCTCGGTGAAGCGGATGCGCTTTTCGCCAAGCGGGACAGGGGCTGCGATCGCGCTCATCGTTCGTCTCCCGTGACAGCCTGCGGGCCGATGCGGTGGGTCAAGGTGTAGTAGGCGATCAGCACGGCGATGGCGAAAGCGCTGAGAATCATGCCCATGGCGTAAACCTCATGGAATTTGCCGTTCTTGAAGCCCTCGACCATCAGGACGGAGAGCGGGCGCGCCGATGGCGGGCCGACGAGATCGGGTATGGCATAGGATCCCATCGAACCGATGAAGGTGAGCAGCACCGCCGCGCTGATGCCGGGCATGGCGAGCGGCACCTCGACGCGCAGGAAGGTCTGCAGCCGCGAGGCGCCGAAGGCCCGGGCGGCAAGCCTGAGATCCTCGGGAATGGCGGCAAAGGCGCTGGTGATGATCAGCGTCATGAACGGCACCTGTTTCCAGGCCGAGGTGAAGATAACGCCCAGCCCTGCGTCATCGCGCACGATCTTGGGCAGCGACAGGCCGACATGGGCGAGGACACGATCAAGGAAGCCGCCCTGTTCGGCCAGGATGATGACGGCCAGCGCTGCGATCAGGCTCGGCACCGCCAAGGGCAGTTTGTAGAGCCCGTTGAACAGCTTGCGGCCGATGAAGGACTGGCGGATCAAAACCGACAGCGGAACCGATAGCGCCAAAGAGACGAAGACCGGCGCGAGACCGTAATAGAGCGAGGTGGTCAACCCGCGCACCATGCTGGGGCGCGAGAAGGCCCGCTGATACCACATCAGGGTGAAATCGCCCTGA
Organism: Xaviernesmea oryzae; assembly: GCF_900109605.1. Classification (GTDB taxonomy): domain Bacteria; phylum Pseudomonadota; class Alphaproteobacteria; order Rhizobiales; family Rhizobiaceae; genus Xaviernesmea; species Xaviernesmea oryzae. The sequence continues at coordinate 104,762 of NZ_FOAM01000017.1, forward strand.
TCGGTCACAAGGCTTTCGCGCAGCGCCTGGAAGAGCGGCGTGCCGAAGAAGAACAGGAGATAGCCGACACCGGGGGCGAGCAGCAGGAGAAGCTGCAGCCGGCGATCGTTGAAGAGCGCCGTCATCTCACGCCGCCTCCACCGAATCGCTCTCGACGAGCAGGTGCTGCAGGCCGTCGATGGCGATGGCAACGCGCGCGCCGGGTTCAAGGATCGGCTCGGTGCCGGACCGGGTCACTTTCAGCTCCATGCCGGCGACCTTAACCAGATGCAGTACATTCGAGCCGAGGAAGGTGGTCGAGGTGACCTCGGCCGGAGAATGGTGGGCCTTCTCCAGGCGAATGGCCTCAGGCCGAAGCGCCATGCGGGCAATGCCGTTGCGCTCCTCGGTCAGGAGAACCGGATCGCCGTCCCAGGGCAGCGCCGCCTGAAGGCCATGGGCGCGTACAGGCACCAGATTGGTGAGCCCCAGGAAGCCGGCGGTAAACGCATGTTTCGGCCGGCGATAGAGATCGACGGGCGAGCCGCTTTCCACCACGCGCCCCCCATTCATGACGAGGATGCGGTCGGACATGGCCATGGCTTCCGCCTGGTCATGGGTGACGTAGAGGCTGGTGGCGCCCACCTTGCGGTGGAGGTCGACCAGTTCTGCGCGCAGGCTGTCGCGCAGCTTGGCGTCGAGATTGGACAGCGGCTCGTCAAACAGCATCAGGCTCGGCTGCATGACGATGGCACGCGCTAGCGCCACGCGCTGCTGCTGGCCGCCGGAAAGCTGGCGCGGCATGCGCGCCGACAGCGCCGTCAGATTGCAGATCTCAAGCGCATGGGCGATGCGGCGCTTCTGCTCGGCCTTGTCGACGCGCTTCATGCGCAGCCCAAAGCCGAGATTCTTCTCCACCGACATATGCGGAAACAGCGCATAGGACTGAAAGACCATGGCGATATCGCGCGCTTCGGGCGGCAGCGGGTCGATACGCTTGCCGGCCAGATGGATCTCGCCCGAACTGGGGCGGGAAATGCCCATGAGGATGCGCAGCAACGTGGATTTTCCGCAGCCCGACGGGCCGAGGATGGTGATGAACTCGCCCTTGTCGACCGAAACGGAGACGGGGTGCAAGGCGCGGCTGGGACCGTAGTCCTTGGTGATGTTCTGGATGTCGAGCATGGCGTTTCCGGCTCCTTCGAACGGGGCTCGGGGAGCGCGGCTTGCGCCGGCTCCCCGAAGCGCCGGCTCAGTTGCTCAGCACCTTCTCGTCAAGGGCTTCGCCAAGTGCCTTGGCCATGTCCCAGAACACCGAGGTGCTCAGGCGCGGATAGACGGCGTCGGGCAGCAGATATTGGGCGGTCTCCGGGTTGATCTGGCTGCTGTTGAGGTCGGTGCGGGGCGAGCGCGAAGCCTTGTTTTCGAGCTTCCAGGCCTGAAATTCCTTGCTCATCGCCAGATCGATCAGAAGCATGGCGGCAGCCGGATGCTTGGCATCGGCGGCGACGATGAAGGCATCGCCCGAACCGACCTGGCCCTTTTCGAGCAGCGTCAGGCGGAAACTGTCGGGCAATTGCTTGCCACGAATGAAGGTCATCACCTGGTCTTCCCAGACGGTGCCCATATGGAGCTTCTGGTTGTTGATCAGGTTCAGCGTGTCGGCATTGCCATTGGTCAGTTCGGCCGATTTCATCAGGCGGCGGTAATAGTCCCAGACCGGCGTGAGGCAATCGGTCGACATCGCCCATTCCTCGGCCTGTTCCAGCGTCTGGCTGGTGTCGGTCAGCTTGGCGCGGCATTCGCCGGTCAGCGTGTTCAGCGCCAGGGAATAGATGAAGCCGCTGCCCGATCCGCCCTTGGCCGGCAGGGTGATGCCGAGCTGCTTGGGATGCTTTTCCGCCCAGACGATCAGGTCGTCGAAGCTCTTCGGCACCTCGTCAGCCTTCACGAAGGCGCTGTCGTAGCCGATGGCGGTCTGGTTGAGATGAACCAGCGGGAAAGCGCCGCCATGGGCGCGGCCGAAGACGTTTTCGGCAAGGGCCGGATCGTAATGGTCGAAATTCGGCAGGATTTTCGTCAGAGGCACATTGCCGAGAACGCCGGTGGACGAGAGCAGCGGAAAGCTGCCGCCGCCGGCGAAGAAGGCGTCGACAGGCGCATCCTGACCGGCCTGGTGAACGGCGATCAGCTGCTGGTTGGCCTGGTCGAGATTGACGTCGTTATAGGCGACCTTGATGCCGTATTTGGTCTCGAAGCGGCCGATCAGCTCCTTCCAGACATCGCCGAAGCTGCCGGCAAAATTATACATCGTCACGGTGCCTTCCTTTTTGGCGGCGGGGACGACGACCTCGTAGAAATTTTCGCGCGTGACCTTGGAGAGGTCGACATCGAGATTCTTCAGGTTGCTGTCGGCAGCCAGCGCAGGAGCGGCGACACTGGTGAAGAGAAGGGCAATCAGGGTGCGGGACATGGAAGCGGCCTTTCGCGAGGAATGATGGCCTCTATTATTACACACGACGTGTAATATTTATGACAGCTATATGAAATATGCGATGGAGGCAACAGCACCGATGCCGGCTCGCGCGCCGCTTGCGCCCTGCATGAGGACGTTCTAAAGCCTCAGCATGTGGCCCATGGCGTCGTCGCGCGACGCCCGCCTGTGCCGCGTCCAGCTTTGTCTTTGCGGTTTCCCGCAGGCTCCGGCAGCAGGCATGCGATGATCTCGAATGATGACTTGAGGGTGCCCATCAGCGACAATGAGCGGATGATCCTGGATATCGTTCGCCGCTCCATGCCGATCGGACGATCCTCTATTGCGCCCCGCACCAATCTCACCCAGCAGTCGGTTCATCGGTTGATCGAGGGGCTGATCGAGCGGGGCTTTCTGCGCATCGGCGCGCCGCTGAAAGGCATGCGCGGCCAGCCGAGCCCGACGATCGAGCTTGCGGCAACCGCAGGCTATTCCGTCGGCATTTCGGTCAACACGGATTCCGCCACGCTTTGCCTTGCCGATTTCTGTTGTCGGATCGTCGAGGAGGAGGAGCTGGAGATCGGCCCTCAGGATCGCATGCGCACGCTGGATGCGCTGAGCGAGCGGCTCGCGGCGATGATGGCGCGCCATTCCATCGCCCGGTCGCAGCTGATCGGCCTTGGTTTTTCGATTTCGGGATTCTTCGTCGATGAGGGCCGCGCCTTCAACGCGCCTGAGCCCTTGCGCGACTGGTCGCTGATCGATCTGAAGCCGATCCTCAAGGCGCAGTTCGGCCTGCCGGTCTGGATGGACAACAATGCAACAACGGCGGCTGTCGGCGAAAGCCTGCGCGGCGCCGGGCTCTGGTGTTCCACCTTTGCCTATCTCTCCTTCAATTACGGCTTTGGCGGTGGCCTGATCCTCAATGGCCGGCCCTATCATGGCTTTCACGGCAATGCCGGCGAATTCAGTGGCATCTACGAGCCGGAGGAGGCGCATCATCGTCCAGCCCTGCAATATCTGCTGCGCGCGCTGCAAGCCGAAGGCGTCGATGTGGGTTCTGTCGAGGATATGCGCCGGCGCTTCGATCCGGCATGGCCCGGCGTGGAGGCCTGGCTCGACCAGACCATGCCGCTCCTCAACCGGCTGGTGGCGACCTTGGTCACCGTGCTCGACCCGCAGGCCATCGTCTTTGGCGGACAGCTGCCGCGCGCTTTGGGCGAGATGATGATCGCGCGCGTGCGCATGCCCTCGTCGCGGCCGCATCGCTATAATGCGCCCCCCGCGGAAGCGCGACTGGTGCTGGCCGAGACTGCCGGCGATGCGGCCGCCATCGGCGCAGCGCTGATGCCGCTGAAGATGATCTATTTCCTCTGATCTCGGCTGCGTTTCCGCCTCACGGGATGCCGCGACTTGTCGCCATCTCGTGCTTCCACGGCGAGAGGGCCTTTCGCCTGGTAATGGTCGGTTCTCCTCTGTCGAAACGTTCCATTCAGAACCGAAGCGCCATTTTAGCATCGCCCTTGCTTGTGCGTTTCTCTGTCATCCCCCTGTCATCGCCCGCAGCTAGCAAGGCCCCGCTGTCCCGGCGCGGCGGACCTTTGCTTTCCGGCAGGAAACCGCCGCATCCCGGACGACGCCCTTTTTCCTGACCCGTCTGCGCCCCCGCACTGGAGACCCGACCGATGAACAGACGCGATTTCCTGATCACTTCCTCGGCCGTCGCCGGCCTCTCCCTCATGCCGCGCCTGTCGCTGGCGGCAGCCGGTGCGGTCGATGCCTATTGCGGCTCGGACAAGAACGTCCTTGATTTCTGGAACAACACGGTTCTGCCAGGCTTTGCCAAGGCCTATCCGGACATCGCCGTGAAGCTGACGGATGCCGGCAACAACAATGGCTTACGCGCCATTGCCGATCGCGGTCTCGCCGCGCTCGCCTCCAAGGCCGATCCGCAGGCCGATCTGTTCGAGACCTTCGATCCGCTGCTGCCCAAAGGCGGCATCGAAGCCGGGCTCTGGGTCAAGGCCTCCGAGGTCAAGGGCCATGAGCGCGTCAACCCTTTGGCGATCGACAGCGATTATTCGCTGCCCTATCGCGGCTCGCAGGTGCTGCTGGCCTATGACACGACCAAGCTCGCCGCCAAGGATGCGCCCAAGACCTGGGAACAGCTCGTCGCCTGGATCAAGGCCCATCCCGGCCAGTTCGTCTATAACCGTCCGGACAAGGGCGGCTCGGGCGGCAATTTCGTCCGCCGCGCCATCCATGAGGTAAATGGCCGCGACCCCGGTGCCTTCACCGTCAACAACTATAGCGAAGCAGCCGCCGCCAAGATGCTGCCGCCGGCCTGGGATGTGCTGAAGGACCTGGCGCCGTCGCTTTATGAAAAGGGCGCCTATACGGCCGGTAATACCCAGTCGATCCAGCTGCTGGCGCAAGGCGTCGTCACCATGGTTCCGGTCTGGTCGGACCAGGTGCTCCAGGCGATTCATCAAGGCGTGCTGCCGGAGACGACTGGCCTCGTCCAGCTTTCCGATCTCGCGCTCTGCGGCGGCTTTGCCCATGCCACGATCTTTGCCAATGGTGCGCACAAGGATGGGGCCATGGCGCTCGCTTCCTTCTTGCTGACGCAGGAAATCCAGGAAGCCGTGATCTCCGAGCTCGGCGGCTTCCCCGGCGTTTCCTGGGATCATCTGTCCGATGCGATCCGCCAGAAATATGCCGATGTCATCCCGGCCTCGATCCCGGTCTTCCCGTCTGGCGATTGGGAAAAGGCGGTCAATGATGGCTGGTACCGCAACGTCGCGCCAACCATCAGCCGCAGCTGATCCGCCTTGATGGCCATGCTCTCATCAACTCTCCCGGCGCGTGCGCGCGCGCCGGCATATGGCGGTGCCATCATCGGTCTGGCGCTCGTGGCCATGCCGGTGCTGCTGCTCGGCTGGCTGATCCTCTATCCCATCCTTGCCGCGATTGTAGAGACGATGTTTCCCGTCGGCGCGGACGGCGCGCGCGGCTTTTCGCTCGCCAGCTACCGCTTCTTCTTCAGCGATGACTACAGCCTCGCCAATCTCAGGGTGACGCTGTGGACCACCTGTGTCTGCGGCCTCCTCCTCGTGCTCGTCGGCTTGCCGATTGCGCTCTACCTGCGATTTTCGCGCGGGCGTTTCGCGTCCTATGTCCAGGCCTTGGCGATCTTCCCGATGTTCGTGCCGTCGATCATCCTGTCTTATGCGCTGATCCGCACCATCGGGCCGAATGGCACGGTCGATCTCGTCCTCAACGCGCTTGGCCTGCCGAAGCTGCCGACGCCCTATCTCACCCCTTGGGGGCCGGTCATCGGGCTGGTCTGGGACAATCTGCCTCTGACGGTGCTGATGCTGACGGCGGGCCTCGGCCAGATCTCCAACGCCTCGGTCGAAGCGGCACGGGATGTCGGCGCCGGGCCTTTGCGCGTTCTGGTCTCGATCATCCTGCCGCGCATGGGCAATTCGCTGCTCGTCACCCTGTCTTTCGCCGTGCTCGGCATCTTCTCCGCCTTCACCCTGCCTTATGTGCTGGGCCCGGCCTCGCCGGAAATGATGGGTCCCTTCATGGAGCGCACCTTCTCCGACAACAACGACCCCCTGAACGCGCTGACCCAGGCCGTGATCAGCTTCGGCTTCTGCCTAGTCTTCGGCCTGTTCTATGTCCGCTCCATCGCCCGCAACCGGGAGAGCCGCCGATGAGCGCCGTGCCAAACAGGCCGTCGGCCCGCACTGCTGTGCCGCCCAAACGGACGGTCCGTCAGCCGTTCGACTGGACTGGGCTGCTGTTCGCACTTGGGCTGACGCTGGTCATCGTCGTGCCGCTTCTGGTGGTCGGCACCTGGGCGTTTACCGAGGTCTGGCGCTATCCGTCGCTCATCCCCCAGCAGTTCGGTCTGCGCTTCTGGAGCCAGACGCTGGCGCGCGCCGATGTCTGGAACGCGCTGTTCCTCAGCCTGCGGCTGACAACGGTGGTGACCGTGCTTTCGGCCATCATCTGCCTGCCGGCAGCTTATGCCTTCGCCCGGCTCAGCTTTCCCGGCCGCAACCTGCTGTTCCTCTCTTTCCTGGCCTCCCATGCCTTCCCGAAATTCGGGCTTCTCGTGGCGATCGCCGGCATATTTCTGCATGTCGGGCTGATCGCCACCTTCTGGGGCGTGGTGTTGATCCAGCTGGTCAGCACGCTGATGCTGATGATCTGGGTGCCGGTCTCCGCCTTCCAGGCCGTGGACCGGCGAATGGAGGAAGCCGCGCGCGATGCCGGCGCCGGACCTTTACGGGTTTTCTGGTCGATCACCCTGCCGCAGGCCGGCCCGACGATTTTCGCCGCCATGCTGATGACCTTCGTCAACACTTTCTACGAAACAGAGGGCGCCTGGCTGATCGGCGCGCCGCAGATCCGCACCATGCCGGTGCTGATGATCAGCTTCATCAACAACCAACTCGTCGTTCAATATGGCGCCGTGCTCTCCGTGATGCTGTGGGTGCCCTCGCTTCTGGCCCTGATCTTTGCGCGGCGGGCCGTGGGAACCGGAGCCTTTGCCCGCGGCTTCGGCGCCTGAGGCGGACCGTTTGACAGGAAGGAGCCGCTCATGGCCCGTTTGACCATTCGCAATATCTGCAAGAGCTTCGGCAGCGGCTTTGCGGTGAACGATGTTTCGCTCGATGTCGAGAATGGCGAGCTTGTCTGCCTTCTCGGCCCCTCGGGCTCCGGCAAATCGACGCTTCTGCGCATGATCGGCGGTTTCGAGCGGCCGAGCGCCGGCGAGATCCTGATCGACGGCAGGGATATCACCCACCTGCCGCCGGAGCGCCGGCCGACCGGCATGGTGTTTCAGAGCCATGCGCTGTGGACGCACTGGACAGTATTTGACAACATCGCCTTCGGCCTGAAACTGCGCCGCCTGCCGCGCGCCGACATCCGCGAGAAGGTGGAGCAGGCGCTGGCAATGGTGGGCCTGGCCGATTACGGCCAGCGCATGACTACCCAGCTCTCCGGCGGCCAGCAGCAGCGCGTGGCGCTTGCCCGTTCCCTGGTGCTGGAGCCGAAGATCCTGCTCCTGGACGAGCCCTTCGCCAGCCTCGACCAGCATTTGCGCGAAAGGTTGCGCGACGAGGTGAAGGACATCCAGAGCAGGCTCGGCATCACCACGCTCTTCGTCACGCATGGGCAGGATGAGGCCCTGGCGCTGGCCGACCGCATCGTCGTGATGCGCGATGGCGTCATGGAGCAGGTGGCGCCGCCGGATGTCATCTACCGCGCGCCGCAGACGGAGTTCGTCGCCGGCTTCATTGGCTCGATGAATTTCCTGCGCGCCGACGTGGAAGACGGTGTTGCCCGGCATGACGACCTGACGCTGCCGCTGCCGATCGCCGATGGGCCGGTGATCCTCGGCATCCGGCCGGAGGCGATGAGCCTGACGCCCAGCGAGCGGCCGCGCGCCGGCAAGGTGCACCGTCTTATCGATTTCGGCACACATAAGCTGATCGATATCGACCTGACGGACGGCACCCGCATCAAATGCATGGCCGGGCCCGACGCACGTGCGCCGCGCGGCCTGCGGGTCGAGCTTGGCGTATCCGCCTTCCATGCCTTCCGCGATGGGCGTCAGGTCTATCAGACGACATCGGACCTTGAAGCAACCGAACGGAGTATGAGCCATGCGTGAGGGTTCGCGCGGTATTTCGATCCGGCGCGACGGGCATGAGACCTGGTTCAAATGGCATCGCGGCCGCCGCCAGGCCGGCGATCTCTCCTTCACCCGCCACCGGCTGATCGAGGGTCTGAGGCTCGGCGCCAGCTTGGAAATCGACCTTGTGCGCTATGCCGATCCGGGCTTTGCCGTGCTGCATGACGAAACGCTCGACGCGGCGACAACCGGCCAGGGCCCGGTTCTGGCCGCCAGCGCCGAGACCCTGCGCGGCTTGCGCCTGCGGCTGGAAAACGGCCAACCGACCGATCATCCGGTGATGCTGATCGAGGATCTCGGCCGGCTGATCGCGGAAACGCGCGCCGAGGCCGGAGAGACCGCTGCGGTCGTCCAGCTCGACATGAAGGAAGCCTCGACCAGCATTCGCGAAGACGATATCGCGGCCTTTGCCCGGGCCATTCAGCCGGTGGCGCGCAGCGTCATTCTCTCGGCCGGCGATGCCGAGGCTGTGGCGCGGCTGTCGGCCGCCGTGCCCGACATGCCGATCGGCTACGATCCCTGCCATTTCGGCGCGAGCGATGCCCTGCGCGAAAGCCGGGATTTCAAGGGCTTCGTCGCGCAGGCCGTCGAAGCTTCGCCGCACGCCACCATGATCTATCTGGAATATCCCCTGGTGCTCTTCGCCGCCGAAGCCGGGTTCGACATCATTGCCGCCTTTCACCAGGCAGATCGCAGGGTCGATGCCTACACGCTGACAGTAACCTCGCCTGAAGCGGTGGCCGATGCCGAACGGCTGCTGGCGCTGAAGGTGGACCAGATCACGACGGATGATCCCGCGGGCCTAGAGCAGGCGCTGGCGCGAGCGGGCTGAGGCGGAACGCACCTACGGTCATCGGCAGAACCGGTCCCTATAGGCAGCGGGGCCGACACCCAAATGCTTGAGGAAGATGCGGCGCATGGTTTCGGTCGAGCCGAAGCCACAGCGCGCTGCCACCCGCGTCACCGGCATTCCTTCCTCCAACAGGCGGCGTCCGGCCTCCGACCGGATCATCTCGACGCCTTCTGCCGGCGTGCGTCCCGTGCTTTGCCGATAGCGGCGCGAGAAGGTGCGAAGGCTCATGCCCGCTTCGTGGGAGAGTGTTTCGAGCGACAGATCCTCGGCAAGATGCGTCGCGATCCAGGCATGCAGCCGCTCAAATCTGTCGTCACCCGTTGTCAGGTCGAGCATGGCGCTGAACTGCGCCTGTCCGCCCGGACGTTTGAGGAACACCACGAGCTGGCGCGCGACGGCAAGCGCCAGAGCCTTGCCGCGGTCTGCTTCCACCATGGCCAAAGCAAGATCGATGCCGGAGGTGATGCCGGCTGAGGTCCAGATCGTTCCGTCACGCACGAAGATCGGATCGTCCTCCAGGCGGACCGCGGGATAGCGTTGGCGAAATTCGGCACAGCGCTGCCAATGTGTGGTCGCGCGTCGTCCATCCAGCAGCCCCGCTTCGGCAAGGAGGAAGGCGCCGCTGCAAACGGAAGCCGTTCGCGAGGACAGCGAGACCCTGCGACGCAGCCAGTCGAGAAGCGCGCGATCTTTGCAGGCCTCGTTCACGCCCCGTCCACCGGAGACGATCAACGTGCCCGGCCCCTCTGAGCCCTCCGGGAGCGCCGTGGATCGAAGGACTACTCCGGAGGATGTCACCACCTCGGCTTCCCGAGACACGATCTCGATCTCGTAAGGCTTCTCTGTGCGGCTGTCGCTCATGTCATTGGCGCTCGCGAAGACTTGCGCCGGCCCGGTGATATCCAGAAGCTGCGCATTGCCGAAGGCGAGGATCTCGACGCGATGTGGGTGGTGCATTTTGGCCTGAAACGAGCGTTGATTGGCGCAACGGCCATTTCATCTTCCTCTAAAACGGGTCTGTCAAGAAAGGAAACGCCCATGACCCTACGCTTCGGCCTTCTCTGCTTTCCCAATGTCCAGCAGCTCGATCTGACCGCTCCCTACGAGGTTTTCGCTTCCGTTCCCGGTGCCGAGGTGCATCTCGTTTGGAAGGATCTCGAACCCATCCGATCCGCAACCGGCCTCTGGCTGACGCCGAACTCATGCTTTGCCGATGCGCCGGATTTCGATGTGTTCTGCGTGCCCGGCGGTGCCGGCATCAATGCGCTGCTGACCGATGAGGAGACGCTGGATTTCGTGCGGCAGAAAGCGGCCACTGCGCGCTTCGTCACCTCGGTCTGCACCGGCGCACTGGTGCTCGGCAAGGCCGGCCTGCTCCAAGGCAAGCGGGCGACGACCCATTGGAACGCGCATGATTTTCTCCCGCACTTCGGGGCGATCCCGGTCAGGGAGCGGGTCGTTCGCGATCGCCAGCTCATGACCGCCGGCGGCGTGACATCCGGTATCGATTTCGGCCTCGCCGTTGTTGCCGAATTGCTGGGTCAGGAGGAGGCTGAGACCATTCAGCTGTCGCTGGAATATGCGCCCGCGCCGCCCTTTGGCGCAGGCCTGCCGGAACACGCCACGGCGGCGGTCCTAGCTTCGGCAATGGCGCGAATGAACACATCGCGTCAGGAGCGAGAGGCGCTGCTGGGCTGAACAGCGGCGTCAGGCGCATATGGCGGCGCGTCGTTCCCGAGCCGTCATCCACATGCGCGCTGTCCGCTCTTTCATCTTACCGCAATCCCTCGGCCAGCCAGCCATGCAGCGCCTTGCTGGCGGCGAGGATATCGCCTTCCGGTGTGACGGGGCCGCCGGAAAAGGCGGTCACCACGCCGCCGGCTTCGCGCACGAGAAGGGCGGCTGCGCCATAATCATGCACGGACAGGCCATCTTCGAAGAAGCCGTCGAGCCGCCCGCAGGCGACATAGGCGATGGAGAGCGCTGCAGAGCCGAGCCTGCGCACGCCCGCTGTGGTGTCCATCAGGCGCTTCAGCGCTGCGAAATAGGTGTCCGGCGAAACGGCCTTGACCTGGCCCGGCACGGGCAGGCCCGCGCCGACAAGCGCATCCTCCGGCTTGCCATGCTCGATGCAGGCGATCCGTTCGCCGTTCAAAAAGGCGCCGGCGCCCTGTTCGGCACTGAACAACTCATCGAGCATCGGGTCATAGACGATGCCGGCCGTCACCGCGCCCGCTTCGACAATGCAGACGGTGATGGCGAAATGCGGCAGCCCCCAGGCAAAATTGGTCGTGCCGTCGATCGGGTCGATGTGAATGATGGGTGCGCCCTCACGCGCCGCGCGGTCGCCGACCGCCTCTTCGCCCTGAATGGCATGATCGGGAAAGGCGCGGCTGAGTTCGTCAACGAGCAGGCGTTCGACCGCGACATCGATCTCCGTCTGATAATCGCGCGGGCCCTTGGCGGTCATCTGATCGGGCAGGCGGCGGCGTAGGGCAGGGCGGGCGGTCTCCGCCGCTTTCAGCACAGCCGTCGCCAGCGCCGTCAACCGAGCGGATGCATGGCTGGGCAAAGCCGGGCCGGCGGAGGCCAGAGCAGAGGAGAGGGCGGAAGACATGATAACCTCGTAAGCGCAATGAGACACGCGGCTGCCTTGACACAGTCGCATGTCGCTTTTTTGAAGCGCTGGCGAAAGCTCGCAGGATTTTGCCGATCTTGATGGCGCATGGCCTGCCATAACGATTGCTTTGAAAGCATACGTTTACCCTTTGCCGCTAGCGTTCCGGCTGATATCGATCGCGCCGCTTGTCTCCTCTGGATGAGCGGATGCCGCAACGGCGCGGCCAAGTGCGGATCAAGGCATCGAGGCTTCCCATGACAAGCGCTTTCGGCGATGAGACGTTTTTCGAGCTCGCGCCGATTCCCATGTGGATCGAGGATTTCAGCGGCATCAGGGCGCTGTTCGACACCTGGCGAGCCGAGGGCGTCACCGATCTCAAGGCGTTTCTCGAGGCCGATCCGGCCCGCGTTGCCGCTTGCTCGGGCAGCATTCGCATCCTTGCCGTCAATCGCCGCACATTGGAGCTGTTCGAGGCGGAAAGCCTTGAGCATCTCGTTGCCCATATCGATCTCGTCTTCCGCGACGAGATGCTGACGAGCCATATCAGTGAGTTGTGCCAGCTATGGGATGGGCAGACGAATTTTCTCAGCCATGCCGTGAATTATACGCTGAGGGGGCGGCGGCTGGATATCCAGCTGCGCGGCCAGATCCTGCCTGGCCATGAGGAGCGCTTCGACCGGCTGCTCCTGACAACGGAGGATGTGACACCGCGCGAGGCGGCGCGCCGGGCCGAAGCACGCCATCGGGCCTATGCCGAAGGGATCTTCGAACATTCGCCTGTCTCGCTCTGGGTCGAGGATTTCAGCCAGATCAAGATCCTGCTGGACGACCTGCGCGACAGCGGCATCGAGGATCTGCGCGTGTTCACCGATGTGCATCCCGAATTCGTTCAGCGCTGCATGAGCGAGATCAAGGTCATCGACATCAACCAGGCGACGCTCGATCTGTTTTGCGCGCCGGACCGAGCGACCTTGCTGCAAAGCCTCGGCGAGATCTTTCGCGGTGATATGGAGGCGCATTTCCGCGAGCAGCTGATAGAGCTGTGGAACGGACGTCTTCTGCATCATCGCGAAGTGGTGAACTACGCGCTGGACGGTTCGCAGCGTTACGTGCTCCTGCAATTCTCAGTCCTGCCGGGCCATGAAGAAGATTGGGCGCTCGTGCAAGTGGCGCTGACCGACATCACGGCGCGCAAGAAGGCGGAAGCCTATCTGGAATATCTCGGCCGGCACGACGTGCTGACCAAGCTGCGCAACCGCGCCTTTTATATGGACGAGGTGAAGCGCCTGCAGCGCAAGACCCTGCGGCCGGTTTCGGCTGTTATCATCGATCTCAATGGTCTGAAGGAGGCCAATGATACGCTGGGCCATGAGGCAGGAGATAGCCTGCTGCGCCGCATGGGTGAGGTGCTGAACGGCGTGGTCTCGCCGCCAAACCAGGCCGCCCGCATCGGCGGCGACGAGTTTGCCGTGCTCTTGCCCGGCGCCGACCGCCAGGCCGCTGCCGCGATCGTCGACACGATTTACGACCTGCTGAAGATCAACAATCAGTTCTACTCCGATTTGCCGGTCTCCATTGCCCTGGGTGTGGCCACCACCGAGCCGGGCGAAACGATCGAGGCCGTCCTTCGTCGCGCCGATCTTGCCATGTATGAGCACAAGCGGGCGCTGCAGGCGAGCGGCCAATCGACGAAGACGGCGCGCAAATACGGCTGAGCGCTGCCCTTCTAAGGCCGCGGCTGTGTCCAGTGCATCGACATCGGCCAAACCGCCCATGTCAGTGCCTGATGCACCCCATGCCGGATGATTTGCGCCTCCGCCATTGAGCTGCGGCAATGACGGCACCCCTTCCTCCCTGATCGTGACCGCTGCAAAGCACCACAGATCTATCGTGGCGCTCGATGTGGCTGCTTCTTCCCGGATGATCTTGAAAGGCAACTTTCCCATTCGCTGCCATTTGGCGGACGCAGGTCCTCCTGCAGCAGGATGTTGCAGCGCACATCATCATATTCTGATTACCCTCTTGTATGATGAATGAATCCAGCTTTAAGATGCGCCGAAAGCATGCGTCTTAAGGCGGGTGAATCGCCAAGAGGTTTGCTGGAAAAAACCGTGCTCTGCGCTTTGATGCGGACACGATGCGCTTTGCCTTGCTAGCCGGAGAGGATCGCAAGGGCATTGTCGAAGCGGATGGAGCGAGGAGGATCGATGGAAAAGGGCGAGCATACCGCGCCTGCGCCAACGCGCCGTCCGCGCGTCAAAGCCTCGATCACCCGTGCGCTGGCCGCCGATATCTGTGACGGCGTCTTTGCTGCCGGCGATCTTCTTCCGCGCGAAAACGATCTGGGCCAGCGCTATGGCGTCAGCCGAACCGTCATTCGCGAGGCGCTGAAGGTGCTGGAGTCCAAGGGCTTCGTGGTCGGCCGCTCGCGCATCGGTACGCGGGTTTGCGCGCGTGGGGACTGGAAGATCCTCGATCCGCAGGTGCTCGACTGGATCGGCGAACGGATCGTCGACTTCGATCTCGTTTCCGCCATTCTGGAGGCGCGCCGTACCATCGAGCCTGTTGCTGCCGAACTGGCCGCGGCCAGGGCGAGCGTGCAGGAAATCGCCGATCTCGATGCCGCCTGGCAGCGCATGCGCGATGGCGAGGGCGACCTTCTCGCCTTTACCGAGGCCGATGTCGCTTTTCACGCCGGACTGCTCAAGGCCAGTCACAATCGCGTCTTCAGCGAGCTGTCCGGGGTGATCGAGGCCGCACTGCGCTTCTCGCTGAAGCTCTCCAATGCCGCCGTCGCCACCCATGAGGAAGCGCTCGATGTGCACCGCCAGCTCGTCGAGGCCTTGCGCCTGCGTGATGGGGCGGCAGCGCGCCAATGCTCGCAGCGCATGCTCGATCTTGCCGAGCGCGACCTGACCGGCGGCCACAGACGGCCGTCCGACGGCCCCGCTTGAACGCGGCGCGGCCTTTCACCTTCGAACAAGCTTCTTCAACCAAGGACGTCTAGGGACCCGAACCGATGAAGATCACCAAGCTCACCACCTATATCGTGCCGCCGCGCTGGCTTTTTCTTAAAGTAGAGACCGACGAGGGCATCGTCGGCTGGGGCGAGCCCGTCGTCGAGGGGCGCGCGCTCACCGTCGAGGCGGCCGTGCACGAGCTCTCCGATTATCTGATCGGCAAGGACCCGTTCCTGATCGAGGATCACTGGAACGTCATGTATCGCGGCGGCTTCTATCGCGGCGGCGCGGTGCATATGAGCGCGATCTCGGGCATCGACCAGGCACTCTGGGACATCAAGGGCAAGGCGCTCGGCCAGCCGATCCACTCGCTGCTCGGCGGGCAGGTGCGCGATAAGATCAAGGTCTATTCCTGGATCGGCGGCGACCGCCCGGCCGATGTCGCCAACAATGCCCGCGACGTGGTTGCGCGCGGCTTCAAGGCCATCAAGCTCAACGGCTGCGAGGAAATGCAGATCGTCGATACCTGGGAAAAGGTGGAGAAGGCGGTCGAGACCATCGCCATCATTCGCGAGGCCATCGGCCCGCATATCGGCATCGGCGTCGATTTCCATGGCCGCGTGCACAAGCCGATGGCGAAGGTTTTGGCCAAGGAGCTGCAGCCCTACAATCTCCTCTTCATCGAGGAGCCGGTACTTTCCGAAAATCGCGAGACGCTGAAGGAAATCGCCAATCATTGCTCGACGCCGATCGCGCTCGGTGAGCGGCTCTATTCGCGCTGGGACTTCAAGGGCGTTCTCTCGGACGGCTATGTCGACATTCTCCAGCCCGACCTCTCGCATGCCGGCGGCATCACCGAATGCCGCAAGATCGCGGCCATGGCCGAAGCCTATGATGTGGCGCTGGCGCCGCATTGCCCGCTTGGGCCCATTGCGCTTGCCGCCTGCCTTCAGGTCGATGCCGTCTCCTACAATGCCTTCATCCAGGAACAGAGCCTCGGCATCCACTACAACAAGGGCAATGACATCCTCGATTACATCTCCAACAAGGAGGTGTTCCACTATGCCGACGGCTTCGTCAGCATCCCGCAAGGCCCCGGCCTGGGCATCGAGGTGGACGAAGCCTATGTGATCGAACGCGCCAAGGAAGGCCACCGCTGGCGCAACCCGATCTGGCGCCATGCCGACGGCAGCGTTGCCGAGTGGTAAGAGCGTGTCCTGAGTGACAGGACAGGCCGGCGGAGCGATCCGCCGGCTTTTTGCATCACAGAAGGGGCCTCCTACGGGGAGGCTTTCATCAGTAAGCGGTTTTTATGCGACAACAGCCCCTGTTTGTTCTAATTTCAGAAGTAAGGGCTCAAGGATCGATCTGATCCAGCTTAGCTGAAAAGGGAGGCCTAAATGCCCATTGCAGACACACATCTGGTCGATGTCGAGAAGCACCGGGCACCGAAGCCCGTTCAAGATCACGACGACTATGGCGGAGTGGGCGCGGACGAATTTGGACGGCGCATCAAAGCCGACAATGAGAAGCGGCATGGCGACACCATTCGAAATTCCGATTGGAAGCCGTTTGGCGAGGCCGGTTGGTAAGTGCCGGCGCCAAAATATGGCGACTATTGCGACGTTGCGGCGGTAGGGCTCCCGGCCGCCTTTTCTATCGTGTGGTGCCGCTTCCCCTACGAGGAGCATCCCGACGAGCCAGGGAAGGACTTGCGGCCTTGTCTGGTTCGGCAATCTTTTACGACCGAAATTGATGTCGGTGGGAAGACGCTTCTGATCGGTCTGATCGATACGGTATATGGCACCAAGCAGATCGATAGGTTTCCTCCTCCAAGAGGCTTTCACATAGATCGGGAGGAGGACAAGCGGGCGCTTGGACTGGTGTATGACACAGTCTTTCAACTCGACAATGTCGTGAGATTGGCGTGGACGCGCTCTTATTTCGGCCCGGACAAGTCTGGTATGTTGTTTGGCAAGCAATTGAGCAGGCAGTTGCAAGAAGCGCTCAGGTCGCAATGGCTGGAGTTCCTTGGCCGGTGATCGCATAGGATGGTGCTGGAAACCAATTCTGATGGCGAGCGAGCCCTATGCATGGGGACTTGAGCGATCCCCGTTGAATGGCGGCCTCACTAAAATCGATATCCCGCCAGATGCGCCACCTGCGCGCCTGCCTCGTAATAAGCCTCGCGCACGCTGCGGAATGCCTGCTCCTTCACCTCGGTGACCGGCAATGGCAGCGCGTCTTCGGACAGTTCGCCCAGTACATGGCGGGCGAGCGTCTTGCCGAAAACGGTGCCGGGGGCGATGCCGCGGCCGTTATAGCCTGAAAAACCGACCATCTTGTCGCCGAAGCGGTGGAAGCGCGGCACGGCGTCGCTGGTCATGCCGATCTTGCCATACCATTCCGCCTCGAACGGGATATCGCCGATCTGCGGAAACAGGGTCTTGAGTGCACGCTGGGCCCAGGCTCTATGTACGGCGGCACCCGTATTGCGCAGGGCGCCGACGCTGCCGAAGACGAGGCGGCCGGCTTGGTCCATGCGGAAAGAGGAAAGGATCTCCTTGGTATCCCAGCAGCCCTCGCGCCTCGGTAGGATCGAGCGGCGCAGATTGTCCGACAGAGGACGCGTGGCGAAGTTGAAATAGGGCAGGTGCAGCTGCTCGGCGCGCACCTCTGCGAAGGGACCGGTGGAATAGGCGTCGGTGGCGACGATCACCCAATCGGCGGTGACCGAGCCGTTCGAGGTCGCCACCATCCAGCCGCTGCCACGGCGCTCGGCGGAGAGGACGGGCGAGCCGGAAAAGAGCTGGACGCCGGCGCCTTGCGCGGCATGGGCGAGCCCACGCGCATAGGCCAGCGGCTGGATCGTGCCCGCGCGGGGGTCGAAGAGCGCCCCGGCATAGGCTTCGCTGCCCACGCGCCGCGCCGTTTCCTCCGCCGAAAGCAGCTCGACAGGCGCGCCTCGGCTTGTCCATTGGCGATGACGCTCGCGCAGCTCTTTTAGGCCGGCCTCGCCGACCGCCAAATGCAGCGTGCCGTTGGTCTCGATCTCGCAGGCAATCCCGTGCTTTTCCACGAGGTCACGCACGAGCAGCGGCGCGCCGCCGAGAAGCTCAAGCGCCCGCTCGCCGTGAACCGGGCCCAGCACGCCGGGAATATCGTCCGGCATGACCCACATGCCGCCATTGATCAATCCGACATTGCGCCCCGCACCGCCAAACCCGAAATCGACCGCCTCCAGCAGCGCGACCGACAGGCCCGCTTCCGCCAGATGCAGCGCCGCCGAGATGCCGGTATAGCCGCCGCCCACCACGGCCACATCGGTGGTGATGGCGCCTGCCAGCACGGCTGTTTTCGGAGCCGGCGGCGCGGTCTTTTCCCAGAGGCCATGGGAGCGGGGGTCATTGAGCATGAGCAGGCCTTTCCTTGGCAGGCGACGCACTGTCTGGCGCGCGGGCCGAGCGGATGAGGCCGGACCGACAGGGCGAATGTGACGATGCTTATCGCGCCAGCGGGTGGACGCAATCGATTCTTGGGCAAGACCTTCTTCCGAATTGGAATGATTTGATGCGCCGGCGCTGGATAAAGGCCAGACAACCCGCCGTGGCAGGCACCTTTGCGCTGTCCGTCAAGCTGTCACGCGCCAGCCATTTGCAGTCCATCGATAAGACCAGTATAGCTCCGACAGATTTTTTCGCGATTTTGGGGAACGGGCGGCATGGGCGATAACCTGCTGGTGGCGGAAATCGAGCGGGCGCTGGCCGAAGCCTCGGCGGAAGGGCCGCTCTACAAGCGGTTGAAGAGCGCTTTGGAGCAGGCCATTCGCGGTGGCGGGCGCGCCGGCGACGCCTTGCGGGCCGGCGCTGTGCTGCCGGGCGAGCGGGTGCTGGCCGCTGAACTCGGCCTGTCCCGGGTCACGGTGCGAAAGGCGCTTTCGCTTCTGGATGAGGAAGGCCTGATCAGCCGCCGCCAGGGCTCGCGCACGGAGATCGGTGCTCGCGTCGAAAAGTCGCTCTCGACGCTGACGAGCTTCAGCGAGGATATTCGCGCACGCGGTCAAACACCTGGATGTGTGTGGCTTTTCAAGCAGATGGCCAGACCTTCCTCCGCTGAGATGATGGCGCTCGGCATTGCCGGCCATGCCCCGGTTCTGCGCATGAAGCGCGTGCGGCTGGCCGATGGCCTGCCCATTGCCGTCGAGACATCGGCTGTGCCGGCGCGCTTTCTACCCACCCCGGAGACGGTCGGTGATTCGCTTTATGAGGCCTTGTCGGCCCGTGGCCTGATGCCGGAGCGGGCGGTGCAGCGCATGCGGGCCCGTGCCGCCGCGCCCGAGGATGCGCTGCATCTGGCCTGCGATCCCGGTGCCCCGATCCTCGCCACGGAGCGCCGCTGCTTTCTGGCTGATGGCCAGATCGTCGAATATTGCGAGACCCGTTACAAAGGCGAGGTCTACGACTTCGTTTTCGAACTGCGCCGATAATACCAGTTTTTGACTGGTTGCAATCTGGTCTTTTCTCCGTATCGTGACTGCCACAGGGATTGGCCGGGATCGGGAGCGGCCGTATCCCTGCGCTGTCCGAGCCGGGAGTGAATGGTGCGCAAGCAAGACCTCGAAAACAGCCTGATCGTCTCCTGCCAGCCGGTGCCCGGTGGGCCGATGGACACTGCCGAGGCGGTGGTCGGCTTTGCCAGGGCGGCGCTTTCGGCAGGCGCCAAGGCATTGCGCATCGAGTCCGTCGCCTATGTCCGCGCCGTGCGCGCTGCCGTGTCTGCGCCGATCATCGGTCTCGTCAAGCGCGATCTCGACGACAGCCCGGTGCGCATCACCCCGTTTCGCGCTGACGTGGAGGGCCTAGTCGAGGCCGGTGCCGATATCATCGCCTTCGACGCCACCGATCGGCCGCGTCCCGTCGCTGTGGCGGAGCTTGCGGAGATTGTGCGCGCTGCGGGCCGCTTGTCCATGGCCGATTGTGCCTCAGCCGAGGATGGCGCCCGGGCGCTGGTGCTCGGCATCGATTTCATCGGCACGACCATGTCCGGCTATACCGGCGGGCCGGAGCCGGTGGAGCCGGATCTGGACCTGATCCAGGCTTTCAGGGCGATGACGCCCTATGTGATTGCCGAGGGCCGCATCCGCACGACGGACCAGGCGGCAGCGGCGATCGCCGCAGGTGCCTATGCCGTGGTGGTCGGCTCGGCCATCACGCGGACAGAGCATGCCACCAGCTGGTTTCTCGATGCGGTAACTGGCGCCAGCCGCCAGCGTGCCCAAGGAGATGCACCGGTGCTCGCCATCGATCTCGGCGGCACGAAGACCAGCCTGGCGCTGGTGCAGGGCGGGCAGATTGTCGCCAGTCGCACGATTCCGACCGATCGCAGCGCCGGCCCGGATGCCTGGCTTGATAGGGCTGCGGCCGAAGCGGCGACGCTTGGGGCCTCGCCCGCCGCAGTCGGCCTCGCAGTGACAGGCTTTGTCGATGGCGGCAGATGGTCGGCCATGAACCCGGCGACCCTCGGCATTCCCGAAGCCTATCCGCTGGTCGACGCCGCCTCGGCCCGCTTCGGCGTGCCCGTGCTTGCCGTCAACGATGCGCAGGCGGCTGCCTGGGGCGAGTTCCGTTTAGGGGCCGGGCAGGCGGATCGGAGTTCGAACGGCCGCGCGCAGGAAACCAGTGGCATCGATCTCTTGTTCCTCACGATTTCCACCGGCATTGGCGGCGGCATCATCGCGGGCGGGCGCCTCCTGACCGGCCTGTCCGGCCATTTCGGCATTTTCGGCCTCGGCTCCGGCGGCGCGCAGCCGTTGGAGGATATGGTGTCCGGCGGCTTTATTGCCGCGGAGGCTCTTCGCGCCGGTCATGCGCTCAATGCCGCCGGTGTCTTCGCCGCCGCCGAAAACGGCGCCGGCTGGGCCGAAGCGATCGTCTCCGATTCTGCCGAGAGGGCAGCCCTTCTGCTGTCCGATCTGCATCTTGCGCTCGATCCGGCCCTGATCGTCATCGGTGGCGGCATTGGCCTTGCCCCCGGCTATCTCGACCGGCTGCGGCAAAGACTGTCGGTCAAGCCGACGCGGCTGACACCGCGCCTGGCGCCTGCGCGCCTCGGGCCTCATGCCGGGCTGATCGGCGTGGCCGCGCTCGCCGGCAAGAGGCTGGGGGAGGCGAAGGCATCGGCCTGACGCGCATCGGCCAACAGCCGGAATGAACCAATAAGATCCTTATGAACAACAACAAGAGGGAACGACAATGCGCATGACATCAACGCTTCTGGCCCTTGCCGGGCTGATCCTGTCCACCAGCGCGCTGACCGGACTGGCCGAGGCCAAAGTCACCGTGCTCGGCTGGCCCGGCGGTTCGGAAGAGACCGCGCTGCGCGCCACGGCGGAGGCCTATAATGCCCAGCCGGGTCTGGCGGAGGGCGACAAGGTCGAGCTGATCTTCTTCAACCGCGATGGCTTCTTCGACAAGCTGCAGGCCGATATGGCCGCCGGCTCCGATGCCTTCGACGTCAACCTCGTCGCCACCTATTCGATCGGCCGCTATGCGCCCTATATGGACACGATCGATCTCGGGCCGGAGGCCGCCAAGACCTATGGCGACGCCGTGCTGAAGACCATGCAGTTCGAGGGCAAGCAATATGGCGTGCCGACGGACCTGTCGCTGCACTTCATGTATTATCGCAAGGACCTGATCGACGCCTTGATGAAGGACGACGCGGCCAAGGCGAAATATGCCGAGATTTCCGAGAAATTCCTCGGCAAGAAGCTTGAGCCGAAGGATCCCGACAGCTGGACCTGGGACGATTGGGCGGCAACCGCGCTCTATTTCAGCAAGCAGGTCAACCCAGCCAGCCCGACGCGCTACGGCACCGTGCTGCAGATGAAGAACCTGCTGTTCAACATGATGGTGTTTCAGTCTCTGCCGCGCTCCTATGGCGCGGACTGGATGGACAAGGAAGGCAAGATCACGGTGGATTCGCCGGCCTATCGCACCGGGCTGGAGCTCTACAAGAAGCTCTACGATGCCGGCGCATCGCCAAAGGATTCGCTGAGCTACGAATATGCCGAGACCAATGCCGCCTTCGGCGCCGGCCAGGCAGCAACTGCCTTGCAGTGGAATGCAGCCGCTGGCGACCTGACCAGCGCGGAAAAATCGCCCGCCGTGGCCGAGGTGACCGCGATGGTGGCGCCGCCGGCCGGTCCGAAGGGCCGCGCAGATCATATTCACGGGCTCGGCCTTGGCCTGAACAAGGCGGCCAAGAACAAAGAGGGCGCCACCAAATTCCTCAAGTGGCTGGCCACGGAAAATGCCGCGCTGACCTATGCCAAGGCAGGCGGCTCGCCGGCGCTGAGCCCGGAGGTTGTGGCCAAGATTGCCGCTGACCGGCCCGATCTGGTCAAGCTCGGCGATTTCGCCGGCAAGTACGGCTATGTCATGACCGGGGCAACCTCAGCCAAGGCGCTCTCCGTCTACGAACTGCAGGCGAAGGAATTCACCGGCTATTGGTCTGGGCAGCAGAGCCTGGACGAGGCGCTGAAGAAGACCGAAACCGGCATGGCCGACCTGTTAAAGAAGTAAGCCTGTAAGGGCGGGCGGCGCATCACCCGCGCGCCGCCCGTTTCCTCGCATCCTCGGCACCCGCCATTTCAGGGATCGACATGGCTCTTTTGAAACCTGCCGAAAGCCGGCTGTTCCTGACCCCGCTGACCGGGTTCCTGCTGCTATTTCTCGGCTTTCCCGCGCTGGTCAATCTCGTCTATTCGGTCTCCAGCGTCTCCTTCGAGACCCTGCGCAGCCCTGTGCTGACAGGCTTCGGCAATTATACGCTTGTGCTGTCGGATGGCGAGTTCTGGCGCTCGGTGTCCTTTTCCGGCCGCTTCGCCATCGTCACCGCACTCGCCGAATGCCTAATCGGCCTGTTCCTGGCGATCTTTCTGGCGCCGCTTTTGAAAAAACATTCCGGCCTGATGGCGCCCTTGATGCTGCCGCTGATGGTGGCGCCGGCGATGATCGGGCTGATGTACCGGCTGGTGCTGCATGAATTCGCCGGCCCCTTGCCCTATTATCTGTTCCTCTGGTTCGGCGACAGTCCGGCCTTTCTCGACGTCAACAACGCCTTCAAGACACTCGCCGTCGTCGAGATCCTGCAATGGACGCCCTTCGCCTTCCTCTTGTTCTACATGGCCTATAGCGGCATTTCGCCTGACATTCGCGAAGCAGCGGCGCTGGATGGCGCGCCCTGGTATCGTGTGCTCGTCTGGATCGATCTGCCACTGATGCGGCCGACAATTGCCATCGCCTTCTTCATCCGCTTCATCGATGGCTTCCGGGTCTTCGACAATGTCTATGCGCTGACCGGCAGCGGCGCCGGTGGCGCCACCACCTCGCTGTCGATCTATATCTATCAGGCCTTCTTCAAGCAGGCGGCCATCGGCAAGGCGGTGGCGGCGTCCGTGCTGCTCTTCCTCGCCTCGCTTGCCGTGCTCACGCTCATCAACAAGCTGGCCGCCGGGCGGAGGCGCGCATGATCAAGACGCTGCGATGGATCGTCTTTCTCGTGGCCGCGCTGGCGATGAATTTTCCGGTGATCGTCACGCTCATCACCTCCTTCAAGAGCGCACGCGAACTGTCGTCCAATCCAGGCCTGTGGATCCAGTCGCCGACGCTCGCCAATTATGCCTCGGTGCTCGGCAACACGGACCGGTTCAACATCTATGCCTATCTCCTGAATTCCACCGCCGCTGTGCTGATCGGCACACTGCTGGCGCTGGTGGTCGCTTTCCCGGCTGCCTACGCGATCGCGCGCAGCCAGATCGGGCGCCGGCTGCTCCTGCCTGTCGTGATCAACCTGCGCGCCATGCCGCTGGTGATCTTCGCCCTTCCGCTTTACATGATGTATCAATGGTTTGGCCTGCTCGACACCTGGACGGGGCTTGGGCTGATCCTGGCCATCGTCAACATTCCCCTGGCGCTCGTGATCATGGTCAATGCCATTGGCGAGGTGCCGATCGAGCTGGATGAGGCAGCCAGCGTCGATGGCGCATCGGCGGCGCGCATCATGCTGCTGGTGGTGTTGCCTGTGATCCGGCCGGCGATCACCACCTGCTTCATCTTCGGCTTTATCACCGCCTGGAACGAATTTCTCTTCGGCCTGATGCTGACCACCAGCAAGGCGGTGCCGATGACCGTCGGCGCCTCCTTCTTCTTTGCGGCCAGCGGCGGCGGCGTGCAGTGGGGCACGGCATCGGCCGTGATGATCCTTGGCGCATTGCCGCCGGCCCTTCTCGGGCTGATCATGTATCGTCAGATCTCTGCCTCGATGACAGCGGGCGCGATCAAGGGGTAAGCGGGAGAGCGCTCGGCATTCACAAGCCTGACCTTAAAGCAGCGGGATTTACTGCGGCTCGGCAGGACATCGGCATGCAAACGGCCCGCGCAAGGGCGGGCCGTGAAAAGTATGTCGTCGAACAAGAGGGTATATGTTCTGTTTTCAGTGGTGACCGAACCAGGAATAGGTTCCGTCCGCTTCGAAGACCGGCGTCATGCGCGGTGTCGGATCGCGCCGTTCGGCAATCCGTGCGGATAGGGTAAAGAGCAGATCGAGCCTTCGGGCGTCCTGCGCCACGGCCTCGAACACTGAATCGAAGCGTCGCGCTGTCTCCCGGTCTGCGCGTCGCGCAGCCTTGGGCGCGGTGCGATCGGCTGGCATCAGGCTGATGCGCGGGCCGACATTCTCCTGAAAACGCGAGAGCTGCCGGCCGACACGCGCAAGCCGCTGACGGTCTTCCGCGCGATGCTCAGTAGCGATGACCAGCCTGAACGCATTGATCAAGGTCATCTTGCTGGCGGGAAGCTCGTCCGCATCGAGAATGTCATTGGCGACGTTCTCGGTCCTGAGCAGCACGAGAAATTCCTCGACAAGCTCGGCCGCCTGCAGCAGCACATCGGCGTCCGAGGCATCGTCCTTGTCCCAAGCCACTCCAAACATGGCAATCTGTCCTGTGCGTTTGTGTTGTGCTCCTCAACGCGCGGTGGGTCTAAAGGTTCATGATAAAGAAGCGCTGGTCCGGCAGGAAACGGAGCCGGCCTTCCCGATTCGCGCACATCCATACCGTTCACACGGGAAATCAGAAGCTTCACCTCAGTCACTGTCGGCTTAAAGAAACCATGCGTGAACAGGACGGAAAAATTTTTTTCGCTGCCAGTATCAAACCCTGGCTGGCCTTGGCGACGCCCTGCCGGCCTCTCGCACGGCAAGGTATCGCTACGGCACGCCATGAAAAAAATTTGGCGGTATCGGCGAATTCGGACCGCAGGGGTTGCAATTTGTGCTAAATCGATACATTGTCATTTGTGCGCTGCGTCATAGTATAGTTTGTTTATACTTGGAAGAATTGCTATGCACAAGAGGCTGCCTTAAAATGAGGCAGAATTGCGCAATTCTGCCGTATCCAGGGCATAACTTTCGCTTCTAAGGCGAATATTTTTTATCTCAATCTTCTTCTGGCTGTGAGCCATGCAATTTTTGCACGGCAGAAATGCGCGCCCTAGCCTTAAGACCTGCTTACGCGATCTTTTAAAACGATATTATTTCTGGTATTAAAATGCTCGCGGACGATCTAACAACCGGGGAACTGCCCGTGACGATCACATCTATGCACGAAAATCATGTTCAGTCGTTCCAGACGGGCTCCATGCCCTATGGAGGGGCTGCTGTCGCCGACTATCCGGCGTCTTTGGTATCGCAGGATACCGACCGGAAGCTGCAGCTTGCCATGAAGCGCGCCTTAGACATCGTTGTGTCTTTCTCCGCCCTTCTGGTGCTCGCGCCGCTGCTTCTCCTCGTCTGTGCAGCCATTAAGCTGGACAGCCGTGGCCCGATCTTTTTCCGTCAGGAGCGTTGGGGCCGAAACTGCACCAAGATCAAGGTGCTGAAATTCCGCTCGATGCGCACCGACCTGTGCGATGTCACCGGCGTCGCGCAGACCGTGCGCAACGATCCGCGGATCACGCGCATCGGCGCCTTTCTGCGCAAGAGCAACATCGACGAACTGCCGCAGCTGATCAACGTGCTGAAGGGCGATATGTCGCTCGTCGGCCCGCGCTGCCACGCCGTTGGCATGCTGGCTGCCGGTGTGCTTTATGAAGATCTTTGCCCGAACTATCATGAGCGTCATGCCATGCGTCCGGGCATGACGGGGCTGGCGCAGATGCGCGGCCTGCGCGGTCCGACCGATCGTGCTTCGAAGGCCCGCGCCCGCGTCGCCTCCGACCTCTATTACGTCAACAACTTCAGCTTCATGCTGGATCTGCGCATCATCCTGGGCACGGTTCGCTCCGAACTGACCGGTGGCAAGGGCTTCTAAGGAAGCCTGACTGGCGTCGCGCCGTCCCCATCAGCGCTGCTTTTCGGCGCCTCACAAATCTTCAGGGCCTGGCGCAAGCCGGGCCCTTTCGTTGTCGCCTGATTGGCGCGCTCAACGCCTGACCTCCCGATGATGAGCGCTTTCCCAAAAGGGCAGGGCGGAGCGTCGCTCAATCCCGAGCGGGTCGCTGTGCACCTGAGGACAGGTATTGTAGGACTACAGCCCTATCCGCTCAAGCTTTCCGCGCAATATCGACCAGCCGTATCGTTTGCGTAACGGTGCCGAACCGATCGCGCCGCGCCGCAAGAGCCGCGACGGCGTTTAGAGTTCGGGTCATCCACGTCTGAAGGATTGTTTGTCCGGCAGGAAGGAGCGGGGCGGACGGATTCATTTAATTGATTGGAGTTGGAAGGTTGCGCAGGCCACGACCGGTTTGCGTGAACACTGTCCAGCGACCTGATGCAGACGCAACAGCGCATCTGCCTGCAGATAACGCGCCTATGGCCGCGCCGGAGCGCAGCACCGAGTTAGCCTATCGCTCTTCGCCTTGTCTTTGATGGAGAGGCACGATCCAGACGCGCGTCCGGATCCAGACGTCACACCCCAATGCCGTGATGCATCGCGCGCAAAACCGCTGAGCGGCCTCACGCGCGATGGCTCGAACATCAGAACTTGCGGATCGCGTCGCGGGTGGTGATCACGTCGCTGCTGGCGCCCGATGCGGTCGAGGTGACGGAGTTCACGAGGTCGAGGAACTTGAGCAGCTCGATCGAGTCGGCATTGGTGACGAAGATGATGTCCTTGTCCTGCATCGGCAGCTGCTGTGCCACGAACATCGTGGCCGGGTCGCGCATGTCGGCGCGGAAGATCACCGGGATCTCCGTGTCGACGAAGCGTCTGACGTCGACGCCCAGGCGCGCCAGAAGCTCGCGGTTGACGCGGCGATAGAGCAGCACCTGCTCGGGATTGGCGCGCGCATCGAGCAGGCCGCC
>NZ_FOAM01000012.1 GCF_900109605.1 Xaviernesmea oryzae
CCTGAGGGCGCTTTTCAGACGATACGGAATCAATCAGAAGACCGTCGCCGAATGGAAAAAGAGGACCTCCCAGTCGGACTTGCCGACTTGCCCGAAAGAGCCCCACTCGACGGTCCTTTCACCGGAGGAGGAGGCCGTCATTGTCGCGTTTCGCAGGCATACAGTGTTGCCACTCGATAATTGCCTCTATGCGCTCCAACCGACCAT
Source organism: Xaviernesmea oryzae (assembly GCF_900109605.1). Classification (GTDB taxonomy): domain Bacteria; phylum Pseudomonadota; class Alphaproteobacteria; order Rhizobiales; family Rhizobiaceae; genus Xaviernesmea; species Xaviernesmea oryzae. The sequence continues at coordinate 208 of NZ_FOAM01000012.1, forward strand.
CCCCCATCTGACACGTTCGTCACTGCATCGATGCCTTCAGCGCCACGGTATTTCTCGGCTGGCGGATGTCGGAGGCGACAAAGAGCCGAAGAAGAAGTTCAAGAGCTATCCGATTCGGCTATCTCCACATCGACATTGCCGAGGTGCATACGGCGCAAGGCAGGCTTTATCTCTTCGTAGCCATCGACCGAACGTCCAAATTCGCCTTTGTCCAACTTGTTGAGAAGACAACCCGACGCATTGCCGGGAACTTCCTCCGGGCGTTGGTGCTGGCCGTTCCCTATAAAATCCAAACCGTACTGACTGACAACGGAACTCACTTCACAGATCCAACCGGTGATGGCTGGACCCCGGAAGATATAAAGATCATGCGCCGGGATAACATGCCATTTCGCTGTCATTCATTTGAACTGGTCTGAGCTGATCTCGACATCGAGCACCGCCTGACCAAACCTCGCCACCCATGGACGAATGGTCAGGTTGAGCGGATGAACCGCACCATCAAGGATGCGACGGTAAAACGCTTCCACTACGACGACCACGATCAACTGCGCAGGCACTTGAGCGACTTTGTCGACGCCTACAATTTCGGCCGCCGGCTGAAGACACTTAGAGGCCTTATACCTTATGTACACATCTGCAAACTCTGGACTTCGGAGCCAGAAAGGTTCAGCCTCAATCCGCTCCATCAATTCCCGGGACTAAACAGCTAGCACATCGTGCCGGGGACGGGACAGTCGGGACGGATGGGGTGTTTTAGCTGTGCCTCCTCCCGACCGCTCGGGAAGATGACCACCGGATCGCCTGTGGTAGGTTGGGCCTCGGAGCGCCGTCCGGAGGCAACCCCCTCATCCGCCTGCCGGCACCTTTGTAACTTCCCAAATGCTGCGTTCGACGCTGTAATGGCGGTTGCGGTGGCGGATGGAAGACCGATGCACCTTTGAGACACCAAGCCCGTGGGAGAGCCTGGATCTCCTTCCGCCGTTCCATCGAACCCGAACAGTCGCCAGAGCCGCTTGCGAGAGCAAAGCCCGCTTAGGCAAGGATGGGATCAGATGGAAACGGTCGTTGGTATCGATGTGTCGAAGAACCGGCTCGACGTTGCGATCATGCCCGCATGGCGATGCTTTTGCCGTCGGCAATGACGATGCCGGCATTGACGCGTTGATCGGGCGGCTGAAGGCGGTCGGTGCCGACGCGGTGGCGCTTGCGGCGACCGGCGGTTTCGAGACGCAGGCGGTGGCCGGGCTATCGTCGGCGGGATTGACTGTGCTTGTCGTCAATCCGGCACAGGTGCGCGCCTATACCAATGCCATTGGCCGCAGGGCCAAGACCGATCCGATCGATGCGACCGTCATCGCTGCCTTCGTGTTGGCGAACAAGCCCGAAATCCGGCCGTTGCGTGATGCCGAGACACAGGCTCTTTCAGACCTCGTTGCCCGCAGGCACCAGATCGTGCAGATGATCGTGGCCGAAGAAAACCGGTTGCGCATGATGCTGGCCAAGCAGGCGCAGAAAAGCATCAAGCGCTTGCGGACGGCCCTGCGGCGCGAGCTCGAAAGCCTTGATGCCGATCTCGACGGTCACATCCGTGAGTCGCCGATATGGCAGGTGCGCGAGACGCTGCTCGTCTCGGTTCCTGCCGTCGGGTCGACCACGGCTCGTACCCTTCTGGCCGAACTGCCTGAACTGGGCAGCCTTGACCGAAGCCAGATCGCTTCGCTGGCGGGGCTTGCGCCGTGGACGCGGCAATCGGGCACGTGGAAGGGCAAGAGCTTCATCGGCGGCGGCAGGGGGAAGGTGCGTGCCGTGCTGTTTATGGCAGCCTTGGTCGCCAGCCGATACAATCCCGCCCTGACAACCTTCCGCGATCGCCTCGTCGCACAAGGCAAGCCAAAGATCGTCGCGGTCGTCGCGACCATGCGAAAGCTTCTCACCATCCTCGACGCCATCCTCAGGGACAACAAGCCGTGGCAAAACGCTTGACAGAGAAGACAATCGCTCTCCCCGAGGGGAGAAGAGGCCAGGGCGCTTGCACCAAGCGTTATGCCGACGTTGAGACAACGGATGTCACTTCGTTTGTCCCGCGTGCGTGACGATGAGGGGCCGCGAGGCATGTCTCTTCTCCCCATCGCGGAGAAGATGCCAGCAGACAGATGATGGAACTGCCAAGCCGCAAAACCTTTGCGTGATGGACCATCGCATCGAAATCGCCTCCCATCTTTCGATCCGATGCTCAAAATCGTCAGCTGACTGAGACAGCAGATAAGAGTGCGTGCAGGAGGCTAACAGGAGCTGAGGTCCTTAGTCCCCATCCGCCGCCTCCTTCCAGACGTGGCGAGCCCGGCTACGCCGTGCGGGCGGCTGGTAGTGGCGGGCGAGCGCCAGGAGCGCGGCGCGCAACAAAAGCTTGGCTGAGCGTGCCGGCCATTGCCGCTCGCGCTCCACCGTTTCCAGTCCCTTTTCGAAGCAGCAGACATCCAGCGCCACGCCGGAAAGTTCCGGTCCGATGGCGTCCAGCGCGGCTTCCACCCGCAGGCGCGCGGACAGGGCGCTATCGCTGAGTTCGGCCATGCCGGGTGCCGTGCCTTTGGCGGAGCCGCCGAGATGCGGCTCATAGCGCATGGTCAGCCGTGGCTGCAGGCCGCCACGGGTGAAATCGGCATGAAGCCGCGCTCCCGCTTCGCATGCCTCGGGCGACAGGAACGCCCCACCGCCCTTCTCCTTCAGTCGGGTGAGCCCGCCGAGCGGCGACTCGGCCCGGTTGACCGTCACACGCGTCAAGGCGCCGTCGATCATGAGATCCGCCGTTTCGCGGGCGCCATGCTGGGCGGAGAAAGCCTCATGGGGTGCGGCGAGCAGCCGGCGCAAATGCGCCGCCGCCTCCGGCCGAAGGCTAAAGAGCTTGCCCTTTCGGCTGAGGATGCCGTGCGAGACCGCCCGGCTCAGCAAGCGAGCATCGACCATTAGCCTTGCGCCATCTCCGCGCAGGAGACTGGACCCCTCGTCCGTGCCGATCTCCAGGGTGAAGCCTCCGCCGCCGGCGAGGAAGTGCAGCAGCTCTGCCCAGACCGCTTGCCCGGCAGGCATGCCCGGCACACTAGCCGCAGCGGGGCGTTTTCCTCTCCCGCGCTCAGGCATGGGCCGGCTCGACAGGGGAGAGGGCCAAGGGCGCCTGCGGAAAAATCGCCTGGATCACCCGTTCGAGACGGGTGACGAAAGCATCATAGGCCGGCTCGTCGCGCAGATCCTCCACCACGCGGCAGGCGTGGCCGGCCGTGGTGCGATCCCTGCCATAGGCGATGCCGATCTCCGTCAGCGACATTTGCAGGATCACGTGGCAGAGATACATGCCGATCTGCCTGACGTGGCAGCGCAAGCGCCGGCGGCTGCGCCGGAGCGCGACCCGCTCGGCCGCCAGTTCGGACATTTCCTCCACGAGTGTCTGAACGATCCTGCAGCGGGTGACGATCGCCACTCCGACGGCCCCGTCGCCCTGGGCGCCCGCCGGCGGACGCCGAGCAAGCTCCGGGTCCGCCGGCGCCGGCACATAGGCCTTCCGTGACAAGCGCGCACTGCCCTGCCCAGCACCGTCCATGGCTCCATGCTGCGGCAAAAAGGCGGGGGACAGGGTTTCCAGTGGATGATGCAACATGGCGGCCTCCTTCGATTTAGGATTATGTTCCTATGCATAGATGAAGAGTCGGAACAAATCCAGAACATTTCTACGCCTTTTGCGATTCCTTTCAAGCGCCTCGGAAGGAGCTTTACCCGTGCAGGATGATGACAAGGCGCGATGTCAAGGGACGGGATGGAGGGGACGGGATGGTAGGGGAGCACCGAGATCGTAGGCGCATGCAATGGATGCGCGAGCGGAACGGACCAGGGGTCGTTGACTCCGTCCAAATCGCCGATCACGAGGCCCGGCAGCGCAACAGCCGGCGCATGACAGCGAGGCGATGGCCAGAAATCGGCAAAAAGCCGATGGGCCAAGCCATGACACGCGGATCGAGACAGAGGAATGAGCGGGAGAACGGCTGCGGGCGATCCGAGGCGTCGCATGAGGCACCAAGACGGTGCGAAGCGGAAAGCCGAGCGGCAATGGCAGGAGGCAAAAGCGCCTTGCTGCATAGACACCAGACCGGCCCGGCAGCGCCGGCCCGGTGGTCAAATCATGCGCGCCGACGGTCGGCGCGCTGCTTCCATCAGCCGCGCTTGCGACGCTGGCCGAGGCCCATTTCCTTGGCCAGACGCGAGCGCGCTTCGGCATAGGCGGGAGCGACCATCGGGTAATCGACGGCCAGATCCCATTTTTCGCGATATTCTTCCGGAGAGAGGCTATGATGCGTCATCAGGTGGCGCTTCAGGGACTTGAAGGTGCCGCCGCATTCCAGGCAGGTGATCTGATCATCCTGAACCGACTTGCGCACCGACACGGCCGGCTTCGGCTTTTCCGCCACGGCCGGAGCGGGGACAGGCGCGCCGGTGCCGCTCAGCGCGGCATGCACGTCGTTGATCAGGCTCGACAGCTCAGTGACGGGGACATTGTGATTGCTGACATAAGCCGAAACGATTTCAGCCGTCAGTTCAGCCAGAAGCTCCCGGCCTGGGCCGGTCGTCACATCACTCATCATGGTCTCCTTCAGTTTGTTCGTCTTCCGGCGCGCGGCGCCGTTGAAAAATAGTCGCTCCGCTGGCGGCGCGTTTGGTTTATGCATGAACATGCCGGCGGGTTACCGGAATGTCTTCAAAGACTGGCAGTGGAGCACCGGTCGTAAAGCGAGCCGGCGACAGGGAATCTGACGGAGAAGCGCTGCCGGGAAGCAGGCTCCTGGACCGTGCGGCGCAATAACCGACGCAACCTATCCGAACATGCGCGTTATCTTATCAGCACGCAATTAACAAGATATTCAATAGATCTGTCCGCGCTCATCTTCCTATCGACACAGAATGCGGTGCAAGCCGTCTTTCGAAACCACCCTTGTCTTGATAGACCACAGCCTGAACAAAACCGGCATTGAACTTCCAAGACATGAGCTGCTGCTCGATTAACACCGTATTAGAAAAAGGCCAATGCTAAATTCGCGTCATCGCGCAAATATTGCCGGCAAATTCGATTTCGATATGTAGCAAATCATTTGAAACAACCCTCGGTAACGGCTTCGCGACAAAGATCGAAGGTTCATCCTGTTCTATTTTGGCTGCTTTGTGGCAGAAGCTTGGCTTTGACTTCAGCGCCTGTCATAAATCGTTCGGCGAGAAGATCCGGCCGCATCGACGCACTTAGCCCAGGCACGAAACGAACACGAAATACACGCAAAACGTGCTTCTTTTTGCACGAGCCGCCTTGCCATCGACAGGCGGGCGCGCTTTGGGAAACGCTGGATATCGTCCTCAGCTGTCCGAACGAAGCAGCGGCCGGCGCGCCGGCGCCAAGAGAGTCTAAGCAAAAGCGTTCGCTTTGCCAGCAGAGATCCGCTGTCTGGGCGCTTTTTTGAGGTAAAGCGAGCGGCATGCGGCGAAGCACCGTGATATGACACGGCATTCCCTCGCGCTCACCTTGCCAAACGCTTAAGCATAGCCACGCGGAGGATCTGATCGAAACGATTTAAACGATCACGCTGGCTTGAGTGGGTTTCATGCGAGAAAGCGCTCGGCGCGGGCTTGCGGTTCGGGACTGCGGCAACCGGTCGTGGTGCGCGATCAAGACCACCAGGACGCCCCTCACAAGACGGCGTCCTCATCTTTCCGGCGACAACGGTTGGCGACCCGATGGCCTGAGCGACCGCGTCACGCTGCTCAGATCCGACGCTGCAGCCTCGCCTTGTGCGCCGGCTTTGCTGCGCTACATCCCGCCTTTCTCGTCCCTCGCCGTGAAAGCGCACCTCCCATGAAGCCCACCATCATCTGCCTGATGATCACCTCGCCCGATGGCAGCCTGCATCCTAGCCGCTGGACGGCGAGCCCGGATGGCAGCCGGTCCGACTGGTCGAAGCTCTATGAAGCGCTGCATGCCGAGCTTGCGGGCGAGGCCTGGATGGTCGGGCGCACCACCATGGCGGAAATTTCCAAGGCCGGGCCGCATCCAGTCGACGGCCCGCACAGCGTGGAGCGGCCGGCCTATTTCGCCGACCGCGCGGCAAAAAGCTTCGCCATTGCCATAGACGGTTCCGGCAAGCTGCATTTCGAAGGGGCATCGCTTTATGGCGATCATGTCGTTGTGCTGCTTGGCCGTGATGTGCCCGACAGTCATCTCGCGGAGCTGGCTGCCGATGGTGTTTCCTATCTCGTCAGCGAAAGCGCGGAGATGGATGTGGGTGCCATGCTGGAAATGCTGAACCGTGAGCTCGGCATCAAGCGCATCCTGCTCGAAGGCGGCGCCGGCACCAATGGCGCGCTGATCGCCGCCGGTCTGGTGGACGAATTGAGCTTCGTCGTCGCCCCGGCGCTTGAAGCGCGCAAGGCGAGCGATCGCGTCGTCGAATTCGGCACCGAGGGCCTGGCCGGCAAGGCCGAGCTGTCATTGATCGGCTGCGATCGGCTGGAGCACGGCGCGGTCCACCTGCGCTACAAGGTGCTGAAACCTGCGTGAGAGGGTTCGCAGGGTTCGCTTGCCGCTCTGTTGAGGGATGATGCCGTATTGCCAGAAGTCAATTCTGGAAGATAGCCCTTCGGCATCGTCCGTCGGGCATCGCCTCGAGGCGCGGCACCGCGCTCTCCAGGCCGGGCGAGGCCTGTTGGATGGCTGTCGCGCAGTCATCGGGCAATTCGCCCGATCGCGGAAGGTTGGAATTTTTTTCTCACGCCACATCGTTGGGCGACGGCTGGCGAACTTGTGCCTGCGCGCTAGTTCAGCGAGCATCACGCTCTCCAAAAACCCGGCCGCCTGCCGGATCAGCTTCGCCATACCGCCACCCGAAAGGTCCTGCCTTATGAAAAAGACGCTTCTTTCCGCCTTTGCCGCGGTTCTTCTCGCTGCCCTCCCGGCAAAGGCCGATGTGGTCGTCTCCTCCAAGATCGACACGGAAGGCGGGGTTCTCGGCAATATCATTCTGCAGGTGCTGAAGGCCAAGAACATCGCCGTCACCGACAAGCTGCAGCTGGGCGCGACGCCGATCGTGCGCGAGGCGCTGATCCAGGGCCAGATCGATATCTATCCGGAATATACCGGCAACGCCGCCTTCTTCTTCAACCAGGCGGATGCGCCGGACTGGCGGGATGCCAAGGCCGCCTATGCCAAGGCCAAGGAGCTGGATTATGCGGCCAACAAGCTCGTCTGGCTGAAGCCGGCTTCGGCCAACAACACCTGGGCCATCGCCATCAAGCAGGATATCGCCTCGGCCAACAAGCTGAAGACACTCTCCGATTTCGGCAAATATATTGCCGATGGTGGCAAGGTGAAGCTGGCCGCCTCTTCCGAATTCGTCACCTCGCCGGCCGCCCTGCCCGCGTTTCAGAAAGCCTATGGCTTCACCTTGAAGCCGGATCAGCTGATCACGCTGTCGGGCGGGGATACGGCCGCCACCATCGCCGCCGCCGCGCAGGGCACCTCCGGCGCCGATGCCGCCATGGTCTATGGCACGGATGGCGCCATCGGCCAGGCCGGCCTCGTGGTTCTGGAAGACGACAAGGGTGTGCAGCCGGTCTACCAGCCCGCGCCTGTGATCCGCGAGGCGATCTTGAAGGAACATCCTGAGATTGCCGATCTGCTGGCGCCCGTTTTCGACAAGCTCGACCTGGCCACCCTGCAGGACCTCAATGGCCGCGTGCAGATCGGCGGCGAGCCCGCCGCGACCGTCGCCAAGGACTTCCTGTCCAAGAACGGCTTTGCGAAGTAAGCGCCCTCAAGCGCATCGATCGGTTCGGCCCTGGAGACACGCGCTCCGGGGCCGAACTTTCTTTCCCTCTCCGTCAGTGCAGACCATGATCATGCATGCACCACACGCAATAGCGAGATGGCCGCAACGGGCTGGCGCAGGCGTATCCGGCATGTCGTCGCGTCACCATGGCCCCGGCTGCAGCACCCATCACGGCGCGTCTGCATCTCGCTTGGGGAGCAGGCACGTATGAGCACCGGCCTCGATGCGCCGCGCCCGATGCGCTTGCCGATCGATACCTTGGGCGCGACGCTCGCCGTTCTCGCTTTGGCGGCGCTCTCTCTTCAGCCGCTGATGCTGCTGCGGCCAAACCGGATCGCCGCCGCGCAGGCTTTGCCCTTCTGGAATGCCTTGCCCAGTGGCCTGGAACTGGCGTTCGGTTCGATCATGACGCTGGCCGCGCTTCTCCTCGTCACCCGCGTTGGTGCTAAGGCAAGGCTTGCAGCCGGTGTTGCCGGGCTGATCGCCCTGGGCATCGCCATTGGCCTGTCTGCCGCGCATCTTGCGCCGCCGGGCAATGCCTATGCGCGGGTCTCGCCAGCCGCCGGCGCCTGGGTACTTCTCTTCGCCTTCGCGCTGGCGCTGGCGGATGCGCTGGTGCGCATGCGGCTTTCGCCGCTTGGGCGGATCGCAGCCTTGATCGTGGCCATCCTCGTTCTTGCCGGCTTTTTCGCCTCGGGCCTCTGGCGCGATCTTTCGGTGCTGCGGGAATATGCCAGCCGGTCCGATGCCTTCTCGCGCGAGCTGCGCGTGCATGCCGCCCTCTCCGTCTTCTCGCTCCTCGCAGCCGTCGTCATCGGCTTGCCGCTGGCCATCGCGATGCGGCGAATCGCGCCCTTGCGCCGCGTGCTTCTCCCGGCGCTGAACGTCCTTCAGACCGTGCCGTCCATGGCGCTGTTCGGCCTTTTGATCGCGCCGCTCGCCTGGGTGGCCGCGCAGGTGCCCGGGGCAAGCGCGCTGGGCATTGCCGGCATCGGCGTCGCCCCGGCCTTCCTGGCGCTGCTGGCCTATTCGCTGCTGCCGATCGTCGCCTCCACCATCACCGGTTTCGAAGCCGTGCCGGCGGAAACGCGCGAGGCGGCCGATGCCATGGGCATGACGGCGCGCCAGAAGCTCGTCCAGGTGGAGCTGCCGCTGGCCCTGCCGGTGATCCTGACGGGCGTGCGCATCGTGCTTGTCCAGAATATCGGCCTCTCGGTCATCGCCGGCCTCGTCGGCGGCGGCGGCCTCGGGGTTTTCGTCTTCCAGGGCATCAGCCAGACGGCGATCGATCTCGTGCTGCTCGGCGCGCTGCCAACGGTCGCCATGTCTTTTGCCGCCGCCGTCCTTCTCGATGCGCTGATCGACCTCACCCGCCACCAACCGCGCGGCAAGGCCCGCGCCTCGGCCCTGACATCGGAGGCCCCATGATCGAAATCGAGAATGTCAGCCGTCTCTATGGCGAGGTCGCTGCCGTATCGCATGTCTCGCTGGATGTCGGCCAAAGCGAAATCGCGGTGATCGTCGGCACGTCCGGCTCCGGCAAGACCACGCTTTTGCGCATGGTCAACCGCCTGGTTGAGCCGTCGTCCGGAACGATCCGCATTAATGGCCGCGACATTCGCGACCAGCCGGCCCCGGCGCTGCGCCGGGGCATCGGCTATGCGCTGCAGGGCCACGGCCTGTTTCCGCACCGCACGGTGGCCGAGAATATCGCGACCGTGCCGGCGCTTCTCGGCTGGCCGCAGACGCGGATCCGCGCTCGGGTGGACGAGCTGCTGTCGCTCTTCCACCTCGATCCCGCACTGTTTCGCGACCGCATGCCCTACGAGCTCTCCGGCGGCCAGAGCCAGCGTGTCGGCGTGGCCCGGGCGCTGGCGGCAGAGCCTCCCGTGCTTTTGATGGACGAACCCTTCGGGGCGCTCGATCCGATCATCCGCGAAAAGGCGCAGGACGATCTCGCCGCCATCCAGAAGCGCTATGGCACGACGGTCATGCTGGTGACCCATGATATGGACGAGGCGCTGCGGCTTGGCACGCGCATCGGCGTGATGGATGGCGGACGCCTGGTGCAATATGACCGGCCGCAGGCCATCATCGCCGAACCGGCCACGGATTTCGTGCGCAGCCTGCTCGGCGCCGGGGAGCGGGCCCTGCGGCTGCTGTCGCTGACCACGATCGAAGACATTCTGGAACCCGGTGACGCGCCGGGCGAGCCGGTGGCTGCCGCACTGTCGCTGCGGGCCGCGCTGTCGGAAAGCCTTTGGTCGCGCCGCGCCGCGCTGCCGGTGGAAAAAGACGGGCGCATCATCGGCCGCATCACCCGCACCGCGCTGGAAGCGCGGGCGGCAGGGCCGCTGTGATGCGGCTGCGGATCATCATGCTGGGGCTCGTCGTACTGCTCGGGGTGTTTCTCGCGCAGCCGCTTGCCTTTTCCGGCCTGTTTGCGCCGCTGACACGCAATGGCGCCGCGCCGATCTACACGCAGACGCCGCTTTTGACTTTGACGCTCCACCACCTAGCGCTGGTGGCGGCCTCGACGCTGGCGGCAACGCTGGTGTCCATTGGCCTTGCGATCGCCACCACCCGGGCGTCCGGCCTCGCCTTCCTGCCGCTGGCGCGCGCCATCGCCAATATCGGCCAGACCTTTCCGCCCGTGGCCGTGCTGGCGCTCGCCGTGCCGATCTTCGGCTTCGGCTCGGGACCGACGCTGATCGCCCTGTTTCTCTATGGCCTGCTGCCGATCTTCGAAACCGCGCTGACAGGGCTGACGGAGATTGCGCCCGAGACACGCAGCGCCGCCACCGCGTCCGGCATGACGGCATGGCAGAGGCTGGTGAAGGTGGAGCTGCCGCTGGCCTGGCCGGTCATTCTCTCCGGCATCCGCCTTTCGGCGGTCATCGCGCTGTCCACCGCCACCATCGGTTCGACGGTGGCTGCCGCCACGCTGGGCGAAGTGATCATCTCCGGCCTGCTGACCGGCAACACCGCCTTTGTGCTGCAAGGGGCGATGGTGGTCGCCATTCTCGCGATCCTGATCAATGAGGGCTTTCTGGCCATCGAGGCGCATGCCGCGCGCCGCGCCGGACGTCCTCCGGGCTGAGATCGGCGCGCACGGAGCGCAGGCAGCGTTCAAGCCGGGCCTTTGTCCGCCGCTTGACGCTCCCTATATGGACGGCAGAAAGCCAGGCGGGACGCAAGACGCCGTAGATGGACGCGGCGACAGAGCAAAACGCCGCGCATCGCCGGCGCAAGTCGCCGGTGCCGCGCGGCAGCTCGTATGACATGCTTTTGCCGCTCTCGATGGCAAACATCACGCCGGCTTTTCCGACATGTGCCTTTTGCGGCACCCGCAACATGACCAGGGAGAAGAATCATGAACACATCGACGCCCCAAACGACCGGGACCACGACCGGTTTGAAGGTTCACAAGAGCGATGAGGAATGGCGCGCCCAGCTGACGCCGGAGCAATATCGGATCACCCGGCAGCACGGCACGGAACGGGCCTTTTCGAGCCCGGATTTCGATTCGAGCAAGCCGGGCACCTATCATTGCATCTGCTGCGGCAAGACGCTTTACGATGCCAAGGCCAAGTTCAATTCCGGCACGGGCTGGCCGAGCTTCACCCAGCCGATCGAGCCCGACGCGATCACCGCACATCGCGACATGTCCTACGGCATGGTGCGCACGGAGATCCGTTGCGCCGATTGCGACGCCCATCTCGGCCATGTCTTCCCCGATGGCCCTGCGCCGACGGGCCTGCGCTACTGCATGAACGGCGTGGCGCTGAGTTTTGAGCCAGCCTGAGGCGCGCTGAGCGTCACAAGGCTGCGGATTATCCGCAGGTTTCGGCGGGAGCGCGATACTCCCGCCGGGCTTTTGTCATTGCCTGACATCCTCCCTTTCAGCTCCGCTCCCCCATCCGATGTAACGGCGCTTTGTGCCACGCGACGGTGCCGCCCTGTGCGTAATCGCGCGTGCCCCGGTCTGGCATTACCGGCAAGTGAAGAATTACCAAATCGTAATTTGCCGGCGAAGGCTGCGCGCCTAAGTTCATGGCGTGAAGCTGCATCAGGCATGGCTTCGAAACGGGAAAGTTTATGAGCGCTGCCCCTGGAAACCCCGTCGTGCCCGCATATCGGAGCGTTCTGTGATGACCCCGCATGAGGCGATGCAAGCGAGACCGACGCAAGAGCCTGCACACCTGCAAAGGCCGGCCGATGCCATGCCGCGCTTCGATGCAGCGCCGGGCGCGCCCGGGGGCGCGGCGCGGTGGACGTCGAGCGCCAAGAATGGGGTTGGAACGGCGCTCTCCGAGGCATCGCCGGTCTGGTTCACTTTGAGCCACGGCATTCTCAACGAGATCTATTATCCGCGCGTCGACAGCGCCTGCACGCGCGATCTCGGCTTCGTCGTCACCGGGCCGGATGGCTATTTCTCCGAGGAAAAGCGCGATTGCACCTCGCTCACCCGTCCGCTTTCCGCCGGCGTCCCCGCTTTTTCGATCGTCAATACGGCGCGCGACGGCGCTTACCGGGTGGAGAAGCAGGTGATCACCGATCCCGCCCGCGCCTGCGTTCTGCAGCAGGTCTCGCTGACCGCGCTGACGCGCGATTTGGCAGAGCTACGGGTTACGGTGCTGCTGGCGCCGCATCTCGTCAATGCCGGCGATCTGAACTCGGCCTGGATCGGCGAATATCGGGGCCGGACGGTTCTTTTTGCCACCGGGCGCTCGCGCTACCTCGCCCTGGTCTGCGATCTGCCCTGGCGTGCCGCCAGCGCCGGCTTTGTCGGCACTGCCGATGGCTGGCAGCAGTTGCGCGCGCATGGACGGATCGTCGATCAATATTTCCGCGCCGACGACGGCAATGTGGCCCTGGCCGGCGAGATCGATTTCAGCGCCACCTGCCAGAAGGCAACGCTGGCTCTCGGCTTCGGCCAGACGGAGAACGAGGCGGCCGCCGCCGCCATGGCCAGCCTGGACGATGGCTTCGAACGGGCGCGGACCAGCTATATCGCCAATTGGAACCACTGGCAGAGTGGCCTCAAGCCGCTCGACCGGGGCCTGCGAGACGGCATCGACGCCTATCGCGTGTCCACTGCCGTGCTGGCAGCCCACCGCGCCGTGGACCGGCCCGGCGCGGTCGTGGCCAGCCTGTCGATCCCCTGGGGCTTTTCCAAGGGGGATGACGATCTTGGCGGCTATCATCTGGTCTGGCCGCGCGATCTCGTGGAAACGGCGGGAGGCTTTCTGGCGGCGGGCGATGCGGGGGAGGCTTTGGCGATCCTCGACTATCTGCGCGAGGTGCAGGCGCCATCCGGCCGATGGCCGCAAAACCTCTGGCTGGATGGCAAGCCCTATTGGCCGGGCGTGCAGATGGACGAGAGCGCCTTCCCCATCCTGCTGGCCGATATGCTGCGCCGGCATGGGCATCTGGATGCCGAGGCGCAGGCGCGCTTTGCCGCGATGATCCGCCGCGCAGCCGGCTACATTCTGCAAAACGGCCCCGCCACGGAAGAAGACCGCTGGGAAGAGGATGCCGGCTACAGCCCCTTCACGCTTGCCGTGGAGATTGCCGCCCTGCTCGCTGCCGCCGATCTCCTGGAGATCGAGGGCGATGGCGCAGCGGCGCGGCACCTGCGCGAAACGGCCGACTGCTGGAACGAGCAGATTGAAAGCTGGACGTTTTTCGGCGACAAGGCCTTCTGCGACGCGCTTGGTATCACCGGCCATTATGTGCGCATCGCCGCGCCCGGGGCGAGCGATGCGGCGAACCCCCTGGGCACCACGCCGATCCGTAACCAGACGCCCGAACGCGCGCTGCTGCCGACAGGCACAGTCATCAGCCCCGATGCCTTGGCACTGGTGCGCTTCGGCCTGCGCGCGCCGGACGACCCTCATATTCTCGCGACCATCAAGGCCATCGACCATAGCCTGAAAGTCGATCTGCCGCAGGGCCCGGTCTGGTATCGCTATACCGGCGACGGCTATGGCGAGCATGCCGATGGCCGGCCCTTCGACGGCACGGGCCAAGGGCGGGCATGGCCGCTTCTGACAGGCGAGCGCGCCCATTACGAACTCGCGGCCGGTCGAGCCGAGGTGGCGCAAGCGCTTTTGTCGACCTTGGAGCAATCGGCGGGCGCAGGCGGCCTGCTGCCCGAACAGGTCTGGGACAGCGCGGATATTCCGGAAGCCGAACTCTTCCTTGGCCGCCCCTCGGGCAGTGCCATGCCGCTCGTCTGGGCGCATTCCGAGCATATCAAGCTCCTGCGCTCACTGGCCGATGGTGCGGTTTTCGACACGCCGCCACAGGGCGTCGAGCGCTATATCCGCACGAAAACAGCGTCGTCGCTGCGCATCTGGCGGTTCAACAATCTGATCGCCAGCATGCCGGTCGGCAAGGCGCTGCGACTTGAGCTGGCGGCACCGGCCCGCGTGCACTGGAGCAGGGACGGCTGGGCGACGGCGGCCGACATCGAAACCATGGCCTCCGGCCTCGGCACCTATTTCGCCGACTTGCCGGTGCAGGACGTTGCAGCCGGCACGACGGTCGTCTTCACATTCTTCTGGCCGGAGTCCGGCCAGTGGGAAAACTGGAATTTCGCTGTCGACCTCACGGGCTGATACAACCACTGCCCTCAGCGCGGGCGGTGCAGCCGCGAGCGGCGAGGAAAACAGCCGGGCCCGGAACGGCCAGATTGCCGGCGTCCGGTGCACAATATTCGAAGGAGCGGGTGACGATGACGACAAGGCAGAAATCCGACGTGCTCGTGGTGTTCGGCGCCACGGGCGATCTGGCGCATAAGATGATCTTTCCGTCGCTCTATGCGATGATGAAACGCGGCACGCTCGATACGCCCATTATCGGCGTCGCATTCGATGCCTGGTCGCGCGAGCAGCTGGTGGCCCGGGCGCGGGATGCGGTGGCAACCCATGTCGATGCCATCGACGAGGCGGTGTTCGACAAGCTCGCCGCCCGGCTGAGTTATGTCTCCGGCGACTATCGCAACCCGGAAACCTTCGCGCAGCTGCGCACGGCGCTCGGACAGCATCAGCATCCGCTCTACTATCTCGCCATTCCGCCATCCCTGTTCGAAACCGTGGTGACCGGCCTGAGCACGGCCGGCATCGCGGCAACGGCACGGTTGATGGTGGAAAAGCCCTTTGGCCATGACCTCGCCTCCGCCAAGGCGCTCAATGCGGCCCTGCATGCGGTGTTCGAGGAAGAGGCGATTTTCCGCATCGACCACTTCCTCGGCAAGGAAGCGATCCAGAACCTGCTCTATTTCCGCTTTGCCAATTCCTTCCTGGAGCCGGTCTGGAACCGTGACCACGTGGAGAGCGTGCAGATCACCATGGCCGAGGATTTCGGCATCAAGGGGCGCGGCAAGTTCTATGACGAGGTCGGCTGCATCCGCGACGTCATCCAGAACCATCTGGTCAACGTGCTCTTGCTTCTGGCCATGGAGCCGCCGGCCTCCAGCGCGTCGGACGATCTCGTCGATGAGAAGGTTCAGATCCTGAAAGCCATGCCGCCGCTGACCCATGCCGATGTCGTGCGCGGCCAGTTCGATGGCTATCTCGATGAGCCGGGCGTGGCGCCGGGCTCCAGCCGCGAGACCTTTGCCGCCGCGCGCTTCCGCGTCCAGACCTGGCGCTGGAACAGTGTGCCCTTCTTCATCCGCGCCGGCAAGAACCTTCCCGCGCATGCGACCGAGGTGGTGGTGCGCTTCAAGCAGCCGCCGGTCGCTTTGTTCGACAATGGGGCGCAAACGCCGTCCAACTATGTACGCTTTCGCCTGGGGCCGGATATCGCCATCGGCATCGGCGCCCGACGCAAGCTGGCCGGCGACGGCATGCAGGGCGAGGCGGTGGAACTGGCGGCCGTCGATGACGGCGTCGGCGACATGGCGCCCTATGAACGGCTGATCGGCGACGCCATGGCCGGCGAGCGCCAGCTCTTCACCCGTCAGGATGCGGCGGAGCTGGCCTGGAAGATCATCGAACCGATCCTGGACAACCCCGCCAAACCGGGCTCCTACCAGCCAGGCAGCTGGGGACCCGCCGAGATGGCCGATTTCGCGCCGCCCGGCGGCTGGGTCGATCCGGCGTGAACGAGGATCGACCGCACCATGAGCCGAACAACAAAGCATAAAGGCGCCGCTGCGATCACCATCGGATCGGCTGGCGCCAAGGGGAAGACCGGCATGACGGACGATCAGGCCAAAGGCGCCAACCCGACCGTTCTGGCGATCGATATCGGCGGCAGCCATGTGAAGATCCGCTCCAGCGCCGGCGGCGCGGAAAAGAAGGTCGAGAGCGGTAAGACGATGACCGGTCCTGCCATGGTCGCGGCCGTCAAGACCATGGCGGCTGGCTTACGCTATGATGTGATCACCATGGGCTATCCCGGTCCCGTGGTGCACAGCAAGCCCTTGCGCGAACCGGTCAATCTTGGCGAAGGCTGGGTCGGCTTCGATTATGCCGGGGCCTTCGGCTGCCCCGTGCGCATCGTCAACGATGCGCTGATGCAGGCGGTGGGCTCCTATCGCGGCGGGCGCATGCTGTTTCTCGGCCTGGGAACCGGGCTTGGTGCGGCGATGATCATCGAAAACGTGGCGCAGCCCATGGAGCTCGCCCACCTGCCCTTCCGCAAGGGCAAGAGCTACGAGCACTATGTCAGCGAAGCCTATCGCGAAAAGAAGGGCAACCACACCTGGCGCAAGCGGGTCTTCGATGTGGTCGAGCGCCTGACGGCGGCCCTTGAACCTGACTATGTGGTGCTCGGCGGCGGCAATGTCGACAAACTGAAGACCCTGCCGCACAGATGCCGCCGGGGCGACAACACGCTCGCCTTCGAAGGCGGCTTTCGCCTGTGGACCGACAAGAGCCTGATCGCCTGAAGCGCATCCCGGCCTGACGGTCTGCGCAGCATCGCACTCTCATCGCGCGAAAGCGCGATGCTGGTCAGCTGTTGCGTCGAAACGGTGTTCCGATCGTCTCCAGCAGCGGCGTGAGGGGCGAGGGCTCTTCCAGAGCCGGCTTGCCGACCAGCAGCTTCAGCTCACCGGGATGGATGCGCAGCGCCACGTCGCGCTCCAGCTTCAGCAATTCGCCATCGATAACGCAATTGCCCTTCACCCGCGGGAAATGCAGATCGACGGCCACGGCATCGGTGCCGCTGATCAGTGGGCTTTCGCGGAATTTGCCGCGCAGCACGTCGAAGGCGAGCTTGGCCACGCCGAGCGACTTCAAAGGCGGCGCCGTGTAAAAACCGAGATGGCCGCCGGTGATGTCGTCGGCATACATCAGCGTGTCATGCCCGAAATGGTTGTTGGAAACGGAAATGGCCGAAACCCGGCGCTTCTC
The DNA here is from genome assembly GCF_900109605.1 of Xaviernesmea oryzae. Lineage (GTDB taxonomy): Bacteria > Pseudomonadota > Alphaproteobacteria > Rhizobiales > Rhizobiaceae > Xaviernesmea > Xaviernesmea oryzae. Next base: position 17,435 of record NZ_FOAM01000012.1, read on the forward strand.
CGTCCGGCCCGCCATCGTCACCTGCACCGAGAATTCCGGCGGATTGAGGATGACGCCAATGGCCGCGCGGGTGCTGGCCGAGATCTTGCCGAGGCGGGAGGCGAAGGAGAAGCGTTCGCGATAGCGCACCATGCGCGCATGCAGCCCGGCCGAATATTGATGGACGAAGGCGCGGCCATTGGCGCTGGCGATATCGCCCGAAATCACCTGCCCGTCCGCCAGCACATCCAGCACGCGCCAGATGTCGAGCGGCAGTTTCAGCGTGCGGGCGAAGAGGTTCATGGTGCCGGCGGGGATGACGCCGAGCGGCATGCCGTTTCTCCAGGCCAGCGCCGCTGCGCCGGAGATCGTGCCATCGCCACCGCCGGCGATCATCGCATCGAGATCGTCGCGCGCCGAGGTGCGGGCAAGCGCCGCCTCGATCTCGTCGCCGGCGACCACCGCAATATCGATCTCGTGCCCGGCCTCGCCGAAAATGCGCTCCATCTCCGCCCTGTAGCGGTCCATATCGGTGGTGCGGAACGTGCCGCCGCCGCGATTGAGAATGGCCTTGATCTTCATCCGTCGCCTCGCGCGTCCCTATCGCATCGCCGCTGCATATAAGTCGCTTGCGCGCGAAGTCATCGGCGTTCCATGCCGGTTGAACGAAAAAGACGAGACGGTGCATGCTGTTCCGCCGGGAACGCCGCCGCGGACCGGCCACTGCTACAAGAATGGCAAGGCTGCACGCTTCGGATGGACCGCAGCGGCAGGCCGAGGGACCGGAGAGGGCCGCTCATCGGCAGCGGGCCGGTCTCTTTGGAAACCCAAGGGGATAGCTATGACACAGGCATTTCACAGCATCATCGCATCGCGTGCTTTCGGCGTCGCCGCGCGCATCGTCCTGACCTTCATGTTCTGGGGCAGCGGCCTGTCGAAGCTGCTGGACTTTGAAGCCGCCAAGGCGGAAATGGCGTTTTTCGGCCTGCAGCCCGCCGCCCTCATCGCCGTTTTGGTGATCGTCACCCAGCTCGTCGGCGCGGGGCTCATCATCTCCGGCCGGCTGGTCTGGCTCGGCGCCGGCATGCTGGCGGTCTTCACCGCGCTGACCATTCCGATCGCGCATGCCTTCTGGACCATGGCCGGCGATCAGGCGCTGCATGAGTTCTATGTCGCGGTCGAGCATATCAGCATCATCGGCGCCCTGATGGTCGTGGCCTGGAAGACCGCCCCCGCGCCGTCGCTCGTACCAGCAGAAGCCAACAGGCGCTTTGCCTGAGCCTCAGGACCCTCCGCTGCCAAGGCCACGCGGCGGAGGGTTCTCAAGCGGCTATGCGGCCGGCCGGGCGCCTTGCGCCGCGCGTGGCGCAAGCACCAGACTCAGCAGCGTGCCGGCGGCGGCCGAGACCAGCACCATGAGATGGACATTGACCGCCGCCTGGCTCAGCGCTGTCAGAACGTCTGCCCCGTCGCCCGCGCCGAAGGCCAGCGCGCCGGCGACGATGCCGGCCGGATAGGTACCGACCCCACCCGGCGCATGGGCCGGCAAAACGGAGGAGAGCTCTCCGCCGAGCGCTCCGCCGAGCGGCGCGCTGAAGCCTGGCACGCCCAGGAGATGCAGGATCCAGGCGATGGTCACGACCTTCACCGTCCAGTTGAGCACCGTCATTGCCCAGGCCCGGAAGAACGGGCCCCAGGACGACGGCAGGCCGGAGAGCACCCCTTCCGCCAGGCGGGCGACCTTGCGGGGAAAGCGGCGGATGACAAAGGCGAACAGCGGCTTCTGGAAGGCAAAGCCGAGGATCGGCGCGGCGCAATAGGCACACCAGGCCAGCGCCGCCGGCCAGACGAGCGGCGCCTTGACCACGAGGCCGATCAGACCGACCGCCAGGAGCGCGTGCAGGTCCAGGACCCGCATCCACAGAAGCGAAGCGGCTGAGCGCGTCATCGGCATGGCGAACTCACTGCGCATCAGCACGAAGAAAGACGCCTCGCCGGCGCGAAACGGCAGGAGAATATTGGCGAGGTTGTGCACCTGCGTAACCCGGAACAGCCGCAGAAAGGCACCGGAGAGATCGGCGCGGAAATAATCATAGACCCGCAGGCAGCGCACGAGATGGGTGACGATCATCAGCCCCAGCGCCAGCGCCACCGGCCCCGGCCCGATCGCGCTCCAGGCCGAAAGGATGCGGCCCCAGCCCCACATCCATTCGATGAAGCCGCAATAGGCGACGACCGCCACGAGGCTGATAAGCGCCGCCGCATGACGGCGCAGGAAGTCGGCCATGTCTCGTCTCTTTCTCGAAGCCGCGGCACGCTCGGCGCCCACGGCCGCGCCAGGTCTCTCCGCAAGCCCTGGGCATCATCCCGCAGCTTGTGGCGATCATCAGGCCATGCAATAGGAAGCGCGCATCATTGACGACGGGATAAGGCATCGTGGACGTGACCGCAATCGCAAGACCAGGCGCCGAGCCGGTGGATCTCTCGCTGGTCGTGCCGCTGTTCAACGAGGAAGAAAGCGTCGGTCCTTTGATCGACCGGATCGTGGTGGGCATGGCAGCCTATGCCGGGCGCTGGAACCTGGTTCTCGTGGATGACGGCAGCACCGACGCAACCATCCTCAGGGCCCGCACCGCCATCGCCCGCCCCGATATCGAGGCCGTGATCGTCGAGCTCCAGCGCAATTTCGGCCAGACGGCCGCCATGCAGGCGGGCATCGATCAGGCCGATGGCCGGCTGATCGCCACGCTCGACGGAGACCTGCAGAACGACCCGGCCGACATTCCGCGCATGGCGGCCGAGCTGGAAGCCCGCGACCTCGACCTCCTCGTCGGCTGGCGCAAGAATCGCAAGGACGGCCTGTTCCTGCGCAAGGTGCCCTCCTGGTGCGCCAACAAGCTGATCGGCCGCATCACCGGCGTGAAACTGCATGATTATGGCTGCAGCCTGAAGCTCTACCGCAGCGCCGTCATCAAGCAGGTAAAGCTTTTGGGCGAGATGCACCGCTTCATCCCCGCCTGGGTCGCGGCCGTGGTGCCGAGCTCGCGCATCGGCGAAATGGCCGTCAACCATTCCGCCCGCGCCTATGGCACGTCGAAATACGGGATTTCGCGCACCTTCCGGGTGATCCTCGATCTGCTCTCGGTGCTGTTCTTCATGCGCTATCGCGCCCGACCCGGCCATTTCTTCGGCTCGCTCGGCCTGGGGATCGGCGCGATCAGCATGCTGATCCTGACCTTCCTCGCCGTTCAGAAGTTCATTTTCGGTCAAGATATTGGCACGCGTCCGCTTCTGATCATCGGCGTCATGCTGTTTCTCTCATCGGTGCAGCTGATCACCACGGGCATTCTCTCCGAGATGATCGCCCGCACCTATTTCCAGAACAAGGAGACCGGCAGCTACACCGTGCGCCAGGTCTTCCGGCAAGCGGATTGATGGCATGATGGCGCGTCTCATCGAGGCGCTGGAGCGCCGACCGGGGCGGATCGTCGCGCTGATCGGCGCCTATCTGCTTGTCAACATGGCCGTGCGCCTGGCGCTGCCGGCCTCGCTGGAAATGGACGAGGCGCAACAGGCGCTGCTGACCCAATGGCTTTCGGCCGGCTATGACAGCCAGCCGCCGCTCTATAATTGGGTGCAATATGGCGTCAGCCTTGTCGCCGGCCTGACTCTGTCATCCATCGCAGCGGTGAAAGCAGGCTTTCTGCTGAGCCTTTATGGCTTCTATTTCCTGCTGGCGCGCGAGAGCCTCAAAGACCGCGCGCTCACCCTTCTCACGCCGCTCGGGCTGTTGACCATCCCGCATATCGCCTGGGAATCGCAGCGCGATCTGACCCACTCCGTCGCGCTCAGCGCCGCCGCCGTGCTGTTTCTCTGGGCCTGCGTGCGGACGCTTGGACGGCCAAGCCTCGTCAGCTTCGTTCTGATCGGCGTTGCGACCGGGCTGGGCATGCTGTCGAAGTATAATTTCGTGCTGCTGCCCTTCTCCTTCGCGGTGGCGCTTCTCAGCCTCAAGGACCTGCGCGGGCGGCTGTTCGATCCCCGCATTCTGGTGTCGGCGGCCGTCGCACTGCTGGTCTTTCTGCCCCATGGGCTGTGGCTCTGGCAAAATGCCGGAATTGCCGCGCGGGAAACCCTGGGGAAGCTGGAGGATGACGGCGCGCCGGTCAGCATTCTGGCCGATCTGGCAGGCGGCGTCCTATCGCTCGGCGGCGCGGCGCTCGGCTTTTGCGCCTTGACCGTCGTGCTCTTCGCTTTGGTGCTCGGCCGGCGGGACCTTGTCCGCACCACGAAGGCCAGCGCGCCGCTGGCAAAACTGTTCGAGCGGATGATGCTGGTTTTCCTGCTCATCCTGTTGATGACGACGCTTATCACCGATGCGGACAGCTTCAAGGAGCGCTGGCTCTCGCCGGTCCTGATCGTCCTGCCGCTCTATCTCTGCCTGAAGGCGGAAGCGGCAGGCGTTAACGGGCGCCGCCTGCTCGCACGCTTCCTGCCGATCATCGGCGTCATCGTCGTGCTCGTGCCGGCCATCCTGTTCCTGCGCGTGAGCCTGGCCGGCTGGACCGGCAAATACAACAAGCAGAACGTTCCCTATCCGACGCTCTCGCGGATGCTGGCCGAGGCCGTTCCGCAGGCGCCGGACACGGTGATCATCGGCAGCGACCGGCAGCTAGCCGGCAATCTGCGCTTCAGTTTCCAGCGGGCCGACGTGATCACGCTGGATTACGAAGCCTTCGAGCAGGCCGCGCTCGATGATCCGAACCGGCCGTTGCTCTTCGTCTGGCGAGGCGACAAGCCGATGACCAAGTCGCTGAGGCAGGTGCTTGAAAGCCATCAGCACGACCGCCAGCCGACCACGCAGGCCGGCATCATCTCGCTCAACTATCTCTATGGCCGCCCGAGCGACCGGGTGACCTTCAGCTACCAGCTCTTCGCCCGGCCCTGAGACCGGGCGCGCCGACCGACGTCCTCAAAGAGCCGCGAAGCTTTCGGCCGGATGCGAGCCCTGAATGACGATCACCTGTCCGCCGACCTTGGCGCGCTCATAGAGATCGATCACGTCGTGATTGAGCATGCGCACGCAACCCGACGACATGGCCTGGCCGATCGACCAGGGCTGGTTGGTGCCGTGGATGCGGAACATCGTGTCGTTGCCGCCCCGGTAGAGGTACATGGCGCGCGCGCCGAGCGGATTGTTGAGCCCGCCGGGCACGCCCCGGGCATAGCGCAGGTTCTTGTGCGGATCGCGGCGGATCATGTTCGGCGTCGGCGTCCAAGAGGGCCATTCCGCCTTGCGGCCGATATAGGCATTGCCCGAGAGCGCATAGCCGGCACGGCCGACGCCGATGCCGTAGCGCATCGCTCTGCCATCACCAAGAACGTAGTAGAGCCGGCGCGCGCCCGTATCCACCACGATCGTACCAGCCTTGTAAGGCGCGGGATAGGCAACTTCCTGCCGTCGCAGCTCCGGCGCCAGCTTATCCAGCGGCATGGCCGGCAAGGGAAACTTCTCGTCTGCGATCGGGCCGTAATTCTGAGCGGAAGCCTGGATGAACGGGCTGGGCGTGGTCTGGCTGCAGCCGGCCAAAAGACCGGCTGCGCCGAGAAGAAATCCACGGCGGGAAAAGGACATGTCAGGGCCTCAAATCAGGTGATTCTATGGCCAGGAGCATGCGGAATTTATGGTTAACAAGGGGTAAAGGAGGGTGCGGGGCGCTTAGTCTTTGTTAACAGTCCAGGACGTCGCGGCTCTGTCAGAACCCGCAACGCCGATGCTCGAAAGCCCTCTTCCGCCCCTCACATATTCGGATAGACCGGCCCCTCGCCGCCCTGGGGCGGCACCCAGGTGATGTTGCCGTTCGGGTCCTTGATGTCGCAGGTCTTGCAGTGAACGCAGTTCTGCGCGTTGATGACGAAGGCGGGTTCGCCGTCCTTTTCCACCCATTCATAGACCCCGGCAGGACAGTAGCGCGCGGACGGGCCGGCATAGACATCGTGCTCGGAGCGCTTCTGCAGGTCCATGTCCTTCACCTTCAGATGAACCGGCTGGTCCTCCTCATGATTGGTGTTGGACAGGAAGACCGAGGAGAGCCGGTCGAAGGTCAGGACGCCATCGGGCTTGGGATAGGCGATCTTCTGGTGTTTGGCGGCCGGCTCCAGCGATTGCGCGTCGGTCTTGCCATGCTTCAGCGTCCCGAAAAAGGAGAAGCCGAAGAGCTGGTTGGTCCACATATCGAGCCCGCCCAGCGCCACGCCGGCGACCGTGCCGAAGCGCGACCAGAGCGGCTTGACGTTGCGCACGCGCTTGAGATCGGTGCCGATCGCGCCCTGGCGCCAGTCGCTTTCGAGTTCGACGATCTCGTCATGGGCGCGCCCCGCTGCAATCGCCGCCGCCACCCGGTCGGCGGTCAGGATGCCCGAAAGCACCGCATTGTGGCTGCCCTTGATGCGCGGCACATTGACGAAGCCGGCGGAGCAGCCGATCAGCGCGCCGCCGGGGAAGCTCACTTTCGGCACCGACTGCCAGCCGCCCTCGGTAATCGCGCGCGCGCCATAAGAGAGCCGCTTGCCGCCCTCGAACGTGGCGCGGATCGCCGGATGCGTCTTGAACCGCTGGAATTCTTCAAAGGGCGAGAGATAGGGGTTCTTGTAGTTCAGGTGGACGACGAAGCCGACGGCGACCAGATTGTCTTCCAGATGATAGAGGAACGAGCCGCCGCCGGTGGAAAGATCGAGCGGCCAGCCGAAGGAATGCTGCACGAGGCCCTGTTTGTGGTTCTCGGGCCTGATCTGCCAGAGCTCCTTGATGCCGATGCCGAATTTCTGGGGCTCACGATCCTTCTGCAGGTCGTAGCGGGCGATCAGCTGCTTGGCGAGCGAGCCGCGCACGCCCTCGCCGATCAGCATATATTTGCCGAGGAGCGCCATACCGCGCGCATAGTTCGGGCCAGGCTCGCCATTCTTCTCGATGCCCATATCGCCGGTGGCAACGCCGATGACGGCGCCGGCCTCGTCATAGAGCACCTCGGCCGCGGCAAAGCCCGGATAGATTTCCACGCCCAGCGCCTCGGCCTTCTCCGCCAGCCAGCGACAGACGAGGCCGAGCGAGACGATGAAATTGCCGTGGTTGCTCATCAGCTTCGGCATCAGCGCATTGGGCAGGCGCACCGAGCCGGCCGGGCCGAGCACGAGGAAATGATCGTCGGTCACCTCAGTCTTGAAGGGGTGGCCCTCTTCTTCCCGCCAGCCGGGCAGCAGCTTGTCGATGCCGGAGGGATCGACTACCGCGCCGGAGAGAATATGCGCGCCGACCTCCGCGCCCTTTTCGAGCACGACCACGGAAAGATCCGGATTGACCTGCTTCAGGCGGATGGCCGCCGACAGCCCGGCCGGCCCGGCCCCGACGATCACGACGTCGAACTCCATCGACTCGCGTTCGGGCAGATCCATGTCGCTCATTCTTTCTCGCTCCGCTCGGGCTTGATCCTTCAAAAGCGGCATCGTTCCGAAACGGCGCGATACGCTTCAAATCCTCGATCCGGGCCTGTCATCGTGGCGACGGCACGGCATTTTTCTCATGCACCGCCTGAGACGGCGGAGAGGTTGCGGCTGTTGACCGTCAACCTCAGGAAATTCAAGTCTTCCTTGTCAAAACATGGCCGGCTTGTCGAGCCAAGTTGCGACAGGCTCTGGCTCATTCCTCCCATGCTGGGGCAAGACGCTATATGACGTTTACGTTCACGTCAAATATCGGGTCGTATTTGTCTTCTGCCGGCGGGGCTTCGGCTTCGAAAGACGATGCATGCCGCAAGGGCCGATTGCGCCTTGCCATCCGTCCCGGGCTATGGCACTAGGCCGCCCCTCGCAGTCCATATCAGAGACCCGCCTTTTCGAGCGGCTCCATCGCATCCGAAGCGTCCCTTCACGCATTTTCTTCGTTTCACACATCCATTTTCGTCAGGAGAAGTCTATGGCACGCGCGCTCGGGCTCGATTTCGGCACGACCAACACCGTTCTCGCCCTTACAGATCCCGCCAGCGGGGCCAATGCCACCCGCTCGGTGAATTTCACCAGCAGCGCCGGCACGGCCGACAGCATGCGTACCGCGCTCTCCTTCATGAAGGAAGCCGGCCTTGGCGCGCAGGCGCTGAAGGTGGAGGCGGGACAGGCGGCGATCGCCATGTTCATCGAAAATCCCGGCGAATGCCGCTTTCTGCAGTCGATCAAGACCTTCGCGGCCAGCGCCGCCTTTCAGGCCACCCAGGTCTTTGCCCGCCGCCAGAGCTTCGAGGATCTGATGGAGATCTTCCTGCGGCGGCTGAAAGCCTATGCCGGCGACGGCTGGCCGGGCGATCTCTCCAGTGTCGTCGTCGGCCGCCCGGTGCAGTTTGCCGGCTCCAATCCCGATGAGGACCTGGCTTTGAAGCGCTATCAAGCCGCGCTGGAACGCTCCGGCTTTCCCGATATCCATTATGTCTATGAGCCGGTCGCGGCCGCCTATTACTTCGCCCAGTCGTTGACGCAGGATGCCAATGTTCTGGTCGCGGATTTCGGCGGCGGCACGACGGACTATTCGCTGATCCGGTTCGAGCGTCAGGCCGGCCGTCTCAGCGCCACACCCGTCGGTCATTCCGGTGTCGGTGTCGCCGGCGATCATTTCGATTTCCGCCTGATCGACAATCTGGTCTCGCCCGTCATCGGCAAGGGCAGCCATTTCAAGAGCTTCGACAAGATCCTGGAAATCCCCGGCGGCTATTACGCCAATTTCGGCCGCTGGAACCAGCTGTCGATCTTCAAGACGACGCGCGAATTTGCCGATCTCCAGTCGCTGGTGCGCTCGGCCACCGAGCCGGAGAAACTCGAACTCTTCGTCGATCTGATCGAGCATGACGAAGGCTATCCGCTCTATCAGGCTGTGTCGGCCACCAAGATGGCGCTGTCAGCTGCGGACGAGGCCGAATTCAACTTTGCGCCTCTGGGAGCGGCCGGCCGAAAGACGGTGCGCCGTGCCGATTTCGAACGCTGGATCGCCCCCGATCTCGCCCGCATCGAGGCGGCGTTGGACGAGGTGCTGGACAAGACCAACACGAAGGCCACCGAGGTTGACAAGGTGTTCCTCACCGGTGGCACGTCCTTCGTGCCCGCTGTGCGGCGGCTGTTCACCGACCGGTTCCCGGCCGATCGCGTCGAAAGCGGCGGCGAGCTTCTGTCCATCGCCCATGGCCTGGCCCTGATCGGCGACAGCGGCGAGGCCGCGCGCTGGGCGGCCTGAGACAGTCGAGACCATCGCACCGATCGCGATTTTCGGTCTGATGTTCGAAAACCTGTCCGAAGCCGCCATCTTCGCCGTTCGACCTGGCTCGACCGTCGCGCAAGACGCCGCTGCACAGTTTTGCGCGGGCGGACCGCACTGCGGAGTCGCCTCGCCAAGCCAATTGCTTTAAGCTGGCGCCATGATCCCCGCCGATAGCCTCGACCCCGCAGAGCTCGCCGCCCTCCTGCATTTCCATGCAGATGCGGGTGTCGAATGGCTGATTGCCGACGAGCCGGTCGACCGCTTCGCCGAATTTCTGGCGCAGCAGGAGGCCCGGCGCAGGGCAGCGCCGCCCGCGGCCTCCCAGACGAGAGAGATACAGGCTTCACGAGAGCTGCAGCCTGCGCACACACCCGCTCCGCAGGCACCGGCAACGCGCAAAAGCGCCCGTCCGGACAAGGCCGCCGCTCCGCAGCGCCCGCCGGCGGCCGTGGCCATACCCGATGAGCAGGCGGTGGCCGATGCGCGGGATGCGGCGCGCCGGGCACAATCGCTTGCCGAACTGCGCGCCGCCATGGATCGATTTACCGGATGCAATCTGAAGAACAGCGCCCGCAGCCTTGTTTTCGTCGAGGGATCGCCGACGCGCGGCATTCTCATTCTCGGGCCCATGCCCAGCGGCGACGATGACCGCGACGGCCAGCCTTTTGCCGGTCGCAATGGCGCGATGCTTGACCGGATGCTGGCCGCAATCGGGCTCGACCGCGCCTCGGTGATGCTCGGCAATGTCATCGGCTGGCGCCCGCCGGGCAACCGCGTGCCATCCGCGCGCGAGACAGAGATCTGCCGCCCCTTCATCGAGCGTCAGGTGGAGCTGATCGCCCCGCGCCATTTGCTGGTGCTAGGCAATTTCACGGCCCGCTTCTTCTTCGGCGGCCAGGATACGATCCATCATCTGCGCGGCCAATGGCGCGACGTCACCATGGGCAGCCACCAGGTCCCCGCGCTGGCAACGCTGCATCCGCAGGATCTCTTCGCCGCGCCGGCCTGCAAGAAACTGGCCTGGGAGGATCTCCTGACCTTCCGCAAGGCCCTCGACGCGTGACGCCGCGGGGCGAATCGGCCCAAAACCGCCATTGCAAACAAAGGCTTAAGGCGCAGGCGCACAATGAATCGATCGCGCTTGGCCTAAGCTGAGGCGGGTGGCGGCAATCCGCGTAAAGGAAACATGAAAAAAGCTATGCGAATTGCGCATAGCAGGCCTCGGTCCGGCGGCCTTGTTCAAATCCTGCTGCGCTGCAATATAGCGTCAACGGGAGGAATGGATACAAGGACTGGAACCATGACCGCCCGTTTTCGCCCTGTTCACAGCGGCTTTGAGACGCTCCGCTTCGCCGGCGCCCCGCGCAATGGCGGCGCCCGTGGTTGCCCTTCGGCGGCCAGCGAACAGTTGACCGCGATCGCCTATGCGCGTTTTCCCCGCCCCAACCAGATCTTTTCCGACTTCGTTCAGCGCTGACAGGCGATGGGATGGCCTTTGAGCGAGGCCTGAAGGCCATTGCTTGGCGCATCGGGTGATGCAGACGCGCAAGATCTGCTCCTCGGACGCATCTGCCGCTTTTTGCTTCGGTCGGATGCGAGACGCGCAGGCACGGGAGGGGATAAAAGGACCATGACGATGACCAGCAAGACGATGCACCATATCCGTCAGACCTTCCAGGTGATCGGCACGGCCATTGGTGCTGCGGCCGAGTTTCAGCGCCTGTCGCAACGCCGCTCTATGGAAGAGCCCGGCGTAGAGCTGATCGCCGGCATCGGGCGGCTTGGCTGAGAAACGGGCGGCAAGCCGTTCTTTTCAAAGGCCTCCGTGCTCTGCAGCCGTGTGGATCATGCGCGGCGTGACGGCAGCAACGTGCCGTTCTGGGGCAGATCCTCAGGCCATTTAAAATCCATTTTCCAAAACATCATTTTCTGAAAAGCCCGTGTTGAAAATTCCGTCGCGCCTTTGTAGCGCACACCCGGCGTTGGGGTCTTGTGCCCGCGCCGTCTATCTGTGTGGCCACCTCGGCAGCGCCATACCACCTCGCAAGCATCGTCTATCCAAGGAAATGAACCCACGATGAAAACCGTTTTGGCCGAAGATCTCGCCGAGGCGAGCCCGTCGCATGTCCCCTTCGGCGTCCAGTTCGAGTCCGGCTTCCAGGACGAGTTGCAGGCCCTGTTTCGCTGGCGGCGCGATGTTCGCCGGTTTCAGCGCATGCCTCTGCCGGAGGGCACCTTCGAAGAACTGATCGCCATTGCCAGCCAAGCTCCCTCCGTCGGGCTCAGCCAGCCCTGGCGCTTCGTCGAGGTGGAAAGCCCTCTGCGCCGGGCCATGGTGCGTGCCTCCTTCGCGCGCTGCAATGCGGCGGCGCTGGCCTCTCAGGAGGGCGAACGCGCCGCGCTCTATGCCAGGCTGAAGCTCGAAGGCTTGAACGAGGCACCCTGCCAGTTCGCGCTTTTCGTCGATCGCGCCGCCGCCCAGGGCCATGGACTTGGCCGCCGGACCATGCCGGAAACGGTCGATTATTCCGCCGTGATTGCGCTGCATACGCTCTGGCTGGCTGCGCGTGCGCGCGGCATCGGCCTCGGCTGGCTCTCCATTCTGGAGCCGGAGTCGGTCACGGCCGCTCTTGACGTGCCGTCGAGCTGGCATTTCCTCGGCTATTTCTGCCTCGGTTACCCCGCAAGCGAGGATGACAGGCCTGCGCTGGAGCGGGAGGGCTGGGAGCGGCGCGTCGATCCAGCGACGATGATCGTGCGCCGGTAGGCGGCACGGCTGCTCCGAAGGCCGCAAGCCTTGCAGCGCCAAGGCGGGCGGGCGGCGCGTTGGCGATTGGCCTGTTTCGCCGTGACGCGTCATGCCGCGTCGCAATCGACGGGCCGAGGCGTGCCGATTGAGCGGATGATCTGTCGGAGGATTTACAGACATCACAGAGCCGGCGGGATGCGGAGCCGCCTTGACGCCTGGGCCACACCGTTGTCTTAAGGCGTTTCAAACCAGAGATGGCTGGTGATAGCCGTTCTGCCCAAGGCCGGGGCTCTTTCAGGCCGAGCGCGTCTCGTCCGGAGCCCTTTGAATGTCGTTCAGCTTTTTCTCCGTCCTGCCGCTGATGCTGTCGACATTCCTGATGATGATAGGTTTCGGTCTGGCCGGCTATGTGGTGCCCATCCGCTCGCTCGCCGAGGGATGGTCCACGCTGACCATCTCGCTGATCGCCACCGGCTACACACTGGGATTCACGCTGTCCTGCGTCGTTACGCCGGTCTTCGTGCGCCGTGTCGGCCATGTCCGGGTCTTCGCCGCGCTGGTGACGCTGCTCAGTGTGGCCATCCTGCTCTGTGGCCTGGTGGTCGACTGGCGCGCCTGGATCGTCTTTCGCGCAACGCTCGGCTTCGCCATGTCCGGCAGCTATCTCGTGATCGAGAGCTGGCTGAACGAACGCGTCACCAACGACAATCGCGGCATGCTCTTCTCGCTCTATCTGATCACCACCATGATCGGCACGGTGGCCGGGCAATATCTCGTGCCGCTGGGCGATGCGAAGACGCCGGTGCTGTTCATGGTCTGCGGCGTGATCTTTTCGCTCGCGCTCCTGCCGACCGCCCTCTCCACCTCGCCGACGCCGGCTGCGCCGTCGCGCGCCAATTTCAATCTTACCGGGCTTTTCCGCCGCTCGCCTGTGGCCGTGATCGGCAGCCTGCTGGCGGGCGCCATGTCCGGCGCCTGGTTCAATCTCGGTGGCGTGTTCGCCAAGCAGATCGGCCTTTCGACCACCCAGGGCGCCACGCTGCTGGCCTCGCTGCTGATCGGCAGCGCGCTCTCGCAGATCCCCATCGGCCGCGCCTCCGACCGCATGGACCGGCGCAAGGTCATGGTCGCCTGCGGGGCGATCGGTCTGGTCTCCTGCCTCGCCATGCTCCTGCTTTCCCCAGCTGGCGCGCCAACCGTCTATGTCGTCGGCGCCTGCGTGGGGGCGATGGTCTTCCCAATCTATGCGCTCAATGTCGCCCATGCCAATGACCTGGCCGAGCCGGACGACTACGTGTCCGTCTCCTCGGGCATGATGATCACCTATGGGCTGGGCACGGTCAGCGGTCCGCTGATGGTCGGCCCCGCCATGGACCGCTTCGGACCGAATGCACTCTTCGTCATGCTCGGGCTCTATTTCCTCGCATATGGCGGCTACGCCGCCTGGCGCATCCTGCGCCGGCAGGAAGCGGAAGGCTTGGTGTCGAAAACCGAATTCCAGGCCAACACGGTGCCAACCCCCGGCCTCGATGTGGCCGCCGCCATGAGCCAGCCGCCGCCGCTGATCGAGCCGCGCGACGGCGAAGCCGACGATGCCACCGCGGCAAGCTGAGGCCACGCGTCACCCCTGCGGCGTGACATGCTTACGCGCACCGCGCCGCTTCAGGCCCAGCCGATGCTCGCGCAGGATGATGACGATGCCGGCAAAGACGACGAGCGCCGTGCCCAGCAGCATGGTCGGCGTCGGAACATCGCCGAACAGCACATAGCCAAACCCCAGACCGAGCACGATCGACGTATATTCGAACGGCGCGATGGTCGACATATCGGCGAAACGATAGCTCTCGGTCAAAAGCAGCTGCGCCACCCCGCCGCAAAAGCCGGCTGCCATCAAGAGCAGGAAGGCACGGGGCGAGAGGGGCTCCCAGCCGAAGGGCAGGCTGACCAGCGAGAAGACCGAGGCCGACAGCGAGAAATAGAGCACGATCGTATGGGTGCGCTCGGAATGGACGAGCTTGCGCACCAGGATCATCGCCATGGCGCCAAGGCAGGCGGACAGGATAACGGCGAGCGCGCCGGTGGCCTCCGACGCCCCCATGCCGCCGTCACGCAGCAGCGTCAGGCGCGGCCAGGTGATGACGACGACGCCCAACAGGCCGATGCCGACGGCCGTCCAGCGAAACAGCCGCACGGTCTCCTTCAGGAAGACGGCGGCGAAAAGCACGGCGAAGATCGGCATGGCATAGCCGATGGCGATGGCCTCGGGCAGCGGCAAATGCTGCAGACCGTAAAAACCGCAACTCATGGCGAGAATGCCGACAAAGCCGCGCAGCACATGCCCCTTGAAATCGCGCGTGTGGAGCGCCGTGCGCAGTTCGCGCCGCCATATCAGGAAGAGCACGATCGGGACGATGGCGAAGACCGAGCGGTAGAAGGTGATCTGCCCCGTGGGGATCGTGCTGCCCGCGGCCTTGATCAGCGTCGACATGCAGACGAAGACCAGGACCGAGAGAACCTTCAGGCCGATGCCGCGTAACGGGCGGCTCTCGCTGGCGTCGGACACGCGTCCATTCCTTTCGACAACAGGCCGGGACGCCACCCTGAAAGCGGTGGGCGAGGCGCTTTACACTCCCGGAGAAGAAGACGGCGACGCATGCCTTGAAGGCTGCGGCGCGCCCGCATGCTCATAGCCGATAAGGCCGCTTCGGTCGGATCACATTTCGTGATGGCGGGGGTCTTTTGTGTGATGAAACTTTGAGGCAGGGTGGACCCGAAGATGAGCGGAAAGATCATTGCCGCACAACCGGCGTCTGCATCCGCATTTTTCGCTGTCCCGAAAGCACACGCGATTCAGTGATTGTTAGGAGCGTGCGCTTAACTGTGAAACGATATTGACCGGCAGTCTTGCACGCTGGGGGGCGTGAAGGTGGAAGGCCGAAGGCAACGAGGCGATCATGCGCACTGACACTGGCGAAACCATTCGCCTCGAAGACTACCGTCCGACCGATTTCGTGCTGGAGCGCGTGGATCTGACCTTCGAACTGGACCCGGCCGCCACCAAGGTCGAGGCTCGGCTGATCTTTCATCGCCGCGAGGGCGCCGACCCCAAGGCGCCTCTGGTTCTCGATGGCGACGAGCTGACGCTGACCGCTCTGCATCTCGACCAAACCGAGTTGGAGGCCGCCCGCTTCGATGCCGGCGCTGAGGCCCTCGTCATCCGCGACCTGCCGGCAAGCGAGCCTTTCGAGATCATGATCGGCACGCTGATCGCGCCCGAGAGCAACACCAAGCTGATGGGTCTCTACCGCACCAGCAATGTCTATTGCACCCAGTGCGAGGCCGAGGGCTTTCGCCGTATCACCTATTTCCCCGACCGCCCCGATGTGCTCGCGCCCTATACGGTCACGATCATCGCCGAGAAGACCGCCAATCCGCTGCTTCTCTCGAATGGCAATTTCCTCGGCGGCGGGAATTATGACGAAGGCCGGCATTTCGCTGCCTGGTTCGATCCGCATCCCAAGCCAAGCTATCTCTTTGCGCTTGTGGCCGGCGATCTCGGCGTGGTCGAAGACACGTTCACCACCGCTTCGGGCCGCGACGTGGCGCTGAAGATCTATGTCGAGCATGGCAAGGAGCCGCGCGCCGGCTACGCCATGGACGCGCTGAAACGCTCCATGCGCTGGGACGAGCAGCGTTTCGGCCGGGAATACGACCTCGACATCTTCATGATCGTCGCCGTCTCCGACTTCAACATGGGGGCTATGGAGAACAAGGGCCTCAACGTCTTCAACGACAAATACGTGCTGGCCGATCCGGAAACGGCGACCGATCAGGACTATGCCAATATCGAGGCGATCATCGCCCACGAATATTTCCACAACTGGACGGGCAACCGGATCACCTGCCGCGACTGGTTCCAGCTCTGCCTGAAGGAAGGCCTGACCGTCTATCGCGATCACGAGTTTTCCGCCGACGAGCGCTCCCGCCCGGTCAAGCGCGTGGCGGAGGTGCGGCATCTGAAAGCCGAGCAGTTTCCGGAGGATGGCGGCCCGCTCGCCCATCCCGTGCGCCCGACGCGCTATCGCGAGATCAACAATTTCTACACGACCACCGTCTACGAAAAGGGCTCCGAAGTCACCGGCATGATCGCCACGCTGCTGGGGCGTGAGGGCTTCAAGGCGGGCATGGACCTCTATTTCGACCGTCATGACGGCCAGGCCGTGACGATCGAAGACTTCGTGCGCTGTTTCGAAGAGGTAAGCGGACGCGATCTCAAACAGTTTTCGCTCTGGTATCACCAGGCCGGCACGCCCGTCGTCACCGCATCAAGCGCTTTCGATGCCGCGCGCGGCACGCTGACCCTGTCACTCGAACAAATGGTGCCGCCGACGCCGGGCCAGAGCGCCAAGGCGCCGATGCATATTCCGCTGCGCTTCGCCCTCATCCTGCCCGAAGGCCAGGTGGCGACCCCCTCGGCCATAGAAGGCGGCGATGTCACAGGCGATGTGCTGCATCTGACGGAGCGTCAGCAGACCGTAACCTTTGCAGGCCTGTCCGGCCGCCCGGTCGTTTCGCTCAATCGCGGCTTCTCCGCGCCGGTGAACCTGCATCTGGAGCAGAGCGCCGAGGACAAGGCGCTGATCGCCCGTTTCGACCCGGATCTCTTTGCCCGCTGGCAGGCGCTGACCGATCTGGCGCTGGCCGAACTGGTGGCCGCGACACAGGCGGTGAAGGCCGGCCAGGCCGTGGCCGTCAGCAATCTGCTGGTCGATGCGCTGCTGGCGACGGCGGGCGATGCGGCGCTGGAGCCTGCCTTCCGCGCCCAGGCGCTGGCGCTGCCCAGTGAGTCCGACATTGCCCGCGCGATCGGCACCGGCAACGATCCGGACGCCATCCATGCCGCCCGCATCTTTGTGGTGCGCCATGTCGCGCAGGCCGGCCAGACCCTGTTCGCAACGCTGATCGACGAGATGAAGGTCGAGGGGCCCTTCTCGCCCGATGCCGAGAGTGCCGGTCGCCGGGCGCTACGCACCATGGCGCTGACCTATCTGTCCCACGCCGAGGAGAACCCTGCCCGCGCCAAGGCCGCCTTCGACACCGCCAACAACATGACCGAGCGCGCCCATGCCCTGGCTCTGCTGGCGCAGGTCTTCGGCGATACGCCGCAGGCGGCGCATGCGCTGAGCGATTTCCGCACACGTTTTGCCGACAACCCGCTGGTCATGGACAAATGGTTGTCGATCCAGGCCGCGGCGCCCGGCCATGCGGCGCTGGAGCGCGTGCAGACGCTGATGAAGGAGGCGAGCTACAACGCGCTCAATCCGAACCGCGTGCGCGCGCTGGTCGGCGCCTTCGTCTTCTCCAACCCGACGGGATTCAACCGGCCGGATGGCGCCGGCTATCAGTTCCTGGCCGATCAGGTGCTTGAGATCGACCGGCGCAACCCGCAGCTGGCCGCAAGGCTTTTGACCGCCATGCGCTCCTGGCGGTCGCTGGAAGACCGCCGCGCCGATGCAGCGGCGCAAGCCTTGGGCAAGATCGCCGCCGCCCCGGACCTCTCAGCCGATGTCAGCGACATCGTCGAGCGCACCTTGAAGGGCTGACGACTCTCTTTCAAATCATTGATTTCACTGATCTTTCCAGACGAAGCAGGCGGAGTGCCCAAAAGGCGCTTCGCCGCAAGCTACGACTTCCCACCGACGAGAATTGGTGAAGCTCCCGTCATGCTTTTGGCTGGACAAGCAGGGACGCAATTGATTCATTGAGCCAGATTCGGGCGAGCGGCGCACCGGAGCGCACGAGGTTCTGAGATTGGCGAAAATGGCGGAAGCGCGGCAGGCAGGCGCGGCCGGAGCGCGGTTGCGTTCAGGCCTTGCAGTCTTTGCCAGCCTTGAAAAATTGGCTGTTTCTCAGGCGCACCGGCTTGCCACGCCGGCCGGCCGGCGCCTGGAGCGGGCGGAGCCGATGCTCAAGCGCTCCATTCCCATTTTGATCACCGCCTTCCTCGTCATCGTGGCGATCTCGCGCATCAGCGGCCTGATGGGCGACTACATGCGCATGGACACGGCGCTGCGCCAGACCACCATGCTCGCCGCCACCGCCGCGCGCGAGGCGCTGACGGCCGATGCGAGCGACCTCTTCGACAATGCACGCGGCCAGGACGTCCAAAAACGCCTCGCCCGCGTCCTGCCGGCGGATGCCCTGCCCCAGGGCGGCTTCGCGCTGGCCGTCGGCCATGACGGACGCATCTTTGCCACGACAGCGGAGGGCGAGGCCTATGCGAGCCGTATGCTGGCCAGCATCGCGCCGGATGCCGCCGCCTTCCAATATTTCGGCGAGCGCCTGACGGTGATGAAGGCGGCGCTGGCGGGCCGAAGCCATTTGCTGGCGCTGGTGCAGATCGGCGAGAAGGCCGGCACGCTGGTCGTCGCCGTGCCGCTCGATCTGTCCGAAAAGCGCTGGCGCGACGAGGTTTCGCTCAACGTCACGCTCTTTGCCGGCATTTCCGCCATCCTGCTGGTCGTGCTTTATGCCTATTACATCCAGGCCAAGCGCGCGCGGGATGCCGATCAGATCTTCGCCGAGTCGAATCTGCGGGTCGAGACGGCGCTGCTGCGCGGGCGCTGCGGCCTGTGGGATTTCGACCTGCGCAGCCGGCGGCTGTTCTGGTCGCGCTCCATGTATGAAATGCTGGGCATGACGCCGCAATCCAGCGTGCTGGCCTTTGGCGATGCCGCCCGGCTGATGCATCCCGACGACAAGAGCGTCTACCAGGTCGCCCGGCAGATCGCCTGCGGTGGCGAGCGCCAGATCGACCATGTGTTCCGCATGCGCCATGCCGAGGGTCATTATGTCTGGCTGCGCGCGCGCGCCCAGATCATCGAGACCGGGCCGGATCGTCTGCACCTGATCGGCATCGCCATGGACGTGACCGAACAGCATCGCCTCGCCCAGCGCTATGCCGAGGCCGACCAGCGCCTGGCGGATGCGATCGAATCCACCTCGGAAGCCTTCGTTCTCTGGGACAAGGATGACCGGCTGGTGATGTGCAACAGCCATTATCAGCAGGCCTATGCCTTGCCGGCGCACATCCTCGTGCCCGGGACGGAGCGGATTGCGGTGATGGGCGCGGCCGCCCGGCCGATCGTCGAGCGACGCATCGCCGATCCCGACGGTTCCAACCTTTCGCAGACCACGGAGGTCCAGCTAGCGGACCAGCGCTGGCTGCAGATCAACGAGCGGCGCACGCGTGACGGCGGGCTGGTCTCGGTCGGCACCGATATCACAATGCTCAAGCGCCATCAGGTGCGCCTGCGTGAATCCGAACGCCGGCTGATGGCCACCATCGGCGATCTGTCCGCTTCCAGGCTGAAGCTGGAACGGCAAAAGGCCGAATTGTCCATCGCCAACGCCAATTACCAGGCGGAGAAGGAACGGGCCGAGGCCGCGAACAGGGCGAAGTCGGAGTTTCTGGCCAATATGAGCCATGAGCTGCGCACGCCGCTCAACGCGATCCTCGGATTCTCCGAAATCCTGCAGAAGAAGATGTTCGGCGCGCTGGGCTCGGAGAAATATGACGAATACGCCCATGATATCCATGACAGCGGCAAGCATCTCCTGAACCTGATCAACGACATTCTCGACATGTCGAAGATCGAGGCCGGGCAGATGACCATCAATCGCGAGCAGATCGACCTCGCGCCGCTGGTCGAAGAAGCACTGCGACTGATCAAGGGGCCGGCCATGCAGAAGAACATCGTTGTCGACCAGGAAATCGCCTCGGGGCTGACGCTTCACGCCGATCGCCGGGCGATGAAGCAGATCCTCCTCAATCTTCTGTCCAACGCCGCCAAATTCACCAATACCGGCGGGCGCATCGCGCTTCGCGCCCGCAAGGTCGCCGGCGCGGTGACGCTGACGATTGCCGACAGCGGCATCGGCATTCCGCGCGCCGCGCTTCAGAAGATCGGCCAGCCCTTCGAACAGGTTCAGGGCCAATATGCCAAGAGCCAGGGCGGCTCTGGCCTCGGCCTTGCGATCTCACGCTCGCTCACCACCCTGCATCAGGGGCGGATGAAAATTCATTCGGTGGAAAAAGTCGGCACGATCATTTCCGTGCGCATTCCCGATATGGGTTGAACCGCGCGGCCTGATGCTACAGGCCTTTGAGCGTGTTGCATTCTTTTGGATTCCACAGGACACGACTCGAAGGTTTCTTAGCCTTGAGCCCCCTCATCCGCCTGCCGGCACCTTCTCCCCGATGGGGAGAAGAGACCAGGGCCGACAACGCCGCGCCTCACTCCAAGGTACAGCAATCAGGGCATAAATCACGCGCTATCGTGTTAGGTAGGAAGGGCTGAGCAGCGCCGCAGTATCTTCTCCCCAGCGGGGAGAAGATGGCCCGAAGGGTCAGACGACGGGGCAGCCAAGTTCACAAACCATTGCGTCGTGCCCCGTGTCTGGATGCAGATAACACGCTTTAAGTTCTTGTTTTAACGCATGTCACTCAAACCGTTACGCACGTTCGCGCGACATGTTTTAGGCGATCGTCAAAATCTCCAGCTCCTGGCCGTTCAGGCTGACGAGATCGCCCGCGCCTTTGCCCATCAGCAAACGCGCAACCGGCGAGACATAGGAAATCGAACCCGCTTTCGGATCGGCCTCATCCTCGCCAACGATGCGATAGCTCTGCCTGCGGCCATCCTCACGGCTGAAGGTGACCAAGCTGCCAAAGGCCACGACCTGCGTTCCCTCCGGCGTCGGCATCAGCTGGGCGGTGCGCAGCCGCTCGGTCAGATAGCGCAGATCGCGCAACGGCCCGGCCGATTGGCGACGGCGCTCATTGACATCCTCAAGCACATTGGCGGCGGTGAAGGCCTCGCGCGCTTCGGCAAGCTGCTGCTCCAGCGCCTTCAGCCCGGCCTCCGTCACGAGGTTCGGATGCGTCGAAATCGGCCGATCGGGCAAAAGGGTCTCGGCGGCGGTTTCCGCGCTCTCTTCCTTCATGAAGGCGACGCTCACGTGTTCGATCTCCTGTGTTGTGTCGGGATGCTGCGCCCCAGCTGAGGTCAGACCGCCGGCTTCGCGCAGATCCAGGCTGCACCACGGGCCTCGCTGCGCCTTTCCGGGATGTTTGAGCGTCCTACCGAAAAACCGTCCGAACGCTCGGCATCCTGCACATGTGGTGCGTTTTCGCGCGCGCATCAAGGACCGAACTTGCCCGATCGGTCCCGCCTCTCGGCTCGCACCGGCGCCGCCATCCTTATGTTTTCTTGATGTCCAGGCGCCCGATCCGAAATCGATCGCTGACGCGGTTTCGCCCTAATCTCGCCCGCGAACCATCAGCTTCAGGAGTTTTCAATGGCAGATGTCATCTTTCTGGCCGTGGGCATTGGCAGCTTGGTCGCCTTCGGCGCCTATGCCGGCCTGCTCGGGCGCATGAGGTAGATCGCGACATGATCGAGCCTCTTGCCGGCCTTCTCGTGGCGGTGCTTCTCGCCGCCTATCTTCTTGTCACGCTTCTGCGCCCAGAGCGCTTTTGATCGGAGCGTTCCTTTATGACCCTTCTCGGATGGCTGCAGATCGCGGCCCTGTTTCTCGCCGTTCTCGTCACCGTCAAGCCCCTTGGGCTGTACATGGCGCGTGTCTTTAATGGCGAGTCCACCTTTATCTCACCGCTTCTCGCGCCTGTCGAAGCGGGCTTTTACCGCCTGTCCGGCGTGGACCCCAAACGCGAACAGGGCTGGCTTGCTTACACGCTGGCGATGCTCGCCTTCTCGCTGGCGGGCTTTCTGGCGCTTTATGCGATCCTGCGCCTGCAGGCGTTTCTGCCCTATAATCCGCAGGGCTTCGCCAATGTACCGCCGGATCTCGCCTTCAACACGGCGGTGAGCTTCCTCACCAACACCAACTGGCAGAACTATGCCGGCGAAGCGACGATGAGCCATTTCAGCCAGATGGCGGGGCTGACCGTGCAGAATTTCGTTTCTGCCGCCACCGGCATGGCCATCGCGGTCGCGCTGACGCGGGCCTTTGCCCGCTCCAAGGCTGCGACACTCGGCAATTTCTGGGTCGATCTGACGCGCGCCACGCTCTACGTGCTTCTGCCGCTGGCCATCGTCACGGCGCTCGTCTTCGTGGCCATGGGCCTGCCGCAGACACTCGACGCCTCCGTGACCGCCACCACGCTCGATGGCGGTCAGCAGGTGATCTCGCTCGGCCCTATCGCCAGCCAAGAGGCGATCAAGCAGCTCGGCACCAATGGCGGCGGCTTCTTCAACGCCAATGCCGCCCATCCCTTCGAAAACCCCACGGCACTGTCCAACCTCCTCAACATCTTCGCGATGCTCTGGATCTCCACCGCCCTCGTCTACAGCTTCGGCCAGATGGTCGGCGACCGGCGCCAGGGCTGGGCTCTGCTAGCCGCCATTGCCGTGCTGCTCATCGCCGGCGTCGGCATCATCTATTGGGCGGAATCGCAGGGCAATCCGATCCTGACGGCGCTCGGCCTCGATGCCGGCGGCGGCAATATGGAAGGCAAGGAGGTTCGTTTCGGCCAGTCCGCCAGCGCGCTTTATGCCGCGGTCACGACAGGGCTGTCCGATGGTGGCGTCAACGCCATGCATGGCTCGTTCACCGGGCTCGGCGGGCTCGTGCCGATGTTCCTGATCCAGCTCGGCGAAGTGCTGCCCGGCGGCGTGGGCTCGGGGCTCTACGGCCTGCTCGTCTTCGCGCTTCTGGCCGTCTTCGTTGCCGGCCTGATGGTCGGCCGCACGCCGGAATTTCTCGGCAAGAAGATCGAGGGGCGGGAGATGAAATATGCCATGCTCGCCGTCCTGATCCTGCCGACGGTCATTCTTGGCTTCACGGCGATATCCGCCATGCTGCCGGTGGCAGTCGCCAGCATCGGCACGGCGGGGCCGCATGGCCTGTCGGAGATTCTCTACGCCTTCACCTCGGCAGCCGGTAATAACGGCTCCGCCTTTGGCGGGCTCTCCGGCAACACGCTCTGGTACAACTCGACGCTCGCAATCACCATGCTGCTCGGCCGGTTCGCCTATGCGGTGCCCGTGCTGGCGATTGCCGGCTCGCTTGCCGCCAAGACGAAGACGCCCGCCTCCGGCGGCACCTTCCCGACCCATACGCCGCTCTTCGTCGGCCTGCTTGTCGGCATCATCCTCATCCTCGGCGGCCTGCAATTCTTCCCCGCGCTCGCCCTCGGCCCCATCGTCGAGCATTTCGCCATGCTTGCCGGGCAGACCTTTTAAGGAACAGTCTTTATGTCCATTGAGCAATCCCCGGCCGCGCCGCTGCGGCGGCCCGGCCTTCTGGATCCGGCCATTCTGGGGCCGGCAACCTTGTCGGCCTTCATCAAGCTCGATCCACGCCAGCTGGTGCGCAATCCCGTGATCTTCGTCACCGAGGTTGTGGCCGCGCTGGTCACCGCCCTGTTCCTGCGCGATCTTCTTGCCGGCAATGCGCCCGGCTTCTCCGGCCAGATCGCCGCGTGGCTCTGGTTCACCGTGCTCTTCGCCACCTTTGCCGAAGCCGTGGCGGAAGGGCGCGGCAAGGCCCAGGCCGACAGCCTGCGCCGCACCCGCTCGGAACTCTCCGCCCGCCGGCTGTCCACCGATGGCGCCAGCAGCGAAACCGTGCCCGCCACTGCCTTGAAGCTCGGCGATGTGGTCGTCGTCGAAGCCGGGGAGCTGATCCCCGGCGATGGCGAGGTGATCGAAGGCATCGCCTCGGTCAATGAAAGCGCCGTGACCGGCGAATCCGCGCCGGTCATCCGGGAATCGGGCGGCGACCGCTCGGCCGTCACCGGCGGCACGCAGGTGCTCTCCGACCGGCTGGTGATCCGCATCACCGCAGCACCCGGCCTCGGCTTCGTCGACCGGATGATCGCGCTGATCGAGGGCGCCAAGCGCCAGAAGACGCCGAACGAGATTGCCCTGTCGATCCTGCTGTCGGGCCTGACCCTGATCTTCCTGATCGCGGTCGTCACCCTCTGGGGCCTGGCCGGCTATTCCGGCACGCTGCTGAGCGTCACCGTTCTTGCCGCGCTCCTGGTCACGCTGATCCCCACCACCATCGGCGGCCTTCTCTCCGCCATCGGCATTGCCGGCATGGACCGGCTGGTGCGCTTCAACGTCATCGCAACCTCGGGCCGCGCGGTTGAAGCCGCCGGCGACGTCGATACCCTGCTGCTCGACAAGACCGGAACGATCACCTTCGGCAACCGCATGGCGACCGATTTCCTGCCGGTCAATGGCGTGAGCGGCACCTCGCTCGCCGAAGCGGCGCTCCTCTCGAGCCTGGCCGATCAGACGCCCGAGGGTCGCTCGATCGTTGCGCTTGCCTCTGGCGATTATGGGGTCCCTACACCGGCGGCGCAGCCGGATGCGGTCATCGCCTTCACGGCGGAAACGCGTCTCTCCGGCGTCGACATGGGCGAGCGGCGCATTCGCAAGGGTGCGGTTGAGGCGGTCCTGCGCTTTGCCGGCGTGACGGCGATCGCGGCGCCGGCTGAATTTTCCGCAGCCGTGGACCGCATCGCCCGCAGCGGCGGCACGCCGCTGGCCGTGGCGGATGGCGAGCGCCTGCTCGGCGTCATCCATCTCAAGGATGTGGTCAAGCCCGGCATCAAGGAGCGCTTCGCCCAGATGCGGGCCATGGGCATCCGCACGGTGATGGTGACAGGCGACAATCCGGTCACGGCGGCGGCCATCGCCTCGGAAGCCGGTGTCGATGATTATCTCGCCCAGGCAACGCCGGAAGACAAGCTGGCCTTTATCCGCAAGGAGCAGGAAGGCGGCAGGTTGATCGCCATGTGCGGCGACGGCACCAATGACGCCCCGGCGCTGGCCCAGGCCGATGTCGGCGTGGCCATGCAGACCGGCACCCAGGCCGCGCGGGAGGCCGCCAATATGGTGGACCTAGACTCCAGCCCGACCAAGCTGATCGAGATCGTCGAGATCGGCAAGCAGCTCCTGATGACGCGCGGTGCGCTGACCACCTTCTCGATCGCCAACGACGTCGCCAAATATTTCGCGATCATCCCGGCGCTGTTCATCACCACCTATCCGAGCCTGGCCGCGCTGAACATCATGGGCCTCGCCTCGCCGCAATCGGCGATCCTCTCGGCGGTGATCTTCAATGCGCTGATCATCGTCGCGCTCATTCCGCTGGCGCTGAAGGGCGTGACCTATCGCCCGGTCGGGGCTGCCGCGCTCCTGCGTCGAAACCTGTTCCTCTACGGGTTCGGCGGCCTTCTCCTGCCCTTCATCGGCATCAAGCTCGTTGACCTCGCGGTCACGGCTCTTCATCTGGTGTAATCATGATCCAGCATCTTCGTCCCGCCTTCGTCATGACGGCGCTCTTCACGCTCCTGCTCGGCCTTGCCTATCCTCTTGGCATCACCAGCCTCGCCCAGGCCGTCATGCCCAATGCGGCGCAGGGCAGCCTGATCCGGCGCGATGGCGCGGTGGTCGGCTCGCAGTTGATCGGCCAGGCAACGACCTCGCCGCGCTACTTCTGGCCGCGCCCCTCCGCCACGGCGCCAGACCCCTACAATGCGTCGGCCTCCAGCGGCGCCAATCTTGGGCCGACCTCGGCCAAGCTTGCCGAACGGGTGAAAAGCGATATCGAACGTCTGCATACGGCCGGCATTGCCGGGCCGCTTCCCGCGGACGCGGCGACCGCCTCCGGCTCCGGGCTGGATCCGCATATTTCGCCGGCTTTCGCCCGCGCCCAGATCGCCCGCGTGGCGCGCGAGAGAGGGATGACGGAGGCGCAACTGTCGGATCTCGTCGGCCGCGTGGAAGAGGGCCGATTGCTCGGATTTATCGGTGAGCCGCGCGTCAATGTGCTAAGGCTCAATCTCGCCCTCGATGCCATGAAGTCCTGATCGATGACCGCAAGCCGCGACACCAGGGAAGGCCGGCCGGACCCGGACAGGCTCTTGGCCCAGACACGGGCCGAAGCGCGGGGACGGCTGACCATCTTCCTCGGTGCCGCGCCCGGCGTCGGCAAGACCTACGCCATGCTTTCGCGGGCCCGCAAGCTGAAGGAGGATGGCGTCGATATCGTCATCGGCCTCGTCGAAACCCATGGACGCCAAGAGACGGCGGCGCTCGTCGACGGGCTGGAGGTGCTGCCGCGTGCCACCTTCGCCCATCGCGGGCACGATCTCGCGGCATTCGATCTCGATGGCGCACTGGCCCGCAAGCCCCGCGTCATCGTCGTGGACGAGCTGGCCTCCAGCAATCCCGAGGGCGCACGCCATCCCAAACGCTTTCAGGATATCGAGGAGCTGATCGAGGCCGGCATCGAGGTCTGGACGGCCATGAACATCCAGCATCTGGAGAGCCTCTCGGATGTGGTGACCGACATCACGGGCGTGCGTGTGCGCGAACGCGTGCCCGACATCGTGCTGCAGGAGGCGGACGAGGTGCTGCTGGTGGATATTCCGCCGGTGGAGCTGATCGAACGGCTGAAGGCCGGCAAGGTCTATCTGCCCGATAGCGCCAACCGCGCTGCCGAGCGCTTCTTTCGCGCGGGCAATCTCACCGCCTTGCGCGAACTGGCGCTGCGCCGAACGGCCGATCATGTCGATGACGACATGGTCGATTACCTCAAGCGCCATGCGATCGAAGGCGCCTGGGCATCGGCCGAGCGGCTGATCGTCTGCGTCGGCGACGATGCGCTGTCAGACAAGGTTGTGCGCACCGCCAGCCGGCTTGCCTCCGGGCTTAACGCACCCTGGATCGTGGTGTCGCTGGAGCGCGCCGACCGCGAGCCGGCCGATGCCGACGCACCCGCGCGCGTGGATGCGCTGTTCAAGCTGGCCGAGGGACTGGGCGCGGAAACGCGGCGGCTGGTGGCGACCGATTTCGTCGCCGAACTGCTGAGGCTCGCGCGGCGCGAACACGCGACCCAGATCGTTCTCGGGGCGCAGCCGCCCGGCCGCTGGCCGTTTCGGCGCCCCTCGCTGGCGCAGGCGCTGGCCTCGCAGGCGGAGGGCTTGAGCCTGCATCTCGTCACGGGCAGCGAAACGGACCAAGTGCCGCGATCGCGCCGACGCGCGCAGCCCCGGCGGCGCGATGCGCTGCTCTCAGGGCTAACGGCAGTGGTCAGCGCCGGCGCGGCCACCTTGCTGGCGGTCGGCATCGAGCAGATGATCAGGCTGCCGAATGTGTCGCTTCTGTTTTTGATGGCCGTGGTCGTCTCGGCCATCCGCGCCGGCTATCTCGCGGCCTTCGCCACCGCTGTGCTGTCTGGCCTCGCCTATAATTTCTTCTTCATCCCGCCGCTTTACACTTTCACGATCGCTTCGCCGCACGAGGTCTTCGCCTTCTGCATCTTTCTCGGCGCCGCACTGCTGGTCGGCGGCCTGGCCTCGCGGGTGCGCGAGCAGGCGGAGGCGGCCCGGCTTCGCGCCCGCACCGTGCAGTCCCTTTATGATTTTGCCGGCAAGCTGGCTGGAACCGTCAAGGCTGACGACGTGCTCTGGGCAGCGGCCTCGCAGCTGCATGAAACGCTCGGTCGGCCGGTCGCGCTCTTCGTCCCGCGCGATGGCGAACTGGCCTTGGCGCTGACCTGGCCGCCGGATGCCGAGCCTGACGTGACCGACCGGGCGGCTGCGCGCTGGGCCTTCGAGCATCGCGAAGCCAGCGGCCATGGCACGGGCACGCTGCCCGCAAGCGCCTATCGCTTCCGGCCAATGGAAAGCCCGCATGGCGTGGTCGGCGTTTGCGGTCTGCGCTGGGAGGGCCTGGCGCCGGACAGCCTGTCTGAGCGGATGCTCGACGCCGTGCTCGACCAGGCAGCGGTCGCGCTCGACCGGGCGCGGCTGGCGGATGAAAGCATCGCCCAGGCAGCCAAGCTTCAGGGCGACAATCTGCGCGCCGCGCTGCTCTCGTCGATTTCGCATGATCTGCGCACGCCGCTTTCCACCATCACCGGCGCTGTCACCAGCCTGCGGCAATTGGGCGAGCGCATGCGGCCGGAAAGCCGCGACGATCTTCTGCTGACCATCGAGGAAGAGAGCGCACGTCTCAGCCGCTTCGTCGCCAATCTCCTCGATATGACGCGCATCGAGGCGGGCACATTGGAAGCCCGGCATGACTGGATCGACATCGGCGATGTGGTGCGCGCGGCAGCGGAGCGCAGCGCCCGGTATTTTCCGGAGCTGACGGTGGAAACCTCGATCGCGCAGGATCTGCCGCTGATCCGGGCCGATAGCGTGCTTCTCGGCCAGGTCCTCTTCAATCTGCTCGACAATGCCGGCAAATATGCGCCGGGCGAACCGGTGAAAATCTACGTGCGCAAGGAGGGAGACAGCCTGATGATCTCGGTGACCGATGGCGGACGCGGCATTCCGCAGAAGGATCTGGAGACGATTTTCGACAAGTTCTTCCGCCGTGGCAAGCCGGATGGGCGCGCGCCCGGCACCGGCCTCGGCCTGTCGATCGCGCGCGGCTTTGTCGAAGCCATGGGTGGCAGGATCACGGCCGAGAGCCCGGCGCACAAACGGCGCGGCACGCGCATGACCCTGCGCTTCCCGCTGACGGCACAGGACAAGCCGCCGGGCTTGCCAGCATGAGCGCCGACCGCATCCTCGTCGTCGACGACGAACCGCAGATCCAGCGCTTCCTGCGCCCGGCGCTGGTGGCGGCCGGATATGAAGTGATCGAGGCACGCAACGGGGCAGAGGCGCTGAAGGCCGCCGCCACAGCCGCGCCCGACGCCATCATTCTCGACCTCGGCCTTCCCGACATGGACGGGAAGGATGTGGTGGCGGAGCTGCGGGGCTGGAGCCAGGTGCCGATCATCATCCTCTCGGCGCGCGACCGCGAGAGCGAAAAGATCGCCGCGCTCGATCTCGGCGCCGACGACTATATCGAAAAGCCCTTCAGCATCGGCGAGCTGACCGCGCGCATCCGCACGGCGCTGCGCCACCGCATGCGCGCGGAGATGAAGACGGATCATGTCTCGATCGACGGACTGGAAATCGACACGCTGAAGCGGCTCGTCACCCGCGATGGCGCGGCCGTGCGCCTGACGCCGAAGGAATATGACCTGCTGGCACTGCTGGCGCGCCATGCTGACAGGGTGGTGACCCACCAGACGCTGCTGACGGCCGTCTGGGGCCGCGCCCATGGCGACGACCTGCATTACCTGCGCGTCTTCATCGGCCAGTTGCGCCAGAAGATCGAGCGCGATCCGGCCAAGCCCGCCATCATCCGCACCGAGCCCGGCATCGGCTACCGTTTCGTCACCGAGATGCCGTGACCACCGCGGCCGCGGCGGTCGGAGGGTGACAACGAAAGTGTCATCATCGCGCAACCTGACGTGCGTCGGTGGCGATGCGGTTGTGAAGCGCGCCATGCGGCTTGGCGTAGCGCATCCGCGTTCCCGTCGCTTCGGCAAGCCCTCTGATGGCGCCGATCTGATCGATGACATGTAAGCGGTGTTTTACCCGCACAATGACCAAGCTCAATTGGCCTCTCGAAAAATTGCCGCGACGCCTTTGATGGCAAAAATGCGTCAAAAGCGGTCATTGCGAGTGCCGCAAAACCAACTATTCTGCGACGTCGCAAAAGTCAGGAAAACAAGTGTCGTTTCAATCGGGAGTTTCGCGTCAATGTCGAGGCCGAGCTTGTGAAGCTGTCGGAAGCGGATCGGCCCAGTCTTTTCGTACTCCGCTTGTATAGCCTGCGCTTGAAAGGAGATCGAATGGCCGATCCGGTCGGAACCTTTGAACAGGTGATCGCTCTGGAACCACACCACGAAGCGTTGCTTCGTGCCTTGCGGGCGCTGGCCTCAGAACTGCACCCTGATCGCGTAGAGGTCTCGCGGCCAGGTGATCGGGCCGTGAGTTGGGGCTGGGGACCAAAGAAGATGAGCGAGGCCTATGCCTGCACGCTTCCCTACAAGGATCACGTGAACCTCGCCTTTTACCGGGGCGCTACTCTAGCTGATCCAGCCGGAAAGCTTCGAGGCAATGGGAAGGCGATGCGGCACATGTCGCTAACCCGAGTGGATCAACTGAACGACCCGGCAGTTCGGGATTTACTGGTAGCGGCGCGAGAAGAGCGGCGACAGGCGCTCCTGCTACCTAACTGATCAGAACCACGAACAAGCGGGCTCGCTCGGCCTGCCATGAGCAACTGCTTTGAATCACGGATATCTCGAAGCCCCTTATCACAGCCCACTCAACCTCGCGCAGCTGGATCGCGAAAATCCTAACTTTCACGACAGATTCGCCGCCGCTGAAATCAAAACTTAATTTCTGTCGCAGAACTCGGTCGCAAAACTCAGAGTTTCGCGGCCGTTTTTTGCGACTGCGTACGTCCGCAAAGGGCCGACAGCAGACTTTAGCTGTTTGTTCTTCCTGAATAAGTCCACGGCAGACGCTCGTCATAGGTGGCATCCAGATCGCGCCGGCCGAAGCCGACGCGATTAGGATAGGAGACATGGGCGCCGATCGCGCAGCCATCGCTGGCCGCCGCCTTGACCGTCCGGTGGATGCCTTGGGGATCGCCGGCGTGGAAGCCGCAGGCGATGTTGGCGCTGGAGACGATGGCGAGCATTGCGGCATCGTCGCCCATGGTCCAGGCACCGTAGCTTTCTCCGAGGTCGCTATTGAGGTCGATCGCTGCCATTTCGTTCTCTTCCCTCATGTGAGCCGGCAAACTTCGCAGCATGGCCGACGCGCCTACACGAATCGTCGCAGCGGGTCACCGGAGCCGCGCGTCCTTAAATGATCGTCACGTTGGCCGAGGCAAGCAAGCCGGTGCAGGCGACTGGGCGTTGAGCCAAACCGCTGAGGATCCTCTTGCATCAACCCTCGACCCCAGCATAGAGATGCCCATCAGCCCATCAGCCCAGCAGAGCACGTCGCCTCAGAGCTTCGGCTTGCCCAACTCGGTCGTGGCCTTGCTCTCCACCGGCCTGCCGATATGGCGGATGAAGATCGCCCGCACCTCATGCGCACGCTCGCGAAGCTCCGCCTCCAGCACCGAAAGATCGGGCGCGCCGGATGCCCGGCAGAGGCGTTCGATCAGGCCGAGAGGCGCGGTCTTCCTGTCGAAGGGCCCCTCCAGGCATAGCCGCAGCACCTGGGCGATCGTTGCATAAAGGGTAGAGGCTTCCACCAGCCGCCCCGTGGCTTCCGGCCCGAGCAGGGCCGGCCCGAGTTGACGCAGCACGGCGATGGTCGGGGTTCCCGCCGGTGGGCGAAGGGCCGGATTGGCGGCGGCCGATAACATCAGATCCTGGGCGATGAACTCCACATCGACAACGCCTCCCTCGATCAGTTTGACATCCCAGAGCCCGTAAGGTCTTTTTTCCTGCGCGATCAGCCCGCGCATCTCGGCGATATCACGGGTCAGCCGGTCGGGTTCGCGCGGCGTATCCAGCACCCTCGCGATAGTGCTCGCCGCCTTTTCAAGCAATGCGCCATCGCCGGCCACGCCTCGTGCACGTGTCAGCGCCATATGCTCCCAAGTCCAGGCATCCTCGCGCTGATATTTCTCGAAGGCGGACAGGCGAGTCGCCAGGGGCCCCTTATTGCCCGAGGGGCGAAGCCGCATATCGACGGGATAGAGCACGCCCTCGCTCGTTGGCGCAGACAGCGAGGCAATCAGGCGCTGCGCCAGCCGCGCAAAATAACGCGGCGCATCGAGCGGGCGCGCGCCGTCCGAATCCGGCGGATCATCGGGATGATCGTAGAGCAGGATGAGGTCGATATCCGAGCCAGCCGTCATCTCCCGGCTGCCGAGCTTGCCAAGGCCGAGAACCGCAACAGACGCGCCGGCAATATGTCCATGTGCGGCGGCCATAGCGTCCTGCGCCACATCGAGCGCGGCGGCGACACAGAGATCGGCAAGGTCTGTGAAGGCAAAGCCGACCGTCTCGGCATCGGCCACGCCGGTCAGAAGGCGCACGCCGATCAGGAAGCGCTGCTCTGCGGCGAAGATCCGCAGACGATCCAGCCGGTCCTCGACATCGCGCGCGCCGCTAAGGAAAAGCGCAAGCCGCGCTTTCAGGTCGGAGCGGTCAGGCAATTCGGTCAAAAGCCGGGGATCGAGCATACCGTCGAAGACATGCGGCCGTGCGGCAACGATATCGGCCAGCCTTGGCGCCGCCGACATGATCGTGACGATCAGCGCCAGCAGGGCCGGATTGCTGGCAATCAGCGAGAAGAGCTGAATCCCGGCAGGAAGGCGACCGAGAAAAGCATCGAAACGCATCATCGCCTCGTCGGCCATCCGGCTCTCACCGAAGGCCTGGAGCAGACGTGGCGTCAGCTCGGTCAGCCGCTCGCGCGCCTCGGCCGATTGCGTGGCGGCGTAGCGGCCGGCATGCCATGTGCGGATCATCCGGCAGATATCGGAGGGGCGGGCAAAGCCGAGACGCGACAGGGTTGCGAGCGTTTCGGGATCGTCGTTCTGACCGGTGAAGACGAGGTTCCCCTCCCCGTCGGACAGTGACCTTTCGCGCTCGAACAAGGCGCCGTAATGACGCTCGACTGTGCGGAGCCGCGCAGAAAGCGCATCGGAGAATGCATCCGTGCCGGCAAAGCCCATCATCAGGGCGATCCGCCGCAGCTCGGCTTCCGCCTTGGGCAGGGTATGGGCCTGCTCGTCGTGCACCATCTGGATGCGGTGCTCGACATTGCGGAGAAACCAATAGGCCTCCGTCAGTGCGGCCGCCGTCTGCTCATCGATCCAGCGAGCTTCTGCCAGCGCCGCCAGCGCGCCCTCGGTCGAGCGTGCGCGCAGCTCCGGCATGCGTCCGCCGGCAATCAGCTGCTGGGTCTGGGCGAAGAACTCGATCTCGCGAATGCCGCCCCGGCCAAGCTTGATATTGTGGCCCTTGACCGCGATCTCGCCATGGCCCTTGTGGTCGTGGATCTGGCGCTTGATCGAATGGATATCCGCGATGGCGGCGAAATCGAGATATTTGCGAAAAACGAAGGGTGTCAGTGCCTTTAGAAACGCCTCTCCCGCTGCCAGATCGCCGGCGACAGGCCGTGCCTTGATAAAGGCCGCGCGCTCCCAGTTCTGCCCTCTGCCCTCATAATAGGTCATCGCTGCATCGACCGAGACAGCCAGCGGCGTGGCGCCAGGGTCCGGCCTCAGCCGAAGATCGGTTCGAAAGACGTAGCCGTCGCCCGTGCGCTCCTGCAGGATGCGGATCAGCCGGCGCAAGAGCCTGGCAATATCCTCCGCCAGATCCGGCCGGGCGGCAAGCGCCGCCACCTCGGGATCGTAGAAGATCACGAGGTCGATATCGGAGGAATAATTGAGCTCGCATGCGCCATGCTTGCCCATGCCGAGCACGATGAGGCCGGATTGGCGTGAGGGTTCGGATCGATCCTCCAGGCGGATCTTGCCGGCAGCATCGGCCGATAGCAGCAGGTGATCCACCGTCGCGGATACTGCGGCATCGGCAAAGGCGGAAAGATAACGCGTGGTCTCGGCGCCGGTGACAAGCCCCAGGAGATCCGCGATGGCAAGCGCAAAGGCGACCTTGCGCTTGGCGCGACGCAGCGCCGCCATGACCTCGCCATCGGAACGCGGCGCACCGCCTTCGTCCGGGCGCCAGCTTTCCCGCGCGTCCAGGCAGGCCTCATCGATGATGCCATCGATCGGCCGCGCCAGAAGGTCGGCAACAAGGCTTGGATGGGCCAGCGCCGTTTCGCGCAGAAAGGGCGAGAGCGAGAAGACGGCAACGAGCCCCTCCCGCACGGTGCTGTCGCCCGCCGTCAGCGCGGGAACAGAGGGATGATCCGCGCCCAGCGTCTTCATGTCCGAAATAACGGATGCCGCTGCCTTTCGACTTGGCGGCTGAACGGGCACGCGCTTGAGATCCGCAAGCCACAGGCCTTGCTGGCGTTCCATCTCCCATCCTCCCTGGCCATCCCAATGGCGACGCGCTCTTGTCGCAGCACGCCCGCCGCCTTTCATGGCGGCGTCGGCAGCCGGCGCGTTTACGGAGAGCAGGCTACTCCAAAAGCGGGGATGGCGAAAAGGCTGAGGCGGGCGGGAATATCGCAAGCGCTGGCACGTTGTGGTGTCCGCACCCAACAGGACTGTCAGCGCCGGCAATCGCCGCCCGACAGCCGCGGCGACAAGAGGCAGAGCGACAAGTGGGAACGGTCAGGGCTTTGTCATCGGTGCTGCAAATTGCCCGGCTGTGTCTGAATGCGCGCGGAATCAATCTGGATTTGCCTGCGGGCCTTAGCTGTTCTGCGGGAAGATCATTGAAACCGTCAATCCGCCATCCGGCGTCGTCTCGCTCAGCTCGAGCGTTCCGCCATGAAGCTCCATCACCGCCACGACCAGCGAGAGACCAAGCCCGGTGCCGGGCTTGGAGCGGCTTTCATCGAGCCTGACGAAACGCTGAAGCACGGCCTCGCGCTTGTCGGCAGGAATGCCGGGGCCATGATCCGAGACTGAAATGACGATGGCGTCCGCCCGCGCGGCCATCGTCACTCTGATCTCGGGGTCGGCGGCGCCGGCGGCATATTTGATGGCATTGTCGATGAGATTGCCCAGTGCCTGGCCGATCAGCTCGCGGTTTCCCTGGATAACGACAGCAGGAGCGGCTTCGCCGCGCAGCGTCAGGGATTGCTCCTCGGCCAAGGGCTCGTAGAGCTCGACGCAATCCTCCACGCTTTGCGAAAGATCGACGGGGCTCATCTCCGCCACGGCCGAGCCGGCCTCCACCCGCGAAATCATCAACAGCGCGTTGAACGTCCGGATGAGCTGGTCGGACTCGGTGATCGTATCTTCGAGCGAGGCGCGATAGTCGCTCTCGCTCGCCCCTTGCGCCAAGGCGGCTTCGGCGCGGTTGCGCAGGCGTGTCAGCGGGGTCTTCAGATCATGAGCGATGTTGTCGGACACCTGGCGCAGGCCCTCATTCAGCTTTTCGATGCGCTCCAGCATGGCGTTCAGCGATTCCGACAGACGGTCGAATTCGTCGCCGGACCCATTGACGGGCAGGCGCTGGGAGAGATCGCCCGCCATGATGCGCGTCGTCGCATGCGACATGCGGTCGATGCGGCTCAGCGCATTGCGGCCGATCACGAACCAGATGACCAGAGCGCCGACGCCCATGATGCCGAGCGCGACCATCAACGCATGGCGGACAAGACCGCCAAATTTCTGCGGTTCTTGCAAATCGCGACCGACCAGGACATGCAGCCCGTTCGGCAGCTCGACGACCTCGGCCAGCGCCAGATGCTTATCGCCGCTTTCTTCCGAATAGCGCTGGTAGAGAAAAGGCCGGCTGGTCCAGCCCTCGGCATCGAGCAGGCCCGGCTCCAGCCAGGCGACATTGCCGGCAAGGATTTCGCCGGTCGGGCTGGCGATCACATAGAGATTGGCGCCTGGCTGGCGCGCACGCCGCTCCAGCGTGCGCAGCACGCCGGCCACGCCGGTCCGGTCATAGATCGCTTCGATCTGATCGACCTCGGCAGCCACCGCCTCCCGGGTCTGGTTGGCGAGAAGCCGCTGCGACATGGCCGTGACATAGATGACCAGAAGCAGGGCGCAGAGCGTGAACAGCAGGAGATAAAGCGCCGACAGGCGAACCGCCGTCGTGCGCCAGAGAACCCGCAGGCGGCTCATGCCTCCGCCCGTCCCTCATCCTTGATCATGTAGCCGGCGCCGCGCACCGTGCGCAGAAGCGGCGTGTCGAAATCCTTCTCGATCTTGCCGCGCAGGCGCGAGACATGCACGTCGATCACGTTGGTCTGCGGATCGAAATGATAGTCCCAGACATTTTCGAGCAGCATCGTGCGGGTGACGACCTGTCCGGCATTCTTCATGAGATATTCGAGCAGCCGAAATTCGCGCGGCTGCAGCGGAATTTCCCGCCCCTGCCGCCGCACGGTGTGGGAGAGGCGATCAAGCTCCAGATCGCCAACCCGGTAGACCATGTCCTGTTCGGGCCTGCCCTTGCGGCGGCCGAGCACTTCGACGCGAGCGAGAAGCTCGTTGAAGGCGTAGGGCTTGGGAAGATAATCGTCCCCGCCTGCCCGCAGGCCCGTGACCCGGTCATCCACCTGGCCCAGCGCGGAGAGGATCAGCACCGGCGTGTGGATGCCGCCGGCCCTGAGTTCTGAAATCAGCGAGAGCCCGTCGCGTCTCGGCAGCATGCGATCGACCACCAGCACGTCATAGCTGTTTTCCCGCGCCATGAAGAGGCCGCTCTCGCCATCGCTCGCATGGTCGCAGACGATTCCGGCTTCACGAAAGGCTTTGGTCAGATAGGCGGCCGCTTCGAGGTCGTCTTCAACGATCAGGATTTTCATGTGCGCGACCATAATCCTCTCTCCTCTGCCCTGACAATCGGTAGCCGGGTCTTTCATGACAGCGCCGCGAAGCGCAGGCGCTTCGCGGCGTTGACGATAGAAGGCAGACGCCGTGATCAGCCCTGATTGATCGGCAGCGCGATGAAGCGGCTGCCGCCTTCGGCCTGGATCTGGAACAGAGCCTTGGTGCGGCCGTCCTTGCGTGCGGCCTCAAGGGCCTTCAGCACGTCATCGGCGGACTTGATCTCGCGGTTGTTGACCGAGACGATCTTCTCGCCTTCCTTCAGGCCCTTGTCGCCGGCATCCGAGTCGGGATCGACCGAGGAGATGGTGACCCCAGCGCCATCGTCGGAAGGCGTGACGGTGATGCCGAGATCGGCAAGGGCCTTTTCACTCGTCGGCTTGCGCTCCTCGTTGCGATCGGACGGCGTTGCCGAGGCTTCCTTGTTCTCCGCCGGCAGCGTGCCGACATTGAGCTTCACATCCACGCTCTTTCCATCACGCCACAGCGTGACGTCGGCCGTGGTGCCCGGCTGCATGCCACCGATCTTGCGGGCCAATTCGCGTGGTCCCTTGACCGGCTCACCGTTGACGGCGGTCACCACGTCACCCTTGCGGATGCCAGCCTTTTCGCCCGGCGACCCTGCCTGCGGCTCGATCACTAGCGCGCCGCTGGCTTCCGACAGACCGAGCGACTCGGCAATATCCTTGGTCACCGGCTGGATCTGTACGCCGAGCCAGCCACGCTGAACGCTGCCGTCCTTCATCAGATCGGCAATGACGCTCTTGGCCGTGGACGCGGGAATGGCAAAGGCGATGCCGACGCTGCCACCAGACGGGGAGAAGATCGCCGTGTTGATGCCGACGACTTCGCCCTGAAGGTTGAAGGTCGGGCCGCCAGAATTGCCGCGGTTGACGGCCGCATCCACCTGAATGAAGTCATCATAGGGACCGGAGCCGATGTCGCGGCCACGTGCCGAAACAATACCGGCCGTCACCGTGCCGCCAAGACCGAAGGGGTTACCGACGGCCACGACCCAGTCGCCCACCCGCACCTTGCTGTCGTCAGCGAAGCTGACATAGGTGAACTTGCGCTTGGGATCGGTCACCTTCAAGAGCGCCAGATCGGTGCGGCTGTCCTTGCCCACCAGCTTGGCGTCCAGCTCCGTGCCGTCGGTCATGACGACGGTGAAGGCGGCGCCGTCATTGACGACATGGTTGTTGGTAACGATATAGCCGTCTTCGCTGATGAAGAAGCCGGAACCCTGCGCGGTCGGGCGCAGATGCTTGGAGCCGCGATCGCCGTGACGCTGCTCGCCGCGGGGGCTCGGGCGCTCGCCGTTCGGGCCGCCAAACTCACGGAAGAAACGCTTCAGCGGATGATCGTCCGGCAGGTCGTCGAAGCCCTGGCCGCCGAAATCGAAGTTGAAGCCATTGCCATCGGCGGCGGCCGGCGAGACCTGCGACTGGACGCGGACAGACACAACGGCCGGGGAGACGGCATCGACGACATTGGCGAAGCTTGGAACCGCCGGCGCCTGAACAGCCACCGGAGCAGCGAAGGAACGCGCGATGTTGGCGGGAACGCCCGTCGTGACCATGACCGCCGCAAGGCCCGCCATCGTCGAGGCCTTGAGCACTGTCGCCAGTGACGGACGATAAAAGGAGGTCTTGTTCATCATCTATGCCTTTCTCTTCATGGTTCGGCCGCAGCGCATCGCATCGGCCGTTGATCAAGAGATAGGGGAGCGCACCTTACTCCGGTATTTCCGGTGGGTGAATTTTTCGTAATCTTGCTGGCGACGGCCGTGATGGACAACCTGCCAGAGGAGTGCCAGAGCGCTCCCGCCTTCAGTCCTCGACGCGCAGGATATCGTCGAGCCTGGTGCGTTCGGCGTCCGTCAGAGCGGTGACCGGCGCGATGACCCGTCGCCTGCGCGCAACGATAAACAGGCCTAGGGCTCCACCGGCCAGCAGCAGGAGCGGCGCGCCCCAGAGCAACAACGTCTTCGCCTCCACCCTCGGCTTCAGCAGAACGAATTCGCCATAGCGCGAGACGACATAGTCCAGCACCGCATCATCGCTTGCGCCTGTCGCCAGCCTTTCCCGCACGATTAGCCGCAGATCCTTGGCAAGCTCCGCATTGGAATCGTCGATCGACTGGTTCTGGCAGACCATGCAGCGCAGTTGCGCGGAGAGGGCTCTTGCGCGCGCTTCCAACGCAGGATCGGACAGCCGCTCCTCGGGATTGACGGCCAGCGCCGGCTCGAAAGAGAAGCCGCCGAGAAGAGCTAGAAGAAGGAGGAGAAACCGCAGCGCCCGGCTCACTATTCGCCCGCCTCGACAGCCTGGATCGGCCTCTGCCGCGAGCGTGCGGGAACGCCAATGCGCAGACGACGATCACTCAAGGACACGGCCCCGCCGGCAAACATAAGGAGCGCGCCAAGCCAGATGCACAAGACCCAAGGCTTCCACCAGATCCGCACCACCACCGCGCCGTCCTCTTTGCTATCGCCAAGCGAAACATAGAGCTGGCTGAAGCCGAAGGTGCGGATGCCGGCCTCGGTGGTGGGCATCCGCCGTGCCGTATAGACGCGCTTGGACGACCAGACCTCGCCAGCGTCCACGCCACCTTTGCGCAGGCTGAAGTGACCGCGTTCCTCGGAATAGTTCGGCCCGGCCGCGGGGCGCAGGCCGTCGAAGGTCAGGCTATAGCCGCCGGCTTCGATCGTCTGTCCGGGCCGCATCTCGACGATCGCCTCGGTTTGATAGGCGGTGGCGCAGACGATGCCGATCAGCGTGACGCCCAGGCCGAAATGCGCGAACGCCGTGCCGAAGGTCGAGCGCGGCAGGCCGCGCAGCCGGCGCAGCGCGAGCATGAAGCCGAGCTTTCCGAAGCCGGCGCGAAAAGCCGGCTCGGCAAGCGCGCCCAGCATGAGGAAAACACCGAGCGCGATGATGAAAGGCGCCAGGATCGGGCCACCCCAGGCCCCGTAAAGAACGACCGCGCCGACGAGCAGCGCCAGAAGGGCCGATGTCAGCAGTCGCTCCGCCGCCCCCGCGAGATCGCCCCGCTTCCAGGCCAGCATCGGCCCGAAGGGAACGACAAAGAGCAGCGGCATCATCAGAAGGCCGAAGGTCAGATTGAAGAAGGGTGGGCCGACGGAAATCTTGGCGCCGGTCAGGGTCTCCAGCACCAGGGGATAGAGCGTGCCGATCAGCACAGTCGCCGTTGCAGTGGTGAGGATCAGATTGTTGAGCACCAGCGCCCCTTCCCGCGAGATCGGCGCGAAGAGACCGCCGGCCTTGAGCGTTCCTGCGCGCAGCGCGAACAGCGACAGCGCGCCGCCGATGACGATGACCAGGATTGCCAGGATGAAGACGCCACGGCGCGGGTCGGTGGCAAAAGCATGCACGGAGGTCAGCACGCCAGAGCGCACGAGAAAGGTGCCAAGCAAGGACAGGGAAAAGGTCAGGATGGCGAGCAGCACCGTCCAGATCTTCAGGGCCTCGCGCTTTTCCATGACCAGCGCGGAATGCAGGAGGGCCGTGCCCGCGAGCCAGGGCATGAAGGAGGCATTTTCCACCGGATCCCAGAACCACCAGCCGCCCCAGCCGAGTTCGTAATAAGCCCAGTAGGAGCCCATGGCGATGCCGACCGTCAGGAAACTCCAGGCCATCAGGGCCCAGGGACGCACCCAGCGCGCCCAGGCCGCGTCGATCCGTCCATCGATCAAGGCCGCCACGGCGAAGGAAAAGCAGACGGAGAAGCCGACATAGCCGAGGTAGAGCAGCGGCGGGTGGATGGCGAGGCCGACATCCTGCAGCACAGGGTTCAGATCGCGCCCTTCGCCCGGCGCTGGATCGAGCCGGAGAAAGGGGTTCGAGGTCGCCAGAACGAACAGCGCGAAGGCGGCGGCGAGCGCAGCCTGAACCGACAGAACCAGGGCTTTCAACCGCTCGGGAAGATGGCTGCCGAAAAAGGCGACGAGCGCTGAGAAGAACGACAGAATGAGCAGCCACAGGAGCATCGACCCCTCATGATTGCCCCAGACGCCGGAAAAGCGATAGATCACCGGTATCTGCGAATGGGAATTCTCGAAGACGTTCACAACCGAGAAATCGGAGGTCACATAGGCGGTCGCGAGCGCGCAGAAGGCAAGGAGCGTGAGGCCAAAACCAGCATAAGCGGCATTGGTGCCGGTGCGCATAAGCGCCGGATCGGATGTCAGCACACCGACCAGCGGCAGAAGGCATTGCAGCAGCGCGGTGGCCAGCGCCAGAACCAGCGCATAATGGCCGAGTTCCACAATCATCGAATGGTCTCCTGCCCGCCAAGCGTCACGCCTTGGGCCTTCAAGCGGTCGGCCACGTCCTTGGGCATGTAGGTCTCGTCATGCTTGGCAAGCACCGTGTCCGCCGCGAAGCCGCCATCGGCGGTCAATCGCCCTTCAGCAACCACGCCCTGTCCTTCGCGGAAAAGATCGGGCAGAATCCCGTCATAGGTAACCGGCACGGCGCCGATCGTATCGGTCACGGTGAAATGCACCTGCGTTCCCGCCGCCCGCTGGACGGAGCCGGTCGCAACAAGGCCACCCAAGCGGATGCGCGTGCCCGGGGCAAGCTTCGCCTTGGCGAGATCGCCGGGGACATAGAAGTAGGCGACCGCTTGGCTGAAGGCGAACAGCACCAACAACACCGCCAGCGATACGAAACCGACGGCGCCCGAGATCAGCGCAAGGCGCTTCTGCTTGCGGCTCATAATCCCTCCCGCACCAGCCCGAGCGTTTTGGCGAGCGCCAACAGTTGCCGACCCGGCTCGCTCTTAGCCGGGAAATGGGACAACCCGTCTTTCAGCGCCTGGCGAGCCTCATCAGGCCGCCCCAGCACCATATAGGAGCGCATGAGCCGCTGCCAGCCTTCGGCATCCGCAGGCTGCGCCTTGAGCCGTGCCGCCAATCCGCTCACCATACCCTCGATCATCGCTTTTCGATCCGCCGGCTGCATGTCCTCTGCCGCAGCGATATCCGCGGTGCTGGGTCCGGCTGGCGCTGCCGGCTGCGGCGTGGGCGTGGGCGTGCCGAGCCGGGCGAGATGGCTTTGCACCAAGGCAAGCCAGGGCGCATTTGCAGGGGCCGATGCCGCGAGGTCCGCAAACGCCGCGCGGGCCTCGTCGGCGCGCCCGTTCTGTTCCAGGCCAAGGGCCAGATAGAAGCGCACGCCCGGATCTCCCGGCGCCAGGCTCAAAGCCCGCTGCAGCGCTTCGCGCGCGGCCGGCACGACCTGGCCATCGGCCGCCGCAATCAGCGTCTCGGCAAAACCGGCCAGTCTCTCCGGCGTATCGCCCAGGATCCGCAGGGCGTTTCTATAGGCTTCGACCGCGTCCTCCAGCCGGCCACGCCGGGCATAAACCGGCGCCAGCACATCCCAGCCGGCCCCATCATCGGGGTTGGCGACAAGTGCGGCTTCTACACGGGCGATCAGCACTTCGATATCGCCATCCGGCGTCGCCAGGCGTGCGGCCAGCGGCTGATCCGGAAGACCGGGACGTCCCATGGAGATATAGAGACCAAGACAGAGAAGCGGCAGAAGAACGACGATCGCAGCCTGCGCGAGAAGGCCCGCGCGCGGCGTGTCACGTACCCGGCGCTCCGATGCTTCCGCGTCCACGGCGGCGATCAGCCGCCGGCCGATCTCGGCGCGGGCGCGCTCGGCCTCGTCTGCCGCGACCAACCCCGAAGCCTTGTCGCGCTCGATCTCGGCCAGTTGATCGCGATAGACGGCCACATCGCCACGGGCAGCCACGGCGCTTCCTTTTTCGCCGCGCAACAGCGGAAGCATCAGCGCGATGGCGACGCAGGCCGTCAGAAACGAAACGAGAACCCAGAAGAGCATCAGTCCGACATATCCTGCTTGGCGCCGCCGCTCCATGCGCCGCAGGCCGCATCAAGGAAAAGTGACGCCACAAGACATCGCGCCGGCAAAGCATGGTTTCGATCGCTGCCAACGGCGGATAAAAGGCGACGCTGACCGGACTTTACCAAAACCGCACCGGCCATGCCCCGCGCCCCATTGCCGCAAGCCCACATCAAAGCGGGGTCCACGT
The DNA here is from genome assembly GCF_900109605.1 of Xaviernesmea oryzae. GTDB lineage: Bacteria > Pseudomonadota > Alphaproteobacteria > Rhizobiales > Rhizobiaceae > Xaviernesmea > Xaviernesmea oryzae. The sequence continues at coordinate 59,892 of NZ_FOAM01000012.1, forward strand.
GCCATCGCTGTTGCGGCAGGCGACGCCGCGGGCGACCTGTTCCTGCCCATTGAAGGTCACCGTATGGCTCAGCTGCCGGCAATTCTGCGAGCCGACCTGATAGGGTGCAGCGGCGACGATCGAGCCCGTCACGCCTTTGCCCTGCCACTCCACCTCCTGCCCGCTCGGCGCAATTTCGAGCGCGCGATACTCCGCCGCCAGGGCGCGCTGATGATCGGCCGTCGAGAGCTTCAGCCCGCTCACACGGCCAATCACGCCCGGTCCCAGCGCCGCCAGATAAGCGGACGCGGCAGAACCGCCGGTATTGACACCCGTCAGCGATGGTTTGGCAGCGCCGGCACCGCAACCGGTCAAAACGGCGCACAGGCTGGCGAGCGACAGGGCCGAAAGCGCTCCCTTGATCATGCCACGGTCGCGCCTGATATACGGGCGCACAGCTTCAAGAGCCGACATAAAGGTCAATATCAGGGTCGCGGGCGTCGCCTTCTGTCCGATCGTCACGTCATGCAGCCTCATCATCGATCTCTTCCGCCTTGTCGCATCTGATGACAGCGCAAACAAGTTGAGCCGATGGAAGATCTGGCAAAGCGCTGGCAGCAAGCGCATGCGATCCCCCGGTTGTTTCCCTTCTGCCACAGGCGCTTGGCCGGAACGGCCTCATGCAACACCCGGCAGGACCAGCGTTGCCTTCAGGCCGCCGCGCTCCCCTCGGGAAAGGCCAAAGGCGCCGTGATATTCGCTGGCAATCTCGCGCACGATCGACAGGCCGAGCCCGGTGCCCGGCTTGCTCTCGTCCAGCCGTTTGCCGCGCTTGATTGCCTGCCCGATTTGCTCGGTCGTCAGGCCGGGCCCGTCATCCTCGACTTCGATGACGATCCAGCTGCGCCGGCCACCCTCCTGCCCGGCAGGAGCCTCCGGCGCCGGGGTGGCGGTGATGCGCACCTCGTTGGTCGCATAGCGGGCCGCATTTTCCAGGAGATTGCCAACCGTTTCCTCGACATCCTGCTGCTCCATGGCCAGCGTCAGCCCCGGCGGCAGGACGCTGAGCACGAAGCTGCGCTCGGGATTGAGCCGGCGCATGACGCGCACCAACCGCTCCAGCACCGTTTCGATATCAGTGCGGGCCAGAACCGATTCGCGCTGGGCGGCAATCCGCGCCCGGTTGAGATAGGTTTGCACCTGCGTCTGCATCGCATCCGCCTGGGCCCGCAGCAGATCGCCATGCGGCGCTTCGAGCACGCGCGCCTCGTTCATCAGTACGGCGATCGGCGTCTTTAGGGAATGGGCAAGATTGCCGACCTGCATGCGCGCGCGCTCGACAATGCGGCGGTTGCTCTCGATCAGCGCGTTGATCTCGCTCGCCAAAGGCTGGATCTCGCGCGGAAAGCTGCCATCCAGCCGCTCGCTCTCGCCGGCGCGGATCTTTTCCAGCGACCGGCGCGCCTGGTCCAGCGGGCGCAGGCCGAAGAGGATCGCCAGCGCGTTCATGCCCAGCCCGCCGAAACCGAAGATCGACAGCGCGAGATAGAGATTGCGGTTGAAATCGTTGATGTCGCTTTCCAGCACATTGCGGTTGCCCGCAACGCGAAAGCGGGCCGCATGGCCCTGAAGATCGAGGACGACCTCGGTCTCGGCCACCTCCACCTTGTTGTTGAAGGAATCGTGGGTGGTGTAAAAACGCTCATAGCGGATGTCGAACGGGACCTGATCGACACTGGCGATCGGCAGCTTGCCGGTGCCAAGCGAGGTTGAGGCGAGCGGCGGCGTGTTGAATTCGCCGATCGGCTCGACGATCCAGTACCAGCCGGTCTGCGGCTGCGAGAAGCGCAGATCGCCAAGCGACGGGCTGCCGGCAAGCTGCTCGTTCTCGTTGACGACGATGGAATTGACGACGTTGTAGAGCTGGGCGCGCAACAGATCCTGAAAGCCGCGCTCCGAGCCCTGACGATAGAGCGCCGAGATTACGATCCCGATCACCACCAGCGACGAGACCGCCCAGATGGTGGAAACCAGGAGCACGCGCGCGGTCAGAGACTGCGGCCGGAGGATCATGGTCGCCGTCCGGCCGAATGACTTGGCGCAACGGCGACAGGCGAAGCGCTTGCGCTCATTTGACGTCCTTGCCGGCGGAGCCCGGCGCCTGCATGCGGTAACCCAGTCCGCGCACCGTTTCGATCAGGTCATTGCCGATCTTCTTGCGCAGCCGGCCGACAAAGACCTCGATCGTATTGGAATCACGGTCGAAATCCTGATCGTACATATGCTCGACGAGCTCGGTGCGCGAGACAACCTGGCCCATATGATGCATGAGATAGGACAGCAGGCGAAATTCGTGCGACGTCAGCTTCAGCGCCACGCCGTTCATCGTCGCCTTCGAGCCTTTGGTGTCGAGCCTGACGGGACCGCAGACGATCTCAGACGTGGCATGGCCGGCAGCGCGGCGGATCAGCGCGCGGATGCGCGCCAGCACCTCTTCGACATGGAAGGGCTTCGTGACATAGTCGTCCGCGCCGGCGTCGATGCCCGCCACCTTGTCGCTCCATCGGTCGCGCGCGGTGAGAATCAAAACGGGCATGCGCTTGCCGTCGGCGCGCCATTTCTCCAGCACCGTGATGCCGTCCATTTCCGGCAGGCCGATATCGAGGATGATGGCGTCATAGGGCTCGCTATCGCCAAGATAATGCCCCTCCTCGCCGTCGAAGGCCTGATCGACGACATAGCCGGCTTCCTTCAGCGTATCGGCCAGCTGCCGGTTGAGATTGGCGTCGTCCTCGACGACAAGAATGCGCATGACCGAACTCTTTTCCCCTTGCGGCATCAGGGCCTTGCGCCCATCCCCGCCTTCATAGACCAAAATCGAACGTAAAAGAGAAAAATACGACGCGTCAGCGGCGCACAGAGCCGACCCCGCGTTACATCGGCACGCGCACTGTCATCTTCTTCGGCCGGCCGCCATTACCGGGAATGAGCACGGTGATTACGCACTTGCCATCGCTTGTCGGCTGGGCGGACAAAAGCTCCCCGCCGGTTTCCGAAACAACCTGGGCCGCGGCCGCGCTGCAATCAGCGGCCGACACCCGGATCAAGGGTGGCGGTTCGTCAACGTTCTGCGGCGGGGCACCGGAAAGGCCCGCTGCGAGCGTCGCGATGAGCAGGGGTGACGACATGAACGCACTTTCCACAAAGGGCCGGTGTATGAGAATTTGATAGCGAAACCTGTCTGAATGGCAAATGAATGTGGCGTCGCGAGGTATCGCAACGCCACATTGCGGCTCTGCACAAAACGCGGTGCAGGGCCAATCTGTTCATCCGCCAGAGCGGCGCGCGTCAAACCAACCGATGGCGTGCGCGTAGCCGACCATAGATGGCAAGCAAGCCGCCGATCCCGCCGGTCAGCGCGGTCACCCCATCCAGAATGCCGGTCTGGTCTTCCAGGCTCAAATCGACGCCCGCAACCTTGGCCAGCGCGGCCAGAAGCGCAATCAGCCCGCCCCAGACGGTGCGCGAGGCATACCAGTTCTTTTCCTCGGTCATTCTATCACTCCTTCGTGAGGTTAAACGCGCAGAACGGCCTCGGCTACGAGGCCTGAGGCCACGACGCGACCGATCTGACTGACGCGGATTCGCAGGCTGTCTTGAGGCGAACCCCAATCCGTGCGCTCATCGGCCGCGCTATAGACGTGAGCAGGGCCCTGCACCGTCAGCGTCCGCTTCTGCGCGCCTGACGGGGACAGGATCTCAAGCCGATAGAGATCGTCCGGCTCGTCAAAGGGGATGTCGCCATCCGTCCAGGAGTCGGAGTCCACACGGCCACAGCGAATCCAAGAGAGGGCGATATCGCCCCTGGCCAAACGCCGGGCACTCAGATGCACCGGCGCCAACGGGGTTTGAGCGCGCAACCCGCCCGAGAAGGAAAAGGCTGCACTCGCGGCCTGCCCAGGCGTACCGGCGGCCCACCAGATCGGCCGACCGACCTCCTCGCTCGTCAGGCCAAGCGTGCGGACGGCGGCGTCGAGCTTGACGACGCGTGCGCCGGCTGGCGCACCGGCGGCCATGGCATCCGTGCTGCCGCCCAGGCCGCGCAGCAGGCCCGACAGCCGCCATTCTCCGGGCGCTGTCTCCTCGGCGGCCTGAAAGCCCAGCACCTCCCAGATGCCATTGGCCGCCAACACTGCCAGCCGGTTGGCACCATTGAGCAGAGACAGAAGCGGAACCGACGCGCATTCGCCGCCACGCAAGCTCACCGCCAGTGCGGTGGGCAGCAGGCGGCCGGCCACGCCGGGGGCCAGCGTCTCACGCAGGCTCCCGATCGTGGCGGGGCGGTTGAGAGACAGGCGCGGGACATAATCTTCCCGCACGGGCGAGGAGGATAACACTGTGCGACGCCAGGGCCGGGCGAAGGCGGCCGCACGCGCGAAATCCGTTTCAGCGCCGCTTTCATAAGGCGGCAGATCCATCATCACCACCAAAGGCGCATAGCCACTCGAGGCACGGCGGGCCGGCGCAATCCGCCGCACCGGCGGGGCCGCTGCACCGGCGCTGGCGCTGACAAAGCCGCGCGCTTCCACCATGCGCACCAGGCCGTCCTCGATGCGCTCGATCAGGAAGGTACCGTCAAGTCGGTCCGGCAGGACGATGCGGTCCCCCGGCTCGGGCAACAGCGCGTTCGGCCCCAGCGAAAAATGCAGTTTCCGGCGGCTGGCCTGATGATCGCGCAGCATGTTTTCGACTGCGGCTGCGGCCGCCTCACCGTGCATGGTGCCGGGGAGCGCCAGCGTCAGCACCCGCGCGGAGGCGGCAAGCGGCGCCAGCGCGCGCGAGGTGGCACGGCCATAGTTGTTTTCGGAGTCGAGATGATCGAGAACGGCCTCGCCCGCCAGTTCGCTCTCATGCGCGCGGGTTTCCTCGAAGTCCGCCCGGCCTTCCTCCTCGGCCAGCACATCGAGCACCAGTGGCGTGCTCGCGCGGGCCAGCCGGCTGCGCCAGGCAAGCTTGTTGCCGCGCTCAACCGCGTCGAGGCAGAAGGCGGCCATCAGCGGCTCGATCAGGTTGCGGGCGGCCGTCTGCTCGGCCTTGACATAGCCGATCAGATCGCCCGCCGCTTCCTCGACATCGCCAGCCTCGAACCCGTGATCGGCCAGGATGGCGGCGAGAATGTCAGGCAGCGTTCCGGCGCCTAGCCGCCCCGTCAGCCAGTGGCCGGTGCGCCAATTGCCGCCATCGGCAAAGAGCCCGCCATCCTGCGGAAAGGCCGGAAAGGGCCGGGCATCCCATGTCCAGAGGAAGATATGCCCGGGATCGACGGCCGCCGGTAGGGTGCGGCCGGCCCAATGGCTCAGATGGGCCTCGAGAAACCGGCGCTGGATGAGGTCGTCACGCCGGCCACTGGAGAAATAAGGCGCCGCGCTCTCGACCGATTTCGGATCGAGAAAAACATTGGGCTGGTTGGCCCCTTTGTCGATGGCCGGGCAGCCGAGTTCGGTAAACCAGATCGGCTTCATCCTGGCCTTCCAGGCCGTCGGTGTCGTCCGCTCCCGGCCACCCACCCGGTCATAATGCGGATTGGCCCACCAGCTTTCGATATCCTTGACGCGGAAGACCCAGGGCTTGCCCGCCAGGCCGTCTTCGATCGGCAGACGCTGACGGCGATCCCGCGCGCCGGCATCGGGATAATACCAGTCGTAACCTTCGCCCGCCGTGATCATGCGCTGCAGGGCCGCGCCATCGGCCGCGATGCGGAAGCCATCGGGGTTGCCGGCATCGACATCCCCGTCCCGCCAGTCGGAGAGCGGCATGTAATTGTCGATGCCGACGGCGTCGATCGCTTCGCTGGCCCAGAGCGCATCCAGATGGAAGTAGACGTCGCCGGACCCGTCGGCGGGATGGTAGCCGAAATACTCGCTCCAGTCGGCGCCATAGGTGAGCGCAACATCGGGGCCGAGCATTGCGCGGACGTCGCCGGCCAATTTCGCCAGGGCCGTGACGAACGGAAAGCCGTTGGTGTCATCCCGCAACGTGCTGAGGCCAACGAGTTCGGAGCCGATCAGCAAGGCCTCGACCCCGCCCGCCCGGCGCGCCAGCATGGCGGCATGCAGCACCATCCGGCGATAACCTTGGTCTTGCGCATCGCAAACGATCTGCCCGTCCTCAAGTCGAAAATCGCGCGTGCTTGCAGTGCCCATGAAGCGTGCGATCTCGTCGCGCAAGGCTGCGGTCCTGTCCGGGCTGCCCGTCAGCCCCGGCGCACGCGCGGCCGTGATGCGCCCGCGCCAGGGATAGGCCGCCTGGGCCGCACCACCATAGGGATCCGGCAGGCTGTTGCCGTGCGGAATGTCCATCATCAGAAAGGGGTAGAGAACGACCTTCAGCCCGCGCGCCTTCAGATCGGCGATGGCGGCAAGCACGGAGGCATCCGAGGGCGTGCCGCCATAGGCAGGCCCACCGTCTGAGCGGCTGACGAGACGGGCAGCCTTCCGCGCGATGCCCGCCACCTGCCAGAGGCTCGACTCATCGTCGCGCTGCGCTGTTTCCACACCCGGGACGATCTGGCAGTGTCCGGCTCTCAGATCCGTGCCGAACCAGGAGACGACAAGCGCCACGCGCTCGAGATGGGGGCATAGCGCCTGCAGCTCGTCGATCGATGCCTTCCAGTCACTGTCGCCATGAAAGACGTTGCGGGTGATCAGCCGGCGCTCGCCATCGCCCAGGCTTTCGCTGACGCGCTGGGGATCGTAGCCATGCTCGGTGGCGCCGGGAATGATGGTGACCGCGCGGATCTGATTTTCCAGCGAACCCACGATGCGCAGCACTTCGGCCTGGATGGTCGGCAGGCGGTTGCCATAGGCATCCAACGGAAAATGCTCGAACACCAGATAGGCCAGTCCGCGATAGGCCGGTGTGCGACCTTCGCCCTGTTTGGCCTCGATCAGCGGATCGGGGGCCTGATCCCGCGTGCCGCGATAGACGCGCATTTCGACGGTGGAAAGGTCGAGTTCGCGCCCATCCGCCCAGACACGGCGCACGCAGGCGATCGGCCCTTCGCAGAGGCCGAGCGCAAAATTGGCGTAATAGCGGAAGGTTTCGCTGCGCGCGCCGCCGCCCTTGCCGCCCTGGCGCTCCACGCGGGCTTCTTCCTCGAAACGCGTTGCCCAGATCAGCGTGCCGCCGAGACGGACGGCACCATAGGCACGCGGGATGGCAGCACCTTCCTCCGCTCCGACAAGCCGCGCATCGCCAAGGCGCACGCCCTCGCTGCGCTGACCGCCCAGAAGCGCGTGATCGATGGCCGAACCGGCCATGGCGCCCACCGCGCGGCCGACAATGGCGCCGACCGGGCCGAAAACGCTGCCGATGGCGGCGCCGGCCGTTTGCAAAAGAAGAGTGGCCATGGCGCCTCACAGATCGGGAAAACGAAAGAGCCCGCAGATGCGCCGGGCCCAGCCGGGCGCAAGCGGCGAGGCAAGCACCGCCGCCTTTTCATAGGCATGGATGAAGCGGCCGTCGCCGATCAGGATGCCGCAATGGCTGGCCGGCATGTGCGGCCGCCAGCGAAACAGCAGGAGATCGCCCGGTTCGGCCTCTGCGCCCGATGGGCGGGCGATGAAGTGGCGCAGGGCGGCAGCGTTCAGCCGATCCTCGGCGCCGCTCTGCCCCGCCCAGTCCCTGCCATAAGCCGGCAAGGGCTCCGGCTCGCTGCCATAAAGCTCGCGCCAGATCCCGCGCACCAGGCCGAGACAGTCGCACCCTACGCCCTTGGCGCTGGCTTGATGCCGATAGGGCGTGCCGATCCAGCCGCGTGCCACGTCCAACACCCGTGCGCCGATCGCGTGCTTGCCGGTCATGGCAGGTCCTCGAACAGGGGCCGGCCATCATGCTCGCTATCGCCATCGGCATAGCCATAGGCGAAATCGAGCCCCGGCATATGCGGAACGCCCTGGAAGTTCACACCATTGCCAAAGCGCTGGCGGCAGGTGGAAAAGCGTTTGTCGCAGCCGGCGGTGATCGCGACGCGGTCGCCAGCGCGCAAGGGCACCGGCGGCGGCAGCCAGAGCGATAGCCGCGTTCGCCCATCGCTCTGTGCGGTCTGATCGCCGATCTGCCCTGTCCAGCCCGTGGCCGCGCCGCTGAGCACATGGAGGCGACCCAGACGCCAGTCGTTGTCGGCGCCCGGCAGCGGCGTCGACAGGATGACGCTTGCCTCAGCGGCAACGGCTGCGATAACCCGCTCGACGGTCAGTGGCGGCGCGGTGACGTCGAGCCCGCAGCGGGCGTCGCCGAAATCGGCATCGCAGCGACGGCTGTAGAGCCGCCCCTGCACCTGCTCCAGCCTGTGGGTGATGCGCCGCAGCTCGGCGCGGAAGGCGCCGCCGGCGCGCGAGACTTCGCCGATCTCATGAACCTGGAGAAGAAGAGCCGTCTCCGGCGCTGCCCAGTTGACGCTGAACACCTCGACCCTGGCGCCGTCATAGCGGCCTGCGGCAACGTCTGCCTCCGTGATGGCCTCGCTGGAAAGGCCGCCATGAACCTCGCCTGCCTCGACAGAAAGGCCGGCGGCAAACAGCGCATCCGCGGAGGCGAAGCCACTGGCCGCGCGATAGCTCAGCCCGCCAAAAGCGAGATCCTCATCATGATCGGTGAAGCCGAGGACGACACCGTCGCGCCGCGTAACCCGCCAGGCATGGCAGAGCGTCGTGGCATCGCCGCCAAGGTGGGCGGCAAGCGCGGAAGGAAGCTGTCTCACGGGCGGATCTCCACAAGCGGGATGGTGGGAATGCGGCCTGCCTGAAACTGGGCGAGATCGATGTCGATCCGGTCGGCATCGAAGCGCACCGGCACATCGAATTCGAAGCCCGCCTGGACCGCAGCGCCGACCGCCGGCGCCTTTCCTGCCGCGAAGGTGACGAGACCGCTTGTCCAGTCGCAGCTGACATCGCTGCTGGCCACCGGCCTTCCCGCAACAGCGATGAGCAGGGAGCCGGCCACAGGCTTGGCGATATCGCGTACCGTTCCGCCACCGGCGTCGGCATAGGTCTTGATCAGCGGAAAGGTCAGCCGCATGCCATCGCCCGTGCCGATGCGCTGATCGGTCGCCTGGGCCGGGCGGCCGGGCGGGCCGGAGCGGAAATCGACCGGATCGCGGAACCGGAAACCATGGAGCCGCCCCGATCGGGCCTCGAAAAAGGCAAGCACCGCATAGAGATCGTCAAGCGAACGGATGCCGGAACCGGCATCATAGCGCCGCCGGGCGCGCGCCCAGCGCTGGTTGCGCGTTTCGCGGCCGTTGGAGAGGCTGACGATGTCGGTGCGCCGCTCGGGCCCGCCGCTGGTGCCAAGCGCCAGTCGAAGCGGAAAGCGGATTTCGTGAAAGGCCATGAACCCTATCTCCCGGAAAGAGGCGCCGCATTCGGCCAAGGCGCGAGGCGCGCCGGCCGCGTGCGGCGAAGAGACGACCGGCGTGGGCTGAGGCGCGTCTCTACAGCCCACGCTGCCCGCGCCGCACCGTGCGGCTCAGCATGGCAGCGATCTGCCCTTCCGAGCGGCGGAAGCTTGCGGCATCCTCGGTGCGGATATTGAAGACGATCGGCGCGCCCTGACCCACCGGCATGGCGCCTGCAGGCGCTTGGGCGGCGGAACCCGCGTCCACACCGAGCCCGCTTTCGTTGCCGTTGCCCTCCGTGGTCAGGCCCTGCAGGAGCGCCGGCATGGCAGCTGTGCCGGCCGACCCAGCCCCCGTCAGAGCACCCAGGCCGCTTTCGAGCGCCGACCCCAGCATATTCTCCAGCGGCTTCACGCCCGCCGACAGGGCGATATCGGCAAGGCGCATGCCCGCCCGGCGCAACACGTCCTCCAGCGAGAGGCCGTCGCGCACCCCGGAGGTCAGGGCGCCGGTCAGGGCTGCGCCGAAACTGCGCGAGCGGGCTTCGAGATCGTCCAGCACGCCGGCGAGCGCCTGGCCGCTTTGGCGCATGTCCGAAAGGCCAGGGCCCGTCGGTTCGGTGGGCTGCGTCATCGGGCATCTCCTGGTCGCGCCGCGTAGCGCGCCACGCGCTCGTCGGCATCCTGGTCGGGATAGGCGGCCATCAGCTGCGCAAGATCGCGCTGGCCGAGATGGCGCAGCCGGGGCGCAAAGGCGCCAAGCGCGGCCGCCAGTTCGATCGGGGTCAGGCCCCAGAATTGGGCGGGAGGCAGCCGCAACCGGGCAAGGCCTGCATGCAGCAGCAACGCCCAGTCGAAGGGTTGCGCTGCCTCGGCAGGCTCAGGGCCGGCTGCGGCACTTAAGGGCCCTCGCGCTTCTCCGCCTGTTCCGCTGGCCCAAAAGCTGCGGCAAGCAGGCGTGAGACGGCACCCGCCGCCTGTGCCAGCCCTCCATCCAGCGCCATCTGCGCCACGTCCTCGTCCGCAACAGCCGTGCCGGCGCCGCGCAGGCCCGCGCCGAGAATATGCGTGAGGTCCTCCGCCCTCAGTCGCCCCTGGCCGAGCCGTGCGGCAAGCCCCGAAAGGCTGTCGACGCCAAAGGCGGTTTCCAGCTCGGCGAGGCTGCCGAGCGTCAGGCACAGCACCCGCCGCTCACCTCCAAGAAAGGCCTCGATCTCGCCCCTGCGACGATTGGCACGCCGCACCCCCTGCGTCACGCCCGCCCGCATCACAGCGCCACGAAGCTGAGCGGGCCGGCCGATTCCAGCGCGATCTCGAACAGCATTTCGCCGTTGAAACTGCCGGAATAGGTGAGGCCCGCGATCTGGAAAAGGCCGGTGATGCTGCCGAAATCCGGCAGGATCAGCTGCCAGGTTAGCAAGCTGCTGGCGAAGAATGCGGCGCGTACCAGCGCATCGGACTCGCCGTCCTTGAACAGCCCCTGACCGGATAGCGCGGCGCGCTGCACGCCTGCCCCGCCCAAAAGCTCGCGCCAGCGGCCGGAGGATTCGGAATCGGTGACATCGACCGTTTCGGCATTGAAGGCGAGCCGCTTGGTTCGCAATCCGCCGATGGTGACGAAGCTGCCACCCTTGTCGATCTTCAAGAGAAGATCCTTGCCCTTTTGCACCGCCATGGCGTGGCTCCTCGACACGAATGAAAATGTTTGGCGTCAGGCCGGCTCGGTCACGGCGCGCAGCCTGAGTTCGGCGTTATGGCCCGCGCGCACCGGGTCTTGCCGGATCCGGATTTCCTGGCAGGACATGCTGGAGAGGCGAAAACCTGCGGGCTTCAGCGCCGCATCCTCAAGCCGTGCCTTCAGCCGCGCGGCCACGAGCTGAACCGGACGATGGCCCCCTTCGGCGCCGATCACCAGCAGACGAATGTCGTGCTCCTCAAGGGGCGCGCCATCGCCCGAGATGTCACGGCTGTCGATTGAGGCAATCTGGACATAGGGGCGCGGCGTGTTCGCAGGCATGACCCTGTCGTGAATGGCATCCGTGCCGATCAGCGCGCTCAGCGCCGTATCGGCAGCCAAATGCGTAAACAGCGCGGCTTGCAAGGCGGAAGCCGCGCTCATCGTGTCACCTCGCAAACACGCGCGACGATCAAGCGCCGCGTCTCGTCGGGATCGCCGGCACTGACGAGCAGGAAGCTGCGGCTGCCGAAGCCGAAGCGCATGCCCGCCTTCAGATCCGTGCGGTGGCGCAGCCAGATGCGGTGCGTCGCGCGCGCATCGTCATCTTCCGCGCTCCCATGCACCGGCAAAGGCTCGATCCGCCCCCAGGCCTGACCGACGGATCGATAGGTGATGGAGACGCCGCCCTGGCCGTCGGCGGTCTCGATGGGCAGGTCCAGCGTCAGGCGCGTCGAGAGCGCGCCGGGGTCGAGGTCGGCCAACATGGCGCTTACAGCCTCCGGATCAGATAGGGAGCGATCAGCCTGTCATAGCCAAGCGGAATGCCGGCCGGCTGATCGTCGGGCGCCACCACGCCGCGAAAGGCAAAGAGCAGAGCGAGATGCAGAAGCATGGCCCGTTTCAGCGCATCGTGCACCTCGGCCCCCGTCGCTCCGAAGCCGGCGATCATGTCGATCTCGATGCCGTTGATCGCTTGTTCGGGCGGCGCCAGAACCGGCACCAGGAGCCGGGCCGGCCTTGCCCGCCCGTCAAGAACAAAGCCTTGCGCACCGATATCGCGGGGCAGCCCCGCGCTATCATAAACGGTGACGGTCTGGATCGCCGTTACAGGGCCAATGGGCAGGCTGATGATCCGGTTGTCCGGCCAGTCATCGAGATAAAGCCTGGCCGTGCGGGTGATCAACGCCAGCCCCGTCTGGCGCTCCAGATGCTGGCGCACCGTAAGGATCAAGGCTGCGATCAGCTGGTCCTCGTCATTGGTATCGAGGCGCAGATGCGCCTTGGCCTCGGCAAGCGTCAGCGGTTCGCCGGCGGGCGGGGTCAGTTCGCTCAGTGTCATCTTTGAAAATCCGCTAACGGAAAGGCATGGGCATCGTGCCCGGCCTGACGAAGGGGGAAAGCTCGGCGGACGCGGATGAGAGGGCACCCCGCGTCCGCCCGCGCGGCCGGCAATCGCCGGCCGTGCTCACCGCTGCGGCGGCAAGGAAGCAGCACGCCCGCAATCAGGCGGCAGCGAATTTCACGAGCTTGATCGCCTCGAAATTCTGGATGCCGCCACCGACCCGCTTGGTGGTGTAGAAGAGCACATAGGGCTTGGCGGAATAGGGATCGCGCAGCACGCGCACGCCGGTGCGGTCGACCACGAGATAGCCGGAGGCAAAATCGCCAAAGGCGATGGCGAAGCTGCCGGGCGCGATATCCGGCATTTCCTCGGCTTCAGTCAGCGGAAAGCCCATCAGCGTGGCCTTGCCCTCGGCCGAGGCCGGGGGCTGCCAGAGATAGTGGCCGGTGGAATCCTTGAGCTTGCGGATCTCGGCCTGGGTCTTGCGGCTCATGACGAAGCCGGCATTGCGGCGATAGCCGGCCTTCAGGGCATAGATCGTATCGACCAGCGTGTCGGAAGCGCCAGCGGAGGAAAAGGCGCCGGCAGCGCCTGTGGCGACGTAGCCGAGGCTGCCCCAGTTCCAGTTGCTATCGGCCACGGCGTCGTAGCTCAGAAACCCCTTGGGCTTGTTGGCCCCATCGCCGGTGACGAAGGCCTGACCTTCCTGCAGGCCGAAGGCGATATCGACCTCGGAGGCGATCCAGCTTTCGACATCCACGGCGGCATCGTCGAGCAGTGCGGCGGTGGCCGCCGGCATGGCATAGAGCTCCATGGTGGGGAAGGACAGTTCGGCCAGCTGTGGGGCATTGGTCTGCGGCCGCGCCGCCGTTTCCGCGACCCAGCCCGTGGCCATGCCGGCCAACGCGAAGGGCTTCTTCAGCACTGCGCCTGTGACCTGGCGCACGGTCGCCAGACCACGGATCGGCGAGACGACGGCCAGCCGCCGGCCGATTTCATGATCGGTCTCCGGCGGCACGAGATAGCCGCCATCGGTGGCCGAACCGATGCTCATGGCCTTGCCTTCCAGCTCGCGCAGGCCCTGATCGTTACCTTTGCGCAGATAGGCTTCGAAGGCGGCCTTGTGCTCGCGCATGTCCGCGGGAAGATCGCCGCTTCCCAGCGCCGGGCGCGCCTTGCGCAGGATCAGCTGGTCGAGCGCGCGCTTGTGCTCGTCCACCGCCCGGTTGATGCGGTCCATCTTCTCACGCGTGACCACGTCGGCGGAGAGCTTGGCTTCCAGCTCGTCCAGTCGCTGATCATTGGTTTCCTTGAACGCTTCGAAGGCGGACATGAAGTCCTCGAAGGCGGAGGCCACGGTGTCGGGCGTGGTCTTGATCTCGGGCGCGGTCATCGTCGGTCCGGTCATGTGCAGTTCAGTCATGGCGAAGCGTTCCTTTCCTGGTGTTCATCATCCGGGCCACGCGGCGCAGGCCGCGCACGAGCTCCGTTTCCTTGTCGCGAAACCAGCGTGCATCCTTGACGTTGGAAACGCGCGCCGAGGGCAGCATGGGGAAGGTGACGACCGAAATCTCCCAGAGATCGGCCTCGAGGATATGGCGAATGCCGGTCTTGGCATCGTTGCGGGCGCGCAGCGTCTGAAAGCCGATCGACAGACCGTCGAGCGCACCGTCGGTCAGCAGGGCATGCACCTCGCGCGCCCGCGCCACACCGGTGGCGAGCTGGCCTTCGACGAAGAGCCCACGCCTGTCCTCGCGCAGGGTGACCCAGCTGCCGATCGGCTCTGCCGGGTCATGCTGGAAGAGCATGCGCACCCCTTCCGCGCCGCGCCGGGCGAGCGAGCGGGCAAAAGCGCCCGGCTCGATCACGTCCTTGCCGAGGTCCACCTCGTTGAACAGGCTGGCATAGCCGGAAAAGCGGCCTTGTCCGCTGACGCCGGAAAGCGTCGGCCGGGCGGCCGTCTTCGTCTGCCAGGCCCGTGGTCGGTCTGTCATGGTCGCTGTCTCCACAATGAATGGTCTGCCGTTCCCGGTCGGGCGCGCCGTCCGGCTTGGCGCGACGGGCATTTCCGGCGGCCGATGGCGCGAGAAGGCCTGCTTTATCCCGCCGTCTCGTCGCGTTCGCCCGGCGTCAGGACGATCACGCCGCGCGCGGAAACCGTCTCGCGTCCGAGACGGCCGGCAATGCGCGCGGCCGCACCCAGCCCCCACCAGGCCCCGAGACTGGCGGCGGAGGATCCAGCCAGCAGGATCTCGCTCGGCGAGAGCGCGGTGGCGATCTCCAGTTTCTCAGCCAGCCAGACCCCGGCGGGACCGCCGAAAACGAGGCCGCAGGTGACGCCGGACAGAAAGCGGGTGGCTGCCTCCTGCGCGCTCTTGGGCAGCATATAGACGAGCGAGACGCAGGCGCCGGCGAAAGCACCGAGCGTGCGCGCAAGCCACATATCGGAAACGCCGTTCCAGTCGGACATGGTCTTGACCCTTCCTGCATGTGGCTGGTTTTGCCTGGTGCGGCGCCGCCGGCTGATCAGTAACCGACCGCCTGGCGCTTCTCGGCATCGGTGAGAAACTCCGCCTGCTGCAGCCGGGACCAAAGCTCGGCGCGTTCCGTTGCGAGGCCGGCAATGGCGTCGAGATCCGGCTTCAAGGCCAGCTCTTCCCCGTAGCGCTCGCTGAACCAGACCGAGAGCGCGGCAAGCGTGCGACCGATCATCGGCAGAACCGTCAGACGGTAGAAGGCGCGGTTGGCCTCCTGATAATTGGCATAGGTGTTGTCGCCCGGCAGGCCGAGCATCAAGGGCGGCACGCCGAAGGCCAGCGCGATATCGCGCGCCGCACCATTCTTGGCCTCGACGAAATCCATCTCCTTCGGCGACAGGCCCATCGGCTTCCAGTCGAGCCCCCCTTCCAGAAGCAGGGGCCGCCCGGCGCGCGCCGGGCCGGCATAGCCATCCTCCAGCTCGCTTTTCAGCCGGTCGAACTGCTCGGGCGGCAGGTTGCCGCCATCCTTGGGCTGGTAGACCAGGGCGCCGGAGGGGCGGGCCGAATTGTCGAGCAGCGCCTTGTTCCAGCGCGCGGCGGCATTGGATAGATCCAGCGCCGTCTGCGCGGCGGCGAGCGGCGGAAAGCCGAGGTGATCATCCAGCGGATGAAACAGCCGCAGATGGAGAAAGAGGCCATCTGCCGCCGCATAGCGGCGCACCTGCCGCCCCAGCCGATACTCATAGGTCTCGGGCCAGCCATCCGCCCCTTCGACGATGCGGATGCGATCGGGCCGCAGAAGATGCACGGCCCGCAGCCGGCCATCGATCTCCACCCCTTCCGCATAGGCGTTGCCGGACAAAAGCAGGTGGCCATAGAGCGTCTCGAAAAAATCGATGCCGGACTGGCGCTCGTTCGGCCGGGCGAGGATGGACAGCGCCGGATGGTCCGTCAGCTCCCGCCCACCGGCATAAAGAAGGGTGGGCACCGCGCCTGCCGCTTCTGAAAGCAGCCTCAGGCAGCGATGGGCGACCGGATTGCGCATGAAGCCTTCGCGCGCCAGCGCCGCATAGGAACGGCTGGTCCATTGCGCCTGGCCATCGGCCGCCAGCGCCGCGAGAAGGGCCGCACTTTGTGCCGTGCTCGCCTGCAATCCCCCGCTGGCCTTGCCGGACAACGCGGCCTGCGGTGCCGGCGATGCGCCGCTGCGCCACGGCCGTCTGAAAAACGTCCTCATCGCTTGATTCCTGCTGTCTTGAACGGTTTAAACAGGCCTGCGTCGATCCACGACCCAAGGGCGGCTCAAAAGCCGGCGGACGCCAAAGCGGCATCGTAGTGGCGGGCATAGCCGGCCACGAGGTCGGCCCGGTCGGTGCCGTTGACCGTGCGCCGTGCGCCCGCCCAATCGGCCGTGCCAGCACGAAAGAACTCCGCGATGCGGTGCCCGCCAAACAGGCCCTCGACCAGGCCGACGACCAGGATCGTGGCCGCCGCCTCGGTCTGCAGTGCCAGATCCGGATCGTCGAGCAGGGCAAGCCCCGTTGCCATTGCCAGGGTGGCGTAATTGTCGCGATGGGTGAGCTGCACATAGCCGCGCCCGAACCAGCTCTTGCCCTGCGCATCGACCCGCCAATAGGGCGTGCTGACCTGCGGCAGGCGGCCGCGCCGATAGGCGCGCTCCAGCCGGCAAATGGCCTGGGCGGAGCTGCCGGCGAAGGTCTCCCGAACGGGCTGCATCAGCCGGCCGGTTTCGTGATGGGCCGTCGCCAGCCCATAGGCGATCCAGCGCCTGTCTGCATGCGGCACCAGAGCCCGCCACCGCGCAAGGATGATTTCCATGCCCGTGCGCTGGTCCAGGGTCAGGGTTCCGGAGAACAGCTCCGAACGAATTGTCTCGAAAAAGGACGTCTGCGACAAAGCCAATGCTCCATTTCGCACATGCGTAAAATTGTCTGTTCTTTCAATCGATTTAGAATTTCTAAACCGATTAAAGCACTGAAAAACCTGTTTACTTTTCGATTGCGCAGTGCAAACGTGCCTCATCCAATACAACCAAGGCAGGAGAGGCCCATGAGCTTGATCGAGACACGTCTTCGTCCCGCGCAGCGCGAGACCATTCCTCAGAATGTCATGAACCGGATCGAGAGCGAGTGGCGCCAGATGCGTGAGGCCGCCGCCCCGGCGCCGCGCCTGGACCTGGTTTTCCGCACACCGGCCAAAAAATAATCTTGGGCAGCAGCAGCGGACATTTGTCTGCTGCGGATGACACAAGCGGGAACCTTTGCGGCGCATCGTCGTTTTGACGCCCGAACCCCCAACAGACATGCTGGAACCTCGATCATGACGATGAAGACCATTTCGCAGAGCCTGTTCGAACGCTTCGAAAACGAGTGGCGCGCCATGCGCGTCTCCGTCGCCAAGCCGGCCAAGCCCGTTCAGCCTGCTGCAAAGTAAGCTGGCGCAATGCGCCTTCGCGCACGCCCCGCCGGCGCTGGCAGGGGCATCCACTTGAAAACAGACGGTCGGAATCCCCGACCGTCTGTTTGTTTATAAGCCGTCTTCCACTTCGCTTGGGGCCTCGGGGTTGCGGCCCCATAGGCCGGGAGCTTCCTTGCCTACTCCAGCAAAAGCGCAATGGCGGGCAACGCGTCAAAGACCGCGCACGCGCGGCGTTCCCTGGCCTTCGAGCAGCAGAGCGGTCAGCGCCCAGACCAGTGCATCCAGCCGGTCCGGCGAGCGACCCGAGGACAGGCCATCCGGGCCGAAATCGCACATTTGATCCTCGAGCGCGGGAAAAGCGCCGGCATGCCGCACGCGCCCCTGCTCATACAGGGCGGCCACCGGCTCGGCGCGGAGCCATTTTCGCCGTGTGGCGCGCACGCTGGTCAGCGGCAAGCTTTCATCCATGCCCTTCAGCAGCGCGGCCACCATGTCCCCGCCCTGGTTCACCTCAGCCACCAGCCGGTCCGCGCCATAGCGATGATAGGCCTCCACCGCCGCGCGCGCCCAGCCGGCAGGGCTGCGGCTTTCAACCGAGGCATCGGCCAGCACGATGGCATGGCCTTCACCGTTCAGCCCGGCGACGATAATGCCACAGCAGCTTTGCCGGCCTGCCGTTGCCGGAGGATCGACCGCCACGACGATGCGACCGAGCGGGCCGGGTGAAGGACAGCGGATCGCCTCCAGCCGCGCGCGCGACCACAGCGCATCCTCGCGATCCTCGATCAATTCGCCATCCAGCTCCTGCCGGCCGAGACGCGTGCCGCCATAGCGCCTGTTCATGGCGCTCAGGAAGCCGGGGGACAGATGCGCCTGATTGTCCGCCGTACGGATACGGGCGATCACCGTTTCCCTGTCGTCGATCAGACCTTTGAGAAGCGGTGTCGACCTTGGCGTCGTCGTCACCAGAATGCGCGGATCCGCGCCGAGCCGCAGCGCGAATTGCAGCATGTCATAGGTCTCCTGCGCATGACGCCATTTGCCGAGCTCGTCGCACCAGGCAAAATCGAATTGCGGCCCGCGCAGGCTTTCGGGATCCTCCGAGGAAAAAAGCTGGGCGATCGACCCGTTCGGCCAAACGAGCCGCCTTCGCGATGGCTCTAAGCTGGGCCGCAAGCGCCGTGCGATCCGGGCAATGCCCGAGACGCCGTCCACCATCACCTCGCGCGCATCGCCGAGCGTTTCCGCCACCAGCGCAATGCGGATGGGCCGGGCAGCGTCGCAGGCTAGACCATGCACCCACTCTGCCCCTGCCCTGGTCTTGCCCGAACCGCGCCCGCCCATCAAAAGCCACAGCCGCCACGCGCCTTCCGGCGGCCTTTGCGCCGCGCGGCACGTGAAGGCCCAGTCATCACCGAAGCGTCGCAGCGCCCGCAGGCTGACAGGCGCGTCGGATGATCGCGGCCTGGTTGCCCTGCCGGGTTCTGGCTCGCTCGGCGCCCGTCCTTCCTGTTCCTGCGCTGCTTGCGCCCGCGCGCTGCCGCCTGTCCCAGTCATGATCCGAATGCCCGCTCCCAAGCCGATGCGCTCCCGTCCCGTCATTCCATCGGCCACTGCGTGCTGCACCAGGACCATCAGGGCTCGATGCCACGGCGGCGCATCAGGACGGCGCGCGTTTCGCCTTGCGCCTGGACGCCTTGGCGGCGGCCAGTTCCTCGGCCCGGGCGTCGACGCGCCTCTCGAAGGCAGCAAGCAAGGCCTGATAGTCGGCCTCGTCCTCCGCCTCGCCATGTTCGGCGCTGCGCAAGGCCAGGTCGCGCTGCAGGCTGTCGATCTTTTCCAGCGTCCGCACGATGAGGGAAATTGCCTCGACCTGCGCCTTGGCATCGGCCTGAACCAGCTTGCGTTCCGGCTCAGGGCCTTCGCCTCCGGCGGCCGTGAGCCGTCCGAGGCCCTGCAAGACCTGGATCTGGCCGCAAAGCTCACGCGTCAATGCCGTCAGGATCAGCGGCAGATCGTCCCCTTCCGGTTGAACGAGCCCCTTGAGATCGAGCGAACCAGAGTAAGGATTATTTTCCTCACTCGATGGATCGTCCCGATCTGGCAAGTTCACACCATAGAAAGGCGGCAACGGCCATTGCCCATAGAGGCGCGGCTCGAAGCGGTCGAGATCCATCGCAACAGCCTTTCCCCGGCATGAAAATGCGCTCCGGCCGATTGCCGAAAGCGCCCTGTTTATCCATGTTTTTGATGTCTTGTCGAAGCCACGGCCTTCTCTCGGCCCAGCTCTCCGACGATGCATGAACCCTACCAAAGCACCGTCACGCCGTCAAGGACTATTTTCCTATTTAGTGTTTTTTTCGAACAAGCGCGATACCATGCCGGACAGCGCAACGGCAGATGGAGGGCGATTGGGAGGGTGAGGTCTGGGACAATAAGAGGCGCAACTGCGCGAAAAGCCGCAGTCGGGCCGGGGTCCTTGGAGAACACCGGCCCGCTGTGCATGTCTCCGGATATCCTCCGTGCGGGCGGAGAAGGGACGTGCCGGAAAGCGCCATGCGGGGTGCGCGTGGAAACGGGGTCGTGTCGGCGGCGGTCCGTTTCCAGCGGCGCAGGATGACCCTAGGCCGCTTGTGCGCCGCCTTCAAATGAAAGATCGGTAATGTTCGCCCTACCGTTCTACCCCAGCTCAGGCCCGCATCATCCGGCCTTTGATCTTGCCCCTCGCGCGCTAGATGCGCATGCTCATGGCCGCCGTCTCGACCCGCCGCCAGACGCTGTGCTTCGAGAGCTCCTACGGTGCTCTTGAGGCCTAGTGCCAGTGGCTGTCGACAGGGCGGATCAAGCGAAAGGAAGCCCTGCCATGTCCCTGCCCACCCAGATGCGCTTCGTCGATCTTCCCACGCCCGGCGGACCGGACAATCTGGTGATTGCCACCGGCCCGCTGCCGACGCTGGGGCCGGAGGATCTCCTGATCCGCGTCGAGGCCGCCGGTATCAACCGGCCGGATGTGATGCAGCGCAAGGGGCTCTATCCGCCACCGAAGGGCGCAAGCCCGATCCTCGGCCTGGAAGTCGCGGGCGAGGTCGTCGCCCTGGGCGAGCGCGCCGAGGGCTTTGCGATCGGCGACCGGGTCACGGCGCTGGCCAATGGCGGCGGCTATGCCGAATATTGCGCCGTGCCGGCCACCCAGGCACTGCCCGTTCCCGGCGGGCTCGATAGCGCCACGGCCGCCGCCATTCCCGAAACCTTCTTCACCGTCTGGGCCAATGTCTTCCAGATGGCCGATCTGGTCGAAGGCGAGACCTTACTCGTCCATGGCGGCTCCAGCGGCATCGGCACCACCGCGATCCAGCTTGCCAGCGCCTTTGGCGCGCAGGTCTTCGTGACGGCTGGCACGTCGGAGAAATGCGAGGCCTGCCTCGGCCTCGGCGCCAAGCGCGCCATCAACTATCGCGAGGAGGATTTCCATGCGGTGGTGATGGAGGAGACCAAGGGGCGCGGTGTCGATGTGATCCTCGACATGATCGGCGCGCGCTATTTCGAGCGCAACATCCAGTCCCTGGCGCTCGACGGGCGGTTGTCGATGATCGCCTTTCTTGGTGGGGCAACCGCCGAGCAGGTGCCGTTGACGCCGATCATGACCAAACGGCTGCGCATCATGGGCTCCGCGCTGCGCCCGCGAACGGCCACCGAGAAGCAGGCGATCCGCGACGACCTAATCGACGACGTCTGGCCGCTTCTCGAAGCGGGCGAGGTCGGCCCCGTGCTCCACGCCGTCCTGCCCTTCGAGCAGGTGGCGGAAGCGCACCGGTTGATGGAGAATGGCGACCATATCGGCAAGATCGTCGTGACCTTGTAGCCGCACCAGCCACCGCCCACCGTGAAGAAAAAAACGGCGGCTTTGCAAAAGCTCTTGTAATCCCGCTGTAAACAGCTACCTTTATCTCATCGTCAACGTAGAGAAAGGAAGGTGATCCAATGTCGAGTGAGATTTCGGTCTTCGGTTCGGGCATGGGAAACGTGGTGAAGACAGCGAGGCAGCCCTCGCGCTAAGCCCGCCTTCCGCAAGACAAGCAGTGCTGATGCGCGTTTGTCTTGACCTGAACTGAACCAAACTCATGGAAAGGGTCGCTCGCGCGACCCTTTTTCCGTTTTACTTTATTTTTACTTTTGAAGGATCGGTGAGACGGAGCCGTGCCGCTCAACTTATTGCCGGCGGGCAAGCCCGTTTGATCCTAAGGGTGCCTATCAGCGAGACGGATCACATGCCCGACGCGCTGATGCAGGTCAGCACCGCCGAATAATGCACGGCGGCCGCGGCGACCACGAAGCCGTGCCAGATCGCGTTCTGGAAGCGCAGCTTCTCCCAGACATGAAAGATGACGCCGAAGGAATAGATCAGCCCGCCAATGACGATCAGCACCATGGTCGCCAAGGGCAGACGGCCGATCAGCGGCTCCGCCGCCACGACGCCGCTCCAGCCCATGGCCAGATAAAGCAGGATGGCCAGCCGGTCGAAGCGGCCGGGAAAGGCGCATTTGAGAAAGACCCCGAAGGCGGCGATCAGCCAGATGCCGATCAGCATGGTGAACAGGAAGGGACTGTCCCAGCCCTGCTGCAGGAAGGGCGTATAGGTCGCCGCGATCAGCACGAAGATGGCAGAATGATCCACCCGGCGCAAAAACCATTTGGTCCGCGAAACCGGATAGAGATTGTAGAGAAACGAGATGGACAGCGTCAGGACCAGCCCCGCGCCATAGATGCAGGCGGCGGCAAGCTGGCCGGTGGTGGCAAACAGAGCGGCATAGAAGATCAGCGCGGTAACGCCGACCAGGGCCAGCGCCAGGCCGATGCCATGGACGATGCCATCGGCGATCAGCTCTGCCGTATCATAGCTCCATTTTACGCCCGGAACATGCATGCGTCGCCCTCATTGCGCCTGCTTCGCCCGCAGCATGCCAGAGGCTGCGAGCGGATGGAACCGCCAAAAAGCAGCGGCGTCCCGCAACGTCTCACTTGAAGCGGGCCGCGATCCTTCAGATTTGCTCCCGCGCCTTACGGCTGTGTTTTGCCGCATGTCGTTGTCGCCAAACCGCTGCACGCTTTTACGCGACATGCCCTAGCGGTCGATCAAGACGGCACTGTGGCAATGAGCGGCCACGCGGCTGGCCGTGGAGCCGATGAAGTAATCGCTGAGGCCAGGCTGATGCGAGGCGATGATCACCAGATCGGCCTTTTCGGTTTCGGCCAGCTCCATGATGCGGCCGGAGGCGCCGCCGACCTCGATCAGCACCCGGCCGGGCACATTGTATTTCTGCTTGAGCGCATCGAGCGTGCGCTCGGCATGGCGAATGGAATCGTCCAGCATCTGCTGCGGAAAGTCGACGATCATATAGCCTTGGGCATAGGCGTTGAGATCCTCCACCACGTTGAGCATCAGGATTTCGCCGCCTGCGTCGAGCAGCGACAGCGCGCGCTTGAGCGTCGCCTCACCCTGGGGCACGCGGTCCATGGCGATGGGAACGATGATTTTCTTATACATGACTTTCTCCTTGGCTGCTTCGACGGCCTCAGGATCGAAATCGGCGCATGGCGCTGCCTGCGCCATGGCCATTCGGCCCCGACGTCTGACGTTCAATATAGTGCAATTGCGACGACCTCGCCTTGATCAGGATCAAAAGCGCACGCGGGAGTAAGGCAAAGACGCGGGCGCAACGTAAGGAATACTTTAAATATTGAATCATAGTGTAATGTCTGACTTCCCAATCTCGGGCGTCGTCATTCGATTATCCGCGATCTCGGGGGCTTATCCGATGCGCAACCTGAAAATTTCCCAGCAGCTTCTCCTCCTCGTGGCCGGGCTGATCCTGGCCTTCGGCGTCGCCATGGGTCTTCAGCTGAAATCCTCTTCCGACGCGCTCTATACCGAGCGCTACGAGATGCTGCGCACCGAGGTGGAAAGCGCGCTGTCCGTTCTCCAGCAATATTATCAGCGCCAGCAGGCCGGCGAGCTGAGCGAGGCCGACGCCAAGGCGCAGGCCTTCGCGCTGCTGAACGGCATGAAATACAATCCGGACGGCTATTTCTTCGGCTATGACTACGACGTCAGGATGATGTTTCATTATGACGCCAGCAAGGTCGGCCAGGATTTGAAGAACAAGCCGGACCCGACGGGCCATCTCTACCGCGAAGAGCTGGTGAAGCTCGCGCGCGCCGGCGGCGGCCGGACGGATTTCTACGGGCCGAAACCCGGCACCGACCAGAAGGAGCTGTTCCGCAAGAGCGCCTATGCGCGCGCCTTCGAGCCTTGGAAGGTCGTGGTCGTCACCGGTCTTTATATCGACGATCTCGATGCGCAGATGCGCGACATGACGATCAAGACGCTCGGCGCCGGCTTTGGCATCCTGCTTCTGGCGATGGCAGCCGCGCTCTATGTGATCAGGGGCATCACCCGGCCGCTGAAGTCCATCCACGATGCGCTGCGCGACGTCGCCGAGGAGGATGTGGCAAGGCCGATCCCGCATGTGGAGATGCGCAACGAAATCGGCCTGATGGCCAAGGCGACGCTGTCGCTCCAGGACAAGATCAAGGAGCGCAACGCGCTGGCCGAAAGCGAAGCGGCGCATCGCGGCGTGGCCAACCAGGAACGCCAGCGCAATCTCGACCAGCAGCGCGAAGAGGCGGAGCTGCAGGCCCGCGTGGTCGCCACGATCGGCCAGACGCTGGAAGGTCTTTCGCAAGGCGACCTGACGGTGCGCTGCGGCGATCTCGGCCAGCGCTACCAGCCGCTGCGCGAGAATTTCAACAACGCGCTCGGCAAGCTCGAAGGTGCGATGATCCACGTCAGCGGTCGCGGCCACGATATCGGTCTCAGCAAGGACGAGATCCGCAACGCCTCCAACGAGCTGGCCCAGCGCACCGAGCGACAGGCCGCCAGCCTGGAGGAAACCTCGGCCGCGCTGGACGAGCTTGGTGTCACCGTGCGCCACACGGCCGAAGGCGCGGGCGAGGCTGCGCGCAAGGTGCATGCGGTGAGCGAGGAAGCCTCGCGCAGCGACAGCATCGTCATGCGGGCGATTGCCGCGATGTCGAGCATCGAGGCCTCGTCCTCGGAGATCGGCAAGATCATCGGCGTGATCGACGAGATCGCCTTCCAGACCAATCTTCTGGCGCTGAACGCCGGTGTGGAAGCCGCGCGTGCGGGCGAAAGCGGCAAGGGCTTCGCCGTGGTGGCGCAGGAGGTGCGCGAGCTTGCCCAACGCTCGGCCGCCGCCGCCAAGGAAATCAAGGCGCAGATCGCGCGTTCGGCCGGCGAGGTTGGCGAGGGTGTGCGGCTGGTGGGCGAAGCGGGCGATGCCCTGAAGCGCATTGCCGGCCAGATCGACGAGACGCGCCATATCGTCCAGTCGATCGCCGACAGCGCCGGCGAGCAGAACACGACGCTGCGCGCCATCAACGAGACGCTGAACCAGCTCGACAGCACGACCCAGCAGAACGCCGCCATGGCCGAGGAAACCACAGCCTCCGTGCAGGTTCTGGCCAGCGACACCGACGAGCTCCTGCACCTGATCGCCGCCTTCCGCGTCAGCCGGCAGGCCGCACCAGCCGCCGAGCCAGCGGCCTGGCGCATGGCGGGATAGAGCCTTTAGGAAGACAGGCTGGCAGCCTGCGTCAACAGCGGCTGAACGCTGCATCGCCAGCCTGGCCTCTTTCGCCGAGGCCGTTGCAGGCCCTATCTTGAGCGCAACGGGCGCAAGGCGCCCGCAGCGGCCGGCAACCGGCCGATGCTCCGGAGACCGACCGCATGTCCGCATCGCCTTCCTCGTCTTTTTCTCCCGCCACGCCCGATCACGCGACACGCATGCCTGTCTTTATCGAGCATGCGCAACTGAAGGTGCGCGACCTGCCTGTGGTCTCCGCCTGGTATCAGCGCATGCTCGGCCTCTCCGCGATCGAGACGAGCGCCAGCGGTCACACGCTCGGCGTCGACGGCGTGCCGCTTCTGACGCTGACGACGGCAACGGATGTCGCGGCCGGCGCGCCGCGGGCGCCGGGCCTGTTTCACAATGCCTTTCTGGTGCCCGACCGGGCGGCGCTCGGCCGCTGGCTTGCCCATGCCGCCCATGAAGGCGTCGTGCTGCAGGGCGCATCGGACCATCTGGTGAGCGAGGCGATCTATCTGGCCGATCCCGAGGGTAACGGCATCGAGGTCTATCGCGACAGGCCCCGCATGGCCTGGTCCTATCAGGAGGATGGCAAGGTCGGCATGGCGACGCTGCCGCTCGACCTGCAGGCGCTCTATGACGAGGCGCCCAAGGGCGGCTTTGCCGGCATGGCGCCGGGCACGCGGCTCGGCCATCTGCATCTGCAGGTGACGGCTCTGCCGGAGGCCGACCAGTTCTTCCGCGAAATCCTCGGCCTCGACCTGATGACGACCTATCCCGGCGCGCATTTCTATGCGTCAGGGCAATATCATCACCATGTGGCCGCCAATATCTGGAATTCGCGCGGCGTTGCGCGGCGGGACGAAAAGGCGGCGGGGCTGACCGACTACGCCATCCGCTTCAACGATCCGGCCCGGCTTACCCAGGCCCTTGCCACGCTCGACCGGCTGGAACTGCCGGTGGAGCGCGGGAGCGACTGGGCACGGCTGACCGACCCCTGGGGCATGCGCCTCACCGTGTCGGCCTGAGCGGCCGGAGGACTTCGCCAGAGCGAGCGACTTGCGTGGAGTCCTGTGAGCCGACATCGGCTTGAGGCTCTGGGGCTAAGCTTTGAACGAAACCTCCGCCCGGCGATCACGGCAGCCGCACGACCAGCCCGACCAGGCGGGACACCAGCGGACGAACGGTCAGCACCGCGAGGAAGGCCGTGGGTGCGGCGAGCTGGTAGGAGGCCAGCACGCGGGCGGGATAGCCGGCATCGATGCCGCTATTGGCGCCGACGATCACCGCCGACATGATCATGGCCATGATCGCGGCCATGAAGAAGGCGAAGGCATAGGGCAGCATGCGCGGCGGCAGTTTCGGCAGACGATGCGCGCGGGCGCGGGCAGTGGCGATAGTCTCAGTCATGGCAAAACCTCTTGTTCGATCTCAGGGATGAGGCGGCCTGCGGCGTCCGGGCATGGCGGGATCCTGTCCCGGTTCGTTTCCTCGGCAGCGGCGTCTTCATCCGTTGGTCAAGGATATAGCCGGATGCGGTCGCAAGCAGTAGCCACGCCTAGGTTCACTCATTATAAAGAGAATCTTACGACTGGTGTCTCCTGTCGAACTGGTGAGCTCCCTTGAGGTTCGCCGCCGAGCGGCGTGTTCAAGCCTCTTCGGCATGAACGGACCCGGTGCGGGTGGACAACGGCGATCTTGCCCGGCCTGCGAGGAGAGATCATGCCGACAAGGCGGATGCGATGGCTGACAGGAAGCGAGCATGGACAATCTTCGCCAGGTGGAATGTTTCGTACGCGCGGCCGAGCTTGGCAGCATCGCGGCCGCTGCCCGCAAGCTCGGCATCACGCCGGCCGCTGCCAGTCAGAACATTGCACGGCTGGAGAAGGCGCTGGGCACGCGGCTGATGCGGCGCACCACCCGCGCCTTGGCGCTGACGGAAAGCGGGCGGGTTTATCTGGAGCGCGTGGCGCCGCTTCTCGATGCATTGGAGCGAGCGGGCGAGGCGGTGCTGGCTATCAATGCACGTCCACAGGGGCCGCTGAAGATCGCCTGCTCGGTCGCCTTCGGGCGTTATGTCATTGCTGGCCTGCTGCCGCGCTTCCTCGCCGCCTATCCTGAAATTTCGGTCGAGCTGGCGCTCGGTGACATCGTCGTCGATCACCTGAGCGACGACGTCGATATCTCCATCCGATTTCAGAACCAGCTGGAGCCGGGACTGATTTCGCGCAAGCTGCTCTCCGTCCCGCTCTATATCGTCGCCGCGCCGGCCTATCTCGCCCGCGCCGGCACGCCACCCACACCCGAGGCGTTGAAAGAGCATGATTGCCTGGCCTTTCGCTTTGCCCGCGATGGAAGGCTCCTGCCATGGGGTTTCATCCGTGACGGCGCGCGGTTCGAGCCGCCGCTGAGGCCCAAGATCATCGCCAACGATATCGATACGCTGGCCACGCTGGCCCTATCCGGCATGGGCATTACCCGGCTCGGCGCCTTCATCGCCGATCCGCTGCTGGCCCAAGGCCGGCTCGTCTCGCTGTTCGAGCGCCCGGCAGACAAGGCGCGGCAGGCGGCCGGAAGCCAGCTATCCTTCGCCGATCCCGAGCCGTTGGACATCTATGTCTGCGTGGTCGACCGCCTGGCGGAAACGCCGAAGATCCGCGCCTTCATCGATTTTGCGGTGGCCGCGCTGAAAGGGCCGTGGCCGCCGGCAAGCTTCACCCCGCGCGATTGGCGTGCCTGAGCCGGCGCGCGCATGGCCGACTTCGCGCTTGATCGCCCCCTCCCCGACCTCTATCTCTGGCGCGACCCTTTTGATCCGCGATTTCGGAGATGCTCCTTGGCCCTGTTTTCCTCCCTGCCGCCCGCCCCGATCGCCCCGAAGAAGCCGGTGACCGATACGCATCATGGCATCACCCGCACGGACGACTATGCCTGGCTGCGCGCGGACAACTGGCAGGCCATGTTCAAGGATCCCTCGATCCTCGATCCCGAAATCCGCACCCATCTGGAGGCAGAGAACCGCTATCAGAAGGCGGCAATGGCCGATACCGAAGCGCTGCAGAAGCAGCTTTTCGCCGAGATGCGCGGCCGCATCAAGGAGGATGACAGCTCCATTCCGGTCAAGGACGGCCCCTTTGCCTATGGCACCTCCTTCGTCACCGGCGGCGAGCATCCGCGCTTCTTCCGCACGCCGCGCGAAGGCGGCGCCGAAACCCTGCTGCTCGACGGCGACAAGGAAGCCGCCGGCAAGGCCTATTTCCAGCTCGGCGGGCTCGATCATTCCAGCGACCACAGCCTCGGTATCTGGGGCTATGACGACAAGGGCTCGGAATTTTATACGCTGAGGGTGCGCGACCTCGAAACCGGCGAGGATCTGGCCGACCGGATCGAGAACACCGGCGGCGGCGGCGTTTTCGCGCCCGATGGCAAGAGCTTCTTCTACACGGTGCTGGACGACAACCATCGCCCCTCGCGCATCTATCATCACCTCATCGGCACGCCGCAGTCGGAGGATCGGCTCGTCTATGAGGAGGAGGATGCCGGCTTCTTCATGGGCGTTGGCGGGTCCTCGCTCGACGATTTCATCTTCATCGACATCCACGACCACGAGACCAGCGAATATTGGCTGATCCCGACCTCCGACCTGACGGCCGCGCCGCAGCTGGTCGCTGAGCGCGAGACCGGCATCGAATATGACATGACCGAGGGCGGCGATGTCTTCTACATCCTTACCAATGCCGATGGCGCCAAGGACTTCAAGATCGTCGAGACGCCGGTCACCGCGCCGGGCCGGGAGAACTGGCGCGATGTCGTGCCCCACCGTCCGGGCACGCTGATCCTGGGCCACGAGGCCTATGCCCGCCATCTCGTCTGGCTGGCGCGCGAAAACGGCCTGCCGCAGATCC
This sequence comes from Xaviernesmea oryzae, assembly GCF_900109605.1. Taxonomy (GTDB): domain Bacteria; phylum Pseudomonadota; class Alphaproteobacteria; order Rhizobiales; family Rhizobiaceae; genus Xaviernesmea; species Xaviernesmea oryzae. Next base: position 88,778 of record NZ_FOAM01000012.1, read on the forward strand.
GCGTCCGCGATCGCAAGAGCGGCGACGAGCACGCCATCGCCTTTGCCGAGGAAGCCTATTCGCTCAGCCTGCATGGCGCGGCGGAATATGACACGGATGTGATCCGCTTCTCCTATTCCTCGATGACTACGCCCTCGCAGCTCTTCGAATATGACATGGCAACGCGCGAACGCCGGCTGTTGAAGACGCAGGAAGTCCCGTCCGGCCATAAGATAGACGACTATGTCACCCGCCGCGTCTTCGCCCCCGCTTGGGACGGCGAAAGCGTGCCGGTGACGCTGCTCTATCGCAAGGATACGCCGCTCGACGGGTCGGCGCCCTGTCTGCTCTATGGCTATGGCGCCTATGGCATGACCATTCCCGCCGGCTTCAACACCAGCTGCCTCTCGCTGGTCGATCGCGGCTTTATCTATGCCATCGCCCATATCCGCGGCGGCAAGGACAAGGGCTTCGCCTGGTACGAAAACGGCAAGATGGCCAAGAAGACCAACAGCTTCAAGGATTTCATCGCCAGTGCCGATCATCTGGTGGCGCAAGGCTTCACCGCTTACGACCGCATCATTGCGGAAGGCGGCTCGGCCGGCGGCATGCTGATGGGCGCGGTCGCCAATATGGCGCCGGAAAAATTCGCCGGCATCATCGCCGCCGTGCCCTTTGTCGATGTGCTGACCACCATGCTCGACGACACGCTGCCGCTCACCCCGCCGGAATGGCCGGAATGGGGCAATCCGATCGAGAGCGAAGAGTTCTACAAGATCATCGCCAGCTATTCTCCTTACGACAATGTCGAGGCCAAGCCCTATCCGGTGATCCTGGCGATCGCGGGCCTCACCGATCCACGCGTCACCTATTGGGAGCCGGCCAAATGGGTGGCCAAGCTGCGCGAGAAATCAACGAGCGGCGCGCCGGTGCTGCTGAAGACCAATATGGACGCCGGCCATGGCGGCGCATCCGGCCGCTTCCAGCGCCTGGAAGAAATCGCCTTCGAATATGCCTTCGCTCTGAAGATGGCGGGCAGGATGGTCTGATCCCAGATCTGAAAACTGCTTCGCGATGTCATGAGCGTGCTCGCAGACCGGTAGAGCCCTCACCGTAACGATTTTTGGGCTTGGCGGCCCCCTCATCCGCCTGCCGGCACCTTCTCCCCGATGGGGAGAAGAGACCAAGGCGATAGCGTGGCGCCTCACTCGAGCGCTGAGAAAAAGCTATATCCGGTTTCGCGGCAGCGGAGGTGGCATCGGACGGCGTCCTGATGTCTCTTTTCCCCATCGGGGAGAAGGTGGCCCGAAGGGTCGGATGAGGGGGACGCCAAGCCGTGAAACCTTTGTGTCATGCACCCGGAATCGTAAGCAGTCCGATGCTTTAGTTTTTGGTTTTGCATCGGATTTTTCCGAACATCGCTTCCCATTTTTCGGTCCGACGCTTTGGACGCTGGCGCCAAGCTGGAGCCAGGCTCACGCGCGGCCAGAGCCCGCCTTGTCCTTTTTAAGGATTGGGTTAGGTTAACCTCCCGTTAACCATTCTCCGCCATAAAAGCAGGCAGCAGACCCGGCGAATCGCTTCGATCACCGCCGGTCACAGGGCCTCTCTGGAGGCCTTGAACGCAGGCTTGCCCTTGGGCATGGCGGGGTTCGGCACGAAAAAACGCTGCCGATCCCGTGAATTGCGCGTGGACGCACAACCACGCAAGCTCCGCACAAGCTGGGTGTATCAGCCTTTCCTTGGAAAAGGAGGGTTCGCCCATGCGGATCGAAAGTCAATCCATACCTGCGCGTGCCTTGCTTGCACCGACGCCCGAAGCCGCGGCGTCCGTTTCGATCTCCGTTCAGGCGGGCGTGGCCCGCTATGCGGCGGCGCCGCCGCTGCCAGTGGCCAGCCCCTCCTCGCGCCTGTCGAGCGCGCTGTTCGACATGCAGGTCAGGCAACAGTTCGGCGGAGAGGATACGGAGGCCGACAGCCACACTTTTTCGCGCACCGAACACGACTATATGGACTGGTCGAAGAAATCGCTGGCCGAGAAGATCCGCGCCCAGGTCCTCGAGGAAAACGGCCTGACCGAGGAAAGCCTGCGCATGCTGCCGGAAGACAAGCAGCATGAGATCCTCGACGAGATCAAGGAGCGCATCCGTCTGGCCCAGACGGCCAATCCGCGCAGCCAGACCGCCACAGCCGCCAAGGCCGAGCTTGAAACCGGGCCGGCACTCGCCGCCATCATGACCCTGCTCGACCATCCGGGCTTCGCCACAGCGGCTTAAGGTTTCCGCACGAGGCGCGCCTGGACATCAGCCGATCCGTGTCGATCGCCGCGATTGTTTAAAGCTTGATCGCCGCCGGCCCATCATGTCCCCCGATCCGGCAGAAGGACGAAAAGGCCTCGAGAAACTGCTCGGCGACCGGCCTTTGATCCGGCGCCTGAACGCGGGCGCGGATGGCTTCGGGCGTTTGCTGCATGACCGGCAGCCGGAAGAACAGCGTCTCGTTGAAATTCACACTCACCGTCGAGAGCACCAGCCGCAGTGCTGCCAGCATGTCGTCACCCCGGTGCGAGGCATGGACCAGCGCAATCGGCTTGCCAACGATCTGCTCGCCGGAGACCAGCCAATCGATCGCGTTTTTCAAGCCGCCGGGAATGCCGCGAATATATTCCGGACTACAGATCAGCAGCCCGTCGCTCTCGGCAATGCGCTGCATGAAATCGTCCACGGATGCGGGCCGCGCCGGCCCTTCCAGATCTGCGGAAAAAACGGGCAGATCCCCGATGCCATCAAAGACATCCAGGGTGATATGGCCGGGCGCCACGCCTTGCAGCGCTACAAGCAGCGCCGTGTTGGTGGACAGCCGCCGCGCGCTGCCGGAAATGGCCAAGAGCTTCATTGCTTCACGCTATCGCCGCGTGCGTGAGGGCGCAATGGCAAGGCCGTATCAGGGTTGCCAGTTCGGGCGGTGTGAAGGGTCAAGGCGGCGATCCGTGAAGAAGGCGGCGCTGATGAATGCCAGGTGCGTCAGCGCCTGGGGAAAATTGCCGAGCTGCTGGCCGCGCACGTCCTGTTCCTCGGCAAAGAGGCCGAGCGTGTTGGCGTAGCGCATGCCCTTGGCGAGCGTCAGTTGCGCCTCGTCGGCACGGCCGGCGCGGGCCAGGCACTCCGCATACCAGAAGGTGCAGGTGGTAAAAGCGCCCTCCGTGCCATTCAGTCCGTCCGTCGTGCGATAGCGATAGACGAGCCCGTCGTCGCAAAGCTGATCGCGGATCGCATCCAGCGTTTTCAGCCAGACCGGATCGGTCGACGACACGAAGCGCATGAGCGGCATCATCAGGAGAGAGGCGTCGAGCTCCGTGCCACCTTGCTCCTGAACGAAATAGCCGTGCTCGGGATGGCGGAAGTTCTCCCAGACATCGGCGTTGATGGCATCGCGGCACTCCGCCCAGCGCACGATCGGCGCCGGCAGCGAGCGTTTCTTGGCAAGCCGGATCGCCCGGTCGAGCGCCACCCAGCACATGACGCGCGAATGCAGGAAGTGGCGCGGTTGTGAGCGCATTTCCCAAATACCCGCATCCGGCTGCTGCCAGTGCGCGATCACATATTCGACAATGTGACTGACATGCTGCCAGCCATTGTGGCTGATTGCCTCGCCATATTTATTGGAGAGATAGACGCTGTCCATCAGCTCTCCGAAAATGTCGAGCTGGGTCTGCACATTCGCGCCATTGCCGATGCGCACGGGCCGGCTGTTCGCATAGCCTGCCAGATGGGTCAGCTCCTCCTCGTCCCTGGCCTCGGATCCGTCGATCGCATACATGATGCGCAGCGGATGATCCGCGTTCGATGCCATGACGCGCTGGCCTGCCCAACGGCCGAAATGCCGCGCTTCCTCCAGAAAGCCGAGCCGCATGAAGGCATAGACCGTGAAGGAGGCATCGCGGATCCAGGTTGCGCGATAATCCCAGTTGCGGCCGGCTCCGATGGCCTCGGGCAGCGAGAATGTGGCGGCAGCGGCAATCGAACCATGCTCGCGCGAGGTGAGCAGCTTCAAGGCCAGAGCCGAGCGCAGGACCTGCTCGCGCCAGCGGCCCCGATAGGTGGCTTTCGCCGCCCAGCCTCGCCAGGCCGCCGTGGTTTCCGCAATTTCGGCGGAGATCATCGCATCGTCGGACAGGACAAGATCATCGCCCCCGAGCGTAAACCAGGCCGTCTGCCCGGCCGAAAGGTCGAATGTCGCGACCGCCGCGCCGTCCTCGCAGCCCAGAGGCACCGACGCGAAGAGCCGCATCGTCAGGGGTCTTGCCGAGAACTCGACGCCGCTCTGGATCGCGGCAAGGTCGGGGACCGCCCGGGCATAGTCGAAACGCGGCGCGCACCGGATCGTGAAGGAGATCGTTCCCCGCGTCACCGATATCCGGCGAAGGATGCAGCGAGCGCCATGGCCGGGATGAATGCGGGCATCCGGATGCGGCATCAGGTCCATGACCTCCGCGCTGCCGCCATCCGCCATCCACCGGGTGATCAGAACATTCGTCTCTGGCACGTAGAGCTGAAGAACGCGCGAATCGTCCAGCTGCGGGGCAATCGTAAAAGCTCCGCCCTTTTCCGCGTCGAGAAGCTCGGCAAAGACGGTCGGACTGTCAAGCGCCGGCCAGCAGAGATAGTCGAGCGTTCCGTCTTGCGCGATCAGCGCGGCCGTCTCCATGTCGCCGACGATGCCATGCTGGCTGATGGCCCGGTTCGGCTTAACCATTGTCACGGAACTCCGGATAGAGCGACATGCCGCCATCGACGAACAGCGTGGTGCCCGTGACATAGTCAGCCTCGTCAGACGCCAGCCAGACGGCGGCGCGGGACACGTCCTCGGGCTCGCCGATGCGCCCATAGGGGATGAGCCGGAGAAGCTTCGTCAGCGCCTCGTCCGTCTCCCAGGCATCCTTGTTGATCGGCGTGCGGATGGCGCCCGGCGCAATCGCATTGACCCGGATGCCCTCGGCCGCCACTTCCTGGGCGAGCGACCGCGTCAGCATGCGAATGCCGCCCTTGGCCGCCGCATAATTGATGTGGCCGGCCCAGGGGATGATCTCGTGGACGGAGCTCATGGCGATGATGCTGCCGGCGCTGCGGGCCGGCCGCCCCTCCTTCGCCTGCGACCGGAAGCGGCGCACCGCCTCGCGGGCGCAGAGGAACTGGCCGGTGAGGTTGATGTCGATCACCGTGTTCCAGTCTTCGAGCGAAAGCTCGGCAATGCCGGCGTCCTTCTGAACGCCGGAATTGGACACGAGCACATCGACGCGGCCGAACGCCGCGACCGCTTCGTCAAAGAGCCTGACGACATCCTCCTCGCGCGAGACATCGGCCTTCACCGCCCGTGCCCGGCCGCCGGCCCCCTTGATCCTGGCGACCAGATCGTCGGCCGGCTGCTGCTGGGAGCGATAGTTGACGATGACGGCGGCGCCCGCCTGCGCCATCGCCTCGGCAACGGCAATGCCGATCCCGGAGCTGGCGCCGGTGACGATGGCGACATGGTTGCGAAGCGGTTCATGGTTCGATGTCATGGCATGCCTTCTTGCGTTCGCTGGCCATCCGGGGTGACCCCGTTGCCGTGCGGAGGAGATAGGGCTCCGTTTTGCGTAAGAAAGGACAAGCGAAGTGTCGTTCGCCAAGGGCCAAAGCGCAGGGTGCCAATTGTGCGGCTCGGGGGATTGACAACATGTTGTCATGATCCAGGTACGCTTGCATGAAGAGAGACCCTGATTTTCCGCTCGTCCGCAATCTCGTCATTACCCTGTTTGCGACGAACGGGCATTTGATCGACATGGGCAACAGGCTGGTTCGCCCGGCTGGGCTGACCACAGCGTGGTGGCAGGTGATGGGTGCGCTCGGCTATGCGCCGGCGCCGCTCACCGTCGCGCAGATCGCGCGCAATATGGGGCTGACCCGCCAGGGCGTGCAGCGCGTCGTCGATCTCCTGGCCGCCCGTGGCTATGTCGCGCTTGAGCCGAACCCGCATCACCAGCGAGCAAGGCTCGTAGCACTCACCGCCCATGGCCGCGCAGCGCTGGAGGCCGCCGAAGGCGCGGCCGCAGCCGTCGATCAACGCATCATCGAGCGGATCGGCACGGAGCGCCTGGCAACGGCGCTCGCCGTGCTGGGCGAGATGCGCGACCTCATCTTGGAGGAGCTGGCGCAGTCCGCCACGCCCTCGAACGACCCGACACTGTCCATTGAAAATGAGGAATGACCCGCATGTCCCAGAACGCCTTCGACACGGACATCCTGATTGCCGGCAGCGGCCCCGTCGGCCTTGTGCTGGCCTGTGCGCTCGCGCATCACGGGATCGACTTTCGCATCATCGAGCAGCGTCACGCGCCAAAGCCGCATTCGCGGGCCAACAATCTCTGGGCCCGGCCGCAGGAGCTTTTGGCCGGCATCGGCATTCGCGATGCCCTTGCCGAAAAGGCCTATAGCATCACCAGCGTCAGCACGATGATCAACGGGCAGCCGGTCGATCCCGTCGAGATCGCCGATGTCGACAGCCCCTATGGTAAGGTGCTCTACAGCGGGCAGGACATCATCGAAAAGACCCTCACCGCCCAGATCGAAGCGCATGGCGGGCGCGTCGAGCGCGGCCGGCGGCTTGTCAGCTTCGTTCAGGATGCGGACGGGGTGACCGCGACGATCGCCGCCGCGCCCGACGATGAGGAGGATGCCGCGCATGTGGAAAGCGACGGTCCGGTCGAGACGCTGCGGTGCCGCTATCTCGTCGGAGCCGATGGCGGCGACAGCCTGGTGCGCAGCCTCCTCGGGCTCGATTTCGAGCCGGAGAAGCTGCCGAACTGCATGAACCGGCAGGTCGACGCCAAGCTTTCCTGGCGGCGGTCGACGGATTTCGACCAGCTCTGGTTCTTCTACTATCCGAAAGGCTTTTGCGGGGTGCTGCCGGTCTGGGGCGGCTATCATCGCCTGTTCTTCCTCGCCGACGATACCGGCATTCCCGACCGCGATCCGACGCTGGAAGAGATGCAGGCCATTGCCCGCGAGGTGACCGAGGACGAAACGCTGACGCTGACCGATCCGATCTGGCTCACGCACAGCCGGTTCCAGCACGGTGTGGCTGCTCATTATGCGCGCGACAGGGTCTTTCTCGTTGGCGACGCCGGTCATCGCACCCTGCCAATCGGTGGACAGGGCATGAATGCCGGTCTGCATGATGCCGTCGGCCTCGCATGGCGCCTCGCCATGGTGCTGCAGGAACAGGCCATGCCCCCGCTTCTGGATTCCTATGACCAGGAGCGCGGTGGAGAACATCGTGCGCTGGACGACCGCCAGGCCAAGGGTTTCCACAATAGCGTCTATCGCGGCCGGGTGAAGGATGCCGCCATCGACGTCGCGGCCAAGCTTCTGCCAAGCATCGGCACCCTGTTGCAAGGCACCGACGATCTCCAGCAACTGTCGGTCGCCTACCCCGAAAGTCCGCTGAGTGACGATCATCTTCGCGGTCTTGGCGATGTGCTGCATCGTCGCGCGCCGCATGCCGGCGACCGCGCGCCCGACTGCAAGCTTGTGACGGCAGAGGGCGCCTCGACCACGCTTTTCGCGCAGATCACCAATCCCGACGGCATCAGCTGGGGTTGGTCGCTTCTCGCCTTCGACGGACGCAGGGCGGAGGCACTCAGCGCCTTGGAGGCGGCCATCGCCGCGGCCGAGGACTGGAAATGGATACGGCCAAGGCTGGTGCTCGGCGCCGCGTTGCCTGCCTCGGCGAACATCGTCAGCCTGTCGGATCTCGACGATACCGCGCATGCCGCCTATGGCCTGTCGGGAAAGCCGGCCTTGATCCTCATCCGCCCGGATGGGCACATCGCCTTTCGCGGGCCGGCGGACAGGCCGGATCTCTTGAAAGCCTATTGTCAGCGCAACTTCGGCGCGGCGCGATGAGCCGCACCTGGAGCCGGATCATCGGCGTTTGAGGCACGAAGCCGACCATCCGTCGTCGAGCTCGATCAGCTTGCGGCCAGCAACCGGGCGACGGCCTCCATATCGAGCGCCTCGATCAGGCAGCGGTCATAGGGCGTGCCGCCGGTCGTCTGCGCCGCGGCCATCGCGTTCAACACGGCTTCTTCGATGGCCTGCACCGCCGCCTGGTAGACTGGATCGAGCGCGTCGTCATTGATCATGGTCATCGTCAGCATGGGTCCGGCCTTGTGGCGCATCGGATGCTGGTTGGCGGTGGAGAAGGCGAGAAAGATATCACCGGAACTGTTTCCTCCGATCGTTCCGTTGCGGCCGATGCCGATGGCGCCGCGCCGGGCCAGTTTTTGCAGCTGATGCGGGCCCAGCGGCAGATCGGTGGCGAGAACGACGATGATCGAGCCGCGCTCGGCAAGGTCCGGATCCGGCTGGGAAAGCTGCCGGCCGATGGCCCGGCCGGCGATCGTCAGCCAATCGCGCTGGCCGTGATTGGCCTGAACCAATGCGCCCAGCATATAGGGCGACCCGCCGATGGTGATCCGGCGCGAGGCCGTGCCCGTGCCGCCCTTGAACCCATAGGCGATCATGCCCGTGCCGCCGCCGACATTGCCTTCCGCCACGGGGCCGGCCGCCGCGCCGTCGAGGGCCTGGAGAACATGGTCCAGCGTCACGTGCTGGCCATTGATGTCGTTGAGGCGGCCATCATAGGTCTCGGCCACGACCGGCAGGATCCAGAGCGCGTCGTCGCCCTCATAGGTGCTGGCATAGCGGTCGAGCATCCAGCGCACCGCGCCGTGATGCGCGATCCCGACGCTGTGGGTGTTGGTGATCAGCACGGGACCGAGGAAATAGCCACCATCCTCGATCCAGTGCGACCCGGTCATCTCGCCATTGCCGTTGAACCGGTGGATGCCGGCGAAGACCGGAATGGGCTCGGCGGCGGCGGCATGCGGCAGGATCGCCGTCACCCCGGTGCGCACCGGCAGGCGTCGGCCGGGCCGAGGTGTCTCCTCCCTCACGGTGGAAAAGCCGACATGAATACCCGGCACATCGGTGAGTGCGTTCAAAGGCCCCGGCGTTCCCTCGAAGGGGATGCCGAAATCGCGGGCCCGGCGGGCGGGATTGGCGGGTTCTGTTGTCATCAAGGCGATCCCCGGCGTGAACGGACAATCAAGCGAGCGTCAGCCTGACGGCATTGGCGTCAAGACAGTCCCGCAGCGCCTGGGCGGGCGCCTGATCGGTGACGAGATCGCCGACCGCGCTCCAGGCCGCATAGCGGGCCGGAAACAGCCGGTCATGCTTGGAATGGTCGGCCACCACCAGCGTGCGCGCCGAGCGCGCCACCATGGTCGTATAGACCGCGCCGCATTCCAGGAGGGCATCGGACGGTCCGTCCGGGCCAAGCCCACTCGCCCCGAGAATGGCGAATTCCGCATAAAAGCCGGAGAGAAAGGCAACGGTATGCGCGCCGACGGTGGCGCCCTCGGTGGCGTGATAATCGCCCGGCAGCATCACCACCTTGATCGTCGGATTGATCGCAAGCACAGTGGCGACCCCGAAGGAATGGGTGAGGACGGTGATGTTCTTCATCTCCACGGCAATGCGCCGTGCCGTGTGCACCGTGGTCGACCCGGAGCCGATCATCAGCACTTGCGCACCCTTGAGGATCTGCACGGCCGCGCGCGCGATCCGCTCGCGCTCGGCGACGAACAGCGTGTGCCGCTCGGTCACCGAGGGTTCGGTGGACAGCGATCGCACCGCGCCGCCATAGGTTCGGTTCAGCAGGCCCTGTTCGGTCAGTTCGTCCAGATCGCGGCGGATGGTTTCCGTCGAGACGTCCAGACGCCGCGCGAGCTCGGCAACCCGCAGGCTCGGGGCCTGGTTGAGTTCCGTGAGAATGCGCTCCTGGCGGATACTCTTTGGCTTCTTCATCCTGGATTGCCCATCTGCTGCTGGCCGGTCTTTTCCGCCACCCATTCGCGCGCGCCCGCCAGCACCGCCTCATAGACCGCCGTCCCGAGCGCCGCGCCGATCTCGGTGTGAAGGCCGGCATAGGTCTGCGCAAGGCCCTGCGTCGGGCAGGCGACGACGATGCAATCCGTGCCGGTGCCCGTCGCCACCGCGTTATCGATCGTCCAGCCGATGTCCATGACAGCCGCCGTGCGCGCTTGCGTCACAATCGACAGGGACTCGATCAGTCCCGCCTGGTCGAGGCACTGGTCCACCTGGACGGCGAGGTTGATGGTGCCGAGTTTTGCCGCAGGCAGGGAGGGATGGCCGACCCGGCCGGCATTGCCGAGCCCCACCGTGGCCAGGCAGAAAGCGCTGATATCGCCCGACCGGCGCGTGACGGCGTGATGCCGGCGCAGATCGCGTGAGGTCATCATCTGCACCGCCGCGTCATGCCCGGCCGCCGCCATCCGGCCGCGCAGCAAGCCGGCGGGATCGACGCCAACGGGCAGATCCGCCTGCGACACGTGAAGCCAGGCCACCGTATCGGCCTGCACGAAACCCGGCCGCGTCAGCGACCAGCTCAACATCCATTGCTGCGCAGCAAAGCGAACCGCGAGAATGTCGTTCTTAAGGGTGATGGTGGGTGTGCCCATGGCTCAATTTCTGTCAAGAACGGCAGGCCGGCACAAGGGCGCAGCACAGGCCATCCCGTCCTCTCTTTCTCCGCCCGTCAAGACGCTGCTCTCTGGCCCGTCAGGGCCTTGGGGGCGGCAGATAGCCAAGCAGCTCGTCGGTCGTCATGACATTGGCGTAGATCATGTGCAGCCGCTCCAGCTCGCTGACATGCAGATCCATCGAGCCGGCCGCGCAGGCATCGTCCACCACGATCACGTCGAAGCTTTCGTCGGCGAGGCTGCGCACCGTGGAGGAGACGCACTGGTCGGTGAAAATGCCGCTGCAGACCACATGCGTGATGCCCAGATTGGCAAGTACGAGCCGCAGGTTCGTGCCGGTCAACGCGCTATCCGTGGTTTTCGTCACGACGATTTCGTCGGCGCGCGGTGCAATCGGCGCCAGGATCTGCGAGGCCTCTTCGTCCTTTGGCAAAAGAAGATTGTTCCAGCCCGGCTTTCTCTGGCTCAGCGACCGGTCGCGGCCATCGGCGCGCAGGCAGGCGATGCGGGCGAAGAGCACGTCGAGCCCAACTCCCCGGAAGCGCTCCAGCAGGCGCTGATTGTTGGGGATCACCGTCTCCCGCATGCGCGTGTGGAACGGCGTCCAGGCGTGGTAGCGGGCAAGCGCCTCCCCCGAAAGGCCGGCAGGATCAGGCCGGTCGAGATAGGTGTTCTGCATGTCGATGACGAGCAGGGCCACCCGGCCTTTTTCCAGCACGGGATCTTCGGGTTCCGGCGCTCCCTTGTAATAGAAGGATCGTCGCTCGGTTTTCCAGTTCACGCCAGCCTCCTCATACATCACGCCGGCGGCGGCGCAGCAGCGTGATCACAAGCCCGCCGGCCAGAAGCAGGGTGGCAGCCGACAGCGTGCTCATCGTGCCGAGCGCCGGCACCATCGGCGAATAGCCGGCGACCATCTTCGAGTAAAGCCATTTCGGGATCGTGGAATCGACACCGGCGGTATAGAGCGACAGCGGAAAATTGCCCCAGGAGAGCAGGAAGGCGAAAAGCGCGCCGGACCAGATGCCCGGCCACAGGATGGGCAGGGTAATCTCCTTGAGGATGAACCAGCGGCTGGCCCCAAGGTCGCGCGCCGCCTCCTCCAGCGTCGGATCGAAGGAGTAGACCTGGATGGCGATGACAAGCGTCACCACCGGAACGATCCAGACGAGATGGGCGATGACGGCGGTCTGCCAGCTCGGATTGATGCCGAGCGCGTTGAACCACAAGAGCAGGGCGAGCCCGAGCACCGGCTGCGGAAAGAAGATCGGCAGCAGGATGGCCTTCTGGAACAGCCGCCTTCCCTTCCAGTCATAGCGGGCGAAGGCCAGCGCGCCGAAAAAGGCGAAGAACACCGACACCAGCGTGACGATCAGCGCAATCAGCAGGGAATTTTGCACGAGCGTCTGGATTTCCAGCGACGCCACGGTCTTCTCCCACCATTCGGTGGAAAAGATCCGGATCGGAAAGCCGAAATAGCGCCCCTTCGACAGGCCCGCCAGCGCGCCGCAGACAACAGGCAGATAGAGGGCGAAGACAACGAAGGCGGTCCAGACCTTGACCAGGGCGCGAAGCTGAATGTGCGAACGGGTTTCCATGCGCCTTATCTCCGGCCGAGGATACGATCGAGGTCCAGCCTGGACAGGATGAACAGCGCCAGCCCGCTGACGATCACCACCAAGAGCAGGGCAAGTGCCGAGCCGAGCGGCCAGTTCTGTGCGTAGGTGAAGGCGATCTCGATGTCCTGCGCGATGGTGATGACGGACTGGCCGCCGAGGATCTTGGACTCGGCAATGGCGCCGGCCCCGAGCACGAAGGTCAAGAGCATGCCGATCAGAATGCCGGGCATGGCGAGCGGCAGCTCGATCTCGCGCCAGATCATCAGGCGGCCGGCGCCGAGATCGCGCGCTGCATCGACCAGATCCTTCGGGATCATGGCGAGGCCCAGCGTCATCGGAAACAGCATGAAGGGCAGGTAGACATAGAGCATGCCGAACAGGATGGCGCCGGGCGTGTAGAGCACCTCCGGGCCGCCGGCCAGGCCCAGCCACTTCAATCCGCCATCGAGCACGCCGTTCTTGATGAAGAACAGGACCCAGCCGTAAAGCCTAACATTTTCCGAGACGAACAGCGGAAAGACGAAGAGCACGCTGACAAGACCTGCCCATTTGCCGAACATGCGGTTGAGGCCATAGGCGATCGGATAAGCGATGATCGCAAGCAGGATCGTCGTCGCAAGCGCATAGGACAGCGACCAGACGAAGGATGTCCAGACCGTATTCGACGGTTCGACGATGGCCGCGAAATTCGCCAGCGTAAAGGAGCGGAACACGTCGAAGCTCTTCGGCGTGGCGAAGGCATAGGCCGCGACGGTCACGAGCGGTGCCAGAAAGCCAAGCACGAGAAGAAGGATGACCGGCGCGGCCGCGCGCAGCCCGGCCGGGATCGCAAGATGGCTCGGCTTGGCGGCGGCTTCTTCATGAGAGGCGGTGAGGACGCTCATCTCAGTCTCCCACCAGGATCGCATCGCGCGCATCCCAGCCGATGGTCACCGCATCGCCGGCAACCAGGCCGGAGGCCGCCGCACGGGCGACTTCGACCAGATAGATCCGCTCGCCCGCATGCACCTGATACTGCATGCGCGAGCCGAGCGAATATTCATTGTAGATCTTGCCGGAGATCAGATTGTCGGCACGCGATGGACCGGTGACGAAGCGCATGGTTTCCGGCCGCACGATCACGGTTGCCGTGTCTCCCATCGCGGTGTCGACGGGCGCGACGATGATCGGTCCGCCCTCGGCAAGCGTCCAGCCGCCATCGGGCATGCGCTTGACCGGGAAACTGTTCACCTCGCCGAAGAACTCCGCGACGAAGCGCGTCGCCGGCCGGGTGTAGATATCCTCCGGCGTTCCGATCTGCACCAGTCGGCCCCGGCTCATCACGCCGACCCGGTCGGACATGACCATGGCCTCTTCCAGCGAATGGGTGATGTAGACGAAGGTCTTGCCGCTTTCGCGGTGGAGATCCTTCAGCTCCTTTTCCAGCACCTTCTTGAGCTTGTAGTCGAGCGCCGACAGCGGCTCGTCGAAAAACAGAACGTCGGGATCGTAGGCAAAGGCGCGTGCCAGCGCCACGCGCTGCTTTTCCCCGCCGGAGCAGCGCATGACGTTCTTCGCGTAATAATGCTCGGGCAGGCGCACCATGCGCATGAAGTCGAGCGCGCGGCGCTTGCGCTCGGCCGCCGGCATCTTGCGCACCTTCAGCGGAAACTCGATGTTTTCGCCCACCGTCTTGTGCGGAAAAAGCGCCAGCGACTGGAAGACGAGACATGTCGGCCGCTTGTCGGCCGGCACGTCGTTGATCAGTTCGCCCCGCAGCGTGATATAGCCCGAGGAGGGCGCCTCCATGCCGGCGAGCATGCGCAGAAGCGTCGTCTTGCCGGATCCGGAGGGGCCGACGATCGTGACGAACTCTCCCTCCCTGATATCGACATCGATGCCGTCGACGGCGGCGAAATCGCCGAATGTCTTACGGACATCGACGAGCTGCAGAACCGGCACCGCCTTGGCCAGGGTGGCCGCGCCCGCATCGGTTTCAGCTTCGCTCAAAGGGGGTGAGATCATCGCGACGCTCATGTATTTTGCTCCGTCCGATCCTGTCCGGCTCAACCGCGAAGCCGCTTGGCGGCCGTCAGCAGTTCCAGCGCCTTGTCATAATCCGGCACGATGTCGTACTCGGCAGAGCGCGCCATATCCTCCTCCAGCGTGTCCCACTGGATCGCTTCCAGCTCGTCTTTCGTGAACAGCTCGAAACACTTGGGATTGCCCATCTGGCTGACGGGGTTGAAGGTGCCTTCCGCGAAGGCAACGGTGTGCGCCACCTCGGGGGCCTGCACATATTTCAGGAATTCGGTCGCCAGCGGCGACAGGTCCGGATTGTTGACGGTGGACGTGATCTCGATCCAGGAGATGCCGCCCTTGCCGTCGATCGGCCCTTTCAGCGGCGTGACCGCGCGCAGGTTCGGATAGCCGTCGGCGCGGGCCGGTGAGACCGAATAGGTGCCGCCGGTCATGTAGAGGTCGATTTCGCCCGACACCAGCGCCTGGTTCAGCGACGCCATGTCGCCCACCATCTTGGCGCCTTTGAAGACCTTCTCAGCCGTTGCCGAAAAGGCCTTCATATCGTCTTCGCCATGCGGCTTGAACGGATTGATGCCGGCGATCAGGAAGATGTTGAAGACGTTCCAGTCCTCCGACTCCTGGATGCCGTATTTTCCGGCAATCGAGGGGTCGTTGAACAGGTCCCATCCCTGCTCTTCGGCGGTCGATTTGCTGATCTTGTCGGTGTTGACGACGAAGCTGTAAGGCCCGAAGCGCTGCGCCATGCCGAGCAGGTCCTTGCCGTCGTCGCTCATGGCCCAGCGATAGGGCGCTTTGAAGTTCGGCAGCATCGCGTCGAAGTATGGCTCGAACTCCGCGCGCGGCAGCGGCTTGATCAGGCCGGCCGGGGCCATGACCTTGCGCGCCCAGGGATTGTTGACGTTGATGAGATCCCAGAGCTTGGTTTCGCCGGCGCGCAAGCGGTTGATCATCGTCGGGTCATTGGTCAGGCTTTCCGCCTTGACCGTGGCCGCGTGGCTGGAGCGGAACGGGTCCAGCACCTGGGCCGAATTATAGCCCTCCCAGCATAGGATGTTCAGCTCCTTGTCGCGCGCGGCAAAGGCGCGCGTGGCCGAGGCCAAAGGACCGGCCAGGGCAGCGGCACCCGCCATCTGCATCAGGTTGCGCCTGGAAATCTTCATCGTCATTTCCCCTTGTCTCTGGTCGGTGTCTCTGGTCGGTCCGGCCGCGCTCGACAGCGTTTTTTGTTGGAACTGTGTCGCAATAATGTGTGATTTACAACATAAATTTTCTTCGCCATTGTGCATTGCGCAAAATGGCATGGCGCTGCCGAAACCAGGCCCGCACCCATAGCTAAAATACGAGAATTGCTTTGCATTTCTTTTGTGCAGCAAGACGCGTGAAGATGCCGAGCTTTTAATCGGGAGCCGAAATTTCGGGCAGCGCCATGCCTGTCACGGGCCAATCGCAACATAAAAGGGGGCTGAAAATGTTGAAGTCACTACAGGGGAAAACCGCCATCGTCACAGGCGCCAGCCGGGGCATCGGCAAGGGCATCGCGCTGCGCTTCGGCGAGGCCGGGCTGAACGTCCTCGTCGTCTCGCGCAGCCAGGCGGATGCGGATGGCGTGGCGGGCGAAATCGGCGCGCGTGCCTCCGGTCTCGCCGCCGATGTCAGCACGGAGGAAGGCTGCGCGGCCATGGCGCAGGCCGCGCTGGCGCGCTACGGCGCCATCGATATTCTCTGCGCCAATGCCGGGATCTTTCCGGCGGCGAAACTCGGCGAGATGTCGGCTGCCGACTTCGACCATGTCGTCTCGACGAACCTGAGAAGCACGTTCCTCAGCGTTTCGGCCGTTCTGCCGGCCATGACCAGTGCGGGCGCCGGGCGCATCATCATCACCTCGTCGATCACCGGCCCGATCACGGGCTATCCCGGCTGGGCGCATTACGGCGCGAGCAAGGCCGGTCAGCTCGGCTTCATGCGCACGGCGGCCATCGAGCTGGCGCCCAGAAATATCACCGTCAATGCGGTCCTGCCCGGCAACATCATGACGGAAGGGCTGGAGGGCAACGGGCCGGACTATATTGCCGCGATGGAGGCCTCCGTCCCGCTTCGCCGGCTCGGCACGCCGGCCGATATCGCCAACGCCGCCCTGTTCTTCGCCTCAGAGGAAGCCGCCTATATCACCGGCCAGTCGATCGTCGTCGATGGCGGCCAGATCCTTCCGGAATCGCTCGGCGCGCTGGAGGCCATGGGCTAGCGGAATGCGTCTGATATTGGATACCCATCCGCGGGGGATATCGAGGATCAAAGATCAGAGCGCAAATCGTCATCCACAGGACAACGACGGTGACCGTCATAGCCCCGATCGCTCGCAGCCGCGCCCATTCCGCCCGGAGCGAGCGGTCGCGGCAGCGAGGTGCTCATCGCGACCGGACAGGATTGGTTCGCTCAATAATACCAGCTGCCGGCCGTCGGCATCCAGTAATAGAGCTCATAGTCGCGGCCATAACGCTCGGCGTCCGGGCGGTCGCGCTCGGCGGCATCGGCCGGAGGGCGCGGCAGCCCGTAGGGCCGGTGCAGGGCGAGGAACTTCGCGACAAGCTTCTGAAAACGCATCGACATCACGCCTCCTTGAGTTGCTTCGCTGGTTTCACTGACGTCACGGGATCGCGTCGCGAATCCCGCGGCATGCTCTTCGCCCGCATGGCATCCTGCATCTTCGATGCCGCCACCGGTGAAGCCTTGCATCAGTCCCTCGGTCGATCCCGCGCAAGGGGATTGGCCCGAAGGACGCTTCGCCCATGCACCTGGCCGCCTCGGTTTCAGCCGGCAGCCTGCGCATCGGCCGTCGTGCTGGCCAGGCCAGGCCAGTCGCTCAGGCTTGCGGCGGCGGCATAGGCCTGGGCGACGATCTCAGGCACGAGATCGATGTCCGGCAAGGTGCCGAGACCGAGCGGGCCCATGGCGAAGACGCCCTGGAAGCCCGATGCGCCATCCACCGCCCGGCCCGCCGGGTCCACGAGAATGCCGAGCTCCAGCTCGTCGCGGCGCACCAGCCCGTTTGACAGCAGCGCGCGGAAGAGCGGTGCCTCGGCGTCGGTCAGCCGGATGCGGCAATCGATCACCCTGTCGGCCTGCAACACCTCCAGCCCGCCGGATACCGAGAGCAGCACGCCATTGCGCGCGACCCGCTCGACCCGCGCCTTTTTCACCGTCACCGCGCCTTGGGTCAGGGCCGCGCGTAAGCGTTGGTCGTGTTCGGGCGGCAGGCGGTTTCGGTGGCTGTCATAGATCGGCTTGACGTGGCGCTTGAAGCGCCGGCGTTCCTCCGCGCTCAGGCCCTGCCACAGCGCCCCGGCCCGCAGGCGAAAATCATTCATGATGCCCTGCCAGCCGGACCCCTCCGCCTCGGCCTTTTCGGCGGCTTCGCGCAGGAAGCGGAAGGCACCGCTGAGCGTCGTGGGCAGCGGCCTGTCAGGCACGATGCGACCGACGGCATCGCGCCGGTGCGCGCGCGGCAGAAAGCCGGAGGCCGAAATCAGCGTGACATGATCGGCCTCGCCGGCAGCGAGCAGCTTCAGGGCGCGATCGACCGCATGAATGCCGCCGCCAATGACGATTGCCCGTTCGGCCCGTGCCGCGCCTGCCTCCGCCTGCAACGGCGGGGCCAGTCCGTAGCCGGTGGCCAGGAACAGCGCGCCGACATGCACGGTCTCGCTCTCCCCCGACAGCCACAGCCCGCCTTGCGGATCGCGCGCAACGCCAAGCACCGCCTCAGGCCGGATCTGCACGATGGCATCCGGCCGCTGGCGCAGCGCCTCGGAGAAGCGTTGATAGACATAGGCGCTGAACAGCTCGCGCGAGACGAAAGCGTGGTCGGACGCGCCGGGTGCCGGGTCGATGGTCGTGCCGCCCTCCCCGGCATCCTCTCCGGCCTCGCGGCGGGTGCGGTCCTGCTCGTCCAGCCAGGCCTTGAAATCAGCGCGGTCCTCGGGATCGATCGAGAGATCGCGCACGCGGCTGTTCAGCACACTGCCGCCCGGCCCGACGCTCTCGCCGCCATGGATCTTCGGATGGGGATCGTAGAGCACCAGATGAAAGGCCGGGCGAAACCGCCGCAGCAAGGCAATCGCGGTTATGATGCCGGTAAAGCCACGCCCGACGATGGCGATGCGCGGCAGGCTGCGCGCCTGCCCCGTTTCCGCCACGGCCTCCAGCCTGACAGGCGATCCGGCATTTTGTACCGTCATGAACGCGCTCCTCTCCTGACGCAGCCACTGCAGCACGCGCGGCGGGCAAAACCCTGCGCAGCCATTAATACTCCACAAAAATAATAGAAATCTTCTGCGCAAAGGCAAGCGCCAATTGCGGCGCCCGGCCAGCCACAAGGACGGCGCCGCCTTGATCCGGCAGCCAGGCCGCACATCCCCGACGGCGCGCCCTGCATGCGAAGATGCGATTCAAAGCCACGCTAAACAAGTGAAATACCATGCATTTTTCAAAGCCTGCCGGCGTGGGCCGGTGTTTTTCTTTTTCGCCTTCGTCTTGGATAGAAGCCGGAACTTATGCCCCTCTCAGCGGCTTTCTGCTGCTATCAGGGCGTCCTTGCGCGCCCCTTCATGCATGAGGTTCCGCGTGCCGGCAGGCTCTTCTCTTCAGACGATCGCGCCCCCCTCCACGTTCAAGCAAAGCATGGCCGATGCGCCGGCGAGGCTCGCCGGAGATCGGGACAGTCATCCGACATCCGTCCTGACCGACGATCCGGTGGTGGAGCCGGCCGAGGCGCCGGCAGGTGAGTCCGAGACGGCTGGCTTTGCGCAGACCGATGCCCCCGCCGGGCTGATCGCGCTTCATCTCTTGCGCGCGTTGAAGGCCGATACGCAGCGGCTTGTCTATGTCGCCCGTTCCGAGGCCGAGGCGCTTGGCGTGGCCGAGGCGCTCTGCGCGCTAAAGCCCGAGGCCGAGCCGATCCTGCTGCCGCCCTGGGACTGCCTGCCCTATGACCGGGTCGAGCCATCGCGCCAGGCAATGGGCCGGCGGATGGATGCGCTGCGTGTCTGGCTGGAGGATGGCGGGCGCAACCGCCGCCTGCTCGTCACCTCGCTGGATGCGCTGCTGCAGCGCGTGGCGCCGAAACAGGTCATCCTGGCGGCACGCTACAGCCTTGCCGTTGGCGACGCCTTCGAGCGCGACAGCTTCACCGATTTCGTCGAGCGGATGGGCTATCTTGCCGACGGCGTCGTCGACGAGCCGGGCGAGGTGGCGCTGCGCGACGAGGTGGTGGAGATCTTCCCCGCCGGCGGCCGCCTGCCGATGCGCATCATGCTGGCCGAGGACGGCACCATCGAGGCGCTGCGCTTCTATGATCCGCTGAGCCAGCGAACGGTCGAAACGCGTGAGGAGATGGTGTTCGGCCCGGCCAGCGAGCTGGTCTTCGAGACACGCGAGGAGGCAGAAGCCGCCCGCGCCGCGCCGGCCTGCGACATGGAACGACGCCTTCTGCGCCGCTATGAGACGCTGGTGCCGGTGCTCGACATCCTGCCGCCCGCCCGCCTGCTCTTTGCCGAAAGCCTTCTGGCCGAAGATGGCGAAGGCCGCGTCGAAAGCCAGATCGCGCTGATCGAGGACGCCCGCAACGCCGCGCGCGATCTTGGCGCCGCCCCGCCGGCCCAGGGCTCGCTCTATCTTTCGCAGGCAGACTGGAAAGAGACGCTGAGGGCGCATGAGACCGAGGCCCTGGCGCCCGCAAGCGCACATCCGGCCCAATGGCCGACCGCCAGCGATCTCGGCGCCTGGGCAGATCTCGTCGCGCAAAGACGCAAGGCGGGCGCGCGCCTGCTATGGACCGGTGCGCATCCGCGCTTTTCCGCCTGGCTGAAGCGGCTGGCGCGCCGGCTCGACACGCCCATCGACACGGTCGCCGATCTCGAAGCGGCAGAGGCCGCGCCCAAGGGCGCGCTGATGACGGCCGCGCTGCCGCTGGCCGATGGGTTCAGCGATGCCGAAACGTCTCTAGAAATCGTCACCGCGCAGGATCTTTTCGGCGCCGCGCTACAGACCTCCGAAACCGGCGATGCCGCGCTCCAGCCGCAAGAGCTGGGGCTCGGCGATCTCGTCGTTCATCAGGATCACGGCCTTGGCCGGTTGCAGACGCTGGAGACCATCGAGGTGGACGGCCTGCGGACCGATGCCGCCAGGCTTGACTATCACGGCGGCGCCTCGTTGCTGGTGCCGATGCGCGATTTCGGCCGGCTCTGGCGCTATGGCGCCGCAAGCGAGGCCGTGACGCTCGACCGGCTGCACACCGAGGCCTGGGCGAAGAAGCGCGCGGAGGTCAGCCGCGAAATCGATCTCTCCGCCCGGCGCATCGCCAAGCTGACGAAAATCAGGGCCGGCATCGAGGCCCCGCGTCTGGTGCCGGACAAGCGCGCCTTTCACCGTTTCGTGCTGCGCTTTCCCTATCCGGAAACGCGCGACCAGACGGCAGCGATTGCCGCCTTGCTCGCCGATCTTGGCTCTGGCCGCCCGATGAACCGGCTGATCTGCGGCGATGTCGGCTTCGGCAAAACCGAAATTGCCTTGCGCGCGGCTGCGGCCGCCGCCTTTTCCGGCCATCAGGCGATCGTGGTGGCGCCGACCACGGTTCTGGCGCGCCAGCATGCCCTGACCTTCGAGCGGCGCTTTGCCGGCACCGGCAAGCGGGTTGCGCTGCTCTCCCGGCTGGTCAAGCCGGCCGAGATCAAGCGCATCAAGGCCGGGCTGGCCGATGGATCGGTCGATATCGTCGTCGCCACCTCGGCAATCCTAGCCAAGGATGTGCACTTCGCGCGTGCGGGCCTGCTCGTTATCGATGAGGAGCACCGCTTCGGCGCGCGCGACAAGGCGGCGATGCGCAAGCTCGGACTCGGCCTGCATGTGCTGGTGATGAGCGCGACGCCGATCCCGCGCACGCTGCAGGAGGCGCTGGTCGGCCTGCAGGAGGTCAGCCTGCTGACCACGCCGCCGGCCCGACGCCGGCCGGTGCGCACCTTCCTCTGCCCCTTCGACCGCGCCACCATGGCAACGGCGCTGCGGCGGGAAAAGCGCCGCGGCGGCCAGTCCTTCCTGGTGGTGCCGGAGATCGAGGAGATCGACGCGGTCAAGGAGATCCTGGCTGGGATCGTTCCGGACCTCTCGGTCGTCGTCGCCCATGGGCGCATGCCGCCGGCGGCGGTGGACGAGGCGGTGGTGGGGTTTGCCGAAGGCCGGGGCGATGTTCTCCTGTCGACCAACCTCATCGAAAGCGGGCTCGACGTGCCCGGCGCCAACACGATCTTCATCTGGCGGGCGGATCGCTTCGGCCTTGCCCAGCTGCACCAGCTGCGCGGCCGGGTGGGCCGTGGCCGGGCGCAGGGCATTGCCTATCTCCTGGCCAGCGACGACATGGCCGAGGAGACGCGCGAGCGTCTGAGCGTGCTGACGGCGCATGACCGGCTCGGCGACGGGCTGGCCATCAGCCGCCGCGACCTCGACCTGCGCGGCACCGGCGATCTCTTCGGCGAGGAGCAGGCCGGCCATGTCAAGGTGATCGGCACGGGCCTCTATCAGGACATGCTGGCGGCCGCTCTGGCCGGCGGCAAGGCCAAGGCTGCGGACCTCTTCGCCACGCCGGAGATCCGCCTGGGGCTGGAAGGCCTGCTGCCGGAGGATTATGTGCCGGACGCGGCGGTGCGGCTCAATCTCTATGCCCGCCTGCTCAAGGCGGCGCGTATCGAGGAGATCGATACGTTGGAGGCCGAGATCGAGGACCGCTTCGGCGAGCCGCCGGACGAGGCGCGCCTGCTCCTGCGGCTGTCGCGGCTTTCCGTCGCGGCCCGACGGGTAGGGCTTTCCACCATCGAAGGCGGACCGCTGGCGCTGGCGCTCACGCCGTCGCGCAAGCCGCCGGCCACGCTCGTCAAGCGGCTGAAGGCCGCCGGCCCGCTGAAGCAAAAGGATGCCAGGCTGATCCTGCCGCTCGAAACCCGGGATGGTCTCGACCGGTTAGCGCGTCTGGAGGATCTTCTCGGCCTGTCCGGCTAGGCTTGGGTCACTCCCCGCCGCGCACCGCCTCCCATCCTTCGCCTGCCGATGACCCTTGACGGACAGCCGGCGAACATGATGGAACGATGACAGGCGCCGTGTTTCACGGCGCTTTCGCGATCATCGCCGGGGGCGCGCTTGCCGCATCTTCTGACAGCCCAGGACGCCGCACGCAAGGCGGGCGCGGCACAAAAGGACGCCCCACGCAAAAGCGGGACGGACGATGGCGTGGGCAAGCTGAAGGTCGGCTTTATCCTGGCCAAGTCCTTCACGCTATCGGCCTTTTCGCTCTTCGTCGACACGCTGAGGCTCGCCTCCGACGAACGCGACCGCTCCGGGCGGGTGCTGGCCGACTGGGACGTGCTGGGCAGCACGCGGCTGCTGATCCGCTCCAGCTGCGGTGTGCAGGTGGCGCCCACCTGCGATTTCGTCGCCCCGCCCCGCTTCGACGTGCTGGTCGTCTGCGGCGGCCTGCTTTCGGTGGACAAGCCGGTGGACGAAGACACCGTGCGCTATCTGAAGGAGGCAGCCAGGCTGCGCGTGCCGCTGATCGGGCTTTGCACCGGCACCTTCATCCTGGCCGAGGCCGGATTGATGCGCCAGCACCAGACCTGCGTGAGCTGGCTGCATCATGACGAGTTTCGCCAGCGCTTCCCCGATCATCCGGTGCGCTCCGACCGGCTGTATAATTTCGACGGCCAGCGCGGCTCCTGCGCCGGCGGCAGCGCCTCGGCGGACATGGCGGCCTCGCTCGTGCGCGCCAAGATCAGCCGCAAGGCCGAGATCAACGCGCTGGAAGTGCTGCAGATCGACCGGGCGCGCAAGCCGACGGACACGCAATCGCGAAAGCCGCTCGAAGACACGCTGGACACCAGCGCCGCCGATCCGCGCATTCGCGCCGCGCTGATCACCATGGAGCAGAACCTGGCAGACCCGCGCTCGATCGAGGCGATCGCCGACAGCATCGGCATGTCGCGCCGGCAGATGGAGCGGATCTTCCAGGTCAGCCTCGGCATGTCGCCCGCTCAGGCCTATAATCTCATGCGGCTGAAAAAGGCGCATGCGCTGATGTCGCAGTCCCCGGCGGCGCTGATCGATATCGCGCTCGATGTCGGCTTTCACAGCGCCGCCCATTTCGCCCGCGCCTTCAAGCGGGTCTATGGCATCGCCCCTTCCCGCCTGCGCCAGACGGCCAGTGTCGAGGATGGCGCGACGCGGCGCCCCGTGCGCTGAGGGCAACAGGGTGCGCACGCGCTTTGCTTGCCGCTGGCGGCCGCGCTGAGGTCAATCGACAAGCGCTACCATGCTGATCAGGTAAAACGTGGCATCCCGGCGGCCAATTCGGAAGCTTAAGGTTACACATTGTCACCGACAGCAATATACAGAAACAACCTAAAGGAGCATTCGAGCGTGAAATGCGCACCGTAAGCGCGCCGCCGACATGGGCGTTTGACGTCGCCGAGGGGTGCGGTAACGAACGACTTTGTAGGCCCGATGCTTTCATTTCAAGGTTCAATTAATTTCCTTTCACGCGAAAACGGGAAAGAATGGCACATCCGCAGCGCGAAATGCCTGCGTAGTCGCCAATCCCTTAAAATTGGGTGCTCGAGATTTACCTCTTCTCAACCAATGCTGCGCTGCGGCGGCCATTGCGAAAAAACAACCGATGGTTCAGCTGTTTTTTCGCGAAACGGGCCCTAAGCGGCCATTCAATAAACTGTTGTTTAAGTCTTGCGGAAAAACATGGCGTTCACGTTCAAAGCTAGTTTTCGGGGGGCCCGGTGGGCAAGAGACTTTTCGTGACCATGGCATTGCTGCTTGCGACAAGCGCCGCCAATGCACAGACGATCGCGGTATCGACCGCGAAGCTGGATACATACCGCGCGATCCTTCTCGATGCCATCAAGGCCAGTGCCAAGGCCCAGCCAGGCGTCACCGTCACGGTGGACGACGCCAAGGGCGACAGCCAGACACAACTCGCCCATCTTCGCAAATATGCCGAGGACAAGGTGAGCGCGATCATCGTCATCCCCTCGGATGGCGATATGGGGCCGCAGCTGACCGAGATCGCCCAGAAGGCCGGCATTCCGCTGATCTATGTCAACACCGAGCCGGCGAACCTCGCCGATCTGCCAGACAACCAGGTGCTGGTCGCTTCCAACGAGAAAGAATCCGGCACGCTTGAGACGGCCGAAGTCTGCCGCCTGATGAAGGGCAAGGGCAAGGCCGTGGTGCTGATGGGCGAGCCCTTCCACTCCGCCGCCCGCGCCCGCACCCAGGATGTCGACGATGTGCTCGCTCGCCCGGAATGCCAAGGCATCCAGATCGTCGAGCGCCAGGCTGCCTACTGGTCGCGCGACGACGCCGACCAGCAGATGCGCGAATGGCTGAAGGCCGGTGTCGCCTTCGATGCCGTGATCGCCAACAATGACGAGATGGCGCTGGGCGCCATCCGCGCGCTGAAGCAGGCCGGCCGGCCGATGAAGGACGTGGTGGTGGCCGGCGTGGATGCGACCGACGACGCGCTGGCCGCGATGGTCGCGGGCGATCTCGACGTCACCATTCTGCAGAACGCCGCCGGCCAGGGCAAGGCGGCGATCGACGCTGCGCTGAAGCTCGCCAAGGGCGAGAAGGTGCCGCGCGAAAACTATGTGCCGTTCGAGCTGGTGACGCCTGAAAACGTTGCCAAATATCTTCCGAAGAGCCAGTGACAGAGCCGGGAACCACGACCATGCATCTATGGAACAAGCTGGGCATCCGCGCTCAGATCACCTTCGGCTTCGTGCCGCTGATCCTCTTGATGAGCTTCCTGTCGATCAACGCCATTTCCGGCATGAACGGCCTGTCCTCGATCTTCTCCTCCTATCAGGCGACCGCCGGCCAGACGCTGTCGATCTCGGATTATTCCAACCGTCTGCACGAGATCCAGTCGGCCGCCGAGCGTTTCCGCGTCTCGCCTGAGGATGCGGTGGTCGAGCATTTCCGCAGCAATCTCGCGTCCTTCCTCAAGGAAGATGCCCGCTTCGACGGCAATCCCGAGCTTGTCGCCGGCATGGCCGCGATCAGCGCGGATATGAAGGCCTATGGCGCCGCTTTCGACGAGATCGTCAAGCTGCAGGATCGGCGCGAGGCGCTGATCGCCAAGGTCACCGAATATGGCCCCTGGACCGCCATCGCGCTTGAGGACGTGCAGCGCAGCGCCTGGCGCCAGAACGATATTGCCCTGCTGCACGCCACCGGCGAGACGCTGGAGGCGCTGAACCGGAGCCTCTATTTCTCCGAGCGCTTCGTCCATGCCAACGACCTCAAGGCCTATGACGTGGCCCAGGCCGCGCTGAAGCAGGCCGTGGCGCTGGATAACGCCGCCGCCCAGAGCGCGCGCGATGCGCTGCAGCGCAAGCGCCTGGCCGGCGCCACTCAGCTGATGCAGAACTATACCGGTCGCCTGGAAGAGGTGCGCCAGGTGCTTCTGTCCAGCAATGCCATCCGCGACGGCAAGATGGACGTGCTGGCGCCCAAGATCGCCAGCGGCTTTGCCGGCCTGCAGGACAAGATCAGCGGCGCGCAGACGGCGCTCGACGGCTCGGTGCAGAGCACCGTCTCCTCCGTCACCCTGTCGACGCTGGTGATTTCCGGCCTGCTGATCGTCATCGGCCTTGTGCTCTCCTATGCCGTCGGCCGCCTGATCTCGGGCAAGGTGCGCAGCATGGCGCAGGCCATGGAGCGGCTGGCCCATGGCGACGAGCAGGTGACCGTCGAAGGCGCCGAGCACGCCCATGAACTCGGCGCCATGGCCCGCTCGCTCAAGGTCTTCCAGGAGACTGGGCGTGCCAAGCTGGTGGCCGAAGCCAATGCCGAACGCGCGCGTCTGGCCGGCGAAGAACAGCGCCTGCGCCAGGAGGCGGCACAGCTAGCCGACGCCAAGGTGATGGAACATGCCTTCAACGAGATTTCCAAAGGCCTGGACGCGCTTTCGGGCGGCGACCTGACCGTGCGCATCGGCGCGGTGGATGCCCGCTACGCGCCGATCCGCGACCATTTCAACACCTCGGTCGCCACGCTGGAACAGGCGCTGGGCTCGGTGATCCATGCCATCGGCGCGATCCGCTCCGGCCTTGCGGAAATCTCCACGGCCTCCAACGACCTGGCGCATCGCACCGAACAGCAGGCCGCCTCGCTGGAAGAAACGGTTGCCGCGATCAGCGAGGTCACGCGCGGGGTCAACGGCACCGCCGAGGGCGCAAACCACGCCCAGCGCGCCGCCGTCACCACCCGCGACAACGCCCAGAAGGGCGGCACCATCGTCAACCGCGCGATCCAGGCCATGGCCGAAATCCAGGCCTCCTCGGCTAAGATCGGCAATATCATCGGCGTGATCGACGAGATCGCCTTCCAGACCAACCTGCTTGCCCTGAACGCCGGCGTGGAAGCCGCGCGGGCCGGCGAAGCGGGACGCGGCTTTGCGGTGGTGGCGCAGGAAGTGCGCGAGCTTGCCCAGCGCTCCGCCCAGGCCGCGCGCGAGATCAAATCGCTGATCTCGACCTCGACCACGCAGGTGGATACCGGCGTGGAGCTGGTCAGCCAGTCCGGCGCCTCGCTGGAGGACATCGTCAAGCAGGTGAGCGACATGAGCACGGTCATCGCCGACATCGCGTCGTCCGCCCGCGACCAGGCCAACAGCCTGCGCGAGGTTTCGGCCGCCGGCGACCAGATGGACAAGGTGACCCAGCAGAACGCCGCCATGGTGGAAGAAACCACGGCCGCCGCCCAGAGCCTGACACAGGAAACCGAGCGCCTGGCCGAAATGGTCCACCGCTTCCGCGTCAACAGCCATTCGGCCGCCTACCAACAGGACTATCGGATGGCCTCTTAGAGCGCTGTTCGATCTCAGATCGGCACTCTAAGCTCTTTTGTTTGAAGCATAATCTTATCGATCCTCGTTTCACTCCGGTCGGATTATGCTCGAGGGGCCGTCTTTGCGAGACTGCATGCGGCACGGGACGGGGGTCATGCCTCTCCCGTGCCGTCTCGTTTTCGATCGGTGCGGCGCGCTTGTTCCGTCAGCGCGCCGGCCGTCTCCCGGCAGCAGGCGGATCAGCCGCTCCATGCCACGGCAAGCTCGGCAAGCGTCCTGAGCAGCGCCTCATCCTGCGGCCGCGTTTCCGGGGAGAAGGCGGGGTTCTCGACATAGGCGGCGATCACCAGAGGTTTGCGACCGCCGGGCGGAAAGAGGACGGCCAGGTCGTTGGTCTTGTTGCCGACACCCCGGCGCATGCCCGTGCCGGTCTTGTCGAGGCCCTGCCACGTGGCGGGAATGCCGCCTCGCAATCGCGTCAAGCCGGTTTTCGTGGCCGACATCCATGCCCGCAGGCGCTGACGGCTCTCCGCACTCAACACATCGCCCAGCACGATGCGCTGCACCGTGCCCGCCATGGCCCTGGGGGTCGTGCTGTTCTCCTCGGTGCCGACGGGGATGATATTGATCGCCGGCTCGTAACCGTCGAGCCGGCTCTTGTCGTCGCCGATCTCCCGCCAGAACCGCGTGAGGGCCTCAGGTCCGCCCAATCGGCGCATGAGAATATTGGCGGCGGCATTGTCGCTGGTCACCTGCACCGCTTCGGCCAGCGCCAGGATCGACAAACGCCCGGCGGCCAGATGATCTTCGACGACGGGCGAATAGGCAATGATGTCGCGACGGCTGAAGGCGAGCATTTCCGCCGGATCGAGCCGGCCCGCATCGGCTTCGCGCAAGGCCAGGGCCGCCAGCGAAAATTTGAACGTCGAGCAGTGGCAGAAGCGCTCGTCGGCGCGCCAGCCGAAACTCCGGCCGCGTTCCGTATCGAGAACGAAGGCTCCGAGCCGCACGCCCGCTTTGCGCTCCGCCGCGCGCAGACGCGCAACCGGATCGCCATTCTGCGCAAACGCCGCACCGCCGAGAGACAGGCTGGCGCCGATACCGCCGAGCAGATATCGGCGCGTTATCCATGCAATTCGTTCAGCGTCCATGGATCCGGCCTTTCCTTGGTTTCCCGGCAAAGAGACCTGAGCGGCAGCCCAGGCCAACAATGCTCCTGCGCCCCTGCTATATCCAATCGCAGGACGCGCCAAGTCCTGCCGGCGGCGAGAGCATCGGGCCGGACGGTGGGAGCCGGTTTGCGGAAAATCCGATGCAAAGACAAAGGGTCCAGCCCATCGGACCCATGACGATCACAGGACACGACGCAATGGTTTGTGAACTCGGCTGCCCCCTCATCCGACCCTTCGGGCCACCTTCTCTCCGCTGGGGAGAAGAGACTGCGGCGCTGCTCAGCCCTCTCATCCCAACACGATAAAACGCGATTTATGCCATGTTTTCTGGACGTTGGACTGAGGCGCCGCGTTGTCGGCCTTGGTCTCTTCTCCCCATCGGGGAGAAGGTGCCGGCAGGCGGATGAGGGGGGCCGCCAAGCCGTCAAGGTTCTGCGCCGCGTCCTGTGGACGACCATATCACGTCCAATGCGCCAAGCTGGCTAAACCCGTCGTCCCGTTTCCGGATCGAACAGATGCACCAGGCCAGGGTCGATGGTCAGCGTCAGGCGGTCGCCGGGGCGCAGATGTTCGCGGCCGTGCTCGACCAGCGAGATATCGCCTGTGTCCCCGAGGCTCAGATAGGTGAGCGAGCCGGTGGATTCGATCAGGCGCACCGGGAGGGTAAAGGCCTGATGATCGGATCCGCTCTCCCCGTCGACAATGCGCAAATGCTCCGGGCGCAGGCCTGCGGTCACCGCCTGCCCGGGAGCCAGCGGTGCGGCACCCTTGCGGTCCACGGCGATCACCGGCTGGCCCGGCAGATCGAGCGCGATGCTGGCGCCATCGACGGCGCGCGCTGCGATGAAATTCATCGCCGGCGAGCCGATGAAGCCGGCGACGAAGCGGTTTTCCGGCCGGTCGTAAAGCGTCAGCGGCGCGCCCTGCTGCTCGATCACGCCGTCGCGCATCACCACCACATGGTCGGCCATGGTCATGGCCTCGATCTGGTCATGGGTGACATAGACCGAGGTCGCGCCCAGCCGGTCGTGCAGCGCGCGGATTTCCTTGCGCATGGAGACGCGCAGCGCGGCATCGAGATTGGAGAGCGGCTCGTCGAAGAGGAAGGCCTTGGGGCTGCGGATCACCGCCCGGCCCATGGCCACGCGCTGGCGCTGGCCGCCGGAGAGCTGGCGCGGATAGCGCGTCAGCAGGCCGGAGAGCCCGGTAAAGCCCGCCACCTCCTGCGCTTTGGCCTTGGCATTCGTCTTGGAGACGCCGCGCATCCGCAAGGGGTAGATCAGGTTTTCTTCCACCGTCATATGCGGATAGAGCGCATAGGACTGGAACACCATGGCGATGTCGCGCTTGCGCGGCGGCACGGCGGTCATCTCGGCGCCGGCGATGGTCAGCCGGCCGGCGGTGATCTTTTCCAAGCCAGCGAGCGAGCGCAGCAGCGTGGACTTGCCGCAGCCGGAAGGCCCGACCAGCGCCACAAAGCTGCCCTTCTCGATGGTGAGATTGATGTCCTTCAGCGCGTGATAGGCGCCGTAATGCTTGTTGACCTGGCTGAGTTCGATCTGGGCGGTCATTTCAGCGCTCCCGAGGTGAGGCCGGAGACGATGCGGCGTTGCAAGAGGACGAAGAGGGCGAGGATCGGGCCGACATACATGGCGGCGAAGGCCATGATGTTGTTCCACTCATTGGTGTTGGGCCCCATGAAGGAATTGAGCCCGACGGAGGCCGGCTGCAGCTCCGCCGCCTGGATCATCGACTTGGAATAGACGAATTCGCCAAAGGCCTGCATGAAGATCAGGATGGCCGAGACGAGAATGCCGTTGCGCGCAAGCGGCAGCACGATGAAGAGAAAGGCGCCGACGCGCGAATTGCCGTCCACAAGCCCCGCCTCTTCCAGTTCCGCCGGCACGCTCATGAAGGTGGAGCGCACGAGCACGACGAAGAAGGGCATGGCCTTGGCGGCGATCGCCAGGATCACGGCAAGGCGCGGCGTGGCCAGCAGCCCGAACTGCGAGAAGCCGACGAAGATCGGCGTCACCATCAGCGAAGCCGGCAGAACCTGCAGCATCAGGATCAAAAACAGGCCGATATCGATCCAGACATTGCGGTAGCGCGCCAGAACATAGGCGCAACCGGTGCCGAGCGCGGTGACCAGCACCACCGCGCCCAAGGCGATAACAAGCGAATTCCACAGGTAGCGCCCGACGGCGCGGCTTTCCCAGACATAGGCGTAGGTCTGCCATTGCGGCTCGCTCGGCCAGAAGCTCGGCGGGGTCGCAAACATGGCCGAGCCCGTCTTCAGCGAGGTGACCA
Organism: Xaviernesmea oryzae; assembly: GCF_900109605.1. GTDB lineage: Bacteria > Pseudomonadota > Alphaproteobacteria > Rhizobiales > Rhizobiaceae > Xaviernesmea > Xaviernesmea oryzae. Next base: position 119,384 of record NZ_FOAM01000012.1, read on the forward strand.
CCATCCAGTAGAGCGGGAAGAGATAAAGGGCGGCCAGCAACAGCGCGATGGCCAGAAACAGGCGGTTTCTCAGGGTTTCGCTCATCCGCGCACCTCCTGGCGTGTCGAGCGCACATAGATCACCGAGGCGATCATGACGAAGACGATCATGATGACGGAGATCGTCGCGCCTTGCGCGAAATCATATTGGCGGAAGGAGAGATCCCAGGCCCAATATTGCGCGACATTGGAGGCATTGTTCGGCCCGCCCGAGGTGATGGCGGCAAAGAGGTCGAACTGCTGCAGCGTGAAGATCAGGCCGAGCGAAACGACGGCGCCAATGGTGGCGCGCATCATCGGCAGGGTGATGGTGCGAAAGCGCGCCCAGGCGCCGGCGCCATCGAGCTCGGCCGCCTCGTAGAGATCCTTGGGGATCGAGGACAGGCCGACCGAGAGCAGGATCATGTTGAAGGAAATGCCGAGCCAGATATTGGCGATGATGACGGCCCAGAGCGCGAAATTCGGGTCCGAGCGCCAGAAGATATTGCCGGAGATGATGCCAACAGAGCGCAGGACATAATTCAGCACGCCGAAATCGCCTGAGAGAATCCAGTTCCAGATAGCGCCGACGACGAGGCCCGGCATGACCCAGGAGACCAGAAACAGCCCGCGCAGCCAGCTGGCGCCCGGAAATTCGTTCCAGAAGAACAGAGCGAGCCCGAAGCCGATCAGGAACTGCCCGGCGATCGAGGCCACGACGAAGATCGCCGTGTTCTTCAGGATCGGCCAGGTTTCCGGCTGAGAGAAAAGCGTGGCGTAATTTTTCAGCCCGACAAAGGGCCGGGCGAAGCTGCCGAGGGAAAACATGTCCACCTCCTGCACGCTCATCACCACATTGTAGAGAAGCGGCAGGCCGGAGAGCAGGAAGAGAAACCCCATGGGAAAGGCGACGAGGCCGACATCGAAGCCGCGCCCATCCCTCAGGCTCGAAAACATGGTCTTCATCGAAATCCCCCTTTGAAAGCGCTTGGGTTTTGCGGCTCGGCGGAGCCTGCGGCGCCGGATCTTGGCCCGCGCCGAAAGCTCCGGCGCGAACGGGGCGAAGGCCGGCGGCCCCGCCGGCTTCAGCGAACCGCCCCCGACGGAGGCCGCACCGTTTCACCGGCCACGGCCCCCGCGGGGGAGGAAGGCGATGCCTGGACTGGTGACGTCCAGGCATGGAAATTGCGAAGGGCGCCCTGAACCCAGGCGTGAGGGCGGCCCCCAGCCTGCGAGGCAGAACAGGCGCCGCAAAACGCAACGCCGGGTCAGCCACTGGCCTCCTCTCCCCAGCGGGGAGAGGGCAGGGTGAGGGGGGCGAGGCGGGCACGACGCGGGCCGTAAACACCCTTTGACTCCGAACCCAGCCGAGAGGGCGGCCCCCTCATCTGCCTGCCGGCATCTTCTCCCCGCTGGGGAGAAGAGACCTTGCGGCGCGCGCCTCGCCCGCACTCAACCCCGAGCACAGATCAACCTTGAAGCCGGTGCGGCAGAACAGCCGCCGCAAAACGCGCCGCCCGATCAGCCACTGGCCTCCTCTTCCCCGCGGGGAGAGGGCAGGGTAAGGGGGCTGGCGCCGACGCAAGCCGAACCCGTTAACCCAGCACCGCCGAGATCTTCTTGGCCGCCTGGTCGAGCGCCTCCTGCGGGCTCATCTGGCCGGTGAGCGCGGCCTGGATGGCATCCTGAATGGCCTTGGAGATCTTCGGCCAGGCCGGATGCGGTCCGCGCGGCTGGGCATATTGCAGCTGGTCGAGGAAGACCTTCAGCGCGGCATCCTTATGCGCATTGCCGGTCGGCTTGATCTCGATGTCCTTGCGGGCCGGCAGCTGGCCGTATTTTTCGAACATCTTGTCGTCCTGCGAGGCGAAATATTCGATCACCTTGAAGGCCTCGTCGGGATGCTTGGTCGAGGAGAAGACCGCCCAGTTGAAATCGCCCATGGCGGAGGAGCGTTGCGCGCCCTTTTCCGGCACGGGCAGCAGCGCCACGCCCCAATCGAACTTGGCTTCCTGAATCATGCGGTCCAGCTCCCAAGGGCCGGAGATCGCCATGGCGGCGTTGCCGGAATTGAAGGTGCCGGTACTGTCCCACTGCCCGCGGGTCAGGCTGTCGGGCGAGGCGAGCTTTTCGTCGATGATGGTCTTCCAGGTTTCCAGCGCCTTCACCGCGCCCGGCGCGTTGATATGCTGATAGCCCCCGCCGCCCATCTGCGCCCAGGGCAGGAACTGAAAGGTGCCTTCCTCATTGCCCTTGGCCGAAAACGCCAGGCCATAGACGTTCTTGGCCGGATCGGTGAGCTTGCGCGCATCCTCGACCAGCTCGGCCCAGGTCTGTGGCGGGGCGTTCGGGTCCAGCCCCTTCGCCTTGAACATGTCCTTGTTGTAGTAAAGCGCAATGGTGTTGGTGGCCTTCGGCACGCCATAATATTTGCCGTCCCACATCACCGATTTCAGCGGACCCGGGAAATAATTATCCGGCTTAATAACCTGGGAGGTCTCGATCCGACTGGTGAGATCAAGGAAGGCGCCGCGCGAGGCAAACAGCGCGTGCTCCGGATTGTCGACGGCGATGATATCGGGCGCCTGTCCCGTGGAAAAGGCGCGCATGGCCTCGCTGACCACGTCATCGAACTGCAACAGGCGGTATTCCACCTTGATGCCCTTGTTCAAGGCGTTGAATTCCTTGACCAGATTGGGCGCGGGCTGAATGTCCTTGTCCAGCGACCAGACGGTGATGGTCACGTCTTCAGCCAGCGCCGGAAGCGCGGAAGCCGAGACGGTGCCGGCCAGAAGCCCGGCCAGAAGCGTGATCTTGATCCCCATGTCATCCTCCATCGTGGGGTGATCTCCAGAGCATCGGACTGAGTCGGTGCTCTCCTTATGCCCCGGCCCCCGCTCCTCTTCGCGGGCCACGGGCCTGTCGTGAGGGGCAAGGGCGCGGCGGCCCCTGCCCTCTCTTCAAGCACTCACGTGGGATCGGTGACGAAGTCCCCGCCCCGGCAGCGCTTGAGATAATTCAGGCCATGCACCTGCCCGGTCATTTCCAGGGCATCGCGATAGACCGGATCATGCCAGCCCTCGATATCGATCGAGCCGGACCAGCCGGCGAGCCTCAGCTCGGAGATCACGTCGGTCCAGTTCGTGTCGCCGAAGCCGGGCGTGCGCATGAAGACGAAGGGCAGCTTGCCGAAGATCCCGTGTTCGCGGATCACGTCCCAGCGGATCGTCGCGTCCTTGCCATGCACGTGGAAGATCTTGTGCGCCCATTTGCGGATCTGTGGAATAGGGTCGATCAGATAGACCATCTGATGGCAGGGTTCCCATTCCAGGCCGATATGGTCGTCCGGCGTCTCGTTGAAGATCAGCTCCCAGGCATCCGGATTATGGGCGATGTTCCAGTCGCCGCTCTGCCAGTTTCCATCCATGGCGCAGTTTTCAAAGGCGATTTTCACGCCCTTGTCGGCGGCGCGCTTCGCCAGCTCGCTCCAGATTTCCTTGTAGCGCGGCAAGCTGTCGGTGAGCTTCTTGCCCCGCACCCGTCCGGTGAAGCCGGCCACGCAGCTCGCGCCGAAATGATGGGCATTGTCGATGCAGTCCTTCCAGCCCTGCAGGGTCTGCAGGTCGATTTCGGTTTCCTCGAGCGGATTGCCGAACATGCCGAGCGTCGACATCGTGATGTCACGATCGCCGATGGCCTCGCGGCAGCGCTTGCCGAGGTCTGCCAGATCCTGGCCATTGGTGGTCTGCCAGAAGAAGGGCTCGAAGCTTTCGAAGCCAAGATCGGCGATCTGGCCGATGCGCTTGGCCGCCTCGCCGCCGCTGGCGCTGACCATCGTGCCGACGCGGATGGATGTTGCGGGATTGCTCACCTGTCTGTCTCCTCTCAAGCCCGTGGATGGTCCACCGGCTTTGTCCTGTTCCGTGCAGCGCCGCCGAACGTGCCGGCGGCCCCTCCCCTCTCGGCCTCACACCTCGGCAAGCACCACGCGGGCGCGGCTTTTCGCGCTCTCGATAGCGGCAAAGACCATGGCAAGGCTGCGGATATTGTCTTCGCCCACGGTTTCGGGCGGCACGCCGGTCTCGACGCCTTGAAGAAAGGCGGCGATCACGCTGGCATGGCCTTCGGTTTCCTCGGCGCGAGGCGCTTCCGGCACTTCGATCTCCTCCTGCTCGCGCAGGAAACCTTCCTCCGAGGCCACCCGCCGGGCAATGAAGCTGTCCGCCCCATCCCAGAGCACGGTGCCCTGGGTGCCGGTGATGCGCCACTGGCTCTCCCAGCTGGTATTGGCGCCTTCCGCGCACCAGGAGCCGCGATAGGTGAAGGTGACGTCATCGGCCATTTCGAAGATGGCGAAGGCGGACGCGCCGGTTCGATACCAGGAGCCGGGCGGATTGGTCTCATGCGCATAGACGGCCAGCGGCACCTTGGCCGAGACGAAGCGCGCAGCATCGAAGGTGTGGATCGCCATGTCGAGCAGCAGCACATGCTCCATCGCGTCGCGGAAGCCGCCGAAATGCGCGCCGATGAAGAAATCACAGTGAATGCCCGTCAGCGCGCCGATGGCGCCACTTTCGACGAAAGCCCTTAGCCGGCGAATACCGGGAATGTAGCGCCGGTTCTGCACCACCGCATGCAGACGACCCGCTTTTTTCGACCAGGCGATCATGCTCCGCGCTTCGTCCAGCGAGGCCGCCATCGGCTTTTCCGACAGCACATGGCAGCCACGGGCAAGCGCCGTTTCCACCACCTCAGCGCGGGCCACCGGCACTACTACGTCGAAAACCAGCTCGGCACCGGTCTCATCGATCACCGCGCCGAGATCGCTGCCGATCACCGCATTGGCCAAGCCGAACTCGGCAGCCAGCGCCTCGGCAGTTGGCGGGTGGAGATCCACAAGGCCGACGATCTCCACGCCCGCGCTCAAGTCAGGGTGCTCGGCAATGGCGCGCAGCCAGCCTTTGGCCATGGCTCCGCAGCCGCATAAAACGGTTTTCCTCGCCACGAAACCCCTCCTCTGGGTCCGTTCATCCTCTCGTTCACGGCCGCTTTTCCAGCCCCGGCCGATCAGCGGCTCCTTCCGCATGCCGACGACCGTAAACGTTTACGGTAATCTGCACGATCCATTTTTCCTGTCAAGCCGGAGAAGTGGATGCGCTGCGGCAAGATGAGATGCGGTGCGGCGGGCAGGTTAGGATCGTCTAGCTGGAGGCCGCCGATTTTCCCAATATTATCTGAGTGTTGAGAGGCTATCCATCATTGGAACGCAGGGTACAAGACCGTACCGATTTGCGGACTTGGCAACCCCTCATCCGACCCTTCTGGTCACCTTCCCCCCGCTGGGGCGAAGAGACATCGCGGCGCCATTCCATGCCACCTCTGCTGCAGCAAAACTGGTCATATAGCCTTTTTCTCAGCGCTCGATTAGGGGCGCCACGCTATCGTCTCGGTCTCTTCTCCCCAGCGGGGAGAAGGTGGCCCGAAGGGTCGGATGAGGGGGTTGCCAAGCCGTAAAACCTTCCATCTTGGACTATCTGCGAGGTTAGCTGCGAATCTGCATCGCCTTGCTCGCAAGCCCTTCCTTCGGGAGACCTTGCGGCGCTTTGAAATTACGCCCTCCAACGAAACGCCCGCAAAAACAACCTCGACCAGCCTCTCCCTATTTTGTTAGGCCCTGTTGGCGCATAGAGGATGGATGCGGGTCGAAGATGGGAACGATGCGCTTGGGGGAGATGGAAGAGGGCATGAAGGGCATCAGGGCGCTGGCGCGTCATCTCGATATTTCGATCGGCACAGTCTCACGCGCACTGAACGGCAAGCCGGACGTAAACCCGGAAACCCGCGCGCGGGTGATGGAGGCGGCCCGTGCGCTCGGCTATACGCCCAACCAGTCCGGCCGCAGCCTGCGCCAGGGCGTGACCAATACGATCGGCTTCATGATCGAGATGTCGCCAGACGCTAACGCCTCCGGCGACGACTTCTTCATGGGCGTGTTCGAAGGCGTGCAGACGGTGCTGAACCGCCATCGGCTCGATCTCGTGGTCTTTCCCTGCCCGGCCGAGGAGAATCCGGTCGATTATCTCAGCCGCCTTGTCGGGCGTGGCATGGTCGATGCCATGATCATATCGGCCACGCGCCGGCGCGACGACCGGATCGACTTCCTGGAAAAGACGCAGCTGCCATTTATCGCGCTGGGTCGCTCCGAATCCGGTCCCGACATGCGTTGGATCGACCTCGATTTTGAAGGGGTTGCGCACAGCTCGGTGGCACGACTGGTCGCCAAGGGCCATAGGCGCATCGCGCTCGCCATTCCCGACGGCGACATCAATCTCGGGCATGTCTTCCACGATGCCTATCGTGCCGCGCTTTCGCAGCATGGGATCGCGTATAATCCGGCCCTCCTGTTTCGCGTCGCGCGCGTCCTTGAATGCGGGGACGATCTGGTCACGGCGCTGCTGGCACTGCCGGAGCTTCCGAGCGCCATTCTGCTGTCGAGCGAGGTCATGTCCCTGAGCCTCTATCGCAAGCTGCAGGAGCGCGGCATCCGACCGGGGCGCGACATCGCCGTGATCGGCTTTCGAGACAATCCGCGCACCAGCTTCCTAACACCATCTCTGACCTGCCATTCGATCTCGCTCTCCGATCTCGGCCAGACGCTGGCCGAAACCCTGCTCGCGGGGATCCCGGCTTTTGCCGATCTCTATCCGGGCCGTGACCGCAACCTGATCTGGCCGATGGCGCTGGTACAGGGCGAAAGCGACGATTTCGACATCGTGCCCGAGCGTTGAAGCCTGGCGCCAACCGTGCTTGGCCGTGATGTGTCGATGCCGCGCCATGCGGGCCCCCACCCTCATCCCGTCATGCTCGGGCTTTCCCGAGCATGACGGGAAAAAGGGATCAGGGACCCGCCGCCGGGGACGACTGCGCTATTGCGGCTGGGCGGGCGCTGCAGGAGCGGCCGGGGCTGGGGCAACCGGCGCCGGTGCCGCCGCGTCACCGGGTGCCGGCGGGGCAGGCGGCGCCATGCCGGCCGGGGGCGGCGGCGGGGGCTGGAGGCCGGCCTGATCGGGGCCCTGGTCGGGGCTACGCTCGGCACGCTGTGGGCCGCAATCCGCACCCGGGCCACCGCGGGGGCCGTCGCGCAGGGCACGCGGACCATCAGGGCCGCCATCGGGCCCACCGCGCGGGCCCCATGCGTCCGGGCCATGCGGTCCCGGCCCGTGGCGCGGCGGCGGGGGGCCAAGGCGAAGGCTCTCGGTCTTGCCATCGGCGCCCGTCAGGCTGCGGGCATGGAGAAAGCCGTTCTCGAAGCGGCCTTCGATGGTGATCGGCTCGTTCAGCGTCACCAGCTTGCCACCCTCGCCGGCCGGTCCAGTTTCCACCAGCGCACGGCCGCTTTCATCTTCCAGCACGAATTTGTTGCCGAAGATCTCGACTACCTTGCCCTTGAGGCTCACCATGGCATCCTCGCTGAGGGTGGATACGGTGGCCGGTACGGCCGGCGTGGTGTCGGTGGGCGGATGGGCCAGCTTCATGGCTGCGGCCCCGCCGGCGGTGCCGAGCGCGAGGGCTGCAATCGCCACGAGCCCGAGCCGGGCGCGGCCGAAGCGGCGCGGTTCGTGGGCGGCCGGAGCGGCGGGAACGGCCTGGGGGATCTTCGTCTCTTCCGTCGACATGAACTGTCTCCTTTTCGTTCGACAGCCTCTTTCTAGCAAAGCCCTGCCCTCGCCCCGCTGAACCGCGCGGTTCAGCTTGAGTTCAGCCATTTCCTCTTAGATCCCCGGCAGATCGGAGCGCCAAAGCGGCCAAAGCCGCTCCCCCTTTTCCCCGTCCCGCTCTAGATCAGGATGAAGATCGGCTGCCCGCGCATCAGGTTCATCTGTTGAATGGACAAGACGCGGCGCATGCACCCTTGAGATAAAGACAGAAAGAGGCTCCCATCATGCGGGTTCTGCTGGTCGAAGATGATGATGATCTGGCCGAGCGGATTGCCACGCATCTGCGCGCGGAAAATTTCGTGGTCGACCGCGCCGCCAATGGCGAGGATGCGCTGCATGCCGGCACCACCGAGCGCTTCGATGTCGCCATTCTCGATCTCGGCCTGCCGAAGATCGATGGCGTCACCGTGCTCAAGGGCTGGCGCGCCGAGGCCGCCAATCTGCCCGTTCTGGTGCTGACCGCGCGCGACGGCTGGCCGGACAAAGTGGCGAGCTTCAAGGCCGGAGCCGATGATTTCCTCACCAAGCCCTTCAAGGTGGAGGAACTGGTGCTGCGGCTGCGCGCGCTGGTGCGCCGCGCCGCCGGCCATGGCAGCGCGCAGATCAGCTGTGGCCCGCTGACCTTCGATGCCCAGCTCGGCACCTTCGAACGCGACGGCCTGCCGCTGAAGCTCACCGCGCTCGAATGGCGCGTGCTCTCCTGCCTGATGCTGCGCAAGGAGATCGTCGTCGACCGGCGGGAACTGACCGAGCGCGTCTATGACGGCGATGCGGAAGTCGATTCCAATTCGCTTGAGGTGATCGTGGCGCGTCTCCGGCGCAAGATCGGGCCGGAACATATCGAAACGGTACGCGGCCGAGGCTATCGGCTGACAGCAGGCGAGACGACGCCATGAGCGGCAAGCCGAGCGACGGACCGGAGACGGGCGCGAGCTCGATCGACCGCATGGCTGAGAGCGTGGCAGTCTCTCCTACCAGCAGCCCGATCAAGACGCAGGGTCACTTGCGCGAAACGGCGGCGATCCAAGGACCGGCTCTTGGAGCACGCCGTCCCGTGTCCTCCACACGTGGACGGCGCGGCATGCAGAGCCTCTCCGGCCGGCTTCTGATCTTCTCCGCCGCCTTCGTCGCGGCCACCATGGCGGCAACGGCGCTCGTTCTCTGGCTGATCGTCGGCCATGTCGTGCGCGAGCAGGTGGACCAGCAACTCGATGTGCAGATCGAAGCGCTGAAGGGAAGTTTGCGGTTCGACGCCGCCGGCACACCTCGTCTTTCGGCCAGCTTCGATAACCCGCCTTTCGATAGGCCTGGCTGGTTCTGGCAGATCGATACGCCGGATGGCCGATTGAATGCGCCGCCGCCTACACACGGACCCGGCCGCCGGCCCGGCCATGATCGGCCGGGCGGCCCACCGGACGCGCCGCCACCGGAGGGGCCGACACCGGACCTGACCGCTGCCGAGCGGCCCGGGCCGGCTCTGCATCTGCGCCAACAAAGCGCGACGATCGACGGACGCGTGGTCACCTTCACCGCGTCTGCGCCGGAGGCTGCCTTGGCGACGCCGGCACGCGACGCCTTGTTCTGGCTGCTGCCGCTGATCCTGGCGCTGGGTCTCTTCCTGCTGATCGGCACCTTGCTGCAGATCCGCTTCGGCCTGCGTCCGTTGGCGGACCTGCACGGCGATCTTCAAGACATCGAGCGCGGCGCGCGCGACCGGCTGTCCGATATGCCGGTGCGGGAACTGGCGCCTGTGACCACCGAGATCAACCGCCTGCTGGACCAGAACGAGGCACGGCTCACGGAAACGCGGCTGCATTTCGCCAATCTCGCCCATGGACTTAAGACACCGCTTGCGAGCCTGCGCCTGGCGCTGGACCGGGAGACCGATCCGCAAGGGCGTCTTGCGGAGCTGGCCGAGCGCATGGAGCAACGCATTCGCCGCCATCTCTCGCTAGCGCGAAAGACGGCCGGCGGGGCGCTGACATCGGCAACGCCGCTCTCTCCTGTTATCGCCGACCTCCTGGCCGTCCTCAGACGACTGTACGAAGAGCGGGCGCTTTCCGTGACCACAGCCGGTGTCGAAACGCTGAGCCTGCGCTGCGACGAAAAGGATGCGGAAGAAATTCTCGGAAACCTGCTGGACAACAGCTTCAAATGGGCGCGCAGCCAGATCGCGATTTCAGCGCGGCGGGATGGCCGCAATGCCATCTTGTTGATCGAGGATGACGGTCCTGGAATTTTGCCCGAGCGACGTGCCGAGGTGCTTCGCGCCGGCGCGCGTCTGGACGAGAGCATGCCAGGTGACGGATTTGGTCTGTCCATCGCGGAGGAACTCGTGACGCTCTATGGCGGGCGTCTGGAGCTGGGCGAGGGCGCGCTCGGCGGTCTCTGCGTGCGCCTCACCCTTCCCGCTCTCGAACAGGCGTCATAACCCGGCGCCGGAAACCTCCATTGCTTTGACGATTGCGCCGCGACGGTTCGGCCTTTCACTCTCTTAATCGCTCCGTCCGTCGCGTTGACAGACCGCGTGTTGACAGCTGTCAACTCAGATCCTGCCAACACGCCACGCGCCCTGTCGCCGACCTGATGAATTCACGTCATACGACACAGGGGCCGACGCCGTCAGCCTCGTTCAAGGCGATCGACACCGCCATCATCCCCGTCACGCTGGATCGGCTTAGTCTTGCTAAGCTGTCGAAACTTGCGTGGGGAAAGCCGCCTGAAGGCCTTGATCTTGACGCGACTCAGGCTGTGAGGCACCGTAACGCTCGCAAACGAATTTGCCTTGGCGAAGCGTAAGTCGCCAAATCGGCTGTTAGCACGGCTCGGCCGCGTATTTACTGCACGAGAGAATCGGTGAACAGTCACGAGAACGGACTCTGGGCATGAATGACATGATGATCGATCGACGGCTGGAAGGCGATAGACTGGCAATCCCGGCGGATGAGGCCATTGCCGCGGATGCGCGTGCGCTCTCCGACCAGCTGAAGGCCATGCGCGACCGCCTCTTCGCGCCGTCAGCACAAAAGACCTTGCGCAGCTTCACCTCGGGCGAGGCAGCGCGGCTGATTGGTGTCTCCGATGGCTATCTGCGGCAATTGTCGCTCGCCGGCGAAGGGCCGCAGCCGGAAACCGGCATTGCCGGCCGTCGCTCCTATACGCTGGGCGATATCAACGCGCTGCGCCGGCATCTGAGTGAACAGGCGATTGCCAAGAACAATCTCGCCAAGGCACGCAGCTATATGCGCTGGCGCGATCCGGCACGTGGCGAGCATTTGCAGGTCATTGCCGTCACCAATTTCAAGGGCGGATCGGGCAAGACCACCTCCTCCGTTCACCTCGCACAATATCTCGCCCTGTCCGGCCTTCGTGTCCTGGCCGTCGATCTCGATCCCCAGGCCTCGTTGTCGGCGCTGTTCGGGTATCAGCCCGAGCTCGACCTGACCGGCAACGACACGCTTTATGGCGCCATCCGCTATGATGCGGAGATGCGGCCGCTCGCCTCGATCATCCGCAAGACCTATTTCGACGGGCTCGACCTCGTTCCGGGAAATCTGGAACTGCAGGAATTCGAACATGCTACGCCGCGCGCATTGTCGGAGCGTCATCAGGCCGTGGATGCGGGTCCGCTGTTTTTCGCACGCATCCAGGCGGCGCTGGAAAGCGTCAGCGACAATTACGATGTTGTGGTGCTCGATTGCCCGCCGCAACTCGGCTATCTCACGCTGTCGGCCCTTTGCGCGGCGACGTCCGTGATCGTCACCGTTCATCCGCAAATGCTCGATGTCGCCTCGATGAACCAGTTTCTGTTCATGACGTCGGACCTGCTGGCCGTGGTGCGCGAAGCCGGCGGCACGCTGAATTTCGACTTCCTGCGCTATCTCGTCACCCGCTTCGAGCCGAATGACGGTCCGCAGGCGCAGATCGTCGGTTTCATGCGCTCGCTCTTCGGCAATCGCGTGCTGACCTCGACCATGGTCAAGAGCACAGCCATCTCGGATGCAGGCCTGACCAAGCAGACGCTCTATGAGGTCGGCCGCGAGAATTTCACCCGTGCGACCTATGACCGGGCGCTGGAAAGCCTGAATGCCGTCAATTCCGAAATCGAAGCGCTGATCCATCAAGCCTGGGGACGCCAGGGGGATGGGCGCTGATGGCCGGAAATCGTAAGGATGCGTTGCGTTCGCTTTTTGCCGGTGGGCCGCTGAAACCCGCCGATATCATGCCTGTCCCCCATGATGGGGCAGATGCTCGCAGCGAAACATCACAGCACCATGACGCCGGGTTGACAGCTGTCAACCCATCCACAGACAAGAGCGTCGGCCTGCCACCCCGCACGGCCTCGGGCGCGGTCAAGGCCATGGGCCTGTCGCTTGGCGCCATGACGCGCGAGGCTGAGGAAGCCAAGCAGCTACGCCAGGCACTGGCCGAGGGCGAGCGCGTGGTGATGCTGGATCCGCAACTGATCGACGGCTCCTTCGTCACCGACCGTCTGGCCGATGGCGAAAGCGGCGATCCGGATTTCGAGGCATTGGTCAAGAGCCTCGACGAAAGCGGACAGCAGGTGCCGATCCTCGTGCGCCCGCATCCCATGAGCCAAGGCCGTTTCCAGACTGCCTATGGGCATCGTCGCCTTGCTGCGTTGAAGCGGCTGGGGCGCAAGGTCAAGGCGATCGTTCGGCCGCTGACCGATGACGAGCTGGTGCTGGCCCAGGGCAAGGAAAATGCCGAGCGGCGCAATCTCTCCTTCATCGAGCGCGCGGTCTTCGCCAAGACGCTGGTGCAGCGCGGTTTTGCCCGCAAGCTCGCCGGCGACGCGCTGGGCATCGACAAGACCGAACTTTCCCGCCTGATCCAGGTGGCGGAGTCCGTTCCGGATGCGCTGGCCCGCGCCATTGGTCCCGCACCCAAGGCCGGTCGAAACCGCTGGATGGCGCTGGCCGCACGGCTGGGCGACGAACAGGCCTGCCAGCAGGCGCTCGAGGCTGCCGAGAGCGAGGCTGTGCGCCAGCTCGATAGCGACGGGCGCTTTGCCGCCGTGTTCCGTGCGCTGGATGAGCAGACGGAAAGCGATGGGGCAGGGGAGGCGCTGACGGATCGCGCCGGTCGGACGATGGCGCGGCTTTCGCGCGGGCGGACCTTGCGCATCGCCTTTGCCACGAGCGTGCCGGCTGCGCAGCTGGCGGAGATTACCGATGCCATTGCAGTGCTGGTGGCGGAGCGTTTGAAACAGGGCTGATGCCGGGGGTTTTGACCCCGCTTTGCCTGATTGACACAGATTAGGGCCGCGGCTGCGTAAACGAGCTGCCAAAGGCCTTCACACCCATCCCGGAGGACGCATCAAAGCGCCGAGGGTGAGACCAGAGAGATCAACAAGGAGAAGGAAGACAGGAACAAGCCAAAAAAAAGGCCTCCAAAACGTCGCCATTCTGGAAGCCCTCTTCAATGTAGCAATTCAAGAGAATCACTTCCTCAGACCAAAGTCAAGAGTCGAACGGTTTTTCAGGAAGGGCTTGGAGTCGAATATCTTCATGGATTCGAAGAATTCGTGCTTTTTCAATCCCTTGTGAAACGGGCAGGAAAAACGCCGTGTGATGCGGCCATGATAATTTTCCTGCGGCAGCCTCAACCTCCTCACGAGATCCGCGCAGACGGACCGGGGGACGCAGGCCGCTTTCACTGATTCGCGGTTTTTGGTCCTTTCCACGCGACGCAGCATAGATACGGCAGATGAGACCGCAGCGCCCTTCGGCGCGTTTTGCGGAACGATCCCGTTTGTCTCCGGAACCGGTGATTCCTGACGATCCGAACGATGTTCGGGAAGTCTCGGATGCCGTGGTGCAAACTCGTCCATATGCTTCTTTCGAGGTGTTTGGCGTCTTGTGCCGATTTCACGGCGACAGACCTCGTCATGGCAGGGGCGACGTGCTCCTTCAGACGTTTCCATGCTCCTTGAGCCGCTCTTTGGCTCTCTTCGGGCGCATGGATTGGCGACAGCTTGAACGTGGACAGGCGCCCGCGGGGACTGGCCCGCGCTTCAAGGGGATCGACGTGCGTCCTGCCTGCTTTCGAAACGGCCAGAAGAGCCGGTCGAAGGCGGGCACGATCATCATCGCCGAAGGTCCGCGCTGTCGCAGCCGGGCTCTTCCTCGTTGCTGCGTTCCTGGAAACGACGTTGTGATGGTTTGCCGACACGTATGGGATCGATGAGGTCATGGGATGCGGACGCTTTTGCGTTTTTCATCGCCTGCACCGTCATCATGAAGGGTTTTTGGCTGGGAAACCGGTCATGCCTCCTCCCTGCGTCCTTCCTTTCCGCTCGCCTCGCCGCTTTCGCAGCGGATCGAACTATGACGGGAAGTGGGTGTTCGGCTTTCCATCCACTGCCGCTTGAGCATCGCACTGATGGTCCAGGCAGGGCAGGGGAGGCGTGGGCATGATCGCCTGCCGGCACCGCCGGCGGGAACGATGATCTGTGCCTGCCCGATCCCGATCGCATCGACCCCTCGATGAGGGCGATGCTGTCGGGGTCCTCGACGCCTCTACGGCCATGCATCCGGACATCGGGGATGCTGTCGAACGGCGTGAGCGCTTTTCTTAAAGGCTTGGTCTGTCTCCTGATGAAGGAGCGGTCCCATGGACATGGCCATCGAGCATCAGACCGAACTGCGGGCACAAGGCCTCAGCCGAAGCGCCAGAGGGATCGGCGGGCAATCTTTCTCGCCGCGCAATCGCGCGGAGGCGCTGGCAGCCCTCATTCCCGCTCGGTTCGCGCCGAAGACGGATGTGCCGCAGGACAGCGAGCCCAAGCGCGCAAGCGGCGCGAGTAAAGTGCGGCCAGCGGTTTCGTCCGGCCCTGGCGGACCGGCCCGGCCGCCCATGTCCGCGCTCGCCAGAGCGCGTGGGGTTGCCGTCCAGCGCCAGGCGCGCAAGGGCGCGCTGGATCCCATCAGGCCGGACAAATGGCAGCTTCTGCGGGCGCTGACCGAGGCGCGCGTTCAGTTCGATCTTAGCGATCGCAGCCTTCTCGTTCTCGAAGCGTTGATCAGCTTCCATCCCGAGCGTCAGATCGACGGACAGCATCCCGCCATTGTCTTTCCCTCCAATGCCGAACTGATCCTGCGCGCCCGTGGAATGGCCCCGGCGACGCTGCGACGCCATCTGGCAAGCCTTGTTGCCGCCGGGATGGTCCTTCGCCGTGACAGTCCCAATGGCAAGCGCTATTGCCGGCGGGGACGAGGCGGACAGGGCGACCAGAGCTTTGGCTTCGATCTCGCCGCGTTCGCCCGGCGCGCACCCGAAATTATCGATGCCGCCCGCCTGGCTGGCGAACAGAGCGAGGCGCACCGGCAGTGCCGCACGGAGATCACACTGCATCTGCGCGCGGTCGCCGGCATGCTGGCACGCCCGCTCGAACAAGGCAGCACGCCAAGCCTCTGGACAATGCTGAAGGACAGGCTGACAGCGCTTTCCGGCCGCGTGTCACGCACCGCCCCGCTCGGCAGGCTAGAAGCCCGGCGCGATGCGCTGAGCCGTCTGAGAGCTGAGGTGGAGACAGCCTATCTGCGCGACGAAAAGCGGTCTGAAATGAGCGCCAATGACGCCCAGAATGAGCACCACATTGAGACACCAGAATCAGATGATCTTTTGAATGCAAAGCCTGAGCAGCCAGCCAGAGTGGCCAAGGGTGAAGCAGCGGCAGCGGACCCCTCTTTGGCCCCAGCAAAGGACGAGACGGTCCCCATCCTGGAAGATGGACCGCCTTGCACGGCAAGGAATGCAGAAACCGGAGACAAAAGCGCGCGCAGCGCCATGCATCGCCGCCAACAGCCTGTTTCCCATCCTGTCACAGCACAATGCCCCGCGCCTGATCTTCGGGATCTCGCCCGCCTCTGCCCCGATTTCTGCGCCTATGCGCCGAATGGCCTGAGAAGCGCAGGAGACGCCATGCGCACCGCCGATCTGGTCCGACGGATGTTCGCCATCTCGGACAGCGCCTGGCATGAGGCCCGGCATGTGTTCGGCTGGGACGGCGTGATCATGATCATGGCCGCGATTACCCAGCGTGCTGAGGCGATCCGCTCCCCCGGCGGCTATCTGCGCCAGCTGACGATGAAGGCGAAGAAAGGACAGTTCCGCGCCACGTCGCTTCTTCTGGCGGTGAAACAGTCCAGTCACGCATAAGTGAGGCTGAACGTCACGAAACTTGTCCGCCAGCGTACACAGCGGCTGAAGCGCGACAAAAGGTGCAAGAAACGGATTGCGCTACCTTGGCGCTCTCAACGGGCATTCCTGATGATAATCGGCTGCGATCTGTAAAAATTACAACCTATGAGAGATAGGTCGAGATATGATAGTGCTGATTGGCATTTTTCTCAACAATTGACATCTAAACTAACGGTTCTTTATAATCGTGCGCGAGGGGCATCTTCAGACATTTTCCGACAACATTAGGCCATACTTACTCCGAACGAACATGCATAGAGCGTGGTATTCCCAGTCAGCGCAACCGTCGCACTTCCCGGCCGATCTTTCCGCGATTTTCGGCACCTGCACACCTGCAAAGACATCCATCGCCATCTCCGGCACGCAGACAAAGCTCGGTCCGATCCTGGTGGCCAGCCTGGAGTTCAAAGGCCGGCTAAAGATCGAACTGCCGCCTGAAAACGATGATTTCCTGTTTCTCTTCACTTGCTTCGGAACCGTTCACCTGAAGAGCGCGAGCAGAGCCGCGTCCATTCCGGTCGGTCACGCGGTTGCGGCCTCCGGTGGAGCAACGCTGGAATTCGAGGAGCCGGTGGCCGTCAATCTCATCCGGGTCGAGCGGGACACGATGCTGCGGCGCCTGGCGCAAATCACCGACCAGCCCATGAGCCGTGCCATCCAGTTCGAGCCGGCGCCCGTGCCGGTCAACCACGAAAACGGTGCATCCTTGATGCCGGAACTGGTGGAAGGCTTCAGCGCACTCGTGCAGTCGCCGCTCCTGAAAGCCGGGATCGGTCGCGACCCACGCCAGGAGAGCGTGGCGACGATCATCGTCGACAGTCTGATTATCGCCTACCCCCACAATCTCAGCGCGGATTTCGCGCAGGACGGGCAGCAGATCGCACCGCGCCATGTGAAGCGGGCGATCGAATATATCCATACCCATCCCATGGACACGGTCGATCCGAAAACGCTGGCCGATCTCGGCGGCGTCAGCGTGCGCGCGCTGCAATATGCCTTTCTCGCGACCACGGGAAAGACGATCAGCGAATATCAGCGCCATCTGCGCCTGCAGCGGGCCCATGATCTCGTGCGCGATCGGCCTGATCTCTCGCTCGGCGCGATTGCCGATATGTGCGGCTTCAGCTCTCTGGCCGCCTTCGGCCAGTCCTTCCGGAAGGGCTTCGGCATCTCGCCCTCGAGCCTGCGCAAATCGGGCGACTGATCGCCCCAAGGTAAAAGCCTGGTCTGTGAGGCCTTGCCGTCGCGATGGGCCTTGCCCATTCCAAGCAAGACAGGACGGGTTGGATTGGCCGAGGCAGGTCGGTCCCGCGCAGCCTCGGCTATCGCCGATGGAGGCAGGCAGCCAGCCCAAACCACGCGTTGCGCTATTGCAGCTGCGCACGATTATTGTTTGAGCGCAGCTTTCCATCTGCATGCATGCCAAAATTCTAAAAATCAAACTTTACGCAAGCTTTAAACGAAATCCTCCGGGCCGCGCCTCCAAGGGGGTTTCAGACGGAGAGTTTGCATATGGCAATCGTCAAGAAATATCAGAAGCAGATCAATGACGCGATGACGGGGGTTGTCCAGGCACGGGCAGCCGGCGCCGTCTCGCGCGATGCCGACCAGCAGCGCAAGCGGGCGCGCACGCTGGCCAAGCAGCAGCAGGCGGCCGAGCGCATCGCTACTGCCACCGCCGAGATTTCGGCCGGCGTCAACGAGGCGGCCGCCGCCTCGGAAGAACTGAAGCGCGCCTCGGATCAGATCGCCTCGGGCGCTGCCGAAGCCGCCAGCGCCGCACAGGAATCGCTCGTCGCATGCCGCCAGATGGGCGATGCGATCACGCGCCAGCTGCGGGCCGCCGAAATCAGCCGTACCAAGATGGAAGCGACCCAGACCCTGGTGCAGCGCACCAGCACGGATGTCGCGAGCCTGATCACCAATGTCGGCGTCGCCGCCGAGCGCCAGGCCGCCTCGGTCCAGCTCATTGCCGAGCTGGAAAAGCAGGCCGCCAATATCGGCGATATCGTCAAGGCCGTCGGCCGCATCGCCGACCAGACCAACCTGCTGGCGCTGAATGCCGCCATCGAGGCCGCCCGCGCCGGCAAGCACGGCAAGGGCTTTGCCGTCGTCGCCGACGAAGTGCGCACGCTCGCCGAAACGTCGGAAAAATCCGCCAAGCAGATCGCCGATCTCGTCGGCCAGATCCAGGTCGACGTCAAGGCGATCACCGAGGGCATCAACACCTCGGCGGAAACCATCAATGGCGAAGTCGAGAAGGGCAAGGAAATCACCGCCCAGCTCGAGCGCGTGCGCCTTGACGCGATCGACATCGTCTCGGGCGTCGCCGAAATCGCCACGGGCGCCGTTCAGTCCAATTCGGCCGCACTGCAGGCGCTCAAGGGCTCGGAAGAAATCGCAGCCGCCGCTGAAGAACAGTCCGCCGCCGCCGAGGAATCGGCGAAATCGGTGCAGGAACAGGCAACGGCACTTGCGGAGTGCGAACAGACCGCACAGAGCCTGACCGAGCTGTCGGAAGAGCTGAAGAACTCCACCGATATCGCTAAGAGCTCGGAAGAGGTCGCCGCCTCTTCGGAAGAACTGTCCTCGGCCATTCAGGAAATCAACCGTTCGGCCAGCCAGATCCTGACGGCGCTGGAAGAAATCCGCCGCGGTGCACAGGCCTCGGCCGCCGCCACGGAACAGTCCGCCGCCGCCATGACCCAGATCGAGCGCGGCCTGGAAATCGCCCAGGGCCGCGCCTCCCAGAGTGTCGAAAAGCTCGGTACGATGAAGACGCTGCTCGGCGTCAACAAGACCTCGGTCGATCAGCTGATCGAAGGCATCCTGACGTCGGCCAGCGCCACGCGCGTATCGATCAACCAGGTGAAGGATCTGGCGGTCGTTTCCCGGCGCATCGACAAGATCGTCGAAGCCATCGCCAATGTCTCGATCCAGACCAACATGCTGGCCGTCAACGGCTCGATCGAAGCGGCGCGTGCCGGCGAATTCGGCAAGGGTTTTGCGGTCGTTGCCACCGACATCCGCAATCTCGCCCGCGACTCGGCCGAAAATGCCGACCGCATCAAGGATCTGGTGAAGGCCGTTCAGGACCAGATCCAGACCGTCAGCCGCGATCTCGACGAAATCGTCGAAGCCGCAATCGGCGAGGTCGAGAAGGCCAAGGTGACCACCAACAATCTGGTCGCCATCGAGACCGATATCGGCGCGGTGGAAACCGGTGCGGCCGACATTCTGGCGACCGCCAACGAGATCGCTGCCGGCATCGCCCAGGCCAAGGCGGGCATCGACCAGATTTCCACCGCTGCCCAGCAGGCGGAACGTGCGGCCGACGAAGCCGCGACCGCCGCACGCCAGCAATCCCAGGGCGCCGATGAGCTCGTCACCGCCGTCGAGGAAATCGCCTCGCTCGCCGACGAACTGCAGTCGGCTGCCTGAGGAAAGGAAAGCCCATGTCCTTCGACGAAGCCGTCGCCGACACCGAGGACGCGCCCGATCTCGAGACGAACGACAATCAGTTCGTTACCTTCTCCGTGGCCGGCGAGATCTTCGCCGCGCCCATGGCGCCGGTGCAGGAGATCATCCGCGTTCCCGGCCTGGCGCAGGTGCCGCTCGCACCGCCCTCGCTGCTCGGCCTCGCAAACCTGCGCGGCCGCATTCTGCCGATCGTCAATCTCAGGCGGATCTTCCGCCTGCCCGACGTCGACGACACGGAGGCGACCCGCGCCCTCGTGATCAATCTGGGCACGCCGCTCGGCTTCGTGGTGGACCGTGTCGCCAGCGTCATCGCCGTCGACGAGGCGCATATCGAGCCGGCGACGTCGATCGGCGCCAGCGTCGATGCCAAGCTTCTGACCGGCGTCGTCAAGACCGCGCAGAACGAGATCATCATGATCCTCGATTTCGCGGAAATCATCGCCCGCGAATTCGCCAATACCGCCGTCGCCAAGACAGGCAACCTGCCGGTGGAGGGCGAAACCGCCGCCGTCATGTACAGCGAGGACGACGAGGACAATGCCGACGAAATCCAGCTCGTCTCCTTCCGGGTCGAGGGGCAGGAATATGCCGCCGACATCGCGGCCGTGCAGGAAATCGTTCAGATGCCCGACAAGGTCGCGGCCCTTCCCAATGCGCCGCATCACGTGCTCGGGCTGATGACGCTGCGCGAGCGGCTGCTGCCGCTCGTCTCGCTGCGCGCCATGCTGGCTCTCCCGGAAACGGGCCGTCAGGACAGCCAGCGCATCGTGGTTCTCGCCCTTGGCGAGGGCAAGGCGGTCGGCGTCGTCGCCGATTCCGTCGACGAGGTGCTGCGGGTTCCCCGCGAACAGGTGGAGGTGCTGCCGGCCATTCTGGCAAGCCAGGGCGGGCTGGACGAGATCTCGGCCGTTTGCCGGCTCGAGGGCGGCAAGCGCCTGGTTTCGGTTCTCGATACCGCGCGCATGTTTGCCAGCGTCGATCTGAAACAGGCGCTCGCATCCGTCAGCTATGAGGAAGAGAGCATGTCCGACAATGGCGAGTTCGAGGATCACGAGGTCATCGAAGACGAGGAGCAGGTGGTGGTCTTCCTGCTGGGCAGCGAAGAGTTCGGCGTGCCGATCGCCACGGTGCACGAAATCGTGCGGGTGCCGGAATCGCTGACGCATGTGCCCAAGGCGCCCGATTTCGTCGAGGGCGTCATCAACTTGCGCGGGGCCGTTCTGCCCGTCATCGATCAGCGCCGCCGGCTGAACCTGGAGCCGATCGAGCGCAACGACCGCCAGCGCATCATGGTCTATGCGCTGAACGGCAAGCGCACGGGCTTCATCGTCGATTCCGTGACCGAGGTCTTGAAGATCCCGCGCAACGCCATCGAGCGCTCCCCCAAATTGTCCTCCGACCAGCATCGCATCCTCGGTCGGGTGGCCAATCTGGAAAACCAGAAGCGGGTGATCATGCTGATGGACCCGGACGCGCTGCTCTCCGACACCGAACTGGCAGATCTCGACGCGTAAGGCCGAACACCATGCCCCTGAAAATTCTTGTCGTCGATGACTCCGCACTGATGCGCAAGCACCTTGTTTCCCTCTTCAAGGACGAGGGATTCGAGGTGCAGATCGCCCGCACCGGGCGGGAAGCGCTGATCGAGCTGCCGCTCTTTCGCCCTGACGTGGTCACGCTCGACATCAATATGCCGGAGATGGACGGGCTGACCGCCCTGTCGCACATCATGACGGAACAGCCGACGCCAACCGTCATGGTGTCATCCCTGACCGAGAAGGGGGCCTTGGCCACGCTGGAAGCGCTGGCCATGGGGGCCGTCGATTACATCCCCAAGCCCGGCGGAACGATCTCGCTGTCGATCAATTCGATCGCCGATACGATCGTCGACAAGGTGAAGATCGCCGCCCGCGCCCGCATCAAGGGCCAGGCGCCGCGCCAGAACGCGGCGCCGGCTACCAATCCGCCCAGTCGAACGCCCGCCGCCCGTCCAAGCGCGAAGCCGGCCGCCGCGCCCGCCGTCGCCCGTCCATCCGCTCCGCCAGTCCGTCGCCCCGCCGGTCCGGTCACGGCGGCGCCGATCCGTGTCGCCCCTCGCAGCTATGCCACGGCAAGCGGCCCCTTCGGCCTGGTGCTGATCGGCGTTTCCACCGGCGGGCCGCGCGCCCTGGAAGAGATCCTGCCTGGACTGCCGGCCGATCTGCCCTGGCCGGTGGTGGTAGCCCAGCACATGCCGGCCGCCTTCACCGCGTCCTTTGCCCAGCGGCTCGACAATCTCTGCCCGCTGAAGGTCAAGGAAGCGACGAGCATGGAGGAGCTGAGGCCGGGCACGGTCACCATCGCGCGCGGCGGTGCGGATCTGACCATCGGCCGGCGTGGCGGCCGGCTCGTCTCGATCATCCAGCCGGAATCGCCGCGCTTCACCTGGCATCCCTCGGTGGAGCTTCTGGTCTCCTCCGCGCTCGAGGTTGTGCCCCCGCGGGATCTCGTGGCCGTGCAGCTGACCGGAATGGGTCATGATGGGGCCGATGCCATGGCCGCGCTCAAGCTCGGCGGCGGGCGCACGATTGCCGAAAGCGAGGAGACCGCCGTCGTCTTCGGCATGCCGGCCGAGCTGATCCGCCGCGATGGCGCCTCGATCGTTCTGCCCTCGGGCAAGATCGCCGGCCATATCCGCCAATGGCTGCGCAGGCCCGCTTGATGGCGCCCTAATCGCAGTGACCCCCTCGGGCGCGCCATCCGCCGACATGGCCGGGGCCGGCTCCAATCAGGCCCTCTGGCAAGAAACCGACTGACAACAGGGAACGACCGCATGCTGATCCGCAGATCCGAGACCGCTTCCGCGCCGCAGGTGCCGGACGCCGAGCGCAGCCTCGAAGACCATGTCGCGGCGCTCGCCAGCACCGAGGCCGCACTCCGCCTGGAGGCGACGCGCCATGTGGCCGAAGCCGGCGATGGCCAGGCCGTGGCGGCGCTGTGCACGGCGCTTGCCGCGGAGCGGGAGAGCGTGGTGCGCGATGCCATGGCGGTGGCGCTTGCCCGGCGCGGCGGCGCCGACGTGGTGGAAGGCCTGCTGCCGCTGCTGCGATCCGATGAGGCGGCCGTGCGCAACATCGCCATCGACATCTTGAAGGAGCTGCCGCTCGACGTCGCGCCGCGCATGGAGGCGCTGCTCGACGACGAGGACCCCGACGTGCGCATCTTCGTCGTCAACGTGTTGGAAGCCCTGCGCCATCCGCGCGTGGAAGACTGGCTGATCGCCGTGATCACCATGGACCAGAACGCCAATGTGGTGATCACCGCGCTGGACCTGTTGAACGAGGTGGGCACGCCGGCAGCACTGCCGGCGCTGGAAAATGTCGTGCGGCGCTTTCCCGACGAGCCCTTCGTCGCCTTTTCGGCGGATATTGCGCGCAAGCGGATCGGGAGCGGCCGATGACAGCCAGCACCACCCTGACTACACCCGTGATCACCGAGCAGGACTTTGCCCGCTTCGCCGAATATTTCTACCGGCGCACCGGCATCCTGTTCGAGGCGAACAAGCGCTATTTCGTCGACAAGCGGCTGATCGACCGGATCAACGCCACGCAGTCTGGCGATTTCGCCAGCTATTTCCGCATGCTGCGCCTCCACCCCTCGGGCACGGAAACGCAGATTCTGACCAATATGATGACGGTCAACGAGACCTATTTCTTCCGCGAGGCCTATCAGTTCGATTGCCTGACCCAGCATGTGCTGGACGAGGTGCTGGCCTATAAGCAGCCGGGCGATCCGATCCGCATCTGGTGCATGCCCTGCTCCACCGGAGAGGAGGCCTATTCCATCGCCATTCACCTGATGGAATGCTGGCCGAAGATCGACCGCTACGATGTCGAGCTGCTGGCCTCCGATATCGACACGGCGGTTCTGGACAGCGCGCGCAACGGCATCTATTCGCCGCGCTCTGTGCAGGGCGTGACCCCGGCGCGCCTGTCGCGCTATTTCCAGCGGCTGCGCAATGGCAACTGGCAGATCAGCGAGGATCTGCGCCATTCGGTCGATTTCGTGCGCGCCAATCTCAACAAGCCCGAGGATCTCTGGCGCTTCAGCCGGATCGACGTGGTCTTCTGCCGCAACCTCTTGATCTATTTCGACGACATGTCGCGCCGCGCGGCCGCGCAGGCCTTCTTCCAGGCCATGAGCCCGGGCGCCTTCATCTGCCTGGGCCACTCGGAATCGATGAGCCGCATCTCCGGCCTGTTCAAGGTGCGCAAGTTCGGCAGCACGATCGTCTATCAAAAACCGCTTTTCGGGGAAACGGCATGAAACAGGTCCTGATCATCGACGATGCGACGACGGTGCGCATGTACCATCGCCAGATCCTCAACGAGGCCGGCTTTGCCGTCGACGAATGCATCAACGGCGTGGAAGCGCTCGAAAAGGCGCTGTCGGTCCGCTACGACCTGTTCATCGTCGACGTCAACATGCCGAAGATGGATGGCCTGACCTTCCTGCGCGAGCTGCGCGCCCGCGGCGAAGTGCACCAGGCGCCGGCCATCATGGTCTCCACCGAGGCCGAGGAGCGCGACCATGAGGCGGCCTTTGCCGCCGGCGCTAATTTTTACCTGACAAAACCCACCAAGCCCGGCGCGCTGGCGCGTGCCGCCGCGCTTCTGACGGGAGGCACGCCGTGAATTCTCTGCTGCAGCAATTTCTCGTGGAGGCCCGCGATTTCCTGGAGGAGATCGGCCAGCAGCTGCTCTTGCTGGAGGAGGGGCCGGACGACGGCGCGGTGGTCGGCGAGATCTTCCGCCTGGTTCACACGCTCAAGGGCAATTCCGGTCTGTTCGACATGCCGAGCCTCACCAGCGTCGTCCATGCCGCCGAAGACCTGCTCGACCGGGTGCGCGATCGCACGCTCGACATGGATCCGGAACTGACCGACGCCCTGCTGGCGGCGATGGATTTCGTTGGCCGGATGCTGGAGGAGGTGGAGGCCACGGGCAGCATTCCCGCCGCCTATGCCGGCCAGTCCGCCGAGATCGCCGCCGATCTGCGCCGCCGCCTGCCGGCGCGCGACGACAGCGCGCTCGGCTTTGGCGAGGAGCCGGAGGCGACCACCGATCCGCCGGCGTCCGGCGCCTGGCTCGCCGCCCTTGGCGAGGATGTGCGCGCGCAAGCCGCCAAGGCGGCCTCGCTCTGCGCCGTGCATTACCGGCCGGAAACGGACTGCTTCTTCAAGGGTGACGATCCGCTGCTCTTGATGCGCAACCTGCCGGGGCTTGTCGGCTTCAAGGTGGAGCTGGCCGAGCCCTGGCCCGAGCCCTCCATGCTCGACATCTACCGCTGTAACCTCGTCTTCGACGCGCTGAGCACGGCCGAGCCGGGGGAGGTGGAGCAGCATCTGCGCTATGTGCGCGAGCAGGTAGCGATCTACCGGCCGGCCCTGGCGGCGCTGGCGGTGATCGATGGCGAGCCGTCGTCTGCCGGCGGGCCGATGGTCGCCCCTGCCTTCGCGGAGGCCGCCGCTGCCTGCCTGTCGTCCGGCGACCGTGCGGGCCTTGCCGCCGCTGCCGAGGCCGCGCTGGACATGACCGCCGCCAAGAGCCAGCCGGCCGCAGCCCTGCGCTGGATCGCCCGTCTGGCGCCGGATCCGCGCGTGACGTCTGCCGATCTTCAGGCGCTTGTCGCTGCCGTGTCCACCGGCGTGGTGCCGGCCTGGCCCGCTGAGGACGGCGCGGCCGTCCTGTCTGATGCGCCGGCGCCGGGCATGGCCGCCGCTCCGGATGCGGCTGTTGCTGTTGCTGCTGCGCCCTTTCCGCCCACGCCGGGTGCTACCCCCTTGCCGCTCACCGTGCTCAGGGGCGACGATGCGGTGATGTGGCGTGAAATCGCCCTTGCCCAGCACCGGCTCCTGACCACGCGCGCCCGACCCCAGCAGGTCAAGGGCCGCATCCATGCTGCCTATCAGGCGCTGGCAGGCCTGATCAGCGCCGGCGGCCGCCCGGATCTCGACCAGCCGCTGCAGGCGGCGCTCGATGCCGCCGTGCTTGCCCAGCAGCCGGAAGTTCTGGCCGCCTTCGTGACCGAACGGCTCCTGGCCGAGCGGGACGCGCATGAAAGCCTGACGCCGCCGCCGCTCGCGCCCTCGCTTGCCGCGCTCGAAACCGCCGCGCCCGCGCCACCGGTGCGGGCCGAAGCGCTGGCCGCTGCCGTCTCCGCGCCCGCACCCGTTCCTGCATCGGCCGCGCCCGCGCTTGCCGCGAGCCCGGCCCTTGCGCTGTCGACGCAGGCGGAGCCGGCCACGGCGCGTGGCAATGCTTCGCCGGCTAAGCCTGATGCGCGCCCGGGCGCGATCGAACCTGCCGCACGGTCCCAGGGCTCAGTCGCGAGCAGTGCGCGTGCCGCGCCCGGCCCGCAGCCGGAAGGCCCCGGCGGCCTGGAAGGCGAGCCCGGCCGGCGCAATGACGGCGAGAAGGGCGTGCGCGTTCTGAAAGTTCCGCAGGAGAAGGTCGACCGGCTGATGGACCTGATCGGCGAAATGGTGGTGGCCAAGAATGCGCTGCCCTATCTCGCCGCCCGCGCCGAGGATCATTTCGGCTCGCGCGAGCTCGGCCGCGAGATCAAGGCGCAATATTCGATTATCAACCGCATTGCCGAGGAAATGCAGGACGGCATCATGCAGGTGCGCATGCTGCCCGTCGGCGCGGTGTTCCAGCGCTTCCCGCGCCTGGTGCGCGATGTCGCCCGCCAGCTCGGCAAGGTGGTCAAGCTGGTGGTCGAGGGTGAGGATACCGAGGCCGACAAGAACATCGTCGAATCGCTGGCCGATCCGATGATCCATATTCTCCGCAACAGCCTGGACCATGGGCTGGAAACGCCCGAGGCCCGGCGCGCTGCCGGCAAGCCGGAGGAAGGCCGCCTGTTCGTGCGCGCCAGCCAGGAGGGCGACCGCGTGCTGATCGAGGTGGAGGATGACGGCAAGGGCATCGACCCCGCCGTGATCCGCCGCAAAGCCTTCGAGAAGGGCGTGATCGACGAGCAGCGGCTGGAAAGCCTGACGGATGCCGAGGCCGTGCAGCTGGTCTTCGCCGCCGGCTTCTCCACCGCCGAGCAGATCTCCAACCTGTCGGGCCGCGGCGTCGGCATGGACGTCGTCAAGTCCAGCCTGGAAAAGGTCGGGGGCCAGGTGACGCTGACCAGCGAGGTGGGCCGTGGCACGCGCATCATGCTTTCGCTGCCGCTGTCGATGAGCGTCTCGAATGTGATGATGGTGATGATCGCCGGCCAGCAATATGGCGTGCCGATGGAAGCCGTGGTCGAGACCGTGCGCGTGGCCGGCGAGGATATCCACGTCTTCAAGGGCCAGCGCACCGCCGTTCTGCGCGGGCGGATCGTGCCGCTCTATGGCGCCAACACGCTTCTCGGCCTCGCCCATGAGCCGGTGCCCAATGAAGATGGCGAATATGCCGTGCTGGTGGCGCGCATCGCCGGCCAGACGGTGGGGATCATCGTCGATGGCTTCGCCCAGACCATCGATGTGATCCTGAAGCCGCTCGACGGGCCGCTTGCCCATCTCGTCGGCTTCAGCGGCAGCGCGCTCTTGGGCGATGGCAGCGTGCTTCTCGTGCTCAATCTGAAGGAACTGATCTGATGGCCATGCGCTTCACCAAGACCAAGGCGATCCTCTCGGGCGTGTGCACGGTCGAAGAGGCTGAGCGGCTGTTCGAATGGCTGACGACCAATCCGAAGGGCGAACTGCAGCTCGGCGAGGTCACCCACCTCCACACCGCCGCGCTGCAAGCCATCGCCGCCTCGGCCAACCGCATCACCAAAATGCCCGACGACCCCATCTCGGCCTCCGCGCTCGGACAGCTTGTCAAGGCGTGACCGGGAGATAGGCAGCGTCGCCGCGCGCGCCGGCACATGAATGGTGCCGCGTCCTGCGGACGATTTTCCCAGTGCACGACACAAAAGATTTGAAGCGTGGCAGCCCCCTCATCCGGCTGCCAACATCTTCTTCCGCTGGGGAGAAGATGTCGGGCCGCCGTCTACGCCATCTCTAGCGCCGCAAAACCGGCTATATTTTTCAGTGCTGGATAGGGGCGCTAAGCGATCGTCTTCGCCTCTTCTCCCCAGCGGTGAGAAGGTGCCGGCAGGCGGATGAGGGGCTGCCAAACCCATAAATCGTGAGCTTTCTATCCTGTGGAATCAATTTTCGTCAGGCGGCTTGTCACGATCGAACGCCGCAGGGTGCAGGCCGGGATCGCGCGGGAAGGCGAGGGAGGATGGGGCCTCACCGCTCATCGATGCCGGCCAGTTGTCAAGCATCTGCACATGGGCGAAAACACGAATCGGACGGCATGGGCCGTGAACGGCGGGGACGCAGCGCAATGACAAAGACCGGGACAGGCCCCTTCGTGGTGGCCGTGGCCAACCGCAAGGGGGGCACGGGCAAGACCACGACGTCAGCCAATCTTGCCGCCGGCTTTGCGCGGGCCGGCCTTTCGACGCTTCTGGTGGACATGGACAGCCAGGGCCATGCGGGCCTTGCCTTCGATGTCAGCGCCGCCAAAGGCGAGCCGACCGTGCACCGGATTTTCACCGAGGGACCGCAGGCGCTCGCCGCCGCCATTCGCCGGACGCCGCCCGAGCGCGGCTGGCCGGATGTGGTGCCGGCCGATACGTTCAGCCCGCATCCCCCTGGCGATGCCGCGCCGGGCCTGCTTGCCGAGGCGCTGGCCGTGCCCGAGGTGGCGGCGCGCTACCGCGTGGTGGTGATCGACACGGCGCCCGCGCTCGATCCGCTGATGGTCACCGCGCTATCGGCCGCACAGGCTGTGGTCATTCCCTTCGTGCCGCATCCGCTGGCGGTGGAAGGCGTGCGCCAATTCGCCCGCGTCTTCTTCTCCATCCGGCTCGGCCAGAATCCGGGGCTGAAGCATGTGGCGCTGCTGCCGGTCATGGCCAATCCGCATTTTCTCCTGCATCGGCGGATGATCGAGGCGCTGACCGGCGAGTTCGGAGCCGAGCGCATTGCCGGGCTGATCCGCACCGATATCCGCTTGGCCGACGCCTTCTTCCATCGCCGGCCGATCTTCGACCATGCGCCCGCCGGCCATGGCGCGCGCGATTACGAAGCGCTGGTGCGCCATCTGGCCGAGAGCTGGCACCTTTCCCCGTCGGCCGCAGGCAGCGGCCGCGGGATGGCTGCGGATCAGAACAGCTCGATCTTCGGAACCGCCGCCGCGCCGCCGGCATCGGCCTGGCCCATCGCGGTTCGATGATCCTGGCGCTGGTTTTCCATCACATAGGCGCCTGACATCGCTTCCAGCCTCTGGGCGAGCGTCTCGAACTCCGCCGCACAGGCGCCGTCTTCCAGCGAATCGCCGACAAGGCGCATATGCGTGTCCACCTCGCTCGACATGCTGATCAGCTGCTCGATCTGCTGGCGGACAATGTCCTGGAACTGGATGCTGCCCATCATCGCCATGATCGGCGCGCCGATCTTCTCGTTTTCCGCCTCCACACGGCTTAAGACCTGGCGCTGATGCGACAAAAGCGTGCCGAGATTGCCGGATAGCGCGCCGATCGCCTCGGAGATGTCGTCCATCGCCTCGTGTTCGGATTGCTCGCGCCGCTCGGCCTGATGCAGGATCTCGCTTGCGACCGAGTCCATCAGTGACGAGACCTTGGCATGCACGTCATGGGCAAGCTGCTGCACCTCGGCGGCGAGATTGCGGATCTCATGGCCGATGACGGCAAAGCCCTTGCCGAGATCGCCGACCCTTGCCGCCTCGATCGAGACATTGAGCGAAAGCATGGTGGTCTGCTTGGCCACGCGGTGCACCCGATCGAGCACCTCCAGCACGGAGCCGGTCTCCTCGGCGAAGCGCTGGCGATGGGACAGGGCATCTTCCGCCGCCGCGCGCTGCTGCTCCACCAGATTGGTCAGCATCTGGCGCGACTGGCTCAGCCTCTGCTCGATCTCGCGAATGCTCGCTTCCGCGCCGCCGTCATTACCGGCCGTCTGGATGAACTGCAGCAGGTTGGTGATGCGCCCGTCGACATCCATCAGCTGTGTCAGCAGCGTCTGCGCGGCACCCTCGCTGACCTGGATGACCGAGCCCAGCTGCCGGTTCAACAGATCGACATAGACGGGGAAGCTTTCGAGCTCGGCCCTGGCGATGGCCCGCTGCGGCGCATCGGCAACAGCCACTGACGCCGCGGTCACGGACGAGATCGCCGAGGTCGGAAACGGCGTGACGTTTGCGGGAGGGCCGGCAGGCGCGGGCTGGACCACTGAAAGAGCCGGTGCGCGAGCGCCCCGGTCCCTTGCCGGATGCCCGTTGCTTGCCAGGTCGCGCGGCCGCTGCGCCCTTGCCACGGCCCAGCCGAGAAGCGCGCAGCCGAGGCCGGCGATCGGCGTGCCGAAAGGGTTTGGCAGGCCGAGCCAGCCGAGACAGGCCACGGCTGCGCCGGCGGCGGCCGCTATGATCGGCCCCCGTTGGGAGAAAGAAAGACGCATTGTGTGGACCAGCCTCAGGCAGCCTGTGAAACGAGCTGGCGAACGACCTGGAGCAGCGCGGGCGGCTCGACCGGCTTGACCAGCCATCCGGTGGCGCCTGCGGCCTTGGCGGCGCTACGTTTGTCCTGCTGAGAGTCCGTGGTCAGAACCAGCATCGGCGTGAAGCGCGTGGCCGGCAGGCGGCGCAGCTTGGCGATGAGATCGACGCCATGCATGCCCGGCATGTGATAGTCGGTGATGACGAGCGCGGGTGCGAGCCCGCCCATCACCTTGTCAATGGCGCTCTGGCCGTCCGGCGCCGTTACGAAAGCCAGGCCGGCCTTTCCCAGGATGCTCGTCAGACTTGCCAGCATGGTCGCGGAATCATCCACTAATAAGATCGGTTTCATCATCGTTTCCCTTGCCTGCACGAAAAATCCATGGTGCCGAGCGCCGCGGGAAGCTGGCAGGCCCGACTTCCTTCCTCAAAGGCTCGCGGTCATCCCTCCGCACGGGATCATTTCAGCCTGCAGTGATTTAAGATTTTCACACCGGAGCGAGAGTGGCCGTCGGGTTTTTGCACCCAGGATAGAATCCTGCGTCCGGGGCAATTTCGTCCGCCGAACGGCCGTGCCGGCGCGCATGCATGCCCCGACAAGCGCATCATGCACCTTTGGCGCGGCAGGCAGGGGAGGGGCGAAACTGCGTTTGAGAAGCGAAATGCGGGAGAGCGAGGGGCCGGCGACGCGTGGCCGGGCGGAGCCTGTTCAGGCCGGATTGGGCAGGTCTGCCAGAGCGGCGCGCACGGGCGCTGCGGCAGCACGGGCGGGATCGCCGGGTTCGATGGCCGCTTTCAGCCGATCCAGCAGGCCATAGCCCGCCGTCCAGCGGCCATAGCCGCTGGCAATGTTGATATGGCCGGCCCGCCCGAGGGTCTGGAGCCCGGCATCCCATGCCTGCGCGGTACGGCGCAGGCGGTCGAGCGGCATATAGGGATCGTCGAGGCTGCCGACGACGAGGGTGGGGAAGGGCAGGGGCTGGCGCGGCATGGCGCCGAAGAGGATGGTATCCGGGTGCAGGGCCTCGGCGGTTTCGAGATCGCAGGGGGCGACGAGCAGAGCGCCGCGCACGCGCGCCCTCAAGGGCCGTTCGGCGAGCTTCGCGGCCAGCACGCAGCCGAGACTGTGCGCCACCAGCCAGACATCGCATGGCTGCGCGGCAATGGCCTCTTCCAGCCGCGCCAGCCAGGCGGCAAGATGCGGATGGTCCCAATCCGCCTGCTCGACCACGCGGCTATCGGCCCTGTCGCGCGCCCAATGGCGCTGCCAATGCGCCTCCGGCGAGCCGAACAGGCCGGGAAGGATCAGGGTGTTTTGACAAGGCAGAGTTGACGACATTTCCAGAGCCTCCTTCAGCGCCAGATGCCCGGCCATGATGCCTGCCGCCCGGCGCGCCGGTAAGGAAGAAGCGCTTAAGACGAGGAAAATCCGTAGATTATTTTGCTCTCATGTGAGCCCTTGCGATCATTGCGCGCCCTTGAGGCCTGGGTGAGGAGCAAGGCGTGGGCTTGAGGGCATGTAGGGCGGCCTGCGACGTAACGCGCTCAGCCATCCGCCGGACTGAGACACAGCGAGGCTGTCTCGGGCATCGTACCGGCGGTCGGGATCATAAGGACGAGACGCAACGATGTCGCGGCTCGTACCCGGTCGGTTGCCCGCATGCACAGGAGGTGGCCAGTCCGCAAAAACTCCGCGTCATGTGCAGTCATATGAACCGGCTCGAGACGCCCCGCGCGTGACGCGCAGGGCGCGCACCTTCAGCTCCAGGCATGCAGCGGCGGCTTTTCGCCGTTGAGGAAATAATTGCCGAGGATGGCATATTTCCAGCGCACGGGGTCGTGGAGGGTGTGGGTGCGGGCATTGCGCCAGTGGCGGTCGAGCTGATGTTCGGCCAGCGTCGAGCGGGTGCCGGCCAGCTCGAACAGCTTGTTGGTGGCGGCAATGGCGATCTCGGTGGAGAGGACCTTGGCCTCGGCCGTGACGATCTGCGCCTCGGCCACGGTGTCGGCATTGGGCGTGGCGATGGCGCGGTCGATGGCATAGCCGGCCTTTTCCAGAAGCGCCTGGGCGGCATGCAGCCGCAGGGTGAGGTCGCCTACGGCCTGGATCGTGTAAGGGTCCTGCCAGGCATGTTCCAGCCCGCTGTCCACCCAGGCGCGGCTCTTCGTGCGCACGAAGGCAATGGTCTCGTCGATGGCGGCCTGGGCAATGCCGGTATCGATGGCCACCTGGATGATCTGGAAGATGGCGCCATCGGCCGTCGGCACCTCATAGCCCTTGTAGCCGGGTACGAGATGGGTTTTCGGCACCTTCACATCCTTGAGGATGACCGTTCCCGACAGCGTCGTGCGCTGGCCGAAGGAGGACCAGTCGTCGATGACGGTGAGGCCCTCGGCGTCGCGCTCGGCGATCGCATACCAGGCACGGCCCTGATCATCCAGCGCAACAATCGGCACGAGATGGGCGAGAAGCGCGCCGGACGAGTAGAATTTCTGGCCGTTGACGACGACGTGGTCGCCATGATCGGTGAAGCGCGTTTCGAAATCCACCGCCCGCTTCGAGCCGAATTCGGAGAAAGCATTGCCGAAGCGGGTGCCCCGGCGCACCTCGCCGAACAGCAGCCGCTGCTGCGCCTCGTCCGAGACGGTGCGGATGGCGGCAACCACGCCCAGGTGGTTCTGGGCGATCTGGCCGATGGAGCTGTCGGCGGCCGAAATGATCTCGATCACCTTGGCCAGCGTTGCATAGGAGACCTCCGGTCCGCCGAAGCGTTTGGGGACATTGATCGACCAGAGACCGCTCTGGGAAAACTGGTCGAGCTCGCGCACCGGCCAGATGCGCTCGCGGTCACGGATGGCGGCGCCGGGAGCGAAGTCCGCCGCCAGCTTCTTGGCGACCGCGATCGCCTCGGCATCATCCTTGATGATATGGGCCGGCTCCGACGGGCGGGGCACGGCGGGCACGCCGCGGTCGGTATCGCGCGTCTTCAGCTGGGAAAGCGTCATGGGATCACTCCTTGTCGATGGTTGGCGTCGATGGTTGGCCCGTTCGATGAATGGTCGGGATCAGGCGGGAAGGGGTGCTGAGACGGCCGGCGCGGCGGCCGGCTTCTGGCCGAGATAGAAAGCGCGGATATCGTCCCGGGCCTTGAGCGCGCCGGCATCGCCCGAGAGCACGCTTGCACCATGCTCCAGGATCACCGCCCGGTCGGCATAAGTGAGCGCGATCGCCGAATTCTGCTCGGCCACCAGGATGGACAGGCCATCCTCGCTGTTGAGCCGTTTCAGCGCGCGGAAAATATCCTGCAC
Source organism: Xaviernesmea oryzae (assembly GCF_900109605.1). Taxonomy (GTDB): domain Bacteria; phylum Pseudomonadota; class Alphaproteobacteria; order Rhizobiales; family Rhizobiaceae; genus Xaviernesmea; species Xaviernesmea oryzae. The sequence goes on from NZ_FOAM01000012.1 coordinate 152,679, forward strand.
CACCAGGGGCGCCAGGCCCATGGAGGGCTCGTCCAGCACCAGAAGCTTCGGCCGCGCCATCAGCGCCCGGCCGATCGCCGTCATTTGCTGTTCGCCGCCGGAGGTGAGGCCGGAGATCGCGCGTCGGCGGGCCGCGAGCTTGGGAAACCAGGCATAGACCCGATCGAGATCGGCGGCGATCTCGGCCCGGCTGGCGCCGCGCCCCAGCCCGCCAGTCAGCAGATTGTCCTCCACGCTCAGCGTCTTGAAACAGTGGCGGCCCTCCAGCACCTGCACCAGGCCCGCGCGCAGCAGGGCGGCAGGGCTGCGCGTCAGCGTGCTCTCACCCTGATAGAGCACGGAGCCCGCCGTGACCTGCCCGCGCACAGCCGGCAGCAGGTTGGAAATCGCCTTCAGCACCGTGCTCTTGCCAGCGCCATTGGCCCCCAGCACGGCCAGGATCTCGCCGCGCGAGAGCGTGAAGGAAACGTCCTCCAGCGCGGTGATGGCATTGGCATAGCGGGCCTTCAGCCCCTCGACGGACAGGATGATGTCACCCATGATGTTCTCGTTTCGCGGTTGCTTGGCTCGGTTGCTGGATTGTCTGCAGCCTCCCGCGCCATGGGAGGCTGCCCTGTCGGAGCGTGCTGTTGGAACGGGCAATTTCACGTGCCTGAGACTCCCCTCATCTGCCTGCCGGCATCTTCTCCCCGTTGGGGAGAAGAGACGACGCGGCGGTCGTTCGACGCCGGCTTAGGCCGATGTTTGGGGCACAAGCCTCCTCTCCCCTCGGGGAGAGGGTAGGGGGAGGGGGATTGCCGCAGCGGCCGCTCTTATGCCGAACGGCCATCCCGCCCCCGCCCCGCACGCACAACCTCAGTTGGTCACGCCTTCCGCATCCGCCGCGGTGCGCAGCTTGATGCCCTTTTCGGCGGCATAGGCCTCGGACGATTTCTCGATGATCGGGCGCAGCAGCGCCCAGTCCGGGGCGATCCAGTCGGAAACGACCTTCCACTTCGTGCCGTCCCATTGCTGGAAGGTGACGTAGCCATTGCCCTCGTGATTGTCCCAAGTGACGTTGATCGAGTGGAACAGGTCCTTGGCGCCCAGCGCCTCGACGCGGGCTGGGTCGAGCTGCAGGTGCTCGAAGCCCCAGCGCACCTCGTCGCCGGTCAGCGTGCGCTTACCGAACTTTGCCTGGGCGATGCGGATCGCCTCGACATTGAGGATGCCATTGACGATGCCGAGATTGTGGTAGACCGAGCCGATGCGCTTCTTGTCTTCCAGATTGCCCTTGCCCTGGTCGTAGAGCGTCTTGACGATCTCCTTGACCACGGGATAGTCGGCGCCGGAGGCCTGGGTGGTGATCGCGGTATAGCCCTTGGCGGCCTCGCCGGCGGGGATCACGTCCTCCTCCGAATTCGACCAGACATTGCCGATGATGTGATCGACCGGGAAGCCGGTCTTGGCCGCCGTCTTCAGCGCCACCGGGTTCATCACGCCCCAGCCGCGCAGCACCACATAGTCGGGCTTGGCGCGGCGGATGGTCAGCCATTGGCTCTGCTGCTCGTTGCCGGGATGCGGCACCTCGATTTGCTGCAGCGTAAACCCGTATTTCTGCGCCAGCAGCTCATAGATCGGGATGGTTTCCTTGCCATAGGGCGAGCCGTGATAGAGCACGACGATCTTCTTGCCCTTCAGCTTCTCCAGCCCACCTTCCTTGGAGGCGATGTAGTTCACGATGCCGGAGGTCTCGCTGTAGGGGTTGAGCAGCAGCGGGAAAACGTAAGGGAAGACGCGGCCATCGGTGGAATCGGTGCGGCCGTGATTGATGGTGATCAGCGGCACCTTGTCGGCGGTGATCCGGTCGATCATCGCATAGGCGATGCCGACGGACAGCGGGTTCCAGGCGGCGATGCCCTGGTGGCTCTTCAGCCGCTCATAGGCCTCGACGCCACGCTCGACCTCGTACTGCGTTTCGGCCTCCGACCAGGTGAGCTTGACGCCGTTCACCCCGCCGTCGCGAGTGTTGATCAGGTTGAGATAATCGATGAAGCCGCCGAAAAAGCCGGTGCCGCCGGCGGCATAGGGGCCGACGCGGTAGCTCTGGAGTGGAAAATGCTGCTCGTCGGCCAGCGCCTGACGGGTGAAGGCGGGCAGCGAGAGGGCGGCAAGCGCAATGCCGGCGGCGAGCGCGGCCGTTTTCAGGCGGGTATGCAAGGTCATGTCAGGTCATGCTCCATGGTTCGGCGGGCGGGCGGCCAGCCGGGTGATTTCAGGGTGGGGTGACGAAGCGGCCTTCGCGGGCTGCCGCGTCCTGTTTCGGGGGTGCGCGAGCGCCTAAAGCCTCATGCGGGACGCGAACCCGGCTGCAGGCGTCGCCTGAGCCTGTCCCAGAGGGCGACGAGCCCATCCGGCTCCAGGATCAGGAAGAGGATGATCAGCGCGCCCAGCACGATGCGCTGGGTCATGTCGAGCACGCCGGAATCGAAGACATCGCCGAGCAACAGTGATCCCAGCCGCGAGAGGATGAGCGGGAAGACCACGATCAGCGCCGCGCCGAAAAAGGCACCGCGCAGCGAGGCGAGCCCGCCGATGATGACGATGAACAGGATCTGGAAGGAGCGGTCGAGATTGAAGCCGGCCGGCTCCACAGTGCGCAGATAGGCAAAGGCCCAGAGCGCGCCGGCCACCCCGATGATGAAGGAGGAGAGCGCGAAGGCCAAAAGCTTGGTGCGCAGCACGGGAATGCCGATGATACGCGCCGCCGTTTCATTGTCGCGCACGGCGATGAAATTGCGCCCGGTTTCCGATTGCACGAGCCGGGCGGCGAGGAAGGTCAGCACCGTGACGACGACAAGCGCGAAGAGATAGCGCCCGGCGCCGCCTTCGAAAGTGAGGCCGAACAGGGTCAGCGGCGGCGCGTCGATGACGCCGGAGGCCGATTGGTTGGAAAACCAGCTGAATTTGGTCAGCACCCATTGCACGAAGAATTGCGCGGCGAGCGTGGAGACGGCGAGATAGAAGCCGCGCAGCCTGAGGCTCGGCAGGCCGAAGATCAGGCCGATGGCGGCCGCCGAGACCCCGCCGAGCAGAATGGCGACGGCAAGCGGCAGGCCTTCGACCCGCAGATGGAAATTATAAGCGGCGAAGGCGCCGACGGCCATGAAGGCGGCCGAGCCGAGCGAGACCTGGCCGGCATAGCCGGTCAGGAGATTGAGCCCGACGCCGGCAAGGCTGAGCGCCAGGAAGGGCAGCAGGATGGCCTCGAACAGGTAGCTGTCGCCGATAAAGGGAATGACACCATAGGCGACCACCAGCAGAAGGGCGAGCGGCGCGGCCTTGATCACAGCAGGCGCAAGCGGGCTTGCGGGCAAGAGGGAAGCAGTTGTTTCGGAGGCGGCCACGGTCACACCCTTTCCACGAGCTTCTGGCCGAAGAGGCCGGCGGGACGAATGAGCAGGAAGGCAAGCGCCACGACATAGGCGAACCATCCCTCGATGCCGCCGCCGACGAGATCGCCGAGATAGACTTCGGCGAGCTTCTCCGATGCGCCGATCAGGAGGCCGCCGACAATGGCGCCGAGGATCGAATCGAAGCCGCCGAGCACCAGCACCGGCAGTGCTTTCAGCACCACCAGCGACAGCGAGAACTGCACGCCGAGCCGCGCGCCCCAGAGCAGGCCGGCGACCAGCGCCACCAGGCCTGCCGCCGCCCAGACGCTGGCCCAGATAAAGGGCAGGCGCAGGCCGATGGCCAGCGCTGCGAAGGGATCGTCGGCGACAGCGCGGAAGCCGAGCCCGATGCGGCTATAGCGGAAGAAGGCGGACAGCAGCGCCACCATCAGCGCGGCGGTGGCGGCGGCGAAGAGATCGAACTGGCTGACGAAGACGCCGGCGACATCAAAGGGCAGATCCTCGATGCCGAGATCGAGCCCATGCACCTGCGTGCCCCAGAGAAGCTGGGCCGCGCCCTCGATGATATAGGAGAGGCCGAGGGTCGCCATGAACAGGGTGATCGGCGGCTTGTTGGTGAGCGGCCTCAGCACCGTGCGCTCGATGGCCACGCCGATCAGCACCATCGCCGCGAAGGTGACGAGAAAGGCCAGCGCAAAGGGCAGGCCCCGCTCCACCAGGCTGACGAAGGTGAGGGCTGCGAAGAGCAAGAGCGCCCCTTGGGCGAAGTTCAAGACGCCCGAGGTCTTGTAGATCAGCACGAAGCCGATGGCGACGAGCGAATACATGACGCCGGACAAGAGCCCGCCGACGAGCACCTCGGTGAAGAACGACCAGTCGAAATCCGCCATGGTCAGATCCCCTCGCCATCCTGGTTTTCGGGCGCCACGCCGAGATAGGCGTCGATCACCTTCTGGTCGGCGGCGATCTCGCTTGGGGTGCCATCGGCGATCTTGCGGCCGTAATCGAGCACGGCGATGCGGTCCGACAGCTCCATGACCACGCCGATATCGTGCTCGATCAGAACGACGGTGAGGCCGAAGCGCCGGTGCGCGGCGCGCACGAAGGAGGCGAGCTCATTCTTCTCGGTGGCGGTCATGCCGGCCATCGGCTCGTCCAAGAGCAGAATGCGCGGCCCGGCGGCCAGCGCGCGCGCCAGCTCCACGCGCTTCTGCACACCATAGGGCAGCGTGCCGGCCGGGCGGTCGGCATAGGCATCGAGATGGAAGAAGGCGATCAGCTCTTGCGCGCGCTCCAGCGCCGCCGCGCGCTCGCGCCGGGCCTGCGGCAGGCCGGCGATCTGGGCGAGGAAGGAGGAACGGGTCGAGTAGCTGCGGCCGGCGGTGATATTGTCCAGCGCGCTCAAGCCCTTGAACAAGGCCAGGTTCTGGAAGGTGCGGGCAATGCCGAGCGCCGCCAGCTTCTGCGTCGGCACCGGCCGATGCACCTGCCCGCCAATCGCAACATGGCCGCGCTGGGGGCGATAGACGCCGCAGAGCACGTTGATCAGCGAGCTTTTGCCGGCGCCGTTCGGGCCGATGATCGCCCGGATCTCGCCCGGCGCAACCTTAAGATCGACGCCGTCAAGCGCGACGACGCCGCCGAAGGAGAGACCGATATTCACCAGTTCGAGCGCGGGGGCGTGTGCCGCCGGCTCCACCGACTTTGTCCGCCCATCCTCTGCTCGCAGAAGACGGTCCCTGAGACTGCCAGGCGCGCGCAGGCTCTCGGCTTCCAGCTCCAGAAGCTCGGCGGCCAGGCTGTGATGGGGGAAGCCGGCAAAGGCATGGACGGTTGGAAACATGGCGGCGGATCACCTTGATCAAGGGAAGGCGGCAAAGAGGGCTCCGCCCTGCATTCAAGCCATAAGGAGCCCGTCGCGATCCCGCTTGCGGGATCGCGTTGGATGAGAAACGCCGGCACGGTCGGGTTTCGAAGGATGTCATTTTCCGGGGGCCAAGGTCCCCTCACCCTGCCCTCTCCCCGAGGGGAGAGGAGGCCAGTGCCACAAGCGGTCGTCTTCAATCGGGTCGGGCGGCTGAGACATTCTTCCCGGCTGCGCAGGGAGGAGGCGAGCGCCGTCTCCCCATTTGGATGCCGGGAGGCCTTCAGCGGCCCTGTGAAGACCGGAGGCGACAGACGGCCTATTCGGCGGCGATCGGGGTTTCGGCCTCGGCCTGTTCCAGCGCACGCACCAGCGGAATGACATGCTCGCCGAAATAGGCGACCTCCTCCTGGAAATGCAGGAAGCCGAGCAGGATCAGGTCGGCGCCGGCGCGCTTCAGCGCCACCACCCGCTCGGCCACCTGGCGCGGCGTGCCGATCAGGTTGGAGCGGAAGCCGTCATTATACTGAACGAGATCCTCGAAGCTCGATTTCGCCCAATTGCCTTCGCCCTCGGGCGAGGCCTTGCCGGCATTCTTCACCTCATGGCCGAAGGCATTGACGGCCTCCGGATTGGCCTTGTCGATGATCTCGGCCAGAACCGCGCGGGCTTCTTCCTCCGTCTCGCGGACGATGGCGAAGGCATTGACGCCGATCTTGACCGAATGGCCGTTTTCGCGCGCCTTGGCGCGGATATCGTTGACCTGTTTGGCGATCTCTTCGGGCGTATTGCCATTGGTGAAATACCAGTCGGAGACACGCGCCGCCATGTCGCGCGCCGCCCGCGACGAGCCGCCCTGGAAGATTTCCGGCTGCGGATCGATCGGCTTCGGCTTCAGGGAATAGTTGGAGAAGCGGTAGAAATCGCCCCGGAAGGTGAAGCTGTCCTCGGTCCAGATGCCGCGCAGCGCCCGGATGAACTCTTCCGAGCGGCGGTAGCGCTCGTCGTGATCGAGCCAGGGCTCGCCGATGGCCTGGAACTCGCCCCGGAACCAACCCGATACGATGTTGACGGCGATGCGCCCGTTCGTCAGATGATTGATGGTGGCGATCTGCTTGGCGGCGAGCGCCGGGTTCCAGGGCCCCGGCAGCAGGGCGGCGATCACCTTGAGCTTGCTGGTCGATTCCAGGAGCGCATGGCTGAAGGAGACGGACTCGTGCTGGAACTCCGCGCCATAGCCGGCGGTGAACCGGATCTGGCTCAGCGCATAGTCGAAGCCGTTTGCCTCTGCAATCTGCGCCAGTTTGCGGTTATAGTCGATCGTCCAGTCGGTGCGCTGCTCGATGTTGGAGATGACGAGGCCGCCGGATACGTTCGGCACCCAATAGGCGAATTTCAGCGCGTCCTGCGTGGTCTCGGTCATCGTCGTCTCCCTGTTGAAACATGGATAGCCGCATGCGGCCAAGGCATAATCTATATCATCTACAGACTTTGTGCTTTTTCGAACAAAGCGATGCTCATTTGCGCTGCCGCAGAGAAAATTCTCCTCCGCCGAAATGGCGCTGTTGGAAATAAAGAAATCGCTTACCTGCAGCGGCCGCGCCTTCGAGCGCAGCCCCTGGCAGGGCCGGCCGGCCCGCGTCAGGTGCGGCCACCAAGCTCATCGTCATATGAAAATAAAAATCATTAGACATGGAACATATGTTCGACCCCGGCGTTTAAGGGCATTACGACGGGGGCAATTGCATGCTGAACATCGACAAGCTGGAGCGGGACCGCGACGATCTCCTGGAGATCATCGACGCCTATACACGGCAGGAATTCACCAACACCGCCAGCTTCATGGAGACATTTCGCAATGTCCTCTGCCATCTGCAGCGGCTGAACGAGGTCGAGCGCGAGCTGTCCGAGCGTGTCTTGCGCATGGGGTGAGCGCGGTCGTCCGCCATGCTGCAAACGGATAGAGGCCCGCAGACGGCATGGGGAGATGCCTCATCGGGCCTTCACGGCGTGTTCGGCACAGGCGCGATATGCGCCTGTGCCTTCGAGGCGCGTGCGCCGTTTCGCCCTCACGCATGCCGTCAGGCCGTGCGGCTTCTGGCCGTGCGGGCGATCAAGGTCAGCGAGGCGGCGAGAAGCGCTGCGAGCGCGGCGAAGAGATAGACGCCGGCCGGTCCCTGCCCATTGATGATCATGCCGCCCAGTACCGCGCCGGAGGAAATGGCGATCTGGAACGCCACCAGCACTGCCGCGCCCGCGCCTTCGGCCTCGTCGCCGGCATTGCGGCTGATATAGGCCTGAACACTGACCGGAAAGGCCCCGAAGGCCAGGCCCCAGGTGGCCAGCGCCGCCATCGTCACGCCGGGCCATGCGCCGACCAGACCCAGCGCCAGCACCGAGGCCGAGATCACCAGCGCCGCCAGGCTCATGGCCAGCCGCGCACTGCGCTCGGCCAGAAAGCCGCCGACGAGATTGCCGAGAAAGCCCGCAATGCCGAACACCAGGAGTGCACCGGCGATCGCCTCGACATCGTAATGCGGCACCTGCTCCAGATAGGGGCGGATATAGGTGAAGCCAGAAAAATGGGCGGTGACGGCCAGCAGGATGGTGGCGAGCCCCAGCCGGATGGCCGGACGCCGGATCACGCGGGCAATGGTGGCAAGGCTGGTGGCGCCCGTCGATGGCAGAGCGGGAACGGTGACGGCTTGGGCGAGGAAGGCGACGCCGCCGATGGCCGCCGCCAGGAGAAAGGCCCAGCGCCAGCCAAGCGTTGCGCCGATCCAGGCGCCAAGCGGCGCGGCGCAGACCGTGGCGAGCGACACGCCGGACATGATGATCGCCATGGCGCGTGGCATCAGCCGCTCGGGCGCCAGCCGCATGGCCAGCGACAGCGACATGGCCCAGAAGCCGCCGAGCCCGATGCCGAGCAGCACCCGGGCAAGAAGCAGCACGGGAAGGCTTTGGGCAAAGCCCGCGATCAGGCTGGAGGCGACAAGCAGCCCGGTGAGCCAGAGCAGCACGATGCGCCGGTCGAGCCGGCCCGTGCCGACGACCACGGCCGGTCCGGCAATGCCGCCGATCACCGCCGTCATCGTCACCGACTGGCCGGCGGCCGCAAGGCTGACACCGAGATCGGCGGACATGGGGGTCAGCAGGCTCGCCGGCAGGAATTCCGCCGTGACAAGACCGAAGACGCCGAGCGCCAGCGAGAACACGGCGCCCCAGTAAGCGGGCCGCTCTGCGTCCGGATGGTGTTCCGGGTAGAGTGAGACAGGATTGTTCATTTCCGACTCCTGAAATAATCTGAGCGGACGCTATGCCTGTTCTTCCGGCGTTTCTATGCTAGGATATCCATAAAGCAATGCAGAAACGCCAAATCGCACTGCGCCTCACGCGCAACGCATGGCGCCTCTGCGCTGCGGGATGCGAGCATCCGGCACGCACCGAGCCGGAGCCGCATGCGCCGATCCGTCGATGAAGCCGGTGATGGGGACAGGCCGGCGCGGCCGGTTGGGAGGGATGTCATGGATGATGCCTTGAGCGAGATCCTGCGCGGGCTGCGGCTGGATGGGGTGGAATATGGCCGCTGCCAGCCTTCCGCGCCCTGGGCCACGGCCTATCCGCCGCAGGCGCAGGCGCAGTTTCACTTTCTGGCCGGCGGTGCCGCCTGGCTGAAGACGCCGCAGGGCGAGTGGTTGGAGCTTGCCGCCGGCGATGCTGTGCTCCTGCCCCGGGGGGATGCCCATGTGCTGGCCAGCGCCCCTGATGTCACCCCCGTGGCGGTCGGCGATCTGCGCAAGCGGCAGGTCTGCGATGGCATCGTCGATCTGCAATGCGCCTGCGCCGACGCGCGCAACCTTCTGTTCTTCGCCGTCATGCGCTTCAATGTCGACCCGCGCCACCCGCTCTTGCAACTGATGCCGCCGCTGATGCTCACGAGCGATCTTGCCGGCAGCGAGCCGGCGATCCCGGCTCTTCTGGCGGCGATGATGCGCGAGGTGGAGATGCAGCGCGTCGGCTCCGGCGGCATTCTCGCCCGGCTCGCCGATGTGCTGACCGCCACGATCATCCGCGCCTGGGTGGAGCATGGCTGCGGCGCAGCCACCGGCTGGCTGGCGGCGGTGCGCAATCCCGAGATCGGCCGCGTGCTGGCGGCCATTCATCTGGAGCCGGAGCGCGACTGGAGCGTGCCGGAACTGGCACGGCTGATGGGCGCCTCACGCTCCGGCTTCGCCCAGCGCTTCGTCGACGTCGTCGGCGAAACGCCGGCGCGCTACATTGCCCGCATGCGCATGCACCAGGCGCATCAATGGCTGCGCGACGGCCAGCGCGTCGCCTCGGTCGCCAATCGGCTCGGCTACGAGTCCGAGGCCTCCTTCAGCCGCGCCTTCCGCAAGATCATCGGCATGCCGCCCAGCCATCTGCGCGCCGGGCGGCAGGCCGCGGAAGTGGTCCCCGCCTGACAGTGGCAGGCCCGACCTCCCAGGCATCGGCTTCGGCGTTCGAGAAAACGCATGCGTCCGTGGGCGTAGGTTTGGTCTTGCGGTCAAAATTTGGATACGTGAAATTTATCTTATTCTTAATATAAGCGTGTTTTTGTCATAAACAACCTGGAGTTAACGCTGCCAGAATCTCGGGCGCCGTCTTTTCGTGCTCGTCTGCACGCCTTCGTGCCTTGAGCGGCTCCGCTGGAGCCGTGAGGTCGATTGCGTAAGACTATATGCACATTAATCGGCGATGCAGCGGCGTCTTCAGAGCATAACCCTTTGATGAAGGACCGGCCATGCTTTCCTCGATCAAGATCAGCGTCAAGATTGTCGCGCTCGTCGTCATGATGGGCCTGGTGGCGATCGCGACCGCCATCTATGCCGCCCATGTCCTCGGTGTGTCCGATGCCAGCTATCAGGAGCTTCTGCAGACGGATTCGGAAGCGCGGGTGGCGCTTGCCCGGGCGAACCGAAATCTCAACCGCATGGGCTATGCGCTCTACCGCACGACGGCTTACGCAGGCGCGTCGCAAGAGGCGCGGGATGCTGCGGCGATCGTCGAAAGCTCCTTTGCCGAGGCTTTGGCGAAACTCGACATCGCCAGCCAGCTGACGCCGGAGAACACGCAGACCATCGAGGAGATCAAGCGCGGCATGACGTCGGTCAAAAGCAAGATCGACACGTCGATCAAGCTGGGCCTGGCCGATGAAAACGACAAGGCGCAGGCTTACAATATCGAGGTCGACGCGGCCATCGTCGAGCTGAACAAGAAGCTGACCGACCTCGTCGATCTTGCCGGCACCCGGGTCGAGGCGCAGACCCATGACATTGCCGATGGCACGCACAGCGCCAGCTTGACCATGATGCTCGGCGGCCTGCTGGCCATCGTGCTCGGCGTCAGCCTGTCTCTCTTCGTGGCCAGCAAAGGCATCACCGGCCCGCTCGACCGGCTGCGCCTGCGCATGGCGGCGCTGGCATCGGGCAATTCGGAGGCTGCGGTCGACGGGCTGACGCGCGGCGACGAGATCGGCGCCATGGCGCAGGCGGTGGAGGTCTTCCGCCAGAACGCCATCGACCAGACCCGCCTGGAGCGCGAGAGCGCCCGCCAGCGCACACTGTCGGACGAGGAGCGCGCCGAGCGCGAGGCGCAGAAGATGCGCGAGGCCGCCGACATCCAGTTCGCGGTGGACAATCTGGCCGCTGCCCTCGCGAAACTCGCCCAGGGCGATGTCGCCTATCGCATCGATGCGGCCTTTATCGGCACGCTCGACGGCGTTCGCCATGATTTCAACCGCTCGGCCGAAACGCTGCAGGCCGCACTGCGGACCGTGGCGGAGAATGCACGCGGCATCGACAGTGGCGCCAACGAAATCCGCGGCGCCGCCGACGATCTGGCTCGGCGCACCGAGCAGCAGGCCGCCGCCGTCGAGGAAACCGCCGCGGCCCTCGAACAGATCACCACGACGGTGCGCGACGCATCGCGCCGGGCCCGCGAGGCAGGCGAACTCGTCAGCCGGGCCAAGGCCGGCGCTGAGCAGTCGGGCGAGGTGGTGCGCGAGGCGACCCGCGCGATGGAGCAGATCGCCCAGTCCGCCAACGAGATCTCCTCGATCATCGGCGTGATCGACGAAATCGCCTTCCAGACCAATCTTCTGGCGCTGAATGCCGGGGTTGAGGCCGCGCGCGCCGGCGAGGCCGGCAAGGGCTTTGCGGTTGTCGCCCAGGAGGTGCGCGAGCTCGCCCAGCGCTCGGCCAAGGCTGCCAAGGAGATCAAGGCGCTGATCAACACCTCCAACACCCAGGTGGCCCAGGGTGTGAAGCTTGTCGGCGATACCGGGCAGGCGCTGCATGTGATCGTCGACGAGGTGCAGGAGATCAACCGGCACGTGGCCGCCATCGTCGAGTCCGCGCAGGAACAATCCTCCGGGCTGCAGCAGATCAACATGGCGGTCAACCAGCTGGACCAGGACACGCAGAAAAACGCCGCCATGGTGGAGGAAACCACCGCCGCCAGCCATAAGATGGCCGAGGAGGCCGCCTCGCTGAACCAGTTGATCGCCGCCTTCAAACTGTCCGGAGGCTCCAGCGCCCACATTGGCAGCGTCGCATCCGTCGCGAGGCCGGCGCCCGCCGCCTACCGCCCGGCCGAGGCGCCGCGCAAGCCCGCTGCCTCGCCCGTGCACGCGCTCGGCCGTAAGATCGCCTCCGCCTTTTCCGGCAATGCCGCGCTCGAAACCAGCAAGGACGCGTGGCAGGAATTCTGATCGGTCGCCTTGGCTGGAAGGGAGCTCACGCTGCGCGCGGGTCCCAGAGCAGCACCTGCGCGCCGGCCTCATAGGCCATGCCCTGGGGATAGCTGATCAGCTCCAGCTGCAGGCCCCAAGGCGCCTGGAAATAGAGGATCGACTGGCCGGCAATCGGCCCGTCCTCGATCGGAATGGGGCCGAGCCGCGTTGCGACCCCCTGCGCATCGAGAAAGGCCTTGGCCGCCTGGATGTCGCGGACATAGAAGGCCAGGTGAAAGGCGCCGATGTCGCTGTTCACAGGTCTATAATGCGCCTGGTCCGGGGCGGAATATTCGAAGAGTTCGAGATTGGAGCCATGGCCGGTGCGGATCATCGCCACGCGCTCGATGCGCGTGCGCGGATGGACGCCGAGCGCCTGGACCATGAAATCGCCCTCGGGATCGCCGATCGGGCCGAAGCGCAGGACCTCGGCGCAGCCGAGCACGCCGGCGAAGAAGGCGGCGGCTTCATCGAGATCCGGCACGGTGAGGCCGACATGATCGAGGCCGATACGGCCCGGCAGGCTGCCGGCGGGCGAGGTCGCGTGCGCGGTTTCGGCAGCCGGGTTCAAGGCATCGCTCATGCGCGTTTCTCCTGCAGGGGTGTGATCGCGGCCGCTCGACCAAAGCCGGATGGAAGCACGGACCCGCCGCCGCCGGCCCCTGGTGCTGCCCGATGCGTGCCGTCGGCAGCCGTGGGAGGGGTGCGGCCCAGCCAGTCGGGGTCGATCTCCGGCAGCGGAATCGCGTCGATCAGCAGGCGAGTATAGTCGGATTGCGGATTGTCGAAGACGCGGGCGCAGGGTCCGGCCTCGACGATCTCGCCATAGCGCAGCACATAGACCCGGTCGCAGACCGCGCGGATCACCGAGAGATCGTGGCTGATGAAGGCCATGGCGAGGCCCATGTCGCGGCTGAGACCCTTCAACAGGTTCAGCACCTGCGCCTGGGTGGAGACGTCGAGCCCCGAGACGATCTCGTCGGCCAGAACGAAATCGGGGCGCAGCAGCGCGGCGCGGGCGATGCCGACGCGCTGGCGCTGGCCGCCCGACAGCTCGTGCGGGCTGCGATCCAGCACAACGGGCGGCAGCGAGACGCGGGCGAGCATGGCGGCCAGCTGCGTCTCTGCCTCCGCCTCACTGCGTGCCAGTCCATGGAGAAAGAGCGGTGCGCTCAAGATCCGGCGGATCGAATGGCGCGGGTTGAGCGAGGCCATCGGGTCCTGGAAGATCATCTGCATGCGCCGGCGCAGGGGCCGCATCTCGCCTTTGCTCAAGCCCGACATCGCGCGTCCGTCGAAGCGGATCTGCCCGGCGGTCGCCGGGACGAGGCCGAGAAGCGCGCGCCCGAGCGTCGTCTTGCCCGAGCCGCTTTCGCCGACGATGCCGACCATCTCGCCCCGGCCGATCGTCAGATCCACGCCCTTGAGCACGCGGTTGCCGGGCTTCTGTCGGCCGAACAGGCCCTTGCCCCCGCCATAGATGACCTCGAGGCCTTCGACCTCGATCAGGCTGCCGGCGTTCATGAGCGGGGTCCTTCGCTGTTGCTCTGGGATAGGCCGATTTCGGCGCGCAACTGGGCAAACACCGCTTCGGGCACCGGCTCCAGCCCGGCATCCGGCCGGTCATAGCGCGGGCCGGCCGAGAGCAGCGCGCGGGTATAGGCATGGCGGAGCGCGTTGAGCAGACGCGCCGTCGGCCCGTCCTCGATCACCTTGCCGGCGTAAAGCAGCGTGACACTGTCGCAGATCTTGGCGACCACGCCGAGATCGTGCGTGACGAAGATCACCGCCGTGCCATGGGCTTCCTGCATACGGCGGATCAGGCGCAGGATTTCCTTTTGCACGGTGACATCGAGCGCCGTGGTCGGCTCGTCGGCCACGACAAGCTTCGGCTCCGGCGCGAAGGCGGCAGCAATCAGGATGCGCTGGCGCATGCCGCCGGACAGCTGGTGCGGATAGGCGGCGAGCACGCGGGCGGGATCGCGGATCTGCACCTCGTCCATCAGTTCCAGCGCCCGGGCGCGGGCAGCCGTGCGTGACAGGCCGAGCTTCAGGCGCAGCCCGTCGGTCAGCTGCGCCTCGATGCTGCGCGCTGGGTTCAGCGCCGTCTGCGGATCCTGCGGGATGAGCGTGATGTCGCGGCCGAGCAGGGCGGAAAAGGCCGCGCGCTTCATCTGCATCAGGTCCTGCCCCTCGAAGCGAACCCAGCCGCCGGTGAGCTTGACGGTCGATGGCAGGATGCCGAGCACGGCCTTGGCGACGGTGGATTTGCCGGCGCCGGATTCGCCGACCAGCCCGCGCACCTCGCCGCGCTTCAACGTCAGATCGACATCGCGCAGCACCGGCTGGCCGCCGTCGCGGGTGGAAATGGCGCTGAGCGCCTCGATGGACAGGAGCGGCTGGCTCATCGGCGCATCACCGGATCGAGCGCCACGCGCAGGCCATTGCCCAGCTGGTTGAAGGCAAGCACGGTGGCGAAGAGCGCGAGAAGCGGTACGACCAGTACCCACCAGCCCTGGTGGATCATCTGCCGCCCCTGCGCAATCATGCCGCCCCAGGTTGGGGTGTCGGAGGAGAGAGACAGGCCGACGAAGGACAGGATCGCCTCGACGATCACGGCAATGCCCATTTCCAGGCTGATCAGCGCCGCCAGGACAGGCGCGACATTGGGCAGGATTTCCTTGAACAGGATCTGCCGGCGCGAAAAGCCGATGGCGCGGGCGGCGGTGACATAGTCCAGCCCGGCCTGGTTGATCGTCTCGGCCCGGATCACCCGGCAAAAGCGCGTCCAGTCGATGATGACGATGGCGGCGATCACCGAATGCAGGCCGGAGCCGAGCACGGCCACCAGTAGCACCGAAAGAAGCACAGGCGGAAAGGCCATCCAGATATCGACCATGCGGGAGATGATCCGGTCCGCCCAGCCGCCATACCAGCCGGCGGCAAGGCCAAGCGCGGTGCCGATGAGCGCCGAAAGCCCGGCGGCGGTCACGGCGACGGTGAGCGCGATGCGCGTGCCGTAGAGCGCGCGCGAGAGCACGTCGCGGCCGAGATCGTCGGTGCCGAGCAGAAAGCCGGGTTCCGCGCCCTCAAGCCAGGCCGGCGGCAGCGTGCCCAGCATCAGGTCCTGCTCCAGCGGGTCCTTGGGCGCAAGCGCGGGGGCAAAGAGCGCGACCAGGAGGAGAAGGGCGAGAAAGCCGCCGGCGAGCACCACGCGTGGCTCAGTCAGAAGCACGCGCAGCGTCTTGCCCCGGTGGCGTGGCACGGCGAGGGGAAGGGAGAGATCAGCCATGGGCCTGCCTCGGGTTGAGAAGAGCGGCAATCAGGTCGGTTGCGATGTTGATGGCGATGAACAGCGCACCGAAGGTCAAAACGATGCCCTGGATCAGCGGTAGGTCGCGGTTGATCACCGCGTCGATCGCCATATTGCCGAGGCCGGGATAGGCGAAGATTCGCTCGACGATCACGGTGCCGCCGATCATGAAGGTGAACTGCACGCCGGTCAGCGTCAGCGTCGGGCCCACGGCATTGCGCAGCGCTTCCTGTACGACGAGCCGCAGCGGCGACATGCCCTTGAGGCGGGCGAGCAGCACATAATCCTGCAGCATCGCCTCGATCAGCGCCTCCTTCAGCGTGCGCACGATGATGGCGGCCAGCGGCAGGCCGAGCGCCAGCACTGGCATGGCCATATGGGCGAGGAGATCGCCTACGGCTGCCAAATTCAGCCGCGCCAGGCTTTCCAGGAGATAGAAGGGCGTGGCGAAAGCGACCGGCACGGACGGGTCGAGCCGGCCCGAGATCGGCAGGACGGGGAGGAACACGCCGAAGAGCAGCACCAGTGCCAGCGCCCAGACGAAATCCGGCACGGCCAGGAACAGGCCGTTGAGGAAGTCGAGCACGGGTTCGAGCGGGGTGCGCCGGCAGAGCGTGCCGAAAATGGCGAGCATGCCGCCGGCCAGAATGCCGAAGACGAGCGCGGCAAAGGCCAGCTCCAGCGTCGCCGGCAGGCGCTCGCCGATCAGCTCCAGCACATCGCGCCTGAGCGAGATCGAGGTGCCGAAGTCGCCTCTCGCGACCGCGCCGAGCCAGAGCATGAATTGCGCGCCGAGGCCGAGATCCAGCCCATAGCGCGCCTTCAGCGCCGCGATATCGGCCGGCGTGGCGCTGGGCGAAATCATCATGGCAACGGGATCGCCGGGTACCACGCGCAAGAGACAGAAGACGATGACGGCGACGCCGAACAGCGTGACGAGCGCAAGGCCAAGGCGCGTGATCAGGGGAGAGACAGCCATGCCAGGGCCTTTCTCTGGGCGCGCGGCCGGCAAGGGCCGCCTCAAGGAAAAGAGGTTGCAGGTCCGCCTTGGCGGGCTTGCGGGTTTTGTGCGGTGTCTGCGCGGCTCTCCTTGGCCGTAGCGCCGGCGACGGTCATGCGCGGGCTTGTGTCGATCATCCGCCGAGGATCGCTCGGGGCACATGCCCCGATCCGCCGGCGGCAGATCCTCGGGACGAGCCCGAGGATGACGGGAGGAGAGGGCGTGCCATGCCTTGCCGCCGGCAGGGACGCTTTGCCGAAAGCCCCGCCGCGCTTCAGGCGCCGGTGATCAGCGTCGGCTGCAGCGCGCTGGAGACGTTGGGCGTCACCTTCAGCGTGGACTTGTAGAGGATCGGCTGCACATATTGCAGGAGCGGGATCACATAGCCCTCCTCGGCAATGTATTTGTCGACCGCCTTCCAGCCGGCAATGCGCTTTTCCTCGTCCTTCTCGCCCCAGAGCGGGCCGATCTTGGCGTCGAGGTCCTCGGTCTTCCAGGCCGAGTGCGGCGTCTTGGAAAACATGGCAAAGCCGGTGGAGGTGGTGGGATCGCCGATGGCATTGCCCCAATTGTAGAAGGCGGCGGGCGCCAGCTTGTGGGCGGCGCGCAGCTCGTAATGCTTGGCGATCTCGTAGACCTCGATCTCCGCCTCGATGCCGACCTTGCGCCACATGCCGACGATCGCCTGGATCATCTCGTAATCCTTGGGCTTCAGCCCGCGCGTCGTCTGGATCTTGAACTTGACCGGCTTGTCCTTGGAAAAGCCGGAGGCCGCCAGCAGGTCGACGGCCTTCTTCGGATCGTAGCCGACTTTGATCGAGGGGTCGAAGGCGGCATATTGCGGCGCCTCCAGCGTGTCGATCGGCACGCCATAGCCGCGCAGCAGCCGCTTGACGATCCCGTCCTTGTCGATCGCATGATGGGCGGCCAGGCGGACATTCTTGTCCAGCATCGGGCCTTCATTGGTGACGAAGATCATGCCGATGTCGGAAATCGGCGTGGAGATGCCGGCGAGCCCGCTCTTGGCCTTGAGGCGGTCGAACTCCTCATAGGGCACTTCCAGCGTCACATCGGCCGCGCCGGATTCGATCTCGGCCACCCGGCTCGTCGGATCGGTGACGAATTTGAAGATCACGGTTTCGAACGCTGGCTTGCCGCCGAAATAATGCGGGTTCGCCTTCAGCCGGAGATAGGCATTGCCCTCGTAAGCATCGACCATATAAGGCCCGCTGCCGATCGGCTTCTTCTCGAAGCCTGCCGCGCCGACCTTTTCATAATAGGCCTTGGGCAGCACATAGCCGGTCAGGAAGGCCATCCATTTGAAGATGGTGGGGTCGAAGCTCTTCACATCGCCGGTGATGCGCTGGCCGTCGATCTTGAAATTGCCGATACCGGCCCAGACGCCCTGCACGGGGTTGCCGGTTTCGGGCTTGGCGGCGCGCTCCAGCGACCAGACGACATCCTCCGGCGTCAGCGCCGAGCCGTCATGCCAGCTCACGCCGGGGCGCACATCCATCCAGACCTTGGTCTTGTCGTCGTTCCAGCCCCAGGCGGTGAGAATGCCGGGCTGGAAGGAGAGGTCCGGCGCCTGGCCGATATATTGGTCGAAGATCGAGCGATAGATCGCCTGGATCGCCGGGTTGACACCCGACGGGCCGACCGTGCCGTCGAAGGAGGGCAGGTTGGCGTTGAACGCGATGGTGAGCGTCGAGCCATCGGCGGCACGAACCGGAATCTGCCCGGCCAGAACGGCGGACACGAAGGTGCATGCGCCGAGTCCGAGCACCCGGCGGCGGGTCAAATCAGTCATGGAAGTGGGCTCCGTTGTTCCCTTGGACGGATCGCCGGTCTTTGCCGGTTCATGCTTTTATTTGAAGCTTAAAATTAAATCCGGGCGGTCTGCAAGCCCTATTTCACATGGCATTGCGAAATCGCGATGCAGCATGCGCAATTGGCGCGCAAATAGGCAGATGGGTGCGGCGCGTCTCTCATTAATATGCATATGAATAAAAAATAGTCGGGCGGAGAGGCGTGAACTGCTCGGCATCGTCCGCGACCCCCGTCATCTGCCTGCCGACATCATCTCATCGATGCGGAGAAGAGACTCACCGCCTTCTCGCTGCGCAACACGGCATGCCCGCTCGTGGTGCCGGCCTCCCTCTCCCGCCGCGGAGAGGGTAGGGTGAGGGGGCGGACGCGACGCTCATGTCCTTCGCAACATCCCGCTTGACAAAATTTCAAACCTAGAAATATGATTTTGCATATAACAAACGCGCCATAGGGGAACGACAATGGCCGAACGATCTTTTGCCAGCGAGGTGGAAGACCTCAAGCTGGGTGCCGGCGAGATCTTCAGCGGCGAGGGCATTCTCGCCATCACCAAGGCATTGCTGCAGGCAGGCGTCTCCTATGTCGGCGGCTATCAGGGCTCGCCGATTTCGCATCTGATGGATGTGCTGGCCGACGCCAAGGACGTGATGGACGAGCTCGGCGTCCATTTCGAATCCTCGGCCTCGGAGGCCGCCGCCGCCGCCATGCTCTCGGCCTCGGTGATGTATCCCGCGCGCGGCGCCGTCACCTGGAAATCCACCGCCGGCACCAATGTCGCCTCCGACGCGCTCTCCAACCTCTCCTCCGGCGGCGTCACCGGCGGAGCGCTCGTGATCATCGGCGAGGACTATGGCGAGGGCTCGTCGATCATGCAGGAGCGCAGCCATGCCTTTGCGATGAAGTCGCAGATGTGGCTGCTCACCCCGCGCCCCAACCTCACGGCCATCGTCGAGGCGGTGGAAAAGGGCTTCGAGCTGTCGGAGGCCTCCAACACGCCTGTGATGCTGCAGGTCGGCATCCGCTCCTGCCACGTGCACGGGCAGTTCATCGCCAAGGACAACAAGCGCCCGGCCTTTACCCTCAAGGAGGCGCTGGAAAGCCCGCGCCGGGATGTGAACCGCATCGTCCTGCCGCCCGCATCCTTCCTGCATGAGAAGGAGAAGCTGGAGCGCCGCTGGCCGGCCGCCGTCGACTTCGTGCGGGCCAATGGGCTCAACGAGTTCTTCGGCCCCAGCGCGGGCGAGATCGGCATCATCGTCCAGGGCGGTCTCTACAACAATCTGATGCGCGCGCTGCAGCAGCTCGGCCTGGCCGATGTTTATGGCGAAAGCCGCGTGCCGATCTATGTGCTGAACGTCTCCTATCCCCTCATCGATGAGGAAGTCCTCGATTTCGCCCGAGACAAGTCGGCGCTGATCATGGTGGAAGAGGGCGCGCCCGAATATATCGAGCAGGCGCTGCATACGCTGATGCGCCGGCGCGATATCCAGACGAAGCTCTCGGGCAAGGACGTGCTGCCGCTGGGCGGGGAATATACCACGCCGGTTCTGGTCAGGGGGCTTGCCGCCTTCTTCGAGGCCAATGCGCCGAAGCTGCTCGGCAACCGCCCGCCGGTGCCCGATCCGACGCCGGTTCTGGCCGATCCACGCGTCAAGGCGCTGTCCGAAGTGGTGCCGCCGCGCCCGGCCGGCTTCTGCACCGGCTGTCCCGAGCGGCCGATCTTCGCGGCGATGAAGCTGGTGGAAAAGGAGCTGGGCGAACATCACGTCTCCGCCGATATCGGCTGCCACCTCTTTTCCATTCTGCCGCCCTTCAATATCGGCGGCACCACCATGGGCTATGGCCTCGGCCCGGCCTCCGCCTCGGCCTTCAATGTCGAGGCCGGCAAGCGCTCGATCTCGGTGATGGGCGATGGCGGCTTCTGGCACAATGGCCTGGCCACCTCGGTCGGCAATGCCGTCTTCAACAAGCAGGATGGCGTCATCCTGGTGGTCGACAACTACTATTCCTCGGCCACGGGCGGGCAGGACATTCTCTCCTCGCGCGCGCTCAATCCGCGCCGCAAGACCAACAATTCCATCGTCGACGCGGTGAAGGGCATCGGCGCCACCTGGGTGCGCCAGATCGACCGCACCTATGACGTCAAGGCCATGCGCGACACGCTGCGCGAGGCGCTGACCACCAAGGAAAAGGGCCCGAAGATCATCGTCGCCTCTTCCGAATGCATGCTGAACAAGCAGCGCCGGATCAAGCCGCTCTTCGCCAAGGCGGTGAAGGATGGCAAGCGGATGGTGAAGGAGCGCTTCGGCGTGGACGAGGATGTCTGCACCGGCGATCACGCCTGCATCCGCCTCTCCGGCTGTCCCTCGCTCTCGGTCAAGCATACGGATGATCCGCTGAAGGACGATCCTGTGGCGGCGATCGACAATTCCTGCGTCGGCTGCGGCAATTGCGGTGAAGTGTCGGAAGCCGCCGTGCTCTGCCCGTCCTTCTACCGCGCCGATGTGATCCACAACCCCACCGGGCTTGACCGATTCCTGGCGAAGGTCCGCGCCCGCGTCATCGGCTGGCTGCAGGCGCGCCGCGCCGCCGGCCGCGTCGTCTTTGCCGACTGAGGGGCCGATTGAGGGGAATGAATCCATGAACATGATGATGAGCGAACCGACGACAGGTCTTCTCTCGGCCGACAAGCCGCTGTCCATCGCCATTCTCGCCATGGGCGGGCAGGGCGGCGGCGTGCTGGCCGACTGGATCGTTGCCTTGGCCGAAGCCGAGGGCTGGGTGGCGCAGACGACCTCGGTGCCCGGCGTTGCCCAGCGCACCGGCGCGACGATCTATTATCTCGAACTGCTGAAGGCCCGGCCGGGCGCCACGCCGATCCTCTCGCTGATGCCGACGCCCGGCGATGTCGATATCGTTTTGGCCGCCGAGCTGATGGAGGCCGGGCGCTCGGTGCTGCGTGGCCTGGTCACGCCCGACAAGACGCTGCTGATCGCCTCCACCCATCGCTCCTATGCCGTCGGCGAGAAGGAAAAGCCGGGCGACGGCATCGGCAATCCCGAAACCGTGGTGACCGCCACCGATTTCGCCGCCCGCATGACCGTGGCCTTCGACATGGAGCGGCTGGCGGTGAAGAACGGCTCCGTCATCTCGTCGGCCATGTTCGGCGCGCTGGCGGCCTCCGGCGCCCTGCCCTTTTCGAAGGAGGCCTTCGAGGCGACGATCAGGGCCGGCGGCAAGGGCATCGATGCCAGCCTGCGCGCTTTCAACGCCGCCTTCGACCGCGCCACCGAGCGCAGCAATGACCGGCCAGTGGCCGCGCCGGTCAAGCGGCTGGATCCGCTGCCGGCCACGGCCGGCCATCCCGCGCTCGACCGGCTCGTCGCGCGCATCCGCGCCGAATGTCCGCCCGCAGTCCAGGCGATGGCCTATGCGGGGGTCAAGAAGCTCACCGATTTCCAGGATCCAGCCTATGCGGATGCCTATCTGACACGCCTTGGCCAGCTGCATGCGGCCGATGCGGCGGCCGGCGGCATGGCGCGTGGCTTCGCCTTTACCCTGCAGGCGGCGAAATATCTGGCTGTGGCCATGGCCTATGACGACGTGATCCGCGTGGCGGACCTGAAGACGCGGGCGAGCCGCTTCGAGCGCGTGCGCAAGGAGGTGGGCGCCAAGGCCGACCAGATCCTCTACACCACCGAATACATGCATCCGCGCATGGAGGAAGTCTGCGGCACGCTGCCCGCCCGGCTCGGCCATTTCATCGAGGCGCGGCCAAAGCTCTATGCCTGGCTCGACCGGCTGATCAACAAGGGCCGCCGGGTCAAGACCGGCACGCTCTTCTGGTTTTCCGGCCTCTATCTGGTCTCCGGCCTCCGGCGCTGGCGGCTGGGCTCGCTGCGCCATCAGCGCGAGGCCGCCCATTGGGAGACCTGGCTTGCCGAGGCGAGCGCGCTCCTGACCGAGGATTACGATCTCGCCGTCGAGGTGCTCGGCAATCGCCGCTTGGTCAAGGGCTATTCCGACACGCATGCGCGCGGCCTGTCGAAGTTCGATCGGGTGATGGCGGCCGTGCCGATGCTCAAGGGCCGCGACGATGCCGCCCCCTGGATGCGCCGCCTGCGCCAGGCCGCCCTCCTGGACGAGCAGGGCACGGCGCTGGATGGGGCGCTGAAGACGGTGGCGACGCTTTAAGCGGATCGGGTCGACCGGCCCTCTTCCGCACGGCTGGGCGAAGAGGCCGGCGCGCAGATGGTCAGGATGACGCTGCCATAAGCCGTCTTTGCCGGCGCTGCATCATAGGCCGCCGCTGCAACGCCTCGCGGGGCCGCCCGCCTGCCGATCAGCCGGCGAAAGCCGCATCCGGCAACAGATAGACGAAAAATAGCCGGCTCATCGTCATGAGCCGGATCGAGCCCCCATGCGCCTTTCTACAAGCGGGGCGCATGACACCAAAGTCCGCGCCCGAAGCCGCGACAAGACGGCGAAGCGCGCCAGGCCGAAGGAGAACGCCTGCCATGCCCGCGACCGCCCACACATCCTATTCCGATCCCGCCGCGGCGGCGGCACCGCCGATTTCGGCCGGCCGCAGCCTGCTGGTGGTGGCGCTCTGCTGGGCCGCCATCTTTGCCGAAGGCTATGATGTCGGCGTGCTCGGCGCGATCCTGCCGGCGCTGTCCGTCGATCCCGTCTGGCAGCTGACGCCGATCGAGCTCGGCGCCATGGGCAGCTATACCGTCATCGGCATGATGATCGGCGGCATCGCCGTGGGTACGCTCAGCGATCTCTATGGCCGCAAGCCGATGTTCATCGCCTGCCTCGGGCTGTTCGCACTGTGCATGATCGCCACCTCGATGGCGCCAACCCCCTTCCTCTTCGCCGTCAGCCGCTTCGTTGCCGGCCTTGGCCTTGGCGGCATCATTCCGGTGGCGGCTGCGCTCACGGTCGAATATTCGCCTGCCCGGCGCAAAAGCTTCAATTACGGGCTGATGTATTCCGGCTATTCCATGGGCCTGCTCGCCGCCGCTCTGGTCGGCCGGGGGATGCTGGCCGAGCATGGCTGGCGCAGCGTCGTCCTGGTCGGCGCGCTGCCGCTTCTGCTTCTGCCCGTCTTCCTGCTGCTCCTGCCGGAGTCGGTCGAATGGCTGGTCCTGCGCGGCCGCCAGGACAGGGCGCGCCGCACGGCAGAGCGCATGGGCATTGCCTTGCCTGCGCCCGCTGCCCGGCCGGATGCGAGCGCGCCCGCGCCAGGCTGGCGCGGCGTGCTGAAAGCGATCTTCGCGCCCAGCCATGCCTTCGAGACGCTGTGCTTCTGGGTCGGCCTGTTCATGGGTCTGCTTCTGGTCTATGGGCTGGCACAATGGCTGCCGCAGATCATGCGCAAGAGCGGCTATGATCTCGGCGACAGCCTGCTCTTCCTCGCCGTCTTCAGCTTCAGCTCGGCGCTCGGCGGCATCGTCCTGGGATCGCTGGCCGACCGCTTCGGCACCAAGCGGGTGGTGACGCTCTCCTATCTCGTCGGCGCCGTCGGCATCGTCGCGCTCGCCTTCAAGGGCTCGCTCCTGCTCAACTATGTTTTCGTGGCGCTCGCCGGCTTCGGCACGGTCTCGGCCTCGCTGATCCTCACAGGCTATCTCGCCCAGCGTCTTGCCCCGGAAATCCGCTCGGCCGGAACCGGCTGGGCCTTGTCCTTCTCCCGCATCGGCGCGCTCTGCGGCCCGCTGCTGGGCGGGGCGATCGCCGCCCTGAATGTCGAGCCGGCCTGGAACTTCTACATCTTCGCCGGCGTGGCGCTGATTGCGGCCGTCGCGACCATGGCCATTCCGGCCCGCAAGGCACGGTGAGAGGCTGGCTTACGCTTCTCCCGCACGTCGCCTTGCCGGCATCATCGCCGCCACGCCGATGAGGATCGCGGCAAGGCCGAGCCCGGCGGTGGCGCTTGGGCGTTCGCCAAGCGCGACCATGCCGATGGCGATGCCGATCGGCACGCGCAGATAGCTCTGCGCGGTCGTCGCCAGCGACCCGAGACCCTGCACCAGGCGAAAATACAGGACGAAGGCGAGCGCGGTGGAGAAGATGGAGAGCCCGCCGAGCGCAAGCAGCGAGGCCGCGCTGGGCGCCATCGTCCATGGACGGTCGACCAGCAGGCTGACGGGAAGCAGGATCATCGCGCCCGAGAGCAGCGAGCCGGTCGCCGGCAGCATCGGGTCGAGCCCGCCGAAGCGCTTGCCGAAAATGGCCGCGCCCGCATAACACAGGGCCGCCGCAAGCACGGCCAGCTGTGGCAGGATGTCGGCTCCGAGCCCGCCGATCGCCTCCGTGCCGACGACAAGGCAGGTTCCCCCCAGACCGGCGATGACACCGAAGAGCTTGCGGCCATTCGCCGGCTCATGCCGTGTCATCAGCCATGTCAGCAGGAAGGCGAAGATCGGCGTGGTGGCGTTGAGGATGACGGCGAGCCCGGCATCGATGCGCTGCTCCGCCCAGGCAATCAGCGTGAAGGGCAGCACGCTGTTGAGGCAGGCCTGGATCACAAAACGCGACCAGAGGCGCCTGTCTCTCGGCAGGGCAATGCCGCGCAGCCGCAGCAGCGCAAGCAGCAAGGTGCCGGCGATCAGCGTTCGCAAGGCAATCAGCGTAATCGGCGGGATCGTCTCCACGCCGAGCTTGATGAAGCTGTAGGAGGCGCCCCACAAGGTGGCCAGCGCCACGAGAAGCGCGAGATCCCGGTTGGGAGCGATGTTGCCGATCATGACATGTCCTTTTCTGATGGAGCCGCCGGTTCACCCTAGACAGATCAGGCCGGGCGATGCTTCGGCCGAGGCCGAAATGTCGATGGCTGGCAGACCATGCGGCGCCTGCTATGCTCCCGGTCATCGAAGTGGATCGTTTCAGGGGGCGGCGGCGTGACGGCGATGGTCTCGGGAAATACGGTGGCGGAAATCGCCAGCCTGCTGGGTGACGCCGCGCGCGCCAATATGCTTTCGGCGCTGATGGGCGGGGTGGCGATGACGGCGGGCGAACTGGCCCAGGTGGCCGGCGTCACCGCGCAGACGGCAAGCGGGCATCTCGCCAAGATGGTCGAGAGCGGGCTGCTCGCGCGGGAAAAGCAGGGCCGCCATCGCTATTATCGCCTGGCTTCCGGTGAGGTCGCCCAGCTTCTGGATGCCTTGATGCTTGTCGCCGCCAACGCCCCGGCGCGCCACCGGCCTCTCGGCCCGAGGGACGACGCGCTGAGGCGGGCGCGCAGCTGCTACGACCATATGGCCGGACGGCTGGCCGTGGCGCTTTCCGATGCGGTTCAGGCGCGCGGCTTTCTGATTCTGGAAGAGGGCGTCGGCCTTCTCACCGAGGAGGGCGAGCGCTTTTTTGCAGCGTTCGGCCTGACGCTTCGCCCACCGCGCAGCGGCACCCGGCCGCTCTGCCGCGCCTGCCTCGACTGGAGCGAACGGCGCATGCATCTCGCTGGCCAGCTGGGAGCGGCGCTGTTCGACCAGTGTCTCGCGCGCGGCTGGGTCGCCCGCATTCCCGATAGCCGTTCCCTCAGGATCAGCCGCGCGGGAGAGCTGGGCTTTGCGCGCCATTTCGGCCTGGCGGAGGACTGGGACCGGCCGGCCCGGCCCGGCGAATGGCGGGGGATGCAGCCTGCGTCGCCGGCCTGAGCCGCACCGTCCGCCGGCGGCCTTCATGCCCGCGCCGGGCGCGGCGCGGCGGTCGTCTCAAAAGCCCACGTCGTCTCTCGCCAGAGGCGCGCATCATCGATAGGAAAGGCGAGACCGATCCCCGCCGTGCCCTCGCGGGTGGAGCAGCAGAAGGAGTGCGCGATGCGCCAGGCTCTCGTCATCATCGACATGCAGCAGATCATGCAGGACCGCATCGAGGCCGGGCGCGACCACGTGAACGGCCAGGCGGCGCAGCGGATCGTGGACCTTGCCGAGAGCTTCCGCGCCCGGGGAATGCCGGTTCTCCACGTGCGCCATCACGAGGCCGATCCAGCCTCGCCGCTCCATGCCGATGCGCCCGGTGCCGCGCCCTTGACCTGCGATATGGCGCTTGCCGGCGAGCCGGTCTTCATCAAATCCACCAGCTCCGCTTTCGCCTCCACCGATCTGGCCGATCATCTCCGGCGCGAGGGGATCGGGGCGCTGGTGGTCACCGGCGCGGTCGCGGGCTTCTGCGTTAATTCCACCGTGCGCGCCGGTTGCGATCTCGGCTTTGCCATGACGGTTGCCCGCGATGCCGTGCTCGGCTTCGACCTGCCGGAGGCCGGCCTTTCGGCCGAGACGATCTTCGCTGTCACCATGGCCCATCTTGCGGCCGATTTCGCGCGGGTCGTGGAGAGCGATGCCGTGCTCGCGCCGGCATAGACGCGCCGGAAAGCGCGTCGTTCGACCGGCACTCCAGGCGTCTCACAGATCATGCTTGCGGATATTGCGCAGGATCTTGTGCAGGGTGGTGAGGAAGGCGCGATATTCGTCGTCGTCGATGTCCTGGAACATCTGCCGCAGCCCTTCATACATGGTAGGCCAGAAGACATCGAACAGCGCGCGGCCTTCTTCGGTGATCGCCACGTCGCGCACGCGCATATCGCCCGCGCGCGGCTTGCGGCTGATCAGGCCCTGCTCCTCCAGCGAATCCACCGTGCGGCTCATGGTGGATTGCTCCATCACCGCGAAGACCGAGAGTTCGTTGATCGTGAGAGACGGCGAAACGCTCAAGACCGCGAGTGCGCGCATCTTCGCCGTGGTCATGTCGCGCGTCTTCAGCTCTTCGGCCAGATTGGCGTTCCAGCGCGCGATCAGCCGGTTCATGATATAGGGGGCGAAATTGTTGAGGCCGATTTCGCCGAGGCTCGGCAGCCGGGTGTTGGGTCGCTCCGCATCGCCGAGGATCTCACCCGAAAAGCCGTTCTCCATGCCGCCGTCCTTCTGCGCTTGAAACCTGCCTGCTTCTACCGAAGCGAGGAGGCCAGCAGAAAGCCCGATCCGCCGGCCAGGCCGGGGCCCGGATGGGTCGATGCCCCGATCTGGTGCAGCCCCGGCACATGGGTGAAGTAGTTAGTGGTGGTTTTGAACGGGCGCCAGAGGAAAAACTGGTCCAGCCCGCAAAATCCGCCATAGGGGTCGCCGCCGACGAGGTTGACATTCATGGCCTGCAGGTCGGCGGGCGAAAAAGCGCGGCGGGCGAGCAGGATCTCGTCGAAATTCTCGATCTGGGCGCGCAGCATGGCCTCCACCCGGTCGGCAAACCGCTCGCGCAGCGCGTCCGTCCAGCGCCCATCCTCGGGCGTGGCGAGGTGGCCGGCGGCGTCGCCCTTGATGATGCGCGGCGTGTCCGGCAGCTGCAGCCAGAGGATCGCTCCGCCCTCGGGCGCGCGGGAGGGGTCGAGCGCGGTCGGCTGGCCGACGCAGACGGTCGGCTCGGCCGGCAGCAGCCCGCGTTCGGCCTCGTTGGCAGAGCGGGAGACGCCGTCGAGCCCGGGGGTGAGGTGCAGCAGCGCCACGCCCGACAGGGCCTCGCCCGCCTTCCAGCGCGGCTTGCCCTTCAGCGCATAGTGGATCTGCATATTGCCCTTGCCGTAGCGGTAGCGCTTCAAGCCTTCCTGGACGGCGGGCGGCGACGCGACCGGCCAGTCCCTCAACAGCTGCTCGTAGAGCTGATGCGGAGTGACGGAAGCGATGACGCCCTCGCGGCAGGGGAAGCGCCTGTTGTCCGTCAGCGCCACGCCGAAAGGCCGGCCGCCGGCGCCGCCGGGCAGGATGCGCGCGACCTCGGCGCCGGTGATGATCTCGCCGCCCTGGTCGCGGATCAGCCGGGCAAAGGCTTCGGTCAGCCTTTCGGCCCCGCCCTTGACGATCGGGCAGCCGGCCGCCTCGATGGCAAAGCCGATGACCTTGACCATCTCGGCCGAATAGGCGCTTTCCGGCCCAAGGCCGCAATGCAGCGCCCAGGGCGCGAAGAGCGCTTTCATCTCCTCGCTCGCATAGGTCGCGTCCAGATAATTGCGCGCCGGCGCCAGCGCCTCGCCGAAGAAGGCGGCCAGCGCCCGGGGCCCGCGCCGCCAGAGCTCGCGGCTCACCAGCTTCAGCGTGGCCGAGGACCAGAGCCGGCCGCCGAGCAGCGCGAAGACGAAGCCGGCATTGGCGCCGAAGCGGCCCATCTCCTGTGCGAAGGCCTGGCCATCGCCGGACGCGAGGCTGTCGAAATGGGCGATGTTTTTCGTCCGGTCCATGGAGAGAACGGCATGGCGCCCGTCCGGCGTCAGCACGCCCGTCGGCGTCGGTGAATGGCAGAATTCGAGGCCCCGCGCTTCCAGATCCTTGCCCAGCGCGGCGAAGGCCGGGGAGGTGAGGAAGAGCACCATGGTCGTGGCCATGACATCGTGGACATAGCCCGGCGCGGTGATCTCCTCCGTGCGCAGGCAACCGCCGATGCGGTCGTTGCGCTCGAGCACCAGCACCTTCTTTCCCTTGCGGCCAAGCAGCGCGGCAGCCACGAGCGCATTGATGCCGCTGCCGATGATGATGTGATGGGCATCCTGCATGGTGCTCTCCGCAAGGCCCGAACCGGCGCGGACGAGTGCTGCCGGAGGGGCGGTTCATGAGGTTGAAAGGAGGCGGACCGGCTCATTTTCGGTCCGATGCTTTCGGCAGGCGGCACCATCCTGAACCAGTGCCGGATTTCAGGTCGTTCAAACCTTGGATGCGTGGAGCCTGCCTGCTCTTACGGCGTCCGCCAGACGTTTTCGCATGTCCAAAAAGAAGTCCTTGAGAACATGTCCGTAATCGCAGCGGGAAGGATCGTTCGGCAATGGCTTGATATGGTCTTAAGGCCACTCACACCGATTGATCTCGCTCAGTCGAACGTAATTGATGGCCTCATCCAGACCCATCGCCTTGCAGACATCGTCCGGTATCCGCAGTGATTGATCCTCCTCCCCTATTTCAGGGTGGGAATGCGTCATCGGAACGACCGTGACCATGCCTGTCTGGCTTGAGGCCAGAACGATGGCACAGGGACGTTCTTTCTTGAAATGGTCCCTGTACCAAGTGTAGTCGAACCGGATGACAAGGCCCGACGTAGGGTCCGGCAGTTTCACTTAGAGATCACGCCATAGTCCGCGTTTTCAATCTCAGTGAGCAGCGCGTCGTCGATCTCGCTGACATGAAGCACCTGCACCTCACGTCTCTTCAGACGGTTGAAATGCTCAAGCTCATCTGCACTGATATAGGCACCCACGACCCGATTGTGCGACGTGACTTCAATCACCCCAGCCTTATGGACCGCATCGCGAATTCGTCCAAAATGACGAGAAAAGTCCGATGCGGAGATGCGAAGCGCTGTGCTCATGATCGATCTCCTTCCATCATCTGAAAATTACGTATTTTCCGTAATTTGTCAATGTAGAAGACGATACGACTGTTTCAGACCTGCCGGATTTAAGAGGTTCAAGCCGTTGGAACGAAACGCTTTATGGCAATTCGTTCATAAAGTTCCCGCTGCGACATAAGCTTCCTCTCCCCAGCGGGGAGAGGGCAGGCCGAAGACGCTGAGCACCCTCGCTCCCCGCGCTTACCCGATCAGCGCCAGTGCCCGCACCGGCGAGCCCGTGCCCTTGACGAGCTTCAGCGGCGCGGCGATCAGGATCGCGCCCTTGGGCGGCAGCTGGTCGAGATGGCAGAGGCTGGCCAGGCCGTATTTATTGGCCTGGTGCATGAGGTTATGGGCGGGGAAGGGCGGGGTCATGCCGCCGGCCGATCCCGCATCGGTGCCCACCGTTTCCTGGCCCCAGCCGATGACGTTCTTCGACAGGAGATATTCGATGGCATCGACCGTCGGCCCCGGCGAATGGGGGCCGGTCTCGTCGGCATTGAGGAAGGTCTCGGTCGAGCCGTTGCGCTTGTACCAGTCGGTGCGCAGCAGCACCCAGCTGCCGGCCTCGATCTCGCCATGCTCGGCTTCCCATTCGCGGATGCTGTCGGCGGTCAGCAGATAGTCGGGGTTCTCGGCGGCTTCCTTCGAGCGGTCGATGACATTGACGGGCGCGACGAAATTCTGCGGCGGAATGGTGTCGGTGGTGTTTTCGGGATGGTCCTTGCCGGTGATCCAGTGGCAGGGCGCATCGAAATGCGTGCCGGTATGTTCGCCCAGCTCCAGCCAGTTCCAGGCCCAGAAGGGGCCGTTCTCGTCATATTCGGAAATGGTGTGCACGGCCACTTTCGGCGTGTTCTTGCCGAACTGCGGCGGCAGGTAGAGCACGGGCGTATCCGGCCCGAGCGGCGCGCTGAGATCGACGACCTTGACGGCGCCGCTGACGAGGCTGGTGGCGAGTGCGGTGAGTGCTTCGGTCATGCTGTTCCCCTTGTCGACGGGCCGCGTGCCAACCGGGAAGGCCGCGGCCATTGGGGCGAAGCTTAAGCAGGGAGCATGAGAATGCAAGCATCAGAAAGCCCTCCCGACAAAATATTTTAAGCCTAAACGATTTCGGTGGAGCCATCGGATTTTTGTGCTAGCCTTCATTCGGCGCGGCCATTCGCTCGACTGGCGGGCGCGGTCGCAGCCTGCGGTTCCAGTCGTCCAGAAGACCCGGTCTCGGCGGTTCGACCGGCCGCGATATATGCATTCAAAAATAATGGGGCCGAAACGGTCCTGCGGTGATGCAAGGTTCAAGGGGCTCAATGCCCGGGGCTCTGAGGGGAGCTTGACGATGTCGACATATGACGCGCTTGTCGTCGGTGCCGGGCATAATGGCCTGGCGGCTGCCATTCACCTGGCCAGCCGGGGCTGGTCCGTGGCGGTGGTGGAGGCGGCCTCTGCGCCCGGCGGCGCGGTGAAGACGGCCGAGCTGATCGAGCCGGGCTTCCGCCACGATCTCGGAGCGATGAACCTGTCGATGTTTGCCGGCTCCGCCTTTCATAAGACCTATGGCGCTGAGCTTGCCGCCCATGGTCTTCAATTCGTGCCCGCGACGGACAGTTTCGCCAGCCTGTTTCGCGATGGCAGCCATTTGGGCGTCAGCACCGACAGGGCAAAGACCCGTGCCGCCATCGCCGCGCTTTCCGCTGCGGATGCCGAGGCCTGGGACCGGATGAATGGCGGGTTCGGCGCGCTCGCCACGCCGCTTTTCGGCCTGCTCGGCGCGCCGATGCCGTCGCTGGCCGGCGCCAAGGCGCTCTGGCAGGCCTTTCGCCAAGGCGGCTTTGCCCGGCTGTACGATCTCGGCCAGCTGTTGCTCTCATCGCCCCGCGCCTTTCTCGACCGCCACTTCGAAAACGACAGGCTGAAGGCGATGATGGCCGCCTGGGGCCTGCATCTGGATTTTGCTCCTGACACGGCCGGTGGCGCGCTGTTTCCCTATCTTGAAACCATGGCCACCCAGGCCTTTGGCATGGTGATCGGCGCCGGCGGGGCCGACAGCATGATCAAGGCCATGGTCGGCTTGCTGCAGGCCAAGGGCGGCACGCTGCTGCTCGACAGCCCGGTGCGCGAGATCGTCGCCGAGGGCGGACGCGCAAGCGGTCTCGTTCTGGCCGATGGCCGGCGGCTGACGGCCCGGCGCGCGGTGATCGCCAATCTACACCCCAAGCTGGTCTTTGGCGGCCTGCTGCCCGACACCGCGCCGCTGCCCGAACGGTTTCGCCAGGGCGTGAAACGCTTCCGCTCCGGCCCCGGCGCCATGATGATCCATCTGACGCTCGACGCCCTGCCAAACTGGCGCGGCGCGCCGGAGCTCGCAAGCTTCGCCTATGTGCATCTGGCGCCGGATCTCGCCATGATGAACCGCGTCGCGGCCGAGGCCATGGCCGGGCTCTTGCCGGCCGAGCCGGTGCTCGTCGTCGGCCAGCCGACCGCGCTCGACCCGACGCGCGCGCCAGCGGGCAAGCATGTGCTCTGGGTGCAGGTGCGCGTGCTGCCGGCCGAGATCAAGGGCGACGCGGCCGGTGTCATCGCTGCACGGGCGTGGGACGAGGTCAAGGAGGACTATGCCGACCGCGTGATGGCGCTGATCGAACGCTCAGCACCCGGGCTTTCAGCCAGCGTGCGCGGCCGCCATGTCGTCTCCCCGCTCGATCTCGAGCGGGACAATCCCTGCCTGATCGGCGGGGACAGCCTGGGTGGCTCGCACCAGCTCGACCAGAATTTCCTCTTCCGCCCGGTCGCCGGCTGGTCGCGCTACAAGACCCCGGTGGAGTGCCTCTATCTCTGCGGCGCGGCCACCTGGCCGGGCGCCGGCACAGGGGCCGGCTCCGGCTTCCTGCTGGCCAAGGCACTGGCGCGATAGGGCATTGGGCCGGAAAGGGAGCCGGACTCCCGGATGCTCGACGCAAGACATCACTCTCGCGCATCGACGCGATCCCGGATTGCTCTGTGGCGCGCCTGCCTGTCTCGTGTCTTCTCGCGATCAGCACGCGCGCCGTTCCGAATGGAAAAAGCTTGACGCAGCGGCGGCTCTCCCGCAGGTCAGCAGGCTGAAACGGTCAGGCGGCATCTCCGCCCGGCCTTGTCGTTCCGCAAGGCGCTGCCTGGTTCAGGGCGCGGCCGCGGACGGGATGGACTGAAACCGGGCGCAGCGCATGGATCTCGAACATATCGTCAGCGACACCCAGGAAGGCAAGAAGCCGGAGTTGCGCCTCTGGCTCAGGCTTTTGTCGACCACCAAGCTGATCTCGCAGGAAATCCGCCGCCGCCTGCGCACGGAATTCGGCGCCACCCTGCCGCAATTCGACCTGATGGCCCAGCTCTACCGGGAGGAGAAGGGCCTGCGCCTGGGCGAGCTCTCCAGCCGCACCATGGTGACCAATGGCAACATCACCGGCCTGGTCGAGCGGCTGGAAGCGGACGGCCTGGTGCTGCGCACCCGCCCGGAAGACGACCGCCGCGTCACCGTCGCCCGCCTGACGCCCGCCGGACGCGCCGGCTTCGAAGCCATGGCCCAGGCGCATGAAGGCTGGCTGAGGGAGATGATGGCCGAGGTCGACCCCGCCATCGTCGCCAGCCTGCTCACCCATGTCGGCGCCATCAAGGACTCGGCCCGGCGGCATTTGTCGGAGGAATAGGCGGATGCGCATGGGGACAAGCGGCCGCACTCGGCCTTAATGGCTTACGCATCGGGAAAGCGCTTGACGACCTCAATCCTGCCGACGATCGCGGCATTGAATGCGTTCAGATCCTCGGCCGGAATCCAATATTCCAGATGTGCTTTGCCGCCGGCCTCTTGCACCGCGTAGCGATCCAGAAAGTCCCTGCGAACTGCAAAACGCGTCACAAAACCGGCGCCACTGCGCGGCACGTTCCAATCGCGAGCGATCTTTACGGCGTAGTCCTCGGACAGGACAGGATAGAAGATCGGTTGATCCGGCAAACGCGGCGGGAAACCGCGCCTATCAAGCCCCTCGATCAGAGCCAGTTCCTCAGGTCCGACAGGGCGCCATAGGATGATAGTGTCTTCCATAGATCAGGCTCATATGCTGGTTGTTGATCCGGCGGTGTAAATCGCCGTCTGTCTTGTGATGATATCTATCACGCCCAAGCACAGCGAGCTTCACAATCTCCGTCTTCCCCCTGTCTGCGTTGCGCGCCATCGCCAGGTCAGCCGGAATCATGGACATCGCGCCCCGAAATAACCCCTAAATCACCCCATTTGCCGCGACGGATCGCTGCCGCCTATCCGTCAAAGCCCTGTCGATGCCTGGAGAGACAGGCTTGCCTTCATCCCCCGCCTTGGGCCCACACGCCCTTCGCTCAGGAAAGGTCGGTTGCGAATGGACAACAGCAAGGACATGGATGCGGCACTGGCGCTCTGGCGTTTCGGTCTCGGTCCCCAGGCCGGCAGCATCGCCGCGCTGGGTGACGGCGCCCGCGATCTCCTGCGCGAGGAGGTGGCGGAGCGCGCGGTGCCGGTGCCCTCGGGCGCGCGGCTGCACTCCACTGCAGCGCTTCTGGAGGAGCTCAGGCTCTTTCAGCAGGCCGAAAAAGCCGAGCGCGAGCGCCCGCCATCGCCCGCCGCCGCGGCAGGCCAGCCCGGTCAGGCAGCCTCTCTCCCGGCAAGCGACACGGCCAAGGCAAAAGTTCAGCCCGTTTCCGCCGACCCCGCAATGGCGCCCGCCGCCATGGCCGGCAAATCGGCTCAGCCCGATGGCATGGACCCCAAGCCGCGGATGCAGACGCCCAAGCCACCTGAAATGGCCAAGCGCCGTTATCTGCCGCAGGAGATCCTGATTGCCGAGGCCGAGGCGCGCTTCAACGGCACGCTGCACACGCCGCTGATCGGCTTTGGTGAGCGTCTGGCGCAATTCTGGACCAATCATTTCGCGGTGGCCACCAGCAAGGGCGGCGAGGTCCATATCGTCGCCGGCGCCTTCGAGCGCGAGGCGATCCGGCCGCATCTCTTCGGCCCCTTCGAGGAGATGCTGCAGGCGGTGGAGACCCATCCGGCCATGCTCGCCTTTCTCGACAATCAGCAATCGGTCGGCCCGGCCTCGCCGGTCGGGCAAAAGGGCAAGCAGGGCCTCAACGAGAACCTCGCCCGCGAGATCATGGAGCTGCACACGCTCGGCGTCGACGGCGGCTATCACCAAGCCGATGTCACCGCGCTCGCCCGCATCATCACCGGCTGGACGGTGGCGCGCAGCGAGAAGCAGCCCGAAAACGTGCGCGGACGCTTCTTTTTCCGCCCGGAGGCGCATGAGCCCGGCGACCAGACGGTGATGGGCATCACCTATGCCGCCGGCGGGGCGGAAGAGGGGCGGGCAGTGCTCTCCGATCTCGCCCGCTATCCGGCCACGGCCCATCATCTGGCCGTCAAGCTCGCCCGTCATTTCGTCGCCGACGATCCGCCGGCCGCCCTCGTGAGCCGGCTGGCATCAGCCTATACCCGCTCCAAAGGCAATCTCTCCGCCGTCTATCTCGCTTTGATCGAGGCGCCGGAGGCCTGGAGCCCTGAGCTCGGCAAGATCCGCCCCCCGCTCGACTATGTCGGGCTGATGCTGCGCACGACCGGGCTGAAACCGAAGCCGGAGCAGGTGCTGCAGGTGATGAAGGCGCTCGGCCAGCCTTATTGGGACCCCTCTGGCCCCAATGGCTTTTCCGATCGCAGCGATGGCTGGGCCTCGCCCGAGGGGCTCGCCACAAGGCTCGATGCCGCAAGTCTCTTCGCCGGCCAGGTGACGGGCGATCTCGATCCCCGTGCCTTCGTGGCTGACCGGCTCGGGCCCCTTTTGAGCCCGCAAACGCTGCAGACCGTCTCCCGTGCGGAAACCCGCGCACAGGGCCTGACGCTCGCCTTCCTCTCCCCCGAATTTCAAAGGCGATGACCCATGCTGTGTGATCCTCTCACCCCCACCCGCCGCGCCGTGCTCGGCGCTTCCGGCGCGCTCTTCGCCTGGGCCTTCATGCCGAAGCTGGCCTCGGCTGCCGGCACGCGCGATTCGCGTTTCATCACCATCATCCTGCGCGGCGCGCTGGATGGGCTCACCGCCGTGCCGCCGATAGGCGATCCCGATTATGCCGGCCTGCGCGGCGATCTCGCGCTCACCACGCAAGGGGTGGGCGCGGCGCTGCCGCTCGATGGCTTCTTCGGCCTGCATCCGGCCATGCCGCAATTCCAGCGGCTCTATCGCGCCGGCCAGGCGGCGGTGATCCATGCCAGCGCCACCGGTTATCGCGACCGCTCCCATTTCGATGGCCAGGACGTGCTGGAATCAGGCTTCCCGACCCCCGGCCATGTCGAAACCGGCTGGCTCAACCGGCTGATCACCGTGCTGCCTTCGGGCGAGCGCGTCGCGCCGGGCCCCGCCGCCAGACCGGTGGCGGGGCTCGCCATCGGCGCCACGCCGCCGCTCTTGATCCGGGGTGCCGCCCCTGTGCTCGGCTGGGCGCCGCCCATGCTCAGGCCGGCGACCGGCGATATCGCCGCCCGGCTCACCGACCTCTACGGCCAGACCGACCCGATGCTCGCCGGCCTCCTGCACCAAGGCATCGAGACCGGCAAGATCGCCGCCGGCCTGGATGTGAAGGCCAAGGGCGGCCCGGGCGATCCCGATGGCATGGAGCAGATGGCGCGCGGCGCCGCCCGGCTTCTGGCGCGCGAGGATGGCCCACGCGTCGCCGCCCTCGCTTTCGAAGGCTGGGACACCCATGCCCAGGAGGTCGACCGCCTCGCCAAGCTGCTCGGCGGCCTCGACCGCGCCTTCGCCGCCTTCGAAAGCGGCCTTGGCCCGGCCTGGAAGGACACGGCCATCCTCGTCGCCACCGAATTCGGCCGCACCGCCCGGATCAATGGCACGGAGGGCACGGATCACGGCACGGGCACGGTGGCCTTCCTCGCCGGCGGCGCCGTGAAAGGCGGCAGGATCATCGCCGACTGGCCGGGTCTCAAGGAGAAGGCGCTGTTCGAAGCGCGCGACCTCGCGCCGACGACCGATCTCAGAGCCGTGGCCAAGGGCATCGCCGTCGATCTCTTGGGCGCGCCCGCAGGCCCGCTCGGCGAGCATGTCTTTCCCGGCACGGCCCTGCTCAAGCCAATGACCGGGCTGATTGCCTGAGGAGCGGAGCGGATCGCGCCGCCGCTGGCGCATTCTCCCGCTGTGCCGACTCCGTGGAACATCCTGCTCGGGCTTGTCCCGAGCATCCACTGCCCTGCAAGCGCGCGCGAGGTCGTGTCCCCTTCCAAAGCCATTTCTCCATTTGTCTTCCAAATTTTATCCGCTCTCACCCCATTCGCCCGCCTGTTTAGCGACGTCTCGGCGTCCTTTGCGGGGAGGTTGGCTTGGCTCACGACCTATGGAGGACACTTTTCTCTATGCCATTTCAGCGGGTTACGCTCATCCGTCATGTTTCCTTCATTTTGAGGATTGACGTTTTTGGGTGGGTAGCCGTATAAGGCGCTCATCGAACGAGGGGTTGCGGCGCTTCTGGCGCTGGTTTTCTTCGTTTTTGTGTTTGGCCGGTTTTTTGGCTGAATGTTTTCCGACAGGATCTGCCGGATGGCGGCGTTTCTGCCTTGTTGGCCCTTGTGGCTGGTGGGGTTGATTTGGTGTCGTTTTGGGTTGGTTTTGTGTGGGTTTGAGGGCTGCTTTGCTCTCTGTTTTTTGACAATTGAAGATGGAAGAAAGAGAAACGTGGTCGGCGGAGTTTC
>NZ_FOAM01000028.1 GCF_900109605.1 Xaviernesmea oryzae
AGTTCGTCCAAAGTCGTTTCGCCATGGGCCGACATCCGCTCGCGGACCCAGTCACCATGGGCCATAAGCTTCCCACCACCAGGCGGGTGGCCCTGCTTGGCCGCGGCCAGAGAACCGGATGACCGATGCAGCATCATCATATTGTTGACGAACCGAGGCGAAACCCGGAAATGCCGAGCGGCTTCACGGTTGCTATGCCCTTCATTCACAAACGCAACGACACGCTCACGCAACTCGATCGGATGCGGCTTGCCCATGGTGCATCTCCTTCCATGGGCAAAGTGAATCACAGAGCAAGACAAACTGGAACCATGAATCAGGTTTACAGCGACACGCTTTAGCAAAACCACGAAGGCGCCGGCCTTGACGGCAGCCCTTGCCGTGGCCTCGCCAATACCGGACGAGGAGCCCGTTATGAGAACGACGGCGTCTTCGAGTCTCATGATCTGTCCTTTTGAATCATGCCTGTTCAGCCTCAGCTAAACTTGCGTATTGGCCGGCTATTGGTCGCCACTCAATAAACTGCCGCTAGAAACTAGGCGCACTCAAAGCTGGCGATTATTTGCCTATTCCTGCTCCATGCATTGCCCGCTCGGGTTCGATGTGTGACGAACAGGCATGAACGACACTTTGCGAACATTGACGACATTCGTGGCACAGCGAACGCAATCCGTGCTGACGCGGGCCGAAATGCCGCGAGTGGAGATCTATCGTGTCACGCAACCGACAAAGCTATTGCCGGAGATTTACCAGCCTTTTGTCAGCCTCATTTTGCAAGGCAGCAAGCGGCTGATGATTGGCACGCAGGTTCTTGACTATGCTGCCGGAAACACATTCGTTGCCTCCGTGGCTCTGCCGGCGATTGGCGAGGTCATCGAAGCGAGCGTCGCCGTGCCTTATCTTGCCGTATTGCTCCGGTTCGATCTGACAGTGATTGCCGATCTGCTGCGAGATGTGCCTGGCTCGATGGACGTTCCCCATCAGCAGAGCTTCCGTGTCGACCCAGCAAGCGATGATCTCGTCGATGCTTGGCTGCGCATGATGCGCCTCATGGACCGACCTGACGATATTGCGGTGATGGCACCCTTACTTGAACGGGAGATCCTGTTCCGTCTTCTGCAAGGCCCGCAGGGCGTGGTGCTCCGTCAGGCAGCCACTGCCGAAGGGCGGTTCTCGCAGATCAGGGCAACTTTGTCCTGGGTCAGGACCAACTACGCAAGGCCCTTCCAGGTCGAGGATCTCGCCGACATGGCCAACATGAGCCCGTCGGCATTTCACCGCCGCTTCAAAGCGAGCACGGGTCTGTCTCCATTACAATATCAAAAGCACCTCAGACTGTACGAGGCGCGCAGGATACTCTTTGCTCAGCCTGGCGATGTTGCTGCCGTGGCCTTCGCCGTCGGGTATGAAAGCCTATCGCAATTTACCCGCGAATATGCCCGTCTATTCGGCGCACCGCCCGCCAGCGACATCAGAGATCTGCGCGCGCCTGGTTCCCGCAACATCACCGGCGCTGCCTGATACGGTCCATCGGCGGAATGGACGGTAAACCGGCATGAACCGCCCGTCTTTCTCACATAGCCCCGACGGTTTGGTCTGCCCTGCTTCGCTGTCTCTTTTGGGACCCAGATTTGACTGCAACTACAGAACTTGAAGGCGCCTGGCGGAAAAGAGCCAAGAGAACTGGACAGGTTGGCAATTCGGACCGCCAGAGCTCGCCGCAACAGAAGCAGCATTGCTGGATCACAGCCAGCATGCCGATAAAATTCCGCCACTCTTGACCAAATCGAGCGCACCCACAGGTGGTGTACCTAAACTCTGGCCGTCCGACACATATTGACAACGCTCAGCCATGTCGCCGAGTTAAAAAAAGTAAAATGCTTTGACGCCGGCATAACCGGCGATCGTGGAGATGGAGGACTCCTGTGGCATCGTTGCTTGAAAGATGAAGAGCGCGCCAGCCAAAGCGGACTGGCCACCGCTCACAATCATTGCCCACTGACCGCCGCTCGTATTCCGCCGTCCGAGATCCTTTTCGCAGTTTTAAGAGACCCGAAAAGAGAAATTCCTTCCGATCACATAAGTCTCTCGCCACTAAAGCGGCCGAAGCGGAAAAACAGGCCCGCTCCAGCCGCCGGGACCGGCACCACAAGCAGGTCGTCAAGAAAAGCCGGCGACCGAATGGGGACGATAGTTGGCCTCAAGGGCTTGTATTTCTTCCGCAGTGAGCTTGATGGTCAGTGCAGCGACAGCGCCGTCCAGGTGCTGCAATTTCGTGGCGCCGACGATAGGCGCGGTGACTTCGGATTTCGACAGAAGCCATGCGAGAGCGATCTGCGCTCTGGGCACCTCCCTGTCCTTCGCAATCGTCGCGACTGCCTCCACCACGCGCCTGTCAGCATCCTCCGTCCCCTGCGCGTAGAGACCTTTGCCGAACTCGTCGCTTTGGGAGCGTGCGCTTTGCTCGCTCCACTCGCGCGTCAGACGACCACGCGCGAGGGGGCTCCAGGGAATGACGCCAATGCCTTCGGCCTTGCACAGCGGAAGCATCTCTCTTTCCTCCTCCCGATAAAGAAGGTTCAGGTGGTTCTGCATGGAGACAAACCGTGTCCAGCCATTTGCCTCGGCGACAGCGAGCATTTTGTGAAACTGCCACGCATACATCGACGACGCGCCGATATAGCGGGCCTTGCCTGCCTTGACGACGTCATGCAACGCCTCCAGCGTTTCCTCGATCGGGGTATGGGGATCGTAGCGGTGGATCTGGTAGAGGTCGACATAGTCGGTCCCTAGCCGCTTCAGACTGGCATCGATCTCCGAGAGAATGGCTTTTCGCGACAGGCCGGCGCCATTTGGTCCGGGCCTCATCCGGCCATGGACCTTCGTGGCGATGACGACGTCGTCTCTCGTTGAATAGTCCTTGATCGCACGACCGAGAATTCCCTCGCTCGTGCCATCGGAATAGACATTGGCTGTATCGAAGAAGGTGATCCCCAGTTCGATCGCCTTGCGGATGAATGGGCGACTGTCTTCTTCCCGAAGCGTCCACGGGTGATTTCCGCGATCAGGCTCGCCGTAGCTCATGCATCCCAGGCAGAGGCGGGAAACCTCAAGACCTGTGTTTCCAAGCCGTGTGTAATCCATGGTCGTCTCCGAGTTTTGCAGCGTGAATGATGAGAAACGTCCCAAGGGGGCGTGGGTTCGCAGGGTGCACTGTTCAAGTGCGAATGGCACCTTCCACGAGCAGGCCTGAACCGGCAATGCTGATCGCGTCAGACCCAGCGACGAAGACGTCTGTTCGCCAACCTTCGTCTATTCCTCCATCTCTGCCATTAAGCCGTGCGATGGAGCAGACATCTCCACCTTGCACACATACTTCGCTCACCTCAGCCTGTCGCGCACATCGGTCATGCGGCGATCGGTTCAGCCACCTGGATCAGGCAATCGCCTGCCTGGCTGTCGCAATGCAGGCGGTGGGAGATGACGATGCCGGGTTCGGCGAAGTGCAGTGGTTCCTCCGGCTGTTCCAGCCGTTCGAGATCGTGATACCAGCCGGCGAGATCACCGGCTGAGACCATGGCACCGAGCGCCACGGCGGGTTCGAACCAGCCGCGTCGTTGCGCATAGATGCCCTGGCTGTGGCGGGAGAGCGAGAGGAGCTGCAGCGGGCCGCTTGCCGGCGCGAAGTCCCGTGACAGGATGGGCGTATCGACCATGCCAAGCGCGAGAAGGAGCCGGTCGATGGC
The DNA here is from genome assembly GCF_900109605.1 of Xaviernesmea oryzae. GTDB lineage: Bacteria > Pseudomonadota > Alphaproteobacteria > Rhizobiales > Rhizobiaceae > Xaviernesmea > Xaviernesmea oryzae. The sequence continues at coordinate 3,747 of NZ_FOAM01000028.1, forward strand.
GGCGGCGGTGAAGCGCATGCTGGCCGGCGTGACCGTTCCGCCACCACCGAATTCGCCCGAAAGGCCAATGGCACCGGCGCGGCCTGCCGCGCCCATGGAGGTAGGGGCCGCCGGGCCGTTGTCGGCAATGAAGGCATGCGCCCCGCCCATGACACGCAGAAGCTCGACCGCTCTTTCAAAGCGGGCCGGATCGGCCTGCCGCTCGATCAGCGTGCAGGGAAGATGCGCCATGGAGGTGCCGCCGGCGTGAAGATCGAGCACGACGTCATGATGGGGAAACAGGTGCGTTTCCAGAAAATGGGCGAGCCGCGCGGTGGGCGTGCCCAAGGGTTCGCCAGGAAAGGCGCGGTTGAGATTGCCGCCATCGAATGGCGAACACCGTTTCGCGGCCATCACGGCCGGCAAGTTGGCGGCCGGCAGGATCGTGATCGCGCCGCGCATCCTCGCTGGATCGAGCAGGCGCATCAGCCGCGCGAGCTGAAGCTCGCCCTCATATTCGTCCCCGTGATTGCCGGCCATCAGAAGGAGGCTCGGGCCTTGGCCGTTCTTCACGCGAAGGATCGGGATGCGGATCTGGTAATAAGGCGACCGGTCGATCGAGAAGGGAATCGCAAGATCGCCGGCCTGACGGCCGTCCCGCGACAGATCGATCGGATTGACGAGGCCACTGTGCATTTTGTCTCCAGTCGGGGGTCAGCCGAAGCATGTCAGATAAGCCCCGGTCACCCGCTGATCGGGGTCGAGGCCGTAGAGGATGGCGTGCCGGTCCAGGCAGGTGCAGGGATGGGAGATGCCGAAGACAATCACGTCGCCGACGCTGACGGTGCTTGCGGGATCGAGCCGCAAGAAAGCGTGCTGGTCGTTGAGGCGCAGCACCTCGCAGTCATGAAGGGTCGCAAGTCGCTCTCCTGCGCGATAGAGCGCCAGCGGGCGCGGCAGTCCCTGGTCATTGGCGACATCGCGCAGGCCCAGACCACAGATCGCCAGGTCGGGTTCAGGGCGCGAAAGCACCTCCGCCCAAACTCTCAGCGCCGGCTGGAAGGCCTCGGAGGCGGCCAGCGTCTCGCCGCCGATCACGAAGCCGCCGCGCGCGTCGACGCCGGCCATGCCGCGTTCATAGACACCATGATCGTGGAAGAAGACGGCGCCGCTGCGCAGGATCAGCCGGCAATGTGGGTCCGCTGCGACGGCAGCCCGGAGCCCAGCCATCACCCGGTCGAAGAAGACCGACCCGCCAGCCGTCAGGATCAGCGCGCGCGTCTTGCCAAGGCGCGTACGCAGCAAGGCCAGGAAATCGCCGGTGACCTGCATCAGGGCATCAATGCGCTGCGCCGTTTCCAAGACATCGGCTGTTGCCGCAGCGCCTTCATAAGCCGCAACACCTGTCAGCCGAAAGCGCGTTGTCTCGGATGCCAGGATGCGTTCGAGAATGCGCAAGCCCGCCTCGATCGTCCGCGCTCCGGCGCGGCCGGCGCCGAATTCGATCAGCAGGCCGAGCGGCGGCAGGTCGTCGCGCTCGGCCCAGGCTGTGCGCAGCGCCTCGACGGCCTCAGGCGAGTCGACGAAGATGTGGAGGTCCGCATCGGGAAAGCCCGCAAGCAGCGCTGCCAGCCGTCGCGCGGCTGCCACCCCGCCGATCTCATTGGCGAGGATCAGACGCCTCTGGCCCGCGCGCAGGAGCACGCCGGCCTGGCGGATATCGGCTACCGTTGTTCCCCAGGCGCCCGCCTTCACGAGCGCGTCGGCGAGCGCCGGCACCATCGGCGTCTTGGCATGCGGAGCAATGTCGACGTTCTTGTCCCGCACATAGGCCATCATGGTCTCGACGTTGCCGGCAAACGCCGCTTCGTCGAGCGAGAGAAGCGGCAGGGCCATGCGCCCGTCATAAGGCGCCCAGTTCTGCGCGCCGATTGCACCTGCTGGCAGCGGCGGATGGCCGGGTGGAAAGCCGCGGATGCGGTCATCGATCATTGGATCGGTGAGGACATTAAGGGCGGCGTCAGACATGGTCTTCCCCTGCGGCGGCGGCGTGATCGCTCAGCCCCAGCCGGTATGTGTCGTTTGCGGTGGTGAAGAACAGCGACCGCTGCTCATCGAGGGAGAGCGGTTCGGCCGCCCGGCGGAAGACGTCGTAGAGCGCGTCGAAGCCGGCATGGAGACCGGCAACCGGAAAGTCGCTGGCGAACATGCAGCGTTCGGCGCCGAAGCACCGCAGGCAATGGGCGATCACGGGCTCCAGGCTGTCGAAGCTCCAGCCATGGTCATAGGCCACGAGGTCGGAGATCTTCAGCCGAACGTTGGGCTCGGCGCCGAGCGCTTGGAGCCCATTGCGCCAAAGCGCCATGCCATCCTGCGTCCGATCCGCCGGACTTCCGGCATGGTTGATCACGAAGAGGGTTTCGGGGAAGGCGCGCACCAGATCGCGGGCCTCATCCATCTGCCAGGGGTAGAGCATGAGGTCGAAGACCAGACCCAGCTTCGTCAGATGGGAGAGACCTGCTCGCCAACGGGCATCCGCCATTCGCCAAGGCCGCGGCGCAAAGCTTTTGGCCGGTTCAGGGTGCCAGCTGACGATGTCGCGAATGCCGACGATGCGCGGATTGGCTGCTTCGATGGCGAGTTTCTCTTCGGCATCGGGATCGTCGAGCGGCACCCGGGCAATCGCGCGTCGAGCAATACCGCCTGCGAGATCCAGCGTCTCCAGCCAGGCACTTTCCTCGTGCGGATGGGCATCCGACCATCCGGCCTCGACATGAACGGTGGCGACGATGTTCTGGCGCGCGGCATCGGCGGCATAGTTCGCCACGCCATAGGAGCGCAGCAGAGCGGACATGTTGCCGAAGACCATCTCATCCTGGTGCGCGCGCGCCCGCTCAAGCCAGGGATGGCGCTTCAGCGAGATGTCCCACAGATGATGATGCGGATCGACGACCGGACCGGCATAGCGCGTCATCGGCGCGCCTCTCTGCCGGAGATCATGAGAAGCGCGAGGATCAGCGAGCCGAACATGATCGACCGCCAGCCGGGCGAGGCATTGACGACGGTGATCAGCGCCGTGGTCGTGACCAAGAGGATGGCGCCGGGAATGGTGCCCGCATAGGTGCCACGGCCGCCGAGAATGGAAGTGCCGCCGAGAACGACCGCTGCAATCGAGGTGAGGAGATAGGGATCGCCGATGCCGACATAGCCTTGACGGTTCATGCCCAGGAGCAGCAGACCGGCAAGACCGGCAAAGAAGCCGGATAGCGCATAGAGGATCAGCGTGTTGCGGGTCGTGCTGACGCCCGAGAGACGGGCGGCCAGCGGATTGGCGCCAAGCGCCAGGAAGCGGGCGCCGATCGGCATGCGGTGAATGAGCAGAAGCATGCAGGCGGACACGAGGATCCAGAGCACCACGCCGGCCGGAACGCCCAGCGGACGCGACTGGCCGAGCAGCAGCACGGCCGGGTTCTGCACCGTGACGGCGCTGCCGCCGGCCACCAGCACGAGCATGCCCTGCAGGAAGGTGGCCATGGCCAGCGTCATGATGATCGGCGGCACCTGCAGAAAGGTCGCCCCTGCCCCGTTGAGCAAGCCGATGCCGACGGCAATCGCCAGGACGAGCGCGACCCCGACAAGCCCGGTCGGATCCCAGGCCGGCGAGAGAAGCGGCAAGAGGATCGCCGTGACGGTGATGACGGCGCCGACCGACAGATCGATCCCGCCCATCAGCACGACAAGCGTCTGCCCGGCGGCGGCGATGCCGATGACGGCCGCAAGCTCCAACAGATAGCGCAGATGGCCATAGGCGCCGAAGCCGCGCAGCGACAGGCCGGCAATGAGCCAGACCAGCGCCACGAGCAGGAAGGTCAGCAGCGGCGGATTGCGCAAGATGGCCTTGGCACGCATCATCGCGCAGCCCTCCACAGAGCGAGATGAGCCGGCACAGCCACGGCGCCGACGATGATGAGGCCTTGCGCGACATATTGCGCGACCGGCGGGAAACCCAGGAAGAACATGACGTTGATCATGACCGATAGAAGCAGGCTGCCGCAGACCGCGCCGCGCATCGTGCCCTTGCCGCCAAGAAAACCGACGCCGCCGAGAACGGCTGCCGCAATCGAATTCAGCGTGAAAGGCGCGCCGATGATCGGATCGCCCGAGCCTGTCTGCGCGGCGACAAAGAGACCGGCCAGCGCCGCAAGCACGCCGGACAGGGCAAAGGAGACGATCTTTACCCGCTCGATCGGCACGCCGGAGCGAAACGCGCCGACGGGATTGTCCCCGGCGGCATAGATGGCGAGGCCCAGCGGGGTGGCGAGAAAGATCTTCCAGAGCCCAAGGATGACGAGAAGAAGCAGGAAGGCCACTGGCGTGTGTCCCGCAAGGAGGGTGGAGAGCCAGCCCGGCACGAAGCCGCCCGGCCGCGGCAGGAGGATGAGCGCCACGCCGGTGATGATGAAGGAGCCGGCCAGCGTGACGATGATGGCCGGAAGACGCAGGAGCGCGACGATCGCACCGGTCACCGCGCCGATGCCAAGGCCGACGGCGACGACAGCCAAAATGCCGCCCGGCACACCGAAGGCGCTGCCCATCGTCGTCGCCGCGATGACCGCGCCGAGACTGACCAGCGGCCCGATGGCGAGCGTGATGCCACCGTTCAACATCAAGAGCGCCTGCGCCATGGTCACCAGCGCCAGAGGAAACCAGTTCTGCGTGAATTTGGAGAAGCCGCCGATGGTCAGGATGCCAGGGAAAAGCACGGCATAGAGGACGAGAAAGGCGGCAACGACGAGGTAGAGACCGACAAGGCCGCGATTGCGCCGCCGCTGGATGGCGCCGTAAAGTCCGGATGAGGATGCGCGGTTCATTGAACAGTCTTCCTTCCGATGCCTTCGCCCTGCTCAACGCCCATGGCCGCGCCGACGATTGCCGCCTCGGTGATCGCCGGTCCACTCAGTTCGGCTGCCACAAGGCCCTCGCGCAGCACCAGCACGCGGTCGCAGAGATGGACGAGTTCGGGCGTATCCGAGCTGGCGAGGATCACCAGCCGCCCCTCCGCCGCAAAGCGACGGAGCATCAGGTAGATTTCGCGCTTGGTCTCGATATCGACGCCGCGCGTGGGATCGTTGAGCAGCAGGACGCCTGGGTCGAGCGGCAGCCATTTGGCAAGCGCGACCTTCTGCTGGTTGCCGCCCGACAGGGCCTGCACGGGTCTGGCCACATCGCCCTTGATCATCAGCTGCCGCGCGAGATCGGCGACCAGCCCCGCCTCGGCGCGCCGGTCGCGCAGGCCGCCGCGCGCCAGCCGTCCCAGCGAGGGAAGCAGGATATTGGACGCGATCGAATGTGGCAGGACCAGCCCTTCATGCTTGCGGTCAGCCGGCACATAGACCATGCCCGCCGCATTGGCCGCAGCAACATCGACAGGCAGGCCGGACCGTCCATCGATCTCTGCCCGATCGGCCTTGGCGGGGATCGCCCCATAAAGGCCAAGCAAAAGATCCTCCTGCCCCTGCCCGACCAGTCCACCAATGCCGACGATTTCGCCGGCCCGGCCGGCAAGCCGCGCGTCGCGAACGAGCCCGGCGGAAAAGCCCTCGACGTCGATCCTCACCTTGCCGACGCGTTGCTGCGGCTTTGGCGGGAAGAGCTCGCCCGTTTCGCGGCCGACCATGAGGCGCACCAGCCCCTCCCCGTCGACACCGGCGAGCGAACGGTCGGCCGTGACGCCGCCATCCTTGAGAACCGTGACGTGGGAACAGAGCGCCTGAACCTCGTTCAGGCGGTGGGAAATATAGAGGATTGCGACACCGCGATCGCGCAGCGTGGCGATCAACCGGCCGAGCACGCCGGCCTCATGGGCCGATAGCGACGACGTCGGCTCGTCGAGGATGAGCACCCGCGGCTTGCGAAACAAGGCCTTGGCGATTTCGACCATCTGCCGGCGCCCGAGAGCAAGATCGGCGACCGGCATATCGAGCGGTTCGGTCAGGCCGACGAGATCGCAGACCTCGCGCACGCCGCGCGCAAGCGCTGCATAGTCGATCAAGCCGAAACGCCGGGGATAGGCGCCGAGCCCGATATTCTCGGCGATCGACAGATCCCCCGCCAGGCTCAGCTCCTGCTGAACCACGGCAATGCCGGCCGCGCGCGCCGATGCCGGCGACAGCCGCGATATCGGCTGGCCATCGATGGCGATCGCCCCTTTATCCGGCGCAAGGGCGCCGGACAGGAGATTGATGAGCGTGGATTTGCCGGCGCCGTTTTCACCGAGCAGGGCGTGAACCCTGCCCGGACGGAGCGCGATATCGACGCCCTTGAGAACCGGATTTCCAAAGAAGCCCTTGAAAACCCGGCGGGCTTCCAGAAGCGGCCCTGCATCGGTCATGTCGATCGTTCCTGCCCGGCTTACTGGGCCAGCAGCTTGTCGAACAGCGCCTTGTCGTAATCCGAGTAAATATAGCCATCGGCGGGGAACTTGTCGGCCCGTGCGAGATAGCTATCGATGGAGCTGTCGTCGATCACCGGCAGCGGCACCTTGATGAAGGCGGGGACGGACTTGCCTTCCAGCGCCTGAACCGCCGTGTAGACCGACAGAGCACCCAGCCAGTTCGGCTGCATGGTCGCCCAGCCCTTCAGACCCTTTTCCTTCCACAGCTCCAGGAACTGCCGTGCGTTTTCGCCCGTGATCGGCACCTGCTCGCGACCCTGACGGTCGAAGGCAAGAACGGAACCCGCAGAAAGCGCGCCGCCGAGCGACAGGACGCCATCGATTTCCTGATTGGCGAAGAGCAGGCTGGTCATCGCTTCCTGAGCCGGCGCGACGTTGTATTCCGTATTGGTCTCGGTGATGATTTCGATGCCCTTATTGGCATCCAGCACAGGCTGGGCGCCCTTGCGTCGATCATCGGAGACGGAGATGCCGGCCGGGCCGTTCATGACGATGATCTTGCCCTTGCCGCCGAGCTGGTTCACCAGCCACTTTGCCGCTTCGCCGCCCCATTCGTTGGAATCCGTGTTGATCTTCGCGGTAACCTTGTCCGTGTTGACGAGGCTGTCGAAGTTGACGATCGCAATTCCCTTGTCGCAGGCATCGGAGATGACGCGGTCGAGCGCGTTGGAGGAGCCGGCGATCACCACGATCGCATCGACATTGGCGTCGATCATCGACTGAATGTGCTGGATCTGCGTTTGCGCGTTGCCCTGAGCGTCGGTGATCATCAGATCCTTGACCAGACCTGCTTTCTTCAGCTCATCGACCTCGGCGGTGATGGTGCCCTCGGTCTGTTTCATCCAGGTCGGCACCGAATAGATGTTGGCCCAGCCGATCGTATAGGGCGCCTTGCGGTCCCCCTTCACGCAGTTCGACGCTGCGTTGGCCACGCCGGAAAAGGCGGCGAGCACGAGACCGGCCGCGACAGTCGCTTTCAGAAGGCGGCGCAGCGCACCGGACGAAGTTTCGTTGACGTTGATCATGTCGTTCCCCTTTTGACGCGGCTGGCACCCTCACTTGTCCATGATGTCCGCCGCTTGATGACAACGTTACCATTATGAGTCCGCCTGTCAATGACAACGTTACCATATTAAGACAAAGCGGGTTTGGGCGTCGATCCATCGGGTTGCGCCGCGCACCGTCCGCAGCGCGCTCTTCACGCGGTTGCGCTTCCGCCTCTGCGCGGACTAAAAACAGCACGGGCAAGGATAGGGAGACGGATGCAGAGCGCGCAGGACGAAAACGGATCGACCGTCGTCTATGACGACGTGCTGCGGATTGCCGACGCCGATCCGCCAAAGCAGGGGCACGGCACAGAGAGGCAAGCGGCGTCGCAACGCGTCTCGATCGGCGATGTCGCGCGGCTGGCCGATGTCGCGCCGATCACCGTGTCGCGTGCGCTGCGCAATCCGCAAAAGGTCAGCCCGGACAAGCGCGCCCGGATCGAACAGGCGGTGGCGCAAACCGGCTACAGCATCAATCCCCATGCCAGCGCCTTGAAAAGCGGACGGTCGAATGTGGTGCTCGCCTTCGCCTCCAACCTGATGAGCGAGCAGTTCGCCTCCGCCCTGAAGACCTGCGCGGCAGTGCTGGAGGATGCCGGCTATCTCTTTCTCGTCGGCCAGACCTCCTATTCCTACGAGCGCGAGACAGCCGCGCTTCGCTCCCTGCATGCCATGAAGCCGGCAGCGGTGATGCTTACCGGCGTCATCGAGCTGGAGAGCAATCGCGAGCTGCTGCGCGGCCTCGGCATTCCGATCATGGAGACCTGGGCCCTGCCGCGCGACCCGATCGACATGCTGGTCGGCTTTTCAAATACCGAGGCCGGCCGGCTGGCGGCGGACATGCTCTTTCGCCGGGGGTATCGCAAGGTTGCCTATGTCGGCAGGCGCGGCGGCCGGGGCGCCCTGCGCTTGCAAGGCTTTCGCGAAGGCTGCCAGGCGCTGGGCATTAGGCTCGTCTGCGAGGAGCTGGTGGACGATGTCACCGGCGTTTCGGACGGCCGGCGCTGCCTCTCATCTGTCTTGGCCCGCCCGGAAAAGCCTGACGCGCTCTTCTGCAGCAACGACGTTCTGGCGCTGGGATGCATGATGGAAGCGCGGCGCTTCAATGTTCGGGTGCCGACCGATCTCGGCATTCTCGGCTTTGGCCAGAGCGACATTGCCGCCGAGATCCCGCCGGGCTTGACCATGATCGGCGTCGACAGCGCCCTCCTCGGCCGCGAAGCCGGCGCCATGCTCATCGCCAGCCTGGCGGGAACACCTCCTACGCAGAAGCTCAAGAGGCTGGATCTGATCGTCAGCGAGGGCGGCAGCCTCTGACGCAGGTGCGGCGGCATGGCACAGGGCGTCGCCTTACACGCTTCGCTTTCGCATCGAAGGTTGCGATCCATGCAAATGCGCCGCCGCGCCCCGGCCGGCTCGCACACGAACCGTACGGCCTCTTGATCTGCTGACGCTTTCCCGACATGACTACATATGTCATCAAGTTGGGGATGGGCGCGGCATGCTTCTTGGAATCGACATCGGCACATCGATCATCAAGGCCGCACTGTTCGATGAATCTGGCACCGAGCGTGCCGCCTCGAGCGAGCGGATGCAATTGCTCTCCGCGCCGCTTGGCTGGTCGGAGCTTGACGGCGAGGCGGTGTGGACGGTCACCACGCGGGTAATCCGTGCGCTGTTTGCCGATGGTCAGGTCTCGCCTGCCGATGTGCGCGGCATTGGTGTTACCGGGGTGATGGTCGGCGCCTGGCTGGTGGATGCCGAGGGCGAGCTTGTCCGGCCTCCCATCCTTTGGAACGACGCGCGCGCCCAGTCGCTGGTGGATCGTATCCGGGAACGCGAGCCTGATCTCTTTTCCAGGGTCTTTTCCCATTCGGGCTCCATGATGCAGCTTGGATGCACGCTGCCGGTTCTTGCCTGGCTGAAAGAGAACGAGCCGCAGGCCCTCAAGCGGGCACGCCGCGTCATCTGCGCGAAGGATTTCATCCGCTTCCGCCTGACTGGAGAATTCGCGACCGATGAGTCGGAGGCGGCGATGGCACCCGGCTCGGCAGCGATGCGGGCTTTCCATGTCGATCAGGCGCGCCTGCTTGGCGTGGAGGAAGAGATGCAACTCCTGGCACCCGTTCGGCCGGCTACCGCATTGGCAGGGCACGTCACAGCCGCCGCCGCGCAGGCGACCGGCCTGCGGACAGGAACGCCGGTGGCCGTGGGAACGGGCGACACCGGCGCCTGTGTTCTCGGCGCGGGGTGCCACCGGCCAGGACAGGCCGTTTCCGTCCTCGGGACAACCTGCCTGAACGGCGTGCTGTTCGACCGGCCGGTCTTCGAGCCGCGGGATCTGGGCCTGCTCTTCATCCTGCCGGAACAGCGCTGGATGAAGACCATGGTCAATGTCGCCGGCACCACCGTGCTCGATTGGTGCCTGCAGACATTGTGCCCCGATGTCGCCGCAGGCGCCAATCCCTACGAAACCTTGGCAAGGCTGGCGGAGAGCAGCCCCGCCGGCGCCCATGGCGTGGTCTTCGTTCCCTATCTGTCGGCAAGCGGCGTGATTGCTCCGCATATCGAGCCACGGGCGCGCGCCGGCTTTCACGGTCTCGCGCCGCATCACACGCGGGCCGATATGGTCCGTGCGATCTATGAGGGCATCGCCTTTGCCATCCGCGACTGTTACGAAGCGATCGGCGGAACGGCCGGTGCCATTCGCCTGTCGGGCGGCGGAGCGCGCAGTCCCTTCTGGAGCCAGATGATCGCCGACGTCACGGGCTATGTCGTGGAAATCCCCTCCGGCACACAATTCGGCGCGAAGGGCGCCGCGCTCTGTGCAGCGGTTGCCATCGGCGACCACGCATCGCTGGAAGAGGCCTGTGCCGCCACCTTCACCGCCGAGCGTCGGCACGAGCCGATGGTTTCGCAAGCCTATGAGGCGGGCTATCGCCGCTTCAAGACCGGCAGCGCCGCCGCACTCGGCGTTCTGACCGACATTGCAAGCTGAGAGACCATCTCGGAAGCCTCATCCTGCGCGCCACCCCCTGCGCGGAGAGGCTGCGCCATGCGCCTTACACGGCAAGCTGGAAGCGGTTCGGCGCTCTACAGCGCTGTTTTTCTTTTGGATCGTGCCGCTGAGCGATTGCCGCTCCCTGATCCGACGCTCTTGTCTTCAAAGCTGCCAAACCCGACGGTGTAGGACCACTCCCTTGCTTCCGGGCTTATCGCCTCCGGAACGGCCTGCAGGAAGCCGACATGGCGGATGGAGATATCGAGCGGTACGGGCAGCATCGATATATGCGACAGCTCGATCGGTGCCCCGGTCTGGTCGCGCGCGCGGCGAATGGCGATGAAGATGGGGTTGCCCTCGGGAAGGCCGAGAAGGGACGCAACCTCACCATCGGCCACGGCCGGCACATATTGGTCCTCGGCCTGGACGATGGTGCGGTTGAACTGATGGCGCAGCGTGCCATAGAGCGAACTGTCGAGGTGGGAGAGCTCCAGCCCCTCCAGGAGCGTCAGATTCAGGCAGGTATCCACCACGGCGAGCGCGCGGCCATTGGCGGACACCAGGCGGCGATGACGATAGACCTGCGCATCTCGGCCAAGTTCGAAGAAGAGCGCATTTTCGCCGTCCGCCATCTCAGGACCGCTCGAGAGCACGCGAAACTCCGGCCGTAGTCCCTGCCCGGCGATGCCCTCGGTAATGCTGGTGATGGCCCGATAGCGCTTTTCGACGCCCTTGGAATTGATGAAGGTGCCCATCCCATGCTGGCGCACCAACAGACCCTCTTGAACGAGAAGCTCCAAGGCCTGCTGGATCGTGCGGCGGCTGACCTTCCACTCGCGCGAAAGCGGCAGTTCGCCGTCGATCTTCTCTTCATAATAGCCTGACAGAATCCTGGCGCGCAGCGTCTCGGCAATCTGAATATAGACCGGCCGGTGATCCCGAACCGCAGAGGAAATATTCAAGCTGACCTCGGCATTCCCTGTTTTTCGCTCTGCCGAGCATAAAGGAGCGCCACCTGCATGGCCATATTGGCGAGCACGGCCTCAAGGATTATTCGCCCCTTTTGTGCCGTCGCCGCCCGCGCATCCCCCAGCACCGGACTTTGCGAAAATTCGGTCCAGCGATAGGGCACGTAGGAAAAATCAGGCGGAAACTGGGGGTAATTGGCGATCGCCTTGCTCATATCGACATGCTCGGGCGCCAGATGCAGCATGTAGGAGGTCTCGATTTCGCAGGCATGCATATAGGCGGCATGCGCCTCCGGCTTCTCGCGCTGTGTGACGATCAAGGCCTCGGCGCCGGGATAGAAGAAGTTGGCGATGACGATCCCCTCCTCCTTGGCCATGCGCTGCGCATCGCGGATCGCCACCGCATTGCCGAGATGCGCGTTGACCACCACCAGGGTCGAAAGGCCCTTGGCCTTCGCCGACATGGCGATTTCCACGATGGTCCGCGTCACCGTCTCGTTGGACACGCCGAAGGAGCCCGGCGCATCGCCGAGCGACCAGACCTGTCCAAAGGGAAGAACCGGCAGCCGCAACAGCGGCGTGCGCCCGTCCACGACCCTTGCCAGCTCCTCGGCAAGACGTGCCGCCAGCAGGTTGTCGGTGCCCGCCGGCAGATGGTCCCCGTGGCTTTCCACGGCGCCGATCGGCAGGATGAGAACAGGACGCGCGGCCAGCGCCTCGACCATCTCGCTGTCGTTCAGGCCGGTAATGTCGGTCTTGTCCTTCACCATCCCGCTCATGGCTTGAACACGAAGGCGCGGCGGGGATTGTCGATGAAGAAGGCCTGGAACAGCGCCTGTCCATCATAACCGGCCTCGTTGGCCTGTTCGATGAAGCGCGGCACCCAGCTTTCGAGAATATAGCCGAGGCCGAGGCCGCCCTCGCCATAATGACGATACATGGTGCGCCGGGCGATATCGCCGCCGACGAGGATCTGGTCCTTGTGGCCGTGCTTGAGAAGACTGAGGATGCAATCGATCAGCACGCTCTCGGGATGGTATTTGATGCGGCTGATGCCATCGAAGCAGAGGAAGGCGCCGGTCTCGGCGGCCTTGCGGTGAACCCAGGGGTCCGGGTTGCGGTCGACATGGGCAATGGTCAGCCGCGTGGCATCGACGCCTTCGGCCTTGACGATGGCGAGCTGTTCGAGGATCAGCGTGCCGTATTCGGTATGGGAGTGGAGCGGCGAGCCGGTTTCCTTATGGGCGTCGAGCACCGCGCGCATCACCTTGTCCTCGGCGTCCGAAATGGTGTTGTAGCCGGTTCCGAACTTCGCCACGCCGCCTCTAAGGTCTGTCCCGTCCATGCCGACGGTGAGCTCGTGCACCACGTGGTCGCGGATCTCCGCCCGGCTGTGGCTGTCGATCCAGGCTTGAAAAGTGCCGCCGGTGCCGGCCATCTGGCCAGGCCACATGATGGCCTTGTTGAAGCCTGCCGTGGCGATGATGCGGATGCCCGTGCGCTCGGAAATCGCCCGCAAAGCGCTCGGATCGCGACCGTAGTCGATGGCGGTGGCGTCATAGACGGCCTGACCGCCAGCCGCCGTGAAGAGTTCGACGTCCTTGATCGAGCTTTCGAGGTCGTCGATCATGAAGTCGTCGATCTTCTTTTCCTTCCACAGGGGCGGGATGCAGAAGAGGTGATCATGCGCATAGGTGACGCCAAGATCCTCAGGGGCGATATCGCCGGTCAGCGTTCGAATGAATGCCACGTCAGCGTTCCTTCTTCAGGTTGGCAAGGGCCAGCGCGACCACGATGATCGCGCCTTGCATGATGAATTTTGCCGCAGGGGGCAGCGAGAGCACGTAAAGCAGGCTTTGCAGGATAAAGAGGATCAGCGCACCCAAGGCGGCACCAAGCGGCAGAAAGACGCCGCCGGAAAAGAGCGCGCCGCCGATCACGGCTGCGGCGATGGAGTCGACCGTATAGCTATCGGCAATGCCGATCGTCGCCATGCCGGTGATGGCGGAGAGAAGAATGCCGCCGAGCGTGGCAAGCAGGCTGGACAGCATGAAAGCCAGGATCACCATCCGGTCGGACGCTATCCCGTTCAGCCGGGCGGCCCGCATATTGGCGCCTGACAGCAGCATCCTGCGGCCGGTCATGGTGAAGTGCACCAGAACCGAAAGCAGCCCGGCGACAAGTGCCCAGACAACCACCGACCAGGGCAGCACACCGGCGATCCATCCCTCGGTCACCACGCGGAAGGACGCCGGAATCGAGCCGCGTGGACTGCCGCCTGTAAAGACCAGCAGGCCGCCCGCGATGATCAGCGACATAGCCAGCGTTGCCAGAAAGGCGGGAATGCGCAGGACGACGACCAACAGACCATTGGCCAGGCCGACGGCAAGGCCGAAGATGAGGGTGAGTGCGAGCGCCGTGCCGATATTGGCCATGTCTCCGGCAAAGCTTGTGGCGAGAACGACATTGGCCAGACCCGCCGTCGCGCCGACGGAAAGATCCAGCCGGCCCATCATCAGGATCAGCGCCTGCGCGAGCACGATAATACCGAGGGGCGCGGCCTGCCTGGCATTGTCGAGCAATTGCTGCCCTGAAAACGCGCCTGAGCTGACCAAGAGCAACGCCAGAAGAAGCACAAGCAGGCCGAGGGCGCGCAGGCTGGCGGCAGAGGGTCGCAATTGGGCGATGAAGGGTGCCAGGCTCATCTCATGCCTCGCTCTTGCTGGTGCGCATGAAGAAGACGAGCGCGCCGACGAAGATCAGTCCCTTGGCGATCGCCTGCAGATTGGTGTCGAGGCCGAGCAGGTTGAACATGTTGTTGACCAGGACCAGAGCCAGCGCCGCGAAGAGAACGCCGGCGACGCTGCCCCGCCCGCCTTGCAAGGCCACGCCTCCCAAGATGGCGGCGGAAACGGAGTCGAGCGTATAGGGCTCGCCGATCAGCGGATCGCCGGAGAGAATGCGGATGGACAGAAACAGGCCGGCAAGCGCCGCGATGCCACCGGCTGCGCCATAGACCACCAGATCGACCCGCGCGCCGGACACGCCATTGGCGAAGGCCGCCTTTGCATCCGAGCCGAAGGCATAGATGGCGCGCCCCATCCGGCTCCAGCCCAGAAGCAGGAACATGAGCGCATAGGCTGCAAGGCAGATGAGCAGTGGTGGGCCGAACAGCGCCTCCCGCTCGAAGACGAGTTCGTAGAAGACATAATCCACCTCGCCGCCCGGCGAGGGCAGCAAAAGCAGCGTCACGCCCTTAACGATCGCGGCCGTTGCCAGGCTCATGACCAGCGGATTGATGCGCAGCAGAATGACGCCGGCTGCGGTGAAAAGCCCGCAGGCGACCCCGGCGACAAGGGTGAGCGGCACGGCCGCCCAGCCGAGGTTGAGCGAGCCGAGCGCCATGATCGCCGTGGCCAGGCTCATGATCGTGCCGACCGAAAGATCGATGCGGCCGGCAAAGAGGACGATGGCCTGCGCGAGGGCAACGAGCCCGAGCGGCAGGAGACGCGTGGCGAGATTGCCGAGATTGGCCTCCGTCAGGAAGGCGGGCGACAGCAGGCTGGTCAGGATCGTCAGCAGGGCGGCCAGAGCCAGCGCCGGCAGCGACAGGACCAGATTGGCGCGAAGCGAACCGTCAAACATGGGCGGCCTCCCGCGCCATGTCGGCGGGGCCCGACGCAAGCGCCATGATCCGCTCTTCCGAAAACGCCGCGCGCTCCACTTCGCC
This sequence comes from Xaviernesmea oryzae, assembly GCF_900109605.1. Lineage (GTDB taxonomy): Bacteria > Pseudomonadota > Alphaproteobacteria > Rhizobiales > Rhizobiaceae > Xaviernesmea > Xaviernesmea oryzae. The sequence goes on from NZ_FOAM01000028.1 coordinate 18,925, forward strand.
GGACAGCCGGCCTTCATAAAGCGTCAGGATGCGATCGCTCAGGCCGATCAGCTCGATCAGATCCGAGCTGATGACAATGACGCCAACACCCTTAGCCGCCAGCTCGCCCACGAGATGGTAGATCTCGCTTTTCGACTGCACATCCACGCCCTTGGTCGGTTCGTAGAGCACGAGTATCTTCGGCACATGGGCCAGCCAGCGGGCAAACACGACCTTCTGCTGATTGCCGCCGGAAAGCTCCCCCACCGGCTGTTCGAGATCGGTCGAGCGGATGGAGAACCGCGCACGCGCGTCCTGGGCAAAGCTGCGCTCGGCCCGGAGCGGCAGGAAGCCGAAGCGGGCCTTCTCGCTGATCGCAAAGAGGCTCATATTCATACGGATCGGCAGCGAGAGCGCCAATCCATCATGCTTGCGGTCATCGGGAATGCTCGCCACCCCGCTGGCAATCGCAGCAGCCGGCGATGACAACGATGCCGCCTTGCCATCAATCAGAATCGTGCCTTGTGTGAAAGGATCCGCGCCGCAGAGCGCGCGGGCCAGAGGCCGTTGCCCCTGCCCTTCCAGGCCGGCAATGCCAAGGATCTCGCCGCTGCGCAGCGCGAGCGTCATGGGAGGCAGCTGCGCGTTGCCTGCCGATTGCAACTCGAAAACAGGCTTGGCCTTGCTGGATGGCGCAGGGCGTTCGGGAAAAACCATGGTCAAGGTCCGGCCGACCATCGCCTGGATCAGGTCATCGCGGTCGAAGTCGCCGCGTCGCGCTTCGAGCGTCAGCGCGCCATCCTTCAGCACGACGGCGCGATCGGCCGCGTCCATGATCTCGCTCATGCGGTGGGAGATGAAGATGATCGAGGTACCCTGTTCTTTCAGTCTGGCCATGAGCGCCAGAACCGTTTCGGCCGCATGCGCGGAGAGCGAAGCAGTCGGTTCGTCGAGCACAAGCAGTTTCGGCCGCCGCTCGATGGCGCGGGCAATCTCGACCAGCTGGCGCTCCGCCGCAGGCAGGCTGTGTCCAAGCGCCCGCGGATCAAGGGCAAAGCCGAGGCCGGCGAGGAGCGCTGTACAATCGGCATGCATGCGCGCCTGGCGCAGCAGGCCCAATGCATTGCGCGGTTCGCGGCGGAAATAAATGTTTTCGGCAATGGTCAGGTCCGGCATGATCGCCGTTTCCTGGTGGGCGATCGCCACGCCACGGCGCATCGCCTCGACTGGCCGGGCTGGCCGGTAATCCAGCCCGTCCAGTGTCATGCTGCCGGAATCCTGGGCAAGCCCGCCGGAGATGATGTTCATCAACGTGGACTTGCCAGCACCATTTTCGCCGACCAGCGCCAGCACCTCACCGCGCTCGAGCGTGAAGGAGACGCCGCGCAGCACGGGATTTCGGCCGAACGCCTTCGACATGGTCGACACGCTCAAACGCGGCGTCTTATCTTGCGAAACCTCGGTCATCGCGGCGGGCTTTTCTGTCTTGTTGCGCGGCTGGCTCAGTCCTTGAAGGCAGCGCGCACCTGCTCGTCGCTCAATCGCGTGTTCGACCAGAAGGAGTCGGAAAGATCGGTGCGCACGATCGACGCCACATTCGCATCCGTGATCATCGGGGGCGGGAAAATCGTGTTCTTCTCGACGGATTCGCCCTTCAATAGCTTGATCGCGACAAGCAGGGATTCCGAGCCGAGCCAGGTCGGCTTGGAGGGCGCGACCGAAGTGAAGCCCTTGTCCTTGAGCGCCACCCAGCGCTTGAGATAGCCATTGTTGTCTTCGCCGGTCATCGGCACCAGCGCGCGCCGGGCTGCGTCGAAAGCATCGATCGCGCCAAGCGTCATCGCCCCGCCCTGAGACCAGATACCATCGATCTCGGGATTGGCTGCCAGCAGGTTCGACACCGCGACCTTGGCCTGCGCATAATCCCAGGACGCATCGACGGCGCTGACCACCTTGATATCAGGATTGGCCGCAAAGACCTCCTTGGCGCCCGCCCAGCGATCGTCACTGGCGGAAATACCGGAAATGCCATTGAGCGCGATGATCTTGCCCTTGCCGTTCAGCGCCTTGACCAGCCATTCCGCCCCCGCCTTGCCGAAGTCCTCATCATTGACGGTGACAAGGGCGTCATAATCCTGCGAGCGGATCTTGGAGGCCAGCAGCACGACCTTCACGCCCTTGGCGCGGGCCTTCTTCAGCGTCGGAATGAGCGCGGTGGGCGAAATCGGCGTGACGATGATCGCCTTGACGCCCTTGGTCAGCAGATCCTCGATATTGGCGATCTGCTTGTCGACCTTCAGCTCGGATTCCGTATAGGTGACATCGACCGTGTCGGCCTGGCGCGCGGCCTCTGCCTCGAACTCCTTGTAGAGCTGCACCGACCAGGAATTCCCACCGAAATAAATATCATAGCCGACCGAAAATTTCTCGGCGGCGGCAGCCGGAGCGGCAAGCCCCAGAGCGAGCGCGGCGGCGAGCATTGCCTTTTTCAGGTTCATGACGGTTCCCCTTTTTTAATGACCAGCCTAGGCGAGCCACATGCTACCTTGTCCATACATGTAGTCACGTAAATCCGGCTGTAAAAAGGGATCAGGAGATCAGGCCGTCGACGGCCTTTCGCACCCAGCCGAGCCGCGGCGCGGGAATCAGGCCGTAATTGTAGAAATTGATCCCGTCGGCACCGGCATCGACGGCAGCGCGCGCGCGTGCCGCCAGGGCCTCGGCGGACAGCACTTCCGGATAGAACACCCGGTAACCCGCGCCCAGGAATTTTTCGGGGCCGAGCGCTGCACGTCCGGCTTCGATCAGGGCGGAGATGGCGTCCGGCTCCATGAAATAGCAGCAGAGGATCGCCCCATCGCAATGCTGGCCCACGGCGGCAAGATCAACACCTCCAAGCCAGCCATCCTTGAGGTCGATCAGGACGATTTTCGTGGCAGGGTCGGCCTGGGCACGGATCTCGGCGACCAGGCTCGTGACCGGTTCGGTGCGCCACAACAGGTAGGCGTGCAATGCCGGCCAGGCGGCAAAGGCGTCGATGCCCTCGGCGGGGAAGCCGGGAATCTGCGCTTGCGGCACTTCGCGGTCGCACATCTCCGCAATAAAGCGGCGGGTGGCAGACCGCGCGCTGTCCGCATCCACGCCGGCCGCTTTTGCCCTTGCCATGCAATGATCGCAGAAGCACAGAGACAGCAGAAAATCATCCTCCGGCAAAAGGCCGACGCCATCCTTCTCATGGTGAAACTCATGGGCAAACCCCATGAAATTCGGGCTTTCAAGCTCCAGCATGTCAGGCTTGTAGAGCCGGGTGATCTCGCCGACCATCGTGACCACATAGTCACGGGCGGCCGGGCTGGAGGGGCAGAGATTGTAGTAGTTGGCATTGCCGAAAGCATTGCGAGTCACATGGGCCGGATGCAGCATGCCAAGTCGGGTGTTGTGCAGACAAACGGTCCAGCAGGAGACCTTCATGCCGCCTTCGGCGCGTGCCGCAAGCAGCGCGGCCAGCATGTCTCCCCGCTCGGCGACATTGGCGGCCATGAGCGGACGGATCTCCCTGCCCGCCCACGTCTCGTCCTGCGGGCGGTAATAAACCGTCCCGTCCTCGGGAAAATAGGCCTTCTGCTGAGGGCTGCGCGGCTGAAGGAAGCGCCCTGCATGGTAGGAGGTGGCAAGGCTGATCGTATTCAGCCCTGCCTGGTCGCGAAGCTCGGAAACTGCACGCTCAAGTCCCTGATCCTGAAGGTCCCAGGGATAGGTCCACATGGAAAGATGCATCGTTCCGCCTCTCGCTTCATCCTGTTGCAACACCATCAACTTGTCCACTCATGTAGTCAAGATAGCTGCCGTCAGTTTTGGCTATTCGCCATGGCGGCGCTTAGGCCATGGCGTCATCGTATGCATGGAATGGGCAGGTTGTGATTGCGAGCCGGTTCGCCTGGTAAGGCAATGGCTGTGCCCAGATTCGAGCACTGGCCGGAGCATCAACCGGTATCGTTGATGGAATTGGACCCGATAGCGGCTCTCGATCAGAAACGAGCCGGCCGGGCTCGCGGAAAACGCCTCCCAGCACGATGTCGTGCAGGATGTCTCGTCGATAGGACTTGTTGAAGACGGCTCTTGACATCGAGTAGCGATGCAGCGGGAACAGTGTCGAGACGCTGGGCCTTACCTGTGGTCTTGCCCTTGTCGTCGATTACGGCCTTGTACTGATCTCGATGCCGTGCTGGCATTTGCTCGTCTCAGATCATTCGAAAAATTCCCGGAGGACGTCGACGACCAACCCCCTGTTAACATCCAGCTTTGATGCGTCACCTACGCGACGAGTGGATTGATTTTTCGTTCGCGAGCCCGCCCGAGGCGTTTCGTGACCTTGATGGCAACAGCGTCTCCGTCCGACAGAGCGTCTTGGACAGCGTCGCCGATGCCTGTCGCGACGAAGTCGGCATCGATATCCTCCGCCGCTACGGGGCTTTCGGTCGCGCCACCGATCCCGGGCATGACGATCCCGACCCGTAGCGACGGCTTCTGCCGCTTGAGGCGCCGTACCGCTTGGCGAGCATGGGCTTTGGAGCCAGAATTCAGAAAGGCGATGACGACGGTGTCGATCTCCGCGAGGCGAAGCAGGTTGATGGTTGGTCCGCTGATCATTGTATGTTCAGCCTGGGAAACCGTCGCCCCCTCGATCGCGAGGACTTGCGCAATCATCGACGCAGCAGCGTCATCGATCGCGCCTCTGCCGCCGATGCAAAGGACCGACTTGCGCTTGACCGCCGACAGGTCGGGGTCTTCAGTCGCCTCTTCCAGCGCGGCCGGCGCGGTTGGGTCTTGATTGTCTTCCGCCTCTTCCTCGTTGGCGATCTCAGCGAGGTTGCCGATCAGTGTCTGGGTCGTGGACGCAAACAGGGCGATTTGCGCTTCCGTCATCACGCCCCGCTGCCGATCCATCTCACCGAGTTTCAGAGCCGGAAATCCGACTTGCTCGTAATAGTCGAGGAGATATTCGCTCTCCAGAAAATCCTCGGCGTTATCGGTCGCTTCGTTCGGATCGCCGGCAAGAAGTCTCTGATAGAGTTTCTCCTGTGGCTGCAGAACGGGCTCGTTCCCAAGGAGCACGTCCAGGAAGCTGAACTGTGGAACGTAGCGGCCAAGCACGACGAGGCAGACGGTGAGCGGCGTGGACAGCATCAATCCAACCGGCCCCCACAGCCAGGACCAAAAGATGGCGGAAACGATGATCGCCAGCGGGGAGAGGCCGGTATGGCTTCCATAAAGCCAAGGCTCGACGACGTTGTTGCTCACCAGTTCCGTCACGATGAAGAGCGCCGCCACCCATGCAACCAGCGACCAGCCCGGCGCGATCGCCAGCGCCAGAAACAGCGGCAGGATCATGCCGATCACTGGGCCAATATAGGGGACGAAGCGCAGAACGAGCGTGAGAACTCCCCAGAGAATGGCATTCGGAATGCCGAGAAACCACAGACCGACCGCGATCGGCAGGGCATACAGCGCGTTTACGACCAGCTGCATCAGGAGATACTTGCCGACGCGTTTCCCAGCATCCTGAAGTGCTGCCGTTGTCCTGTGCAGATCGCCGAGCCCGACGAGACGGATGAACCTGTCGCGCAAGTCCTCGCGCTCCAGCAGCATGAAGACCACGAGAACGATCACGAGACCCGCCGTCGCGAACGGGCTGATCAGCGGCAGGATGAAGTTTCCGAGCGTTTGAACAGGGTTGGAGCGCGTTATGATCTCAACGGGCATCGGGTCCCGCCTGGAGGACTGTGGGGCCGCGTCTTCCTTGCTTTCCTCGGCAGTGTCCTGCATTTCCGCGCCGATGCGCTCGACGACCTTGCTGATATGCTCCAGCACCCCGTTGCCGGATCCGGCCTGGCTCAGCGCCTGCACCTTCGTGACGATGTTGCGCTGGTAGGTGGGAATATTGTCCGCCAAATTGGCAACCTGTCCGGCGACGATGAAGCCGAAAGCCGCAATCACCAGAAAGGCGCTCGCCACCGCCATGAGGACAGCAGCGATCTTGGGCACGCGGCGCTTGCGCAGAAAGCTAACGATCGGGGCCAGCGTGAAGGTCAGCAACAGGGCAAGCGCAAGGGGAATGAAGACTTCCTGCCCGACAGACAGAATGACGGCCACACCGATCAGAATGAGAATGGTTCGGCCTGAGAGGGTCGACGCGGCGAGCGCGCCAGAGACATTCGGAATGGCTGTCCGTGCGATTGCGCTTTTATCGATGCCGCTCACAGCTTTCCCCAAAAGTGAATGTGTCGCCGCAAAGTCCGGCCTGCACGGGTAAATGCATCAGAGCTGAAACTGATCGAGCCATTCCTGAAAAAATTTCGCGGCCGGAAAACCACGGCCATTTACCTGGCTCAGAGAAGTAATCGCCGAATGCCCAGGTGGTGTCAGAGAGGGTGACGCGGAGGTGAAAGACGATCAGCACATAGAGCAGGGTTGTCGCGCGCGGACCCATGGAGGCGTTGACCGCTTCGATGAGACTTTCCGCCGCCATCTAAGCGATCGCTTTCAATCATTTGGCCGGCTCTGCTGGTGGTGTTTCACCAGTCGCTCGCCATGACCGATAGCTTTGGCGCGTTGCGCAGTAAAGCTGTCCCTATTTTCTTAGACCCGGTTTCGACCACGTCGTTTCCGGCAATGACCTTGGCAAGCTCCATGGTCTTGAAAGTGCACAGCCTCAGTTTCTGTCAAAGCCCCTTTACGCCCGCCACGTCGAGACCATTCGAAGATCCATGGCTTCGACTTGAAATGGAGCGCCGCCCACCCATTTTTTCCTAAGTTTTCTGACGCCGGAGGTTACTGTGGCAGCACGAACTTGGAATGCAGGCGGTTTTGGTTCGAATGCTTCAAGCGACACATTCGGCGTGGAGCAGCGTCTTTTGAAATTACGCCGGCTATCCGGCCTGTCGCGCCTGATGGATACGGCCGTTGGCATTCCCGGTACGCGCATCCGCTTCGGCGCGGATTCCGTGCTTGGCCTTGTTCCACTTCTCGGCGACGGCGCTGGCGCTCTTGTTGGTCTCTACATTGTCAACGAGGCTCGCCGCCTCGGCGTTCCGCCGGAAAAACTGGCGAGGATGATCGGCAATGTGGCGATGGATTCTTTCATCGGCGGCGTGCCGCTGTTGGGCGATCTTTTCGATGTCTATTTCAAGTCGCATCGCCGCAACGTCCAGATCATTCTCGATCATTTCGGTGTTCAGCCGGAAGAACTGCGGCGCAAGCGGTGAGGGATTAGGCGAGCGGACCGCTCTCGCGTGGCGCAGGACGCGCCCTCTTCGAAATGGGAGACATGATGCCTTTCCATCACCGGTCATAGACGGGTGCAGCCGGTAGCCGCGGCGGCACCCGCATGAGATGGAGGCTGTATCGACGCCACCTGCGTCACCCTTTTTCCCTGTAGAAGATCATTCCGCCGTGATGCAGCGTGTCCTTGTCGACGAAGGTGCCATCGGCGGTGAAACCCGTGTCGTCCCAGTAGTCGATGTGCGCGCCGGTTACGCGGTAGCGGCCCTGGTAGGCGCTTCGGCGGCTCCCGCGGGCTTCGTCGTAACGACCAGTGGGGAGCAGTTCCTGACGGATGCGGCCGTCACCGGTAACCCACATGCCAAGATAGGGATGACTCTGCGGCTGGGTCTCGAGCCCCGTGTCGGTGCTTTCAGAGGTGTTCGATTGAGTAGGCATGGAATTCTCCGCTGTTGCGCTATGGGCCACCACTGCGAATAATGTGGTCGTGATGAGACTAAGGAGGAGATTGCTCATGGCAGATGCCCCTCCAGTGGCGTCTTGGTCGGCTGCTCGACGGCGGGCTCACCACCGCCCGCTTCGATCCGCTCGCAAAAGCAGCCGAGACGCGAGGCGGCGCCGGCGGCCGCAGCATGGGGTCCGGTCTGCTGAAGCATCGTGTTCTCCGCTTGCTGCCTCGTTGCTTCCTAGCGCCGGTCAGGCCGCCGCTCTGGTGGGACGAACAACGATCTCGTTGACGTCAACATCCTCGGGCTGTTCGATCGCAAAACGAACCGCGCGGCCGATCGCATCCGGCGTCAGCGCGATGGCGCGATAGGCCTTCATGCCTTCGATCGCAGTCGGGTCGGTGATCGTGCTAGCAAGCTCGCTTTCGACGACGCCGGGATGAATACAAGTGATGCGCAGCTTGTCGTTTTCCTGGCGCAGACCATCGGAAATCGCTCGAACCGCGTATTTCGTGGCGCAATAAACGGCTGCGGTCGGCACCACCTGAAGCGCGCCGATCGAGGCGATGTTGATGATCTGGCCGGAGCCACGCTCGGTCATCTCTTGCAGGACGGCAGCAACACCGTAAAGCACGCCCTTGATATTGACGTCGATCATCCTGTCCCACTCGTCGACCTTCAGCGACGCCATTGGTGACAGCGGCATGACGCCGGCATTGTTGACGACGACATCGATCCGCCCGAACGCCTGACGGGCCGCCTCGGCGAAGGCCGCGACGTCGGCACGATCAGTCACATCGACCTTGTGCGTCATGACTTTTCCGCCAGCCGCACGGAGCTGCTCCGCGACCGCTTCCAGGCGATCCGTGACGCGCGCGCCAAGCACGATGGTGGCACCGGCCTTGGCGAGTTCGTGGGCGATGCCGACCCCGATGCCGCTGGAGCCACCCGTGATGAGAACGACTTTGTCCATGACTTTTTCCTCTTGCATCCGCTCGATTGCGGTAGCCAGGAGAATAAGCTCGGGCCATTGTCGTGATAAGCCGTGCATATGTTCACGCGGCGGTAAGGAAAACTAACCAATGCAGCCCGACTTCAACGCACTCTCCGTCTTCGCGCTCGTTGCAGAGGAGAAGAGCTTTCGCGCCGCAGCCGACCGACTGGGCGTCACCCGCTCGGCCGTCAGCCAGATGATCCGCAAGCTCGAAGAGACGATCGGCATCGCACTTGTGAGCAGAACGACACGCAGCGTGGCGTTAACGGAGGCCGGAGAGCGGCTCTATGCCGATGCCGCCCCAGCACTTCGCGACATGCAGAACGCCATGGAGGCCGCCGCCAACCTTCGCGGCCGAGCACGCGGGCAGCTGACGCTTGCCGTCTCGTCCATTGCCGAAAGTTTCCTGTCCGGGCCGCTGCTCTCAACGTTTCTGGAGGAAAACCCGGAGGTGACGCTGCACGTCACGGTCACCGACGAGGAGTTTGACATCGTCGCGGAGGGCTACGACGCCGGGGTACGACTTGGAGAGGTGATCGCTCAAGACATGATCGCCGTGGTCGTTTCGGGGGAGCAGCGCCAATTGGCGGTGGCGTCGCCTGACTATCTCGGGCGGTTTGGAACGCCGACTCACCCGAGCGAACTTGCAAGCCGCCGCTGCATCGGCTGGCGTCGAGCCGTAAACGCCGCTCCCTATCGGTGGGAGTTCGAAGAAGCGGGTCGTCCCTTCTCTGTCGCCGTTGCCGATACGGTGACGACCACCGACATGGCATTAATGATCAAGCTTGCCTGCGCAGGCGCCGGCATTAGCTTCGGCATGGAGGACAGTTTCCGGTCGGCGATCACGCGCGGAGAACTGGTGCCGATCCTCCAGGAATTCAGCCCCCGCTTTCCCGGCTTCTCCCTCTACTACCCTAGCCGCCGGAATATGGCGCCGAAACTCAGGGCGCTGGTCGAGCATTTGCAGCGGCGGCGGTCGAATGGTCGGCTGGATGGGTGAGGCCACCTGCCTGACAACGACGGCAATATGGTTGCCTTTATCAATAAGTCCTCACCCGGAGAGCGCAGAATGCGCCCGTCCGGAGGCAGCTCCAACTATCCGGGAACCACCGACGACCGCGCCTCGTCATCGCGCTGGCGCAAGCACGAAGTCATGTTCGACTTTCCAGAATTTGCCGTCGAAGCCAAGGTCCTTTGCTTGTGCGGGATCATCCATCAGCCTGAACTCGGCCAACAGGCTCTCCTTGACACCGAACACGGCATCGGAATGGATATAAGGGTCATCGGGATCGAAGATGTGGGTCGTCAGTGTCTCGAAGCCATCTGCCTTGATAATATAGTGCAAATGAGCTGGTCGATACGGGTGACGCCCCAGTGCGGCCAGGAGTTGGCCGACGGGGCCATCGTCCGGGATTGGATAATATTTTGGTTTCACTGCACGAAACCAGTAATATCCATCGCTGCCGGTGCGGAAAATGCCGCGAAGGTTGAAATCCGGCTGAATGCCCTGCTGCTGGACATCGTAGAACCCCTCGTCATTCGCCTGCCAGACATCAAGGACAGCGTTTTCGATCGGTCGGCCCTCGATATCGAGGATGCGGCCGCCGATCACCATGTCCTCCCCTTTCTGGTCGAGGCAGATATTGGCCCCTAATGGAAGTTCCGGCGCATCGGCGACATGGAACGGCCCAAGCACCGTGCTTTCGGAGGCGCCGGACGGTTTGCGGTTGTTGATCGCATCGACCAGCATCGAGACGCCGAGCACGTCGGAAAGAAGAATGAACTCCTGCCGCCACTCGTTGCACATATGGCCGGTGCGGGTGAGGAACAGAATCGCATCCATCCACTCCTCCTGCGTCGGTTCCAGTTCCTTCACGGCCTCGTGCAGCTTGCGGGTGACGACCTCCATCACCTCCTTCAGTCGCGCGCTTTTTGCGCCCGCATTGCGGCTCGTCACGACCTCCGTGGAGCTTTCCTCGGTGAAATAGCCCTGCTCTTCAGTGCCCATGATGCCCTCACCGATTCAGAATTGTCGTCAACACGCGGGACAACGCGGCTTTCGGATCAGCAATTGCGTCATCCGCGCGCCACGCGACATGGTGATCCGGCCGCACGAGCAAGACGCCGGAATCGCCGATTTCGCAGGCCCGCGCCCAGTCGCCCGTCAGGTCCTGCCAGGGTTGCCGCGGGCCGATCTTGTGAACAGTGATCGGGAGTGCGAATTCATCCGACAAGGCCTTTGCCGCCGCCACCCAGCCGTCGCCACCCATGCCCGTGAGGACGGTGAAGACGCCATGACCGGTCAAATCGAGGCTCGACACCTTTCCGCCGTCTGCGCCAAAGAGCCATGCATGCGGCAGCCGAGCCCCCGGCCAACTGGTCGGCTGGAAATGCAGCTCGGGATCCTTCTCGAAAGCAGGTGCGGGCTGCCCGTCTTTCACCACCGCCTTGGAGTCATAGCGATGGTTCATCTCGACGCCATGGGCATCGAATTCGTAGACCTTGTTGGCTATGGCTTGGCGGATCGCAGTGCGTTGCTGCTCGGCATCAGCGGTATCGTCGCAGCGCGCATCCATGTTTTGCTGCATCTTCACCGGATCGACGGAATCAAGCAGGCCGAGCGCTTTGAAGATCGGCCCGAATTCCTCGATCGATTTGTTGGCGCGGGTGACGATCTGCTTGGCGACCGGCGCACGCTCTGCCTGATAGCTCTCCAGCAGGCCCAAGCCTGCCTGTCCCCGCAGCACCATCGCCAGCTTCCAGGCAAGGTTGAAGCCATCCTGAATAGAGGTGTTGGAGCCAAGCCCGTTTGACGGCGGATGACGGTGGATGGCATCGCCCATGCAAAACACGCGACCATTGGACAGCGTCGTCGCGTACATGTTGTTGACCGTCCAGGTCGAGACCGACTTGATGACGGGCTTCAGATCCGCAACGCCGACGAGGTCGCGCACCACCTTTGTGGCGAAGGCCTCGTCGACCTGTGGCGCGGGCTGATTGATGTCGTAGCCCCAGACGATCAGCCATTCTTTCCATGGTCTGACCATGCGCACCAGCCCCATGCCGATCCCGCCGACATCGGCGCCGGGCTGCAGCACCCAGTAAAGGACGGATGGGCGGTGGGCGACATACTGTGAGAGGTCGCATTCGAAAAGGATGTTCATGGAGCCGCCCACGCCCATCTTGCCCTCGAAGGTAAGACCTGCATGCTCGGCAACTTTGGAATTGCCGCCATCCGCACCGATCAGGAATTTCGAGCGGATCGTGATCTGCTTTCCGGTCATCCGGTCCAGGCAGGTCGTGGTAACGCCCTCATCGTCCTGCAGATGGCTCAGATATTCCGTCGACATCCGCGACTGGGCGCCGCGCGAACAGGCTGTCTTGAAGAGCAGCGGCTCCATGTAGGTCTGCGGCAGATCGTTCATGCGGCCCGGCGAGGACAGGATATGCTCGGCACGCGAGAGCGGGTGATTGCCCCAGCTCTGCATGCGGCCGATCTCTTCGCCCGCGACGGCTGTGCAGAAGACATTCTGGCCCATCAGATCCTGCTCAGTCGCGAACATATAGGCCTCGTCCTCCACCTCACGGCCGAGATCGCGCAGAACCTCCATGGTGCGCTGGTTCGTGATGTGCGCACGCGGTGTCGTCGCCAACCAGCGATAGCGGTTGATCATCAGCGGCTCGAGGCCATAGGTCGCAAGCAGGGCGGCCGTTGCGGAGCCCGCAGGTCCCGTTCCTATGATCAAAACGTCTGTGGTGATGTCAGCCATGCGGCCCTCCCTTGTCAGTCTTTATCGGTGGTCCGCCCTTCAGGAGGCGGCGGACCGGAAAGAGTTCCCAACCGGTGCGATCGGAGATCAGCCCCCAAAGTCCCCTCGGCGCAAACAGCATGATGACGATCGCCAGTGCCCCCAGCGCCAGCAGATACCAGGAGCCGTAATTCGAAAAGGCGTTCTGCAACAGGAAGAACACGAGGACGCCGAGGATCGGGCCTTCGATGGTGCCGATGCCGCCGATGACCACGATGAAGACGACATAGGCCGTCCAATCGGTCAGAGAGAACGCGGCATCTGGTGAAATGCGGGCCTTCTGCAGATAAATCAGCGCGCCGACAACACCCGTGAGGAAGGCCGTCAGAAGGTAGATGGCGGTTTTGAGCCTTCGGGCATCAACCCCGATCGCACGTGCTGCGTTTTCGTTGTCGCGCACGGCAGCCAGACCCAGTCCCTGCTTCGAGCGCAAGAGCTTGTAGACAAGGCCGATCGTCAGCGTCGCCAGCGCCAGCGCCAGCCAGTAGGCAAGGGCATCGGCAGCGGCAGACGCGCGCATGCCGAACCAATCCTGAAGCAGCGAAAGGCCGAGCATGTCTTTGGTCGCCTCGCGTGGCAGCGAGGTGCCTGTCCCGCCGCCAAGCATCTTCCACTGCGCGAAGAGCAGGCGCCCGACCTCGGCAATGACCCAGGTACCAATCGCGAAATAAGGACCATAGAGGCGAAAGGAGAAGAAGGCCGTCGGGACGGCAACGAGCATCGCCAAGAGGCCGGCTATCGGAATGGCGAGGATCGGATCGAGACCACCAAGGATCACCAGCCCAAAAAGGGCATAGGCGCCGCAGCCGACGAAGAGTTGTTGGCCGACGGAGATAAGCCCTGCATAGCCGGCGAGCAGGTTCCAGTTCTGCGCCAGCGTCAGCATGGTGAGAATGAAGAACAGATCCTGCACCACGCCGCGCGAAACGAAGACGGGAGCCGCCGCCAGCACCGCCACCGCGACAATCGCCACCACGGCGATGGCGCCGGAAAGCCGTGTGCGCGTTTCCACGCGCCAGGCTTGGGGCTGCTCGATCTCGGTGCGGATGGAATTAAAACCTGTTGTCATGGCGGCTTAATCCATTGCTCGAGGGAAAAGGCCGCGCGGCCGGAACAGAAGGACGAGGAGGAATGCGATATGCCCGGCCAGGATCTGCCATTCCGGATTGATGGCAGCACCGACGGTTTGGGCAACACCAAGGATGATCCCGCCGGCAAGCGTCCCCCAGAGGGAGCCGAGCCCGCCGATGATGACGGCTTCGAACGCATAGATCAGCCGTGCAGGCCCGGCCGTCGGATCGAAGTTGGCGCGCATGCCCAGATAAAGGGCCGCCACTGTGACGATCATCATGGCCGTGCCAGTGGCGATGGCAAAGATGGAATTCGGACGGATGCCCATCAGGGTCGCGGTCACCACGTCATCCGACGTGGCGCGGAAGGCGCGGCCGAGTGACGTGCGATAGATCAGCTGGTTCAGCGCCACGATGACCAGGACCGATGAGACGAAGGTGACAAGCGGCATGACACCGGCGCTGATGCCGCCGAAATCGACTGACGCGGTTTCCATGGCATTGGCTGAGATACGTCGGCTATCGGCCGTAAAACTTTCGAGAAGGCCGTTCTGGATAACGATCGACAGTCCGAACGTAACGAGTAAGGGCGGCAGGATGTCTTTGCCGAGCGTTCGGTTGAGCAGGTAATATTGCAACAGCCAGCCGAGGCCAAACATCAGCGGCGCCGCAACCACGGCCGCCAGGAAGGGGTCAAGCCCGAGCGTCGACACGATGAGCAGAATGAGAAAGGCGGCGAGCACGATCAGGTCGCCATGCGCGAGGTTGACCAGCCGCATGATGCCGAAGACCAAGCTCAAGCCTGCAGCGAACAGAGCATAGAGCCCGCCGAGCAAAATACCCTGCAAAAGCGTATCAATGAAGCTCATGGGGCTCCGCTCCGAAATAGGCAGCGTGAATGTCCGCGCGATCGAGGTCCCTCGGGCAGCCGGAAAGGGTAATACGGCCCTCCATCATGCAATAGACCCGGTCTGCGACCTTCAATGCCTGGGCGATATCCTGCTCGACGATGACGATCGCCGCTCCGGTGGCGCGGATCTTGGAAAAGGCGGCGTAGATATCCTTGATGACAACGGGCGCCAGGCCGAGACTGATTTCATCGCAGAGCAGGATTTGCGGATTCGACATCAGCGCCCGGCCGATTGCCACCATCTGCTGCTGGCCGCCCGAAAGCGCGGTCGCCGGATTGCGCCGGCGTTCCTTGAGAATTGGGAACAGATCGTAGATGGTTTCCAGCGTCCAGGGCCCATCGCCTTGGCGACCGCAAGCGCCGACTTTCAGATTTTCTTCGACGGTGAGCGAAGCAAAAAGCTTCCGTCCTTCTGGCACCAGTGCGATGCCGCGGCGCATCACATCAGGCGCGGCAAGCGCACCGATCGGCTCGCCGCGATGCAGGATCATCTCGTGGCGATTGACGATAAGACCGGAGACGGAGCGCATCAATGTCGATTTCCCAGCACCGTTCGCACCGATGACGGCAATCGTCTCTCCAGGCTCAAGCCGAATATCAACGCCGAACAAGGCCTGAAAATCGCCGTAGAACGCCGTAAGGCCACGGGTTTCGATGAGGCTTGGCATCACACCTCCATACCCAGGTAGATTTCGCGGACCACGCTGGAGGCCATGATCGTTTCGGGATCGCCGATGCCGATCACACGGCCGAAATTCAGCACGAGGATGCGCTCGACGACTGCAGTCAGGGCGTGCAGCACGTGCTCGATCCAGATGACAGCGACGCCGCGTTGATGCACCCGCTTGATGGTCGCGACCAGCTGGCGGCACTCGCCCTCGGTCAAACCGCCCGCGATCTCGTCCAGCAGCAGCAGTTTCGGCTGTGTGGCGAGCGCACGGGCAAGCTCCATCCGCTTGCGCTCCAAAAGGGTGAGCGCGCTGGCTGGCCTGTTGGCCTTGGCGATGAGACCGGTTTCCACCAGGATATCGGCGCACAGGTCGGTGACCTGGCTTTCCTTTTCCTGCGCTCCAAAGGCGGCGGCGACGAGGAGATTTTCGAACACCGTAAGCCGCTCAAAGGGTTGCGGGATCTGGAAGGTACGACCCATGCCGGACAGACAGCGCTGCATCGGCGGCTGATGCGTCACGTCGCGGCCATCGAAACAAATGGTGCCGCTTGCCACGGGGTAATTGCCATTGATCAGGTTGAACAGGGTCGACTTGCCTGCGCCATTGGGACCAATGATCCCGAGTGCCTCACCCGGCTCGACCGAAAAGCCGATGTCTTCGGCCACGACCAGCGCGCCGAAGGATTTCGAGACTGCAGTGAGTTCCAGTATCGGCATGGTGTTCCGTTTCCGCTCGGCGATATTGGGTCGTTTGGCACGACATCGCCTGCTGGGTGCGTCGCAGACATCTCCCCCCGACAGGGGAGATCGTTTTTTCCCTCGGCTGCTCACAAGATCTGGAACCGGAGACTTGGCCTCATGCGATCGTGCCTTGAGCACGATGCGCGAAAGCACAAGCAGTGCATCCGAAAGTGGTTGTGGCTCTCTCATTCGGCTTTTCGGCGGTCGTCGCCGCGCCACGGAAAAAAGACTAAGCCAAAGCCTCCAGCTTTCCGCCCAGCGGCACATTCGGCGCAAGACCGTTTTCGACGATCACGAGATCATAACCGCCGCCCTGCTTAAGCCGCCATTGGCCGCCCACGAGCGGGGTCTTGGCGACATTCTTCTGCGCAAACGGCGGCAGCTTGTCGCTGCCCCACGCGACGGGCCCGACCAGCGTATCGAGCTTGGTCTCGCCGATGGCTTTGGCGACAGCATCGCCATCGGCGACATCCTCGGCGCGCTTCATCACATCGACGGCAAGTTCGAACAGCGCATGGGAAAAGCCGATCGGCTGCGTCCAAGGACGCCCCACCGATTTGGTGAAGGCCTCTGCCACCATTGCTGCCGTCTCGCCCGTCAGCGACGACTTGAACGGATGGCTTGGTGTCCACCAGACTTCGGTCGAGAGATTATGTCCGGCCTCACCAAGCGCATCCACTGTTTGCGGGAAGAGAAGCGCCTTGCCGATCGACGCAATCTTGGGCTTCAGGCCCTGTTGTTTGGCTTGGTTCCAGAACGTGGTGAGATCCGGTGGGATCATCACGCCGGTCAGAATGTCTGTTTTACTCTGCTTGAAAGCGTTGATCTGGGCGGAGAAGTCATCCGTCAGGTTCTGATAACGCCCTGTGTCGGTCAGGCCATAGCCAAGCTTCTCGAGCACAGGCGGGAAGCCGACCACCTTGTCGCCCCAGGCATTGCCATCGCCATCATTCGGGAAGAGCCCGCCCACCTTCTTGTTGGTCTCGATCTGACCCCACATGCCCGTGTAGACGGCGATGATATCCTCAAGCCCCCAGAAGAAGTGGTAGGCATAGTTGAACGGCTTCCAGGATCCCGGATCGCCAGGATTGCCCTGCTGACCGATGAACCATGGCTGCCAGGGCGCAACGGTGGAGATGCAGGGCATTTCCTCGGCTTCACACGTGGTAGAGACCGGATTTGTCGTTTCCGGTGTCGAGGAGACGAGCATCAGGTTGATCTCGTCATCGACGATCAGTTCCTTCGCCACCTCGGCCGCACGGTTGGGGTTGGACTGACTGTCTTTTACCACGACTTCGTAGTTGAGACCCTTGCTCTTGGTCGTCGCCAGAAAAGCGTCGATGACGAACTTGTCGGCCTCGCCGAAGGCAGCGAGCGGACCCGTCTGCGGGCTGACATAACCAAGCTTGATCGCCACGTCCTGGGCAATCGCCGGTGCGGCAAGACCGGACGTGGCGAGAACGGCACCGCCGGCCGCCGTGGTCTTCAGAAAGTCGCGTCTGGTAAACATGTTTCCTCCCATTGTCGTCTCTCCTCCCAAAGAGCGCGCCCCATAGCGTACGAACGATCAGTCCTGCGGCCTCCGGCCCTCAAAAGCGTCCTGAAGAAGCGCGCGGATCGAAGACCGATCGACCGGACGCGGATTCCAGTAGGAATTTTCGACCGCAATCGACGCGGCACGATCAAGATCCGCTTCGCTCAGCCCAAGTTCCTTGAGGGACAGCGGCGCACCGATGGCTGTTGCGAAATCCCAAAGCCCGCTGCCAATGGATCCGCCGAAAATCTCGGCCGCTGCGGCAAGCTCCGGCGCGGCGGCAGCGGCGTTGAAAGCGGCCGTGTGCGGCAGCATGATCGCGTGGGTTTCCGCATGGGGCGTATCGAACGAGCCACCGAGCGTGTGGCAGAGCTTGTGGTGCAGCGCCATGCCAACCGTGCCAAGCACCGTGCCGCAGAGCCAAGCGCCATAAAGCGCATCGCCACGTGCCTCGGCATCTTGGGGCGATGCAACGATTTTCCGCAGGCTGCGAGAGAAGGCGCGCAGGCCCTCCAACGCCATCAGTGTCGAGATCGGGTTGCGATCCTTGGCATAGAGCCCTTCCACGGCGTGAGCCATTGCGTTGAGGCCGCTGGTGACGCTCATGGCAACCGGCAGGCCCAGCGTCAGCGCCGGATCGTAGATGACCACCTCCGGCAAGATCTTCGCATCGCGCACCGTCGTCTTGCTCCCTGCCTCCGTCTGGCCAAGGATCGGTGTCACTTCCGAGCCGGCATAGGTGGTCGGCATGACGATCTGCGGCAAATCCGTCCGATAGGCAATCGCTTTGCCGAGCCCGGTAGTCGAGCCCCCGCCGAACGACACGACACAATCGGCTTCGGCCTCGGCCACGAGCTTCATCGCAGCCTCCGTCACATCAACCGGCGTGTGCATGGTCGCGCCTGAAAACACACCTGCGGCAAGATCGCCGATGTCCTGCGCCAAAGCCTCTGCATCCGCCTTTTGCTGCGGCGTCGAGAGCACCAGCGCCCGACTGCATCCGACTTTGCGGACCCAATCCGCCAATTGGCTTCGGGCGCCGTCGCCAAAGACGATCTGGGCTGAGCTGCCAGCATATGAGAAGGACTGGGTCATGCAGCCCTCGCCGGCTTGGCGCGCATCATGACGAAGGTGAGGTCGATGGCCCGGCCCCGCCTGCCTCCGATGTCGGTGGGTTTGAAGCAGGTGATGAGTTCCGGCCGCACGCCGAACAGGGCATCCTCGGCAAGATGCGGATCGCTCGCATCATAGATATGGGTGGTGATCGTTTCAAAGCCCTTCGCGCGGATGACGAAATGCAGATGCGCCGGACGCCGCAGCGGATAGCCGGCATCGGCCAATAACCGCCCGACCGGGCCATCATTGGGCACGCCATAGCCGGCGGGCATGACGGAGTGGTAATCGAAGCGTCCTTTGGCATCCGTGTGGAAGAGACCGCGCAAATTGTGCTCCGGCTGAAGGTCCGGCTGCTGGTTTTCGTAAAAACCCTCGGCATTTGCCTGCCAAGTCACGACCTCGGCCCCTGCGATCGGCAACCCATCGAGATCTTGCACCCGCACCGAGACGGCAAGCGGCTCGCCAATGCCGTCGAGAGAAATAGAGGCGCCGGATGCGCGCACTGGCGCATCGCTGCGAAAGAACGGGCCGCGGATGGTGTTGGGCGTTGCGCTTGTCGGGCGGCGCGTATTGATGTCCTCGACCAGCGCAGAAGCGCCGATAAGGTCGGACAGCAACACCCATTCCTGCCGTCGCTCATCCGAGGCATGGCCGACTTCCGTCAGAAAGTCGATGACCTTGCGCCACTCGTCCTGCGATGGGCGAAACCGCTTGATGAGATTGTGAACCTCGGTCACCGCGGCGGTGAGCAGCTGCGCGACCTTGCTCTCCGCAGACAGAGCAAAACGCTCGGCGAAGGCCTGCGACGATGTCGCCTCGCTGAATATGAGCGCTTTGGCACCCAACGACATGCTTTCCCTCCCAGATCCGCCGTCTTGAGAAGGCGACACTAGCAGGCGAAGGGAAGCGGATTGATGATTTTATTCGCAATCGATATAACGGATCGTTATGAAGATCGACGAACGCCATTTGATCCAACTTGCTGCCGTCGTCAAAACCGGTGGCGTCACGGAAGGCGCCGCGCTTGTTGGAATGGCGCAGCCCGCTGTCTCGCGCACGCTCTCCATGTTGGAAAAGCGGGTTGGCGAACCATTGTTCATCAAGGGCCGACGCCCGCTACAGCCAACCCCGCTCGGCCTTGCGCTGGCCGAGCATGGCCTCGTCATGCTGGTAGCATCTCGAAAGGCCTCCGATCTGTTGGAGAGCTTTCGTGTCGGCAAGAGCGGCGTCGTGCGTGTGGGGGGCACACCCTTCTTCATGGACGCGCTGATCTCCGAGCTGTGCGCCGAGTTTCAAGCAAGCCATCCAGATGTTCGCATCGACCAGAGCTACGGGTACTTTCCCGATCTGCGGGCAGCGCTCAAAGCCGACCAGATCGACCTGGCCATCTGCCCAATCGATATCCTGGACGAAGGCTCAGGCCTGGAATTTCAACAGATCCTCCCGGGCCGAAACGTCATCGCCTGCCGCGTTACGCATCCACTTCTGCTCAAGCGCCGGCCGCAGCCGAGCCACCTGCTCGAATACCCCTGGGTCGCCCCTCCGCCCGGAAGCCCGCTCATGACAGATTTGAGAGCGCTGCTGCTGTCCTTTGGCGCGACCGAGATTAAAATCCGCTATTCTGGCGGCTCGCTGATGGGGGTCATCAATTATCTGAAATCGGCGGATGCGCTGACGGTGATGCCGCATAGCGTCGTCTTCGCCCAGCGCAAGGAAAAAACGATCACCGCCCTGCCGGTCAACATTCCACATCCGGAACGCGCGCTGGCAATCCTGAAACGCACCGATGCGCCCCGCACACCTGCAGCGGAGCAATTCGCCGAGTTTACGCGCGCGGGCTTCCAAGATCTGCGCCATTTGATCAAGCGTCACGAGGAATCGGTGATCTGGGGGCTTTAGGCGCGGCGAAGCATCGGATAGCGGAGCGGTGGCAATGCAAACACGATCAAGCGTCCGGCACTTACACGCTCGCCTCGGCATTAAGAAACAATCGTTCCGGCAAGAAAAAATCGACGTACCAGCGGAGACGGCGCCGGCGACCGTCTCGTGTCGACCAGTCATCCCGTCCCCGCCTATCGACCCTAACAGCACATCCATCAGCGTGCGCGCCGCGCTTTCGGGATTGTCGAGCTTTAAACGTCCTCGCTTGATCTAACCTTCGAGCCATGCAGCCAGATCACGCCTCGAGGGGTCGGCGTCTTCCTTTCGGCTGAACTCCGCCAATTCCGAAATGTCCCTTGCCTCCTCGAAGGCAAAGGCGAGGAAGCTGTTTCTTTATCCCGCTGCTCAATGTCACTTAACGCCGGATCTTCAAGTCGAGGCCAGTCGAGGCCGCGATGACCAACGCCGTTGCGGAGACATGCGCCCCGGAAGATCCGGACCGCAGACCATAATATTCAAGCAAAGTTGACGCCTAAATTTACTCAGCGGCTACTGCCTTTTGAGTACTTATACCAACGCTCAATGATTAGAACTCATGCGCCCATTTTCGGTAACCGATAGACCTGATGCGCCATGGCTGGTTTTTGAGCTTTCGCCAAGCATCGTAGCAATGGCCGACGATGTCGTCGTAGGATTTGAAGACGCGATTTGATAGCCAGTTCTCACGCATGAACTGCCAGAGGTTTTCGACCGGGTTCAGTTCGGGCGATTTCGGTGGCAGCGGCACAATGGTGATGTTGCCAGGGACGACGAGCGTATTGGACATGTGCCAGCCTGCCTGGTCCGTGATGAGGATGGCGTGCGCGTCATCGGCAACGTGACGCGCGATCTCAATCAGATGCTGGTTCATCGCATGGGTATCACTACCCAAGGCATCACAAGTGCCGCTGCTTTGCCGCGCTTGGGGCAGATCGCACCGAAGATGTAGGCGGATGGTGTTCTGTGGTCGTGCGGCGCAGAAGGTCGCGTGCCCCGCTTGGCCCAGCGGCGCGTGATTTTATTCTTTTGGCCTATGCGAGCCTCCTCTTGGAACCAGATTTCTTTCCGCCTTCCTCGTGCTGCCCCGGCGGCGATCTCTGCCACTGCGGCGGGGAAGTTTTTTTAAAATCCTCCATGGCTTGAGGGTCTTGCGCGTGGTGTTTGGGGCGGGCGGTGAGTTTGTGATAGCCCATTGCATTCAGTTCGCGCCCAAGCGTCTGGCGGCTCACTGAGATACGATGCTCCTGCCAGAGCCAATGCACCAGATCGACGAGCCTCCACCGGACCACGCCGTCGAGATAGGGAACGGGACCTTTCTCCACCGCAGCGACAAGCGCCTTGCGCTGCTCGTCGTTTAGCCGCCGCGCGCGGCCCTTGGCCTTTCCGGTCCGCAGACCGTCCGGGCCGTTTCTGTTGAAGCGCTCGACCCAGTCCCGAACGATCTGCAAACCAACCCCGCCCATCGAAGCTGCCTGGCTGCGCGAACCACCATCGTAAATGACCGACAAGGCAAGCAACCGGCGCGACAAAGCCGCATCGCGGCTCTTTCTGGCAAGCTGACGCAGATCATCAGCCGTGAAGTCCTGACGGATCGTGAGCGCTCTTCCCATGACAAAATCTCCTTCCGTCATGGTGAATCATGATTTGCGCGAAAACCTAATCCCATGAGTCAATTTCATCGGGCTTCGGTATTA
>NZ_FOAM01000004.1 GCF_900109605.1 Xaviernesmea oryzae
GGGCGGAGAGGCTTCGCACTACAACGCCGTTCCGGACCTGCTGGCGATACCTGTCGGCAAGCCGAGACTGTTCCTCGCCGACAAAGGATATGACGGTGATTTCCTGCGCGAGGAACTCCTGATCCATGGGATCAGGCCAGTCATTCCGCCGAAGGCCAACCGGAAGAACCCGCCTGCCTGTGACTTCCGGGCATACAAGGATCGAAACCGCATTGAGCGGATGTTCAACCGCCTCAAGCAGTTCCGTCGCGTTGCGACCCGATACGACAAGACCCGAAAATCCTTCTCAGCATTTCTCGCCCTGGCTGCCGCTAAGATATGGCTGCCATACTTTGTCAACAGGACCTAGACTATTTGCGCAAGGGCACGCCCCTTCCTGCGGGAACCGCCACAGCCCGATTGGCTTCGTACACTGCGCGCGTGAGAAGTGGCGACCGGATCGCCGACGAGGCAGATATTCGGGATTGGCTTGGCGGTTTCACCAAGGCGGCTGTTTCCGAGGAGTCGGTGGGGCTTGGGGGGTATGGAAAGGTCCTTACCGTTCTCGTATCTCCTACGGTCGGGCAGGATTACGAGCCCGGTGAAGATGGCGAGGAAGACAAACTGATTGAAAGCTGGACACCGCGGTTCCGTCGGTAGCGACCCGAAAGCCGTTAAAAGACAAAACATTACTTGCCTAGCGACAAAGCTGGCGCGCTACAGGTTCTTCAGGTCTTTGATCAGCGCGAACAGATGGAGCGGGTCGGTGGGTGACGGCGCGAAATCGAACCGCTCGTAAAAGGCACGCGCCCGATCATTCTTGGCATGAACGGTGAGTGCCCGGATACCGGCGATGTCGGCGGCGGCGAGCGTGCGCAGTATGGCATCGCGCAAAAGTCCCGCGCCGATCCCCTTGCCCTGCCAGCCTGTGCCGACACCCAGACGCGCGAGCAACATGATCGGCACGGGATGGCGGGCGAGACCCTTGGTCAGCCGCTCCGGCGCTTCGTCGTAGCGGACTTCGCCGACAACAAGCGTGTAGAAACCGATGACCACGTCGTCCGCCAGGCCGACATAGGTCTGGGACGCATTGGCCTGCTGGTTGGACAGGGCATGACGAACGAGGAAGCGGTTCAGCGGTTCCTCGCCGCAATCGAAGGCTTCGACAGCATGGCGGCGGTTGAGCTTTTCGATGCGGAATTTCGTCACGCGGGATCGCTGCCGGAGAAGAGGCTCGGCTCGTTAAGCAGCTTGCGCAAGCGCGGCAGATCACGGGGCGGGGCGTTCAGCGCGGAGACGAAAGCGTCCCATTGCTCGGGGGCGAGCTGAAAGACGCGGCGGTCGGCTAAAGCCTCCTCGGCGCGGCCGAGCGCGCTGGCGAGAACGAAGTCGGACAGTGTGCGCCGTTCGGCCTCGGCGGCGGCGGCAAGCGTGCGCTTCGCCTCCGGGGTCAGGCGGAGATCGAGTTTTTCGGTGCGGGCGGTGCGTATAGCCATGGCGGATACCTCTTCTCCAACAAGGCTACCACATTTCGCCAGACATTGTCATGACAAATCGTATGGCGCGTTCGGACACCCTTCCAACCGGCTGGAGGTTGGCCGCCGGGGTCGAGGGAGCCGAAAACGCCCTCGTCGTGGTGCAGGTCGCGAAAGCCCTGGCGGCATCCAACCGGCGGACGGTTGGCGGGCATCCAAACCGCGCAGGGTTGGTCGCGGTGTCCAGAGGGGTGCGAAAGCCCCTCGGTCATGGGGTGCCGGGGAGCCTGAAAGCGCCTCGGCGGGTGATCGGACGGCCCGACGTTCGGCCATGGTTCGGTGCCGGTGGAGAGGGATGTCTCCAAGCCCGGCGAGTGGGTTCCAAGGGGCGGCGATGCGCCCTTTGGTCATGGAGTGCAGAGGAGAGCGAAGTCTCCTTGCGAGGGGTCAACCGGCGATACGGTTGGATGGCGTGATGAGGCTCAATGCCGAAGGAACGCCACGGCCGGGAGGGTCCACGGGAGGCGCGCAGCGGGCCTCCCTGGCAAGGTCGGCGTGGTATTACCACGCACACCTTGCGATCTGCCCAAGCTCCCGCTCTCACAGAATGCGAGATGATAGTACGATGGTGCATTCAGTACCTTCTCAGGGGTGCCGGAAGTAAAGACTGTCGTGCCGTTTCGCCGTGGTAGTACCAGCGAACATGCAGGTGAGGCCGATATGGAGAACGGTATCGTTCGAGACAGATTCTGACGCCGGACGTGCAGGGGAAATGACGAAGATGTCGTTGGACCCGGTTCCGCCCGAGCGCATCGTGCCCTGCGCCAGTCAATCGAGAAGCGCTTGCCGGCATTTTTAGGGCGGCGGCCTGCGACGGGTCGGAAGGACCCCTCATCCTCGTCGAAGCGCCCCGAGCTCGCGGCCTGTCGCTGTGCGGGCAGACGGCTCGCGGACTGTCGGGCCAAATCGCCAAAACGTCCAGAATAATCGACCGTCGTCGCTACGGCAGCCTAATTAACAGAAGATCAATTGAACGAAATTTCTTGAATATTCTGGTCCTGCGGCACATACTTACATAGCATACGATGCTATATTATAATAATAAATAAAGTAATATTGAAAAGATATGCTGCTTATGCAGCCTGTCACGCCAAGGAAAACTTGAGACACAAGAAATTTATATTACTCCTGGATCGACTGAAGATTCTTGTCGATAGCGATGCGGAACTGCGTGATGTCTTTCTCCATCATGCCCTGAATAGCAGCCAGAGGCCGCACGACCCGATTGCGGCGAAGATTTCAGGAAAAGCCGCTGATAGCCGGGATCAGGGAAAGATCGATCATGCGGGGCCAGTTTGCCCATCATCTGGGGATGAGCACGTCAATGCAGACATGACCCCGGAAGGAATGTGCGTGGCAGAAGTCGCGCCACCTGTGAAACGGCGTGGTGCTCGTCCTCCCGAACACCTTTGACGAAGCGAGAAAGACCGTCAGCGTGCACTCGTCACGTAAGCACGCTGTACTCAGGAAATTTTCTCCGTCAGAAATTTCCATTTAATATGTTCGACAAGATTTAATACTGATCAATGACCGAAACAAAGATGTAACGGCTTCGCTGCGAATCCGAGAAGCAAAACTCGCTCCTTCCCCTGATTTTGGCAGCGTCGCTGCCGGTAACAGCTTGCAGAACGGGAAAGAACGCCGCGCCTGGGTAATCACTGTAAAAAATTGTCGCGATGACGGGAATGCCAGAGACGCCAAGGCGCTTGTTCACAGCGGAACAAACGTCTTTTTTCAAAGAAACAAGAAAAATTGCAGGGTCAGATATGGCGGTTCCAACGTCGGGAATGTTGGTCCATTGCAATCTGATATGTCCTGGTTTGGTCAAGGCTCCTCCCGTGCAGGCTGGGCACGGAGCGCTCAAATCCTCGAAAGTTCGAGGCGGGACACCACCCCCATTGGAATGAAAGACATAAAGCCTCGGGTCGGCGGGATTGCCCATGGGGCTAAAGTTCATTGTCCCGTTGTGCTGCTGGTAAACGTCATTGTTGAATTTGATGTCCGTGATGCGCACACCATTCAGCACTTTCAAACGCGAGACGGCAACCCGAATCTGGCTGGTGAAATCGAGAAGACTTGCTGCGTTCAGCATGTCCTTTTCCCGTACACCGGGAGCGCCACTGCGCGAACTTTTTATCACGACATAGGACAGTCCCGTAAAAAGTGCGACCGCCATCAACATCAGGAAGAGAACATTTCCTGACCGGCCATCGCTGTCGTCGATAGCTGTTGATATTCTTGATGAAGGGCGAACTTCACCATGGAGTATTTTCTGGTCAAAAACCGGTATAGAAATGCCAATTATATATTTTATAAAATATGATATAATGATTACACCGTATTATCTACTAAAATACTGTATATTCTACAGCATTTAACTATAATTACTATCAATTTTAAATTTCCATAGGCAACGCATCGACCTGCATCAGCTCTTATCTTCCGCTTGTCGCCGCCGCTTGCGCCGGGCCATCTTGCGATGGATTTTGCGATTGACCTTGGTCACGATCTCGATCGTCTCGTCGAACAGGTCTTCCTGATAGAACGTCGAGGGGTCTTCCCCCTCATCCCGCGAGATTCGGTTCTGACGGCGAAACGACCGATGAAGCTGATCGGCGAGGATGCGCATGAACTCGACATCGAAGTCGTGGTGGCTTCCCTTCTTTACCGGCCTGTTGAGCGGACCATGCTGCTTTGCCGATAAAAGAACCAGGCGGTAGAGCTGTCCAGATGTGAAGCCGTGACCATAAGAGCGATAGAGCTTTTCGGAGACATAGTTCGGACGGTTGTCTGGTCGAACCCCACGATGTTGGCCGACCTCCCGGTCGATGGCATCCATCGCCGGGCCATCGACGAACATCGGTCCGCCCTCACTATAGAGCAGAGCCATTTCCTTGTAGAATGCGCTGAGCGTCGGATAAATCTCGACCGCCACCAGCCGCTCCCGGACGTAGCGATAGATGCGATAGACGGTGACATGGCTCAGACCGGACCGCCTGATCGCCTCGATAGGCGGCGAGCCTTCACAGTAAGCCCGAATAACGATCTTGACCGCTTCCTCGTCGATTTTCGCCGAGGCCAAAAGCGCCACTTTTGCGGGCCGCACGGAAACGGGTTTTCGTGGTGTCATTCAGGCCATTGAAACATATAGCATTTTTCGACAGACTTCTCCGTTTCGTTTACAAATCGCCCTCCGGAGGCATTTTTCGCACTGCCGTGAAGCGCCCGTTTTGGCTATTTTTACAATCGAACAAGCCAAGCACAAGCCGCGAACATAGCCTTTGATATTCAAGCGATAGTTGTGTATGCTTATGTAAATACAACTATACTATTGGGTATCCGTTGGTTCGCGTCGAAGAAAGGGCGCGCAATGGACAATGAAAAAACAGGGCTCATGCCCGAATTCAATAAAGAGAGCCATGCGGGCGAGGCGGTTCGCCCGCCTGCACTCGCCTTCGACTACGAGCGCTACAAAGGGCAGGTCGAGGATTTCGACATGACCGATGACCAGAAGCGCGAGCTTCTGGAAACCCTCTGGTCGATCATGAAGAGCTTCGTCGAACTCGGGTTCAGTGCCGAACATTGTGGGCAGATTCTCGCTACGTTCAATATCGCCGCCGAAGACGCCAGCGATGCGGTAGAATCGGCTGATTTTCATGAGACGGAGACGCCAGCGCGGCAGCAGGACGAGGAGGCTTAAATATCAATGAGCGGAACGGCACAAAGACAGGCGGTCATCTACTGCCGCGTATCGAGCCTCAAGCAGGTCACGGTCGGCGACGGCCTGAAGAGCCAGGAGACCCGCTGCCGGGAGTTCGCCCGGATGAAGGGCTATGAGGTCGTCGAGATTTTCAAGGACGACATCACCGGCAAGCTGATCGAGCGGCCGGGCATGAAGGCCATGCTCGCCTTCATCCGCAAACGCCGGACGAGCGGCACGGCGGTCTTGATCGACGACATCTCGCGGCTCGCGCGCGGCCTTCAGGCCCATCTCGAACTGCGCGGGGCCATCGCCAAGGCTGGCGGCATTCTCGAATCCCCCTCCATCGAATTCGGCGAGGACCCGGATTCGATCCTTGTCGAGAACCTGCTCGCCTCTGTTTCCCAGCATCAGCGCCAGAAAAACGGCGAGCAGACCCGCAACCGGATGAAGGCGCGTATCCAGAACGGCTATTTCGTCTTCCAAGCACCTGCCGGATACCGCTATGCCCGCGTCTCCGGGCGCGGCAAGATGCTGGTTCGCGACGAACCCGCCGCCTCGGTCGTGCAGGAAGCGTTGGAGGGCTATGCTTCGGGACGGTTCGAGAACCAGGCCGAGGTCATGCGGTTCCTTCAGGCCAACCCGCTTTTTCCCAAAGACGCCACCGGCATCGTCCGTCACCAGCGCGTCGGCATCCTGCTCACCAATCCGGTCTATGCCGGATATGTCGAAGCGCCAGATTGGGGCGTGTCGCTGCGGGCCGGTCAGCATGAGGGGCTGATTTCCTGGCAGACCTACAAGCGCATTCAGGAGCGTCTCAACGGCGCGACCTATGCCCCGCGCCAGAAAAACATCAACGAGGACTTTCCCTTGCGCGGTTATGTCGGCTGCGCCCATTGCGGCACACGGTTGACCGCCTGCTGGTCGAAGGGCACGCACGGCAAGCACCCTTACTATCTCTGCCCGAAGCGCGGATGCGAATCCTACGGCAAGTCGATCCGGCGCGACAGGATCGAGGGGGAATTCGAAACTCTGCTGCAAAAGCTCCAGCCATCGGAACGGCTCTTCAAGGTCGCGGTCACGATGTTCAAGGAGCTGTGGGATCATCGGCTCAAACAAGGCGAGTCGCAGGCAAAGGCGCTCGGTGCGCAGCTCGTCAAGGTCGAGCGGCAGGTCGCTCAACTTCTCGACCGGATTCTCGACGCCAGCGTGCCCACGGTCATTCGCGCCTACGAAGCAAAGGTTCGGGAACTGGAGGAACAGAAGCTCCTGATCGAGGAGCGCATGGCGGGAGAGTCCCACCCGGCGGCGAGCTTCAACGACGGACTTAGAACGGCCCTCGGCTTTCTCGCAAGTCCTTGGAATCTCTGGAATACCGGCCGTCTCGAAGATCGTCGCGCGGTCCTGAAACTGGCTTTCGCGGGCCAACTGGAATATGCGCGGAACGAGGGGTTTAGAACGACGGATTTATCATTGCCGTTCAAGGTGTTAGGTGCATTCTCGGCAGAGAAAAAAGAAATGGCGCACCCGAAGAGATTCGAACTCCTGACCCCCAGATTCGTAGTCTGGTGCTCTATCCAGCTGAGCTACGGGTGCGTGTGGCAGCGGGCTGAACCGCTTGCGTGGCGGTTCTCTACAAACTGGCCTGATCGATTGCAAGCGGAAATGTCACGAAAATCGCAAAAAACACCCGCGATTTCCTCAGCTCTTTGAATTTATTGATTTTTTTGAAATGGCGAAATGCACACCGTGGCCGGTCGGTGCTTCGCTTGCGAGACAGGGATTTGCGCTCAAGCGCCGGAGCGCGAGCGGAACAGGTCGAGCGAAACCGGGCTGTCGGGGATCTCGACGCGAAACAGGGTGCCGCGCGTGGGCTTTTCCACCAGCGCGATGGTACCGCCATGGGCGAGCACCAGCTCGCGGGCAATGGCAAGGCCGAGGCCGGTGCCGCCGGAGCGGGCCGATCCGCGAAAGGCGGAGAAGAGGTTCTCGCGCGCCTTCGGCGGCATGCCGGGTCCGGTATCATCCACCGAGATCGACACGACGCTGCCGGTGCGGGTCGCGGAGATGGAGATGATCCCGGTCTCCCCGCCACGCTCCTGCTGCAGCGCCTGCAAGGCGTTGCGGGCGAGATTGTGCACGACGCGGAAAAGCTGCTCGCCATCGGCATCCACCTCGATCTCGCCATCCACCTGCACGCGAAGCTCGATGCCCGACTGCGGATCGATTGCCAGAAGTTCGGTGACATCCTGGATCAACGGCTTCAGCTTGAGGAAGCGGCGGTTCGGCGCGTTCTCCTTCGCCCGTCCATAGGCCATGACATGGGTGGTGTAGGACACGGCGCGGTCGATGGCGCGCAGCAGCGTCGGGGTGAAGCGCTTGACCATGGGATCGTCGACATCGCTCAGCCGGTCCGAGATCAGCTGCGCGGAAGACAGCATGTTGCGCATGTCGTGATTGATCTTGGAGACGGCCAGGCCGAGATCGGCGAGGTTCTTCTGCTCCTTCAAAGTCTTTTGCAGGTCGCGCTGCATGAAGGCCAGGTGTCGCCCAGCCATGGCCAGCTCGTCGCGGCCCTCCGTCTCCGCCATGACCCTGGCAGGATCGGCTGGGTCGGCGGCGAACTCCTGCATGTTGTCGGTCATCCGCTTGATCGGCTGAAGAAACATGCGGTTGATCGCCACGAAGATGAAGATGCCCGTGATCAGCGAGATGATGATCGAGATGACGAAGACGTTGCGGGCATAGCGCAGCATGGCCTTGCGCAGCTTCTTGTCCGGCATGACCAGCTCGATCATCGTATCGGCATTGTCGTCGTCGATCGCGCCGTAGACGCGAATTGTCCTGTCGCCGCCGAAGATCAGCGTATCGAGCGCATCATGAATGGCCAGCAGCGGATTGGCGTCATCGACATCATATTGCGCATCGACATCCGGCGGCATTTCGTCGGCGACGATCAGACGCGATTCGTCCTTGTGGCGCAGGGCGATCGCCAGGGCACCCGTGGTGCGCAGCGTATCTTCGCGCACCTTGCCGTCGAGCTGGATGTTCTGCAGCCCGTCCACGACGATGGCGGCGGCGGCGGCCGTGTTCAGGCGGTCGTCCAGCCAGCGGATCCGCATGGCCGAGATCGACGGCACGAAGATCAGCACTTCCGCGACCATGACGAAGATCACAGTGAGCAGCAGCAGCTTGCCCGAGAGGCCGCGAAAGAAGCTCGGCCGCGCGAAAGCCTGCGCCGCCTTCGGCGCATCCTCCGCATGCATTGCGGCCTTCGTCATCGCCCACCAGCCTCCCTTCGACTCCGCATCGCCGCAAGGCTGCGCCGGTTTCAAATCCGGCATCGACAACCTCATGGCGCCGGTGCCGGCCATCTGTTGGCCTGCACTAAAGCACAACTTGATACGGATCACATCGGCTCTACCGTCGGAAGAATTATGGCGGATGAACGGCATAGGAAAGCCTGCGCCAACAGTTTCCCTCGGCAATTGGCTAAAATGCCGGTTAGGCCCGGCTTCTCACGTGAAAAAGGCGCCGACAGCAAGTGGACGGCGCCTTGATTCATGGAAAACGTGGAAGCGGGAACGGAGGCTCAGAACTCCTCCCAATTGTCCTCGGAGGGCTTGGCGGCAGGCGGGCT
This sequence comes from Xaviernesmea oryzae, assembly GCF_900109605.1. Taxonomy (GTDB): domain Bacteria; phylum Pseudomonadota; class Alphaproteobacteria; order Rhizobiales; family Rhizobiaceae; genus Xaviernesmea; species Xaviernesmea oryzae. The sequence goes on from NZ_FOAM01000004.1 coordinate 8,855, forward strand.
GAAGGCCTTGGCTACGGTCTTCATCATCTGCCGGGCCGGAGAGGCCACGGCGCGGCTGACGGGCGAGGCCGGGGCGATGCGAGGCGCTTTGGCGGTGCCGAGCTTTATGCCGAAGCTTCGCGAAGGCGCGGCAGGCGACTGACTAGCAGCTGGCGACGGGCTGGCCGCAGGCCGGCTTGCCGAAAACGCCGGCGCGGAGCGGTGATCGGACGCTGTCTGCGCGAACCCGCCGCCGCGCACGGCTGCACCGGCCTGGCCCAGGCGAAAGCGGCCGACCATGGAGGAAACGTGATCGGCCTCGCCGGCGAGCTGATGCATGGAGGAATTGATATCTTCCACCATCGCGGCGTTGCGCTGCGTCACCTGGTCCATCTGGTTGATGGCCGCCGAAACCTCCTTGAGCCCCGTCGATTGCTCCTGCGCGGCGGTGGCGATCTCGCGGATCTGCGCGTGGATGGACTGGACGCTGGAGTCGATCGCCCCCAGCGCGGAACCCGTTTCCTGAACCAGCCGCACGCCGTTTGCGACCTCGCTGCCGGAACGGGCGATCAGGATCTTGATATCCTTGGCCGCTTGGGCCGAGCGCTGGGCGAGTTCGCGCACCTCCTGGGCCACCACGGCAAAGCCCTTGCCGGCTTCGCCGGCACGAGCGGCTTCCACGCCGGCATTGAGCGCCAGCAGGTTGGTCTGGAAAGCGATCTCGTCGATGACGTTGGTGATGTTTCCGATTTCGGTCGAGGCCTGCTCGATGCGCTGCATGGCATCGACTGCATCGCGAACGATGACGCCGGACTGTTCGGCACTGCGCGCCGCCTCTGCCACCACCGTGGAGGCCTCTTGGGCCCGGTCGGAGGACACGCGGACCGCGCTGGTGATTTCCTCGATGGCCGAAGAGGTCTGCTCCAGCGCCGCCGCCTGCTGCTCCGTTCTGTGCGACAGATCGCTGGAAGCCTGGCGCAGACCCGCCGTGCCGGCATGAATGCCGTCCGTGGCCGAGCGCATGTCCTGCATGGTGCTACGAAGCTGCGCCAGCGTTTCGTTCATATTGGTCTGGAGTTCGGCAAAGGCACCGCGGAACTGGCCTTCCATGGCCTGGTCCAGGTCGCCATCGGCAAGCCGCGCGATCACGCGCCTGGTTTCGCCGATGCCCGCCTCCACGCTTTCCACCAGCGCGTTGACACTGGCCGCGAACTGGTCGAGCGCCGGATCGCCCGATCGCTCGGGAATGCGGCGGCTGAAATCGCCTGCAACGGCAGCCGAGACAAGGCCGGCCACATGGGTCTGAAGCGTCTGTGCGCGGCTGCGCTGCTGCGCCTCCTCGCGGGCATGGGCGCTCATGCTCAAACCATTGCGCTTGAAGACCTCCACGGCCTTGGCCATTTCGCCCACTTCGTCGGTGCGGTCGGTAAAGCCGACAGGCGCTTCGAGTTCGCCGCCGGCAAGACGCTTCATCGTGTCCGAAAGATCAAGGATGGGGCGGCTCAGACGGCGGGCAAGCGTGAGGCCGACAGCAAGGCTGAGCGCGAGGCCGGCAAGTGCGCAGACGCTGATCGTCGTCCAGGCCACGGTGCGCAGCGTATCGGCAGCGGCATCGACCTCGACCAAGGCCTTGCGGTCCTTTTCGACAACGGCATCGATGGCCGCCTGATAGGCCTTGCGGTTTGCCCGGTTGGTATCGGTATTGCCCTGCGCATTCGCCGCCTCGATCGAGACTTCGCGGCCAAGACGGGACGTCTCCATCCGGATAGTCCGGAATTCGCCGGCCTTCTGACGCAAGGCCTCGAAATCGGCGCGCTCGCCTTCAGGCACCAGCTTGGCCCAATCGACCAGCAGCGTGTCGATCTCAGCCAGGTTCTTGTCCATGCCATCTGCGAATTTCGGCACGTCCTCGGCCTTGCGCGCGGCGTAGATACCGCGCGACTCCATGACCACGGCCGTCACGAGACGGTTGAGATGTTCGCCATTGTAGACGCGCGCTGAAATATTTTCATAGCTGTTGAAATGCGCATCATAGCGGCGCACCACCTCCAGCGCGGTCCCGGCCACCAGAACGGTGACGACCCCCATGACAGCCAGAATGACGTTGATCTTACCGCGAATTCGCATCGATGCCCTCCCCCAGCGCGACCCTACGGCCGCAGCGCATGAACGACCCGCGGCCGGCCGGGGGCAGGCATGACGGGCGTATGTCAGCCGCATCTTTCGCTTCAACTACCAAAGAAAGGATGAAGAGAGCGGTGCAAGAAGCATGGACAGGGCTGTCCAATCGGCCATGCAGCTTGCCGCTATCAAGGCGTTCCGGGCGTAAAACGCCAATTTCCCCTGTGAACAGGGCCTCGGTCGATGCCAGTCAAAATGTCCTGTGGCCCTTTGCTCCCGGGGCATCGAGCAGAGGCAAAGGATCAAATCGGCCCATGAGCCGGCTTAGCGCCACGGAAGGCCTGCGAAGATTGACTTTCGCCGCATTTTGCACTTATAAGCCGCGCGTCCGGACCCGCCCTGCCCTTGTCGGCAGATTTTTGCGGGTTCCTTTCACCACGCTCCTTGCCGGCAACGGCAAATCAAGAAGGGCCGCACACCGCGGTGTTAAAATAAATGACGAAGCGTACCTATCAACCGTCGAAGCTGGTCCGCAAGCGCCGGCATGGCTTCCGCGCCCGTATCGCTACAAAGGGTGGCCGCAAGGTCATCGTCGCCCGCCGCGCCCGCGGCCGCAAGCGGCTGTCGGCCTAAGAACCTGCATCGCTTCGGTCTCTCTTCATTTCGAAGAGGCGTCCGGGCGGCAGTCGGCCTTCACCCTTTCGTGCATGGATCGGTCGCGATGCGGCGGGTCAGATGAGGAGCCATCGGGCTATGTCCTCGATCCCTCCCAAGAAGACTGCCGGGCGGCTCAAGAGCCGGCCGGAGTTTCTCGCCGTTCGCGAGGGCGAAAAGCGCAAGGGCCCGATCTTCCTCTTGGAGGTTCTGGACCGCAAGGCGCCCGAAACCTCGCCACGCGTCGGCTTTACCGTGACGAAGAAGCACGGCAATGCGGTCGAACGAAACCGCATGCGGCGGCGCCTTCGCGAGGCCGTCCGGCTGTCGGCCGAGGCCGCCATGAAACCCGGACATGACTATGTGATCGTCGCTCGGCGCGACGTGCTGAGCGTGCCCTTCGACAGGCTGAAGCGGGCTCTCATCGAACGTATCGACAGCAAGACCCGACAAACACGGCCCGAGAAAGCCGGCTCCAGGAAAGAGTAATGGAAAACAACCGCAATTACTTCGTGGCGATTGCCCTGTCCGTCCTGATCCTGATCGCCTGGCAGTTCCTCTACATCAATCCCAAGATGGAGCGTGAGCGCGCGATCGAGCAGGCGCGTCAGGCGCAGATCAGCGAGCAGCAGGCTGCAAGCGGCGCGACCGGCCAGAACCAGCCCGTCGCAGGCCAGACGGCCAATGGTGCAGCGCCGGCTGGAAGCCCGGCCGCAACCGACCTTTCCCGCGACCAGGTTCTCGCCCGCACGCAGCGCGTGGAGATCGACACCGAAGCGCTTGCCGGCTCGATCAACCTCACCGGCGCCCGCCTCGACGACCTGAAGCTGAAGGAATATCACGAGACCGTCGACAAGAGCAGTCCGATCATCACGCTCTTCAGCCCGGGCGAAACGGCTGACGGCTATTTTGCAGAGCTCGGCTATGTCGGCACCAGCGAAACCGGCGCCGTTCCCGGCCCGCAGACCGTCTGGACCGCGCCTGCAGGCGCCAAGCTCACCACACAGACGCCGGTGACGCTGACCTTCACCAACGACAAGGGCCTGACATTTGCCCGCACGATCTCGGTCGACGACCACTTCATGTTCAATGTCGCCGACAAGATCACCAACGCATCCGGCGCGCCCGTCTCACTGCAGCCCTATGGCCGCGTGACCCGCAATACCAAGCCGGCGACACCCAGTGTCTACGTCCTGCATGAAGGCTTCATCGGCTATGTCGGCGAGCATGGGCTGCAGGAAATCAAATATGCCAAGGTCGAGGACGACGTTGCCGTCAAGCCCGGCAAGGCGACCGGCGGCTGGACCGGCATTACGGACAAATATTGGGCGGCCGCGATCGTTCCGCCGCAGAACATCGCCTATGAGGCAAGCTATAATCACTTCACCCAGGGGCGCGCCAGCTACCAGGCCGATTATCGCCAGGATGCCGTGACCGTGGCACCCGGCCAGACGCAGGAGTTGAAGACGCTGGTCTTCGCCGGCGCCAAGCAGGTGCCGCTCGTCGATGGCTATGAGGCCCGCTACGAGATTCCGAAGTTCGACCTTCTGATCGATTGGGGATGGTTCTACTTCATCACCAAGCCGATGTTTAAGCTGATGGACTTCTTCTTCCGCTTCTTCGGCAATTTCGGTGTGGCGATCCTGCTGACCACCATCGTCGTCAAGCTGCTCTTCTTCCCGCTGGCCAGCAAGCAATATGCGTCCATGGCCAACATGAAGAAGGTTCAGCCGAAGATGGAGGAACTGAAGAAGCAGTATGGCGAGGACCGCATGGGCCTGCAGCAAGCCATGATGCAGCTCTACAAGGACGAAAAGATCAATCCTGTCGCCGGCTGCTGGCCGATCGTCCTGCAGATCCCGGTATTCTTCGCGCTCTACAAGGTCATCTACGTGACCATCGAGATGCGGCATGCGCCTTTCTTCGGCTGGATCCAGGATCTGTCCGCGCCGGACCCGACCTCGCTGTTCAACCTGTTCGGTCTCCTGCCCTTCGCCGTGCCGCATGCGCTGATGATCGGCGTCTGGCCGATCGTCATGGGCATCACCATGTTCCTGCAGATGCGCATGAACCCGACTCCGCCGGATCCGACCCAGGCGATGATCTTCACCTGGATGCCGCTGGTCTTCACCTTCATGCTGGCGAGCTTCCCGTCAGGCCTCGTCATTTACTGGGCGTGGAACAACACGCTCTCGGTCATCCAGCAGGCGATCATCATGCGCCGGCACGGGGTCAAGGTAGAGCTCTTTGACAACATCAAAGGCTTGTTCAAAAAGCCCAAACCGGCGGAATAGGCCGCGCCTTCCTCAAGACCCCGGGCCTCGCGCCCGGGGTTTTCGTTTGGGGACGGCCTTGCCTTCGCGACTGGACGCAAGGGTCCCCGATGCCGCATTATGAAGATCCGCAAGGAAGACGAGACATGACCGAAGCCGACCGCCCCGTCGAAAACAAGCCGCTCTTTGGCAATCCCTGGATCTTCATTCGCGGCGTGCCCTCCATGCAGTTTCTGCCGCCGGAGGGGCCTGCGGAAGTGGCCTTTGCGGGGCGCTCCAATGTCGGCAAATCCTCGCTGATCAACGCCTTGACCGGCCATAAGGGCTTGGCGCGCACCTCCAACACGCCCGGACGAACGCAGGAACTCAACTATTTCGTGCCGGACGGCTATTCCGGCGAAGGCAGCGACCTGCCGCCCATGGCCCTGGTCGACATGCCCGGCTATGGCTATGCCCAGGCACCCAAGGCCCAGGTAGACGCCTGGACCAAGCTCGTCTTCGATTACCTGCGCGGCCGTGCCACCTTGAAGCGCGTCTATGTGCTGATCGACAGCCGCCATGGCCTGAAGAAGAACGACGAGGAGGTGCTGGCACTCCTCGACAAGGCTGCCGTCTCCTACCAGATCGTTCTGACCAAGACCGACAAGATCAAGGCCGGCGCCGTGCCGCATCTGATGGCCGATACCACACAGCGCATCCTCAAGCGCCCGGCTGCGTTTCCCGAGGTGATCGCGACCTCCTCGGAAAAGGGTGAGGGTCTGGATGCCTTGCGCGCCGCGATCCTGGCGAGCATCAAACCCTGACGACAGAATACGGCGCAGCGTCTTTCGGCGACAGGTTCGTCCGTCAGACTCGCCTTATGAACGCTTGGCCCTAATTGCGAACTGGCATGGCTTTCACCCGAAAGTCCGTCATTCTCGTCAAGAAGGAGCCAGCCCCATGTCCGATCTCATCGTCGTCGGTTTCGATACCAAGGAAGAAGCCGACAACGTCCTTCTGAAGTTGAACAGCCTCAGCAAGGAATATCTCGTGGATCTCGAGGATGCCGTCGTCGTCGTTCGCGACGAAAGCGGCAAGGTGCATTTGAAGCAGAGCATGAACCTGACGGCCGTCGGCGCCACGTCGGGCCTTCTGTCCGGTTCGCTCTGGGGCGGCCTGGTCGGTCTGCTGTTCCTCAACCCGCTGGCGGGCTTTGCCATTGGCGGGGCAATCGGCGCCGGCGCGGGGGCTCTGTCCGGCTCGATGGCCGATTACGGCATCGATGACGACTTCATCAAGTCGCTGGGCGAGACCATCCCGAACGGGTCGTCCGCATTGTTCATCCTGGTGCGCAAGGTGCAGCCGGAAAAGGTGATGGCGGAACTCACCGGCTTCCGCGGCCGCGTGCTCAAGACCTCGCTCTCGCCCGATCAGGAGGCAAAGCTGCAGGCGGCCCTCTCAGGCGGCGCGCCGTCTCCGATTCCGGCGCCGGCTGCTTTTTAAGCCTTCGCGAGAAAAAGCGCGGGGCCGAAGCCGGCGCCGCGCTTTCCGCTCGCGCGCCTCAGTTGGGCATTTCGCCCGGCACGAAGGCAAGCGCCAGCCCGTTGATGCAATGCCGCTTTCCGGTGGGCTTCGGTCCATCGTCGAAGACATGGCCGAGATGACCGCCGCAGCGCTTGCAGTGAACCTCCACCCTCTCCATGCCTTCAGAGGAATCCTTGCGCATCCCCACGGCCTCCGGCAGCGCCTTGGTGAAGCTCGGCCAGCCCGTGCCGCTGTCGAACTTGTTTTGCGAACTGTAGAGCTGCAGATCGCAGCCGGCGCAATGGAAGATTCCTTCGCGCTTCTCATTGTTGAGCGCGGAAGAGAAAGGTCGTTCCGTATCGGCTTTCCGCAGGATGCGATATTGATCCGGCGTCAGCTTGGCGCGCCATTCGGCATCGGTTCGGGTGATCTCGAAGTCTTCGGCCCACAAGCGCTGAACGCCGGTGACGGTGAGAAGGCCAAGGGCGGCACCCGAGAGCAGGAAATGGCGGCGGTCGATCATGATCAGGCTCCTTGCCCTTTTGCGCATTGCCAATTGCCCGCTTATTTAGGGCGTTTGCCGCTGGAGCAAGGCTTGGAACACATACCTGGCAAAACAGAAACGGGCGGAAAATCTCCGCCCGTCCGACATTTCTCAGCTCCAGTCACGCGCGTCGGCGCGTCATATCCGTCAGGATTTCGGCAGAAGAACCTTGTCGATCACGTGGATCACCCCGTTCGACTGCTTGACGTCGGCAATCGTCACATGGGCGACCGTGCCATTTTCATCGGTCAGCGTGATCGACTTGCCGTCCTTCTTGGCCTGAAGCACACAGCCGCCGACCGTCTTGATGGCGTGCGTGCCGCCGTCATCGGCGATCATCTTGTTGATCGTCTTCGACATGGCATCGGCCGCCACGACATGGCAGGTCAGGATCTTGGTCAGCTTCGCCTTGTTTTCCGGCTTCAGCAGCGTGTCCACCGTGCCGGCGGGCAGGGCTTCGAAAGCCTCGTTGGTCGGTGCGAAGACGGTATAGGGCCCCTTGCCTTCAAGCGTTCCCACCAGGCCGGCTGCCTTGACGGCGGCTACCAGCGTGGTGTGGTCCTTCGAATGCACGGCATTTTCGACGATGTTCTTGTTGGCATACATCGGTGCGCCGCCGACCATCGGGTTCTTGGCTTGCGCGGCAACAGGCGCGGCAAGCGCTGCGATCAGGCCGACCATGACGGTGGTGCGCTGGATGGAGGTGAACATGGGTCTCTTCCCTTCCTTGGTCCGCCCCGGATCATGCCGGTGGCGGCGCTTGGTTGTCCTCCCCGTCGACGGGGACAGAACGAACTACGGAAGGGTCGAAGAATAAGTTTCAGCCGACAGGCAAACGGTTGAGAAAAATTCCAAGCGCCGCGTAAGGGCGGCGCGCTATGGCATACGCGCGACCGGACCCTGTGCGATGATGGGACCTGTGGCCTTGCCCGTGGGAGAGCCGCCCGGCGGCTCGATGCTGACGGCGAGGATAGCGCCGGCACTGAGCGAACGGCGCAGATCGGCCGGCACGACCAAGCCGCCTTCGCCCGTTTCCGGTAGGACGCCGAGGGAGCGTGGGGCATGTCCGCCTTCGACAAGCCAAAGTTCGAGCGACTTGGCTCCTTCGTTGCGAGCGGCAACAGGCCGCACCAGCAAACGGCCGGAGGCAGCATGATAGGCGGCTATAAGGTCGACCCCCGTGCCCGTCACAGTCATTTCGGCAGAAAGCGTCGGCGCCAGCAGGGGACGCGCGGCCTGTCCCGACAGGGCCGCCATGCCGCCCAGCACGGCAGCCACTGCCAGAGATGCAAAAGCGAAGCCTCGCCAGAAGACGAGCGAATTCCAGAGAGATGGCCGCGCGCTGGCCGGCCTCGGCGCACCGAAAGCCCGCCGCTCGATCTTGCGGCGCAGATGGCGCGGTGGCGTTACAGGCTGATAGGCATCGTCAAGGCCGGAGAGATTGGTCTGCCAGCGTCTGACCGTGGCGGCAAAGCGCCGGTCGGTCGCCATGCGCGCCTCCACCTTGCGCCGATCGTCCAGCGAAAGGATCCCTAGCACATATTCGCCAGCGACCAGTTCGTCCCGGCGGACATTGCCGCCCTCCGCCCCCTCCGCTCCCGGCTCGTCCGAGTTCTTGTCCGTCATCGCTCCAGGCACTCTCTCAACGTCAAAAGGCTGCGCCTCAGCCAGGTCCGCATCGTGTTCAGCGGCACGGCGAAATGATCCGCCAGCTCCTGATAACTCGCGCCCTCGATATAGGCGCGCCGCACAGCGTCAGCCCTATCGGGGGCCAGTTCGTCAAGGCAAGCATCGATCCGCCGCCTCTCGCCAGCGGCGACGGCGCATGCTTCGGGATCGGCCGTGGAATCAGGCAGATCATAGGCCTCATCGAGCACATCCGCCACCGGCTTTCGCGCTCTCAAACGGTCGATGGCCTGGTTTCTGGCAATGGCTTGCAACCAGCCGGCAGCGCTTGTTGCAGCCGGAACGAAGCCATCCGCCCGCGCCCAGATTTTCACATAGACTTCCTGCAAGGCCTCCTCGGCCTCCGCCCTGTCCTTGAGCATACGCAGGCAGACACCGAAAAGTTTCGGGCTGGAGGCGCGGTAGAGGCGGGAAAAGGCATCGCGGTCCTTCAGGCCAACGCGGCTGATCAGCAGCGCCAGATCCTCATCGTTCATCCTCATCTCCTGCCGCGTCAGGGTCAATCAGGACCGGCGGCGAGCCTCAAAAGGCCGCGCCGGCTTCCGATCATCACGGGCCGCCGTCATTACGCCTTTATATTCGTGACGGATCATTCCCTCCTTGGGCAACATGCGCTAAACACCAGCCCGCCTTGCCGCCCGCGCCGCGCAGGAGGCCGGATCCTGCGGGAGCGGCGGCGTCGCCTCTCGCCTTTGCCCTTCGTCCTGCCGTCAGTCCTTTAAGGTTTCCGCCATGTCCCCATCCGAAAGCGAACTCCAGGCCAGCCTGCTTGCCCAGGCCCTGCCCTTCATGCAGCGCTATGAGAACAAGACGATCGTCGTGAAATATGGCGGCCATGCCATGGGCAATGCCGAGCTTGGCAAGGCGTTTGCCAGCGATATCGCGCTTTTGAAGCAGTCGGGCGTCAATCCGATCGTCGTGCATGGCGGCGGTCCGCAGATCGGCGCGATGCTGACCAAGATGGGCATCGAATCGAAATTCGAGGGCGGCCTGCGCGTGACGGATGCCAAGACGGTCGAGATCGTCGAAATGGTGCTGGCCGGCTCGATCAACAAGGAGATCGTCGCGCTCATCAATCAGACGGGCGAATGGGCGATCGGCCTCTGTGGCAAGGACGGCAACATGGTCTTTGCCGAAAAGGCCAAGAAGACCGTGATCGATCCCGATTCCAACATCGAGCGCGTGCTCGATCTCGGCTTCGTCGGCGAGGTGGTCGAGGTCGACCGCACGCTGCTCGACCTCTTGGCCCGTTCCGAGATGATCCCAGTCATCGCTCCGGTTGCCCCAGGCCGCGACGGCGCGACCTATAACATCAACGCCGACACCTTCGCCGGGGCGATTGCCGGCTCGCTGCATGCCACACGGCTTTTGTTCCTGACGGACGTTCCCGGCGTGCTCAACAAGTCGGGTGAGTTGATCAAGGAGCTGTCTGTCGCGCAGGCTCAGGCGCTGATCGCCGACGGCACGATTTCGGGCGGCATGATCCCGAAAGTCGAGACCTGCATCGACGCGATCAAGGCCGGCGTCCAGGGTGTCGTCATCCTGAACGGCAAGACCGCCCATGCCGTTCTGCTCGAAATCTTCACCGAGCATGGCGCCGGCACGCTGATCGTTCCCTGATCGAGGCAGCACCTGCCGCTTTTGAAAACCCTCCCGCCGCCGGCCGGAGGGTTTTCTTTTGCGCTTAGCTCATCAGCAGGCCGAGAATGCCGGACACGATCAGCAGGCAGCCGAGCACTTCCAGCCGGTTCACCCGCTCCTTGAACAGGAAGAAGGAGGCGGCGAAGGTGAAGACCAGTTCGATCTGGCCGAGCGCGCGGACATAGGCTACCGGCTGCAGCGCCATGGCGGTGAACCAGCAGGTAGAGCCGAGCACGCCGGCAAGCCCGACCAGCGATGAAGACCGCCAGGAGCGGATGACGCGGCCGATCTCGGCGCGGTCGCGGATCAGCATCCACACGAGCATGTAGATCGTCTGGAAGCCGGTGACGCAGGCCAGCGTCACGGCAGCCTGCATCACGGCATTCGGCCCACCGAGCGCCAGCGCGGCGCTGCGATAGGCAACGGCGGAGAGGCCGAAGATCGCGCCGGAGGCGATGCCGATCAGCGCGGTACGGCCGACGAGCGCGGCGGCAATGCTCTTCCAGGACAGCGGCGAGCGGGCGATCGAGATCAGCATAACGCCGATGACGCCAACGACGATGGCCAGCACCGCTCCCACCGACAGCCGCTCGCCCAGCAGCAGAAAGCCGAACAGTGCCGCTTGGACCGGTTCGGTCTTCGAATAGGCGGTGCCGACAGCGAAATTGCGCAGAGAGAAGAGATGAACGAGGAGGATGGTGGCATAAATCTGCGCAAGACCGCCGATGACGGCCCAAAGAAGAAAGCCGGGGCTTAAGCGCGGCAGGCTGTAGCCCGCGCCGCTGTGCAGCGCCGTGACATAGACAAGCGCAATGGGAAACCCATAGCCGAAGCGCACGAAGCTGGCGCCACGTGTGCCGAGGGTGCCGCGCAGATGCTTCTGCAGCGCCGAGCGCAGGTTCTGCAGAAAGGCGGCGGCGATGGTGATGGGGATCCAGGCGTCCATGATGCGAGGCGCGTTATCATCTTGCAGGTCCTGCGCCAAGCAGCCGCAGCGGGAAATCGCCGGAGAACGGCTGGCGGGCTTTCCTTTCCGTCCGATGCGCGACATATAAAAGGCATGGCACCGCTCACGACCCCTCCCCGCCCCGCCGATTTCGCCCATGTCCGCGACTGGGTCTTCGATCTCGACAACACGCTGTATCCGCATCATGTCGATCTCTTTGCGCAGATCGACCGCAACATGACGGATTATGTCGCGACCCTGCTCCAGCTGGAGCCGACGGAGGCGCGGGCCTTGCAGAAGGCCTATTACCGCGACCATGGCACGACCCTGCAGGGGCTGATGATCAATCACGGCGTCGATCCCAACGACTTTCTGCAGAAGGCACATGCGATCGACTATACGGTGATCCCCGCCGATCCGGCGCTGGGTGAGGCGATCAAGGCGCTGCCCGGCCGCAAGTTCATCTTCACCAATGGCACCGTGGCGCATGCGGAGATGACGGCGCGCGCCTTGGGGATTCTCGATCATTTCGAGACGATTTTCGACATCGTCGCCGCCGAATATGTGCCAAAGCCGGCCGGCGCCACCTATGACAAGTTCATGGCGCTGAACCGCGTGGATACCGCGCACGCAGCGATGTTCGAAGACCTGCCGCGCAATCTCGTTGTGCCCAAGGCGCTGGGTATGACCACGGTTCTCACCGTGCCGCGCAATCTCGAATATGCTTTTTCGGAAATCTGGGAGCGCCATGGCGAGAGCGACGACCAGATCGACTATGTGACCGAGGATCTCGCGACTTTCCTGCAGACGCTGATCGATTGAACCGGCGCGGCCGATACAGAAGTTTACAAGAACGGGATGGCGAACAGCGTGTGCGGGTTTCGCCCAGGGTTCCCCTCTAATTCTTTGATCAAGATCATGTTTCATGATTTAGGACCGAACGGCTCTTAAATCATCGTCATCTGGGGATAGGATCCTGGCCCGACTATGCTATCAATCGTGATGTTCTAATTCACGGAGCACCGGGATCCATGAAAAAAGCGCTTTCCTTCGGCCTCGCCGGCCTGATCACCTTTTCCAGCCTCGCCTTGCCGGTCCTTGCCGAAGACCAGCCCGCCGCCAAGCCTCCGGCCGAGAACGCGGCGCAGGACGCGCCGGCCAAGACAAAGGCGCGGGCCGACCGCACGCAACGGCTGATCGCCCGTTTCGACACCAATGGCGACGGCAAGATCTCGCCCGAAGAGTTCACCAAGGGCGTGGACGTGGCCTTTGCCGCGCTGGATGCGAATGGCGACGGCCAGGTGACGCGAGACGAGTTCACCAAGCGGGCCGAAGCCATGAAGGCCGCTCGCAAGGAGTGGGTGGTGGCGCGCAAGAGCGGCGCGACCGATGCAGAGGAGAAGAAGGCCAAGTTCGAGGCTCTACATGCCTTCCCCGGCTGGCGGGTGCGCATGTTCGATCGCGCGGATGCCGATAAGAGCGGCGGACTGAGCCGGAAGGAAGCCGAGGACCTGTCCATGGCCTACTTCAAGCGGCGGGACCGCAATGGCGACGGTGTCCTCGACGCCTCTGATTTTACCCGAAAGAAGTAAGGACTACCGACGTGCGGCCTGTGCATGACCGATAGGCCGCATCGTCCAGGCCTATGGATGACGGACGGAGCCGAGCCGCTTCAGAGCACGGCTCCTTCCTGAATGGTCTGCCTCAGCGCAGGCCGGAGGCCAGCGGCACAGCGGGATCGGCGGAAGCCGGTTCCACCTTGGCGTAGAAATCCGCGATGATCTTCCAGGCCGCTTCCGCTGTGTCGACGAAATGGATGAGGTCGACATCCCCTGGCGCGATCGTGCCGAATTCGGCCAGCGCATCGAAATCGATGATCGAGCGCCAGAAGGATTCACCGAAGAGGATCAGCGGCACCAGCGCCATGCGGCCGGTCTGCATCAGCGTCATGGTCTCGAAGAGTTCGTCCAGCGTGCCGAAGCCGCCAGGGAAGACGGTGACGGCCTTGGCGCGCACGAGAAAGTGCATCTTGCGGATGGCAAAATAGTGGAAGTTGAAGCTGAGATCCGGCGTCACATAGCGATTGGGCGCCTGCTCGTGCGGCAGGACGATGTTGAGCCCGATCGAGGGCGCACCGACTTCCTGTGCACCGCGATTGCCCGCCTCCATCACGCCGGGGCCGCCGCCGGTGACCACCACGAATTCCTTGTAGTCGAAGCGGGCCGCATGCAGCGAGCAGAGCCGGGCGAACTTGCGTGCCTCATCATAATAAACTGACGCCGCTTCGAGATTGCGCTTCTGCGTTTCGTTCTTGGCGGCCCAGGCATCCTGGCCGGGCGCGGGAATACGCGCGCCGCCGAACATCACGATGGTGGAGGTGATGCCGCGCTCGGCCAGCGCCATCTCGGTCTTCAGCAGTTCGAGTTGCAGCCGGATCGGTCGCAGTTCCTCGCGGCAGAGAAAATCGGAATCGGCATAGGCGAGCCGGTAGGTGGGCGACAAGGATTGCGGCGTCGGCGGCACACCGGCGGCGCGCTCGCGTGCCTGGGCGCTATCGGCCAAGGGGTCCCAGACGCCATCCTTGCGGCGCAGCTTCGGCTTCTTCATGCGTGTCATCGTTTCAGTCTCCGGCGTCGTTCTCGCCATGACCAATGCTTGGACGCGTCGGCGAAAACGCTTCAACTTTGCACCATCATGATCTAATCGGGAGGCAGCATAGGCCCATCAATTAAAGGAATCCTGATGACCGAGGAACTTGGCCAGCTTGAGGCCGTCATCGAATCCGCCTTCGAAGCCCGCGACGGCATCACCATCAACACCAAGGGCGAAGTTCGCGATGCGGTGGACGCGGCGCTGAACCTGCTCGACAGCGGCAAGGCCCGTGTCGCCACCCGGGGCGAGGATGGAAACTGGACCGTGCATCAGTGGCTGAAAAAGGCCGTCCTCTTGTCCTTCCGGCTGAACGACATGCAGGTGGTCAAAGGCGGTCCCGACAACGCGACCTGGTGGGATAAGGTGCCTTCGAAATTCGAAGGCTGGGGAGAAAACCAGTTCCGCGCCGCAGGGTTCCGCGCCGTTCCCAATGCCGTGGTGCGCCGCTCGGCCTATATCGCGCCCAACGCCATTCTGATGCCCTCCTTCGTCAATCTCGGCGCCTATGTCGGCGAAGGCACGATGGTCGACACCTGGGCGACAGTCGGCTCCTGCGCGCAGATCGGCAAGCATGTGCATCTGTCCGGCGGCGTCGGCATTGGCGGCGTGCTGGAGCCGATGCAGGCCGGCCCGACCATCATCGAGGACAATTGCTTTATCGGTGCGCGCTCGGAAGTGGTCGAGGGCTGCATCGTACGTGAAGGCGCGGTACTGGGCATGGGCGTCTTCATCGGTAAGTCGACGAAGATCGTCGACCGTGCCACCGGCGAGATCAGCTATGGCGAAGTGCCGGCCTATTCCGTCGTGGTCGCCGGCACGCTGCCGGGCAAGCCCTTCCCGAATGGCGAGCCGGGCCCCGGCCTCTATTGCGCCGTCATCGTCAAGCGCGTCGATGAGAAGACCCGTTCGAAGACAGGCATCAACGAGCTTCTGCGCGACTAGATGACGATGATTGAAGTCCCATTCGGTCTTCAATCACAGGACACGATGCTCATGATCATGGGCTTGGCAGCCCCCTCATCCGCCTGTCGGCACCTTCTCCCCGATGGGGAGAAGAGACCGAGGCAAGAGCTTAGCGCCTCAATTTGACGTCGAGAAAAAGAGATATATCGGGTCTTGCAACGCAAGAGGTAGCATGAGACGGCGCAGTATGTCTCTTCTCCCCACCGGGGAGAAGGTGGCCCGAAGGGTCGGATGAGGGGGCGGCCAAGCCGCCAAGTTTTGCGTCGTATCTTGTGTTTTCAAATCTGAATCATGATCTAAATCAAAGAATTAAAATAGGATTGCAGGCGAAAACTACACACGGTCTTCGCCATCCCTCTCCAAGGCCGATGGGCAAGGTGCCAGACTTTCGAAGGTATGAAAGGCGGTCCATCGGGCCGCCTTTTTTCGTTCGTCAATGCTGCGGCATGGCGAAGGTGAATCGGGTCTCGCGCTCATCGGAGGCGACAGTGATCGTGCCGCCATGCGCCTTGGCGATTTCGGCTGCGATGAACAGGCCGAGACCGAGACCGCCCTGGCCGCCGCCCATGCGCACGAAGGGTTTGAACAAATCGGCCTGCAGCTCCGACGCAATCGGCTGGCCGCCATTGGCAACGCTCAACAGGAACGTCCCCTCCTGCATCCGCGTCTCGACACGAACCGGCTGGTCCTTATCGCCATGGGTGATCGCATTGGCGAGCAGATTGGAAAGAAGCTGGCCGATGCGACCCGCATCGCAGCGCACACGCTCATGCGTCAGTTGCGCCTCGATCTGCTGGCTGGGATGGGCAAGCCGGAGCTCTTCGATGACATGGCTGAGAAGCGGTGCCAGCGAGACGGCATCGACCTCCTCCAAGGCCAGCCCGCTGCCGAATCTCCCGCGGGCAAAATCGAGCATATTGTCGATCAGGCCCGACATCCGGTCGATACTGGCACGCATCAGCTCGATGACACCCTTGGAGCGCGGCGGCAGTTCCGTCTTGGCGAGCATGCGCGTTCCCGCCTCCAGTGAGGCAAGCGGGTTGCGCAGGTCATGGCCGAGAACGGCAATGAATCGCTCGCGCAGTTCGCTGGCCTCGTCATGCTCGGTGGCGCGGCGTTGCGCGTCGATGTGAAGGGCCAGAAGTTCGGCGAAAAGCGCGAACATGCCGGTGACTTCAGGCGTGTTCAACCGGTGGGGCTGGGCATCCACGGCGCAGAGGGTGCCGAAGAACGATCCGTCCGCCAGGATGATCGGCATGGCGATATAGCTTCGAAGCCCGTAAAGCTTCAGGGTCGGATGACCGGCATAAACAGGATCCTGAGCGGCGTCATCGACGACAACGAGCTTGCGATGATCGCGGATCTCGTTGCAGATCGTCGTCTCCACTTTCAGCTCATCGCCCGCCTCGAGGCCGAAGGCACAGAGGTCTAGCACATGGGCAGCCACCCAGCGCTCTTCCGTGACACGCGCGACGGCGGCAAAGCCCATGCCGGTCACCCGGCAGCAGACATCGAGAAGCCGGGGAACGATCCCGATGCGGCGCAAAAGCTCGACCGTTGCCTCATCCCTGTCTGCGCCCTCGGGATGCAGCAGCATCGGCGCCTCGCCTGCTGGCCATTCCGGCAACAGCACGGATGACGTTATGTTCGCCATTCGGCTTTCCTTTCAAAAAGGCCAGTTTCAAAAGACAGCGCAGCTTTGCCGATGCGACAGAGCATCATGCCGAACATCGATCTCCCCATTTCGGTTCGATGTTCCGGCCTCACCTTGTCTGCGCTCAATGTCGTCGAGCATCGGCCATGCGCCAAGACGACCCGTCTGTCGCAGCGCCAAGCGCACTTAACGTCGCCCGGCGAAGCGCACCCGCCATCCTCGTCCTGCTCGATATGAATGATATCAGCACCGATGGTCTCAGACCGCCAGACTCGCCACCATCCCGCTGGTCTTCGGCGATGCTGGCTCCCTCGTTTAGCGCGCCATCATCGGTGCATTCGATCGCGCCGCCTTCAGGCCGGCGCGCAGTCGCGGCCTCGTCGCCGCATTGTATGCGCTTATACTAGGGCAGTCATTGCTTGCCGACAATGGCGAAAGCGGATTTGTCGAAAACGGATGCATGCGCGGATAAGGCAGCGGCCGAAGCCGCAGCCTCGCGAATTGCAGGTTCAGGCTTTGCTGGGCGTAAACGGCGCGGGGCGACGATGGGCGCCCTGGCGGGTCAGCATCCAGCCCGGATATTCGGCCGGAAGCGCGCTGACCTCGTCGAGCCGGCGCATCTCCTCCTCGGAGAGGCTCAACTCGACCGCTTTCAGATTTTCCTCCAGCTGTTCCTGTCGCTTGGCGCCGATGATCACGGTGGTGACGAAGGGCTTGGCGAGGATATAGGCGAGCGCCACGGCGGCCACCGTCGTACCATGCGCGGCTGCAATCTCCCGCATCAGGGCGACGCAGGCCCAGGCACGGTCCTTTTCAACCGGAGGAAAATCGAAGTTGGCGCGGCGGCCCTCGCCATTCCCAGGCGCGCCGGGACCATATTTGCCCGAGAGCAACCCACCTGCGAGCGGCGACCAGACCATCAGCCCCATCTTCTCTTCCTGCAGGAGCGGAACGATCTCGCGTTCCAGATCGCGGCCGGCGATGGTGTAATAGGCCTGCAAGGTCTCGAAGCGGGCAAAGCCCTTGCGCTCAGAAATTCCCAAAGCCTTGGCGATGCGCCAGGCCTGCCAGTTGGAGACGCCGACATAACGCACCAGCCCGCGCGAGACGAGATCGTCCATGGCGCGCAGTGTCTCCTCGATGGGCGTGACGGGGTCGGTGCCGTGGATCTGGTAGAGGTCGATATGGTCGGTCTGCAGCCGCTCCAGGCTTGCCTCGACCGAATCCATGATATGGCCGCGTGAGGCGCCGCGGTCGTTTGGCTTGTCGCCCATCTGGCCATAGACCTTGGTGGCGATCACCACGTCCTTGCGCGGCACAGCCAGGTTTTTCAGCGCCTGACCGAGCAGGCGCTCGGATGTGCCGAAGGAGTAGACGTCGGCCGTGTCGATGAAATTGATGCCGGCTTCGAGCGAGCGCTCGACGATGCGGGTGGCGCCCGCCTCGTCGAGATCGGCGATCGAGCCCCAGGATGAGCCCTTGTCTGCTGCCCCGAAGGTCATGGTGCCCAGGCAAAGTTCGGATACGAAAAGGCCGGTCTGGCCAAGTTGGTTATAGCGCATGGATCAAGCTCCTCGGCGCGGGCGGTCGACAAAGCCGGACGGCCTGAACGTGACGGAGACTTGTGCTGGAACTGTCACGTCCGTGGAGGCCGAAGGCGGCAGCACGGCCGCGTGTGTCGGATTGAGTGCGGGAAACATTGGCGTCCTCTTAATTAAGGAGGGCCCTCACAGCATATAGGCAGAAGGATCCAAAAGGAAAGCGGCATCGGTGGGGGCCATGATCGCAGGCGACGGGTGCTGATGCCAGCCTTATTCCGGATGGCGTGACAGTCTAGCCAGGATCGGCTAAAGCATGTCGCGCAAGGACGCGCAGCGGCTTTGCACGAGCGTACGACGTTAAAACAAGGACTTATAAAGTGGTGCGCGTGGATCTGAAAGATCGCGGCACGCTTCGAGCCCTTGGTGCCCTTCCTGCCGTTCCGTCCGGGACCGATGATTCCATGACCGCCACAGACCCGATCGCCAATCTGGCCGCCTTGATCCGTTGCCCGTCCGTTACGCCGGCCGAAGGGGGCGCGCTCACCGCGCTTGAAGCGCTGCTTGGACCGCTCGGCTTCCAGCTGGATCGTATCCGATCGACGACGCCGGGCACGCCCGATATCGACAATCTCTATGCACGCCACGGAACGCAAGGGCCGCATTTGATGTTCGCCGGCCACACGGACGTGGTGCCGCCGGGTGATACAGACCTTTGGCGCTTTCCGCCTTTTTCGGCGGAGATCGCGGATGGCATGATGCATGGGCGCGGCGCGGTGGACATGAAGGGCGGCATCGCCTGTTTCGTCGCCGCCATTGCCCGGCTTTTTGCCCGGGGCGTACGCCTGCCCGGCTCCGTCTCGCTTCTGATCACCGGCGACGAGGAAGGCCCGGCGATCAACGGCACGCCGAAGCTGCTCGACTGGGCGGTGGCGCGCGGCGAGCACTGGGATGCTTGCCTGGTGGGCGAGCCGACCAATCCGGATGTGCTCGGCGATATGATCAAGATCGGCCGGCGCGGCTCGCTCTCCGGCATCGTGACCGTGACAGGCGTGCAGGGCCATGCCGCCTATCCGCATCTGGCCGACAATCCGGTGCGCGGCATTCTGGCGCTTGCCCGCGCGCTGATGGACCCGCCGCTCGACGCAGGCACGCAGGATTTCCAGCCGACCAATCTGGAGGTCACCTCCATCGATGTCGGCAATCCTGCCACCAATGTCATTCCGGCCAGTGCCACGGCACGCTTCAACGTCCGCTTCAACGATATCTGGACAGCCGACACGCTGAAGGCGGAGCTCACCCGACGGCTCGATGAAGCCGCGCGCGACGAAGCGCTGCGGCCCGGACGCGCGCCCGTCCGCTACAGCATGACCTTTGCCGAGCGGCCAAGCCATGTATTTTTGACGCGCAACGACCGGCTGATCTCCACGCTTTCAGCCGCCGTGCAAGGGGTGACCGGCCGCACGCCACAGCTCTCGACAACCGGCGGCACCTCGGATGCACGCTTTATCAAGGACCATTGCCCCGTTGTCGAATTCGGCCTTGTGGGACAGACCATGCATATGGTCGATGAGCGTGTGGCCCTTGCCGATCTGGAAACACTGACGCAGATCTACGAGCGTTTTGTCGAGGACTGGTTTGCCGATGCCGCAGCTTGAGGACGTGGGGATCTATCTGAAGGGGCTCTGGCTCCTCATCCTCGGCAAGCGGGAAGGCTTCGACTGGCTGGATATCAGCGTTCCCGGCGTCTGGCGCTCCTTCGGGGCGATCCCTTGGTGCCTGCCGGCCATGACGGTTTCCTGGGCCTCCTGGCGGCTTGCCTATCTTGCGGCCATGCCCGCAGGGACGCCAACCGGACTCGCCTTCATCGCCAAGCTACTGCTGGTCGATCTTGCCAGCTGGATCCTGCCGCTGCTGCTGGTCGTGGCGCTGTCCCGTCCGCTCGGCTATGACATGCTGCTGGCACCCTTGATCGTCACCACCAACTGGCTTTCGGTGCCGACCTATTACGCCATGGCCGTTCCCTCGGCGCTGCGCCTCGTCCTGCCGAATGCGGACGGCTTCACGGCCCTCTTGTCGATCCTCGCGCTCATCTGCGCGCTTCTGGCGCTGTTTCGCATTCTGCGCGCGATCACCGGCGAGCAGGTGCTGCTTGCCTGGGCGCTCTCGGCCCTCTTCGTCCTGCCCTCGCTGATGCTGGGAGAAACGCTGCAACGCACACTTGGCCTGATCCCCGGCTGATCAATAATCCACCTGCATGAAATAGAGCCCATCCGGCGGGGCGACCGGGCCGCAAGCGCGTCGGTCGCGCGCATCCAGGGCTGCGCGCACATCCTCGACGCTCCATTTGCCTTCGCCTGCAAGCTTCAGCGTGCCGGCCAGCGAGCGGATCTGATTGTGCAGAAAGCTCTGTGCGCTGGCGCGGATTTCGATCAGGTCGCCATCGCGCGTTACATCCAGCCGGTCGAGCGTGCGCACCGGGCTGTTGGCCTGGCAATGAACCGAGCGAAAGGTCGTGAAATCGTGCTTGCCGACGAGTGTCTGCGCCGCGTCATGCATGCGGCCGGCATCAAGCGCGCGGTGCACCCACCAGACCCGTCCGGCCTCGAGCGCAGGCGGCGCGCGGCGGCAGAGGATCCGGTAGAGATAATGGCGGCGCGTTGCGGAAAAGCGCGCGTCGAAATCATCCGCCACCGCCATGACCTCAAGGATCGATACCCGCTCGCCCGCCTGCCCGAGATGGGCATTCAGCGCCGTACAAAGCTTTTCCGGCACCCAGACGCGGGAGAGATCGGCATGGATCACCTGTCCGCGCGCATGCACCCCGGAATCCGTACGTCCGGCCCCGCGGATCGAGACGGTCTCACCGGTCAGCCTGAAGATCGCCCCCTCGATCGCGCCCTGGGCCGACGGACCGTTTTCCTGACGCTGCCAGCCCACATAGGGAAGGCCGTCATACTCCACCGTCATGCGATAGCGCGGCATTCAGGCCACCTGCGTCCCGGCGGGAATCGGCAGGCCACGGCGAAATTCCTCGGCCTCCAGCACCTTGCCACCCGCACGCTGTAGCCTCGTCAGCCGGACCGAGCCTTCCAGACAGGCGATCGTCAGATCGTCGAACAGCGCCGTGCCCGTCTCGCCGCCGGCCGTTTCCAGCGCGCAGGCGAGAACCTTCACGCGCTCGCGCTTACCGCCGGCCTCCACCTCGAACCAGGCACCGGGGGCCGGCGAGAGGCCGTGAATATGGCGCAGCACTTCGCGCGCGGGCTTTGCAAAGGAGATCCGTGTTTCGTCCTTGGCGATCTTGGCGGCATAGAGAACGCCCTCTTCGCTCTGCGGGGTCAGCGGCAGGTCGCCCGTCTCCAGCCGCGCCATGGCCTGCACCATCAGCCGTGCACCTGCCTCCATCAACAGGTCGTGCAGCGTGCCCGCCGTGGTCGCCTCGTCGATCGGCACCCGCTCGGTCAGCGCCACCGGCCCGGTATCGAGCCCCTTTTCCATCTTCATCACCATCATGCCGGTTTCCCGATCGCCGGCCATAATGGCCCGCTGGATCGGCGCGGCGCCACGCCAGCGCGGCAGAAGCGAGGCGTGACCATTATAGGCGCCGAGACGCGTGCCGGTGAGAATCGCCTCCGGCAGCAGCAGGCCATAGGCCACGACCACGGCCACATCGGCGTCGAGTGCGCGAAAGGCCTCGCGGTCCTCATCGGCCTTGAAGTTCAACGGCGTGCGCACGGGGAGCCCCAGCGCCTCGGCGGCATGATGGACGGGCGACGGCGTCAGGTCCAGCCCGCGCCGGCCGGCCGGGCGCGGCGGCTGGGTATAGACCGCCACAATCTCATGTCCGGCCTCCGCAAGTGCCTTGAGAGTGGCGACGGAAAAGGCGGGCGTGCCCATGAAAACGATGCGTAACGCCATCCGATAGTCCTCCAGGGCTGCGGCGAAGGCAGCGGCAGTCCCGCGCGCCATGTCAAATGCGACGATTGCCGCAGCCGGCGCATATCTTGCCGACACCAGTCGATCCGGCATTATCCGATCAGCGTTTTCAGATCGCCTTGGTCCCGCGCAGCTTCGACGCCTTGGTGAACTTGCGGATCACCATTTCGCGCTTGAGCTTGGAAATGTGATCGATGAACAGCACGCCGTTCAGGTGGTCGATTTCATGTTGCAGACAGGTGGCCAGAAGCCCGTCCGCCTCGATCACATGCTCCTGCCCCTCGCGGTCGAGGTGGCGCACGGTAATGGCGGCAGGGCGCTCGACCTCGGCATAGTAATCCGGGATCGACAGGCAGCCTTCCTCATAGACCGAGCGGGCATCCGAGGCGCTGAGAATTTCAGGATTGATGAAGACGCGCGGCGCCTTCTCCTCGCCTTCCTTGGCGACATCGATGACCAGCAGACGACGCGGCACGCCAACCTGCACGGCGGCCAAGCCAATGCCCGGCGCATCATACATCGTCTCGAGCATGTCGTCGGCCAGCCGGCGAACCTCGTCGTTCACGCTTTCCACGGATGCGGAAACCTGGCGCAGCACCGGGTCCGGCAAAATGATGAGCGGTTTGATCGTCATGGCGCTCCCTTATGGCGTCGGAGCGCATAGACCTGTCGCTCCGGTGCCATGGATCTTTGTTCTGGCATCGGCCTCTTTCAAAACCGGATCCCACTTTTCGGGCCGATGCTCTAGCCCAAACTTTGCGGCGAGGGAATTCGCTTTGCACGTAGCGGCACGTCCCTGCCGGTGATTTTGGCGGAAAGATGCATCATGTTCTTGTTTTGATCTAGTGCTTCCCACAAATTCTGCTAGGTTCGCGTCACCTTGACCGGCACTGGACACGTCTTCCTGGCGCACAGGCAAAGCGGGCGCGGCATCCGGGTCCCCTGATGCGGCTGGCCTAGAGCGTGAAGCCGTTCGCCGCTCGACGGAGCGATTTGACCAGTGGCATTAAGGTGGATGCTCGCTCCCGCCATCCTTAGCGGCGTGCCTTCCTCTCCTGGCTGTTTTCGCCTCCTCTGACTGTTCTGGTGCCATGGCCCGCGATACCCTCAGCTTCGATCATGTTCTCTTCGCCATCGGCGGCCTGCCCATCACCCTCGGCCTTCTGCTATCAGGCACCTGCGGGCTGCTGTTGCTGCTGTTTCTCGCGACAGTGCTGCGGCGTGGACGGGTCCAGGAGGCGGCAGAGGCGCGGATCGACGTGCTGCTATCCGCACAGGCCGACATGCAGAGCCGCATCGCCACGCTGACCGAGGTTTTCGGCACGCGCCAAGCCGAGCTCAACCGGGCAATCGGCGAGCGGCTGGATGGCATGGGCCAGAGGATCGGCAGCTCCATTCTGCAGCAGACCCAGGCGACCCATGAAAATCTTCGCCGGCTGCAGGAGCGGCTGACCGCCATCGACAGCGCCCAGGCCAATATCCAGACGCTCGCGCGCGACATGGCCGGCCTGCAGCAGATCCTCTCCAACAAGCAGACGCGCGGCGCCTTCGGCCAGCAGCGCATGGAGACCATCGTTGCCGATGGCCTGCCGCAAGGGGCCTATGCCTTTCAGCCGACGCTGTCCAACGGCGCGCGGCCGGACTGCACCATTCGCATGCCCAACGGCCAGCCGGCGCTGGTGGTCGATGCGAAGTTTCCGCTCGAAGGCTGGAATGCCATGCGCGCCAGCGAGGACGAAACCGCGCGCCGCTATGCCACGCAGCAGTTTCGGCGGGATATGGAGGTGCATATCCGCGACATCGCGACCAAATATCTGCTACCGGGCGAAACCCAGGACACGGCCTTCCTGTTCGTCCCCTCCGAGTCGATCTTCGCCGACATTCACGAACATTTCGAAGCCATCGTGCAGAAGGCGCACCGTGCCCGCATCGTCATTGTATCTCCGTCGCTGCTGCTTCTTTCGATCCAGGTGATCCAGGCCATTTTGCGCGACGCCTCCATGCGCGAGCAGGCCCATCTGATTCGCGACGAGGTGGTACATCTGATGGCCGATCTCGGTCGGCTCGACGAGCGTGTGCGCAAGCTCCAGGGCCATTTTCTGGCCAGCCAGCGCGATGTCGAGGACATCCTGATCTCCTCGGACAAGCTGCGCAAGCGCGGCGGGCGGATCGAATCGCTGGAGCTCGACACACCGGCCGCCGCAGCCGAGCCGCCCGTGCCGGCCGCCGATCCCGCGCGGCCGCGCCAGGGCGGCTTGAAGCTGAGGGTGGTTGACGAGGAGTAAGGCGGCGGGCACTGTGCCGCCACATCGGCGGGCAGCCCACGCATGAGCGCGGTCCGCCTTCACCAAGAAAAACAGCGCCATTGGCAAAAGGCCATATGGCGAAAGGGCATACGGCGTTCGGGGGGATCAAAGCCCGAAGCGGCGCACGGGAGGATAGGCCATGATCACCGTTTTCGGCTCCATCAACATGGATCTGATCGCGACGACCGAGAGGCTGCCGCGCCCGGGCGAGACCGTCGCGGGGCGCAGTTTCTCCACAGCGGCTGGCGGCAAGGGCGCAAACCAGGCGCTGGCGGCGACTCGCGCCGGCGCCCGTGTGCGCATGGCCGGCGCGGTTGGCGCCGACAACTTTGCCGATGACGCATTGGCGTTGATGACGGAGGCCGGGACGGACCTGAGCTTCGTGCGCACCGCATCTGAGCCTACGGGCACGGCGCATATCCTCGTCGGCGACGACGGCGAGAACGTCATCGTCGTGGTACCCGGCGCCAATGGCGCGATCGGCGATGGAGAGGCGCGCGCCGCCATCGGCGCCATGAACCGTGGCGACCTCCTGATGCTGCAGCTCGAAGTGCCCGCAAGCGCCGTGGAGACTGCGCTGAACGCCGCCCGCGCCGCTGGCATTATATCGCTTCTCAATACAGCGCCCCTCACCCCCGAAGCTGCTGAACTTTCGAGGCTTGCCGACATTGTCGTGGCCAATGAGCACGAGTTTGAGCGGCTTTCCGGCCATGATGTGCTTTCGCCGGACGAGCGGCGCGACGCCATGGCGCGCCTGTCGGCAGAAACCGGCCAGACTCTGGTGATCACGCTTGGCGCCGAGGGCGTCATCGCCATCCGGGACGGGCAGTTTCATGAGGCCATGGGGCTGACCATTACCCCGGTCGACACCGTCGGCGCCGGCGATACGTTCTGCGGCTATCTAGCAGCTGGGCTGGAGGCCGGGCTCGACTTCGACCGGGCGCTACGCCGCGCGGCCATCGCCGGCTCGCTCGCTTGCCTGGCGCCGGGCGCTCAGCCAGCCATTCCCCTTGCTGTCGAAGTGGATGCGGCGGAAGCCGAAAATAGCTGACAACGCCTTTCTGGCCTTTCCGATCGTTGTCTCAATACCGTGACTGCCTGGTTTTTCTTGATCAGCACGATGTGATGGAACCAGGCGGGCATGGCCGCCGTTTCCTGGCCGAACCCGCGCATCAAGGGAAGTTTATGCTTTCCAACCGCGCTGTCAGCCGGCACGGTCCCCACCCGCATTGATGGGCCGCTGCCAGAACCCAGGGAGCTTTCCATGGCCACGAACGGCATCAACACCGAAAACGATATCCACGCCCTGCGTGACGAAGTCGCCCGCCTGTCGAAGATCGTCTCAGCCCAAGGCGCGAAGGCTTATAGCGACACCCGCGCCAAAGCCGAGGAAGCGCTCGACGCTGCAGCGCCCGCCGCCCGCAATGCCGTGCGCCAAGTCAAGGCCGAGGGCCAGGCAATTGCCGAGGTTGCCCGCGAACACCCGGCGGCAACCGGGAGCGTGCTGGTGCTCACCGCCGCACTCGGCGTTCTCGTCGGCTATGTCATCGGCGCCGCCAGCCAGCCGCAGCCGAGCTACACCAAGTGGTGGCGTTAAGCGCAGTGTGAATGCTGAATCATAAAGCCAAGGCCCCTTCCGCCGAAGGGGCCTTTTGCACGTCAGAACCGCGCCAGCCGCTCGGTCAGAAGCTCGAAGAAGCCTTCGGCGTCGATCTCGCGCATGACATGCGCATTGTGCGGCCGGCCGGTCACCTGCCACCAGTCCACCACCGTCATGCCCACGGTCAGCGGCGAGAGCGTCTCGATCTCCACATTGCAGGCGCGGCCGCTAAAGAGTTCAGGCCTCAACAGATAAGCGATCACCGTCGGATCATGCAGCGGGCCGCCGTCGCTACCGTATTTCTCCACGTCGAAACGCTCGAAGAAATCCAGCCAGCCGGCCATCGCATCGCCCACCCGGGTTCCCATCGCGCGGAAACGATCGACCCGGCGCTTCAGCGTCAGAACGCGATGGGTGACGTCGAGCGGCATCATCACAATCGGGATGCCGGACTTGAAGACGATCTCGGCGGCATCGGGATCGACATAGATGTTGAATTCAGCTGCCGGCGTGATGTTGCCGCCCTCGAAGAAGCCGCCGCCCATCATCACCAGTTCCCGGATGCGCGGGGCGATGTCGGGCGCCTTCTCCAGCGCGGTGGCGATGTTGGTCAGGGCCCCCAGCGTGCACAACGTGATCTCGCCCGGCTCGGCGGCGCGCAGGGTCTCGATCAGGAAATCGACCGCATGAGCGGCCTCGACCGGCATGGTCGGCTCATCGACCTCGAAGCCATCAAGCCCGGTTTTGCCATGCACATGCTCGGCCGTGACCAGCTGCCGCTTCAACGGGCGGTCGCAGCCTGCATAGACCTTAACCTCGCGGCGGCCGGCGACTTCACAGACCACGCGGGCGTTCCGGGTCGTCAGCGATAGCGGCACATTGCCGGCGACGGTGGTAATGGCCACCACCTCGAGATCGGCAGGGCTTGAAAGCGCCAACAGAAGAGCGGCGGCATCGTCCTGCCCCGGATCGGTATCGATAATGATCTTGCGCGGTGCCACGGCCTCTTCCTTCTTCTCTTGATCGTCTCGTCAGCGGATCGAGACCTCTGCTTAGCGCAGCCGCCGGGAAAGGCAAAGGCGGCGCGACCGCCGCTGCCTGGGGACGAGTCGCCCGACAATCTTGCGGCCGAACCTGGCGATGCCCATATTTCATTTCGGTCGGATGCTTTTGACAAGGTCCGGCCGCCAGTCGCTTCCAGTGCCGGGGGACACGAGCGCACGCAGCCTTCTTCAGGGCGTGCTCTGGTGGCGCCGGCCAGCCAGCCGGGACATTGTGAGACCATGACGCGCCTGCCCCCTTTCACCAGCCCCTTCCTCGTCGGCTTCGATGCGATGGGACAGACGATCGAACGCGTCGCCAAAGGCAATGACGGCTATCCGCCCTACAATATCGAGCGCATTCGCGGCGAGGCTCCGAGCGGCGAGGCGGATCGCCTGCGCATCACGCTCGCCGTTGCCGGCTTTTCCGAGGAAGATCTGGAGGTTTCGACGGAGGAGAACCAGCTGGTCATCCGCGGGCGGCAAACCGAGATCGGCATCGAGCGCGACTATCTTCATCGCGGCATTGCGGCGCGGCAATTCCAGCGAATGTTCGTGCTGGCCGACGGGATGCAGGTGGTCAAGGCCGAGCTGCGGAACGGTCTTCTCTCGATCGATCTCATCCGGCCGGAACCGCAGCGTATGGTAAAGAAAATTAATATTTTGGTCCCAGACTAAGAATCCTGTGAGGCCGGGCCTCGCAGGTTTCGGTGGCTGATTCGGAAGACGGATCCGAGTGCTGCCGAAGCGAAACGAGGACTGAGGCACCGCGTGGCGTCATGCCGCGCGCCTGCCGAAGAACGGAGCATGGGACCCATGGGATTGAAACACGTCAGCAGCCGCCTGTCGAAGTCGGATCTTGCACATCTTGGCGCAGGCGAAGTCGGCTACATCCGCAAAATGCGTTCTGACGAAGTCTCCCGCTGCTTCCCCGAAGCGCCCAATATGGAACCCG
This sequence comes from Xaviernesmea oryzae, assembly GCF_900109605.1. GTDB lineage: Bacteria > Pseudomonadota > Alphaproteobacteria > Rhizobiales > Rhizobiaceae > Xaviernesmea > Xaviernesmea oryzae. The sequence goes on from NZ_FOAM01000004.1 coordinate 36,849, forward strand.
GCCTTGATCTCTGGGCGCTATTCGGCGCCGACGGCACACCGATTCTCCTGACCGACAACCGCTCCTCGACCTTCTTCAAGGCGGCCGAAGACGATCTGAAGACCGTTACGCTGCACTGAACGCCAACGGCGGGTGGCGCCTCCGCGCCGCCCAAGCCTGCTTCCAGCCGCATTGAATCCTTGAGCGGCCTGGCCATCAAAACAGGCAGACCCTTCCGGCCAATGCCTCTTCCTGATCTGCTCGGAGCCTGCTCCAGTCCCTCGTTTCCGTTCCGCGTCCCCCGCAGGCCGGCCGAGCCGATCAGTCTGACAGCCTCGTGCGATTGATCCAGGCATGACGGTCCAACCGCGTGATGCCGAAATCGATTGCGGCATCAGCGACGACACCATCCAAACAAACGCACGTCGGCCTATGCCGGGCTCACCTTAAGTAGCCTTTCGCAGGTCTCGACCCGCTTGTCAGCGACGCTGAAAGGTCAGATAGGCCGAAGAGCGCCCCTCGCGGCGGGCCTTGGCTTCGTAGCGCGTGCTCGGCCAGTTCTCAAAGGGTGTCAGCCAGTCCGGCGCGGCCTTGGCCGTCCAGACGAAGTCGGCATGGTCGCGGCAGTGGAGAAGCGTCCAGTTGACATAGGTATCGATGTCGGAGGCAAAGCAGAAAAGCCCACCTGGCTTCAGCACCCGCGCGAAACGGTCGAGATTGACCTTGGAGACGAAGCGGCGCTTCCAATGCTTCCGCTTGGGCCAGGGATCGGGATAGAGCAGGTCGATCTGGTCGATGCTGGCAGCCGGCAGCCAGTCCAGCACCTGTGTCGCATCGTCATCGTAAAGACGAATATTGCGAGCGCCCGCCTCATCGATGTGACCAAGCAGCTTGGCCATGGAATTGACGAAGGGCTCGATGCCGATGAAGCCGGTCTCCGGTTCGCTGACTGCGCGATGGATCAGGTGCTCGCCACCGCCGAAGCCGATTTCCAGCCTCAGCCGGGAAACCGGCACCGGGAAAAGCATGGCGAGAGGGTCGGGTGCTGCCGTGCCGAGATCCAGTTTGAGCTCAGGCAGCCGCCCTTCGAGCTGAGCGGCCTGCTGCGGGCGCAGCGCCTTGCCCTTTCGCCGGCCGAAAAAGGCCTCGGTCGCCCTGGTGCCGCGCGGCTCTTCGCTCATCTGGTTTGTCCTTTCGAAGCGCGCCGCAGCCTTTCAAGGCGCGGCGCGGCCTCCTTTCGGTCATGCCGCCCCGCCCGTCAAGGGCCCGATCGCGGCAGGTGAAGGCTTAAGCAGCCTTCAGCGCATCCTTCAGCGGCTTCACCAGATCCAGCTTCTCCCAGGAGAAGGAGCCGTCACGGCCGGCCTTGCGGCCGAAGTGACCATAGGCCGAGGTCTTGGCATAGATCGGCTTGTTGAGGTTCAGATGACGGCGGATGCCGGAAGGCGAGAGATCGATGGTCTTGCGGATCGCGGCCTCGACCTCGTCCTCGGTCACGCGGCCAGTGCCATGCAGGTCGACATAAATCGACAGCGGCTGGGCAACGCCGATGGCATAGGACAGCTGGATGGTGCAGCGATCAGCCAGATTGGCGGCGACGACGTTCTTGGCGAGATAGCGGGCCACATAGGCGGCCGAGCGGTCGACCTTGGTCGTGTCCTTGCCCGAAAAGGCACCGCCGCCATGGGGCGCTGCGCCGCCATAGGTGTCGACGATGATCTTGCGGCCGGTCAGGCCCGCATCCCCGTCCGGGCCGCCGATGACGAACTTGCCCGTGGGGTTGATGTACCACTGGCAATCCTCGGCGATGTCGATGTCGTGGAGCGCCTCGCGAATATAGGGCTCGACAACCTCGCGCACCTTGGCGGAGTCCCAGCTCTCATCCAGATGCTGGGTGGAGAGCACGATCGAGGCGACAGCCGAGGGCTTGCCATCGAGGTAGCGCACGGTCACCTGGCTCTTGGCGTCGGGACCGAGAAGCGCGGCATCGCCCTCGCCCTTCTTGCGCGCCTCGGCGAGCAGCGCCAGGATGCGGTGGGAATAATAGATCGGCGCCGGCATCAGTTCGGCGGTTTCGCGGCAGGCATAGCCGAACATGATGCCCTGGTCGCCGGCCCCCTCGTCGCCCTGCCGGTCGGCCGCATTGTCGACGCCTTGGGCAATATCGGCGGATTGCGAATGCAGCAGCACGTCGATCTTCGCCGTCTTCCAATGGAAGCCGTCCTGCTCGTAGCCGATGTCACGGATGGCCTTGCGCGCGACGGACTTGAACTTGGCCGGGTTGATGACCTCGTTGCCGTTCTTGTCGGTCTTCATCAGGCTCTTGGGAAGGCGCACCTCGCCGGCGATCACGACGCGGTTGGTGGTGGCCAGCGTCTCGCAGGCGATGCGCACCGTCCAAGGATCGACGCCCGTGCGGGCCGCCTCACGATAGACCAGATCGACAATCTCGTCCGAAATTCGATCGCACACCTTGTCCGGATGGCCTTCAGCCACGGATTCGCTGGTGAACAGGTAATTTGCGCGCATGCGGGACGTCCCCTCAATGAAAAATCGCCTGACCGTTCCTAGTCCATCCAAAGGAGCGATACAAGGACATATATATATCTTTATATGCTGTTCGGAGAACGTTTTTCCGGGTCTGTGACGCATGCGCCATAGGAGATGGGGACGTGATGAAGGAGAGGTTAAAACATGCCGCGCAAAACCGGTCGTCGGTCGCGCGCGACATGCTCGCAGTGGTTCATTCGCTCTCGGTTTCAGCCGCAAGCGCCTTGACGAGATCGACCAGTTTGCGGCGGACCTTCGGGTCGGCGATCTTCACGAAGGCACGGTTGAGCTGCAGCCCTTCGGACGAGGACAGGAAGTCGACGACATAGTTGGAGCTCGAGGCTTCGGCCATGCCGGTGGCCGCGGCGACGCCGCTCTCCCCTGGGGCGTCCTCGAAAAAGAAGGCGACCGGTACGTTCAAAATGGCCGAGATATTCTGCAGCCGGCTGGCACCGACACGGTTGGTGCCCTTTTCGTATTTCTGGATCTGCTGGAACGTGATCCCCAGGCTTTCGCCCAGTTTCTCCTGGCTCATGCCCAGCATGGTCCGCCGGAGCCGAATCCGACTGCCGACATGAATGTCGATCGGATTGGGCTTCTTCTTGTTTTCAATCATTGTGGGTTCCTATCAACCGATGCGCTCTGCTCTCCCCTCCGGCCAACGAGTGAGATCCGGCGCAACACCAGCCGTCCGCAACTGGCGTGCCGGGCCGCTCACTCCCATAGAGGTAAGGTCCAATGGCGGCGGCCACTATGCAATCTCAGGGGTTTTGGGTCAATTCTCCCGAAAAACAAAACTCAGGCGCGAAAAAGCCGCAACCGCGAGCGAAATGACGAGAAAGATCAGACCGTTCCGCGCCTGGCCCGAAGGTGGCACGAGCGGTGCGGCGCGCGGCGGAAGCTCGGCGTCGAAAAAGCCGGCAACGCCGAGATTGAGGCCCTTTTCGACACGGCCGAAGGGATCGATCAGCGCCGAGATCCCGCTATTGGCCGCGCGCAGCATGGGCACGCCGGTTTCGACCGCGCGCAACCTGGCCTGGAGGAAGTGCTGATAGGGGCCGGGCGTGTCACCGAACCAGGCGTCATTCGTCAGGTTTAAAAGTGCGGAGGCAGAGAGGGCGCTGTCGCCGATTTCGGCCGGGAAAATCGCTTCGTAGCAAATCAGCGGGTAGAGCACGCGTCCACCGGGCAGGGTCATCGTCATCCGCGCGGCAGCGGGCGAAAAGCCGCCCGGCATTTCTGCTGCGATGGCATGAAGGCCAAGCGCCGAAATCAGACCCTCCAGAGGCAGATATTCGCCGAAGGGCACGAGATGGACCTTGTCCGCGCCGCCGATGATCTGGCCTTGGTGGTCGATCATGATCATGGAATTGTAGTAACGCGGGGGCAGCCCTGAGCCTGCATCTTCCGCGCGTACCGCGCCGGTGACGAGAACCTGGCCGTCCTGGAGCACCTCGGCGATGCGAGCCAGCGCGTCTGGATTCTCTGTAAGGATGAAGGGCACCGCCGTTTCGGGCCAGACGATCAAATCCGGCCGGCGCTGCCCCGGCGCGGGCAGGGCCGCTGTCAGGGCCAGATGGGTTTCGAAGACCTCGGCGCGAGCCGCGTCATCGAGCTTCTTCGCCTGGTCGATCACCGGCTGGACCACGCGCAGGGTCATGGGCGGATCGAGCGGCGCGGCGGCGGGTTGCGCCAGGCGCCAGGCGCCAAAGCCGAGATGAAGACAGAGAAGCGCGATTGCCACGCAGAGCCCTGGCAGGGCCCCCCGTCGGGTGCCCAGAAGCGCTGGTGCCGAGAAGACGAAGACGGCCGCGACGTTCATACCCATCAATCCGACGAGACTGACAGACTGCATGGCCATGGGCAGCGGCATAGCGGCGTAGCCGATGGCATTCCAGGGAAAGCCGGTGAGCAGGCTTGCCCGCGCCCATTCAGCGACACCGAAGGCGCCCGCCAGAGCTGCAATCCGCCCCCAGCCTTCCGACCACAGGAGCCGGGCCAGAACGACCGCCAGACCATAGTAAAACGCGAGAACCGCCGGGAGGCCGAAGATTGCGAGGGGAAGAGCCCAGGCAAAGGTGTCGGCCTCGACGAGCAGCGCATTGCCGAGCCACCAAAGCCCTCCAAGAAGATAGCCGAATCCGAAACACCATCCGGTCCACATGGCCGGCAGATACCGGCGCAACAGGCCGCGCGCAGGATCGGCAGGCACGCCGTCGATCAGCCAGACCAGAATCGGAAAACTGAGAAAAGGAGCGGCGAAGAGGGAAAAGGGCGGTAGGGCCAGCACGGCAAGAAGCCCGGCAGCCATGGCGAGCGCTGCGCGGCGCCAGCCCGAGAGCAGCATGACGCGCCCGGCAATCCAATCCATTCCTCACTCCCCCTGCGGCTTTCCGCCAACGCTGACACGTCCGAAGCCGATCGGCATGATACTGCCGCAAATGCGCCGGAGCACGCAGCGACAATGGAAATCGGCCGGATGCTCAAGGCTTCTTGGTTTTGTATCGGACGGCCGAACACCAGTTTCCACGCCTCTGGCCGATGCCTCCATCCGCCGGACATGGCTCTCCGCCTGCCGCTTACCGTTTTCTTTTACGATTGTCTTTATAATCGGCACCCTGTGCAAGACAGGTGTCGAGGCAGCGACCGGGATATGTCGACAAGGTCGCGCCAGCCTTACGCCCGACGGTCAGGGGGACGGGGCCGCGTGGAAGCGCGTTCTTAGGCAGGGGTACGGCACACGGGCGCGCACGGCCGTTTGCGGACCGGCACGCAACAACAGCAGGCGCCGCATCCGGCACCGCCTGCTGTGCACAAGGCTGTTTACTGGCCCGTTTCGCCAGCGGGGGCTGCCGTATCAGCGCCCTCGCCCGCACCATCGCGCGCCGGGCGGCGACGGGCTGCCGGTGCACGCTTGCGCACGATGCGCACGCGCTTGACCCGACGGGGATCGGCGTCGAGCACCTGGAACTCGAAGCCTGGGATGGCCTGGACCACTTCGCCGCGCGCGGGAATGCGGCCGAGCGTGTTGAACACCAGACCGCCGAGCGTATCCACATCCTCAAGCTGCTCGCGCACGTCAAAATCCGGGCCGATCGCCGCAGCAATTTCTTCGAGTTCGACGCGGGCATCGGCCACGAAGATATCGTCGGAGGTGCGGGCGAACATCACCTCTTCGGAGTCATGCTCGTCCTCGATATCGCCGACCACCAGTTCGACAATATCTTCCAGCGCGATCAGTCCGTCCGTGCCGCCATATTCATCGATCACCAGCGCCATCTGAATGCGCGCCGCCTGCATGCGCTGCATCAGATCGGAGGCATGCATGGACGGGGGAACGAACAGGACCTGGCGGATGATGCTGGCCTCTTCGACGGTCTTTGTCAGATCCACCCGGCCGAGATCGAAGCTCGGGCGCGGCTGGCGCGTCGTCTTTTCCGCCTTTTCGACGCCATCCGCATTGGCAGACGGCGTTCGCGTGGAGCCACGACGGCGGTTGCGTGCCTGCTTGGTGATGTAGCCGAGAAGATCGCGGATATGCACCATGCCGCGCGGATCGTCGAGGCTTTCATGATAGACCGGCATGCGTGAGCGACCGGACTCCTCGAACAGGATCAGAAGATCGCCGACCGAAATCGAAACATCGACCGCTTCGATCTCGGCGCGCGGGATCATCACATCCTCGACGCGCACTTCCTTGAAGCGGAGAATATTGTTGAGCATCGCCCGTTCAGCCGGCGAAAAGTCCGTATCCGTGCCGGCATCCGCCATCAAGGCATCGGCCAGATCCTCACGGAGATTGGGCGCAGCCGCGCCGCGCCATATACGCGCGGCCCTGCTCCAGAAGGAGGCTGCCGGCTTTTGCGCCTCATGGCGCGCCGGCTCATGCCGCGCATGGTCTGCCCTATAGGGTTCAGGCCTGGCACCGTCTTGAAGGGTGCCGGTCTCCGTACTGCCCGTTTCGTCCTGACTGGCGGGGTCCGCCTCGTCCGTCACAGCCGCGGCCGGCTCTGTTCGAAAATCGCTCATTGTTCCAGTTCGTCAGATGGGATCACTGTCCCCATAGGGATCAGATAGTCCAAGTCCGATCAAAATTCTACTCTCAAGCGCTTCCATCCGCTCCGCTTCCCGCGGATCGATGTGGTCGTAACCAAGCAGATGCAGGAATCCATGAACCAGCAGATGGCTCAGATGTTCCTCGAAAGGCGTGCCGAGATCGGCTGCCTCACGCGCAATGGTTTCCTGTGCCAGCACGATATCGCCCAGCATCGGCCCCGGCTCGTCGCCGGGCTCCACCGGAAAAGCGGGAAAAGACAGCACGTTGGTCGGCTTGTCCTGGCCCCGCCATTCCGCATTGATTGCACGCACGCTGTCGTCATCGGTGAAGACGAGCGAGAGTTCGGAGGGATTTTGCGGAAAGGGCTGCCCCTCCGCCACCTCCAGATAGGCCGCGGCGGCATCGATGACGCGCTCCGCCAGCATCTCCAGAGCTTCTTCCTCGGGCCATGCCTCCGACTCGCGGCTCAATTGAATGTCGAAGCGCGACATCAGCCGTTCCGGGGAGCCGGCGCCAGGCTTTGATCCGGCACGGCCGTTTGCGCTTCATAGGCGCGCACGATACGAGCAACCATCGGATGACGCACGACGTCGACATCCTTGAAGCGCACGACGGAGACGCCCTCGATCTCCTTGAGGATCTGCAGCGCCTCGACCAGGCCGGAGGTGACGCCACGCGGCAGGTCAACCTGGCTCGGATCGCCCGTCACGATCATCCGGCCATTTTCGCCGAGACGTGTGAGGAACATCTTCATCTGCATCGAGGTGGTGTTCTGTGCCTCGTCGAGGATCACGGCGGCATTGGCCAGCGTGCGCCCGCGCATGAAGGCGAGCGGCGCGATCTCGATCACGCCGGCGGTGATCGCCCGCTCGACCTTGTCGCCGGGCATCATGTCGTAGAGCGCATCATAGAGCGGTCGCAGATAGGGATCGACCTTCTCCTTCATATCGCCAGGCAGGAAGCCCAGGCGCTCGCCGGCTTCTACAGCCGGGCGCGAGAGAATGATCTTGTCCACCGCACCGCGCTCCAGAAGCTGGGCGGCATAGGCGACGGCTAGATAGGTCTTGCCGGTGCCGGCCGGACCGACGCCGAAAACGAGCTCCGAGCGCTCCAGCGCGCGGATGTAAGCATCCTGCGTCGGCGTGCGCGCGGCAATGGTCTTCTTGCGCGTGGAAATCTGGGCCAGATTGAGCTTCGCCTTCTTTTCCATGGTCGGAAGCTGCAGCTGGTCGTCGGCGGCGACCGCCATGCGAATGGCGCCCTCGACATCCGAAACCTCGATGCTCGCCCCGGTCTGCACGCGGCCATAGAGGTAATCGAGCGCGCGCCGGGCTTGATTGGTCGCCAAAACATCGCCCGAAATGGCCACGGAATTGCCGCGCGGCCGCGCCTCCACATGCAGGGTCTGCTCGATCAGCTTCAGGTTTTCATCGAACTGACCGAACAGCGCGCTGGCAAAGCGGTTGTTCTCGAAAGTGAGCACGAAGTGATTAACGTCGGTCGCAGAGGTCTTCGACTGGCGCGGCGAGGAGGAAACCAATTCGTGTCCGTTCAAGCAGCAAGGCTCCTTCGAGGCATTCGATCGGCGGGCGCGACTCCCTTGAGAGGATCCGCCCGGCCGCGTCAGTCTAACATGTCCGCGAAGAGACTGTTAGGGCCGGCGCCGGTGATTCGTACCCTGACAATGTCACCGATTTCCGCGCCCTTTGCATCAACATTCACCGATTGAAGCCAGGGCGAACGGCCGATCAACTGGCCGGGCATGCGCCCCGGCTTTTCCAGAAGCAGGTCGATCGTGCGGCCGATGCAGCCCTGCGCGAAGGCCTGCTGCTGCTGGAGAAGCAGCGCCTGCAGTCGTTCCAGCCGCTCTGCCTTCACCGCCTCGTCCACCTGGTCGGGCAGGTCGGCGCCTGGCGTGCCGGGGCGGGTCGAATATTTGAAGGAGAAGGCCTGGGCGTAGCCGACCGCGGTCACCAGATCGAGCGTCGCCTGGAAATCCTCTTCCGTTTCGCCAGGAAAGCCGACGATGAAATCGCCGGACAGAGCGAGATCGGCCCGTACGGAGCGAATACGCGCGACGAGCGCGACATAATCGGCCGCCTTATGGCGCCGATTCATCGCCTTCAAAATCCGGTCGGAGCCGGACTGGATCGGCAGATGCAGATAGGGCATCAGCGCCGGCAGGTCGCGATGGGCCGAGATCAGGCTGTCATCCATGTCGCGGGGATGGCTGGTGGTATAGCGAAGACGGGCGATGCCCGGCACCTCCGCCAGCCGGCGCAGGAGATCGCCGAGGCCCAGCTCCACGCCCGATTCGTCCAGGCCATGCCAGGCATTGACGTTCTGTCCAAGCAGCGTCAGCTCGCGCACCCCGGCCGCCGCCAGCCGCTCAGCCTCACTGACGATGCGCGCGAGCGGGCGAGACACTTCCGATCCGCGCGTATAGGGCACGACGCAGAAGGTGCAGAACTTGTCGCAGCCTTCCTGCACCGTGAGAAAGGCGGTGACGCCGCGCGCGCGGGTGACCGCCGGCCTCGGCGCCGGCAGATGGTCGAACTTGTCCTCAAGCGCATAGTCGGTCTGCAGCACCCTTTCGCCCTGCTTCACGCGGGCGAGAGCCTCGGGCAGGCGATGATAGGTCTGCGGGCCGATGACGAGGTCGACGGCGGGCGCGCGGCGCAGGATCTCGCCACCCTCGGCCTGGGCGACGCAGCCAGCCACGCCGATCGTCATCACCTTGCCCTCGGCTGCCTTCTTCTTCTTCAGGTCGCGCAACCGCCCGAGCGCGGAATAGACCTTCTCCGCCGCCTTTTCGCGAATATGACAGGTGTTAAGCAGGACGAGATCGGCCTCGGCCTCGCTGTCGACGGGCTCGTAGCCATCGCGCGCCAGCGCATCCTGCATGCGCTCGCTGTCATAGACGTTCATCTGGCAGCCATAGGTCTTGAGAAAGACCTTGCGCGGCGCCGGCGCGTCAAGACGTGACGATGCGAGCGGCTCGGACCCCGAAAGCAGGGCGCTCTCCGCAGACTGAACGGAGGCCGGTTCGTCGGCCAGGAAAATGGTGGTCTCGGTCATGAGCGGGCTCATAGCGCAAAAATGCCGGGAAATGAAGGCAGGGACGCAAGAGCTTTGCTTGCAGGGCCAGCGCCGGCCACCCTATCTGCCGCGCAGGCGCGCCGTCAGCATGGCGCGGATGGCGCCTTCCACCATGCGGCTCGTGGTCTTGCGGTTGCTCGTGGCGTCATAGGCGATGGCCGGCGCGATATCGACCTCGACATCGATCGCCCCTTCCTTCAGCACGCCGAGCAGATGCGGCAGAAGCGCGACGTCTCCGGGCCAAGCAGCGACCGGCCGGTGATAGCGGCCCATGGGCATGCCATGCAGCCGGGTATAGGCGATGGAGACCGGCTGGATATGCACCACGCCAGTGGGCGATTGCGGAAGCGCGGCGGTCGCAGCACCGAAGAGTGCGCTCTTGACCTCCAGCAGCCGGTTGCCATCCGAGGTCGTGCCTTCGGGAAAGAGTACGACGATCTCGCCCGCCGCCATGCGCTGGCCGATCTCGCTTGCCTGGTCGCCGGCGCGCCGCTTTTCCTCGCGGGCAACGAAAATCGAGCTTTGCAACCGTGCAAGCAGGCCGAATACCGGCCAATCCCGCACCTCCGCCTTGGCGACAAAGACCACATCGGCCAGACTACCGAGAACAAGGATGTCCTTCCAGCTGACATGATTGGAAACGAGAAGCAGCGGGCGGCGGGCCTCGATCATGCCATGGGCATGAACGCGCAGGCCGAGAAGCCGGCAGGCCAGCCGATGCCAAAGCCGCGGCAGGCGGCGGCGCGCCGGCCAATCCCGCCAGAGAAAGACCAGCTGCGCCGGCAGGAGCAGCGCCGTGACCAAGACGAGCAAAAGGACGACGATTGCGATACGCAGCCGATTGATCACGCTATCGCCTCGCCTCAGAGCCCGCCCAGTCCAGGTAAAAAGAGGCCTGCGACCGAAGGTTTCGCGACAGCACGACGAGCACGTCACCTGATCCCGCTTCCGCTGTCATGTTCTAGAAATCCAGCCGCATGACCAGAGCGCCCGTCCGCGTGCCATCGGCGCCCTTGTAATAGGCCTTGCGGGTCGCAACCGTCTGGAAATTGAGCCGGCGATAGAGCCCGACGGCGGGATGATTGGTCTCGTCGACCTCCAGAAACATGCTTTCCGCCCCACGACGCTTGGCTTCGCTCAAGGCTGCCAGCATCAGCCGCCAGCCAAGCCCGAGCCGCGCGAAGCGGGAATCGACGGCAATGGTCAGGATCTCGCCTTCCCCACCAGCCACCCGCGCCAGGACGAAACCGCCCAGCGCGGCACGCCCGAGCAATGGATTGGTCTGGCGGGCGATGAAGCCGAAAACCGTGTCCTGCCGCATCAGCGCGTGGATCTCGTCCTCGCTCCAGGGATGTGCAAAGCGCCCTTGATGGCACGAGGCCACATCGGCAAGCTCCGAAGCCGTCAGGCGCAGAATGTCGAAGTCAGGCCGGCGCAGCCACTGATCGATCAGGGTCATGGCGTCTGCCCCTCGCCATCTCCCGTCTCGCCGCCCTGTGCCCGGCTGTCCTGGGCTCGGGCAACGGCAAAGCCTTCCTGCGGCTTGGCATCGGGGCCCCGCAGATAGAGCGGACGGGCGGGTGCCTCCTGGGGATCGGCAAGCGCGCCAAGCTGGACGAGTGCGGCGATATCCACCGGATCGGGCGTTATCCTGCCGCTGACGGCATCGGGCAGGCCGGCCAGAAGCGCGGCGCCGGACCCAATAATTGCACCTCGGTAGCCGGCAAAATGTTCACGCGCCTTCGGCAGCGGCCATAGCTCCGGCCGGCTTGATGGCGTGCCGTCGGCAGCAAAGCTCTGGCAGAACAGGTCCTCGCGCCGGCCGTCTATCACAGCCAGCACCTCCTGCGAACCGGAGTTGGCCCGAGCGGAAAAAGCGAGCGTTGACAGGGTGGAAATGCCGACCACCGGCCGGTCGAGCGCCAGGCCAAAGCCGCGCGCGGCGGCCACGCCGACGCGAATGCCGGTGAAGGAACCGGGTCCGACGGCGACGGCGATGCGATCGACCGCATCGAGCTCACGTCCGGCACTGTCCAGCGCCATGTCGATGAAGCCGAGGAGATGCTCGGCATGGCCCTTGCCGATCTCTTCGCCTGCAACCGCAAGCAAGCGGCCGGCCGTGGCGTCAAAAAGCGCGGCGCGGCACGCCGCGCCCGCCGTATCCAAAGCAAGAACGATCATGGGAGTCTATTGCCCCGCCGAAGCCGGTTTTGGCAATGGCTGTTTTCGCTCTTCCTTGCGCATGACCCGCCGCGGACGGAGGGAAAGCCTGTGCGCGATCAGACGGCCTCGACGGCCTGCACTTCGGGAATGAAATGATGCAGCAGATTCTGCACGCCATGCTTCAAAGTCGCGGTCGAGGAGGGGCAACCGGAGCAGGCACCCTTCATATTGAGGAACACCGTGCCATCCCGGAAGCCCTTGAAGGTGATGTCGCCACCATCCTGCGCAACAGCCGGACGCACCCGGGTTTCCAGAAGCTCCTTGATCGTGGCGACGATGGTCTCGTCGCCGCTATCGAAGAACTCGCCTTCCGCATCCGTCGCCTCGGCGCGCGGGCCGGCCATAACCGGCTGGCCGGACATGAAATGCTCCATGATCGAACCGAGAATCGCCGGCTTCAGATGCTGCCAATCCTGGCCATCCTTGGTCACGGTGATGAAGTCATAGCCGAAATAGACGCCGGTAATGCCCGGCACACGGAAGAGACGGGCAGCCAGCGGCGAACCGGCATTGGCCTCGTCCTCGTCGCGAAACTCGGCCGTGCCGGTTTCCATGACGACCCGGCCAGGCAAAAACTTCAGCGTCGCGGGATTGGGGGTGGATTCGGTCTGGATGAACATCGCTGGATCGTGCTCCGGTCGCGGACGTGAGAAGAGGCTCCAAGGCCCCGCCGCGGGTTTAGAAAATTTCTAAACTGGATATACGCCTCTCGGCCCATGGCTTCAAGATGGCTTTTGCAGTCAAGTTTTCTCTTATGCGGCAGGGCGGCGTCAAGCCTGTTGAAGGTCTTCGCCGATGAGATTAGCATGGCGGCATGGTCACCGTTTTGCGCGCGCATGGCATGCGGTTCGTCATCTATACGGCAGATCACGAACCACCGCACGTTCATGTCTTTGGGCAGGGCGAAGCGCGGATCGATCTCGTGAAGCTGACCGTTATGACGCAGGGTGCGCTGTCGGATCGCGATGTGCGCCGGGCGGTTGACATCATCGAAGACAATAGGGACCTGTTTCTCTCTGTCTGGAGACACTATCATGGCTAATGTCAGCGACATAGAGCTCGATGCGGCCAAGTCCCGCTGGCTCCGCGAGCGGGCAGAACGCCCTATTCCCGTGTCGGTTCGTTTCGATCCGATCTCTGAACGCATCCTCGTGGATTTCTCCAATGGCGCGGCGTTCCTGTTTCCGGCGCGCGCCGTGGAGTTTTTGCAGGATGCCACGCCAGAGCAACTGGCCGAGGTTGAATTGCTCGGTGAAACGGGCCTGCATTGGGAAAGCCTCGATGTAGATTACAGCATCGAGGGGCTGATGAATGGGATCTTCGGCTCGCGCGCTTTCATGCAGCAGCGAAACAAGACTGAACCAAACACTAACGAGCCTGCACAAAGCCGCACAAGGGCGCGCTAACAGATCAGCGCCCCTTCTCTGACGTCACGTCAGCGCGTCGATCTCGGCATCGGTCAGCGCATCGGGAATGACGGTGACCGGGATCGGGAAAGCGGCGGCTTTGCCGGCGATGGAGGCGACCAGCGGGCCCGGGCCGTCCTTGGCCGAGCCGGCGGCCAGCACGAGAATGGCGATATCGCGGTCCTCGTCGATGAGCTTGTTGATCTGCTCGGTGGCAAGGCCCTCGCGGATCACCATTTCCGGCTCGATGCCGATGGTCTCGCGCACGCTCTGGGCGATCTTGGCAAGCGTTGCCTCGGCCTCGGCGCGGGCTTCGGCCCGCATGATGCCTTCCACCCCAAGCCATTGCTGGAAATCGCCATCTGGGATGACGTAAAGCAGCACCAGTGCGCCGCCGGAATGCTTGGCGCGCCGTCCGGCATAATGAACCGCCCGGCTGCATTCGGGCGTCTCGTCGATGACCGCCAGGAATTTCCGGCGGTGGCCTTCGGTGCTGGAGAGTCGTGTCGAAACCATGGCTGGACTGTGGCAAAGCCGGCGGCAGCCCGCAAGGGCTGATTTCCGCCGGTTCACCGATTCTGCAGCGCCGCTCGGAGGCCTGGAGCCGGCAACGGCCGGCCGCAGGAACCCATCAACGCAGGAAGCCGACGACCTCGCGCACCATCGCCATGGTCTGCGCGGCGCGCGCGCGCGCCCGCTCGCCACCATCCTTGAGAATGGCGTCGATATGGCTGGTGTCCTGCATCAGCCGGCGCATCTCCTCGGTTACGGGCGAAAGCACGGAGACGGCGAGATCGACCAAAGCCGGCTTGAACACCGAGAACTGCTGCCCGCCAAATTCGGCAAGGACATCGGCCTTGGTCCTGTCAGCCAGCGCCGCGAAGATGCCGACGAGATTGTCGGCTTCCGGCCGGCCGGCAAGGCCTGCCAGTTCGCTCGGCAAGCCATCCGGATCGGTCTTGGCCTTGCGGATCTTCTTCGAGATGGTTTCGGCATCGTCAAGCAGATTGACGCGGGAGAGGTCCGACGGATCGGACTTCGACATTTTCTTGGTGCCGTCCCGCAGCGACATGACGCGCGGCGCAGGCCCATCAATCAACGGCTCGACCATGGGGAAAAGCGCGTGGACGGGCTCATCGCCAACGGTAATATCGACGCCGTGGCCGGAGGCGCGGATCTTATCGGCGAAGTCCAGATTGAACTTCATCGCGATATCGCGGGCAAGCTCCAGATGCTGCTTCTGGTCATCGCCGACGGGGACATGGGTGCCGCGATAAACGAGGATATCGGCGGCCATCAGGCTGGGATAGGCATAGAGCCCGAGGGAGGCCTGCTCGCGATCCTTGCCGGCCTTGTCCTTGAACTGCGTCATGCGGTTCATCCAGCCGATGCGCGCCACGCAATTGAAAATCCAGGCAAGCTCAGCATGCTCCGGCACGGTCGATTGATTGAAGACGATATGCTTCTTTGCATCGATCCCGGCGGCGATGAAGGCCGCGGCGATCGAGCGTGTCTGGCCGATCAGGTCGTCATGAACGAGTTGCGCCGTGATCGCATGCATATCGACCACGCAATACATGCAGTCATTGTTGTCCTGCAGCGCCACGAACTTGCGGATCGCGCCGAGATAATTGCCGAGATGCAGATTGCCGGTCGGCTGGACGCCGGAAAAGACGCGCGGCTGGAACTGGGACATGATGAAGACCTCGATCGGCTGTTGAGGCTGGCCAGGCTCCATGGCGCCAGACGCTTCCTCGCATTCTTGTTGTTGTGCCCTTGTCGCCCTTGCTTCCAGCCGCAAGGCCTTGCGGCGTAGCGATCTCGGCATGCGGCAGCGACGCCGGCTCCAGCGCGGCTTGTGACAAGCGCCTACTCGCTGGCGCTTATGCAACAGGGCCGTGGGGTGGATCAAGCAGAGATTGGGCCGCGCGATTCGCCTTGCGGGATGAAAGCAGATAGAGTGCCGTGACGGATATTGAGAACGCAGCCATGTCACCACAGAGATCCATTACGATTACCCTGAGCGACGAACTCGACATGTTCCTTGATGAGGAGGTCAGACGTGGGGTCTCGAGAAGTCGAACAGAATATCTGCAGGACCTGCTGCAAGAGCGTTATCTTGGGAGTCTCGGCGAGACCGAACGAAAAGAGCTAAAGCGGGCAATCCGTCAAGGGCTTGACGATGCGGAAGCTGGTCGCCTCATTCCTCTCGATGAGGCTTTTGCGCGATTGAAAGCCCATCTTTCGCTGCCGTCGAGCAAGCAACAGTGAAAGTTGCATTGTCCGAGCAGGCTTGGGGAGATCTCCTCGAGATCGGGCAGCATATTGCCGCACACAATTCTAGCCGTGCATCGAGCTTCATTGATGAACTCTACGAGGCCTGTCTTGGGCTAGCGAGCTTGCCCTATGCTTTTCCAGTACATCCTGACTATACAGAGGAAGGCATTCGCCGACGTATTTTCAGGCGATACGTTATTTTCTATCGCGTCCAAGCTGAGAAAATCGAAATCCTTCATATCCTACATGGCGCACGGGATCATAAAGAGCATCTGACCTAGTCCCATTCATGGTGAGAGCGGCATAATATGCTCAATATGATTAGGAGACTTGCCCAGCAGACGCCTTCCGCTTCACATTCCGCTTGATCATGCCGAGATCGGCGCCGCCGATCAGGAAGGCGAGCGCGAAATAGACCAGCATCGACAGAGCGATCAATCCGCCCAGCGCGGCGAGTTGGTGAAGAAGCTTCGAGCCCGGCTGCAGCCAGGGCTGGAGGGCGCTGGAGGCATAGACGAGCACAAGGCACATCAGGCCGGTGGCGATGCAAAGGCGGATGGTGCGGGAAAACAGCGCCTTGTCCCAGTCCCAATGGCCGCGTCGTACCAGCGTGATGAACAGCATGATGGTCGTCAGCCAGCCGGAAACGGTCTCGGCCGTGGCGATGCCGCGCTCAGCGAGAAGCGGGAAGAGCGAGACGGCGAGAGCGCAATTGACGACAACCGAAAGGCCGGTAATGCGCATGGGTGTGCGCGTGTCTTCACGCGCGAAGAAGCCCGGCGTGAGCGCCTTGATCATGACGAAGGCCGGCAGGCCGAGCCCGTAGATCGCCAGCACAGAGGCGACCATCGCGGTCGTTGAAGGCGAGAAGGCACCGCGCTCGTAGAGCACGCGCACGATCTCATCCGAAATCACCCAGAGCGCGCCGGCAGCAGGCAGCGTGAGGAAGAGCACGAATTCAAGCGAGCGGTTCTGCAGATTGCCGGCTTCCTTGAGATGGCCGCCACGCAAGGCGCGCGACAGTTCCGGCAGGAGCACGACGCCGACGGCAATGCCGACGACGCCGAGCGGCAGCTGATAGACCCGGTCCGAATATTGCAAGACAGCGATGGCGCCATCCTTGGTGGAAGCGATCATCTGGCCGATGATCTGGTTGATCTGGGTAATGCCGCCGGTCACCGCCGCCGGCAGCGCCAACACCAAAAGCCGTTTGACGTTAGGCGTCATGCGCGGCCGCTTGAAGGAGAGCCGCATACCGGCATGGCGCACGCCGGCATAGAGCACCGCCATCTGCAAAAGCCCCGCCACCAGCACGCCCCAAGCCAGACACCAGGCCGTCATCAGCGGATCGGCGCCGGTCCAGAGCCCGTAACCCAGCGCGCCGATCAGCGCGACATTGAGGAAAACCGGCGCGACGGCCGCGGCAAAATAATGCTGCAGCGAGTTCAGCATGCCCGAGAGCATGGCGGTGAGCGACATGCACATGAGATAGGGAAACATCACGGCGGCGAGCTTGACCGTGACGTCGAACTTCTCACCGTCGCCGACAAAGCCCGGCGCGATCACCCAAGCCACGAGCAGCGGCATGGCCAGCTCCATGACGATGGTGATCAACAGGAGCACGGTGAAGAGGACGCCGAAGACCTCCTCGGAAAAGCGCTTGGCGCCCGCAACGCCATTGGCCTCGATCTCTTTGGCGAAGAGCGGCACGAAGGCGGCGTTGAAGGCGCCCTCGGCAAACAGCCGGCGGAAGAGATTGGGGAAGCGGAAAGCGGCATAGAAGGCGTCCGCCATCGGGCCGGTGCCGAGCGCGGCGGCCATCATGGTTTCGCGGGTAAAGCCCAGGAGGCGGCTGCCCAGCGTGGCGCCGCCGACGGTGGCGAATTTCTTCACAAGGCTCATGTGGGAAGCAGGCTCACTGTTACGCGTGCCGCTGCGGCAAGCGGCACAGCCCGGGAGGACGAAGGCGAGGCTTGGCAGCGCGCCACGACCCGGCCGAGCTGCAGGACGCGCACCATGCAAACCTCTTAGAGCATCGATCCGAAAAGGGGAATCCGGATTTCGAACCGGCGATATCAAAAGGCGCGGCGGCCATCACAGATCGACCGTCGCCTATTCATACATTCTAAATTTCGGCGATCCTAAGGACATAGGTCAAGCCGAGGGTCGGTCAGCCTCTCGACAGTGCCGCCACGCCGACCCTCGCCTTCCGCCAAATCTCGCTAGCGGAAAACCGATGGCGGCCCATCAACGCGACTTGGTTTGACGCGCAACGCTGCGCGTAGCCGGCTGCGGCGGCGTGATGCCGGAGGGCAGGCGGCCGCGTGTCTCGTCGGGCTCACCGGACAGAATCGTGCGCAGATGCTGGGCGACATGGGCCTGCCGGTTTTCGTTGGTTACCTTCTGACCCACGAGATCGGTCACATAAAACGTATCGATCACCTTCTCGCCGAAGGTGGTGATATGGGCCGAAGCGATATCGAGCGAGAGATCGGCCAGCGCGGCCGTTACTTCAGACAACAGGCCGGTCCGGTCGAGGCATTCCACTTCCACGACGGTGAATTTGTTGGACAACGTATTGGACAGGGTGACCGAAGGGGCAAGCGTGAAGGTCTTGTTGCGCCTGCGTCCCTTGGTGCGGCTGGCGATGACCTCCGGCAGACGCTTGCGCCCGGCCAGAACCTCCTCGATCAGCTTGCCGATGCTGGCCGCCCGGCGCAGCTCGTCCGCATCCACCTGAAATTCGCGGGTGACGAGGATCGTATCGAGCGCCCGGCCGTCGGCCGTGGTGAAGATCTGCGCATCGACGATGTTGGCGCCGGCGGCGGCACAGGCGCCGGCGATGATGGCGAGAAGGCGCGGATGATCCGGTGCCAGCACGGTGATCTCGGTGATCGCATGGAATTCATGGGTGCGCACCATGGTGGCCAGCGCTCGCCCGTCGCAATCGGCCTCGCGGATGAAGCGGGCATGGCGCAGCTGATCTTCCAGCGCGACGGACAGGAGATAGGGCTGGTAATGCATGGCGACATAGGCGGCCCGTTCCGAGGGCGCCCAATCGGTCAGGGCATCCTCAAGACGGCGGGCGGCATGGGCCGCACGCTCCTTGCGCGGGCTTTCGGAGAAGCCGCCCGACAGAAGAAGCTCGGTCTCGTAATAGAGCGTGCGCAGCAGCTGGCCCTTCCATCCGTTCCACACGCCGGGGCCGACGGCCCTGATATCGCAGATCGTCAGAACCAGGAGCATTTTCAGCCGCTCGAGCGACTGCACCCGCTCGGCGAAATCGACGATGGTCTTGCGGTCGTTGAGGTCGCGCGTCTGCGCCACCATCGACATGGTCAAATGCTCTTCGATCAGCCAGGCGACGAGCTCCGTCTGCTTCGGGCTGAGGCCGAAGCGCGGGCAGAGGCGACGGGCGACACGGGCACCGGCGGAAGAATGATCCTCCGGCCGGCCCTTGGCAATATCGTGGATCAGCACGGCGACGTAGAGCGCGGTGCGGTCCTCCACATGCGGCATCAGCTCCACGGCAAGCGGATGGATGTCCTTGTCCAATCCCTTGTCGATGCGCGACAGGATATCCACCGATCGCAGGAGATGCTCGTCCACGGTGTAGTGGTGATACATGTTGAACTGCATCATCGAGACGATGCGGCCGAAATCCGGGATGAAGCGGCCCAGCACGCCGGCCTCGTTCATGCGCCTGAGGATCAGGCCAGGTTCGCGCTTGGAGGTCAGCATCGAAATGAACAGGCGGTTGGCCTCCTCATTGTCGCGCAAGGATGGGGTGATGAACCCGAGCGAGCGGGTGATCTGCTTCAGCGCTGCGGGGTGGAACTCCAGCCCGTTGACATCGGCAATGTGAAAGAAGCGGATGAGGTTGACGGGATCGCGGCGGAAGACGTCCGGACTGGCCAGCGCGATGCGGCCGCCGTCATCAACGAACTCCAGCGAGCCCGGGATCTTGCGAGTGCGGCGGCGAAAGCGGGCGAGTGTGGCAGTCAGGCCCGGCAATTCCTTGGCCTGCTGATCCTCCAGCGCGGCGCAGAAGATACGGGTGAGATCGCCGACATTCTTGGCGACGTGGAAATAGTGCTTCATGAAGCGCTCGACTGCCGTGAGCCCCGGATGGGCCTGGTAACCGAAGCTTTCCGCGATCTGCGGCTGGATGTCGAAGGACAGCCGCTCCTCGGCCTTGCCGGTGAGGAAATGCATGTGGCAGCGCACCGCCCAGAGAAAATCGTCGGATTTCTCGAACAGGCTGTATTCCTGGCGGGAAAGCACGCCGAGCTTGATCAGATCGGCGGCATCGCGCACGCGGTAATAATATTTGGCGATCCAGAACAGCGTGTGCAGGTCGCGCAGGCCGCCCTTGCCTTCCTTGACGTTCGGCTCCACGAGATAGCGGGTATCGCCGGCCTTCTGATGGCGCTGGTCGCGTTCGGCAAGCTTGGCGGCAATGAATTCCGGGCCGGTGTTGCGGATGACATCGCGGTCGAAGCGTGTTTCGAGATCGGTGGCGAGCGGCCGGTTGCCGCAGATATAGCGTGCTTCGAGGATCGCGGTGCGGATGGTCATGTCCTCGCGCGAGAGCGCGATGCACTGCTCGACGGTTCGCGTGGCATGGCCGACCTTGAAGCCGAGATCCCAGAGCGCATAGAGAATGAATTCGATCGCCGGCTCGCTCCAGGCAGCCTTCGGCGATGGCAGCACGAAGAGCAGGTCGATATCCGATCCCGGCGCCAGCGTGCCGCGGCCATAGCCGCCGACGGCAGTCACCGCGATGCGCTGGGCAGCCGGGGTGCTCAGACCGTTGAAGACATGGGCGAGCGCGAAATCATGCAGGACGGTGATCAGCTGATCCTGCAGCCAGGAAATGCGCGCGGCGCAGGCAAGCCCGCTGCCATCGTCGAGCAGCAACTGCCGCGCTGCCTCACGTCCCTGGAGATTGGCCTCCTTCAATGCAGCCAGAAGCGCTTGGCGGCGCTGGTCCGGCTGATCGGCATGGACCGAGGCGATGAAATCGACCTTGGCCCTCAGGCCCGCAAGATCGAGAATGTCCTGATACGCGATATGCTGATTGTCCGTCATCATCTGCTCGATCCGGTCGAGCGCTACGGCCTGTCGCGCCTTCGGCATGGGATTTGAACCTTTCGCCCGTCCGTGGCGCCTTCCGCCTGCGGCCGCCGGGTCACGCCCGCATCAATTCATTCTGCGCCTTATACCGCGGCGTGCCTTGCCAACAGATTGCAGTGCACGAGAGACAAAGCGTCATTGGCAAAGCTGGTGACCAAATCATGACAGCGGCGGCGCGCCCGGCTGCGGAAGGCGGAGCCATCGCTCATCTGCCGCGATATGTCGTCTCGCAATGGCGAGGTCAAGCCTTGGGTGTGGTTGGCGGAGAGACAGACTGGCGGGATAGAAGAGCCATGCGGGCCTTGCCCGTCTCAGCGCGCCTCAACCGCCTTCTTCACCTCGGCGCGAAAAGCAGACGGCGACAGCCCGGTGACGCGGCGAAATTCGCGGTTGAAATTGGACTTGGTGGAGAAGCCGGCCTCCAGCATCAGGGCCGTCAGCGGCCGGTCGTCGGCCTCAATCAGCCGGCAGACTTCCGCGACACGGCGATTGTTGACGAATTGCGAGAGATTGAAGCCCGTTGCCCGGTTGATCACGGCCGAAACGGTGCGGGCCGGCAGGCCGGCCTTGCGCGCGAGCTTGGCGAGCGTCAGGTTTTCATCGGTGAAGATCTGGTCCAGCGCCGCCTCGATCCGGGCGAGATGCTCCCGGTCCTCCTCATGCGCCACCTGGTCGGGAACGATCTTGGAAGGACGATCGTCCACCGCTTCAGGCGGCACGGCGCGCACCGGCGCCAGATAGGATAGAAGCGCCAACACAATGGCGCCGATATTCATCAGCCCCACCGCCACCGGCACATCCGCCCGCCCTTGAAAAAGCGTCCAGATCGACAGGGCCGTGTCCGTCACCGCGAAATAGAGCATCAGCACGGACGTCAGCCTGGCGGTACGCAGAATCGGCCGCATCCGGGAGATTTCCGCCTCGGCCGCCGCCGCCTCCCCACCACATGCGATCCGCCAGAGCGCGACGCCATAGCCGGCAAAGATGACAAAAAGCAGGAGATCGACCGCCGGCTGGAAGAGGAGAACGGCCAGCGCCACGAGGAGGGGTGGCAGCGCGTGAACCCAGAGCCGGGCGGGCGGACGATCGGCGAGCATCAGAAAGGCAAGCGTGGCCAGAGGCGGCATCGCGGCCGCCGTCACCGGCTGGACCGGCGCCAGCACCTCCAGCCCATAGCCGAAGCGCAAACCGATGATCACACCCTGCATCGCATAGAACAGAAGGAAGGCGGTGAAGAAGCCACGTGGCCCCGGCGCCGACACGCCCTTGAGATTGGCGTGCAGCGTCAGCGCGATGATCAGCCCGGCAAGGAATGGCAGGGGTATGGCAGGCAAGCGGACGACCTCGATTACGTTCCGCCACCGCCTTAAACAGGATCCCGGTCGAAAGGAAGGGGCCCAAGCGCCAAGCATCGGGCATTCCAAAACGAACCCGACAGGAAATGCCATGCCCAGTCTTCTCGCCGGCCTGATCCAGGTCTTCTCCATCCTGCTTACACCGCTGATCGCCTCGCCGGCCCAGGCCTATGAGGCCGGCACGCGCTGGATCACGGTGGTACCCGCCCATCGCGATCAGCCGGAAAACGTGCTGATCACCTATCCCGCCTTGAAAGACGGCACGGCCTATACGCTGGGTGCCGACGAACTCTGGACCGGCGTTCCCGCCCGGCGGGAGGCCACACCGGTGGCTGAGAAATTTCCGCTCGTCATTCTCTCCCATGGCTCGGGGGGCAATGCCGCTTCGCTCGGCTGGCTGTCGACCGCGCTGGCCCGCAACGGCTTCATCGTCGCCGCGCCCAATCATCTGCATTCGACCTCGGGAGATTCGATCCCGGTGGAGAGCATCGAGGTCTGGGAGCGCGCAAAGGACATCTCGGCCCTCATCGATCGGCTGGCAGAGGACACGAGTTGGAACACGCTGATCGACCCCGACAGGATCGGCGTCATCGGCTTCTCGCTGGGTGGCACGACCGCCATGCTGTCAGCCGGCGCACGCGCCTCGCTCTCCGACTTCGCGGCCTATTGCGCGAGCGCCGAAGGCAAGGACGGCGGTTGCAATTGGTTCATGCGCGGCGGCGTCGATCTTGCCAAGGTCGATGAAACAGCCTTTAACGGCAGCTATCGCGATGGCCGCATCCATGCTCTGGTCGCCGTCGATCCCGGCTTCGCCAAGGCCTTCCAGCCGGAGAGCCTGAAGACGCTCGGCATCCCGACCTTCTTCCTCAATCTGGGCACAGGCGAGGCGGTGGAGCCCGGTGTTCGGGCCGAGACGCTGGCGCGCAACGTACCGGGCGCCGGCTTTGCCGCCATCCCCAAGGCCATCCACTTCACCTTTCTCGGCGTCTGCAATCCCGATGGGGCCGAGGTGCTGAAGCGTTACGGCGAGGACGATCCCGTCTGCAGCGATGGCGGCGATGTCCCGCGTAGCGAGTTGCACCGGCAGATCCTCTTCACGGTCACGGCCTTCCTGCGCAAGACCTTGCTGGAGCGATAGGCGAGCCCTGAGGCACGGGTCTTGCCCGCCCGTGCCTTAGCCCAGCTGACGCTTCAACGCATACAGCGCGTCGAGCGCCTCACGCGGGGTCAGGTCATCGGGGTTTAGCGCCTTCAACGCAGCTTCGACCTTGGAGGGCTCGCTCTTGCGCGCCTCCTCGCGACGCAAAGCCACCTGAAAGAGCGGCAGGTCGTCGATCAGCTGGCTTGCCGGATTTTTGCGGTCGGCATCCTCCAGCTTTTCCAAAACGTCGCGGGCGCGCGCGACCACCGAAGGCGGCAGGCCGGCGAGCTTGGCGACCTGGATGCCATAGGAGCGATCGGCGGCGCCAGGGCCGACCTCATGCAGGAAGATGACCTCGCCATCCCACTCCTTCACCCGCATGGTGACATTCGACAGGCGGCCAAGCTTCTCCGAAAGCACGGTCAGCTCGTGGAAATGCGTGGCGAAAAGGCCGCGACATCTATTGACCTCGTGCAGATGCTCGACCGACGCCCAGGCGATTGACAACCCGTCGAAGGTCGCCGTTCCTCGGCCGATTTCATCGAGGATGACCAGCGAGCGCTCGGTCGCCTGGTTGAGGATCGCGGCAGTTTCCACCATCTCTACCATGAAAGTCGAGCGGCCACGCGCGAGATCGTCCGATGCGCCGACGCGGGAAAACAGCCGGTCGACCACGCCGATATGCGCCTCGGTCGCCGGTACGAAGGAGCCCATCTGTGCGAGAATGGCGATCAGCGCGTTCTGGCGCAGGAAAGTCGACTTGCCGCCCATGTTCGGGCCGGTCAGAAGCCAGATCGCACCTGGGCTCTCGCCGTCGCGGCTCTTCGGCGTGCCGGAGAGATCGCAATCATTGGCGACGAAGGCCGGGCCGCTGTTCTTCTTCAAAGCCTGCTCGACCACAGGATGGCGGCCGCCGACGATGCGGAACTGCAGGGAGCGGTCGACGGCAGGCCGGCAATAGGCCTGCTCTTCGGCCAGAACGGCAAGCGCCGTGGACACGTCGATCACGGCAAGCGCGGCGGCAGCGGCCTTGATCGCCTCGCTTTGCGCAATCACGGCTGACGAGAGCACGTCGAAGGCGGTAAGCTCGATGGAAAGCGCCCGGTCGGCGGCATTGGCGATCTTGGTTTCGAGCTCCGACAGCGCCGTGGTGGTGAAGCGCATGGCGTTCGCCATGGTCTGGCGGTGGATGAAGCGCGCCTTGGCCTCGGGTCCCTCGGTGAGCGGCCCGGCCTGGGGCGCGGCCACCTCGATGAAATAGCCAAGCATATTGTTATGCTTGATCTTCAATGATTTGACGCCGGTTTCCTCGCAATAATCGAGCTGTAACCCGGCGATTACCCGGCGCGACTGATCGCGCAGCGCCCGCATCTCGTCCAGCTCCGCATCGGCCCCATCGCGCAGGAAGTTGCCATCGCGCTTCAAAAGCGGAAGGTCGTCGGCCAGCATGGCGGACAGGCGCTGGCCGAGATCGAGCGGCAGCTTGCCCAGCGCCGCGCGCGCGGCGTCCAGTTCCTGCGGCAGCTCGACGCCGGCAAGCGTCTCGCCGACGGCATAAGCAGCCGACATACCGGCCAGAATGGCGCCGAGATCGCGCGGGCCGCCCCGGCCGAGCGCCAGGCGCGACAAAGCACGCGGCATATCCGGCACCTGGCGCAGGGCGGCGCGCAGGTCGGTGATCAAGCGTGGTGCATCGAGAAGAATGGAGACGGAATCGAACCGGGCGCGGATCGCCTCCGGATCGGTCAAGGGCGACATCAGCCGCTCGGCCAAAAGCCGCGCGCCGCCGCCGGTGACCGTCCTGTCGATGGCTTTCAGCAACGAGCCCGCGCGCTCGCCCGACAGCGTGCGCACGATTTCGAGATTGGCGCGCGTGGCCGGATCGATGAACAGGGTGGCTGCGCCCTCTTCGCGTTCCGGCACGGAGAGCGCTGGACGTTCGGCCAGCTGGGTTTTCTCGACATAGGCAACAGCGGCGGCGGCTGCCGCCAGCTCTGCGCGCGAATAGGTGCCGAAGCCATCCATGGTGGCGACGCCGAAATAGCGCGCCAGCCGGTCTGCCGCCGCAGCGCTGTCGAACAGCACGGCTGGCTGTGGCACAGCCACCCGACCGAGGGGATCGATCGATGGACGCAAGGCCGGGTCTTCGAACAGGCTGTCGGCGAGAATGAGCTCCCGGGGGTCGATGCGAAGAATATCGGCGAGCAGCCTGGTCTCCGTCGTCTCCGCCACGCGGAAGACGCCGGTGGAAATATCGATCCAGGCAAGCGCCAGGGATGGCTCGTCCCCGGCGCGAATACGGGCGAGCGCCATCAGATAGTTGGCATCCGACGGCGAAAGCAGCTTATCTTCGGTGATGGTGCCGGGGGTGACGAGCCGCACCACATCGCGCCGGACGACCGATTTGGCGCCGCGCTTCTTCGCCTCGGCCGGATCCTCGATCTGTTCGCAGACGGAGACACGGTAGCCGAGCCCGATCAGCTTCTGCAGATAGTCGTCGGCGGCATGGATCGGCACACCGCACATGGGGATGTCCTGCCCCAAATGCTGGCCCCGGCGCGTGAGCGTGATGCCGAGCGCTCGCGAGGCTTCCAGCGCATCCTGAAAGAACAGCTCGTAGAAATCGCCCATGCGATAGAACAGAAGCGAGCCAGGATTGGCGGCCTTGATCTCGATATATTGCTCCATCATCGGCGTGGCCGAAGCACGACTGTCCTGTGAGACAAGTCGGGCATCGGAGATGACGTCGGACTGATGATTGAGCGACATATTCAAGGAAAAGCTGTTCCAAAACAAAAAACTGGTGCCACACTACCCACCGCTGTTTATAGAAGACAACAATAAAGAACGGCTAGCCGAGAGCCGCCCACAGAAGAAGCCGAAGGAGAGCCCCATGGAGAACAACGAAAAGGCCGGGCGCAAGCCCGCAGGCGTGACGGATCAGGAAGCGCTGGATTTTCATTCGCGCGGTCGGCCGGGCAAGCTGGAGATTACCCCGACCAAGCCGATGGCGACCCAGCGCGATCTGTCGCTCGCTTATTCGCCCGGCGTTGCCGTTCCGGTCAAGGCGATCGCCGCAGATCCGGCCACGGCCTATGACTATACGGCGCGCGGCAATATGGTCGCCGTCATCTCCAACGGCACGGCGATCCTCGGCCTCGGCAATCTCGGCGCTCTCGCCTCCAAGCCGGTGATGGAAGGCAAGTCGGTGCTGTTCAAGCGCTTCGCCGATGTCGATTCCATCGATCTCGAAGTGGATACCGAAAATGTCGACGAGTTCATCAATTGCGTGCGCTTCCTCGGCCCCTCCTTCGGCGGCATCAACCTGGAAGACATCAAGGCGCCGGACTGTTTCATCATCGAGCAGAAGCTGCGCGAGATCATGGACATTCCGGTGTTCCATGACGACCAGCACGGCACCGCCATCATCGCCACCGCCGGCCTGATCAATGCGCTGTCGCTGACGGGACGGGATCTCAAGACCACCCGCCTCGTCTGCAATGGCGCGGGCGCTGCGGCGATTGCCTGCATCGAACTGATCAAGGCCATGGGCTTCGCGTCCGAAAACGTCATTCTCTGCGACACCAAGGGCGTGATCTATCAGGGCCGCACCGAGGGCATGAACCAGTGGAAATCGGCCCATGCCGTGCCGACCGACCGGCGCACGCTGGCCGAAGCGATGGACGGCGCAGATGTGGTGCTCGGCCTTTCGGCCAAGGGCGCCTTCTCGACCGATATGATCCGCTCGATGGCGCCGCGCCCGATCATCTTCGCCATGGCCAATCCCGATCCGGAAATCACGCCGGAAGAGGTCTCCGCCATCCGCGACGACGCGATCGTGGCAACCGGGCGCTCCGACTATCCGAACCAGGTCAACAACGTCCTCTGTTTCCCCTATATGTTCCGCGGTGCTCTCGATGTGCGCGCGACGACCATCAACGAGGCCATGAAGATCGCCGCAGCCCAGGCGCTGGCCGATCTCGCCCGCGCCGACGTGCCCGATGACGTCGCCGCCGCCTATCAAGGCAATCGGCCGCGCTTCGGCGCCAATTACATCATCCCCGTGCCCTTCGATCCCCGGCTGATCTCGTCCATTCCCGTGGCGGTCGCCAAGGCGGCGATGGACAGCGGCGTGGCCCAGAGACCGATCGCCGATCTCGACCGCTATGCCCGCCAGCTCTCCGCCCGGCGCGATCCGATCGCCGCCACGCTCGCCACCATCCATGAGCGGGTGCGCCGCAGCCCGCAGCGCATCGTTTTTGCCGAGGGCGAGGAAGCGCAGGTCATGCGCGCGGCGATCTCCTATGCCAATCAGGGGTTCGGCACGGCGCTGCTGCTCGGCCGCGAGGATCGCATGCGCGAAACGGCCGAGCGCGAGGGCATCGACCTCGACCGGCCAAACATCCAGCTGGTGAACGCGCGCATCTCCACGCGCACGGCCGCCTATACCGACTATCTCTATGCGCGGCTGCAACGCCAGGGCTTCCTCTTCCGCGATGCCCAGCGGCTGATCAACCACGACCGCAATCACTTCGCCGCCTGCATGGTAGCGCTCGGCGATGCCGATGGCATGGTCACGGGGATCACCCGCAACTACGCGACCGCGCTCGACGATGTCAGCCGCTGTCTCGACAAGAAGCCGGGTCACCGCGTCATCGGCGTATCGCTGGCGCTTTGCCGGGGCCGAACGGTATTGGTGGCCGATACCGCCGTGCATGACATGCCATCGGCCGAGGAGCTTTCCGAGATCGCCATCGAGGCGGCCGGCCTTGCCCGCAAGCTCGGCTATGTCCCGCGCGTGGCGTTCCTGGCTTATTCCACCTTCGGCCATCCCTCGGGCGAGCGGTCGCAGCGGGTGCGCGAGGCGGTGCGGATCCTCGACGGCAAGCGGATCGACTTCGAATATGACGGCGAAATGGGCGCCGATGTCGCGCTCAATCCGGATGTGATGGCGCAATATCCCTTCTGCCGCCTGTCGGGCCCGGCCAATGTGCTGGTCATGCCGGCCATTCACTCGGCCTCGATCTCGACCAAGATGCTCGAACAGCTCGGCGGCTCGACGGTCATCGGCCCGCTGCTGGTCGGCTTCGACAAGCCGGTGCAGATCGTCAGCATGGCCGCACGCGAATCCGACATCGTCAACATGGCAGCGCTTGCCGCCTACAAGGCGACGAGCTGATAGCAAAAGGGGCGGATGCCCAGCATCCGCCCCTGTCACATCACCAAAAGACCTGGATGATTACCCGGCAATCATACTCGGAGCCTCAAGACTCCTGCGCACCGAACCGGCTTGCATCACCCCCGTAATAGGAAAGGTAGCGGCCGGAAATGCTTTCGATCGGCAGGACGATCAGTACGTCGGTCGTGCCGAAAGCATGATCGACCACCGCCTCATGGCCAACCTTGGCGCCGAGGCGGATATAACCCTTGATCAGCGGCGGCATGGCCGAGAGCGCCTTGCGACCGTCGATATCCTCAAGCGCGACGAGATCCATCGAAACGGCCTGATCCGGCAGGGCATGGGCTTCCCATTCACCCTGCGCAGTCAGGTGATGATGCAGGAAGGAAAGCGCCAGGGCGTGCTCCCGGGGATCGGTGCCGTGGAACGATGCGCAACCGAACATGACGTCGATCCGGTGCTTGACGGCATAGGCCCAATTGCCTTGCCAGAGCAGCTCCAGCGTGCGCTTGGTGCGGTAATGCGGCAGGACGCAAGAGCGGCCAAGCTCCATGAAGCGCTTGTTCGGATGGCGGGCAATCAGGCTGTTGACGTCGAATTCGCCCTGACTGTAGAAGCCGGCGCCCCGCTCGGCCACGTCCTGGCGCAACAGGCGATAGGTGCCGACGATCTGGTCGGTCGTGTCACCCTTGATCGCCCGGTCGAGCACCAGGAGATGGTCGCAGACTTCGTCCCAGGCATCCACGTCACGCCCGCGAGCGGCATGGTCGCTCGCCACGCCGGCATGCATTTCCTCGACGAAGACCCGATAGCGCACGGCCTGCGCCGCGTCGATTTCGGCGGTGCTGCGGGCAAGGCGCGTTTCCAGCGTTCCGATGCGGCCGAACAGGCCGGCGCTCGAGAAATCCGGGTTCGGCGCGAGCGCCGCGATCACCTCGGCAGGCGCCAGAGCCTCAGCCGTCCCGGGTCTTGCCAGCATCAGTGCTTCGGTCATGCTTTTATCCCCTAATCCTGCCAATCCAATGCCGGTTCCCGTCGGAAAGATCGCTCCGCCGGCCCCCATCGCGACGCAAACAGCCCCCGCTGTGTTTGCCGGCTTAAATCACGATTTAGCGACAAATGCATGACGAGGCGCGCCCGCGCCGGTCAAGCGGCCATGCCGCCGGGCCTCCATTCAACCTGCCGATCGCCTCTTATGTTCTTCGCAGACAAACACTTTTGCCCAATGTTCGAGAGAAGGCGAACCTTGAGCCGGAACAGCATTTTTCGGCCGGCGCACTGGGGCAACCGCTCTCATCGCGCCTCGGCGTCGAGAAGATGCTGGACGAGTGCGGCCAGTTGCTCGCCATCGGCCGGCTTGATAAGCACGGCTGCAACGCCCTCTCCGCCCAAGGCGGCACGAAGCTTGGCGCTGTCATCGGCGGTCTGCACCACCAGCGGAAGAGGGGATCTTCGCGCGGCCATCATCTCGGCGCGGATGCGGCGCACCAGCGCGACGCCGCTGCCACCCGGCATATGCAGATCGGTGAGAACCAGAACCGGCCGGATGGGCAGAACCGCGCCGGGCGCAAGCGCGGCCAGAAGCTCCGGCGCATCGGAAACGACATGGACCGCATGTCCGGTCTTGCGCAGCAGGGTCGACAGGAGCATGGCCTGGACCGCATCATCCTCCGCCACGAGAATGCCGGGCGGAGCGGCAGAGGCATTGGCGGCGGCCAGCGGTGGAGACGGCGCTGCACGGAAGACGGCGCGATTGTCGTTGATCGCGTCCCTGACCTCGATTCCCTGCATCCGGCCGGTCATGACCTCGATCAGCGACCGCTCGCGCAAGGGGCGCACGAGCCAGCTGCGATAGCCGTCGCGCCGGTTGATCGGCCGGACGCTGCGCTCCTCCGGATTGACGAGATAGGTGCGACGCAGGTCGGCCAGCGCCAGATCCGGGCTTTCGGCAAGCAGCGCGCGGAAGGTGCCGGAGAGACGATGATCGACGATGACGTCGGTCAGTGCCGGTCCCTCGGCAGCAAACCAGGCAAGGGCCGCCCGCGCTTCCTGCGCGGTGGCGGCAAGCCGGCAGCGTCCGCCGAGCGTGGCGATCGTTGCCGCCAGCCCTTCACGCGCTGGCCCATCGGGCGCGATCACCAGAACATGCGAAGCCGAAAGCGGGCCGCTTCCGGTTCTGGATTCCGCACTGTCGGCATGGCCAGGAAGTCGGATGAAGAAGGTACTGCCGGTGCCAAGCTGGCTCTCGAAGGTCAACGTGCCGCCGAAAGCCTCGACGATGCGCCGGGCGATGGAGAGGCCAAGGCCCGTGCTCTCGCTGGTCTGGCGGCCCGCAGCACCGCGCTCGAAAGCCGTGAAAAGATGCTCCCTGTCCGCCTCGTCAATGCCAAGCCCGCTGTCGCGCACCGCAATCACCAGCGTGCCCGCATCCCAGGAAGCCGACACGAGCACGCCGCCCTCGCGGGTGAACTTCACTGCATTGCCGGCAATATTGAAGAGAACCTGGCGCAGGCGGGCACTGTCCAGCAGCAGATGATCGGGAACCGCCGCATCCACCGTTGAGGCGATCTCGATGCCTTTTGCATGGGCGCGGTGCGCCAGCATCTCGACCACCTGCTCGATCAGCACCCGGATCTCGACCGGGCTTTCCGACAATTCGAAGCGTCCGGCGGCCAGTGCGGACATGTCGAGCAGATCGTCCACAAGGCGCCCAAGCGCCCCGGCGCTGTCGCGCATCTGCGTCAGGTAATTGCGCTGCTCGGCATTGAGCGGCGTTTCAGACAGCAGATGGCCCATGCCGAGAATGCCGGCAAGCGGCGTGCGCAGTTCATGCGCGACGGTGGCGACCAGCCGCGCGCTCATCGGCGCGTCCTCTGCACCTTCAGGCGGGGGCGATGCTGTCTCGCTCACGCCATTCCACGCGCTCCGCGCAGCTTGCACGGATCGGAAAAGGCGTCTGACAAGAGCGTCGAAAGGCGAAGACATCAGATCGCTGCACCGGCCGGAAAGCATGGTTTCGCCCTGTGCGGGCCCCTCCCGCACGTGGCAGACGGGTCATTCGGCCTTCATCGCCTTGGCGCGACGGGCATGAAGCAGCTCGTCCAGAACGATGGCGCAGGCGCCGATCGTGATGAAGCTGTCGGCCAGATTGAAGACGGCGAAGGACCATGTCTGCGTATAGAAGAGCACATAGTCAATCACATAGCCATGCAGGAATCGGTCGATCAGATTGCCGATCGCCCCGGCGATGATCATCGCATAGCCGAGATGGGCGAAGAAGCGGTCCTTCGGCGTGCGCCGCCAGAGCCAGAGCACGAAGGCGACGACGAAAAGCCGCATGCCGACGATGAACCAGCCTTCCATATTCGACAGCATGGAAAAGGCCACGCCGTAATTATGGGTCCGGAAGAGCGCGAGCATGGGAATCACATGCACCGCCTCCTCGAAGGGAAGATAGCGATCGACCGCCCATTTCACCGCCTGGTCCAGCGCCAGCGCCAGAAGGATGAACAGCGCGATCGGCGCAGGGCGTGAGAACAGCGTGGGCTTGCCGTCCGCCATCAGCCGCGAGCCTCGAGCGAAAGAAGGTGACGGCGCGCCTCGAACAGCATGACGCCGGTGGCGATCGCCAGATTGAGGCTGTCGGCGCGCCCGGCCTGGGGAATGCGGGCCAGCGCATCGGCCGCCTGGGCGAGCTCGTCGGGAAGACCCTGCTGCTCGTTGCCCATCAGGAGCACGACTGGCTTTTTGCTGTAATCGATCGTGCGGTAATCGACCGCGCCAGAGAGATGGGTCGCGACAATAGACACATCTGCCTTGCGCCGCCAGGCCAGGAAATCCGCCTGGCTCGCGCGGATCACCGGCACGGCGAAGACCGAGCCCATGGTTGCCCGCACGGTTTCGAGCGAGAAGGGATCGGTGGTCTCGCCGATCAGGATGACGCCCGAGGCGCCGGCTGCATCGGCGGTGCGGATGATCGTGCCGAGATTGCCGGGATCGCGCACCCGGTCGAGCGCGACATGGGTCTCGCCTTGCTTCGGGCGCAGGCTGTCGAGCTTGGTGAGCCGCTGCTCGAAGATGCCGACGACCATTTGCGGATTGTCGCGCCGGGTGATCGCGCCGATCACCTTGGCGCTGACTTCCAGCACCAGGCCGCCTCTTGCAACGGTGCGGGCGGCGATGTCA
This sequence comes from Xaviernesmea oryzae, assembly GCF_900109605.1. Lineage (GTDB taxonomy): Bacteria > Pseudomonadota > Alphaproteobacteria > Rhizobiales > Rhizobiaceae > Xaviernesmea > Xaviernesmea oryzae. Next base: position 69,436 of record NZ_FOAM01000004.1, read on the forward strand.
TCCACCTGCGGCTTGCCCTTGGCTTCCTTGGAATAGACGAGCGTGCGGATGGTCCAGCCCAGCGCCAGCGCATCGATCACCAGCTTCAGGCCCTCGGCCATGAAGGTCCTGGTTTCGTCGCGCGCCTTCTTCAGCGAAAGCGCCTTGATGTCCTTGATGATCGGATTGGAGAGGCTGGTGATTTCCTTCACCTGGCCGACCCGGCCCGGCCCCTCCCCGGGGCGTTCATTCGTCATGGGCAATCCATCGGCTGAAAAGAGAGGTGGACAGCGCGCGGCCCGGCACATCGCCAGAAAGCCCCGCTTCGCGCAGGATGAGTTCGCCCGATTCGACCCGGCCGCCGGCGCCGCGCATGGTCTCGCGCATCAACTCGTGGATCGAATAGAAGCTCGCGCGGATCGAATAGGCCGTCAGCACCAGACCGATAGCCTCAGGCGAAAGAATGGCCCGGCAGAGATCAAGCATGGCGGGAAGATGATCGAAGAGATGCCACACCTCGCCATTCGGCCCCCGGCCGAATTTCGGCGGATCGGTCAGGATGATGTCGTAAGCGCTGCCGCGCCGCTCCTCGCGCTGGATGAACTTCATCGCATCGTCGCAGATCCAGCGGATCGGCAGATCGTCGCCGCGGCCGAGCGCCTGGTTTTCCCGCGCCCAGCCGATCGCCTTCTTGGACGCGTCGACATGGGTGACCTCGGCGCCGGCATTGGCCGCGATCAACGATGCGACGCCGGTATAGCCGAAGAGATTGAGCACACGCACCGGACGGGCACGCCCCTTGGCCCTGGCCGCCTCGATCTGCGCCTTCACCCAGCGCCAGTGGGCCAGTTGCTCGGGAAAGACGCCGACATGGCGAAAAGCGGTAAAGCGGCCGAGAAACTCGGTGTCGAGCAGCCGCATCGGCCAGGTTTCCCCGAGCGGAACGCCTGGGAAGCGCCAGCGGCCCATGCCGTCCTCGTCCGTATCGCCGGTGAAGATCGCGTCGGCTCGCTCCCAGATGGCATCATCCAGGGCCTTCGGCCAGAGCGCCTGAGCTTCCGGGCGGACGATGCGATAGGGGCCATATTGTTCGAGCTTCACCCCATCGCCGCTGTCGATCAGATGATAGCCGGCCTGCGCGCTGCTGCCGTCGGCCGTCGTTTCCAGGATCACCGGCACGCGCTCGGCCGGCTTGTTTCCGGTCCAAATCCGGCGGGGGATCGCCACGCCCGCAGCCTCTTTCGGCTCGGCTGAAGAGGCAGAGGGGCCAGCGAAATCTGCCGGAGCGCGCTGGGCGCCACCGTGGTCTCCTTGACCGGAGGCGGAGCGGGTCATGGGACGCGGCCGCGCGCTTTGCGGCTTGGCGGATGCGCCCTTGCCCGCGACGGCTTTGCCGGATCCTGGCTTGCCGATGGCGGGTTTGCCGGAACGCGGCGGAGCGCCATGCGCCTTGCCGGCGCTGCCATCACGCCTCTTTCCGTCCCTGCCCGGTCCCTCGCGCTTCTGACCGTCGCGCCCTGTCCTGTCCTTCACGCTCGCGTCGTCTCTCTGTCTTGCGTCGGCTTCCGGCGGACGCCGTCTCTATCATTTGCCGGTTTGCTCGGTTTGTCGGCCACATAGCACCGACACGCTCAAATGGCAAAGCGGGCAGGCTTTTTGCAGGCAGTACGCGGGGTCCGCATTGCCTTTCTCAGGCGCGCGCCCGATATCCTCTGTTCATCTTCACCGGTGACACGAGACAGAGGACAGGAGCGGGCATGGAACTGACGGGCGAACAGCGCATCCCCCTGCCGCGCGACGCCGTGTGGGCGGCGCTCAACGATCCGCAGGTGCTGAAAGCCTGCATTCCCGGCTGCCAGACACTGGAATGGACCTCCGACAACACGCTGGATGCCCGGGTGCGCGTCAAGGTGGCCTTCATTCCCATGACATTCGGCGGCACCATCACCCTGTCGGAGATGCGGCCACCAGAGGGCTACCGGATCGATGCGCAGGGACAGGGCGGACTGGCCGGCTTTGCGCAAGGGTCCGCCGTGGTCGATCTCGAAGAACTGAGCGATGGGTCGGAGGCCGAGACCCGCCTGACCTATCGCATTCAGGCTGCGCTCGGCGGAAAGCTCGCCGAGCTCGGCGCATCCCTGGCGCAATCCAGCGCCGACCGGATCGCCAGACGCTTCTTCGCGGATTTTACCGCCGCCGCGCGACAAAAGGCGCAGGCCGCTTGACGGTGCGCTGAAATCAGCGCGCGGAGGAGGCGGGAAGCGCCTGCTGCGGCGTCGTGGGTGAAATCTGTTGCGCCGCCGGGGAGACGGGCCGGCCTGCGGGAATGTCGGCGGCCGGCTGGGTGACGGACGCACGCTTTTCCGCAATGCCGTGCCATTTGATCGCCTCGCGCGCTTCCACGCGGGCCTGGCGGCGATGCTTGCCCTGCTCCATCCAGGTCACGGCACCACCAATGACGATGCCGACGATCACGGCCAGAAACAGGAAGGCGAAGAGCGGTCCGCTGATCGACAGCGTGGCGTCGGACGGGTCGAAGGGGTTGAGGGCAAGACGCACCTCGTGCCGGTTGGCGACCGACAGCACGACCAGCAGGATGGCGATCGGCACGAACACCACGATATTGACGATGCGTCTGAGCACGGTACGATCTCCCAAATGGTCATTGTTGGCATAAGCGACGGCGGAGATTCCGGCGCACAGGCTGAACAGGACGGCGCAGGACCGGCCTGCAGGAGACTTCAGCGCCTCGAAACAACCGTCGCCGCTGCCAGCATCCGCAAAGCTCAAATTAGGCGTCTTGCAAGCGGCGTCCAGTCCTATGGCACCTTGCGTTTGATAAAACACGAGGAAGACACTGCAGGGGCGCGTCAGCGCGCCGAAGGGTCCGTCCTGATTTCATCTACGGACCGGCCAGCTTTATGGACGGCCTCAGGCACCATGACTGCGGGATGTCGTCGATGGAACGCGTCACACGCAGGCTTCACCGGCAGCGGCGAATCTCTTCTGCGTTCAGGGCAGAGGAGGCTAGCCTTCGTCCTCATCCTCGACATCGTCGGCATTGCCGGGGTTCAGGCGTTCGCGCAGTTCCTTCCCCGTCTTGAAGAAGGGCACCCATTTTTCCTCGACGAAGACGGAATCGCCCGTGCGCGGATTGCGGCCTGAGCGGGACGGCCGGTTCTTGACCGAGAAGGCACCGAAACCGCGCAGCTCCACGCGATTGCCCGAAGCCAACGCGTCGGTGATCTCATCGAGAACGGCGTTGACGATGTTTTCGACGTCGCGATGGTACAGATGCGGATTGCGCGCTGCGACGATCTGCACCAGTTCCGACTTGATCATGGTCGCCCCTTGTTCTCAAAAACGGCTTGCGGTTCATCCGTCAGCGCCGGCACAGGCAAGCCCCGTCCAGACCAGCCTGCCGCAACCCATGCGACCGGCCTTCTGACTGCAGCCAAGTCTTTCAACGAATTGGCGAAAGAGATTGCAGCGGACGCCTTGCGCTAGCGCTGGTCAAACTGCCAAACGGAAACCAGACCGTCAAGAAACAACTTATCGCGCAGCGTGCTTTCGAGACCCGAAAGTCCCGGCAGAAACGCCTCCAGTGCGGCCTTCGCACTGGCCATGGCATTCAGACCGAAGAAGGTCTTGGCTGGTGGCTCCCAATCGACAATCGGCAGGTTGGGGTCGATGTTGCGGCTCTTGAAATAGGCTTTGACTGCCTCCTCGCCGCCGAGATCGTCGACCAGCTTGGCGGCAAGGGCCTGACGGCCTGTCATGATCCGGCCATCGCCGACCTTCAGCGCTTCCTCGCGCGGCATCCTGCGCCGCTCGGCAACGAGATCGACGAACCAGGCATAGCTGTCATCGATCATCGCCTGGATCACCGCGCGCGCTTCCTCGCTCGGCGGGTGGAAGGGCGTTGGCTCGGCTTTGAGCGGGGTCGACTTGATTTCTTCGAGCGAAACGCCCAGCCGGTCGAGCAGCGGCTTGATTTGCGGATATTGGAAGATGACGCCGACGGACCCGGTGATCGACGTGTCGCCCGCCACGATCCGATCGCCCGCAAGCGCAATCATGTAGCCGGCCGAAGCGGCCAGGGTACGGATATCGCTGACCACGGGCTTCTTGTCGGAAACCTTCCGGATCGCCTTGTAGATGGCCTCACCGCCGAAAGCGGTTCCGCCGGGCGAGCTGATGGTGACGATCAGCCCCTTGGCATTGGCGCTGCGGCCGATGCTGTCCAGGCGCTCCAGCAATTCCTGATCATCCTGGATGATGCCGGTGATCGCGACGCGCGCGATGTGCGGCGCGGCGGGGCCGGCCTTCACACCCGAGCGGGCCGTCAGCCAGAGGACGGCGGCGCCTGCAACGATCAGGAGGATGAACGCAATGCGCCAGAAAGTCAGTTTCCGGCGCATCCGGCGCCGTTCAGCCAAAGTGGATTCGTCCATGGTCCCTCTCATCCCTGCGCCTGCTGGCAGCAGGTCCAGCCGGATCGGCCCGCGCCGAAAGCGGGTCGTTACGGCGCTGTCAGCCGACATTTACACCCGATCATAAGAAATTCGAGGCTTCCATTGTCGAGCGGTCGAAAAATCTCCATATTCCGGCTCTCAAACGCCGATGGTATGGTCCCTCAACAAATCGGCCAGTGCCGGCAGCAAACGGAACCGCTTTTATGGCCAACGACGTGCAAGTCAACAGCGCCTTGCCCCATCCGGGCGGTCCGATGGCTGACGCCTATCGCAATGCGGTGCGCCACTCCCAGCGCGTGCGCCGGCTGAAGATCATCCTGCCGCTGGCGGCCGTTTTGATCGGCGCCATTTTCCTCGTCGTCTCGGTGGTGCGGGCCTTTCTGCCGGAGCATCTGCAGATCGAAAGCGCGACGATCGAAAACGGCAAGATCGTCATGCAGAGCCCGGCCATCTCCGGACGCAACAAGCAGGACATCAGCTATTCCATGAAGGCGCAACGCGCGCTGCAGGATATTGCCAATCCGGATCTGATCACGCTGGAAAACATCCAGGCCGAAATGCCGGTCAACGATTCCACGATTGCCACGGTCAATGCCAAGAGCGGCCTTTACGATCGCGGCAAGAATACGCTGGATATGAACGCGCCATTTACCATCTCCATGAACAATGGCCTGCTTGCCGAGTTCAATTCGGCCTATCTCGACGTCAATGCCGGAGAAATGCGCAGTGACAAGCCGATTGCCGTCAGGTTGAATGGTGGCTCGATTGTTGCGAAACGGCTCGAGATGACCGATAAAGGCCATAACATTCTTTTCGAGGGGGATGTGAGGGTCCAGGTCGATCCGCGCGCTCTTCAGAAAACGCCCAACTAGGACCCAATCTTCCCATGTCGGCCATCTCTCGCTCCGCCTCCTCCGCCGTACGCACGGCTCTTACAACAGGCTTGTTGCTGATGCTGGCCGCTGCGGCCCAGGCGCAGACGCAAGCACCGGCCGGCTCCAGCCGGATGACCGGCATGAAACTGTCGAACGATCAGCCGATCCAGATCGAAAGCGACCAGCTCGAGGTGAAGGATGCCGAGAGCAAGGCGATCTTTACCGGCAACGTGAAGGTGGTGCAGGGCGCGACCACGCTGCAGGCCGGCACCATGGTGGTCTATTACAAGCCGCGCTCGGCCGGCGGCAATGGCGCCACGCCTGCGGCCAAGAACAACAGCGCGCCGGGCGGCTCCCTTACCGGCGGCAATGCGCAGATCGACCATATCGAGGTCGAAAAGAAGGTCTTCCTCTCCTCCGGCACCCAGCAGGCAACGGCCGACAGCGGCGTCTTCAACATGGATGCGCAGACGCTCGTTCTGAAGGGCAAGGAAGTGGTTCTGTCGGAAGGCGCCAATGTCTTCACCGGCTGCCAGCTCGACGTTGCGATGAACACCGGCGAAGCCAAGCTGCAGGCCTGCGGCGGCCGGGTGCGCATCCAGCTCGACCCGAAATCGCAGCAGCAGCAAACGCCGCAGCGCTCGACCAACTGAGACGCGCCTGCCTGTCGAAGGGATAGGTGGCGCGCCCTTGCCGTCATCCGCCACAATAATGCAGCGGATGACAGCGGCGGCCTCCACCTCCAGGAGGGACCGGCGGGCGGCCGCCCATTGCGAACGGCTGATGAACGAGATCGCCGTCGCGCTTCACACAGACCGGCGGGACCTTGCGGCGAGCAGGCGGAGATCGCGCTGGCGCCAGCCAACAATCGCTCATGCGAATGACCACAGTTCGAGACGGAACCCTTGTCGCTTTTCTCCTTCCTGAAAGACACGCCGAAGCCGGCCCCCTCTTCCGCGCCCCTGGTTGATGGCGAAGAGATCGATCGCACGCGCTTCGAGGGCACGCTGATCGCGCGCAATCTCACCAAGTCCTACCGCGCCCGCCGTGTCGTGCGCGGCGTCTCGCTCGTGGTTCGCCGAGGCGAGGCCGTCGGGCTTCTCGGACCCAACGGCGCGGGCAAGACCACCTGCTTTTACATGATCACCGGCCTCGTACCGGTGGATGAAGGCTCGATCGAGATCAACGGCAATGACGTGACCTCGATGCCGATGTACCGCCGCGCGCGGCTGGGCGTCGGCTATCTGCCGCAGGAAGCCTCGATTTTTCGCGGCCTGTCCGTCGAGGACAATATCCGTGCCGTTCTCGAATTCCATGAGAAGGACAAGACGCGCCAGGAGGCCAAGCTCAACGATCTTCTGGCCGAGTTTCATATTGCCCATTTGCGCAAGGCGGCAGCGATTTCACTGTCGGGCGGCGAGCGGCGTCGCTTGGAAATCGCCCGCGCGCTGGCCACCGATCCGACCTTCATGCTGCTCGACGAGCCCTTCGCTGGCGTCGACCCCATCTCGGTGGCCGATATCCAGGCCCTGGTCCGGCACCTGACCTCGCGCGGGATCGGCGTTCTCATCACCGATCATAATGTGCGCGAAACGCTCGGCCTGATCGACCGCGCCTATATCATTCATGATGGCGAGGTACTGACCCATGGGCGGCCGAACGACATCGTTGCCAATCCGGATGTGCGCCGCCTCTATCTGGGCGATAATTTCAGCCTTTGAGGCGCTGACTGCCGGTGCGGCAGGAAGGATATCTTGACCGGGCGCGAAACTTGCGCGAGGCTGGCCTGACGGTTGAATTCAGGGCGACAGCCCCGCCGACCGCTCTCCTTACGCCTCGCTTCATTGCTCAGCCGGCCGCATGCCATGGCGGAATTGCGGGCGACTGCCCGAAAAGCAGGCGAAATTCTTTAGCGATCCCGCCATTCTTGTGTGGGAGAGCTTGACCAAACCCCTTGAATAAGCAATTTTCGGGCCAGTTAGACAGACCGGCACGAAAACTTGCGCCCAGGCGCGCCGGTCGGGACGGTGAAGGGGAGTTTCGCGTCCGCATGGCACTTTCGGCCAGCCTTTTCCTGCGTCAAAGCCAGACGCTCGCCATGACCCCCCAGCTGATGCAGTCCATTCAGCTGCTGCAGATGACGCATTTCGAACTCACGCATTTCATCGAGCAGGAGGTGGAGAAGAATCCGCTTTTGGAAGTCGCGGGCCAGGACGGCGCTTTTGAAAGCGAACGCGGCGACGGCGTGGCGGCCGGCGAGCCTGCTGACGACTTCGGCCTCGAGGCCGCGACCTTCGATCCGCTCGGCGACGTCTTCGAAAACACCCGAAAGGATCTTGGGCCCCAGATGGGCGGTGAACTCGATGTCGATTTCGGCAATGTCTTTCAGGACGACGGCCCGCCGACGCGCGCCGATGCGCCTGAAATGATCGGGCAATGGCGCTCGATGGCCGGCGCCGGCACGGGCGAAGGCGCCGAGGGCTACGATCTCGAAGATTTCGTCGCCGAGCGCCGCTCCTTGCGCGACGTCCTGAGCGAGCAGATGGCACTCGCGCTGCGCGGCGAGCGCCAGCGGCTGATCGGCCTGCATCTGATCGACCATGTCGATGCCGCAGGCTATCTGCAGACGACGCCGGCAGAGCTCGCCGAGCGGCTCGGCTGCGGGTGCGCGGAGGTGGAGGATGTGCTGTCTACCTTACAGACGCTCGATCCGCCCGGCGTCTTCGCCCGCTCGCTGTCCGAATGCCTGAAGCTGCAATTGCGGGCGCTGGACCGCCTGGATCCCGCCATGGAGGCGCTGGTCGATCATCTGGAGCTTCTGGCCCGGCGCGACTTCGCCAGTCTCAAGCGGATCTGCGGCGTCGACGAGGAAGATCTGATCGACATGCTCGCGGAGATCCGCGCGCTCGACCCCAAACCGGGCACGCGCTACGAGACCGCCCCCAGCGAGGCTATCGTGCCGGATATCGTCGTGCGCCCGGCACTGGATGGCGGCTGGTCGGTGGAGCTCAACCCGGAAACGCTGCCGCGCGTTCTGGTCAATCACAGCTATTATGCCAAGGTTTCCCGTCATGCGCCGAAGCACAGCGGCGATCAGAGTTTCCTGTCGGAGTGCCTCCAAAGCGCCAACTGGCTGACCCGCAGCCTCGACCAGAGAGCCAAGACCATTCTAAAAGTGGCGAGCGAGATCGTGCGCCAGCAATCGGCCTTCCTCGCCCATGGCGTGGAGCATCTCAAACCGCTGAACTTGAAGGCGATCGCCGACGCCATCAAGATGCACGAGTCGACCGTCAGCCGCGTCACCTCGAACAAATATATGATGACGCCGCGCGGCGTCTTCGAGCTGAAATATTTCTTCACCGTGTCGATCGGTTCGGCGGAAGGAGGCGATGCGCATTCGGCCGAGTCGATCCGCCACCGCATTCGCCAGCTGATCACGACGGAACGCGCGGAAAGCGTGCTGTCGGACGATGACATCGTCGATATCCTGCGCAAATCCGGAGTCGACATCGCCCGCCGTACCGTCGCGAAATACAGGGAGGCGATGGATATTCCCTCCTCCGTCCAGCGTCGGCGTGAAAAACGCGCTCTGGCGAAAATCTCCGCCTGACCCCCGCAAGACAGGGATTGACGACCGGGCAAAGCCGCAAAGCCATGCCGCCACCGTCTTCAGGTTGCGCCATTGTGGTTGACTTCGCGTAAATGATCCGTTAACTCGCGCCGCAACCTCGCGGGTAACCGACGCCATGGCGCGGGCGGCTAAGACGTTATTCTGACTTGCTTTAGCAGAATGGCTTCACCCGCAAGCGGGGTTGGAATAGACTGGGCACGCAAATCACGAAAGAGAGGAAACTCCATGAGTGTGCGTGTATCCGGTAAAAACATGGACGTCGGCGATGCGTTCCGGACCAGGATCGAAGAGCAGATGGCCCAGGCCGTCACCAAATATTTCGACGGAGGATATTCGAGCCAAGTCACCGTTGTGAAGTCCGGTGCAGGGTTCAGCGCGGACTGCAAGGTTCATCTCGATACGGGGGCGACCCTGCAGGCCAATGGCGAGGCCAACGATCCGCAGGCCGCTTTCGACATCGCGGCCGAACGGATCGCAAAGCGCATGCGCCGTTACAAGCGGCGTCTGAAGGACCACCACAACGGCAATGGGCACGCAGCCTTCTCGGAGGTGGCCTATCGCATCATGGACTCCGTGCCTGATGAGGATGAGGAAGTTCCCGAGGATTTCGCGCCCACCATCGTGGCCGAAAGCTCCAAACAGGTGAAAACCATGTCGGTCGCCAATGCCGTCATGGCACTGGACATGACCGACGATCCGCTCCTGATGTTCCGCAATGCCGGAAACGAGCAGATCAACATCGTCTATCGACGCACGGACGGCAATATCGGCTGGATCGACGCAGCCGCGATCAAGAGCTGACGACACCCCGCACGCTTCTCGCCCATCGAGGCCTCGCTTTCCGAGGCGAGGCTTTGAAATGCGCGGCTGTCGTCTTATTTATCCAGGCATGCCTGCCGCCTCGGCCGGCATGCCTCTCTATCAAGGCGACAGCCCGCTCCATGTCCGTGCCCCGCAGAAGGGCCGGTGGCGCGGGAGCCAACGGGGACGACGAATGGCATTAGCAGGATTGCTGGATCAGGATGCAATCATCCCGGCCCTCAAGGTCAACTCGAAGAAGCAATTGCTTCTGGAGCTGTCGATCAAGGCGGCCAAACGCACCGGCTTGCCCGAGCGCGAGATCTTCGACGTTGTCCTGCAGCGCGAGCGGCTGGGTTCGACCGGCGTCGGTAATGGAATCGCCATTCCCCATGGCAAGCTGCCGCAACTGACGACCATCACCGGCCTGTTCGCCCGGCTGGAGACCCCTGTCGATTTCGAGGCGCTGGACGACCAGCCCGTCGATCTCGTTTTCCTTTTGCTGGCACCTGAAGGGGCTGGTGCCGACCATTTGAAGGCGCTGTCGCGCATTGCCCGCGTCCTGCGCGACCCGGACATGGTCTCTCGGCTGCGCGGCACGGATTCGGCCAGCGCCATCTACGCCTTCCTCAACGACGCGCACACCTCCCACGCCGCCTGATATTCTAAAGGCCATTGGCCACTGCACGGCCGCTGCATGCCTTTGCGGCGGCACGACGCTTGCCCACCTCTGCCTTTCAGCTATGGGAACACAGGCCATGTCCGGCTGAAAGCCGGGTGCTGCGCTCCTGCGATCGGTCAGCTGAAGCGCTTGGCACCGGCGACGCAGAGTACGACCACCAATGCTGACGCGACCATCGTCCAGGCGATCGGCTCCTTCAGGAACAGGGCGGCAAGCACGAGGCCGAAAAAGGGCTGGAGAAGCTGCAATTGCCCGACCCCAGCAATGCCGCCCAAAGCCAGGCCGCGATACCAGAAGATGAAACCGACCAGCATGCTGAAGATCGAGACATAGGCCAGCCCGATCCAGGCCGGTGCGTCGATGGCCGGCAGATGTGCGGGGATCGTGACCAAGGCAACCATGGCCATCACAGGCAGGGACAGGAGCAGCGCCCAGGAAATGACCTGCCAGCCGCCCAGCCGACGCGACAGAGCCGCCCCTTCCGCATAGCCGAGGCCGCAGAGCAGGATCGCGGCGATCATCAGGGCATCGCCGGCCAAGGTGCCACCCTGCCCGCGCGTTAGCGCAAAGCCCGCCACCGTTGCCGCCCCGATCAGCGAAAAGAGCCAGAAGGCCGGCCTGGGCCGCTCGCCACCGCGCAAGACGCCCGAGATTGCCGTCGACAGCGGCAGGAGCCCGATAAAGACAATCGAATGGGCGGCCGTGATCTGCTTCAGCGCCACGGCAGTCAAAAGCGGAAAGCCGACGACGACGCCCGCGGCAATGATGGCGAGCGAGGCGAGATCGGATGGAGCCGGGCGTTTCTCCTTGAATACGAGGAGCAAGACCCCCGCGAGCAGCGCGGCAATGGCTGCGCGCGCCGATGTCAGGAACATCGGCGTGAAATCCGCCACGGCAATGCGTGTCGCCGGGAGCGACCCGCTGAAAATCAACACACCCAGGAGCCCGTTGCCCCATCCCACCATGGATCGCCGCATATGCCCTCACTTTCAGCCGCAAGAGTGGCAGACGCGGGCTGGCACAGACAGAGACAGTTCGATACAATTCTGACAAACTGTATGCATTCGTCGGTCCATACAGTCATCAGCGCCTTTGAGCGCTCTTGAAGGAGCATGGATGGTGGCGACGCAGACGGAACGCCTGATGAAGGCGATCAGGACCAAGATCGCCAGCCGCGCCCTTGGTCCTGGCGATCGGTTGCCCTCGATCCGCCGCTTTGCCGAGAGCATGGGCGTCTCGCCCTCGACGGTTGTGGAGGCCTATGGCCGGCTTGAAGCTGCAGGCGTGTTGCGGGCCCGGCGCGGCTCTGGCTTCTACGTCACGGGCGCGGACATGCCGCCGATGGCGCTGGGCGAGATGGGCTCGCCCCGTGAACGCGCGGTCGATCCCTTCTGGGTGTCGCGCCAATCGCTTGATGCCGAGGCCGATGTGCTGAAGCCCGGCTGCGGCTGGATGCCGGCAAACTGGATGCCCAACACCGCCATCCGCAAAGGCTTGCGCAGTGTGAGCCGAGCCGCAGAGGGCGTGCTGGCGGATTATAGCACCGCGTATGGCTCCCCCCGCCTGCGCCGCCTGCTGATCGGCCGTTTTGCCGAGGAGGGGTTGGCGCTACCGCCGGAACAGATCATGTTGACCAGCTCCGGCACGGAAGCGATCGATCTCGTTTGCCGCCTGCTGCTGCGGCCGGGCGACACGGTGCTGGTGGACGATCCCTGCTATTTCAATTTCCAGGCCCTGCTCCGCGCCCATCAGGTCAAGATCTGCGGCATTCCCTTTACGCCGGCGGGCCCCGATGTCGCGGCCTTCGAATCCGCGATCGCGCAGGAGCAGCCGCGCCTCTACATCACCAATTCCGCGCTTCACAATCCGACCGGAGCAACAATTTCGCCGCAGACGGCGCATCGCCTTCTGCGCATTGCTGGCGCCAGCGGCCTCACGATTGTCGAGGATGAGATTTTTGCCGATTTCGAGCCCGCGCCATCGCCGCGTCTTGCCGTGCTGGACGGGATGGAGCGGGTCATCCGCATCGGCAGCTTCTCAAAGACCCTCTCCGCCTCGATCCGCTGCGGCTACATTGCCGCCCGCGCGGCATGGATCGAAAGCCTGGTCGATTTGCAGATCGCCACCCGCTTTGGCGGGCCGAGCCCGGTTTCGACCGAGATCATCGCAGCCGTCCTTGAAGGCGGCACCTATCGCCGGCACATGGATGAGCTGCGCCTTCGGTTGATACGGGCGCGCAAGGATATCGCCGAACAGCTGGCCTCGATTGGTATTTCGCCCTGGATCGTTCCGCGCGGTGGCTTCTATCTCTGGTGCCGCTTGCCGCAGGGACAGGATTCTGCCGTGATCGCCAAGCGCTGTATGGAGGAGCGGATCGTGCTTGCGCCCGGCAACGTCTTCAGCCCCACGCAATCGGCTGCATGCTTCATGCGCTTCAACGTCACGCAGATGGCGGATCCTCGCATCCTCCCCGCTCTGCGTAAGGCGATGCAAACAGGCTGAAACAGCCGCATCGCCCGCGCGCAATCCACGCAACGAAAAGGCCGGACATGCCGGCCTTTTCTCATCTCATCGCAATTCAGCGGCTCAATTGGCGGCAGGCGCTTCAGCCTCAGCCGCGGATGGCTTCGGCCCGCCCTTGGCAACGCCGACCATGGCCGGGCGCAGCACGCGTTCGCCAATGGTGAAGCCGGCCTGAACCACCTGTACGACCGTATTGTGCGGCACTTCGGCATTGGGCACTTCGAACATGGCCTGATGGAAGTTCGGGTCGAACTTCTGGCCGACAGGATCGAGCTTCTTCACGCCATGGCGCTCCAAGGCCGAGAGCATGGACCGCTCCGTCATGTCCACCCCTTCCACCAGGGAGGAGAAACCTGCATCGCCTGATGCCAGCGCCTCGGTCGGAACGGCTTCGAGCGCGCGGCGCAGATTGTCCGATACGGCCAGCATGTCGCGCGCGAAGGAGGCGACCGCATAGGTCTTGGCGTCCTTCACATCGCGCTCGGTGCGCCGGCGCAAATTGTCCATCTCGGCGGCGAGACGCAGGTAGCGGTCGCGCAATTCGGCATTTTCAGCCCTCAGTGCCTCGGCCGGATCCGGCGCGGCCTCTGCGGCGGCCGGGGCTTCCTGAACGCCCGCTTCCGGCGCGCCGGTCGCGGCTGCACCCTCAGCGGCTGTCTCCGCCAGATGCTCTTCCGTTCCGTCTGCTGGACGCTTGTTCGTTTCGTCGGTCATGGACGTCTCCGCATTATCCGTCTGTCTGGATTTCGGCCCCGATATCGAACTTCGGCGTGCAAAAATCAAGGGTTCCCGGGCTTTTCAAGAGCGCATGCTCTGAGTGACGGTCGCTTGGGCGGCGGGCATGGTGCGACCAATAACAGGGGCGGCATCAACCGACATCCATCGGACAAGACGCATCTTGATATGGTATATACTTTCGTATATACATTACTTGTAGCCTCTACAATAATTTTAGATATATCTTATAATTATGATAAATTCTCAATTTAAGAGGATCAGATTTTGAACTTCGAATGGGATGAAAGAAAACGGCATTTGGTGATCGAGGAACGCGGCGTTGATATTCTCCAAGCCGCCTTGATATTCGAAGGCCCCGTCCTGACGAAGATCGATAATCGTCGTGATTATGGTGAACAGCAGCTGATATCTTTAAAAATGTTCGATGATCAATGCTTCGTTGTTGTTTATACGGATCGTAATGGCTTGAAGCGTCTGATTACTGCATGGAAAGGAGGTCGTCATGAGCGATCCGAATATGAAAAGCGCATCGCTGGCCGAGATCAGGAGGATGAAGGCAGCTGGTGAGCTGTCTTCGAGCAACGACGCGGCCGAAGGTGCGCCTGACGGCGAAGATCTCGATCGTGACTTCTGGGACAACGCAAAGGTTGAAGAACCAAGAGTTTCGGCGACACGGCCTGTTCTTTTGAAGCTCGAACCGGAGGTGTTCGAATTCTTCAAGAAGCAAGGCAAAGGGCATGTTTCACGCATGCAGGCAGTTCTGAAAGCCTATGCCAAGGCGCATCGCTGATCGGCATTGCCGAGGAACGATGCCGCACAAAAATTGCATAGCTTTGCATGATCGGAACGGGTCGCCCTACCGCGCCAGACGCGACATCAGCTGCGCCGTATAGTCGACCATTGGCACGATGCGCGAGTAATTGAGCCGCGTCGGGCCAATGACGCCGACGGCGCCGATGATGCGGTTCTCCTCGTCACGATAAGGCGCCACGATCAGCGAGGAGCCTGACAGTGAGAACAGCTTGTTTTCCGAGCCGATGAAGATGCGCACACCCGGCCCGGTTTCGGCCAGGTTGAGGATTTCGATCAGGCTGTCCTTTTTCTCCAGATCATCGAACAGCATGCGCAGACGATCCAAGTCCTCCGCGCCATCGAGCCCTTCCAGAAGATTGGCCCGACCGCGCACGATGAGACGGGTGGGATTGTCGCCCTCGGTGCCGCCGGACCAGACGGCGAGGCCGCGCTCGACCAGGTCTTGCGACAGGGTGTCGAGTTCCCGCCGGATGGTTTCCTTGACTTTTTCCATCTGCCGCCGCAATTCGCCGAGCGTCTGGCCGGCAAGATGGGCATTCAGGAAATTCGCCGCTTCGGTCAGCTGTGAGCCGGTCACCCCACTCGGCAGCTCGATGATGCGGTTTTCCACCTGATCCTGTGCGCCGACGAGGACGGCCAAGGCTTTGTTGGGCGCCAGCCGCACGAATTCGACATGTTTCAGCATCGTGTCGGATTTGGCGGTAATCACCAGCCCGGCCCCGCGCGACATGCCCGAGAGCATCTGGCTTGCCTGCGTCAGCAGCGTTTCCACCGGCCGGTCGGGCTCGGATCGGCGCACCTGCCGGTCGATCGAGGCCCGATCCTCCGGCGAAAGATCGCTGACCTGCATGAAACTGTCGACGAAGAAGCGCAAGCCTCCCTGGGTCGGAAGCCGCCCGGCGCTGATATGCGGCGCATAGATGAGGCCCAGATCCTCCAAGTCGCTCATGACGTTGCGCACGGAGGCGGGCGAAAGGGACATAGGCAAAAGCCGCGACAGGCTGCGCGAGCCCACCGGCTCCCCGCTTTCCAGATAGCTTTCGACGATGCGGCGGAAAATCTCCGCGGAGCGTTCGTCGAGCGCGGACAGTCGTTCCCGCATGGTCGCAGTGTCACGCATCATGTCGAACCGGTCGTCTCCAGATCCTTGACGGCGGCATGGCGGCCGCATCGTCAGCCTGCCAAATATAATGGCGCGCCGCACAAGTTGAAAGAGTTTCGATCAGGCCCCTCAATGCTTGATGTCGTTGCATCCGCGCAGCGCTTCCCTTTCCTCCTTGAGCGCACTAAAAGACGCCACCACATGACGCGACGAAGGATGAGATGCGATGCGGCCCTCCGGCAGAAAAACCGACCAGATGCGCAAAGTGAGCTTCGAGCGCCGCATCTCCAAGCATGCGGAAGGCTCTTGCCTGGTCAAATTTGGCGACACCCATGTTCTGTGCACCGCCAGCCTGGAAGACAAGACGCCGCCATGGCTGCGCAACAGCGGCAAGGGCTGGGTGACGGCCGAATACGGCATGCTGCCGCGCGCGACAGGCGAACGGATGAAGCGTGAGGCCGCGTCCGGCAAGCAGAGCGGCCGCACCCAGGAAATCCAGAGGTTGATCGGCCGCTCGCTGCGCTCGGTGGTCGATCTTCAGGCGCTTGGTGAACGGCAGATCTCACTCGACTGCGACGTGCTGCAGGCCGATGGCGGCACCCGCACGGCCGCCATTACCGGCGCGTGGCTGGCTCTGAGGGATTGCCTCGCGTGGATGGAAAGCCGCAACATGATCAAGCTCGAAAAGGTGCTGAAGGATCATGTTGCCGCCATTTCCTGCGGCATCTTCGCCGGGCAGACGGTGATCGATCTGGACTATCTCGAGGATTCCACGGCTGAAACCGATGCCAATTTCGTCATGACCGGGACCGGCGGCATCGTCGAGATCCAGGGCACGGCCGAAGGCGCGCCCTTTACGGAAGAGCAGTTTTCAGCGCTGATGGGCTTGGCCAAGGCGGGGATCGGCGAACTGGTCACGCTGCAGAAGGCGGCACTGGCCGGCTGAGCCGCCGCCACCATGCCGATCGCCAGATCGAGGGAGCCGTCATGGCGACGTTGGAAGGCATTTTGGAAACGGCGCTCTATGCAGAGGATCTCGACGCCGCCGCAGCCTTTTATGGCGATGTGCTCGGCCTTGCGGAACTGACGCGCGTGCCACGCCGTCACGTCTTCTTTCGCTGCGGCCAAGGCGTGCTGTTGATCTTCAATCCGGAGGCGACCATCACGCCGCCTCCGGCTGACGCGCCGCTGGCCGTGCCGCCGCATGGCGCAAAAGGTCAGGGTCATGTCTGTTTTCGTGTGTCAGGCGCGGAGCTGCAGGCTTGGCGCCTGCGGCTTACGCAGCATGGCGTGGCGATCGAGGCCGAGGTCACTTGGCCGAACGGCGCCCGCTCCGTCTATTTCCGCGATCCCGCAGGCAACAGCCTGGAGCTCGCCGAACCGAAACTCTGGGACCTCGGGTAAAGCCCGGCATCGGTCCCGCTCGCTTCTGGAAGGTTTTCGCCATGCGCAAGCTCGAAGACAAGGTGCTGGTCGTTGCCAGCCACAACGCCGGCAAGATCGCCGAAATCCGCGACCTGATCGGCCCCCTCGGCTTCTCGGCCAAATCGGCCGCCGATCTGCATTTTGAAGAGCCGGAGGAAACCGGCACGACCTTCGAGGAAAACGCCACGATCAAGGCGCTTGCCTCGGCCAAAGCCTCCGGCCTGCCGGCGCTGTCGGATGATTCCGGCCTGGTGGTCGATGCGCTTGGCGGCGATCCCGGCGTCTACACGGCCAACTGGGCCGAAACGCCCGAGGGCACGCGCGATTTCGCCATGGCCATGCGCAAGGTCGAAGACGCCCTGCAGGAGGCCGGCGCCACGACACCGGAGGCGCGCACGGCCCGCTTCGTCTCCGTTCTGTGCATGGCTTGGCCGGATGGCCATGTCGAGCTGTTTCGCGGCGAGGTGGAAGGCCATGTCGTCTGGCCGCCGCGCGGGCTTTCCGGCTTCGGCTATGATCCGATCTTCCAACCGCTTGGCTATGATCGCACCTTCGGCGAGATGACCTCGGACGAAAAGCACGGCTGGACACATGGCGACTCCCACGCGCTGTCGCACCGCGCCAGGGCTTTCAAGCTCTTTGCCGAGACCTGCCTCAGTGCTTGAGACGCTCGACCCAAAGACCGCGCGGATCATACCGCTGACGGAGGCGACCGAGCCCGGCTTCGGCGTCTATGTCCACTGGCCCTTCTGCGCGGCCAAATGTCCTTATTGCGATTTCAACAGCCATGTCCGCCACCAACAAGTGGATCAGGCGCGCTTCGTCGCGGCCTTCAAAGCGGAAATGGCGGCGGCACGTGCCTTGTCCGGCCCGCGCACCGTCACCAGTATCTTCCTCGGCGGCGGCACGCCCTCGCTGATGGAGCCGGCGACGGTGGATGCCGTGCTCTCGCAGATCGGTCAGCTCTGGCATATGCCTGACGGGATCGAGATCACCATGGAGGCCAATCCGTCGAGCGTCGAAGCCACGCGTTTTCGCGGCTATCGGGCCGCCGGCGTCAACCGCGTCTCGCTCGGGGTCCAGGCGCTCAACAATCGCGACCTGAAATGGCTTGGCCGCCTGCACGATGTCGAGGATGCGCTGAAGGCGATCCGGCTGGCGCGCGAGATCTTCCCACGCATGTCCTTCGACCTCATCTATGCCCGGCCCGGCCAGACGGTGGAGGCCTGGGCTGACGAATTGCGCCAGGCCGTCGATCTCGCGGTCGATCATCTTTCGCTCTACCAGCTGACGATCGAGGAAGGCACGCCCTTCTTTGGCCTGCACAAGGCTGGAAAGATCACCGTGCCCGATGACGACATGTCGGCCGAACTTTATGAGGCGACACAGGCCATCACCGCCGAGATCGGCATGCCCGCCTATGAAGTTTCCAACCATGCGGCGCCGGGCGCAGAAAGCCGGCACAACCTGACTTATTGGCGCTACGGCGATTATGCCGGCATAGGCCCCGGCGCCCATGGCCGGCTGACCTCAGGCGGCGAAAAATTCGCCACGGCGACCGAGCGGCACCCTGAGACCTGGCTTGCCAAAGTGGAGACGGAGGGCTGCGGCTTCGTCGATTGCGAATCGCTTGCGCGTGAGGAACAGGCAGATGAATTGCTGCTGATGGGCCTGCGCCTGCGCGAAGGCGTGGATCTTGCCCGCTGGCAGGCACTCTCCGGCCGCGATCTCGATCCGGCACGGGAAGATTTCCTGATCGAACAAGGCTTCATCGAACGGCTGGGCAACTCCCGCCTGCGCTGCACGCCGAAGGGCATGCTGGTTCTGGATGCGGTGGTGGCCGATCTCGCCTGCTGATGTCGGCACCCCGAAAGCGGCGTCTCAGAGCGCCCTCATTTTACATCGCATTGTCCAAGATCGGCTTCGCCTTTAGTCCAATCCTCTAGCCGGCAGCCATCGTGCTATAGGCACGCCGCCCGGCGACAAAGGTCTGCCGGACACGCGGCGCCTGCCCTTCCGGCCAGTCGATGAGAATGAGGTCGGCGCGCTTGCCGGCGGCAATCGTTCCACGATCATGAAGGCCACAGGCCTGCGCCGGATTGCGCGACACCAGCGGCCAGAGAGCATGCAAGGGGGCCACCCGTTCGGCATGCAGCCTGGCAAGCGCCAGAAGCAATGCCGGATAATAATAATCCGAGGCCAGAATATCGCAGAGGCCCGCGCGGATCATCTCGGCCGCGTTGGGGGACGCTCCGAGATGGCTGCCGCCACGGGCCGCATTGGGCGCACCGAAGACCAGCATATCTCCTGCCGCGCGCGCCGCTTCGGCCACTTTTTCGCTCATCGGAAATTCGCTGATGCGCGCGCCAAGCCCGCGATAATAATCGCGCGTCTTCAACTGGCTGTCGTCATGGGACAGCATCGCCGCGCCGGCTGCCCTGCCGGCTGCGGCCACCTCGAGGATGGCGGCGGGCACTTCGGGGCGGCGGGCCCAGACGGCGCGCAGCCCCTCTTCGGCTTCGGCCACCGTCGTCTGCATCCGACGCGCCCGATCCTCAAGGCGCGTGCGAAATCTCGGATGATCGGCATCGGCAACGGGGAAATCGGGGTCGAAGTCGAAAGGCCGCTCCTGCACGGGCACACGCGGATCCAGCATGATCATCGAGGTATGGTCGTTAAAAGCGATGCTCGGGAGGAGTGCGCTCTTCAGAGCATCCCTGATCAGGTCGATCGCTTCGAAGCAGAAGGTTTCCCAGCGCAGTTGCAGGCGATTTTCCACGAGAAGGCGCGGCGAAAGCTCTGTCAGGCAGTTCAGGATCGCCCGGCCGGTCTCCACCGAACGCAGACCCGGCTCCCAGCTCAAGGTCAGTGCGTGATAGGCGGTGGCGATGCCATTGGCCGCAAGCTGGCGATCGGTTTCCAGAAGGGCGGCGGCTAGGGGCAGCATCACGCCTGGGCGCGGCATGACCTGACGCTCAAAGGCATCGCCATGAATGTCGACAAAAGCCGGCGCCAGCACGAGGCCGCGCGCGTCAATGACCTCGGCCCCTTCGATGGCACCATCCAGATCCGTGATCCGACCGGCTTCGACGCGAATGCGCACCCGATCCAGCCGATCCTCCAGAATGACAGTGGCGCCATCGATCACAAAGACATCGGAAGCGGGCATGGGAGCATCTCCTTGAAACGAGCAACCGCCCCTTTAACGACGCATTCAGGCGGGCGCCACGAGCGCCTGCGCTACACCGGTTTTCTGACAGAAATGCTACAGCTTGGGGAAGACTTGCCTGAGGCTGGCCACGCAGAGCTTGATCTGCACAGCACGCTTCAACCCAAGCGCTTGCGCGGGATCAGACCCACTCGCCCTTGCGCATGACCGGCTTGCTGCTGCCATCTGCAGCGATGCCGTCGACATCGACCTTGTCGGAGCCGATCATCCAATCGATATGGATCAGGCTGGAATTGCCGCCACGCACCTTGATCTCCTCTTCCGAGAGCGCCGCGCCATTCAGGAAGCATTTGGAATAGCACTGGCCGAGAGCGATGTGGCAGGAGGCATTTTCGTCAAACAGGGTGTTGTAGAAAAGTATGCCGCTTGCCGAAATCGGCGAAGAATGCGGCACCAGCGCCACCTCGCCCAGACGGCGCGCACCTTCGTCGGTGTCAAGAACCTTGTTCAGGACCGCCTCGCCCTTTGCCGCATGAGCCTCGACGATGCGTCCCCCTTCGAAACGCACGCGAATGTCATCGATCAGCGTGCCCTGATGCGAGAGCGGCTTGGTCGAGGACA
Organism: Xaviernesmea oryzae; assembly: GCF_900109605.1. Classification (GTDB taxonomy): domain Bacteria; phylum Pseudomonadota; class Alphaproteobacteria; order Rhizobiales; family Rhizobiaceae; genus Xaviernesmea; species Xaviernesmea oryzae. Next base: position 90,267 of record NZ_FOAM01000004.1, read on the forward strand.
CATGACCTTCTACCTTCAGCGCATGCGGCGTGGTGAAGACCTCTTCGGTCGGGATGTTCGGATTGCAGGTGATGCCGTTCTTGGCGGTGGACGCGCCGCCATGCCACTCATGCTCGTCGGCCAAGCCCACTCTCAGGTCTGTGCCTGGCCCGGTGAAATGCAGTGCGGAAAACCGCTCGCCATTCAGCCAGGCGGAACGCTTGGCGAGTTCGCCATTGTGGCGGGCCCATGCTTCGATCGGGTCGGGCTGATCGACCCGCGAGGCTGCAAAGATCGCCTCGGCAAGCTTGGACACGGCGACCTGCTCGGGATCGTTCGGAAACACCTGTCGCGCCCAGGACGGATTGGGAAACGAGATGATGTTCCAGTTGATGTCGAAATTGGAGATCTTCTCCAGCGCAGGCTTGTAGGCGACAGACGTGGCGCGATTGGCCCGGGCGACCTTGGCCGGGTCCTCATTGGCCAGCAGCAGCGGATTGTCACCGGAAATGGCGAGCCGCGCCGCATTGCCGGCATAGGCCTTGGCCATGCCCTCATAAAGCCAGCCGGTGGCGCGATCGAAGCTTTCGTCGGGCGCGTGGCGATACCGCGCCAGTGTCGTCTCCTCATCGGCATAGAATGTGGTGACGAGGCCCGCCCCGGCCTCATAGGCCTTGCGCGTGATCAGCCTGACGAGCGAAACGGCATTGAGCGGCGCGGTGATCACCAGATCCTGGCCCGGCTCCAGCCTGAGCCCGACCTTGACGGCGACCTCCGCCAGCTTTTCCAGCTTAGCGGTATCGATGGCGGCGTTGGGGGTCAGCGCATTCATAGGAGAAGCCTCCGATAGCGGGTGAGCAATGTTTGGGCTGACACAACTAGGCCCGTTCCGGGCAAAAATGAAGGGCGGGCGGAGGACTTTGCTTATCGAGACCGCAGAATTGCGTCAGCCTGAAACAGGGATGCTGCGAAGCAACATCCTGCCCTCAATTCGCCGGAATGTCGCCCTAGCCCTGTTGCCTCGCCCAAACCTCTGCTATGAAAGCTGGCTGGCGGCTTCGCCGCTCTTCCCGCATGGGCTGTCAAGGAGATCGGATTGAGCACGTCTGCGAAGCTGGACACTGCCAAGAACAAGCAGGGAGAAGGCTCCCTGGTTCTCAGGCTGGACGATGTGCGTCCCAACCGTGTGCCTGCAAAGCGCGACGCCGCGCCGCAACTGCCTACAGGCCGCCCGCGCAAGACCGTCGTCACCTATAAGACCGAGAAGATCACCGGCTTCGTCAAGACGGCCAGTGGCGGCATTTCCGGCACGGCGGTGTCCTTCTTCCTGATGGTCATCCTCCCGACCATTCTCGGCGCGCTCTATTTCGCGTTCGTCGCCTCACCGCAATATGCGTCCGAATTCCGCTTCTCCGTCCGTCCGTCTTCGACAGGCGGCGGCTCCATGGCGGCGGAAGCGGCGGTGATCATGTCCAACAGCTACATCGTGTCCGACTATATTCTTTCGCGCGATGCGGTGGAGGCCTTGGACAAGACGGTAGGCCTGCGAACGATCTATTCGAACGAGAACATCGACAGCTGGTCGCGCCTCTCACCGGATGCATCCATCGAGAAGATGGTCAGCTATTGGAAAAAGCGTGTCTCGACCAATTACGATTTGACCACAGGCATCAACATCGTTGAAGTCTCGGCTTTTCGCCCCGAGGATGCGCAGCGGATCGCCGAGGGTCTGAAGGTCCTCTGCGAAAAGCTCATCAACGAAATTTCCGAAAAGGCCCGGCAGACGCAGATGTCTGTCTCCAAGGCAGAGCTGGATCGTGCTGCGGATCGCCTGCGCGATCTGCGTCGTGAGCAGACCGCGTTGCGCGTCGACCAAGGCACGATCGATGCACGCAAGGAAGCCGATGCCAAGCTGCAGCTATCGACCAAGCTGCGTGCCGAACAATCGCAATTGAAATCCGAATATTCCTCGCTGTCCAGCTATATGGACAGCAAGTCACCCAAGCTCACGGTTTTGCGCAGCCAGATCAAGGCGAATGAAGAGCAGCTGGCGCTCATGCAGTCGCAGATCACCGACACCAACGACACGAGCGGCGCCTTGGGCGGCGCGACCCTGGTGACGCGCTATGACGAGATCGAAACCGATATCGACATTGCCACCAAATACTATCAGTCGATGCTGACCAACTTCGAAAATGCCCGCATGCAGGCGAGCAATTCGCAGATCTATCTGGCCACCTATGTGCAACCCGGCATGCCGCAGATCGCCGCCTATCCGCGGGTGTTCTTCGACACGGTGCTGGTCCTGCTGTCGGCCATCGGCATCTGGGTCGTTTCGACGCTGATCTTCTACAGTATCCGCGATCACGCTTGATCTGACAGGACGGCAAGAGGAAGGCTGTTTCTCCATGACGCAGAATGTCTTGCTGCTTGGCACCTCACGCCAATTGCGGATCATCAGCGCGCTGACGATCCGCGAAGTGCGGCTGCGCAACAGCAAGCATGCCTTTCATCAGCTTTTCGACCTTGGCGAGGCCTTGGTCTTCATCCTGGTGCATTGGATCATTTTCAACGTGATGCACCGTCAGCTGATGATCGGCGACAGCCTGCTGATCTTCATTTCCACTGGTGTGATGCCCGTGCTGTTTTTCCGCACGATTTCGATTCGCGCGGCAACGGCGGTCGAGGCCTCGAAAGGGGTAACCTCCATTCCGCTGGTCGGCGCGTTGGACTATTCTATTGCCCGCTCTTTCGTGGAGTTTCTGGCTTTCACGCTGACATTCAGCCTATTTTTCGCCATGGCTTCCGCCTTTGGCGCATCGCGCTTCTCACTGCCGACCAATTACGAGGCGCTGATCCAGTTCATCTTCCTGGTCACGCTTTTCGCCTTCGGCATCGGTCTAATCAATTCCTTCATCACATTTCTCTTTCCGCTTTGGAAGTTCATCTGGGGGATGTTCTCGCGTGTCCAGATTTTCTTCAGCGCGGTCTTTTATATTCCCGAATACATGCCGCCACAGATAAAATATTATGTCTCCTTCAACCCGATCATGCAGTTCGTATCTCTGTTTCGGACGGCCTTTTATCCGACCTATCCGACCCATTTGATCTCTTTGAACTATATGATTGTGTGGACAGTCTGTGCCTTGGTGATCGGCTTGGCGCTTGAGCGCACATTGCGCAACCACCGACATCACTAAAAGACGTCGCGGATCGCGTTACATCCTAACGCGAGCGCCCAATCCTAGGCATTAGCATCTGGCATAAGGCTTGGGTCATCTTTGAGCTGCAAGCACGCAGTCGAGATGTTGAAATCACGCCGGCAGGCTGATCTCGTGCTATGGCTCGATGCCAGCACCCAAACGATCAAGGTGAGCCTTCCAACACGGTGACAGAAGACATAGCTCCGCAGGCTCAACAGCCTTGTCGAGGGTCGTTGCGCTTCTTATCCGCGTGCTACCGCCGTTGCCTACTTTCCAGCGAACGTCGTCACGGTGTTTCCGATGGTGGCCGCCTGGGCGACTGGGGCCGCAGTCATGCTGACCAGCGTCGAGAACTTGCGGATCTCGGCCAGCGACGAGTTGGCGATATAGACGAGGTCGCGGTTTTGCACACGGAAGCTCTTCATAAGGAAGAAGCCGTTCGGATCCTTCAGGTCGATCTGATAGATCACGTTGACCAGATTGCCTGCACCCGGATAGGTGCGGCCAGGGGCCATGCGCGCGACGACCGAGGCAGGCTCGGTACGATAGATGAACACACCCTTGGCATCCGCCCGCTCGTCGGACAGACCGCCGACCTTGGCCAGCGCCTGATTCAGATAGAGTTCGGGCTCATCGAACTGGATTGAGGAATTGGCCGTAGCCGCGCCGAACACGGTGAAGCTGCGTGGCTGGCGGATCAGGGCGACGATGTCATTCGGCTGGACATAGATGTTTTCGCGCGGGTCGGAGATCAGCCTTTCCAGAGGCACGGTCTGGCTGCGTGTGCCACGGGTGATCTGGACGGCCAGCGCCTGGGATTCCGAGCGTGGCCCGCCCGCCAGCGCAATGACGTCGAGAATGCGCGTGGCGCGCGGTGACAGCGAGATAAGACCGCTCTGCGCCACCTCGCCCGTAACGGTCACGGTATTGGAGACGTTCTTGACGACATGGACGAGAACCTGCGGCTCGACCGCCATGCGCGTCAACGCTTTCTCAATGTCGGTCTTGACCTGCTGCGGCGTACGCCCTGCGGCACGCACTTGGCCGGCATAGGGCACAGAAATCATCCCGTCTTCGCCGACCGGCTGCTCGGGGATCTGCGTACCGCCGGATTTCGCGCCGGTGCCGGCGGAAAACAGGCCGTTGTCGGACGCCTCCCAGATGGACACCATGACGATATCGCCGACGCCGATCAGGGATACGCTCTGCTTCTGGCCGCTGCCAAAGGTCGTGGAAAGCCGCTCGGGATCGATCTGCGTCATCAGGCTCAGCGTCGTCGCCGTCACCGGAATCAGCACGTAAGGCGACGTACGCTCTGTGCTGCCGCTCTTGATCGCATCGGCGCTTGGCCCGGAACTTGGAAGACCCGTACAGGAAGAAAGCGCCAGAGACAGCGAGATTGCCAGGGGACCGACCGTTTTCTTCGTGATTATCATAGACTTACCAGTTTACCGGAACCCATGGCGCCAATTGAAACTATCCGCGCGCGCACTTTGCATAGCCCAAAGCCCCACCATCTTCAACGGCCGGAAACCCTGCAGGGACCATCTCGTTCAAAAGGCAGGCAGCGTGTCACCCGCTTGCCTCAGCTTGGCGCGCGTCCACCGGCCACACCCTGGCCCCGGTCCGTTAACAAGAGCTTTTCATTTGCGTTGATTCAAAGACGGTACAATGCAGTAAGCCTTGCTCAACCACTTGCATTCTAAGGCTTTCATTGATTTTAACCATAAAGACAGGCAGCATGGACAGGCTGTGGGAGAAGGTGCTGGGCCAGCTTGATAGGAAGAGGTCACGACATCCTGTCGCATGTGAAACTAAAAAATTAAATTCTACATCGACATATGCCTAGGAGACATTGCGACGATGTCCAGCATCGATCGACAAGGAAACTCTCAATATGCGGACATTTCTTGAAGGCTCCGCCATCAGGGCCGGGCAAGAGATCGTCGCGATTGCCCGCAATGGTCCACGGACCACCATCAAAGCGGATGGCTCCCCGTCCACCGATGCCGACGAGCGGGCGGAAGAGCTCATTCTCGCCGATCTGGCTGAGGCCTATCCCGATATTCCCGTTGTTGCGGAGGAGGCCGCATCGAGCGGAGCGACGGTCGAGGCGGCGGATCGGTTCTTTCTGGTCGATCCGCTTGATGGCACCAAGGAGTTCCTCGGCCATCGTGACGGATACACCGTCAATATTGCTCTCGTCCGCCAGGGCGTACCCATTGCCGGCGTGGTTTACGCGCCGGCGTTCAAGACGGGATACAGCGCCGTGGATGGCGTGGCGGAGAAGTTTCTGACTGATGACGACGGCGCGATCACGCAGCGCTTCAAGATCGGCGTGCGCGCGGCACCACAGAGTCCTGTCGTGCTGGCTAGCATCGCGCATTGTACGGCGGAGACGGAAGACTTCATCCGCGATTGCGGCTTTCAAGAGCGGCGGTCGATTGGCTCATCTCTGAAGTTCTGCCTGCTTGCCGAGGGCATGGCCGATGTCTATCCCCGCTTCGGCCGTACGATGGAGTGGGATACGGCTGCAGGCGATGCAGTGCTGCGCGCGGCCGGGGGATGCGTGCATACGCTGGATGGCCATCTGCTGACCTATGGCAAGCGCGGGCAGGCCACCGACGTCGACTATGCAAATCCGCACTTCATCGCCTGCGGCAGTCACCAGGATCGCTATTTCCGGGAAAAGCTACAGGCTTCAACAGCACCATAGGGCTTTGACCTCGCCGACGAGGGCCTGACGGGTCCATCACCCCTGGCGCTTGATGTTGTCGATCAGCGTCATCACCAGGGCAAGCAGCAGCGTCAGGGGACCATCTGCGGCCGAGTGAGATCCCGGATTGTGCTGGGCATACATGCCGACCTTGGAGACCGGCTTTTCTTCCACGCGCATGCCGCTTTTGCCGAGCGTCCACCATCCATCCTGCATGATCCGCTCCACCATGAAGGTGGCGACATCGAGCGAGCGCGACGGGGAGCCCGGCGGCGGAATATCGGCGGCGGTCGGCGCCCGGCTGTGGATGATGACGTAATAGAGATGGCGAATGCCCTCATCGAGTTCGTCATCGCCTTCGCCGAGGCTGTTGATCTTGCTGCGCAGCTTGCGAAGATCGGCAAGGGTAATCGCCCCGCCCTCGGCCACCCGCTCGACCTCCTGCGCAAAGCGGTCCAGATCCTCCTGGCTGCGGTTCATCAGCCCGGCCAGCGCGGAACCTTCGGCGGCCTGGCGATTGCGGATCACCTTGGCTGCGCCCCGAATACCCTCCTTGAAGCCTTCGCGACGCAGTTCCACCTGCTGGGCCTGCAGCGCCGTGATCACCTGCGATAGTTCCAGGAGAAGTTGAGCGGCAGGCTCGCTGGGTGTCGCGGCCGCCTGTTCACGCGCGCGCGCCAGCACGTCGTCTGGATGAGGCGGCGATAGATCTGTCATGGCTGCGCGATTCTCTCGTTACAGGAACGGGCGGACAAAATGTCAGAGGAATGACGGCACCGCCAGCCGTCATTCCGCAGTTCGGGCGTCAAGCCCCTGCCCCGGACTGCGGCGGCACCCTGCCAACGCAGTCACGACGCTTGAGGCCGCAACGACATGCTATACCAGTTTGGCATAAAGCTCTTCCAGCCGCTTTTCATAGCGCTCAGGCGAGAACAGCTCCGCTTGCCGATAGCCCAGCGCCTCGTAATGAGCGACCATGGCATCGTCATTCTGCATGTCGCGCAGGCTCTGCGCGATGGCGCCGACATTATAGGGGTCGACAAGATAGGCGCTGTCGCCTGCCACTTCGGGATTGGCGCCTTCCTTCCCCGTGATAACGGCCGTGCCGAGCTGCATCGCTTCGAGAATTGGCAGACCGAAGCCCTCGTAAAGCGACGGAAACACCACCGCGCGCGCGCAACGGATCACCGATGTGAGCAAGCTCAGGGGAAGATAGTCCAGTCGCACGACCTGGGTGGAGCGCGAGATGTGGGTCAGTGTCGGATCCGGTGGCGGCTCGTCGCGGGCGGCCTTGCGGCCCGCTGGCGTCGAGGGGACGCCGAGCAGGCGCAACTCCTTGGCATCCTTCCAGACCAGCTGACCGACGATGACAAGGGGATAGTGGACCTGGCTCGCCAGGAAGGCTTCGATGATCCGTCCGACATTTTTCTTAGGTTCGATGGCGCCGAAGAACAGGAAATATTTCTTGTTTTCCAGGCCGAAGATCGAGGACACCTCGGTGGCCACATCGTCATGGCTGCGTTGAAGGATCGCCGGCGGCAGGCTGACAGCCTGGTAGGTGTTGGTAACCCGGCTCTCGTCAACACCCAGGAGATCGACGATATCGCGCTTGGACACTTCCGAAACGGTGACGATATGATCCGCCTTGCTGGCGATCGTCTGCACCGTCTTCAGGAATTCCTTCTTGTCGTCGAGCGTCGCATAGGGAAGCCGCAGGGGGACGAGATCGTGGATCGTATAGATATTGGCAGCCCCCTTCAGCTTGATCGGCAACGGATAGGTCCAATGCGCGATGGCGGCGGGCTGCTCATATTGCGTCGTCATGAAATGGCCAAAGACGCGGAAGTGCCATTGCGAATACCGGTAGAGATTGCGCGCGTTCAAAATCCGGTCATGGCTGGGAAGGCTGCCTTGCGCGGTGCGGGCAATGACCTTGCCGGTGATGGGAACCGTGCGTGCGGTCACCGGCATGGCCCAGGACGTCGACAGCGCGCTGACCACCTCGCCGACCTTGAGCGGTTTGGTCGATGGATCGAAGAAGTTGACTTCCGCCAACAACTTGTCCTTGCCGACACCCCGGCGCAAGCCATAGAGCAGATCGACCTTATGACCCATCTTGGAGATCTGGCTGGACAGGTTGCGGGCATAGGTGGCGATCCCCGTGCCCTTCTCCAGCGCCAGATTATAGCCATCCACCATGATTCGCGGTTTGGTCATTCCACTCCGATCCCTTACAGCATCGTCGTTTCATCGAAACGTCTAATGCTATAACAATTTAATTTTGCTGCACTTTCCTCCGCGAACCCACTCAGGTCCAGGGACTGATACAGTCAATCGGCGGCGGCGTCTGATCGATCAGGAGCCGCGCCCGTCCTTGCGTCTTCTCGGCCCTCTCACAAGGACAGGACCCTACCGCGGCAGCATCGACGTTGGGCGCAGCGATAGCACCTGCGTCCATCACCCGCGAGCAAGGTCTTAAAAACAGACAATGGCGCCGGGATGCAAGACGAAACCGCGTCTTACGTGCTGTTCCTATACAACCACGCCGTCGCATCCGAACACATCGCGATCCCGCCGATCAGGAAAACAGCAACCGGCCAAGCAGTCGCAATGCCCTTTCCGGCCGTTCGCGGAAGAAGGAGGCGGGAAAGGCGCGGCAGTAGGCAGCATCTTCCTGCGTGGCCACGCGCGCGACGACCGGCGAGACGAGCTGAGCGGCAAGCCGTGTCCACGCCCCCTTTTGCGGCGCGCCTTCCCATTCAATCGCCGCCCGATCATCCGGCGACTGAAGATGGCCTAGCGCCCGCTCGAAATCGATCGGCAGACCGATTTGCGGGTCGAAATAGCGCGGATAAAGCAGATAGGCCCCGGCGAACAGCGCCTCCAGCGACAGGCGCCTGCGGCGGCGCGTCATCCCGGAGCGATCATCCGTCAGCCCCCAGCCCGCATAGAAGGGATAGCCGGCGACGGTCACAGGGATGCGCCGCATCAATGCCTCGAAGCCGGCAAGGGAAGTCAGCGTGTAGACCCGGTCCACGGTCGAGAGCGCTTCGGCAATCGGCGCGCGCTCGGTCGAGATCCGGCAGATTTTTGCCAAGTCTTGGAGATCCACTCGGCTTGGCCTGACGCCGGCCACCACATCGGGATGCGGCCGGAAGATGACCTCGGCATCCGGATTCTCCGTCACCGCCAGTCTGACGAGTTCGTCCTGCGCGCGCATCCTCGTGCAGCCGAAGCGGATCGAGGCATCGTCGTCCACCTGCCCGACGACCAGGATGCGCGGCCGCGTCTTCTCGCCATAGAGCGAGCCGGCTGCCGTCAGCGCCGCGCCATTATATTTGCTTAAGCCCCGCGCGAGCATCACCTGCATGCCGACGACGGCCCTTTCGAGCAGAAGGGGATCAGCCTCGAAATCATGGGTTTCGAGCAGGCGCTCCAGGTCGGACGGCGTGCGTGCATCGAAATAGGCCGTCCGGCTGTCGAGCGCCAGCGAGAGCGGCGGCGTACGGCTGGCATTGGGCCGGGCGGAGCGGATGAACCCGTCCTCCATGACGAGGATGTTCAGCCCGGCACGCTGTGCAAAGTCCTCCACGTGCGGCGGGAGGTTGAGGCTCCAGACCAGAATATCCGGTCGCCGGGCCGCCATGTCCGGCGTCAGCCATCGCCGGCACAGGACCCGCGGGCTACAATGGAAGGGAAGAAAGACGAAATCGCGCTCGGGAAAATAGCGCCTCAGGATCGCCTGTTTCCAGGCATGGATGTGGATACCCAGCGTCAGCCGCCGGCCCGGCACGTCGTCGCGCTGCAGGGCATGGGCGTCGTGCGCCGCGCCACCGGCCTCCCCCGCCGTCATCTCAGTTCAGCGCCATATTGTCCGCGCCGCCTTCGATGCCCTCGGCATAGCCGTCGCCCTCACGCAGGCGCTCAGGTCCGAGCCGGTCCTGGGCTGCCCAGATCGTTTCCGCCGGGTGAAGCGCCTGATTGTCGAGCACCCAAAAGCTGTTGCAATATTTGGCGAGAAGGCTGGGCGATGAGGAAATCATCAGGAAACCGCAATTGCGCATGCGCTCGGCGATCAGCTCCTCGCAACGCTCCCGGAAGGAGGCACGCCCGCCGACCAGCGTACCATCGACGATGTAGATCTCGAAGGGGATCGCATAGACGGCGGTGAACATGATGCGCGTGCGCTCATCGCGGTTCAGCATGTTGAACGGCTTGTCGATCGCCTTGCCCACCTCGGCGAAGTCGATGATGAAGCGGATGATCGGCACGGGATCGAAGCCGAAGACGCGGCAGAGGAAGGCTAGGTTCTCGCGCGCGGTCAAAAGGCCGTTGAAGATGCCCCCGCCGGCCACCGGAAAAGAGATGAGCGAGGTGCGCTTGATGCGGCCGCGATCGGCATTGAGCTTGCCGGTGCACAAGGAGGCGAGCGTGCTTTTGCCGCTGCCGGGCGGCGCAAGCACGCCGGTCAGCTGATCGGCTGCGAATTCGGCGCTGGCGTCGGTAAGCACCGTCGTGCGCTCGGTCTTGCGCCTCAGCGTCTTATGCACATGAGAAAAAATGATCGACATGCTCGTCCTTCTGCGCCGCCTGCCTGCCGTCACATGCTCTTCGGTGCCGGCCGGTCATCCGCGATGCGGGCGCGAATTTCCTGCATCCAGCCGAGGCCGTCCAGAGGGCTCAGGAAGGTGGTGCCGGGCGGAGCGATCTCGCGGAACACCTCGAGATCGGCGACCACGGCCGGCACGCCCAGCGCCGCGGCTTCCAGAAGCGGAATGCCGAGCCCCTCGCAGAAGGAGGGAAACAGCAATGCGGCCGAAGCCGTCAACAGCGTCTGGACCTCGCCATCCGTCAGCCCGTCGAACTCGACGACATGATCCTTGAGATAGTCGCAACGCTCCAGCATGTCCACAATGTTCTCATTTTCCCAGCCGCGCTTGCCGAGAACCAGGAGGCGGGGCGCATCGCCCTGCATGGCCATCTCGCGCCAGATGTTCAACAGAAGCAGATGGTTCTTGCGCGGCTCGATGGTGCCGAGAATGGTGAAGAAGGGCCTGCGATCCTCGAGAAAGGCAGCCACGGCCGGGCGCGGGCGCACATGCTCCACCTTGGTGAATTCCAGCCTGGGAATATTGACGTGGAAGGCGCGCACCGGCCAGCCACGCTTGGCCGCAAAGGCCTGGAGCCGCCGGTCCGTGTCATTGGAATTGCTGATGAAATCCAGCGGCGCGTCGGCAAGCGCACCGAGATAGCGTGTAAAGGCCGGCGCCGTTTCCGGCCGCTGATATTCGGGATATTCGATCGGGATCAGGTCGTGAACATAGACCGCCCGCGCCATGCGGGCCTGCGGATCGAGGCGGCGCATCCCGCCCTTCAGCTTGGCCACGCCCGAATGGGAGGCGACCACATAGGTCGTCTGCTCGTCGATGATCTGCCGGTCGAGTGGCAAGGCCCGCCGCAGGAAAGGCAGAGCCGACGAGGACAGACGTGCGCCCCGTCCCGGCAGCGCCGTCTCGTCACCGCGCCAGGCGCGGTCGAGCTCGGTGAGGATCTGACGGCCAAGCGCTTGCGGCAGAAGAACGATGCCATGCATGCCGGCATGGACGAAATGGCATGCATCACCGAAGCGGGCCATGAGATCGAGCCCGATCGCCAGATCGATGCGATCGACCCCGGTGCCGAAACGGCGGCCGCGATTGCGATAGAGCCGAGATATATCGAAGAGGACGCGCGGCGTCCGGATCGTCAGCGGGTCGAGAAACAGCCTGTACATGCGCGGATCCGCCGCCTCCTGTCCTTGCCCATGACGGCGATGCATATGCATGCGGCCGAGACGGCGCCTCGCGGGTTGACTGCGACACGTGCGCCCGGCAGCGGCCGCAGGCGGTGGCAAGCGTCAAAATCGAACTCATCGAGCCCGCTTCTAGCCAATCGCGAGCCGCTGGAAAAGGTTTCGGACCTTTCCGTCCAACGGCCAGAACGGCAAAAACCCCGCCTTCTGCCGAAGACGGGGCCGCGCTGTCAAAGGCCTGTGAGGATCAGACCTTGCGCTTTTTCTGGCGGTAGACGTCGATGACCACGGCGGCGACGATGATCAAGCCCTTGACGATCTCCTGGTAATAGGCGTCGACCCGCAAAAAGGTGAAGCCTGACGTCATGACACCGAGGATCACCGTGCCGATGACCGTGCCCGTGATACGGCCGACGCCGCCGGTGAGCGAGGTGCCGCCGATGACGGTCGCGGCAATGGCGTCGAGTTCATACATCACGCCCATGCCGGCCTGGGCGGTCTGGGCGCGGGCGGCCGTGACGACGCCGGCGAGGCCGGCCAGCATGCCGGCAATGGCATAGACCTTGACCAGATGTGACTCGATGTTGATGCCCGAGACCCGGGCTGCCTGCGGATTGGCGCCGATCGCATAGGTGAACTTGCCATAGCGTGTATAGCGCAGCGCGACATGGAAGATCAGGGCAACCACGAGGAAGACGATGACGGGCCAGATGCCGGTTCCGATGAAATTAAATTGGTCCGTCAGGCCCGAGACCGGCTGACCCTTCGTGTACCACTTGGAAATGCCGCGGGCCGAGACCATCATGCCGAGCGTGGCAATGAAGGGCGGGATTTTCGTGCGGGCGATCAGCTGGCCGTTGATGATGCCGGCGATCAGGCCGACGGCAACACCCAATGCAATCGGCACGATGGCCGGCAGATCGGTGAGCGAGGGATAGAGCGCACGCGGCCAGGTGGATGCCTGGGCAACGCTGGCTGAAAACATCGCGGTCATGCCGACGACGGAGCCGGAGGACAGATCGATGCCGCCGGTGATGATCACCTGGGTGACACCGACCGCGATGATGCCGATCACCGAGACCTGCAGGATCATGATGGTCAGGCGCTGCGGATTCATCAGGAAGCTCTGGCCGACGAAAATCCAGCCGAGCGCCTCGTAAACCAGCGCAATCCCGATCAGGACGAGAAAGATGTTGAGTTCGGGCGGCAGCCGGCGGCGCGGGGCCGGCGGCGCGGCCGGGGCATGGGCTTCGACTTTCGTGGTCATTGATATCCTCCCTGGATGAAGCCGGCGCCTATTGGGCCGCCAGCTCCATGACCTTGATTTGCGTGGCTTCGGCCCGGTCGAGAATGCCGGTGACGCGCCCCTCATGCATGACCATCACCCGATCGCTCATGCCGAGCACCTCCGGCATCTCCGAGGAGATCATCAGGACGGCGACGCCGGTGCGGGCGAGTTCGGTGACGAGACGATGGATCTCGGCCTTGGCGCCGACATCGATCCCTCGTGTCGGCTCGTCGAGAATGAGGATGCGCGGATGGGTGAGCAGCCAGCGGCCGATCAGCGCTTTCTGCTGGTTGCCGCCGGACAGATTCTCGATCCGCTCCTGCAGGTTCGGCGTCTTCACGCGCAGCTTGCGGGCCATGTCGGCGCAGTCACGCGCCACGGCCTTCTCGTCGACGAAGCCGCCCTTGACATATTTGTCCTGGAGAACCGCGATCTGCATGTTTTCCTGAATGTCCAGGATCAGGAGACAGCCGGTATCCTTGCGGTCTTCGGTGAGGAAGGCCATGCGGTGGCGGATGGCGGCCGTGGGCGAGTCAACGGTCACCGGCTTGCCATCGATCGCGATGGTGCCTGCGCTAGCCGGCGTAACGCCGAACAGCGTCTCGGCCACATTGGACCGGCCGGAGCCGACGAGGCCGGCAAGTCCGAGGATCTCGCCCGCACGAATATCGAAGGATACATCGCGGAAGACGCCGTCGAGCGTCAGGTTCTTCACGGAGAGCACGACCTCGCCGATCGGCACCTCCTCCTTCGGGAACATCTGGGTGATTTCGCGCCCCACCATCATGCGGATGATGTCATCGCGTGTGACATCGCTGGAGGCGTGGGTGCCGATATATTTGCCGTCGCGGAAGACCGAGAATTCGTCGGCGATCTCGAACAGCTCGTTCATCTTGTGGGTGATGTAGACGATGCCGATGCCCTGGGCCCTGAGATCGCGGATGATAGTGAAGAGGTGTGCGACCTCGCGCTCCGTCAGGGCCGATGTCGGCTCGTCCATGATCAAGACGTCGGATTCATAGGAGACGGCCTTGGCGATCTCGACCATCTGTCGATTGGCGATCGACAGGTCGCGCACCTCCATCTGCGGATCGAGCTTGATATTCAGCCTGGCAAAGAGATCCGCCGTCTTGCGGTTCATCTCCGTGTGATCGACGAAGCCGAAGCGGTTCAACGGCTCGCGCCGGATCCAGATATTCTCGGCAATGGTCATGAAGGGCATCAGGTTCAGCTCCTGATGGATCATGGCGATGCCGTTCTTCAGCGCATCGAGCGGCGACGTCAGCTGGATGTCCACGCCGCGCAATTTGATCTCGCCCTTGTCGGGCTGGTAGATGCCGGCCAGGATCTTCATCAGCGTCGATTTGCCGGCGCCGTTTTCGCCCATCAGCGCATGCACCGTGCCGCGCTTCAAGCGAAAGGACACATCGTCCAGAGCGACGACGCCGGGAAATTCCTTGCGCACGCCGGTGACGGTCATCAGATATTCGGACTTGGGCACGGCGCCGCTCGCGCGCACGGCCGCCATGGTCGACGGGCTGATCATCGCGTTTCTCCCTGAACGAGAGCCTTCAAGGGCCCCGATGGTCGGCCGGCATCCTGTCGCCGGCCGCACGCTTCCTGGCCGCAAACCGGGCATCCAAGCGGGAACGTTCGCCCCAGATGGATGCCCGGCATGTGGTTAGTTCTTGGCCTGGAAGGTCTTGAGGTTTTCCGGCGTGACCAGCTGGAAGGGAACGTAGTTCTTCTTCTCGACCTTCTCGCCCTTGACGAGCTTCATGGCCGCATCGACGGCGCCGCGGCCCTGGCCGGCAGCATCCTGGAACACGGTGACATCGAGATCGCCGGCGGCCATGGCGGCCAGCGCGTCCTGGGTGGCGTCGACACCGGCGACGACGACGGTGTCCATCTTCCGGCCGGCTGCCTTCAGCGCCTGGATGGCGCCGATCGCCATTTCGTCATTGTTGGAGACGACGGCATCGAATTCCAGCCCGGCGGAGAGCCAGTTGGTGACAAGGTCGCTGCCCTGGGTGCGCGACCAGTTGGCCGTCTGCTCCTCGACGATTTCGAGGCCCTTGCATGCATCGGTGGCGATGACGTCCTTGACGTCCTGGGTGCGCATGCGCGCGGCCTGGTTGGACAGCTCGCCCATGATCACGACGATCTTGCCCTTGCCCTTCAGCAGGCGGCAGACTTCCTGGGTCTCCAGCGTGCCGGATTCCTTTTCGTTGGAGGCGACGAAGGCCTGCTTTTCGGGCAGGTTGTCGACATTGACCGGCTCGCGATTGACGTAGACGAGCGGGATCTTGGCATCGGCAGCGATCTTCGACATGGCAGCCGTCGCGTCGGTGTCGACGGGGTTGACGATGATCGCATCGACGCCCGAGGCGATGAAGTTCTGGATCTGGCTCTGCTGCTTGGCCACGTCGTTCTGCGCGTCCTCGACCTGCAGGGTCACGCCATCCAGCGTCTTGGCATAGGTCTGCATGCCGTTGCGCAGGACGGTCAGGAAGTTGTCGTCGAACAGCGCCATCGAGACGCCAATGGTCTGGGCCTGAGCGGCGCCGGACATCAATACGGCCATGGCAGCGCCGAGAATGAACTTTTTCATGTAATTTCCTCCTCCAACGGTGGCCGGCACCACCCTCCTCACGCCGGCAGACAGAGCCGCGCTTCGCGAACCCTGCAATCTTCCGGTTGCTCCCCGCCTCTCCTCAGGCCTGGGCAACCGCTCCAGGAAAACAGAACAAAAAGACCGATATCCTGTGTATACGGAATATGTATTCTATTTTTTGACCCGGCGTCAAGCCTCCGCCGGGCCGCTTGTCATGTGATGGAAAGCGCCTGTTCACAAAGACGCGCAGGGCATTGGTTAGATATGACTTTCGATCAAGGCGATGCTCTCGGCAAGGGCGGAACGGACGTCCGGAAGGCTGTGAACATCGGGAGAAAAAGGTTCGAACGAAAAGAAACCGGCATAGCCACCGGCGCGCAGCCGCGCGATCTGGCCGAGATTATCGAGGCGGTCGCCCTCGGTCACCAGAACCCGATGCGGATCACGCATGTCGCTGACAGCAACTCCGGCATCGGCAACGCCGGAAATATGAACGAGGCCCGTGAGCTCAGGATGGAACGCATCCTCTCCCGCAAGGTGATGATGGAACGTGTCATGCACGAGCTTGAAGGTGCCCTCGCCCTGTACGGCGCGGATGCCGTCGGCGGCCTCGCTCTTGGAGCGCAGCGAGCAGATCTCGAAGCCGAGCGGCTCCACAAGGCCCGTCAGGCCGGCGGCGTCCAGGCGCGGCTTCAGCGCGGCCAAAGCGGTCGCAAGATTAGCCTGCCGCTCGCCATCGGCCTGGCCCGAGCCATCATTGACCGGCACCAGAACCAGGGCTTTGGCGCCGGCGTCGCGGGCATAAGCGATCAAGGCCTCGGCCTCGGCTTCGCGTTCCGGCGTCCATTGATTGAAGCGCTGCAGTGCGTTGATCGAGATGATGGTCAGGCCGGCAGCCTGGGCGGCGGCCTTGACGACATCAGGCGGCGTGCCGTCGAGGATCGCATTGCCCGCGAGGTCGTTGCGGATTTCGACTGCATCGATGCCGAGATCGCGGGCCAGCGCAAAGAAGCGGTCGAGCGGCAGGCCCGGGGCTGCCATATGGTTGAGCGCGAAGCGCAACGTGGTCATGGATGATATCTCCTTGGTGATGCTGAAAAGGATCGGAGGATGGCGCGGGATCCCCGGCCGGGGAAGCCGACCGGGTTATGCCGCAGGTCCGGCGGCCTTGCGCTGGCAGTGTCACGCGCCCAGCGCCGTTTTGGCCGATGCGGCTCGTCCAGCCTGCCCGACGCAGTGCCGTGCCGGTGGGTCGATGTCGCCTGCCCTCCTCCTCCGGCACGGATGTTGACGCGGCACGGCAGTGCCGTCAAAGCGCAAGCTCGGGCTTTCGCCCTCATCTGTGACAGGATGCAGGCGGCATGATGCAAGAATTCTTGCAAAGAGGGGACGACAAGTCAGATGTTTTCGGGCGTATAGATTTCGAAGGGCAGGAAGATCTGGCTTGCGCCCGACTGGCTGCCGTCGAGCGCGCCGAGCATGCGCGCGACCAGATCGCGCGCCAGACGCTCGACCGGCGTGGCGATCGCCATGGTCACCACCTCCTCCGCCAGTGCCGCACGCGAGTCCGGTGTCAACTCGTTGACGACAGTGGCGATCCGCCCGCCGAGCTTGTCTTCCCGCAGGGCTGAAATCGCACCCTCCATGCCGCCACCGCAGACATAGAGTCCCACCAGATCGGGATGGCGTGCCGCGAGGTTGAGGGTCGCCTCATGGGTGATCTCGGCCGTATCCAGATTGACCAGCGTATCCAGCATCTCCAGTTCCGGCGCATGCTCGCGGATATAGGAGCGAAAGCCGAGCTCGCGCAGCTCATGCCCATGAAACCGGTGACTGCCGACAAAGGCGGCCACCTTGCCGGGCTTCCGCACGGCCTTGGCAATCATCCACGCCGCCGTGCGGCCAACCTTGACATTGTCGAGCCCTATATAACCGCGTCGCGCACCGACCGCGAAATCCGACAGGAGGGTGAAAACCGGAATGCCACGCTCGCTCAATTCCTCGACCACGGCGGCGAGCGCCGGCACATCCGGCGCCACCATGGCGATCGCCTGATTGCGGGCGGCCATCGTCTTGAGCTTTTCGGACAGTACGCTTGGCGTCGAATTGGGGACGAAATCGATCTGCGGCACGGCGCGCACGCCCGGCGCGGCCAGCGTCGCCTGCTCGATCTCGCGCATGACGGCCTGATAGAAGGGCTGATCGGGCTTTTGCAGGAGAAAGCCCAGACGCACATGCGGCAGATCCTCGAAGACGCGCTGACGCAGCAGGCCGACAGCGTGATAGCCAATGGCACGCGCTGCGTCATAGACGCGCCGCGCCGTATCCTCGCGCACCCGATGGCGGCCGTTGAGCACGCGATCCACCGTCGCGACGCTCACCCCCGCAGCCCTGGCCAGATCCGCAATTGTCGGCCTGCCGCTCATCTCGTCCCCTCCAGACTGAAGCCGCGGCGCATGAGAAAATCCCCTCACACATGACGCGGCAATGATGATGAAGAATGATAGAATCTCTCAAGGCTGCATTGAGCCTGCACGGAAGTCAACCTACAGTCTTGGTCATGAGGAGCGGCGCCAAGGGCAAGACGATCTTGCAGAGGCGCAGGAGACAGCCGCACAGCACGAGCCGGAAGGCTAGGCCAGACGCGGCGGAGGAGATCCCCAATGACGACATCAGCAACGAAGCGTGACTACAGCCTGATCGGCCGCGATGCCCAGCGCGCCGTCGAGACCGGTCTGTCAGCGGCCGAATGGTATCACACCGACATTCCCCGCAAGGAGATGAAGGAGCTGATGAAGCGTGAGGATGGCCCCGCTATCCGCGACACCGCGCTCTGGCTCGGCGGCATGGTGGTCACGGGCGGCCTCGGCGCGGCCTTGTGGGGCTCGTGGTGGTGCGTGCCCTTCTTCCTGGTCTACGGCGTGTTGTATGGCTCGGCTTCGGATTCGCGCTGGCACGAATGCGGCCATGGCACGGCGTTCAAGACCCGCTGGATGAACGATGTGGTCTATCAAATCGCCTGCTTCATGATCATGCGCAATCCGATCACCTGGCGCTGGAGCCACACGCGCCACCATACGGACACCGTCATCGTCGGCCGCGATCCGGAAATCGCCGTCATGCGCCCGCCGGATCTGTTCCGCCTGATCCTCAATGTCTTCGGCATTCTCGATGCCGGCTATGCGATGGTCGATATGCTGCGCAATGCCGCCGGCATCATCAGCCGGGAGGAGAAGACCTTCGTTCCCGCCGAGGAGCAGCCTAAGGCCATTCGCGTCGCCCGCATCTGGCTGGCGCTTTATGCCGCAACCATCGTCGCTGCCTTTGCCATGGGCTCGATCCTACCGCTGATGCTGATCGGCCTACCGCGTCTTTACGGCGCTTGGCACCATGTGATGACCGGGCTTCTGCAGCATGGCGGGCTGGCCGACAATGTCATCGACCACCGGCTGAACAGCCGCACGGTCTACATGAATCCGTTCTCGCGCTTCGTCTACTGGAACATGAACTATCACGTCGAACATCATATGTTTCCGATGGTGCCCTACCACGCGCTGCCCAGGCTACACGCGATGATCAAGCACGATCTGCCGGCTCCCTGCCCATCGATCCTTGCTGGCTATCGCGAGATGATCCCGGCCTTCCTGCGCCAGCTGAAGAACGAGGATTACTTCCTCAAGCGCAGCCTGCCGCCGACCGCCAAGCCCTATCGCGAAGACTTCGAGCCTCAGGCGCTCGCGGCGGAATGACGCCGGCCAACCCGGGGCGGGAGGCCTTGGGACGCGGCCCATCGAGATCAACCATTTTTCTGGAGGACACCATGAGCGACAGCTGGATCGCCGTTTGCAGCCGCGACGAGATCGACGAGGAAGATGTGATGCGCTTCGATCACGAAGGACGCACCTTCGCCATCTATCGCAGCCCTGACGACGCCTTTTTCGCCACGGACGGTCTCTGCACCCATGAAAAGATCCATCTCGCGGATGGGCTGGTCATGGACGAGGTGATCGAATGTCCCAAGCATAATGGCCGCTTCAACTACAAGACCGGCAAAGCGCTTGGTGCGCCCGTCTGCGTCAATCTGCAGACCTATCCGGTCAAGCTCGACGGCGACACCGTCTATATCGCGATCGGTTGAAGGAGAGGGTCATGGCTGCGGGAATCGTCATCGTCGGCGCCGGCGAATGCGGCGCACGTGCTGCCTTTGCCCTGCGCGAGCGTGGCTATCAGGGACCGCTGACGCTTGTCGGCGCCGAGCGGCATCTGCCCTATGAGCGCCCGCCGCTCTCCAAGGCACTTAGCATGGACGGACCAAAGTTGGTCGCTTCCCTCGACGCCTATCAGGAAGCCGGCATCACCCTGATGCTCGCCACCGAGGCACGCGGCATCGACCGGCAGGCTAAAGCGCTCCGCCTTGCCGGCGCTGATGGCGAGACCACCCTGGCCTATGACAGGCTGCTCCTGACCACGGGCGCACGTCCCCGGCGCCTGCCCGGCATGACGGATGCAAGCCGATACATCCGCACCCTGCGCACGGCCGACGATGCAGCTGCACTGACCCAGGCTTTTTCGGCGGGACAGCATGTAGTGCTGATCGGCGGCGGCTTCATCGGGCTGGAACTGGCGGCGACGGCGCGTCAGCGCGGCGCGGCCGTCACGCTTCTGGAGGCGGGCCCACGCATTCTCGCACGCGGTGTGCCAGCCGAAATGGCGGAGATCGTGGCCAAGCGTCACAGCGCCGAGGGCGTGCGCATCCTCACGGGCGCCACCATGACCGCGCTGACGGAACATGAGGGCGGCGCCGAAATCAAGCTCGGCTCAGGCGAGCGGCTGGAGGCGGATCTGGTGCTGGTCGGCATTGGCGCCGTGCCGAATGTGGAGCTTGCAGCGGCCGCCGGTCTTGCGATCGACAATGGCATTGCGGTGGACCGGCATCTGACAACGAGCGACCCGCTGATCTTCGCTGCTGGCGACTGCTGCTCTTTTCCCCTTCCTCCCGGCGCGGACGGCACGAGCCGACGCGTTCGTCTGGAAGCCTGGCGCAATGCGCAGGAACAGGCGGCGCTGGCTGCTGCCAATCTGCTCGGCGAACAGGCGGTCCATGCCGCCGTGCCGTGGTTCTGGTCGGATCAGTATGACCTGACGCTTCAGGTCGCCGGACTGGCGCAGGAGGGCGATCGCATCGTGCGGCGTGACATGGGCGCCGAGGCGCTGATCCTTTTCCACCTCGATTCAGAGGGACGCCTGACGGCGGCGGCGGGCATTGGACCTGGTAATGCCGTGGCGCGCGATATCCGACTGGCCGAGATGATGATCGCCAATGGCGCCCGCCCCGACCCCACAGCGCTTGCCTCATCCGCGACCAAGCTCAAGAGCCTGCTGGCAGCCTGATCGCGCTACCAGCAGGCTGCCAATGTAGCCGGCCACCTTCCCTCTCTCGCGAAGCGCCGATCAGCGGCGCAAGGAAGCATTCATGACCAAGTCCCGCCGCCCCACCGTCGCCGATCTTCTTGCCATGAAGGGCAAGCGCCAGCTCAGCATGCTGCGGGTGGTGACGCTGGAAGAGGCCGAAGCGGCCGAGCGCGCCGGCGTCGATCTTCTCTCGGTGCCACCTGCGCTGCTCGGCCCGGCGTTTCGCGAGGCCGCGCCGACCTGCTTTGCCTTTCCCGGCCTGGAATATGGCCAGTGCGTGACCACGGAAGATTATCTGCGGGCCGCTTTCAAGGCGATGATGGCCGGCGGCGATGCGGTCTATTGCGCGGCCGGTCTTTCGACCGTGCGACGCTTGGCGGAAGAGGGCATCCCCGTCTGCGGCCATGTCGGCCTCATCCCCTCCAAGGCAACCTGGACCGGCGGCTTTCGCGCCGTCGGCAAGACGGCCCAAAGCGCGCTCACCGTCTGGCGCCAGACGAAAGCGCTGGAGGACGCCGGCGCTTTTGCAGCCGAGATCGAGGTGGTGCCAGGCGAAGTCGCGCGCGAAATCAGCCGCCGGACCTCGCTTTTGATGCTATCCATGGGCGCCGGCGCCGGCTGCGATGCGCAATATCTCTTTGCCGAGGACGTGCTTGGCAGCCATCGCGGCCATTATCCACGCCATGCGAAGACCTACCGCGACTTTGCTGCCGATTACGAGCGTCTGCAGCAGGAGCGCATTGCCGCTTTCGGCGAATATGTCGCCGATGTGCGTTCCGGAGCCTATCCGGCTGCCGAGCATCTCGTGGGCATCGACAATGCCGAACTCGACGCCTTCCTCAGCGAGATCGAAGGCGCGTAGGCCGCGATCGATCAGAGCCGCGCCCGCAGCCGCGTCGGCGACATCTTCTCGGCCTCGACATCTTCGGCCGCCGGCCGGCGCGGCTTCTGCGCCACCGGCATCAGCGTGAACAGTTCCTGCGCGGCCTTGACCCCGCGCAAGGCATAGCGCCCGAGCGAAACGACCTCGCGGTCCACAGGTGGCGGCGCGCTGGCGACGAAGGGTGAGGACATGACCACCGATCGGTCGACCACCCGGCAGAGCGAGGCAATGCGCGCGACCTCGTTGACCGCGGGACCAATCACCGTGAAATCAAGCCGGTTGGCGCTGCCGATATTGCCGTAGAAGACATCGCCCGTATGCAGGCCGAGATAGACCTCCGTCGTCGGCTTGCCATCGGCCGCGCGCCGGGCATTCAGGGCTTCGATCTTGTCGCGCAGAATATGCTCGGCCTTGAGCGCGCGGTGGCAGGCCTCCTCGCTCTCCTCGGCCTTGAAGATCGCCATGACGCCGTCGCCGATCAGCTTCAGCACGTTGCCCTCGGCCTCATGGATGGAGGTGATGACCGCATCCGCATAGTCGTTGAGGAAGGGAATGATCTCGTCCGGCGGCAGGCTCTCCGTGATCCGTGTGTAATCGCGCAGATCGGAAAACCAGAGCACGGCCGAGATCCGGTCTGTCCGTCCGCGAGAAATGCGCCCTTCGAGCACACGGCGCGCGGCATCGCGGCCGAGATAGACCTCGGCGATGGTGCGCGAGATCCGCGCCAGCGTGCAGGATTTGATGGCGAGCGCGAGATAAGGCACCAGTTCCCGCAAAGCGGCAAGATCCGCCTCGCTGAAACCAGCCTCGTCGCGTGTGGTCCAATGCGAATAGAAACAGTCCATATCGCCGATATGGCTCGCCTCGGCAAAGCGGTGGATCAGAGCGACATAGTCCTTGTGCCCTGATGCCACCAGCGTATCGAGCTTATAGAAATCGGCCGGCTCGCCAAAGCCGATGCGCCGGCGCAGCTCCCCCTGGCGCGTCTTGCGCAGATGGTGAAACGCCGTGCGCCGCCAGTTCTCCGAAGCCTCGCCTTCGTCCGACGACATATATTCGAAGGTGGAGACCACCGGCTCGCTGCTGTCCCACTGAAAGGCGCGGCCTTCATAGACCGGATGCAGCGTATCGATCAGCGCCAGATTGCGGTCCAATTTCAAGCCGGCGGCGCGGCACTGCATGCAGAAGCCGTGGAGGATGGCAAGCTCATCGCTGCCCTTCAGTCCCTGCGCGGTCAGCCATGCGGCGATCCGGGCGATGTCTGTGTTTTTCATATCGGGTCGTTCCTTGGCCCAGCCCTGCATCCTCCAGGATCGTCTCAAGGCCTGGACGAAAGGGGAGCGGGCGGCCATGCGTCGCAATCACGAGGGATCACGAACATGATGTCTTTCCACCGGCGGTCCATGGAGCTTGCACGATTAGCGCGCACCGGTGGGGATCAGATCGCGTGCTTTGCGCCGAAGCATGCATCGAGATCAAGCAAAAATGCAGCGGAAGGCTCTGCCAAGATGACGGTTTGATGACACTTGCGACAAAAACCACGCAGAAAAGCCGCCAAACGCGGCGGCTTCCCCAGGTTTTCGGGTTTTAGTCGTGCAAGATGAACCACCACTCGACACGACCATGCGCCAAATAGAAGAGCGATAGCGCAAGGCTCTCCGTTGCTTTGACGCACACACGATCTTGCGATCAGATGTTGGCGTCCCCGGTCAAGAACCGTTCGAGCGCGGTGATCTCGTTGGGGCGGATGTCGTGTCCACCCGCATGCCATTCCGTTTCCACCATGGCGCCACGGCCTTCCAGATGCGCAGCGAGCGCCTCCGTCAGCGGCACCGGGCAGATCGGATCTCTCCGGCCGGCCGTGATCAACACCTTTGCACCCGTCAACGGCGCGCGCGCCGTGGGAGCGAAGGGAATGAGTGGATGCATCAGCGCGGCCTTGGAAAACAGGCCGGGTTGCTCGATCAGCACATTGGCGAGAATATTGGCGCCATTGGAAAAGCCAAGGCCAAGACTCTCGCCGGTCGCGTGCTCGTCCGCCATCCGGCGCATGAAGCCCGCCATTTTCGCCGTCGCACGGGCGAGATCGGCCATGTCATAGACGCCCTCACCCGTGCGGCGAAAGAAGCGTGCCGCGCCATGTTCTGAAATATCGCCCCGTGGCGAGACGATGGTCGCATCCGGCAGAAGCCGGCTGGCAAAGGCGAAGAACTGGTTTTCATCGCCGCCCGTGCCATGGAAGACGAAGAAGGCAGGCGCGCCCGGCGCGCCTGGCCTGACCAGATGGTGGTAGCTGTCGTCAGACATTTGCTTAGCCTTCCAGCTTTTCCAGATGCTGCTCCAGGATCGGCCGCAAATGCTTGTGCTGCTGCGGCAGCTTCAGCGCCTCGCCGAGATGAGCAGGATCCTCGTCGCGGGCAAAGCCCGGCTCGTTGGTGGCGATCTCGAACAGCACGCCGCCGGGTGTGCGGAAATAGATCGCCCAGAAATAATCGCGGTCGATCACTGGCGTCACCTGATAGCCCGTATCCATCAGGGCCTTGCGCACGGCGAGCTGTGCCTCGCGGTTTTCCACGGCGAAGGCCACGTGATGCACCGAGCCTGCGCCCTGGCGCCCGTGGGCAATATTGGGCAGGGTTTCGAGATCGATGACCCCAGCCTCATTGCCGCCGGGAACCGCCAGCCGCGTGACGCCGTCATGCGTATCCACGGGCTGATAACCCATGAAGCCGAGCAGCTCGCGCGTGGCGCCCTCGTCGCGCAGCCGCAGCGAGACAGAATGGAAGCCGCGAATGGCTTCGTCCGCACCGACCCCGTTGCCCGTCCAGACCGCGCGCGCATCGTCCTCGACTTCCACCAGCGCGAAGCCGTCACCATCGGGCCCGGCGAAATGCAGACGCTTGGCACCGAAGGCTTCATCCTCTTTCAGCCCATCGACCTTGTGGGCCACCAACCGCTCGCGCCAGAACGGCAGCGTGCCCTTCGGGACGGAAAAGACGGTGGTGCCGACCTCGCCCGTGCCCGGCCGGCCCTTGGCGATATTGGGGAAGGGAAAATAGGTCATCACGCTGCCCGGCATACCCAGCTCATCACCATAATAGAGGTGGTAGACATCAGGCGCGTCGAAATTGACCGTCTTCTTGACCCGGCGCAACCCAAGCGCATCGGTGAAGAATGCGTTGTTTTCCCGCGCATTGGAGGCCATCGAGGTGACGTGATGGAGGCCTTTGATCTGGTCGATCATGACATGTCCTTTCCGCGCCGTTCAGACGCTGAACAGCTGTCAGGACAAGCGCAAAGACGATGCTGCCTCTGCCGGCGTCCTGTCAGCCAGGGCGGTTCTTCCGCCCTTTCGATGGGCTGAAGATGGCGGCACCGGAGGGCATTGTGAAGCAGCAGGGAGCAGGACGGATTGTCTCCGCAGAATGAACAATGACATTGGCATTGTTCACCCGAATCGACCGCTCTTTGCCAGGCGGAAGGAATGATAAAGAGTAAGGAACGACTTACGTCGTTTTAGAAATGAGCGGCTTCCATCTACCTTTTCCCCAAGAAGCCAAGGATCGGCTTTTCAACAAAAAGATGGATAAGGGTTCCAATAACAATTGCCACCAGCGAGGCCATAAGAGCCGACACTTCTCCTGAGAGAACTGGCAGCGCCTTTGCAATAAGCGGAAATAGTTTTCCGATCACTTGGTAGAGGATAACGACGTGGAAGAGATAAATCGAATAGGATGCATCCCCGAGCAGGACCAACAGGCGCGACCACGTCACCCGCTCTTCGAGCCTCAAAAAGCCGATGAAGATCAAGGCAGCGGGAACGCCACGCGCTATGAACCGCCAGACTGATTCATTCGGAACGAAAGCGAAGGCGATGAGCAACGCAAAGCCTGCACTCAGGTAGTATAATGCGTTTAGCCGCAGAAAACCGCCACGATGCATGGCTGCTATGACTGCGCCAAACAGAAATTCGAAGAGAATCGGGTTCGATAAAAAAATATGTCCTGCAGAGCCGCTCGGAAGGACATAGCACCCCGCGAGGAAGAAGGCGAAGAGCACTCCTCCAACCGCCGGAAGGATAAAACGGCCCGGGAAAAAGAGTGCGATCGAGAAGACGAGGTAAAAGAACGCCTCATAGTTCAAGGTCCAGCCGACACCGACAATTGGCTGCAACACGCCCGTTCTGTCGAAGGACGGGATAAAGAAAATACTCAACAACCGCCACCACGCCGTATCGTATGGCAGCTCTCCCGTCTTGGTCAAAGAAGAGACGATTGCGAGACCAAGATAAAGCGCTGTGGCAATGACATAGAGTGGCCAGACACGAAATATTCTCTGTATAAGAAAATCGCTGACCGGCTTTTCGCCAGAGACATACTTCCTGCTGATGAAGATCATCAGGAACCCACTCAAAACGAAAAACAGGTCCACACCGAAAGCGCCGAGTTCCACAACCGCTGCCGGTATGATCAATGGGCTGGATGCTGCGAGATCTCCTGGTGCATGGACCGAGACAGCGCGCAGTGCATGATGGAAGACAACGGACAGTGCCGCAAATGCGCGCAGAACCTGCAGCGCTGTGAGCTTACCTGCGGCCATTGGATCAATTACTCCGATGCATGTCGCCCATCAAAGCTAGGCTCCAGAACGCAATTTCTATCCTTCAGGCTCTAAGTCTGAGGGACTGAACGTCGGTAGCATTGCCGCCACCACACATCAATATGCTGCAACGCAATATGAACGCTTTCGACGGGGATCATGCGATCCGTCTTATGGCGCTGTCCTATGGCTCGCAATGCATGGACCATATTAGAAATTGCGCATGAACCTTCAAAGGGAAATTGTCTTTTTTCGCGCCATCAAGGGAACAAATGCATGCGCTGCACAATTTGTGAAGGCATCTCCCAGAACCCCGATCCTACTGCAAGGGACAACGCGCGTGGACGCTCAAGTGAAAACATATTCGATCGAGGCCGGAAGCTGGCATAGACTTGGCGCCATTCCGGATCAGGACGGCGTGAATTTCGCGCTGTTTTCCGCCCATGCGGAGCGCGTTGAGCTCTGCCTGTTCGACGACAGCGGCCGGATTGAGATCGCCCGTCTGACACTACCCGAATATACCAATGAGGTCTGGCACGGCTTTGTGCCGGGACTGAAGCCCGGCCAGCTCTACGGCTATCGCGTCCACGGCCCCTACCGCCCTGAGGAGGGCCACCGCTTCAATCCGAACAAGCTGCTGGTCGATCCCTATGCGCGCGAGCTCGTCGGCGATGTGGCCTGGTCGTCCGACCATTTCGGCTATATCATGGATGCGGAAGACAAGGACCTGTCCTTCAGCGAGACCGATAGCGCCGCGGTCATGCCGAAGTGCCGGGTGGTCGATACCGGCGCCTATGACTGGAAGGGCGACAAGAGCCCGATCATTCCCTGGTCGAAGACCATCTTCTACGAAACCCATGTGAAGGGCTTCACCAAGCTGCATCCGGCGATCCCGGAAAACCTGCGCGGCACCTTCGAAGGCATGGGCCACAAGGCCGTCGTCGATTACATCAAGAGCCTCGGGATTACCTCGGTCGAGCTTCTGCCGATCCATTTCTTCCCCGACGACAGCATGCTGATCGACAAGGGCCTGCACAATTTCTGGGGTTACAACACGCTCGGCTTCTTCTCGCCGGCCAATCGCTATTTCGGCCCGAATGGCCGCGACGGCTTCCGCGACATGGTGCGCGCGCTGCATGACGGCGGCATCGAGGTCATTCTCGACGTGGTCTACAACCACACGGCCGAGGGCAACGAGCTGGGGCCGACGCTCTCTTTCAAGGGCATCGACAATTTCTCCTACTATCGCACGATCCCCGACAATCACCGCTACTATATCAACGACACCGGGACGGGAAACACGGTCAACACCTCGCATCCGCGCGTGCTGCAGATGGTCACGGACTCGCTGCGCTACTGGGTCGAGGAGATGCATGTCGATGGCTTCCGCTTCGATCTCGGCACCATCCTCGGCCGCGAGCCTGAGGGTTTCGACCAGCGCGGCGGTTTCTTCGATGCGGTGACGCAGGATCCGGTTCTCTCCAAGGTCAAGCTCGTCGGCGAGCCTTGGGATATCGGTCCGGGCGGCTACCAAGTCGGCGGCTTTCCGCCGGGCTGGGCCGAGTGGAACGACAAATATCGCGACACCGTGCGCGATTACTGGAAGGACACCGACAACACCGCGCCGGATTTCGCCGCCCGCTTCTTCGGCTCGGGCGATCTCTATGACCTGCGCGGCCGCCGCCCTTGGGCCTCGGTCAACTTCATCTGCGCCCATGACGGCTTCACGCTGAACGACCTCGTCTCCTACAATGAAAAGCATAACGAGGCGAATGGCGAGGACAACAAAGACGGCCATAGCGATAATCGTAGCGACAATTACGGTGCGGAAGGCCCCACCGACGACGAAACCATCAACGCCGTGCGTGAGCGCCAGAAGCGCAATTTCCTTGCCACGCTGCTCCTGTCGCATGGCACGCCGATGGTGCTGGCCGGCGATGAATTCGGCCGCAGCCAGATGGGCAATAACAATGGCTATTGCCAGGACAGCGAGATCAGCTGGGTGCATTGGGAAGACCTTCCGCCATCGGCCGAAGAGCTCCGCGACTTCACCCGCCGGCTGATTGCACTGCGCATGGAGCAGCCGCTTTTGCGCCGCGACAACTGGCGCGACGGCATGGTGATCGAATGGCTGAATGCCGGCGGCGGACCCCAGCTGCCGGAGCACTGGGCCGATGGCGGCGGCACGACCATCGGCGCTCTGGTCTCGCGCGGCGATCTTGAAGGCCAGGAAGGCATCTGGTCGAAGATGCTGGTGATCTTCAACCCGCATAATGGCACCGTGCCCTTCGTTCTGCCGGAGGGCGGATGGCGCCTGGTTCTCACCACGGACGATCCCACCGTTACGGATGCGGCGATCGAAGGCGGCGAGGCCTATGAAATGATGGGCCGCAGTCTCTGCCTGTTCATCCCGGCCTGATATCGGCGTCGGCTCTGAGCTGATGGAAACGGCGCGCTGCTGCTGGCAACGCGCCGTTTTCGCGTGAGAGGAGGTGCGTTTTCCGGCCCGAGCATGCGCGGCGACCCGACCCGCTGGAACCCGGAGGATCTGCTGGTCGCCTCGCTTTCGGCCTGCCACAAGCTCTGGTATCTCGGCTCTGTGCCGGCGTCGGGGTGGTCGTGCTGAAATGCTGTCGATCAGGCCGAAAGCGTGATGCTGGCAGAGGCTGGCGGGGCCGGCCAGTTCATGGCTGTCACCTTGCACCCGAGCGTGACCATCTCAGCCAAAAACGATCAGCAAAAGGCGCTAGCTGGACGAAATGGCCCATGCCATGCGTTTCATCGCCCGGTCGGCGAGCTCCCTGTCCATGCCGATCCGGAGATCCTGATCGCCCAGGGGGCCATGTCACCCCTCTAAGGGATTGCCCTTAGGCAACCGGCTTCTGCTCTGCGATCAACCGCGCATAAAGCGAAGCATATTGCTCGGCCGAGCGCTCCCAGGAGAAATTCGCCTTCATACCCTGATTCTGCAGCCGCGCCCATTTCTTCGGATCGCGATAGGCATGGAAGGCCCGGTGGACCGCGAGCCGCAGATTGTCGGCGGTGACGGGATGGAACTGGAAGCCGGTTGCCACCCTTGCCGACATGGCCGCGTCATTGGCGTCTATGATCGTTTCCGAAAGCCCGCCGGTGCGCGAGACCAGCGGCACGGCGCCATAGCGCAGGGCATAAAGCTGGGTCAAGCCGCAGGGCTCGAAGCGGGAGGGCTGGACCATGACGTCGCAGCCGGCATGGATCAGATGGGCGGTTGCCTCGTCATAGCCGATCCGCACGCCGATCTGGCCGGGACGCCAGCCGGCCGCGAGGATCAGCGAGCGCTCGACATCCTTCGATCCCTGCCCGAGAATGATCAGCTTGCCGCCGAGATTGCAGATCTCGTCGGCCACCTCGGCCAGCATATCCGCGCCCTTCTGCCAGGTCAGGCGGGTCACGGCGGCGAAGATCGGCCCCGGCGTATTGTCCAGGCGAAAGGCGTCGATCAGCTTGGCGCGGTTGCGCTGGCGCAGACGGATCTGCTTGTAGTCGTAGTTAACGGGAATATAGGGATCCGTTGCTGGGTCCCAGATCTCCATGTCGATGCCGTTGACGATGCCGGAGAAATCCCGCAGGCGCGACAGCAGCGCGCCGTCCAGACCCATGCCAAGATCGGTTGACAGAACTTCCCGGGCATAGGTGGGGCTCACCGTCGTCACGGCGCTGGCGGTCTGGATCCCGCCTTTGAGGAAGCAGAGATCGCCGTAATATTCCAAGCAATCAACCGTCATTGCCTCCGGCGGCAGGCCGATCTCGCGGATCAGCTTGGCCGAAAACTGGCCTTGAAAAGCGAGATTGTGGATGGTCAGCACGGAGGGGATCGCCGCCGCATTGTCGGAAAACTTCATATAGACGCTGGTCAGCGCCGTCTGCCAGTCATGCGTGTGCACCAGGTCAGGCCGCCAGTCCGGCAACAGGCCGCCCGCGACCGCCGAGGCCACATAGGGAAGCACGCTGAAACGGCGCCAATTATCGGGATAATCCTGTCCATCCAACCCGACATAGGGGCCGCCTTGGCGGTCGTAGAGGCTCGGCACATCGAGGATGAGCAGGTCGAGCCCCTCATGGCGCGCTTCGAGAAGAGTGGCCGGCGTTCCGAAGAGATCGCTGAAAAAATGCACCGGGCGCGGCTCTTCGATGCGCGAGAGAACAGCGGGATAACCGGGCACCAGCGTGCGCGTCTGGCAACCCAGATGCTCGAGAACCTTTGGCAGCGCGCCCGTAACGTCGGCCAGGCCGCCCGTCTTGATCAACGGAAAAATCTCCGACGCCACCGAAAGTATCTTCACGCAAACCTCGTCCCGGGCTTCGGCCGGTCGCTCTTCGGCAACCTCAGGCGCACGCCCATTTTGTTTCAAACAGTCGTCCGGACCGCTCTGTCGAACTGGCCGGCTGGTATGTCGGCACTGTTATCGCCCGATCATCCCATCGAAAGACCCTGTCCCGGGTCTTGAGCCTGTCGCAACCTTCTCGGCCGCATCCAAGCTCAGTCTCATCGTCCGGCCGTGCTACAGATCCGCATCGTCTCGACAACCCTCAAGACGACAGAGCCTTCCTGATGAAGTGCTGCGGCCGCACGTATTCAAATGTTCTGGCAGACGGGGTCCGATATCGACATCCCGTCATCGCCATACGATTCCCGCCGGACGCGACTGTAACCGGGATGACCTGGAAAAGAAGCAGCCCGGCACGAAATTCTCCAAATCTCCCCTTCCATCATCAAACACGCCATAGTTGCGAAACCATTAATAGGGCAGGATCGACGTGTCCCGCTTGACGGATGTCACGAGGCACGAAGACGACCATTGCATGGCAGGAGGGCGATAAGGTGGTGCCAACGTCGCTCGTCTTGTCCGACCATCGCAAAATCCTCCGCCTTCTTACAGGGCGAAAAATCGCAGATCCGGTCAGACCCGACAGGATGATGCGACTCGGCTGCACTGGTGATGCGCAGAGATCAAAGTCGAATCCAATAGATCGGCGCGACCATAACGCTCTGTCTCGCGTTGCCGGCAGCGAACGGTGACGCGAGACCTGCCGCTTCTCGCTCGATCAAGCCAACTGCTTGGGAGAGGACGAGCCTTTTCCGCGCCGCTTTGGCTGAGGTGCCTCAGCGCCCGCAGCCTCGACGATCGGCTGAGACGGTACGGCGGCAGCGGCAATCTTAGGTGCAGCAGCAGCTCCGTTTCCGGACGCAGGCGCCTTGGAACCGGCCGATTTCGGAGCGGCGGCTCCTTTGGACGTTGCCGGCTTCTGGCTCGCATTGCGCGTCTGGCCTTTGCCCGCAGATGCGGCAGACGAGGACGCACTGGCGGATGCGGGCGCTTCGGCCGCTTGGACCGTTCCAGCCTTCCCGGCCGTTTCGGCTTCCTTGCCGTTGGCACCTTCGGCGACATCCTTTATCGCCTGCTGCCAATGATGATCATGGCGTCCTTCGGGGCGCCCTTCCTCTTCCCAGAGCCGATAGGCGCGCGCCCTGACCTTGTCTTCTTCGATGCTCATCTTCGCTGCTCCCTTCAAACCACGCGCTGCCGATGTCCAACTGTGGCGTGGACCCTTTGGTTCCGGTTGATCAAGGCGAATCACTCGCGTCTTCTGAGGCAAGCCTAGCCTAGGCTTTGCTGCGGTGCGACGGCCTTCACCTTGGGCCGGCCTGCATCGACAGCGGCGCGATAATGCAAAAGCCGCAACATCGCAGTTATAGTCATGGAACAAGACAAGCATGTCATGCGTTTAAGGCCAGTCTCGTCCGAGACGCTCTTCCGGGGATATTGATGATCAAGATCGCGTGCGTGAGACTGGGCTTTGCTCTGATGGCCGGCAGCGTTGCCGCATTTGCACCGACGGCCTATGCCCAGGCCCCTGGTATGGTGCCGGCAGCCCAGGCGACCATTGAGGATGCCTGCAAGGCCGTAACACAGAATGTGCTTCTGGCCGCCTCGCTGCACACTGGCGTGGTCCAGGCCTTCCCCGAGCTCAAGCCGCCAGGCGTGCGCATGACTTATTCCACCCGCGACGGTGTCGAGCCGAAGAACATGGTGGATACGATCGAATGCCAGTTTCAAAACACAAAGGCACCCTTCGTCCTTCAGCGCTTTTGCATGTCCAGCACCTGCTATTCGCCTGACGAACGCAATCCGGAAAACAAACGGCGCTTCGAGGAAGTGCGAACCATCCTCCAGCGCAGCGGCTATTGATCGAGCCGTCTTTCGTATCCTTGGCTTTTGAACGCGGACAGCCTCGCTATCGTGCTAGCGGGTTTGTTCGCATGCGTGTGTTTAAGCCTTAGCGGCTGCATGTTACCGCAAACGCCAGAAAGGCTTTTCTGGCTGCCGCAGGACATATCATTTTGCAGAGGGAGAGAACGTCAGCCGGCTTTGCTGCGTTCATGGCCGGCAATTGCGGCGTGGCAGGCGCGCTCGAAGCGGGCGGCGGGGCCGTGATCGCCGGTGGCGATGCGGCTCACGCGCGCACCTTCCAGAAGCATCGAGAGCGTATCTGCCAGAAGCTCCGGATCGCTCAATCCGGCCGCGCGACAGAGATCTTCGAGACGACGACGCTGCTCGGTTTTGAACCTGTCGATCAGGACATGCGCCGGATGGCCGTCCTCCTTCAACTCCACCGCCGCATTGGCAAGATCGCAGCCATGTGGCTCGGAAGCCAGACAATCGGCACGACCCGCCACCCATCCATCGATTTGAGCGCGGGGATTGTCGGGAAAGCGGTTCTCCAGGTCGTCCCACAAGGCAGCGGCTTGGGCGGACGCTACCTTCAGTGTCTCGCAGACCAGATCGTCCTTCGACCCAAAATGACGGTAGAGCGTCATCTTGTTGGTTTCCGCAGCCTGGGCGATGGCATCGACGCCGATGCCACGAATGCCATGGGTGCGAAACAGGGCACAGGCGCTCGAGACGATCCGATCACGCGGGCTTGTTTTCGCTTCGGCGTTGCAGGCTGTCTTTTTCACAATAGCGCCACCTTCAGGAGCTTTATTCGCATTCATGCTTGACATGGGTGTGACCGGTCGGTAACAAGCAGATGTTACCAATCGGTAACAGGGTATTTTAGCCTTGTCAAGTTCGGGGGCGCCGGGTGCCCCTTAGGGTCTGCCGCATGACCAATGAGATGCGCAGACCTGGCCCGGCTTCAGATCGAGGCTCCACGCGCCGCGTTTTGGGCATGCGGGGCTTTGAAGACAGCACAGGCTGACAGTCTGTCCCCCGGCGCCGCATGGGCCGGGAACGATACTGCTTTGGCCACAGGGCAAGAAGAGGAAACAGCCATGAACCAGGCGCATGACGATCTGACCCTTGAAGAGGTCCTGACCGATCCGATGATCCGCATGATGATGCGGGCCGACGGTGTGACCACCTCGGAGATGAAGACGCTCCTCTATTCCGCGGCCAGCGCGATGCGAGGCGCCGAAAACCATGAGGGCGGGGCCCGCGCCGCAGCGCATCGGCTGATGACTGCACCCAAGCGCCGCCTGCTTGCCATGGTGCATCCGCTCGCCATGCGCGGCGAGATGTGCATGGCTTGCTGAAAGCCGAAACGAGGATGTGCGGCTGAGGATCCTCCGAGGGCCTTCAGCGCGACTCGGCGCGGGTCGAACAGGATCAGCGGGCATCGCAGGCCCGCCGACCTGCAACCGACAGACGGTCTGCGTCTAAGGCGCGGAAGACCAGAAGCGATTCGGTGATCATCAGCTACATAGCCTTGCACTTTGCACTTGGCGCATAACAATGCGTTGCAAAAACAGTGCACTATCGATCACATACACCCTCCGCGTGTAGTTCGCCCATTTTTTGGCGAATGCGCGCTGGAAAACTTGGCCTGCCCCTCCACTGACGGTTGGCAAACACTATATCTCGTCTATCTTAATTACGTCTAGCAGAGCGACGTCGGACGATTTCGACGCGCAAAGGCCCCCGCGGCTTGCCGCAGCCAGGACATGATGTCTTGGAGGGGCTGGAAACAGGATCGCGCTGACGGGCCTGCTAGACGCCTTGCTTCGCCCGATGCAGGCGGCGGATCGGCCGGCATGCGTATCTCTTGGATGATGCTCTGTGCAAAGCGCGCGTTCAGGCCCAGCGTATGACCGCGCGTTCGGCAAGATCGACCAGCCCGATCAGGCCAAGCGACGTCAGGGCCGAGATGAAGATCGCAACCCACATTTGCGGCAGGTTCAAATAGGTCGTGGCCATGATGATGGTCGCGCCGATGCCTTTGCTCGTCCCCATGAATTCGGACACGATCGAGCCGACCATGGCCGCGGCGATGGCCAGACGGGCGCCGGCAAAAAGGTGCGGCAGGCTGGATGGCAGGCGCAGGTGCCAGAGCGTTTCGATTCGCGAGGCCGCGAGGGATCGAAACACGTCCTCCGCATCCCGATCCGTCGCCCTCAGGCCCGTCAGCGCGTTGATCAGCATGGGCAGGAAGGCGGAAATGGCCGCGACGATGATATGCGGCACGGCATTGAAGCCGAAGGCGACGATGAGGGCCGGCGAGATCGCCACGACGGGCGTGACGTTCAGCATCAGCGCAACCGGCAGGATGGCGGCACGCAGGACCTGAAAATGCACAATCAGGATCGCCAGGATCACGCCGATCGCAGCGCCGATGGCAAAGCCGCTCAAGGCCGCCGACAGGGTCGTCCAAAGGTGCAGAAGATAGAAGCCCGGCCGCGCGGCCAGCTCCAGAAAAACGCTGCCCAGCGGCGGCAGGATGCTTTTGAGGTTCAGGGCGACCCATTGCCAGCCTGCCCCCAGCAGCAGGAACACCACGAGCGGCGCCAGGAGCCGCGCCATGCGTGGCAGGGTGGCGCGATGGCGTGCCGCTTCCTCGCGCATGCTGCGCCCGTTCATTCCTCGCCCTCCCAGCCTCGTCGAAGCCTGTCTCTGACTTCGCGGACCTTGGCCTCGAAGCCCGGCGAATCGGCAAGGTCGCGGCCGCGCGGGCGTGGTAGATCTATCTCCACGACGGCCTCGATCCGCCCGGGACGCGGCGTCATCACCACAACGCGATCGGAGAGGAGAACCGCTTCGGCAGCGGAATGGGTGACGAAGACCACTGTCTTGCGGTAGCGCTGCCAGACATCGAGAAGACGCAGACGCAGCGTATCGCGCGTCAGCTCATCCAGCGCCGAAAAAGGCTCGTCCATCAGCATCAGCGGTGCGCCCTGAACGAAACCCCGGGCAATCGCCGCGCGCTGGCGCATGCCACCGGACAAGGCAGCCGGGCGGTGGGCGGCAAAGGCAGCAAGGCCCAGTTCGCGCAGCACCCGATCGACATCCTCCGGTCGGCTGGCCGAAGCGGGGTCACGTTCAGCGCGCCGGTTGAGCCGGCGCGACAGCAGCACATTGTCGCGAATGCTGAGCCAAGGCAGAAGCGCGGAGGATTGCGGCACCCAGGCAATGTTCTTGGCGCGCGCGGCGACCTCCGGCGTCTGGCCGAACAGCGTGACGTCGCCGGCCGTCTTTTCCTCCAGTCCGGCGAGAATGCGCAGAAGCGTGGACTTGCCGCAGCCGGACGGACCGAACAGCGTCACGAATTCGCCCTGCGGGATCGTCAGATCGATGCCGCCAAGAGCTTCCACCCGATCGGGCCCCCGGCCATAGACCTTGGACACGCCCGCGACGACGATCTGTCCGGCCTTGTCGCCATCGCCCACCAGGCCTTGCGGCCTGTCGATCCCGGTCGGGTTGTCCCGATGGGGCGGGGCGGCAGACGTGTCCGTATGGTTGATCATGCGCTGGGACAGCTCACGGCGCCGGCCAGACCACGGCGCCATCCTTGACGACCGCATCGATATAGCGGTTGTCCTGCGCCTTGGCGATCTCCGCCGTCTTGATCAGCTTGAACCGGGACAGCGTCTCTGCCTCCGGTGTCCATTGCGCAAGGCTCTGCTGGCCCACGGCCGCACCCTTAGGCAGGCTCTTGGCGATCAGATCCATTTCGACCTTCCAGCGCGCCTTGCTGGTCTCCAAGTCATAGCCGGAGGTGGACAGCGCGGCGGCGGCGGCCAGTGCCTGGTCGAGATGGTCGTCGGAGGCATTGATCCAGGCAAAGGCCTTGAAGGTGGCGCGCAGGAAATCCTCCACCACTGTCGGATGCGCCTTGGCGAAGCTGCCATTGGCCACCAGCGTGTTGAAGGTCGAATGGACGCCGAAGGCATCGGGATCCCATTCCTTGACCTTGTAACCCTTGGCGGCAAGAGCCTTGGGCTCATTGGACTTGTAGGCCGCCAGGCCCTGCACGCTGCCATTGGGCAGGATCACCGGGTCATAGCCGACCGAGACCCAGTTCACCGAGTCCTGGTCCAGGCCGGCATCGAGGAACATGGCGAGAAACTGCGGTGGGATCGCACCCTTGTAGCCGACCGTCTTGCCGGCGAAATCCTTCAACGTCTCGATGCCGCTATCGGCCATGGTCAAAAGTTCGATCGCACCGACATTGCCATAAGTGGCGACACCGACGAGATCGGCGCCATTGTCGACGGCGACGAGAACATCCGAAGCGCCGCCGAGCCCGGCAAGCTGCGCCGTGCCGGCGCTGACGAGCTGGGTATTGGTCGAGCCCGGCTCCATTGCCACGTCGAGGCAGAGCGCCTTGAAATAGCCGAGCTCGTTTGCGGCCACGACATCGAGGATGCCCGCCGAAGCGGCATAGGCAAAGGACGTCAGAAAGGTGATCTTGCCGGCCGCCTTGTTTTGCGCGCAGCGCGCCGCGCTGATCGCCTCGTCCGCGAAGGCAGGCGCAGCGCTGAGGCCGAGCCATGCCGCCAGGGCCGCTGCGGCCAGGCGCAGGCCGCGACCTTGCATAGACTTGGCCTTACGGGTCGTCTGGTCGGTGATCGTCTTCGGCATCAGGCGCATCTCCATGTCGCCTATCCTTTTGCGGCATTGCGACGCCGATGCCAAGCCATGCGGAGCAACGCTCAGTGCAGGCGACGAGAATGACGTTTCGCAGGTGGCATGTATAAGGCCATGTTTTTTCGCCTCAAGCGACCAAGCCGGAAAAGACGCGACATTGTCGTGCCGCGCCTCATGCGGGAGGAGGCTGTTTCAGGCCGCGAAGCGCTCGGCAGGCTGCACCGCTCCGCTCAGGCGGAAATGGCTGATGAGGCTACGCAAACGCTCGCTTTCGCTGGCCAACGTCGCGCCGGCGGCATTAGCCTCCTCGACCATGGCGGCGTTCTGCTGCGTCACCTGATCCATCTGGTTGACGGCGGAATTGACCTCGGAGAGGCCCGTTGCCTGCTCGCGAGCCGGCAGCGCGATGGCTTCGACGTGCTGGTTGATCACGCCGATCTGACTGCCGATCAGACCCAGGCTTTCCCCTGTGGCGCTGACCAGACGCACACCGCTTTCCACCTCGTTCGTGGAATGGCGGATGAGGTCCTTGATTTCCTTTGCAGCCTTGGCGGACCGCTGTGCGAGCTCGCGCACCTCCTGCGCCACGACGGCAAAGCCGCGCCCCGCTTCGCCTGCACGCGCGGCCTCGACGCCCGCATTGAGCGCCAGAAGATTGGTTTGGAAGGCGATCTCGTCGATCACGCCGATGATCGACGAGATTTGGCTGGAAGACTGCTCGATCCGGCCCATGGCCTCAATGGCATCGCGCACGACGGATTCGGAATGATGGGCACTGGAATTGGCGCTCTGCGCCATCTCCCGTGCTTCGTCCGTGCGCTTGGTGGAGGCGGCGACATTCGCGGTGATT
The DNA here is from genome assembly GCF_900109605.1 of Xaviernesmea oryzae. GTDB lineage: Bacteria > Pseudomonadota > Alphaproteobacteria > Rhizobiales > Rhizobiaceae > Xaviernesmea > Xaviernesmea oryzae. The sequence continues at coordinate 128,506 of NZ_FOAM01000004.1, forward strand.
TCGTCTAGCGCGGCGGCCGTCTGCTCCAGGCTCGCGGCCTGATGCTCCGTACGGCGCGACAGATCGTCGGCGCTCTGGCTGACTTCCTGCGCTCCCATGCCGATCCCGTCAGCGACTTCGGCCACGGCTGCCAGCGTCTCGCGCAGTTGGGCGACGGCGGCATTCAGGTCATGGCGCAGCGCTTCGAATTCCGGCGCCATCGCCTGGTCCAGGCTGACGGTGAGATCGCCCGCAGCCAGGCGCTTGAGGCCGGCGGCAAGACCGCTGGTTGCCTGGCGCAGCCTTTCGCCAGCCTGGGCCTCTGCTTCTGCCGCCAGGCGCAGCCGGTCGGTTTCGGCTTTGGCACGGGCTGCCTCGGCCTCGCTCTCCAGCCGCATTTTCTCGATGGCGGAGGCGCGAAAGATCTCCAGCGCATTGGCCATCAGGCCGATTTCGTCGCCACGGCCGACATAGGGAACCGGCTGTGCGGTATCGCCGCTGGCCAGTCGCGTCATCGTCCGGGTGATGGCGCCGATCGGGCGCGCGACGCCGCGCAGCACATAGAGCGTGGAGAGAATGAGGATCAGGGCGACGAGACCGGCAATGGCATAGATGATGGTCGCCGCGGTCGATCCTGCCTTTTCGGAGGCCGCAACCGCTTGTGCCGCCGTGCCATTGTTCAGCGCGATCAGATTGTCGATCGCCTTCAAGGCCGGAAGAACATAGCCGCGCATGGCCGCCGCCACCCGGTTCGCTTCCTTATATTGACCCATCCGCGACAGGATCAGCATGCCCTCGCCGGTCTTGATATAGGCCGCCACTCGGTCGGATACGGTTTTGAGAAGCAGCTTCTCCTTCGGTTCGACGACGATGGCCTGATAGCGCTCGATGGCGGCGCGCACATTGACCTGGGCGCTGCGGATCGCGTCTTCGGCTTCCTTGGTCTCGTCGGGCGATGTTGCGCTGATATGCTGAAGATAGCCGGTGCGCATGGCCATCAGCTCTTCCTTCACATCGCGGGCAGCTGCGATCGAGGGCATGCTGTCCCGGCTCAGGCCATCAGCGGCGGCCTGGATACGGACCAGCGAGTCCAGCGTCGCGCCGGCAAAGCCGCAGACGATCAGGGCAAGAACGGAAAAGACCGCCACGAGCGCGGTGCGAATGCTCGGCCGGCGTGGTTTGACAGGAAAAAAGGCCATGCTGCTCCCCAAAAGCGTCAAAGGGAGCGTCAGGCATCTTACCGCCGTTCTCGCGCGCATCGATCTTGCGGCCTCGCCGGGCGAAAGGCAGGCGCAGCCGAGTTCCCGGCAGGCGCGCACATCGCACCCTGCCCCGCCTCAGCCTTCGTCGATCGTGCGGTGCCGGTCTGCATCCATGAAACCGACGCTCCCCGCGCGATCAAGGTGCGCGTCATGCGTTAAATATGACTTACAGATTACGATACGCGGTAAGATTTCGCCTGGAAAAAGACAACCCTCGCTCGAAGAGGCAGGCTGTCGTCTCAAACTTTCAGGCTCTGCTCGGCGAAGTCCTCCGTGCCGAACAGGCGCACATAGCGGGCAATCTCCTCCGGCTCGCCCGTCGCCTTGCGCGGATTGTCGGACAGCTTGACCGCGGGACGGCCATTGGCGCTGACCACCTTGCAGACGATGGAAATGGGATCGAGCCCGGTAATCGAGGTCGGGGCGCAGCCGACGAAATCGTTGGTCAGATTGGTGCCCCAGCCGAAGCTCATCCGGACACGGCCCTCGAAATGCCTGTAAGTGTCGATGATCGTGTCGACATCCAGCCCGTCGGAGAAGATCAGGAGCTTCTCGCGGGGGTCGCGGCCCATCTTCTCCCACCAGGCAATGATCTTCTCGCCACCTTCGATCGGCGGCGCGCTGTCAGGGCGAAAGCCGGTCCACTCCGCCACCCAATCAGGTGCATTGCGCAGGAAGGCGGCGGTGCCAAAGGCATCGGGAAGAACGATCAGCAGATTGCCGCCATAGAGCCGGTTCCAGTCCTGCAGCACCTTGTAGGGCGCTGCCGCCAGTTCCTCGTCGTTGCGCGCCAGCGCGGCCGCCACCATCGGCAGTTCATGCGCATTGGTGCCAAGCGCTTCCAGATCCGTATCCATGGCAAGCAGAACATTGCTGGTGCCGGAGAAGGACTGGCCGATGCCTTCCTTCAGCGCTTCGACACACCAGCGCTGCCAGAGAAAGCTGTGGCGCCGCCGCGTGCCGAAATCGGAAATGCGCAGATCGGAATGCTGGCGCAGCCGCTCGACCTTGGACCACATCTTGGCCTTGGCGCGCGCATAGAGCACATCGAGCGCGAAGGGCCCCATGCCCTTCATCGCACTGCGCGAGCGCAATTCGTTGATGATGGCGAGCGCCGGAATCTCCCACATGGTCGTGTGTGTCCAGCGGCCGGGAAAGGTCAGTTCGTATTGGCCGTCCTTGCGGGACAGTTCATACTCTGGAAGCTGGAAGTCAGCGAGCCAGGCCAGGAAGTCGGGCGAGAAGATCTGCTTGCGGCCATAGAATGTATTGCCGGCCAGCCAGATCATCTCCTTCTTGGTGAAGCGAAGCTTGCGCGCATAATCGAGCTGTTCGCGCAATTCCTGCTCATCGATCTCCTGTGTGAGCAGAACCGTCTTGGTCCGGTTGATCAGGGAAAAGGTCGCGTCCACCTCCGGATAGAGGCGCCAGATCATCTGCAGCATCAAGAGCTTGTAGAAATCCGTGTCCAGAAGGCTGCGCACCACCGGGTCGAGCTTCCAGGCATTGTCATAGACACGCCGTGCAATATCGGTCTTCGTCATCGCGGCTTTCGCGCGCCTCGCTGTCTGCGGCCGCGCGCCTTGCGGCGCAGCAACCTTCGCCTCTGCGTGCGAGACCATCCGCGAAGCCAGGCGTGCGGTCAAGCCGCACAGAGGCATGATCCGATAGGTTTTACGGAAGCATTTGCCTAAGCTTGGACCCTCAAGTTTTTCATAGGAAGAGAAAGGCAAAGTTTAACACTTCTGCTTATTATACCCGCATTGGGAGAACGCAGGCATGACTGGTTTCATGAAAAGCAGAGCGGGACGGCAGTTTGCAGTTCTGGCGGTCCTATCGCTTTCGCTGTTTACGCTTGGCGTAAGCTTGGAAATTCACAATTTGCTCTATGGCTTGATGAGCGAATACGACAATTTCGGCATGAAGCAGATGGTGCTGGCCATGGCCATTGCCAGCCTCTGCAGCTTCGCCTTTTCCGCCCTGCGGATCATGGACCTGAACCGGGAAATGCAGGTTCGCATTCGCGCCCAGGAAAGCGCCGACTGGATGGCGATGCATGACAATCTGACCCGCCTGCCCAATCGTTACGCGCTGGAACGCCGCCGACAGCAGCATGCCGCCAGCGTCGAGGCCCGCGAGCGCGCCGCATCTCCCACCGCCTCGGACGCCGATCAGGCGCAGGATGGCGAGCCGCCGGGGCTCGTGACGGTCTACTCCGTCAATCTCAACGGCTTCAAGCGTGTCAACGACCTGCATGGCCATCAAGGCGGCGATGCACTCCTGACGCTTCTGGCCAAGCGGCTGCAGGCGCTGGGCGGGGCCAACAACGTCTTCCGTATTTCCGGCGATGACTTCTTTCTCGTGCTTCAGGGCCAGGACGAGGCGCAGGACCAGCTGATGGCCAATCTCCTGATCCAGGCCATCGGCAGGCCGATCCGCATCAACGGCGTCCCGGCCGAAGTCGGCGCCAGTATCGGCTATGCCCGCGCGCAGAGCCTGAAGGACGATCTGGCCGACATCACCCGCCGCGCCGATCTCGCCATGCACGAGGCCAAGGCACTAGGCCGCAACCGCACGGCCGTCTACGACCCCGCGATGCAGGACAAGGCCGCCGAGCGCGCCCATTATGAGGCACGGCTGCGCGGGGCGATCCGCGCCGGCGAAATCGTGCCGCATTACCAGCCCCTGATCAATTTGAAGACCGGCGATATCTGCGGCTTCGAAGCGCTGGCGCGTTGGACGGATACGAGCGGGCGCTCGGTTCCCCCGCCGGTCTTCATCGCCATTGCCGAGGAGACGGGGCTGATCACCGAATTGTTCGAGACGCTTCTGTCGCGCGCCTGCCACGATGCCGCCAGCTGGCCGTCCGAAGTGACCTTGTCTTTCAACATTTCGCCCGTGCAGATGAAGGATCCGCTGCTGGCCAGCCGCATCTTGAAGATCATCCACGATGCCGGGCTGGATGCCAGCCGCCTTGAGGTCGAAATCACCGAAAATGCGCTGATCGAGGATCCAGAGCTGGCAAGTGGTCTTTTGAAGGAGCTGCATGCGGCAGGCATCCAGATCGCGCTGGACGATTTCGGCACTGGCTATTCCAGCCTGTCGCAGCTTGCGCGCTACCGCTTCGACAAGATCAAGATCGACAAGAGCTTTATCGCCACCCATGACGATGAGCGCCAGGACAAGATCGTTCTCGCCATGCTCAGCCTCGGGCGCAGCTTGAATGTGGCGATCACGGCCGAAGGCATCGAGCAGCACCAGCAGCTGGCCTATCTGCTCGCCCATGGCTGCGATATCGGCCAGGGCTATCTTTTCGGCAAAGCCATGCCCGCCAGCCAGGCCAGCGCCTATATCGCCGAACGCCAGGCCGCCGGTCAGACCGCCTGATCAAGCCGCAATCACCTGCAAAAGGATGCTGGCCGCGCGCCTGAAAGCGCGCCGATGCTATCGGCGCGATGCCTAATCCCAGATTGTTTCACGGGAATCGCCGTCTCGCTCCATGGCATTCTGTGTCGTCAACAATGTTCGGCGTCGCTTGAGCCCGGGTAGAGGGATGACTCTCGGCATCACGAAGCCCTGCAGGCGAGGCGAACGCGTCAGTGCCCTTGCCACGACCTGATCCTGCCTATCTTCTGGCACATCCGTCACGCGATGTAGCCGATGCCGCCGCTCATTCTCACCCTTCTAATGGAAGAGCCTGCCATGGCGCATTTCGATGCGCTTCGACGGCGGCATTTTCCGCCTGCCCGCAATGTCATCGCCGCGCATGTCACGCTGTTTCACAAGCTGCCGGGCGAAGACGAAGCGGCGATCCGCGCCATGCTTGCGCGGGAGTCCGCCGAATGGACCGGGTTTACAGTGCAGGTTCGGCCGCCAAGGCTGCTCGGCTACGGCGTTGCCTTCGATCTCGACAGTGCGGAGCTTCTCGCTTTGCATGCCGATCTTGCGGCACGGTTTGCCGAGGTCCTCAGCCCTCAGGACCGCCAGCGATTTCGCCCGCATGTGACGGTGCAGAACAAGGTGACGCCGGAAGAAGCACGGCACACCTGCGCCATGCTGTCCGATGGCTTTGCACCCTTCGCCTTTCAGGCAGACGGGCTGGCGCTATGGCGGTATCAGGGCGGCCCCTGGGAGCCGGCCGGAGAGTTTCGCTTCAGGCGCGGTCCGGAGCGCGTTCCTGAAGAGTAGCCACGGCATCCTCGCGGTAGCGGCGCATCATTTCCAGCTGGACCTCGGTCTGAAAGTCCAGGATCTGCATGTGGATATCGCTCTCGTCGCAGCCAAGTGCCGCCAAGTCGGCAGCGAGACTGCGGCAGGTGCTGCGCCAATAGGCAAGCGCCTCATCGCCCTGAACCGCGTCAAGCTCGGCCGCGCAGCGGCGCACCACAGCCCGACGGCTTGCCAGCGGAAAAGCCATGACCGGGCTGCCCGCCATCTGTCCACCGTTTTCGCCGAGCTGCTGCATCATCGTGATTCTCCGTTGTGTCCATGGGATTTAGGAGAAGTTTGGTTAACGCTTCGTATCCGGGGACGATCCATCCGCCGTTTCGCTGGTCCGAAAGCGGACGGATCCTGCCTGAAACCATCGCCCTGACCTTGGCGTTTTGATATGGGCGCGCTGGGTCAGAGCAGCGAAACCCCCGTCGCTCGCCGCCATCGCGCCCTCCTCAACACACAGGAAGGAGGCATTGATGACCAGAGACGATATCCTGGCCGTTCTCGGCCCCGTCGATGAGGTTCTGCAGGCGGAGATCGCCGCAACGGGCGCTTCGCGCGCCGAGCTCGCGGAAGCCTGGGCCTGGGTGAATGCGGACGAGGCCCTCGTCAATCAAGGCCGCGCTCTGCCGACCGGCCGTGTGGCCGAACTGGTGGAGCTTCTGACGGCCGACGAGGATGAAGACCTCGACCAGACGGTCCACGTGGACTGACGTCCAGCGCGATCCGAACGTGCTTTGATCGGACGAGTCCCGGAGCCTTCCAGGCGCGGCCACCGGCCGCGCCAGTCCCTATTGTGCCTTGCTGAAGGTGTCAGGCAGCCATATGGCGCTCGCCCCAGGCCTTCAGCGCAAGGATGACCTGATCGAGCGAGCGTCCGCGGTCTGTCAGCGCATAATCAACGCGTGGAGGCACTTGGGCATAGACGGTACGGGCAATGAGACCGTCGGCCTCCAGTTCGCGCAGTTGATTGGTCAGCATGCGCTGGGTGACATCGGGCAGGCGGCGCCGCAACTCGTTGAAGCGCAGGGTGCCGTCCATCAGATGGTAGAGAACCAGCCCTTTCCACTTTCCGCCGATCAGCGACAGGGTCGCCTCCACGGGGCAGCCGGCGCTGCAGTCCATGCGTGCGTGACGGGGCTTCGTCGCCATCCAACAGTATCCTTTTCGACACTATGTGCAATTTCTGTGCATTCTTGCAACAATCATCCCGACATAGCAATTCTGCTGCGAGGGCGATGCCGCCTGCGGGCGCTCTGTGCGCCAGCGCTTGGCCAAGATCCGGCGCGCCTTCGCCCGGACTTTTACAAGGAGATTTCCCATGCGTGCCATTGGCTATCAAAACCCCGGACCCATCGATGCGCAGGCATCGCTTGTCGACATCGATCTGCCGCGCCCCAAACCGACCGGGCGCGACCTTCTGGTCGAGGTCAAGGCCGTCTCGGTCAATCCCGTCGATACGAAGGTGCGCCAGCGTTCCGGCCCCGAAGCAGGCGGCTGGAAAGTGCTCGGCTGGGATGCCGCTGGGATCGTGGCCGAGGTTGGCGAAGCGGTGGAGGGATTCAGGCCCGGTGACGCTGTCTTTTACGCCGGCGCGCTGGAGCGGCCGGGCACCAATGCCGAATTCCATCTGGTGGATGAGCGGATCGTCGGCCGCAAGCCGGATAGCCTGGACTTCGCCGCCGCGGCGGCCCTGCCCCTGACCGCCATCACCGCATGGGAAGCGCTGTTCGACAGGCTCGTGGTGTCACGGCGCGTGCCGGGTGCGGCCCCTGCCCTGCTGATCGTTGGTGGGGCCGGCGGCGTGGGCTCCATTGCCATCCAGCTTGCACGCCAGCTCACCGATCTCCAGGTCATCGCCACCGCGTCACGTCCGGAGACGGTGGAATGGGTGCGCGACCTCGGCGCCCATCACGTGATCGACCATAGCCAGCCGCTCGATGCGGAAATTGCCGCGCTCGGGCTCGGCGCGCCGGCCTTCGTCTTCTCGACGACCGGAACAGACGGACATCTGGACGCCATCGCCCAACTGATCGCACCCCAAGGACGTTTCGTGCTGATCGACGATCCCGGCATCGTCAACATCAGCCCCTTCAAGACGAAGAGCGTCTCTGTCCACTGGGAGTTCATGTTCACCCGCTCGATGTTCACTACCGCCGATATTGCCGGACAGGGCCGGCTTCTGAACGAGATCGCCGCGATGATCGATGCCGGCAGGCTGAAGACCACGCTCGGCACCCATTTCGGCCGCATCGATGCCGAGACGCTGAAGCGTGCTCATGCGCTGATCGAAAGCGGAAAGGCGCGCGGCAAGATCGTGCTCGAGGGCTTCTGAAGCGGCGGCCTGCGAAAAAGACCAAGCCGGAACGAGGCCTTGGAAATGCATGCGCCCGCCTCTATAGGCGGGCGCATGCCTCCTTCAGCGACACCGCCTTAGGCCGTCATCGGCCGCTCCCGTCCGCAGCGGCCGAAGAGAACCAAGCTCAGCACGGCAGCGCTCCAGGCGCAGAACACACCATAGAGCATGACCCCGCCAAAGCCATTGATCAGCGCCATGCGCGCCATCTCCGGACCAAGGCCGCCGGCTTGCGCCTGCACCAGATTGCCGGCGGCGATCATCTCCGACAGAGGCGCGAGCTGATCGCCGTCGAGCGTCGGCGCCATCTCCTGCAAAGCGAGGCGAACGCCGCGCAGCAGGATGAAACCCATCAAGGCGATGTTGACGGCAAGCGAGATCATGCGGGCGCTCATATCCATGCCCGAAGCCATGCCCGCGCGCTCGGCAGACACGGCCGCCGTGGCCGTGTTGGTCACAGGCGTATTGGTCAGGCCCAGCCCGACGCCGGCAATCAGGCAGCCTGGCAGCAGGCTCCATGCGCCGGCCGTTGCGTCGAAAAGGGTCAGCCGCAGGACAAGAAATCCGAGACCGATGGTGAAGAGGCCCAGCGGAATGACGAAGCCCGGCCCCCGCCGGGCCAGCAGACGCTCGGCGAAGGGCGGCATGATCAGGGTCGGCAAAGTGTAGGACAGAAGCATCAGCCCGGCGGTGACGCTGTCGAGATGATGGATCGCCTGCACATAGATCGGCAGATAGATCACGAAAGGCCAGAAGCTGAAATTCATGCCGGAGGCTCCGAGAAGCGCGCCGGAGAAGCGACGGTTGCGAAAGACGGCAAAATCGAACATCGGCCGCCGTGTGCGCCTTTCCACCACGAGGAATGTCAGAAAACTGGCAAGGCCCAGGCCGAACGTCGCAAGCCCTTCACGGTCTCCCAGCCCCTGCCCCGAGGTAATGCCATAAACCAGGCAGAAGACGGCAACCGACAGGCTGACGATTCCCGGCAGATCGATGCGCAAGGCTTGCGGATCGCGCGATTCGGCCACACCCGTCTTAGCCAGCACGAAGGTCAGCACTGCCAACAGGACATGGACGAGGAACACCCATTCCCAACTGATCAGCGCGGCCACGAGCCCGCCGATCAGAGGGCCGAAGCCGAGACCGCTGCCGAAGAGCACGCCCCAGCTGCTGAAAGCCAACCCTCGCGCCGGCCCGTTTTGAAACTGATGAGACAGCACGGCGATCTGGCAAGCCAGCATGGTCGCGCCGCTCATGCCTTGCGCAAATCGCGCTACGATCAGGGTCGTTGCCGTGGTGGCCAGCCCGCAGGCGAGCGAGGCAAGGCCGAAGAGAACGATTCCGATCAGGAAGACGCGCTTTCGCCCGAAGCGGTCGGCCAGCGCGCCGGCTGCCATCAGGCTCGCCGTCATCGCGAGCGTATAGGCATTCATGATCCATTGCAGCTGGCGGAAATCCGCCGGAAGAACCTGCTCAAGCGTGGGCAGGATGGCGGGGATGCTCGATATTTCGAGCCCGAGCATCAGAGCGGACAGGCAGACGGCCGCCAACGCCGCCATATTTCGGGCCGTCAGATTTTTGGGAGAGATGGAGGTGATCATGGGCCTTCCCCGGTTCAAAGGCGCGGCAGATCGCTCACGGAAGATGATCTCCCATGCCGCAAACCCGCGCCTGCTTTCGATGGCCGGAAAGTGACCTGAGCTTGATCATCCATCAATCCGATGGCAGGCTATATCAGTGACAACAATTCAGGATGAATTCATCGATGAGCCTGGAAGTCGATGCCGTCAGGGCTTTTCTGATGGTCGCCGATCATCTCAGCTTCACCCGCGCGGCAGATGCGCTGGGCACGACGCAGGGCGCCGTCAGCGTAAAGCTCAAGCGGCTGGAGGATCGCCTGGGCGTCAGGCTGATCGAGCGCACGCCGCGCCAGGTCCGCCTCTCGGCACAGGGTGAAATCTTCATGCCCTCCGCGCGTGATTTTCTGGCGGCGCATGAGCGGGCGCTAGCCGGCCTGACCATGCCGCGACGGCGCTTTCGCCTGGGCATTGCCAGCCATGTGATGGGTCCGGAACTCCCTCTGCTCCTGGCCCGGCTGAAATCGCTCGATCCCGCGCTGACCGTCGAAGTGCTGCTCGACACGGCACGCGCGCTTCTCGACAGTTTCGAAAGCGGGCGGCTGGACGCGGTCATCATCCGAAGCGACGACGACCGGCGCGATGGCGAGATTCTCGGGCCCGAGCATTTCGGCTGGTATGCCGCGCCTGGCTTCGAACAACGCGCCGGCGAGCCTTTGCGCCTGGCGGCGACATCGCCCTGCTGCGCCGTGCGCGATGTGGCCGCGCGCCTGCTCGACCGCGCCTCGATCGCCTGGGAAGAGGTCTTTATCGGTGGCACATCGGCGATTGCGGCAGCCCTCTCGGCCGGCCTTGCCGTATCCGCCTTTCCCCGCCGCCTTGCACCCGCCGATGTCGTTGATGTCGGCGAAGCATTCGGCCTGCCGCCTCTGCCGTCGCTCTCCCTGGTTTTGCACTCGTCCCTATCGGACCAGAAAACCAAGGACACGCTTCGCGCCATCACGGCGGCTTTCCGTGAGCACCGGCGCTCCAGCAGCCGGCCTATCGCACCGCTCTGACGGCTGGGGGTTCTTCTTCGTACATCACTCTCCTGAAGGGTCAGGCGCGCCCGGATGGCTCCAGAATGCGCGACCGATCGGTCAGATGCACGGTCAGCGCGGCAAGACCGAAGGCCGCACTGGCTGCGCCGGTCGATACGCTCTGGCCTGGACATCACCCAACGCCACAAAGAACCAAAGCCTTTGTCGACCTGCTCACGGCGCGGCTCTCAGGAGAGCGGATTTAACAGCACATGGAACGATGCCTTTGCAGCCAAAGGAGATCGAAAAGGGATTTAGGTAGCCGGCCAATTGTCGACCATCATCATGCGGGTAATCTTCGGAGGATATCACGCAGGCCACCGTTTCAGGATAGAGACAAACCCATCGCAGAATGCCGATTGCCTGCGCTCCGACCGACCCTGATCACGTTACACGCGGTCGTTCCGGAAGTTCGCAACACTATACAGCATATCAGAGGAACAGTGATGATCAGATCCTCCCCTAAAAAGCTCGCTTGGCTCATCAAGCAGAACAAGCGTTACGCTCCGCTACTCGATACGGGGCTCAAGCTGGGCGTCCTTCTGCTCCCAATCGGTGGTGCGGTCAGTCTGTGGTTGTGGACCATCTTCAGCGGCTATCTCGGCTGGCTTGGCCAAGCGCCGCTCCCGGTGACTCAAGCCGGCGATTGGCTGTTTCTCCTGGCATTCGGCGTCGTAACGTCCCTGATCTTTACCGGCCTCGTGCTGGCGCCAGCAGCATGGACATCGATGGTCCAGTGGAATGCTCCGGCGGGGATCGATTCTAGGGCCATTCGTCAGTCTTGCGGCGCTTCCTCTGCAGTGACACTCTTTTCGACGGCGGCGTTCCTATGGTGGGAAGATGTCCCGACCGCTGTGGCAGTCATCGGACCAGCTACGCTGGGAGGTCTCACTGGCGGCTTCGTCATGACGCGCTACAAGCCTCCGTACAGCAGCGTCCTGGTGGCCTGCCTCGCGTTCGCGGCTTCGTCGTTGCTGACCCTCGTCTGGTTCTCTTCGCTCTGGATCTTGCTGGCGTCATATGTGGAGCCTCTGGTCAAAACCTGGCCTACGATCATCGCGCTCGGATTGACTGGCGGCCTCGCCATGCTTCTGGCCGCTTATATCATGAAGCCCGCGCTAAGCATCTTTGCCGGACTTTTGATCGCCGGCTTCTGGATCAGCGGGGAAGCCTCGCCTGAGGGTGGCGTGATGGTCGCCACCGCCTTGTATTCCGCCGATCTGGGCGGTGGCCGGCCGGCGCACATCGATCAAAGCCAGGTTATCGAAGGAGAGGTTTGCAACCTCGGCGTCGATGCGCGCCCCGTCCTTGTGTTTGAAACTGATGGCTGTGAACGGAACGTGGCTCTGAAGCGAGTGCGCTCTCTGAAGGGACTGCGCAGTTTGGACAGGAAGCGGATCCTGATGGATTGGCGGATGAAAGCCGAGGAGCAACTTCACGGCTCGCACGGCTAGCTTCCCGGCGAAGCGCTTTGGGAAATGGTGCAGGCTGCCGTGGGGGTCGGTTGATCGCTGCATGGCGGTGTCAGAAATAGAGACAAGTTTCCGACACTACGCACCGGTCAGATCATTTTCCACGCTACTTCACTTCGTCCATTGCAAAGGCGTCCACGCCGGCGACCTCAGCGCGCTTGATCGGGCGCCCGGCATGCCGTCGTCCCCAATAGGTAGCATCCGGCAACGGGATCACGTGTCTTATGCACTGCTTGCACAGTGCCATGTCGGAGATGCCGAGTTTGGGCGCCACCTTGGATACGGCGCGTTCGCAGATCCTGTCGCAAAGCTACTGCCGGGTGAGACCAGGCCACATTGGCCAACCTCCTGATGGAATCTTTAAGTCAAACACGCTATATGACTATCTAGATAGTCAGGAGGGTGACATGAATGCGATTAATCTGGCAGATGCCAAAGCCCATCTGAGTGAGCTGGTCGACCGGGTTGAGGCTGGCGATTCGATCGACATTACCCGCCGTGGCAAGCCGGTCGCGCGGCTCAGCGCCGTGGCAAGACCACGTAAGGCGATCAATGCCGCGCTGCTCCAAGCGCTGACGACAGCGATGACGCCGCAGACCCAGAGCGCAGCTGATCTCGTGCGGTCGATGCGGGATGGCGATCGCTACTGATGCTGTATCTCGACACGTCGCTGATCGTCGCGGCGCTCTCAAACGAAGCAATGACGTCGCGCGTTCAGACCTGGCTGGCCGAGCAGGATCCGGCGCAGCTCCTGATCAGCGACTGGACCGTCACCGAAGTATCGTCGGCCATGGCGATCAGGCTGCGGACCAAGCAGATCACCCTCGAGCAGCGCGCGGCAGCGCTTGCCATGTTCAACAAACTCGTTGCCGAGAGCTTTACTGTGCTGCCTGTCACGAACGGACAGTTTCGGGCGGCGGCGAGATTTGCCGATCAACACACTTTAGGGCTTCGCGCCGGTGACGCGCTGCATCTTGCTGTCGCATTGGAACACGGCGCCACAGTGCACACACTTGACCAGCGGCTCGCCGAGGCCGGACCGGTGCTCGGTGTGCCGGCGCAGTTGCTGGCATGATCGAGGCCCCGAATAGCGCGCAAGGCAGCCCTCCTTTGTGCACGCTATTCTACGTCAAAGCACCCCCACCCGCTGAAGCGGCTTTGCATCATCCAGCGATTTTGTACAGATCAGTCCTGCGGCACAGATGGATTTAAGCGCAATAGAAGTGAAAGGCAGACGAGAACGGCAATCAAACGGCAGCGAAAACCAGTGCCGAAACTACGTTCTTGCCGCCATTGTATCCATCATTCCCACTCGATCGTCCCCGGCGGCTTGCTCGTCACGTCATAGACCACACGGTTGATGCCGCGCACCTCGTTGATGATCCGGGTCGCGGTGCGGCCGAGGAAGTTCATGTCGTAGGGGTAGAAGTCGGCGGTCATGCCGTCGACGGAGGTGACGGCGCGGAGCGCGCAGACGAAGTCATAGGTGCGGTAATCGCCCATGACGCCGACCGTCTGCACCGGCAGGAGCACGGCGAAGGCCTGCCAGATCGTGTCGTAGAGGCCGGCCTTGCGGATTTCTTCCAGATAGATCGCATCCGCCTTGCGCAGAATGTCGAGCTTTTCGCGGGTCACGACGCCCGGGCAGCGGATGGCCAGACCGGGGCCTGGGAAGGGATGGCGGCCGATGAAGCTTTCCGGCAGGCCGAGTTCGCGACCCAGCGCGCGCACCTCGTCCTTGAACAGCTCGCGCAGGGGCTCCACCAGCTTCATGTTCATACGGTCGGGCAGGCCGCCGACATTGTGGTGGCTCTTGATGGTGACCGAGGGGCCGCCGGAGAAGGACACGCTTTCGATGACGTCGGGATAGAGCGTGCCTTGGGCCAGGAAGCTCGGCGCGCCCTTGCCGTCCTCGGCGATCTTCTTCGCCTCGCTTTCGAACACCTCGATGAACAGGCGGCCGATGGTCTTGCGCTTGACCTCGGGATCGCTCACGCCGGCAAGCTCGGTCAGGAACAGGTCGGAGGCATCCACATGGACGAGCGGGATATTATAATGGTCGCGGAACATGCCGACCACCTGCTCGCTCTCGCCAAGCCGCATCAGGCCGTGATCAACATAGATGCAGGTCAGCTGATCGCCGACTGCCTCATGGATCAGCACGGCAGCCACGGAGGAATCGACACCACCCGACAGGCCACAGATCACGCGCTCGGTTCCCACCTGCTCGCGGATCTTGCGGATCATCTCGGCGCGATAAGCGGCCATGGTCCAGTCGGACTTCAGACCGACGATCTTATGGACGAAATTGGAAAGCAGCTTGGCGCCATCGGGCGTGTGCACCACCTCAGGGTGGAACATGGTCGTGTAATAGCGCCTGGCCTCGTCCACGGCGATGGCGAAGGGCGCGTTTTCGGAGATCGCGACCACCTCGAAGCCGTGCGGCAGCTGGGTCACGCGGTCGCCATGGCTCATCCAGACCGGGTAGCGGCCGCCGACCTCCCAGAAGCCGTCGAAGAGCGGGCTGGCCTTGCGGATTTCCAGATCGGCGCGGCCGAATTCGGCGGCATGTCCGCCTTCCACCGTGCCGCCCAGCTGGGTGCAGAGCGTCTGCTGGCCATAGCAGATGCCAAGAACCGGCACGCCGGCGTCGAAGACGGCCTGCGGCGCGCGCGGGCTGCCCTCCGCCATCACTGAGGCCGGGCCACCCGAGAAGATCACGCCCTTCGGCTTCATCGCCGCAAAGGCGGCGTCCGCGCTGTTGAACGGATGGATCTCGCAATAGACCCCGGCTTCGCGCACGCGCCGGGCGATCAGCTGCGTCACCTGGCTGCCGAAGTCGATGATCAGAATGCTGTCGGGATGGGCGATCGTCGTCATGCCGGATCTTTCGGGGCTCGGAGGGATCATGGCGAGCCTTTAAAGGCACTTGACCGCCGATGCAAGTTTCGCCGCCGCCGCTGTGCCAAACCGGCTGCTTTGCAGGCAAGCAGGCCTCGCCTCAACCTTGGCGGCGCAAGGCTGCAAGTCCGCCTTCGGCCAGAAGCGCTTCCATCCGGTCGATGATGGCTGCGAGCTTGGCGTCGATTACATCGAGATATTGCGTCCAGTCGTCGATATGCGTCACGTCGTTGACACCATCGGAAATGCCGCGCAGGCCTAAGAGCGGGATGCCGAAGCTCTGGCAGACGCGATAGACCGCATAGGTTTCCATCTCCACCATATCGGCCTCGATCGTCTCATAGGCCTTGCCTGAGATGACATTGCCGCCGGTGGAAAGCGATGCTGAGGGCACGCCTGGCAGGACCAGATCGAGCGGCACTTTAGCCGGCAGGTCGAGAAACGGCGTTCTGCCCTTTTCGAAGCCGAAGGGCGAGGCGTCCATGTCGCGATAAGCGACCGAGGAGGCCTGGTAGACCTCGGCCTGGCTGAGGCTGGCGGAGCCCGCCGAGCCAAGCGACACTACCAGATCTGGCAGCCGGCCCTCCGCCTCCAGCCGGCAGAGTGCACGTGTGAGCACCAGCGTGGCCTCCACAGGGCCGACCCCCGTCATTAGCGGGCGGAAGCGGCTTTGCAGTTCGGCGCCATATTCGGCCTTGGCCGCCATGACATATAGGATCGAGACCGGGCCGGCTTGTTTCAGCTCCAAGACATGCTCCTTGCGTTTGTTCATGACGTGCCCGACCTTTGCCAGACAATGAAAATCAGTCCTGAATGCCCTGCCGGCCACGCACCACCATCATCGAGCCGGTGATCGAGGCGATCAGCTTGGCTGGCGCCTCCTGCGAGATCGCATAGCCCCGCCCGTCGAAGACGATGATGGTCGAGCCGGGCTTGGTCACCTCGCCGCGAAACAGGAAGCGCTCGCCGCGTCCGGGCGAGAGCAGATTGACCTTGAATTCGATCGTCAGCAGTGAAGCATCGGCGTCGATCAGCGTATAGGCGGCATAGGTACCGGCGGCATCGAGCGCGGTGGAGATGATGCCGGCATGCAGCAGGCCATGCTGCTGCGTCAGCGTCTCGTCAAAGGGCATCTCGATTTCCACCATGCCCTGCTCGATGCGCATCAGTTCGGCGCCGATGGTGCGCATGGCGCCTTGCCGGGCAAAGCTCCGGCGGATGCGGGTGCGGAAGTCCGTGTCTGTCTCGTCCGTCATGATCGCTTCATTGCCTTGGGAGTGGCACCGGCCTCGCACCCTGAGCGAACCCGTTCCGCCCGGCCATCCTGTCCGGTGGGCACTTGTGCTCGTTTTGCTGCAGTGCCGTTGACAAGAGAGTTGCATGGCACACGCAAGGCGGCAAGAGGCTCACAGAGCCCTTCAAAGCGTTTTGACATGGCCGTGCGCGACGATGGGACGCCAGACTTGCCCCGATGCCGCGCGGCACGAGAGAGCGGGGCATGACCTCACCCTCCGTTTGCATCGTCGCGTCAGTTCAACACCATGATCGAGGCGTTGAGGAGCGTGGCAAAGGCGACCCAGAGACCATAGGGAATGAACAGCATGGCGGAAAGCCGATCTCGCTTCATCGCCATGGCGATGAACAGCAGGATGCAAACGCCAAGGCTGAGGATGACGACCAGCGCCAGTTCCACCTGCTGCAGGCCGAAAAACAGCGGCGACCAGGCAAAATTGAGCAGCAGCTGTGCGATCCACAGTCGCATGGCAGAGGATTTCGAATGATCCAAGAAGAGCCGCGCCCCAACAAAGCCGATCATCACGTAAAGCGCCGACCATACGGGCGCGAAGATCCAGTTCGGCGGGTTGAAGGGCGGCTTGACCAGGGATTGATACCATTCGCCCGGCGGGTTGCTGATACCGATCAGGAAGCCGATGCCGAGAATGATGGCAATGAAGAGAAGTGTGACGAGAGCGCGGTTCATGCTTGCCTCAATTAGCGCGGGCTGGTCGCCTGTCCAGACGCCCTTGTTCGGGTCGAGCGCGCAAGACGATGTTCAAGCGCGATCTGCTGTCAACAAAGCGGGACGATCTGAGCTGGCCTTCCGGGGTCATGGCGATGGTTGAAAGCATCCTTCGCCCCCTTGGAAGCGCGGAGAGAGGTCGTCACGAGGCGAGCCTGACCACATGTTGGTCCCAGGCCACCTGGCTGCGCGCGCCCTCCTGGCCGCCGGTCTCGGTGAATCGTCCGTCATAGGAGGTCACGGCAAAGCCATGCATGGCGGGAGCGATGCCGGCGGCGTCAGCGCGCGTGCGGGTCTCAAGCACACGGCCGCTTGCGGCCTCCACCACCACTTCGACGCCTCCTTTGGGCGAGGCGAGCCCGATGAGACCTTCTGCGCGATTGACCGCGATGGCTCCGACATAATTGGCGAGCGCGGCCGTCGTGTCCTCCGGCAGATCGAGAAAGGCTATTGGCTCGCCCGGCGCGAAGGAGCCGGCCAGAGGCGGGCGGTCGCCGCGCGCGCCTTCATACTGGCAGGCGAACCAGATGCGCCCCTTTTCGCCGAGATCGAGATGGCGCGTGGACAGGCGGTTGAGCGCGGCAGGCAGCGCGTGCCGCTGCACCAGAGCACCGCTCTCCGTATCGATCAAGGCCAGCGACGGCGCCATGCGCTCCAGATTGAGCTTGGCGCGGCCGTGATCCGGATGGGTCTCGATGCCGCCATTGGCGACTGCCAGGAAACGGCCGTCCTCGCTGGCCGCCATATCGTGCGGGCCGATGCCGTAGGAGGGAAATTCGCCGAGGCGGCGAAATCCATCGCTCGCATCATAGACGCCGATCATGCCCCTGTTGGCCTCGAAGTCGTTTTCCGTGGCGAAAAGCCGGCGTCCGTCGCGCGAGAACGCCCCATGGCCAAAGAAGTGCCGTCCTTCGACCGCGGCGATGGTAACCGGAGGGCGCGCAAAGTCGGGATCGGCCGCCAACGCGAAAATGCCCGGCCGGCGGGCAAAGGCCACCACCGTGCCTCTGGTGGGACTGACTGCCAGGCCGTGGGCCCGCGCCGGCAGAAGCACCCGGTCGAGGATGATGCCATCCTCCGTCATCGTCGCCAGGCCGAAGCGGCCATCCGGCCCCATGAAGGCGGAAGCATAGACCGCATCCGCGCGCTGCAGGGCAAAAGCCTGTGCCGGTGCCAGGGACGCCGCCCAGGCACTGCCGGCCATGCGCAGAAAGGCGCGCCGGTCGATAAGCCTGGTGCGGGCAAGACACGCCTGCGGCTGGATCATGGCGCGATCCCCTTCCGTCCTTCAATCGCCATCGGCAAAGGAAAAGCCGGCCGTCAGACCGATGGCGCCGCCGAAGTCCTTGTTCAGCTTGTCGAGCAGGCTTTCGACATTGACCGAGAGCACGTCGAGCTGGGAGCGGGCATTGCGGTCGGACAGCACTTCGGCGACAGGACGGTTCAGCGCTTCGGCAGCCCCGGTTACCTTGACGAACAGCGCGTCGATGTCGGTTTCCACCGCGCGTTTGTCCTCAGGCAAAAGCGCACCTGCGTCGGATACATCGAAGAGCCGCTTCAAACCTGCCAGATTGCCCGAGACCGCAGCCATGGTCAGACCTGAGCGCCAGTAGATCGCCTGTTTGGGGCGACCGGCACCATCCTGAAGCCCATCGGCGAGAAACGGGCGAATGCGCTGATCGCGCACATTTTCAACGCCGTGAACAAGCACGCCGAGCAGGCCCGTGGCAGCCTCGCTGGCATCGCGATAGACCGGATTGTCCTCGCCCGGCACCTTCCAGGCATGGGCAACACCATCGGGCGCCTCCCAGGCTGCCGTCAGTTCGGCAGCGGTGCGCTCGATATTGGTGGCAATGGCCGCCCCATAGCCGCAGCGGAAGGCGCCCTCACCGGTCGCGACCGTCTCGGCTCCCGTGCCATACAGCACGAATTCGAGCGCCGTCAGCCCTTGCACGGCCACGCTTTTGACCCGCAGCGTTTCCGGCTTCAAGGCGGTTTCGTCTTTCTGCGCGAGGATGCGCTGAACCTGCTTCAGGCCCAGCCCCTTGCGATCGGGGAAGAACAGGATGCGCTCCATGCGCGCATCCTCCAGCACGGGCCCGACCTGAACGAATTCGATAGCGGCCCAGGCCTTCACCGTATCGGCAAAAGCCGCACGCGCCTTTTCGAGTTCTTCCGGCGATGGCGCCGCGCACAAGGCCCGCAGCGACTGGGACAACTGTCCGCCGCGCGCGGCCACCTCGCGATAGCCGGGGCGGATCACCTGATCCACCGCGCGTTCCATCACCGAAGGAAGATGGTCGGCCTGCAGAAGATGGGGCACGAAATTCGGATCCGGCTCCTGATTGTCCTGCGTGGCAAGCGCCGGACCACTCGCCAAGGTCGCAGCGCAGAGGAGACCGGCCAGGACCGGGCGTTTCAGGAAAGCAAAGGCGCGCATCACAACGACTCCAGAAATGCGAGAAGATCGGCGCGGTCCTTGTCCGTCGCCGCGATATAGGCCTTGCGGGCGCCTTCGCCTTCGCCGCCATGCCAGAGCACGGCGTCTTCAGGCGTGCGAGCCCGGCCGTCATGCAGGAAGGCGCCGACGGACTTGTACGCCATGCGTCTGCCGATACCCCAAAGCGGCGGCGTGCGCCAGTCCTGCGGCCCGGCCAGACCGACCGGATGGCCACCGAACAGATCTTCCCCCATGTCGTGAAGGAGAAAGTCGGAATAGGGCCAGATCAGCTGGAACGCATCGGCCGGATCGGCAGCGTCGCGCCGGGTGACGAAATTCGGATGGTGGCATGCGGCGCAGCCCATGGTCGCAAACAGGGCCTTGCCGGCCAGCACCTGCGGCTTTTGCGCCAAGGGCCGGGACGATGGTGCGAGATGCCCCGCATAAAAGGCGACGAGATCGAGCACGTCCTCTTGCGCCTCGAAACGGCCGAACCGCGCCTGAACGCCATCGGGAGCCTTCCGGCAGGCTTGCTCCGCCTCGGTGCAGTCGCCATGGCTGTCGGGCTGAAGCGGCGTGGAAATGCCGATATCGTTGGAGAAGGCGTCGGCGGCCTGCGCCTTCAGGCTGGGAGCCTGCGCCTTCCAGCCGAAACGCCCCAGTACGGCGGCTCCGTTTGCCGGATCGCGCAACAGAGCCGGCCGGCCGGAAACGCCTTGCCGGGGCTCGGCTTCCGCCAGGGCCAGAATATCGTCGGGGTGAATCGCCTCGATCAGCGAGAGGCCCGTGAGTGGCTGCGCAATGCGCAGGGACAGCTGCGTACGTGGATCGAGGGGACCATAGCCAAGATCCACGATCTCGGCCTTCGGCTTGCGCAAGACCACCTCCCGGCCTCCCGAAAGGGTGACGCTTCGTGTCTCGAACCGCAGCTGGAGCCCGCCCTCCCGCTTCAAGCCCGGCACGGCAGCGGTCTGCAGCTGATGGCCATAGGTCGGATCGTCAAAGGTCAGCGCCTTGCCGCTGGCGAGCGCTGCAGTTTCGTCAGGCGTTTGCGCCGCGCGGCCAAGACGCAGGATCAGCGACGGCGGCGCTTCGCCAGCCTCCACCGCGACACCCCCGCCCCCACCGACATGACAGGTGGCGCAGGAGCGGGCATTGTAGAATGGCCCCAGACCATCTGAAGCTTGAGTGGAAGACGGGGCGGACACCCAGAGCTTGGCAAACAAAGCCTCCCCGAGGTGAAAGCGCTGACCATCCTCGACGCCGAGATTGGCCGCCATCCCATGCTTGAGGCCGGCAGGACGTGGCACAGTCGCCGCACCACCCGGCATCGCCTCGAAAGCCTGCGCTCCAGCACCTCGATCGGCGCTTGAGATCTCCAAAACGGCCTTGATCCTGGCGCGATCGTCGGCGCTCAGATCCGGCCGGCCTGAGCGCGGCAAGGCAAAGGATATCGCAGGCTCGTGCGCCAGCGCCTGCGGGCCGGAGGCCGCAGGCAGGATTGCCCCCGCCAGCAGCACCGGCAGCATCGCGCCGAGCCCCGCCAACGCAGCCTGCCTCGGCAGGCGCGCCGAAAACAGCCGCTTGATGGAAAGATGTTTGAAGGAGAGGCGGGCGCCGATCATCTACCACCCGATAAGAAGACGACGGACCACCTGCCCTCGATCATGATGATGTCAGGCGCATGACCGACATCCAACCGCCACAAGGGAATGGCGCGAACGCTGATGGGTTCCGCCATTCCGCCCTTGGCAAGAAGGAACGGCCGCTCTCACCGGTTGAGATGAAATCGGCCGAAGGGTTTGGCCTTATTTGAAGACCGCGTTCGGATCGTCGAGGCTCTTAGAGCCCTCAAGCTTGACCGTGCCGAGATCCAGGGCAGCGATGACGCGCTCGACCGTCTTGGCCTGGGACACCAGCGCATCGACGCCGGCCTGGACCAGCGCATTGCCTTCCTTGTTGCCCTCGGCGATCATCTGGTCGTAGTGCTCGGTCTTTGCCCGTTCGGCAATCGCTTCCATGGCCTTGACGCTGGCGTCGAGCTTTTCGCTCATTTCCTTGTCCAGCGCCTTGTCTTTGGCTGCCACCAGCTCATGCAGCGAGGGGCCCTTCAGCGTCTTGCCGGACAGCGTCTTGTAGACGCCGGTATAGGCGGAGCGGATGCCGATCGCGTCGTGCAGATGCGAATTATGGGTGTTGTCGGAGAAGCAATCCTGCTCTTCTTCCGGATCGTGCAGCAGCAGGCCGAGCTTCATGCGTTCGCCGGCCAGCTCGCCATAGGAGAGGGAGCCCATGCCGGTGAGGATGGCGGTGAGCCCTTCCTTGGCGTCGGCGTTGACGGTCTTGGCCGCCTCGCCCTTCGGCGCCCAGGCCTCCGTCATCTCCTTGAGATCGGTGACGAGCAGATCGGTCGCGGCCTTGAGATAGGCGGCGCGGCGATCGCAATTGTCATGCGTGCAGGCATTCAGGTCATAATCCGTGTAAGGGCGGTTGCCGGCACCGGGGCCGGTGCCGTTCAGGTCCTGACCCCAGAGCAGGAATTCGATGGCGTGATAGCCGGTCGCCACATTGGCTTCGATGCCGCCGGCCTCCTGCAGCGAGCCGGAGAGAAGCTCTGGCGTGATCTTGGAGGTATCGACCGTCTTGCCGGCAATGGTGATCGACTTGTTGGCGATGACATTGGCGGTAAACAGCGGGTTCTCGTCGCTCTCCGTGCCATAGCTCGGATCGACATAGTCGATCAGACCTTCGTCGAGCGGCCAGGAATTCACTTTGCCTTCCCAATCATCGACGATCTTGTTGCCGAAGCGGTAGACCTCGGTTTCCAGATAGGGATTGCGGGCTGCAAGCCAGGCCTGACGCGCAGCGGCCAGCGTCTTTTCGCTGGGTGCGGCGATGAAGGCATCGACGGCCTTCTGCAGCGCTTCGGCGCCCTTCAGCGCATCGGCATATTTAGCATGGCCGATTTCGGCGTAATGCTTGACGACGGCGGCTGCATTGGTGGCGGCCGTGGCCGGCAAGGCAGCAAGAAGCGAGGTGGCAGTGCTGAGCGCCAGAACGGCACCGCGGAGGAACGACATGGGCTGACCCTTTCCTGAAGGGCGGGCACCGGCCCCCCGGCTACCCGCTTCCTCCGCTCTCTTGGCCCAAAATTAAACTGGTGTCAAAGATGAAAGTTTTAACACAGACATTCCAACATACGCCACAAGCGCTCAAGCCGGTTTGCGGGTCATAAGGCTGAAGAAGAAGCCATCGGTGCCCGTCGTCGCCGGGGTCAGCGTCAGCCCGCCGCTCTCGCCGGACCACGGCTCCGGTGCACCGGCAAAGAGGCGTTGATAGACCGGCAGGGCCGGCTGCAGCGTAAAATCGGGATTTGCCTCCACAAAAGCGCGGGTCTGGTCCGCGTTCTCGGCCGGCAGGATGGAACAGGTGATATAGACTAAGGTGCCGCCGGGGCGGACATGGCGCGCTGCATTCGTCAGCGCATCCCGCTGCTGGGCCAGGCGCTCGTCCAGGCTGCGCTCGGTCAGCCGCCACTTGGTATCAGGCCGGCGGCGCCATGTGCCGGTGCCGGTGCACGGCGCATCCACCAGCACGATGTCGCAGGCCCCTTCCAGGCTTTTGAGCTGCTGGGCGCGATCATGGACCTGGACATTGCGGGTGCCGGCGCGCTTCAGCCGCTCGATGATCGGCGCAAGGCGCTTGCGGTCGGCGTCGAAGGCGTGGATCTGCCCCTTGTTTCGCATGATCGCCGACAACGCCAGCGTCTTGCCACCGCCACCGGCGCAATAGTCAAGGATTTGATGACCGTCCTGGGGGTCGATCAGCTCCGAGACGATCTGTGACCCTTCGTCCTGCACCTCGAACCAGCCCTTGGCGAAGGTCAGCTCGGCCATGACGTTGGGAAGGCGGGAGGCGCCCTCTCCCGGCGCGATGCGGATGCCGTCATGAGCGATGGCCGCCGGCCTGGCGCCTGTCTCTTCAAGGGCTGCGATCACTTTTTCACGCGGTGCCTTCAGCCGGTTCGCCCTGAGATCGAGCGCCGTCCGGCCGGCCAAAGCCTGTGCCTCGCGCACCCAATCCTCGCCAAAGGCGGCTTCGAAAGCCGGTTGGATCCAGGCCGGAATATCGCCCTGGACATGCGCCGGTGCCGTGTCGAGGCTGCGGCTGGCCAAAGCGGCCAGTGCCGCATCAGGCAAAGCGGGAGCAAAACGATCGCCCTCCAGCTCGGTGGCCAGGGCTTCGGGCGTCATACCCCATTGACGAAGGAGGACGGCGAAGGCGAGCGCCTCGGGGCGGTCATCATCCATCAGCCAGGCATGAGACAATTTCATGCGCAAGGCATCGTAGACAACATTGCCGATGGCGGAGCGATCACCCGATCCCGCGAAGCGATGGGACAGTCCCCAGTCCTTCAGCGCGTCCGCCACTGGCCGACGCCGCGCTTCGATATCGGCCAGCACCTCGATGGCGCCGGCGAGCCTTCCGCCCAGCCGCATGATCCACTCCGTTTTCCTGCCGTGTAACGGCCAAGTTCCGGAAGAGCAAGACGCAGCGGCCTTGGGCCCGAAAGGTAAAAAATGTCTGAATGCCGTCGGAACCTTCTAGGCCGGCGGCGCATTGTGCAGCCGATCAGCCGATGACGTTGTAGCAGACGTTGGCCGTGCCGGAGCTGACCATGCCGATTTCCCGGGCTGCGGCCTTCGAGAGATCGAGAACCCGGCCGCGAATAAAGGGACCGCGGTCATTGACGCGGACGACGACGGACTTTCCGTTGCGCTTGTTGATGACGTGAATCTTGGTGCCAAAGGCGAGATTGCGATGTGCTGCGGTTAGTGTGGCGGCGTTCATTCGTTCGCCAGAGGCTGTACGCGACCCCAATGCATACCAGGATGCCCCACCACATCCGGTGGACGCTGCATAGCTGGACGTTACAGATCCGAAATGAGCGCCGGACGTGATCAGTACCGCCGCAAGCACGGCGAAGATTTTCTTTGGCTTCAACAAGCTACCCCTTCTGTCGTTGAGCGCCCGACTAGCGAGCGAGGGGTTTGTCTTGTTCAAAAGTGGCGAAACGGTGCCTCAACCGTCTATGTTGCTTTACACAGCCGCCAATACTTCAAAGAAATTAAAATGTGACAGTTTTTTAAAAGCAATTTTATAAGCTAACAGAGTCTTGATTTTATGGTGCGAATCAAAATCGCTCGATCCGAGTGTGAGCCGGCTTGTCTGGCCCTCGGAGGTTTCCGTTCGATTTTTTAAGAGGCTGTGGAAAACGCACGATTTTAGAGTTAATTTTTTCTAAATTCGTTTTCAGGTTGCATATTTTGCAAGCCTTGTACGGGTTTTTGCCTCAATTGGGCGCCGTTTAGGAATGAGTTTTTTCGCGCAACCTTCATGCTGAAATGGCTTTGCGCCGGCACAAGACCCTATGCTGCCATCACCAACACATGTTCTCTTCTGCCGCAGCTCACCCACGCCAGCGCCCGCTCTCCCAGAGATCAGCCAGCGACTGGCGATAAGTGGGGAAGCGAAACCTGTAGCCGGCTTGTTTCAGGCGCTGATTGGAGACGCGTTTGTTCTCTCCATAGAAGGAGCGCGCCATGGGGGAGAGCTCTGCCGTTTCGAAGGCGATCTCCGGCGGAGGAGCAATCCCCATCAGACGGGCGGCCTCCTCCACCACATCCTGAGGCGGTGCCGGCTCGTCATCCGTGACATTGTAGATTCCGCCGAGCCGACGCACCGCTAGGAACAGCGTGGAATCGGCGATGTCCTCGACCCGGATGCGGTTGAACACCTGCCCTGGCTTCACCAATCGCCGCGCTGTGCCGGCCTGGAAATTCATGAAGCTGTTGCGGCCAGGCCCATAGATGCCCGCCAGCCGCAGGATCGCCACCGGACGGTCGAGGGCGTTCCCGGTCGCCATCCAGGCCTCTTCGGCCGCCACGCGCTCGCGTGAGCGCTGCGAGACAGGACGGCAGGCCGTCTCCTCATTCACCCAGGCTCCGCCATGATCGCCGTAGACGCCAACTGTCGAGAGGTAGCCAACCCAATCAAGCTGCCGCATCATCGTGGCCAAGGCGGGCATGCCGGGGCGCATCAAAGGATCGCCCGCCGGCCCTGGCGCAATGGATTGGACCAGATGGGTGGCGCTGCGCATCGCCGCACGCAGATCCTCGTCGATGTTCTCGCCATCATAGACAAGCGCCTCGATCCCAAGGCTCGCCATCTGGCGCGCCTTCTCCGGCGAGCGTGTGGTCCCCGTGACCTTGAACCCCTCGGCCTTGAAGGCTTCGGCAATCGCACGGCCGGAAAAGCCGGCGCCAAGGATCAGGAGATGCATGCAGGGTCCTCCAGGCGTTTCCACTCGCGCAACACGGCCGCATCTTCTTCCGCTGCGGCGCGATGGGCAAGGGCGTGCATGGCAGGCATCCCCAGGAGCCGCGCCAGCGCCCAGACCGCCATAGCCCGCACGACCGGCGCGCCATCGTCGAGCAACGTCCTGACCGGTTCGGCAAGGGCCGGATCGCCGGAATTGCCGGCGGCGATCAGACAGTTGCGCAGGAAGCGGTCGCGGCCGATGCGCTTGACCGGCGAGCCGGAAAACAGGCTGCGGAAGGCTGCATCGTCCAGCGCCAGAAGGTCGCGGAGCGGCGGCGCCTTCAGGTCCTCGCGTGCTCTCAGCTTCATTTCCGCCGCCTGGCGGGCAAACTTGTTCCAGGGACAGGCCGCCAGGCAGTCGTCGCAGCCATAGATGCGGTTGCCGAAGAGCGGGCGCATCTCGGGCTCGATCTCGCCTTTATGCTCGATGGTCAGATAGGAAATACAGCGCCGCGCATCGATGCGATAAGGGGCGGGAAAGGCATCGGTCGGGCAGGCATCGAGACAGGCGCGGCAGGAACCGCAATGGTCTTGCTCGGGCGCATCGATCATAAGATCCGCGGTGGTGAAGAGGCTGCCGAGAAACAGCCAGGAGCCGAGTTCACGACTGACGAGATTGGTATGCTTGCCCTGCCAGCCAAGCCCCGCCTGCTCGGCCAGCGGCTTTTCCATCACCGGCGCCGTATCGACGAAAACCTTGACGTCGGCACCGGCGCGCGCGGCAAAACGCGTCGCCACCTCCTTGAGCTTGCCCTTGATGACATCGTGATAATCGCGGTTCTGCGCATAGACGGAGATGGCGCCGCGATCCGGCATGGCGAGCACTGCGCGTGGATCGTGTTCCGGCCCATAATTCATGCCGAACACGACGACGGAGCGCACCTCGTCCCAAAGCGCGCGCGGATCGGCGCGGCGCTCGGCCGTTTCCGCCATCCAGTCCATCGTGCCGTGGTAATTGTTGTCGAGAAAGTCCTTGAGCCGTGCCGGCGCCTGCGGGATCGCGCTTGGCAGGGTGATACGACAGAGGTCGAAGCCCTTGTCACGCGCCTCGTCCTTCAGGAAAGCGGTCAGCTTTGCTCTTTGCCTTTCGGCCGAGCCTTCAGGATTGTCAGAAGTCGAGATCCGCATAATGCGACACCGGGGTCAGCCCCCGCACCCGCTCGGCAAGCAGCGGACGGAAGGAGGGGCGCGACTTGATGCGCTGATACCACTCCTTGGCGGTGGGCGATTCGTTCCAATCGATCTCCCCCATATAGTCCAGGACGGAGATCGCGGCAGCCCCCGCGAGGTCGGCATAAGACAGGCGGTCGCCCGCCAGATAGGTGCGCGAGCCGGCAAGCCAGGAAAGATACTTCATATGCTGGCGAATATTGGCGCGCGAGGTGCGCAGCATCTTGCTGTCAGGCGCGCCGCCGCCCTGGCTCGCCGTCATCTGCAGCTTGAAGATCCGCTCGCGCACCAGCGGCCGCGTCACGTCGCCTTCCATCTTCTGCAGAAACCATTCCGTCAGGCGGCGGATTTCGGCGCGCTGAAACGGATCCTCGGCCAGGAGGCGGCGATCCCGCTTCAGGACACCATTGGTCTCGTCCACGAATTCGGCGATCACCATGGGGCCGCAGAGCGCGCGCATATTGTCGTCGACGAAGACCGGCAGCGTCGCAGCCGGATTGAGCGCCAGAAAATCCCGGCGCTTTTCCCAGGGCTGCTCCTCCGCGAGATCGGGCTGATAGCCGTATTCGGACAGAACAAGACGGATGAACCGCGAAGCGGTCGACATGGGGTGATGATAGAGCGTGGGCATTCTTGCTGTTCGTCCGCCGGGAGCGCCTGGGCGAAATGAGGCATTTAATGAAACGTCTAACAATCAGACCTTAACAAAGATATAGGGTTTCCCCGCCGTTAACCTGGAATCAAGGGCCTGACGTCCCTGTCAAACGTCCGTCAATCATGGAATTTTCATGGCCGCCCTTTCGCTTTGGCAGCGTTTCGTCGCAGGATCGGCGACAAACGATGTGCAATGCAGCAATTGACGCGGCGCGACATTCGCGGCATCCCATCCGGGATCCGACCCGTTCCAACCGGAGACGCATATGGAATATATCAATGTCATTCTTCTGGGCATCATCGAAGGGATCACTGAATTCCTGCCGATCTCCAGTACCGGCCACCTGATCATCGCCGAGCAATGGCTGGGTGAGCGGTCGGATACGTTCAACATCGTCATTCAGGCAGGCGCGATTCTCGCCGTTACCATCATCTATTGGCGCCGGCTAATGGAACTCGCGCTCAATTTTCATAAGCCGGAAAACCGCGACTACGCGCTGAAGCTGATCGTCGCCTTCGGCATCACCGCCGTGCTGGGCCTGATCGTCAAGAAGCTCGGCTTCCAGCTTCCCGAAAATGCGACGCCGATCGCCTGGGCACTGATCATCGGCGGCTTCTGGATGATTGCAGCCGAAGCGCTGGCGGGGCGCAATCCGCCGACCACCCAGATCAGCTGGACCGTTGCCATTCTCGTGGGCATCGCCCAGGTCGTGGCCGGCGTCTTCCCCGGCACATCCCGCTCCGGCGCCACCATCTTCGTGGCCATGCTGGCGGGCTCCGTCAGCCGCGCGGCCGCCGCCGAATTCACCTTCCTGGTCGGCATTCCCACCATGTATGCCGCCAGCGCCTATTCGCTGATGAAAACGCTGAAAGATCAGGGCACGGCCGGCGAAGACTGGACGCTGCTCGCCATCGCCTTCGTCGTCTCGACGATCGTAGCCTTCATCGCAGTCAAGTGGCTGCTCTCCTATATCCAGAGCAACCGCTTCACCGTCTTCGCGATCTACCGCATCATCCTCGGCGCGATCCTGCTGTCGATGGCCTATGCAGGCATGATCGCCTGATCCAAGCCTCGAATGCTGTCTTATTGAAGAGCGGCGGATGGCCTTCATCCGCCGCTCTTTTCGTATTGGCTCGATGTTTTCGCGGCTTGGCGATGCTGAACCGCGCAACGACAAACGGCCTGTCGCACCAGGGTACGACAGGCCGTCAAACAGAATGTGGAGATCGGCAGCCAGAGGCTGGCAAGCCAGCCGTCATGCCGATGCCGGATCGTCTCAGTTCAAAACGGGCTTGATCGAGGCCGTTGTGCAGGGATCGACGCCATAAGCGGGGGCACAATTGTCATGATGGCCCGCGACTGTCTTCGGTGCCACGAAGGACCCCGCGACCACAACCAGTGCCGCACACGCAAAGAAGAGCGCGATGGACTTGCCCATTTTCCCTGAAGCCTTTCGAGGATGTCGTGATTGTCACGCGGAAGCCGTCCTCCGCGTTGCGCCACCGGTCTATGCCCGACATGGTCAACAATCAATAACGCGGCATCCTGAAAGAGCGGTAAAGATCACCGGCTTTTCGCAGCTGCGGCAGAACTGCAACGCCTGCCGAAGCAATCATAGTTAACAATAACTTACGCAATGATCAGCGCCCGTCGCTGCTGTCGCGAATAGATGCAGGCGCGGTGTGAAGCCAACGTGCGCGATGCGATCCCTGGGAGCCAGATTAGACCCGAATCCCTTACTCAGATCGCGAAGAGCGGGACGGCAGGACCGCGAAGCGGTCCCGCACGGAATTGAGCGTCAGGCCGCCCTGCCGGAGCCGGTGAACTGGCCTTGGGGACGATAGCGCACGAGATAGGACGGCAGGACAGCCTCGACCAGGCGCGGCTCGATGCCGAAGGCACCTAGCGTGCGACCTTCGGCCTTGGCAGCGTCCGAAACGATATTGTCCGACTTCAGGAGCGTCACCTGATCCGGCGTCAAGGCCGGCGCGCCGAAGGGCATCAGCGATGCGATGCTGCCGAGCGTGGACGCGAGGCCGAAAGGAATCGAGACGAAGGACTTCGTCCGGTTGATCACCTTCAGCATGATCTCGAGACACTGGCGGAAGGTGAGAACCTCCGGACCTCCGAGTTCATAGACCTTGCCGGCGGGCACCTTGCCTTCGACGGCCGTCGCGACGGCTTCCGCCACGTCTGTGACATAGACCGGCTGCAAGAGCGTGCGGCCACCGCCGATCAGCGGCAGAGCCGGGGCAAAACGGGTCATGTCGGCGAACTTGTTGAAGAAGCCATCCTCCGGCCCGAAGACGATGGACGGACGCAGGACGATTGCCTGCGGCAGGATATCGAAGATCGCCTTTTCGGCGCGGCCCTTGGTGCGGGCATAGGCGGATTGCGCATTCGGATCAGCACCGATCGCGGAAATATGCGTCAGCGTCGCACCTTCGGCCCTGCAGGCCTCGGCCACGGCACGGGCACCGAATTCCTGAATGGCGTCAAAGCTGTTGGCGCCGCGCTCGAACAGGATGCCGACACAGTTGACGACATGATCGGCGCCCCGCACGGCTGCATCGATCGATGCGCGATTGCGCAGGTTTGCCTGTACGAAGCCGATCTGGCTGACATTGCCGAGCGGCTGCAGAAAGCCGGCGAGATCGGGACGGCGAACGGCAACGCGCACGCGAAAGCCGCGCTTGGCCAGCGCGCGCACCACATGCCGGCCGACGAAGCCGGATCCGCCGAACACCGTGACGAGCGGGGGATGATTGCCAATGGTCATGGACGAGCTCCGGTCCTTGGAAAAAAAGAGGTTGTTGCACGGTACATAACGCAAGATTGACGGCAGGTGAAGCGCGGCGGCTCGCACCGCATTTCTTCATCGAATGCCGCAACCACCGCCCTTGAAACACGCTGTCCGCAGCAGCGTCAGACGCCCTCGACCACCATGATCTCCCCGTCCGCAACCTCCTGCCGGATCGCGGCGGCGCGGCTATATTCAGGCGACCTGTAGCAATCGACGGCGGCCTCGAAAGAGGGGAACTCGATGATGACGTTGCGCGCCCGGCCCGGCCCTTCCATGGCCTCATGCCGCCCGCCCCGGGCGAGAAAGACCGCCCCGAAGCGCTCGAAGGCCGGCTTGGCTGCCGCGATATAATCCTTGTAGCGCTCGGCGTCACGGGCATCCACGCGCGCGATCCAGTATCCCTTGGCCATGTGATCCTCCCAATATAATGCAGGCATTGCCTGTTCGATGCTGATATAGGCCAGCGCCCGTTCGCGACAAAGCCTGCAATCTGGCCAGGCTCTGCACGCCGGATCCCCATCATAAGAGCGGAATTTCAGACGAGGCCGCGTCTATTTTTCGCCATCCCGCTTCCGATGCGGCTTACCGATTGGCCGGCCAGTTGGCGAGCAGCATGTCGTCGAGAATGGCCTGCGCGGCGGCGGCAGGATCGGCGGCATTCATGATCGGCCGGCCGACGACGAGATGGCTGGCGCCGGCGCGGATCGCGTCATACGGGGTCATCACCCGTTTCTGGTCGCCAAGCTCGGCGCCGACGGGGCGGATGCCGGGGGTCACGAGCGCCATATCGGCGCCGATCACCGCCCGCACGGCCTCGGCCTCTTCCGGCGAGCAGACGATACCGCCCATGCCGGCATCGCGCGCCTGCGCGGCGCGCGTCAAGACCAACTCACGCGGCGTGCCGGCATAGCCCGCTTCGGTCAGGTCAGCCTCGTCCATGGAGGTGAGAACGGTGACCCCGAGCAGGCAGAGCGGCGAGCCCTGTGCCGCCGCGACCGCCGCGCGCATGGCCTTGGGATAGGCATGCAGCGTCAGCATGGATACGCCGAGTTCGGCAATGCGCTCCACGCCCTTGGCAACCGTGTTATCGATGTCGAGCAGCTTCATGTCGAGGAAGACACGCTTGCCGCCATCCATCAGCTGGCGCACCAGATCCAGCCCACCGCAAAAGGCCAGCTGATAGCCGATCTTGTAGAAGGTGACGGCATCGCCGATCCGTTCGACCACGGCGCGCGCCTCTGCAATATCGGGCGCATCGAGACTGACGATCAAGCGTTCGCGCGTGCCATCCATCATAGGCTCTTCTCCTGCCAGGCTTCGATGGGCGTCCAATCGCACAGCACTTTGCGGTCCGCAAGGCGGAAGGCAAACAGGTTCCCACCGCCACAGGGCTGATCCTGGCTGCGGGTGATGGGGACGTTGAGGAGGTGGCACTTGAGCAAGGTGCCAACGGCGCCGTGGCCGACGAACAAGAGGGGTCGGTCGACATCGTGATCGGCAAGCGCCGCCTCCACGGCGCGGACGATGCGCGCCTGCGCATCCACGGCCCGTTCCCACCCGCGATAGCTTTCCTGCGGCGCGGCAAAGAACTGGTCTGCCGCCACCTCGAACAGATCAGGGGTGAGAAACCCGGTGGCCGAGCGGTCGTTTTCGCCCATGGCCTCGACCGTCTCGGGCTTGATGCCGGCCGCCTCGGCCAGCATCGCGGCGGTCTCAATCGCCTTGGTCTCCGCGCTGGAGACGATGCGCTTGAGCTGGCGCACCCAGGGCGCCCGCTCTGCAGCCGCCAGGCAGCGGGCCCGCCCAGCTTGAGACAGACCCCATAGCGGCACGGGGATGGCCGGATCGATTTCGACCTGCGGATGGGTAAGATAGATGGCCAGCATGGCGAATGCCTTTCGTCCCGAATGCTTCGAGCCGCGCCAAAGGGCGCAAGCAGGTGAAGCCTGGAGCCTTACCGTCATCCGCCGCACCGTTTCATGACATCGCGCGCCGCCTCAATGCGTACGGCGATAGATCCAGAGCTGCGCCGGAGGAATGTTGCGCACCACGAAATCCAGATGCTGGATGGTGTAGCGACCCGGCATGGCGACGACAGGTGACATGGGCCCATAGGAAATCTGCACCACCGGACGGCCGGGCGGCACGCGCTTCAACAGATCCTCGACCAGGGCAACGCGGCGCGACATCGGGAAATTCAGGAGCGGCACGGCCGAGATCACACAGTCGAACATGGCGTCGCTCGCCGTGCCCAGGGTGGTGTCGAGATCGAAGGCATCGCCATTGATGAAGTTCACCCCGGCGAAAGTACGCGTCAGATGCAGAAAGAAATCGGTGGAATATTCCACGGAATAGAGCTGTTCCGGCCGAATGCCGCGATCGAGGATGGCCTTGGTGATGACGCCGGTTCCAGGGCCGAGTTCGAGCACGGGCAGGCCCGACTGGGGATCGATCACGCTTGCCATACGCCGCGCGGTGATGCCGGAGGTCGGCAGGATCGCGCCGACTGCCTTGGTGTTGCTGATCCAGCCCTTGAAGAAACGAATCTCCTCATCGAACTTGCGGCCCAGCTTATCCTTCAAACGCAATGCCATGGAATTCATCTCCTGCACACAAGAACGTTCGGCAGCCCGCCTTTTAAAATCCAGGCGGTTGCTGCACCTAGCGCACCGGCGGCGGCCTGCCTTTTGGCCCAGCCGCGCCCGGTGATCGTCTGGCCGCTCTGTTCAGCGCGCGACGTGGTTTGCCGCATATCAGCAAACCATTGTCTTATGTGGGAAAGTCGGTCGAGGCGCAAACACAATTCACAAATCCTTCATCATTTTCCCCTTGAGCATCAGGGCATCAACAGGCGCGCGGTGTTCGCGCAGCGTGTTGTCGAAGAAGACGAAGATATCGGTGGGCGGCAGGCGCTGCCGGCTTGTGGGCGCGCTGATCAGCCGCTGCGGATCGTGCTCCTCGCTTTCGGCCCATGCGTCGAGCCGCGCGCTCCAGCAATCGAGCGCCGTCTCGTCATAACCGCTGACATAGAGTTCCTTGTCGCCATGCAGGCGAACATAGATGAAATCGGCGGTACGATCGACGATCAGCGGAAAGGTCGGGGCATCGGCAATCACGAGCGCGACATTGAACCGACGCAGCAGCCGAATGAAGGCCGGCACGCGAAAGCTTTCATGGCGAACCTCGATCGCATGGCGGATCGGGCCGAGACCGACAGGATCGAGAAAGACATGGCCGGCGACATGATCGTCATGCGCCTTGGCCAGCGCCAGCGCCTCCTCGTCTGTCTGGGGCAGAAGCGCGAGAAAGGCTTCCATTCGGCCTTCGTCGAAGGCAAGGCTCGGCGGCAATTGCCAGAGGATGGGACCAAGACTGGAGCCAAGCGCCAGGAGCCCGGATGCGAGGAAATTGGCAAGCGGCGTGGCCGCATGGGCGAGCCGCAGGTCGTGGGTGATGTATTTCGGCGCCTTGACCGCCAGAGGGAAGCCCTCCGGCACGCTGTCGCGCCAGCGCTTGAACGTGTCCGGCCGCTTGAGGCCGTAAAAGGTGCTGTTGATCTCCAGCGCATCGAAGCGGCTGGCGGCATAGGCCAGTTCATCGGCCTGGCGCAGCCCTTTCGGATAGAAGCCGCCGCGCCAGGGCGGATAGGTCCAGCCCGACAGACCGATGCGAATGCGGCTTTTGCCCACAGCCCTCTCCCTGCCCACCCAAGGGGCTTCGGTTCAATTCGTCCAGCCTTCCGGAAAACGACAACGGCGCGCCGGATGAGGACGCGCCGCGGAGGAAGAACAGGATGAGGGTAGGCACGGTTCCCGCTCGCTGGCCAAAAGCCAAGCAGTCAGGCTCGGACCGGTCGGGTCTTAGACCCGCATCGGCATCAGCACATACAGCGCTTCCTCGCCCGCCAGATCGCGCACCAGCGTCGGCGAACCGGGATCTGCCAGCATGAACACGGCCTCGCCGCCAGAAAGCTGCGAGGTGATGTCAAGAAGATACTTGGCATTAAAGCCGATTTCGAGCGGATCGCTCTCATAGCCGACCGGCAGCTCTTCCGTGGCGCTGCCCGAATCCGGATTGTTGACGGTCAGCGTCAGGCTTCCATCGTTCAGGGCGAGCTTCACCGCGCGGCCCCGTTCGGAGGAAATGGTCGAGACGCGGTCCACGGCCTGGGCGAAGGTCTGGCAATCGACGCGCAGTTCCTTGTCGTTATTGGCGGGGATGACGCGCTGATAATCGGGAAAGGTGCCGTCGATCAGCTTCGAGGTCATGACGATCGAGCCGATGGTGAAGCGGATCTTGGCGTCGGAGACCTCGATGGTAACGGTCGCATCCGGCTGGTCGACCAGCTTCTGCAGCTCACCCACGGTCTTGCGCGGAATGATGATGCCCGGCATTCCCTCCGAGCCAGACGGCGCTTCCAGGTCGGCGCGCGCCAGGCGGTGGCCATCCGTGGCGACGGCACGGATCTTCAGATCGCCCTTGCTTTCGACCGTGTGGATGTAGATGCCATTGAGGTAATAGCGGGTTTCCTCGGTCGAGATCGCAAACTGCGTGCGGTCGATCAGCATCTTCAGGTCAGATGCCTTCATCTTGAAGCTGTGGGTGAAGGTACCGGCGGTGAGATCAGGAAAATCGGCCTCCGGCAGGCATTGCAGCGAGAATTTCGAGCGGCCGGAGGCGACCGTCATCGCCGTGCCCTCGGCATTGGTGGCGAGGCGCACTTCGGAGCCATCCGGCAGCTTGCGCACGATATCATAAAGAAGATGGGCCGGAACGGTGGTGGCGCCGGGCTGCTCGACGGTGACGGGCGTGCCCTCGGTGATCTCCAGATCCAGGTCGGTGGCCTTCATTTCCAGGCTGTCGCCGGCAGCCGCGCGCAGGAGTACATTCGACAGGATCGGGATCGTGTTGCGCCGCTCGACCACACGGTGAACATGGTTCAGCGACTTCAGGAGATTGGACCGCTCGAGAGTAATGCGCATGGAGGCAACCGCTTTCAGACTGAACCGGCGATCCGGCTCTAAAACTCGTGACAGACCCCTATTGCCCTCCTTCACATTGGAGAGCGGGGTAG
This sequence comes from Xaviernesmea oryzae, assembly GCF_900109605.1. GTDB lineage: Bacteria > Pseudomonadota > Alphaproteobacteria > Rhizobiales > Rhizobiaceae > Xaviernesmea > Xaviernesmea oryzae. The sequence continues at coordinate 163,890 of NZ_FOAM01000004.1, forward strand.
GAACTGGACGCGCAAAATGGCAGAAGAACGCAGCCAAACGCAAGGCCCGTTCGACAGGACAGGCAGACGCTTCCCGTCCTATGTTCTGAAGAGATAGGGCAGGCCTTGAGCATGAGAACAGGACGGCACCATGGATGACGAGACGAACGGCCCGGACGACGAGGCGCTGGACTCCGCGCCGGACGAAAAGCGCGGCTTCCGCATCGGCCAGGCCAGCCTTCCCGCCCGCCCCCTGGAGGCGGGCCTTTATCTCGTCGCCACGCCGATCGGCAATCTCGGCGACATCACCCTGCGCGCGCTCGAAACCCTTGCCGGGGCGGACGTCCTGGCCTGCGAAGACACGCGTGTCACCCGTGTGCTGCTCGACCGCTACGGCATACGCAACAGGCCCTTCAGCTATCATGAACACAATGCGACCGAGGCCGGCGAAAAGCTGCTGACGGCGCTTGCCGACGGCCGTTCGGTTGCTTTGGTTTCGGACGCAGGCACGCCGCTGGTCTCCGATCCCGGCTACCGCCTGGCGCAATCGGCCATTGAGGCAGGCCACCGCGTCATTCCCGTGCCTGGCGCCTCGGCGCCGCTCGCGGGCCTTCTTGGCTCCGGCTTGCCGAACGACGCCTTTCTCTTTGCCGGATTCCTGCCGACCAAGGACAAGGCGCGGCGGGACCGGCTGGCCGAACTGAAATCGACGCCCGCCACGCTGATCCTGTTTGAATCGCCGCACCGCATCGGCGCAACGCTCATGGCGGCGTCGCAGGTGCTGGGAGCCGAGCGGCCTGCCGCCGTTTGCCGCGAACTGACGAAGACCTTCGAGGAATTCCGGCGCGGCACGCTCGCCGAGCTTGCCTCCGCCTATGAGGACGCCAGCGTCAAGGGAGAGATCGTTCTGGTCATCGGCCCGCCGCTGCCGGAGGCCGCGCCGGATGAAGACACGGTCGACCGCCTACTCCTGGAACTTGCCGCCACCCTGCCAACGGGAAAGGCAGCCACGGAGGCGGCCCAGCGCCTGGGGCTCAACCGGCGAGACCTCTACGACCGGCTTCTGAAGCTGCGGCAGGGCGCATGAACGCTGCCCGCCATATCGACCGGCCGAACCCGAAGCGCCATAAGGCGCGGCGGCGCGGTGCGCTGGCCGAATATCGCGCGGCACTTGCCTTGATCGTTAAGGGCTACAGGATCCTCGGCTTCCGCGAGCGGACACCGCTTGGCGAAATCGACATCATCGCCCGTAAAGGCGATCTGATCGCCTGCGTGGAGGTGAAAGCTCGGCGCTCGTTGGAGATGGCCGTCTTTGCGGTCACGCCCTCTTCCCAGCACCGCATTCGCGGCGCGGCCGGCCTTTGGCTGTCGCGCCGGGCGGATGCCCACAAACTTTCGGTGCGTTTCGACATCGTCGCCGTCACGCCCTGGCGCTGGCCGGTGCATCTGCCCGGTGCCTTCTGACACCGGCCGGCATTGGCGGCACGAAAGGAAACCGGGCCACACCCTCGGCCCAAGGCCGAGATGGGAATTCCATGTCTTCCGCTCTTAATGGCGCGGCCGCACACTTAGCTGGTTGTCGACCAGATGCACGCCGATGACGGAGGCAGCGCACTCTTCCAGACAGCCGACCTCATTGTCGGAGCCGACCGCGCCGATCAGCACGATCGTGCGGCCGAGCGCCATCACCTGCACATCGGATGTATCGATCATCGAGACGTAACGCAGATAGCGCATGACCTTGCCGGCCAGGTCGTCGTCGGTCAGGTGCGCCTCATCGTCGGCTCGGCAGTAGAGTTGCTCACGCATCATCTGGCCCCTTTCTAATCGGCGGGGCAACGCCGGGTTTTCCTGATTGTTCCGAAAGCTTTTGATGCAATTCGAATAGGCGAACAGCTTAAATGCGGCGCCGCGAAGGCGTGAGGGTGCAGTCAGGCCTGTGGCGATAGATTCGACAGCACGGATATGGCCGATGACGATCGCTTCCGGCGATTAAGCGACGCAGCTTGCCATGTGGAAAGCGAAGGCTGGATCGTATTAGAAGGTGGCGCCCTACGAGACAGGTGACGTCAGGGCTTCCAAGGCGTTGCGTAAAGCCGGGAGGACGGGTCTGGGAGAGGCAAATGTCAGGCCTGGTCCTGTCGCACATAGATCAGCGCTTCATGGGCGGCGGCAATGAAATCGTGCCGGGCGTAGTCGGGCGCCTGTTCACCGAGCAGCACGTAATGGCACGTCTTCAAAGCGGTCTCATAGGCCGGGCCCTTGTTTTCCTGTGGCCAGCGTTTGAGAAGGATTCGCGTTGCTTCCTGTGTATCGCAAACGGCTTCAAAGGCACCCACACCATTCAGCTCGATGATGACAGGTCTTCGCCAGCATTTCTCCGCCATGGCAAGCTTCCTCCTTTTGTCTTTTGTTGGCTGCGCAGGAGCAGCTAAGAGTTGATAAACTCTCAAATAACACGTTTTAGTTTAAGAAGCCGGATGATGATCATAGGGCTGACTTGCTTGCGTGAGCCTGACGCAATGTGAGTTTTCAGTTACCAAGCCACCACGGGACTCTGCAGCATCGAACCCATCGCCGAATCCAGCCACCCAGGCCCTAAGGCTTTCGATCCTCATGCTAATTTTCTTCATGCCTTAGAAGCGATTTGAAGGATGAGACAGGCGATCATGTGTCGGCTTGCGCTGGATGTGCGACCTAGCGCATACCCTCATGACAATTCCTTCAGCGTCCATTTCAGTCCGCTGAAACCCTATGCCGGCTTGGCAGCGACCTGTTTCGGCGTTTCAAGAGGGCGGAGACGTCCCAGCTTAGAGCGCTTGTGATGTTTCATCCGCATGCCGCAGTCTGTTTTCGCAAAAGGGCGCTTGCCGAAAGATCCGCATGTCGCAAGTCTTCCTCAACGTCGTTCCGATCTTTTTGCTGATCCTGGCAGGCTATGCCCTCATCCGGTTGCGCTATCTCAAACCCGCTGTCGGAGAAGCGCTGGGCGATTTCGTCTTTCGCGTCGCCGTGCCGCTGCTGCTGTTTCGCACCATTGCCGAAGCCGATTTTGCCGCGGGCGGTTCGCCTTGGCCACTGTGGTTGGCCTATTTTGGCGGTGTGGCACTGGCATGGAGCCTGGGCCACGTGATCGCGACGCGTCTTTTCGGGCGAGATCAGCGCGTGGGCGTGCTGGGCGGCGTGTCCTCCGGCTTTGCCAATACGGTGTTCATCGGCCTGCCGCTGGTCTCCCGCGTGGTTGGGGCAGATGGGCTGGTCGCGCTGTCCATCCTTCTGGCCGTGCATCTGCCGATCATGATGATCACCGGCACGGTGCTGATGGAGCGCGCCGAACGGCAGGTGAGCGGGCGCCCGCCGCAATCGCCGCTGACGCTTGCGCGCGGCATCGTCCTCAACCTGGTCCGCAACCCCCTGGTCGTCGGCCTCGCATGCGGGGCGTTGTTTCACCTTTTCGGCGTTGGCCTTTCAGGCCCGGTCAAGGTCGCACTCGACCAGTTGATCGCCATGGCGGCGCCGGCGGCCCTGGTCTCGATCGGCATGGCGCTCGACCGTTACGGCTTGAAGGGGAATCTAGGGCTTGCGACCGTTACCAGCCTGTTAAAGCTCGTGGTGATGCCCGCTGCCGTTTTCGCCTTTGCCACGCTTCTGGGCCTGCCGGCTGATTGGCGGGCAGCGCTGGTGCTGACCGCCGCCGTGCCGACAGGCGTCAATGCCTGGCTGATCGCCAATCACTTCAATGTCGGCCACGCGCTGGCCTCTTCGACGATCACGCTGACGACGGCGCTCGGGGTTTTGACCGTGTCCGCCTGGGCCTATCTGCTCCTGTGATTCGCCCATGACGACGGGGCGCCGCTGCCTGCCGATGCGGCAGCCCAGCCGCGTTCAGCGGGACACTTCGTGACATAATCGTGGAGGCGGCTAAGCTTTCAGAACGCTCGACCGAAAAGCGCAAACCGGTTTCGACACGCTTCTCCCGAGCAGATGTATCCATCCAGCCCGTTCAAGCGCGGACGCGTCACCTTTGGCAACGAACAAAAGGCAGCATGGACGCATCCAGCCGCCTTCGCTCGTCATCGCTGCTGCAGCCCAACCCGGCGCCTCTGCCTGGCCTGAGATGCGGTCCGTTACTGGCTTGGCGCGTCGGCGCCCGGCAGTGGCACCGGCTGGTCGGCCTGCTGGCGCAGCCAGGCGAGCAGGCTCGCGCGTTCCTCCGGCTTCTTCAGCCCGGCAAAGCCCATGGCCGTTCCCGGCACATGCTTCTTCGGGGCCTCGACGAAGTAGCTCAGATGATCGAAGCTCCAGGTCTTGTTGGCCTCGGCGAAGGTCTTCATGCCAGCCGAATAGCTGAAGCCCTCATGCGAGGCGATGGGCCGCTCGACCACGCCCCAGAGATTCGGGCCGACCTTGTTGGGTCCGCCCTTTTCCACGGTATGACAGGCCGCGCATTTCTTGAAGATCGTCTCGCCGGCCGAGGCATCCGCCTTGGCGAGCAACGGCTTGATATCAACCTCCTTCTCCTCAGCCCCTGCGCTCTCTCCCGCAGCGGCCGGCTCGTCGGCGGCGATCGCAAAGCCGGGCTTTTCCGGCGCTTCCGAATGAAACAGACCTTCGGACGCGATCGAGATCGACATCAGCATGAAGACCACGCCCAAAAACGCGCCGATCGCCATATTCACATAGGCATTCATTCGATCATGCTCCCCCTCATGTCGACAGATGGTATAGGCGACCATCTTGAAATCACCTGAAACCTATGGCTTTTGCCTGCCCGAAGCAACCGGGAACTCCCAGCGCGACAAAGCTGCACAGGCACTTTTTGCGCGCCTTTTGAAGGTCTTCGCATGATAGACGGCAGTGCGCCCCTCGTTCCGCTCCCCAAGGCCCTCCTGCTCATCCCTGCGCGCATGGCGTCCACGCGCCTTCCCGGCAAGCCGCTGGCGGATCTGTGCGGCGTGCCGATGATCGTCCAGGTGGCGCGGCGCGCGGCCGAAGCCGATGTCGGCCCTGTGCTTGTCGCGGTCGACCATCCCGAAACCTTTGCCGCCGTGAAGGCTGCCGGCTTCAACGTGGTGATGACGCGGGTAGAGCATCCCTCGGGCTCCGACCGGATCTTCGAGGCGCTGCAGGGATTCGACCCAGCCGGCGAAGCGGACGTGATCGTCAATGTCCAGGGCGACCTGCCGACGATCGAGCCCGAAACCATCCGCGCCAGCCTGCGCCCGCTTGCCGATCCGGCAGTCGACATCGCCACGCTGGCGGTAGAAATCACCGACGAAGCGGAGAAGGCCAATCCGAACGTGGTCAAGGTTATCGGTTCGCCGATTTCGGAGAGCCGGCTGCGTGCACTCTACTTTACGCGCGCGACCGCGCCTTATGGGCCTGGGCCGCTTTATCACCATATCGGTCTTTACGCCTATCGCCGTGCGGCGCTGACACGATTCGTTACGCTGCCGCCCTCCCCGCTGGAAGAGCGCGAAAAGCTGGAACAGCTGCGCGCGCTGGAGGCGGGCATGCGCATCGATGCCGAAATCGTCACCTCCGTGCCGCTTGGAGTGGATACGCCAAACGATCTGGAGCATGCCCGCCGCATTCTCGCCGCGCGCGGCGCCTGACCTTTCAGAGAGCATCCTGTCCATGAGCAAGACCAACCGCATCAGCTTCCAGGGCGATTTCGGCGCCAATTCCGATATGGCCTGCCGCGATGTGTTTCCCAGCATGGAGCCTCTGCCCTGCCCGACCTTCGAGGACGCCTTCGTCGCGCTTGAGAGCGGCGAGGCCGATCTCGCCATGATCCCGATCGAAAACACGCTGGCCGGCCGGGTGGCCGACATCCACCACCTGCTGCCGCAATCCCGGCTGCATATAACAGGCGAATATTTCATGCCCATCCGCTTCCAGCTGATGGTGCTGCCGGGTGTGACGCGCGAGGAAGTGCGCACCGTCCACAGCCATATCCATGCGCTTGGCCAATGCCGCAACATCGTGCGCGCCAATGGCTGGAAGGCCGTGGTGGCGGGCGATACGGCCGGCGCGGCCAAGCTGGTGTCCGAAAAGGGCGATCGATCCATGGCGGCACTTGCGCCAAGGCTGGCGGCCGAACTCTATGGCCTCGATATCATCGCCGAAAATGTCGAGGATTCCGAAAGCAATGTGACGCGATTCGTCGTGCTGGCCCGCGAGCCCAAGGAACTGGCACGCGGCGAAGAGCCTGTCGTCACCACCTTCGTCTTCAATGTCCGCAATATTCCGGCCGCGCTCTATAAGGCGCTCGGCGGCTTTGCCACCAACGGCATCAACATGACGAAGCTGGAAAGCTACCAGATCGGCGGGCGTTTCATCGCAACCCAGTTCTATGCCGATATCGAGGGACATCCCGCCGATCCTGCCGTGGCGCGTGCGCTGGAGGAGCTGCGCTTCTTTTCCGAGAAGGTCCGCATTCTCGGCACCTATCCCGCGCATCCCATGCGTCTGCACCTGTAATATGAGCGTCGCACGACTTGGCGACTATCGAAGCGATGCCTAATTATCGTTAGCCGACAACTACGTAAGACGCTTTTTTAGAGTATTTTTCTCACATTGCCTGTCGGCGCTGTGTCCTTCCGGTCACGCCTATCGGCAACCTGCGCCAAATGGTCCGGAATGCGGCAATCGTAAGCCGATCTTACTTTTTCTTGTGACCAAAACATGATTGTTTGATGGCCGACGACTCAAGCCGGCCTGAACCCGCCGGCGGTCATTGCGGCGCCGGCGTGGGAGCCATGCGACACGGTCTTCGCAGACGGTGTCCGTATGAGACGGCCATGACGACGGTGCCGGGCCTGACGGCTTCTTACCCAGCCGCCGGCATTTTCAGGAACGGAGTTTTCCATGACTGTTCGTGCTCTTCTTCTGGCCAGCGCTGCGGCCCTGTCGCTGATGCCCGCCGCCCATGCGGCCGACGCCATCGTCGCCGCCGAACCCGAGCCGCTGGAATATGTGCGCGTCTGCGACGCCTATGGTAAGGGCTACTTCTACATTCCCGGCACCGAGACCTGCCTGAAGATCGGTGGCTATGTGCGTATGGACTCCACCTTCGGCGAAGAGCCCTATGCCGGCGTGAATGACGGCTGGGTGGCCCTCAGTCGGGGGGAACTGGAATTCGATGCGCGCAATGACACCGAATTGGGCCTTCTGCGCTCCTATATCGAACTGCGCGGCGATGCCACGCGCAACGGCAGCTCGGAAGAACTCTACAGCGCCTATATCGAGATCGCGGGCTTTCGCGCCGGCTATACCGACTCCTTCTACGACACCTGGCTGAATTCGGCCGGCGCGGTCATCAATGACGACGTCATCGACTATACCGGCGATCGCACGAACCAGCTCAGCTATGTCTATGGCGATGTGGAAAAGGGCTTCTCCGCCATGATCGGCATTGAAGACGGTGCCGGCAGCTACGCCTATGGCCCCGGCGCCAATCAGGTCGTTTCGCTGGCCGCACGTGACACGCCCTATTTCATCGGCGGCGCGAAGTACGAGGATAGCTGGGGCGGCCTGTTCGGCATCATCGGCTATGACACGCGCGCTGAAGCAATCGGCGCCAAGATCCGCGTCGAACTGGCTGCCACAGACAAGATCAAGCTCTTCGCCATGGCCGGCTACCAGTCGGACTGGGACAACAGCGATGGCCCGCTGGGCACCCGCCGGCGCAATTACTACGGTCCGTGGAATGGCGACTGGGCGGCCTGGGGCGGCTTTACCGCCACGCTGACGGAAAAGACCTCGCTGAACGGTCAGGTCGCTTGGGAAGAAGATGGCACCATCGCCTCGGCTCTGAACGTCGAATACAAGCTGACCAACGAACTGCTGCTGCTGCCGGAACTCAACTACACCAAGTTCCACGGCCTGCGCGGCAATGGCGAAGCCTTTGGCGGCACGCTGCGCCTGCAGCGCGATTTCTGAGGTCCCGCTGCGCCGTTTCTTGGCTTCAGAACCGGTCCAGGGATCTGGTCGGTCACAGTGAGCCAAGGCGGCATTGCTCGCCCTGCATCTCGAAGGCCCGTCGGCGCCCATGCGCCGGCGGGCCTTTCTCTTTGGCGGAGGTGCCCAGCGGCCGAAAAGCGAGGCGCGCTTTCCCTCAGGATTGACCTGGTGCCTTTATGCGGATCATCGATCCGTTTCGAGGAGCGTGACATGGCAGACACTACCTCGATCCAGCGTAGATTCGAGAGTCTGCTAACGATCAGGACGATCCCTGACCGAGGCCGGCTGCACCACGGGCTTTATGCTCAAGCAGCGCAAGAGACATCAGAGAATTCAATCATGTCATATGCTTATTATGACATTCCGTGCGCAGCGGATCTTATTCCCAGGGTTTGAAAAGTCGGCACGGAGCAGTCGGAGATTGATCGCTCTTAAGTCGATTTTTATCTTTCAAAGATTAGACTCTCCTACTTAAAACTGAATGCACATATGCCGCGGAGAAGCTTTTGCGGAAATGCGGCTCCTCCAGGGTTGGGCTGATGTGTCCAGGCAGATGCTGCCCCCTGCGGCGGCTTTGCGATGAGCACATATCCGGGGACAAGGGTGAAGGCGTGGCGGAGATCTGGATGATCGCTGCCCCCTTCGGCGGCGAAGGCGGGAGAGGCATTGGCATGGACGGCAGGATTTTTCTTCAACGGATTGGCGCAAAGCTCGGGCTGATGTCGGCCACGGGGCTGGTGATGACGGCCCTGATGCTGGGCGCCATCTGGTTCGGCTTCAGCCAGGTCAATCAGGCCTCCGGCGAGATGGTGCGCGAGCAGGCCCGGGTGCTGGCCCTGGTCGATGCCAAAGCATCGATGCGCGGGCAGCAGATCGGCGCGCGGGATCTCCTGCTGCTGACCGATATCAAGGATGCGCCGCCCATTCTGGACTACGTCAAACAGCGAACGGCGTCCTTCGACAAATTCATGCAGCTCGCGCTCGATCAATTGTCCGATCAGGAGGATGGCGCGCGGATCAAGCAGATCCAGGCGATCGATACGGCCTGGCTGCAAAAGCTCACAGAGCTTGAAAGGCTGGTTCTGGACAGGCTGGAAAACCATGCGGCAACAGCCACGCCGGAGGAGCATGCGGCCCACCAACAGATGATGGCGCTCGCCGATTCGCTGGCGAAGCTGGTCGACCAGGACGTCAACGCCGCCAAGGGCACGATTGCCAAAGGCGCGGTGGCGATGCGCTCTGCCTATCAAACGGCGCTGGTGACCTGCCTGGGTGTCGGTCTCGTTCTGGCGCTGGTCCTCATCGCCACGACCTATTACGGGGTCAAGGGCATTGCCGGGCCGATCGGCATGCTCACAGGCAGTATGCTGCGGTTGGCGCAGGGCAACCTGTCGGAGATCGTGCCGTTTCGAACCCGCAAGGACGAAATCGGCAGCATGGCCGGCGCGGTCGAAGTCTTCAAGCAGAGCAGCATCCAGATCCGGGAGTTGCATGCCCAGGAAGCCGCGCTTCAGGCCAAGAACGCCGATCTCCAATCGAGCATTGCCGTGGTGGTCAGTGCCGCGGCGGCGGGCAATTTCCGTCAGCGCATCACCAAGCGCTATGACAATCCCGATCTGGATAATTTCGCCCAACAGGTCAACGGGCTGGTCGGCTCCGTGGATCAGGGCGTCAGCGAAGTGCGCCGGGTGATTTCAGCCCTGGCGCGCGGCGATTTGACGGAGAGCATGCAAGGCGACTTTCAAGGCGATTTCGGCGAACTGAAGGACAATGTGAACACCACCATGTCCAATCTCCAGTCCGCCATGGACGAAGTCCGCCAGGCGATCGACTCGATCAATGGCGGCGCGGTCGAGCTCAGCAAGGCCTCGAACGACCTGTCGAGGCGCACGGAGCATCAGGCCGCCTCACTGGAGGAGACGTCTTCCGCGCTGGAAGAAATTACCGTCGCCGTGCGCAATTCCAAGGATCGGTCAGCCGAAGCCAGCCATATGGCCGGTGAAGCGCGCCGCAGCACGAGGGAATCCGGCACCGTGGTGCAAGACGCGATCGAGGCCATCGCCCGCATTCAGCAGGCCTCCCAGGAAATCGGCCAGATCATTTCCGTGATCGACGAGATCGCCTTTCAGACCAACCTGCTTGCGCTCAATGCCGGCGTTGAAGCCGCGCGCGCCGGCGAGAGCGGCAAGGGTTTTGCCGTCGTCGCCCAGGAGGTTCGCGAACTGGCGCAGCGCTCGGCCGCAGCGGCCAAGGACATCAAGACGCTGATCTCGCGCTCGGCACAGGAGGTGCAGTCCGGCGTTACCCTGGTGACGGCGACGGGCAGCGCCATCAGCCTCATCGATGAGCATGTGGAGAAGATCGCCAGCCATGTTCACTCGATCGCCACGGCCACCCAGGAACAATCGGTCGGCCTCTCCGAAGTCAGCACGGCCGTCAACGAGATGGACCAGGTGACCCAGCAGAATGCGGCGATGGTCGAGGAATCCACGGCCGCCACCGCCCGTCTGGCCGAAGAAGCTACGAATCTTGCGGGGCTGATCGCTCGGTTCAAGCTGCGGGACGGGGGCGTTGACACCGGCGGCCGCAGGCTGCGGGCAGCATAGATCAAACCTCGGAGCAGCTCACCTGTAGCGGGCAAGACGACCGGGCGCCGGCGGCGAGAGCCAGCGGCGTCGGTTCGGCAGATCGCTTAAAGCATCAGACCGGAAATCCTCATCGGTCCGATGATCGAGACTGCGTGTTTTGCATCGGATTTTCCCGGGAACCGGTTCCCACTTCCCAATCCGAATGCTCTGAGCGACATGCTCTAGTCGCGCCAGTCCAGCCAGTCGCGCATCAGCCGGTGGGCGATGGCGCCCTTTGGTGGCGAGCTGCGCACCCCGTCTTCAGCGGAAACGCCGGTCGCCTGCGCCAGCAGGGCGGCGGTTTCGTCGCGCGTGAACCAGCGGCAATCTTCCAGCTCATGGGAATCGAAGCGGATCTCGGTCGATTTCGCCTCGGCATAGCAACCGATCATCAGGCTATGCGGCATCGGCCAGGGCTGGGAGGCATGGTAGCGCACCCGTCCCAGCTGGATGCCGGACTCCTCCAGCGTCTCGCGCCGCACCGCATTCTCGATCGTTTCCCCCGGCTCGACAAAGCCGGCGAGGCAGGAATACATGCCCGGCGGAAAATGCGGGCCGCGTCCGAGCAGACAGACATCGCGCTCGAGGTCGATCGTCAGCATGATGACGACGGGGTCCGTGCGCGGAAACAGCATGTGGCCGCAGGCGGTGCATGCACGGCGGTAACCGCCGGAGCGGCTTTCCGTCGGGCTGCCGCATTTGCCGCAGAAGCGATGCGTGGCATTCCAGACGATCAGGCTCGCCGCTTGGGCGAACTGGCCGAGGACAGGTTCGGGAACCATGCTCTGGCGATAGAGCGTGCGTCCTTCCACCAGCTTGAACGTCGCCTCTAGCCCCTCGGCCGGCGCCTTGACGGGAACGGCCAGACGCGGTTCGCCGTTGGGCAGCGTGCCCAGCAGAACGATCTCGTCGAGATCGGGATCGAGACCAGCCAGCTCGTAAGGCGCGAACAGCGGATCGACCACCTGCTCGTCATGCTTGACCACCAGCCTGTCTCCGGAAAAGGCGAGCAGATGCGCGCCTTCCTGCTTCAGGGCCAATGCCACGCAATCATCCGGCCGGTTTTCCGAATCGCGGTCGAGCGGATTTTCGGCGAAGGCCGTCAGCGAGCTGGGCTCCGGATGCGGCCCGTGCAGATCGAACAGCGAGCGGATGGTCACGACAGGCGCTCCATCAGGCGGAAGACGAAACGGTCGCGTTCGGCCTCGTCCCAAGGCTCGGCCGCGCCGACGCCCCAGACCGGGTTCGGCCAGGCGGCATCGGTTTCCAGCCGGGCGATGACATGGACATGCAGCTGGCGGACGTGATTGCCAAGCGCGCCGATATTGATCTTGTCGGCACCGGTGACGTCGTTCAGCACTTCGGCAATGCGCACGGTCTCGGCAAACAGCAGCGCCTGATCCTCGGGCAGAAGTTCGTAGACCTCCTCTATACCGTCCCGGCGCGGCACCAGGAGAAGCCAGGGCCAGCGGCTATCCTCCATCAGGCGCAGTTCGCACAGGTCCAGATCGACCAGATGCCGGCTGTCGCGCGCGAGGCGCGCATCGATTTCAAATTGCGTCAAGCCCTTCTCCTTCGGTTCACGGAAGGCATGCCTCGTGAAGGCGAACCTTCCTCGCGTTCGATAGCAGTTTTTTGAAGGCTTGGCTTGCATTTGCTAGCGATATTGACGATATGCAGAGCCGGGAGGTTGGTGGTGGACGAGCCACTCGCCAACCGGGTCAGGTCCGGAAGGAAGCAGCCCTAACGAGCCCCGGCACGGGTCATCGTGCCAGCCTCCCACCCTTTTCCGGCCCCGCCCGCCGCGCCCGCTTGCCATCAGGCGGCCGGACTGGCGATAAAGCCGCCTCAACCCGCGCCAAGCGTGCGCGGAAGGGGCATCGACGCGGCAGGGACGATGAGCGACACCACGACACGGATTCCGGACGTTTCGACCGCAGGCGACAAGCCCGCCGCCTATCGCGTGCTTGCGCGCAAATATCGGCCCAAGGACTTCTCCGACCTGATGGTCGGCCAGGAGCCCATGGTGCGAACCCTCACCAATGCTTTCAACACCGGCCGCATCGCCCAAGCCTATATGCTGACCGGCGTGCGCGGCGTGGGGAAAACGACAACGGCCCGCATCTTGGCGCGTGCGCTGAATTACAAGACCGAGACCAATGACCGGCCGAGCATCGATCTCTCGATTCCCGGCGAACATTGCCAGGCGATCATGGAAGGCCGCCATGTCGACGTGATCGAGATGGACGCCGCCTCCCATACCGGCATCGACGACATCAGGGAGATCATCGAGCAGGTCCGCTACCGCCCGGTCTCGGCGCGCTACAAGGTCTATATCATCGACGAAGTGCACATGCTCTCCACCCAGGCCTTCAACGGCCTGTTGAAGACGCTGGAAGAGCCGCCGGAGCATGTAAAGTTCATCTTCGCCACCACCGAAATCCGCAAGGTGCCGATCACGGTCCTGTCGCGCTGTCAGCGCTTCGACCTGCGCCGGATCGCTGCCAGCGATCTCGTCGGCCTGTTCACCACCATTCTGGGCAAGGAAGGCGTGCCGGCCGAGCCGGAGGCCTTGGCGATGATTGCGCGTGCAGCCGAAGGGTCGGCGCGCGACGGCCTGTCGCTGCTCGACCAGGCAATCGCCCATGGCGCCGGCGCGGTGGAAACTGCAGCGGTTCGCACCATGCTTGGCCTGGCCGACCGCGCCCGCATCGTCGATCTGTTCGAACATATTGCCAGAGGCGATGTGTCCGCCGCGCTGGACGAATTTGCCCGGCAATATGAGGCCGGCGCCAGTCCATCCGTGGTCCTGACGGATCTCGCCGACTTCACCCATCTCGTCACCAAGCTGAAATTCGTGCCTTCGGCGGCTGAAGACCCCTCCTTGAGCGAGGCCGAGCGCCAGCGTGGCGCTGAATTTTCCGGCGCCATTGCCGTGTCCACCCTGTCGCGACTCTGGCAGATGCTTCTCAAGGGCATTGCCGAGACGGAGGCATCCTCCCGCCCTGCAGGGGCCGCCGAGATGGTGCTGATCCGGCTTGCCCATGCCGCCCATCTGCCCGCGCCGGAAGAGGCCGCGCGCCGGCTGATGGACCTTTCCAGCTCTGGTGGCGGCGCGCCTGCCGGATCCCACGGCGGCGGCCCGGGCACCGGCGGCGAGCGGATGATGACACAGGCGGTCAGCAGCAATCTCGGCTCAGGAGCGCACCACCCCCCCGCGCCGCAGGCCGTGCTTGGAGGACCGCAAGCATCCCTTAGGGTAGGAGTACCGTTGCTGCGCGCAGTTCCCGCCGCGCGGGAGGCGGAACCGCACAGCCTTGGCCAGGTCGAAACGCGGCCTGCCCCTGCACCGTCTGCGAGACCCGCCGCGCGGGACGACCAGGCCGGCAACGGCGTGGCCGTGCGCAATGCGGCTGATCTAGCCGAGCTGTGCGCCAAGCATCGCGACATCGTGCTCAAGACCAATGTGCGCAAGTTCGTGCGGGTAGTTCGCATCGAGCCCGGCCGGATCGAAATGAACCTGCCGGAAGACGCGCCCAAGACCTTAGTGGCCGATCTCCAGCGGCGGCTGGAGGAATGGACCGGCCGGCGCTGGATGGTCATTTTGAGCCGCGAGCCGGGCGAAAAGACCCTTGTCGAACAGGAAACGGACGCGCAGGAGCAATTGCTGACCGATGCGCGCGCCGATCCCGATGTCGCCGCCATTCTCGCCCGCTTTCCCGGCGCCCGGATTGCCGATGTGCGCATCCGCACGCCCGATCCGGAGGCCAACGACGAGATGCCGGCAGCACCCGCGACCGCCGAATCGGCGGAAGGCGACATTCTGCCCGGCGACGACGTTCTGCCGGAGGATGAGTTCTAGGCGGAACGCGACCGTCACGATGGCTCACATTCCTTAGGATGGGGATGCCCGTCCACATTTCGCTTGATCCCCACTGCAGATAGCCGGCGAAGGATCGAAAACAGCGTGGATGCAGAGAGCAAATCCCTCCATAGGCAAAGGCCGGCGGGGTGACACAAGACAGCCGACAAGACAAACAGGATCATGAGAACGAGGAGCTGATATGCGCGACATCATGGGCATGATGGGCAAGGTCAAGGAAATGCAGGCCAAGATGGAGAAGATGCAGGAGGAGATCGCCGCGCTCGAAGTCGACGGCACCTCCGGCGGCGGTCTCGTTTCCCTGCGCCTGGATGGCAAAGGCAATCTCAAGGGGTTGAAGATCGACCCCTCGCTCTTCAAGGAGGACGATGTCGAGATCCTCGAGGATCTGATCGTCGCTGCCCATAAGGATGCCAAGGACAAGGCCGAGGCCGTGACGGCGGAAAAGACACGGGAGCTGACGGCAGGTCTGCCGATTCCCCCCGGCATGAAGCTGCCTTTCTGATCGGATTCAGCTCACGCGTGGTCTGATTTTGACATGTGATCCTCAAGATCACTGCAGATGGGTATCAAAGTCATTCTACCAGGCTGGCGCGTAGTTTTGCGTGGATCGGGCTTGCGAGATAGCGGGTCCGATCCTCGGCCGTCAGCCGCTTCGGCTGGAAGACCAGCAGTTCCGGCATGGTGATCACCGCGCCGGCGAAGCGGATGTGGGACACCGCGTCGCCTGCCGTCAGCACGCCGCCCTTCAGCACCCGGCAATAGAAGCCGGGGCGCGCGACCTTCAGGAATCGCTTGGCGAAGAGCCGGTCCTCCATGCGGATCGACAGCGTCGCGCAGGGCGTGCGCGTGGATGTGACCTCGAGCAAAACATCCGCCGTCTCGAAGCGGTCGCCAACCGAAACCGTGCGGCTGTCCGCGCCATCGATCACCAGATTTTCCCCCAGCGTGCCTGGTGTCAGCGGGCGCCCGAGCTCGGCACTCCAGCCGTCGAGATCGACGGTGCCGAGGCCGTATACCGCCTGCTCCAGCCCGCCATGATGATCACCATTGCAGACGGCATCGCCGACGAGACCATTTTCGTCCACCATCACGCCGGCGCGCGTGGCATGCTTGAAGATGCCGGTTTTCGTGCGGCGGCCCGGAAGGCGTTCGGGAGAGCCGATGCAAACGGCGACGATCTTCATAAGGGTCCTGCTTTCCGATGGCCAACGCGCACAGCCTGATATCGTTGCGATCACAGATCACGTTCCAGTCTGCGGAAGGTTCCCTGACAAGGCATCAGGCGGAATAGTGCGCCTCCGCAGAGATGCTTCGGCCTTACCTCCGCCGTCCGATTGAGATAGAAACCCGCCATGGCAAAACGAGTCACCGGACCCGAAATCGAAAAGCTGATTCAGCTCCTGGCCAAGGTGCCGGGGCTTGGCCCCCGCTCGGCGCGGCGTGCCGCCCTGCATCTGGTCAAGAAGAAAGACCAGTTGCTCGGCCCGCTCGCCGATGCGATGGGCGAGGCACATCGCAAGGTGCGCATCTGCTCCTGCTGCGGCAATATCGACACGGTCGATCCCTGCAGTGTGTGCACCGACGTGCAACGCGACCGCTCCGTCATCATCGTGGTCGAAGACGTCTCGGATCTCTGGGCACTGGAGCGCACGGGGGCCATGAACACGGCCTATCATGTGCTCGGCGGCGTGCTCTCCCCGCTCGATGGCATTGGCCCTGACGATCTCAACATCGCCTCGCTGGTCGACCGCGTGGCCGAAGGCGCGGTGCGCGAACTGATCATCGCCGTCAACGCAACGGTGGAGGGGCAGACCACGGCCCATTACATCACCGACCGGCTCGATGGGCTGGAGGTCAAAATCACCCGCCTTGCCCATGGCGTGCCCGTCGGCGGCGAACTCGATTATCTCGATGAGGGCACGCTGACGGCGGCGCTCAAGGCAAGGACGGCATTTTGATCTCGACCCTGTTCCGCATCCTGAAGTACTGTGTCCAGCCATCGTCATCATCGGACTCGCCGCGAGGATCTGCTGCCGTACATCCGACAAGGGCAGGCGCCATCTTTCAGCCCCGGCAGATGCTCGGCACAGGGCCGAGCATGGCGGTGGAGAAACGCGGACGGGCTTCTTGTCGGATCCAGATGCGCCTAGCAGTCCTCTTCCTCGCCCTCCTGCCACTGCCGGCACTGGCTGCCTCCAAGGCGGAAACCGAAGCGCAGTTTCGCCAATGGCTCGTCAGCGATTTCTGGCCGCAAGCCAAGGCAGGCGGGATTTCGCGCGCGCATTTCGATGCCGCCTTTGCCGGAATAAAGCTCAACTGGGACCTGCCGGACTTGGTTTTGCCTGGCCAGCCACCGAAAGACGAGAAGCAGGACCAGGCCGAGTTCGCGTCGCCCGGCGCCTATTTCTCGGAAAAGCGGCTTGCAGATCTGGCCGCTGCCGGCCGTACGCTCGCCTCCGTCCATGCCGCGACGCTCCGCCGGATCGAGAAGACCTATGGCGTTCCCGGCCCGATCGTGCTCGCCATCTGGGGCCGCGAGACCGGTTATGGCCGGGCGAAGATCCCGCATCCGATCATCGAGGTGCTGGCGACCAAGGCCTTCCTGTCACGCAGGCCGGAGCTTTTTCGCAAGGAGCTGGTGGCTGCGCTGCATATTCTCGACAGCGGCGATATCAAGGAGGCCGACATGCGCGGCTCCTGGGCCGGCGCCATGGGGCAGCCGCAATTCCTGCCGACGAGCTTCCTGCAATATGCGGTGGATTTCGACGGCGACGGACGGCGCGACATCTGGAATTCCGTGCCCGATGTGCTGGCTTCCATCGCCAACTATCTTTCCAAGAAAGGCTGGCAGCGCGGACGCGACTGGGGCACGGAAGTGCGCCTGCCGCAGACGGTTTCCTGCGCGCTGGAAGGGCCAGACAGAGCGAGGCCGACGTCTCAGTGGATAAGCGACGGTGTTGCGCGCGCCTCAGGCAAGGACTTTGCCGCCAACGAAGCCAAGCGCGAGGCGATGATCTTGGTACCTGCCGGGCGCTCTGGTCCTGCCTTCCTGGTGACGCCCAATTTCTACGTCCTCAAGGAATACAACAATTCCGATCTCTACGCCCTGTTCATCGGCAATCTCGCCGACCGCATCGGCAGTGGCGGCAGCGCCTTCCGCGCGCCCTTCGGCGATGTCGGGCACATGCTGCGCTCGGATGTGCTGACCATTCAGAAGCGTCTGGAGGCCAAGGGTTATGACATCGGCAAGGCTGACGGCCTCGCCGGCTACAAGACCCGCCGCTCGATTGGCGAATGGCAGCAGAAATCCGGTCTGAAGCCTACCTGCTTTCCCGATCCTGCGATGAAGGGGCGGATTTGATCCGCCCCTTCATCCTGGCTGTTCATGCAGGGCGCGCCGGCAGGGCGCTCAATGCGGAATATCCATCTGCCGTCTGAACTGCTCATAAGGATGGGGCAGGATGGTCTGACGCTCGATCATGCGATGGACGCGCGGCGTCCCCTCGCCGCGATGGAGCGCGTGGAGCTGCTCGTGGATGCTTTTGTCGTCTTGCGTGCGGCGCTGGTTGTGACGGACATAATCCACCCAGGTCGGCACATGATAGGTTTCCGTCCAGACGCGCGGATTTTCCAGATCCCGCATCAGGGCCCATTGGCCCGCGCCATCGCGGATGCGCACGCGGCGACGCTCGCCCATGATGGCGAGGAACGCCGGCACGTCAGCCTCGTCGATCTCATAGTCGATCAAGACGACGATCGGCCCGGAGCGCGGAGTGAGATCCAGCTTCAGCATGGGCTCGGTGAAACTGTTCAGCGGATCGAGGTTCAACGCCTCGAATTCCGGCAGGGCGAAGAAAAGGCCGAGAAACGCTCCGACGAGCATCAGCGCGGCCGAGGCATAAAGCGCCATGTCGGCCCCATATTGTTCGGCCGCCACGCCCCAGAACCAGCTGCCGGCAGCGATCCCGCCAAAGGTGGTGGTCTGATAGAGCGAGAGCGCGCGGGCGACGACCCAACGCGGCGTCGATAGCTGCACCGTCGTGTTAAACAGCGAGAGCGCCAGCACCCAGCCGGCGCCGGCGCCCAGCAGCGCCAGACAGGTGATCAGCGTCGTGCCGCTCCAGCCCGTCAGCGCCGAGCTGACGGCAAAGCCGAGAAAGGCGAGACGGACGATATTTTCGCCCGTCAGACGCTCGCGCAGACGCGCGCTGATCAATGCGCCGCCGATGGCGCCAAGCCCGAAGGCACCGAGCAAGAGGCCGTAGGTCAGCGGTCCGCCGGCCACCAGATCGCGCGCCACCAGCGGCAGAAGCGCCAGCACCGCGCTCGCCGCCAGGCCGAAGACGAAGCCGCGCAGCAGCACCTTCAGGATATTCGGCGACATGGCGACATAGCGCAAACCGGCGCCGATCGCCCGGCCGAGCGATTCGCGCGGCAAGACGGCGTCCACAGGCGGCCGCTTCCATCGGTGAAGCGCAAACAGCAGTGCGAAATAGGACAGGCTGTTGACCGCGAAGGCAGCGGCGGCACCGGCGGCGGCGACGATCGCCCCGCCGATCGCAGGCCCGATGCTGCGGGTCATGTTGAAGCCCACGGAGTTCAGCGCCACCGCACTGGGAAGGTGCTCGCGCGGTACCATGTCCCCGACCGAAGCCTGCCAGGCGGGATTGTTGAGCGCGGTGCCGCAGCCGATCAGGAAGGTGAAGGTCAGCAGCAGCCAGGGCGTCACGAAGCCGAGATAGGTGCAAATCGTCAGCAGCACGGAGACGATCAGCATGAAGATCTGTGCCACCATCATCAACCGGCGCCGGTCGAAACTGTCGGCAAGCGCGCCTGAGACCAGCGAAAACAGCATGATCGGTGCTGACGTCGAGGCTTGGACGAGCGCCACCATATCGGAGGAGTTGGAAATCGACGTCATCATCCAGGCGGCGCCGACCGACTGAACCAACCCGCCGAAATTCGAGATGATGCTGGCAAACCAGATCAGCCGGAAGGTGTCATGCTTGAGCGGCGCGAGGGGAGACGTGGATTTCGGCACGGAGAGAGCGCCTTTCTGATGCGACGGCACGATGCAGCAGGTCGTCATCGCAAAACCTGCTGCGGCTTTGCCATGACGACCTGCGTCAGGCCAAACGTAAAGCGTGGCTACACCCCGGAAAGAATGCGGCACGCCGTGGCAGACCAAGGTCGGAAACTAGACCTCACGCCAAATGCGGCAAGCGTTTGACCGGAGAAGGCGATCCATGGCTTTTGGCCTCTGTCGCAAATTTCGCGGAGCGGAATGTCTGCCATGCACAGGGCTTCAACCCATGGGTCCGGCACCGAGCCGGCTGCAAGGCTTGCAATTCCGGCAATTGCGGCGTATACGAGCCCCAAATTCTTGATCGGTAGATGAAGAGTGGGCCCGCGAGGACCCGCTCTTTTTTATTACCGGCAAAGCGGGAGGCTGAAAGCTTTGTCCGACATGACCCCATCCGAAGCGGCCGCTGGCGCATCCGAACCCCGGCTGATTACCGAGACCGGCATCGAGCGCCGTGTGGCCGACATCATCGAGCCGGTGCTCGTGCCCATGGGCTACCGTCTGGTGCGCGTGCGGCTTCTGGCGCTGAACGGCACGACGCTGCAGATCATGGCCGAGCGCGAGGATGGCTCGATGACGGTCGAGGACTGCGAAGCCGTCTCCATGGCGATTTCGCCCGTTCTGGATGTGGATGATCCGATCGATAAGGCGTATCATCTGGAAGTCTCCTCGCCCGGCATGGACCGGCCGATGGTGCGCAAGTCCGATTTCGTGCGCTGGACCGGTCATGTGCTGAAATGCGAGACCTCGGTTCTGGTCGGCGGTCGCAAGCGCTTTCGCGGCACCATCGTCTCCACCGACGAGGATGGTTTCACGCTCGACCGCGACCAGCCCGCTCCCGGCGAGGACGCCCGGATCATCATTCCCTATTCGGCGCTGGCCGAGGGCAAGCTGATCCTGACGGATGACCTGATCCGCGATGCGCTCGCCGCCGACAAGAAGGCCAAGGCCGCCCGCGAGGCCGCCAATGAGAATTTCGAAGACGAGAATGAGGACGGCCCGCTCGACTGAGGTCGACGCCGCCTTTCGAAGACAGACCTGGCTTCCCGCTGAGGAAGCGCCGCATGGAGACCCAGACAATGGCAGTCAGTGCTAACCGGCTTGAGCTTCTGCAGATCGCGGACGCTGTTGCGCGCGAAAAGGTGATCGACCGCGAGATCGTGCTTGCGGCCATGGCCGATGCGATCCAGAAAGCCGCGCGCTCGCGCTATGGCTCGGAAAGCAACATTCGCGCCGACATCAACTCCAAGACCGGCGAAATCCGCCTCCAGCGTCTGCTCGAAGTCGTCGACCATGCCGAGGACTATTCGACCCAGATCCCGCTGGCGCTGGCACGCGACCGCAACCCCGATGCGGCGCTCGGCGACTTCATCGCCGATCCGTTGCCGCCGATGGATTTCGGCCGCATCGCCGCGCAGTCGGCCAAGCAGGTCATCGTCCAGAAGGTGCGCGAGGCCGAGCGCGACCGGCAGTTCGACGAATTCAAGGACCGTTTGGGCGAAATCGTCAACGGCACGGTCAAGCGTGTCGAATATGGCAATGTCATCGTCGATCTCGGCCGTGGCGAAGGCATCATCCGCCGCGACGAGATGATCCCGCGCGAGAACATGCGCTATGGCGACCGCGTGCGCGCCTATGTCTATGATGTGCGCCGCGAGCAGCGCGGGCCGCAGATCTTCCTGTCGCGCACCCATCCGCAGTTCATGGTCAAGCTCTTCACCATGGAAGTGCCCGAAATCTACGACGGCATCATCCAGATCAAGTCGGTCGCCCGCGATCCCGGTTCGCGCGCCAAGATCGCCGTCATCTCCAATGACAGCTCCATCGATCCGGTCGGCGCCTGCGTCGGTATGCGCGGCAGCCGCGTCCAGGCCGTCGTCGGCGAGCTGCAGGGCGAGAAGATCGACATCATTCCCTGGTCGCCGGAGCCCGCCTCCTTCATCGTCAACGCGCTGCAGCCTGCCGAAGTGGCCAAGGTGGTGCTGGACGAGGATGCCGAGCGTATCGAAGTGGTCGTGCCGGATGAGCAGCTGTCGCTCGCCATCGGCCGCCGTGGCCAGAACGTGCGTCTCGCCTCGCAGCTGACGGGCTGGGACATCGACATCATGACGGAGCAGGAAGAGTCCGAGCGCCGCCAGAAGGAATTCAACGAGCGCACGCAGCTGTTCATGAACGCGCTCGACGTCGACGAAATGGTCGGCCAGGTGCTTGCTTCCGAGGGCTTCGCCCAGGTGGAAGAACTGGCCTATGTCGATCTGGACGAAATCGCCTCGATCGATGGCTTCGACGAGGACACGGCCAATGAGCTGCAGACGCGCGCCCGCGAATTCCTGGAGCGCCTGGAAGCCGAAATGGATGCCAAGCGCAAGGAACTCGGCGTTGCCGACGAGCTGCGCCAGATCGACGGCATGACCGGCCAGATGCTCGTTGCGCTCGGCGAAGACGGGATCAAGACCATTGAAGACTTCGCCGGTTGCGCGGCCGACGATCTCGTCGGCTGGTCCGAACGTAAGAATGGCGAGACCAAGCGCTTCGACGGTCTGTTCTCCAAGCTCGAGATCTCGCGCGCCGAGGCCGAGAACATGATCCTGCAGGCACGGCTTGCCGCCGGATGGATTTCAGAGGAAGACCTTGCACGAGAGCAGGAAGAACTCCAAATAACGGAAGGCGACGAGGAAGAGGCCTGAGAGGCCGATCCCTCATCGGCTGGTTCCGCTGATGCCTGACCCCATCCTGCCTGAAGACGACGTGCCGGCCGCCGGCACGCCTCATGGCGCGGCGCTCCTCGATCCCGTCGATGCCGACTATCCGGTGGATGGCAAGACCGAGGGCAATGGACGGCTGTGTATCGTCACCCGCCAGAGCCTGCCGGCTGACGATCTGATCCGCTTCGTTGCCGCCCCTGACGGCAGCGTGGTGCCGGATATAAAGCGCCGGCTTCCCGGGCGGGGCTGCTGGGTTACCGCACGCCGCTCGATGATCGACCAGGCCGTCAAGCGCAAGCTGTTTGCCCGTGGTCTGAAGGCGCAGGTCAAGGCCGATGCCGATCTCGGCGAAACGGTCGACCGGCTCTTGGCCGCAGACCTTGCCGGCATGATCAACCTGGCGCGCAAGGCCGGGCAATTCACCACCGGCGCATCCAAGGTGGAGCAGGCCGTGCGCGGACAAGCCGCGCTTGCCGTGTTCCATGCCACCGACGCCGCAGCGGACGGCGTGCGAAAAATCAGCCAGGCCCGCAAGGCTATGAGCTTCGTCACCGACAATGGCAGCGAGGTTCCTGCGTTCCGCTTCTTCACGGCGGAAGAAGGGGACACGTTGTTTGGAAGTAATTCTTTTATCCATGCCGCAGCGCTTGCGGGGCAGGCGGGTGAGGGTGTAGTGAAGCGCGCAACAATGCTCGACATGTACCGGGACACTGTAGCGATGGGCACTTCTCGCCAATTGACACCATGATGCGCAAGGCCAGCACACGAACGCTTCGCGCACGCACGACGAAAATCGAAAAACGGGGTCAGGTCTAACCGGTCCGGCCCTGAGGGAAACGGAACGGAATGACCGATAATAACGACGACAAGACGCTCGGCAAGAAGACGCTGACGCTTCGCCCTTCGGGCGTGAGCCAGGGCACCGTGCGCCAGGATATGGGCCGCGGCCGCACCAAGGCCGTCGTGGTCGAAACACGTAAGCGCCGGCCTATGCGTCCGGAAGACGAGAAGCCGGTCACCCCGATCGCCTCGCCTCCCCGTCCGCAGGCGGAAGTTCGCCCTGCCGCACCGGCTCCGGCAGCGCCTGCCGCGGAAGCACCTGCGGTCAGCGCAGCGCCCGTTGCCAGTGCTGCACCGGCGCCCGCGCGCCCCGCACCGCCGAGCCAGCTGGCACAGCCGCAGCGCCCGCAGGGCCAGCCCCCTCGTCCGCAGGGACAGGGTGCACGCCCGCAAGGCCAGTCGGCGCGCCCGCAGGGCCAGGGCGGTCGTCCTCAGGGCCAAGGTGGCCGCGACTCCCGCTATGACTCACCGCGCCACGACTCGGGCCGCCCGGATCCGAACCGCCGCACCGGCGTCGTTCTGAACCAGCTTTCGCCCGACGAGATCGACGCTCGCCGCCGTGCTCTGGCCGAAGCCCAGGCACGCGACGCCGAGGATGCACGCCGCCGCGCCATCGATGAAGAGCGTCGCCGCGTGGAAGAGGCAGAGCGTCAGCAGCGCGAGGCCGAAGAGGCTGCCCGTCGTGCCGCAGAAGAAGCTGCCCGTGCGCCGGCAGAACGCGAAGCCGCGCGCCTGGCCGCAGAGGAAGCCGCCAAGGCTGAGGCTGCCGCCGCTGCGCAGGCTGCCGAAGCGGCAGCCCGTCCGGCCCAGCGCCGCACCGACGATCGGACCGCCCGCCCGCAGGCCGGACGCCCGGCAGCCGCCGCACCGGCTGCTGCACCTGCGGCAGCCCCGGCCGGCCTTCGTGGCCGCAAGGCGGATGAAGACGAGGAAGGCAGCAAGCCCCGCGGTGGCGCGCCGATCCGCGGCAAGGTCACACGGCCCGAGCCGGCCAAGGTTCCCCCGCGGCCGAAGACCGAAGAGGAACGCCGCAAGGGTAAGCTCACTCTGACGGCAGCTCTCAATGACGAAGGCGGCAAGAGCCGCTCGCTCGCCTCCATCCGCCGCCGGCAGGAGAAGTTCCGCCGCAGCCAGATGCAGGAAACGCGCGAGAAGGTGGCCCGCGAGGTCATTCTGCCGGAAACCATCACGATTCAGGAACTGTCGCAGCGCATGTCCGAACGCGCCGTCGACGTCATCAAGTACCTGATGAAGGAAGGCCAGATGATGAAGCCGGGCGACGTCATCGACGCCGATCTGGCCGAGCTGATCGCCACCGAATTCGGCCACACGGTCAAGCGCGTTTCGGAATCCGACGTCGAAGAAGGCATCTTCGACATGGCGGATTCCGGCGAGCAGCTGCCGCGTCCGCCGATCGTCACCATCATGGGTCACGTCGACCACGGTAAGACGTCGCTGCTCGACGCCATTCGCCAGGCCAATGTGGTCGCCGGCGAAGCGGGCGGGATCACCCAGCATATCGGTGCCTATCAGGTGGAGCAAAACGGCCACAAGATCACCTTCATCGACACGCCCGGTCACGCCGCCTTCACCGCGATGCGTGCCCGTGGCGCGCAGGCAACCGACATCGCCGTTCTGGTGGTGGCCGCCGATGACAGCGTGATGCCGCAGACGATCGAGTCCATCAACCACGCCAAGGCAGCCGGCGTGCCGATCATCGTGGCGATCAACAAGGTCGACAAGCCTGCCGCCGATCCGCAGCGGGTACGCAACCAGCTGCTGCAGCACGAAGTCTTCGTGGAAACCATGGGCGGCGAAGTGCTCGACGTCGAGGTTTCGGCCAAGAACAAGACCAACCTGGACAAACTGCTCGAAGCCATTCTACTTCAGGCGGAAATTCTCGACTTGCGCGCCAATGCGGAGCGCACGGCCGAGGGTGTGGTCATCGAAGCCCAGCTCGATCGGGGCCGCGGCGCGGTTGCCACCGTTCTCGTTCAGAAGGGCACGCTGAAGCCCGGCCAGATCATCGTCGCCGGAGATCAGTGGGGCCGTGTTCGTGCGCTGGTCAACGACAAGGGCGACCACGTCAAGGAAGCCACGCCGTCCATGCCGGTCGAGGTTCTCGGCCTCTCCGGCACGCCGGCGGCAGGCGATCGCTTCGCCGTGGTGGAAAACGAGGCCCGCGCGCGCGAGATCTCCGAATACCGCCAGCGTTTGGCCCGCGACAAGGCGGTTGCCCGCCAGTCGGGTTCGCGCGGCTCGCTCGAACAGATGATGAGCCAGCTTCAGACCTCTGGGCTGAAGGAGTTTCCGCTCCTCATCAAGGGCGACGTGCAGGGCTCGATCGAAGCTATTGCCGGCGCGCTGGAAAAGCTCGGCACCGACGAAGTGCGGGCAAGGATCGTCCATTCGGGCGCCGGCGCCATCACCGAATCGGACATCTCGCTGGCCGAGGCGTCCAATGCCGCGATCATCGGCTTCAACGTCCGCGCCAACGCTCAGGCTCGCACGGCGGCCGAGCGTTCGGGCATCGAGATCCGCTACTACAACATCATCTACGATCTGGTGGATGACGTGAAGGCAGCGATGTCCGGCCTGCTCTCGCCCGAGCGGCGCGAAACCTTCCTCGGCAATGCCGAGATCCTGGAGGTGTTCAACATCACCAAGGTCGGCAAGGTCGCGGGTTGCCGCGTGGTCGAAGGCAAGGTCGAACGCGGCGCCGGCGTGCGTCTGCTGCGCGACAACGTCGTCATCCACGAAGGCAAGCTCAAGACGCTCAAGCGCTTCAAGGACGAAGTGGCGGAAGTGCCGATGGGCCAGGAATGCGGCATGGCCTTCGAAAACTACGAAGACATTCGTGCAGGCGATGTCATCGAATGCTTCCGCGTCGAGCACATCACCCGTACGCTGTAATCCCGGACACGGGTTCAGCCATGTTCAAGACCCGCTCGGCGTCCTGCGCCGGGCGGGTTTTTCTTTGCAGGCTTTTCCCACTCTGCAGGACACCTTTCTTTGCGCCCGCGCCGGCGCGTCTGCTAGGAGAGCATGGACGAGAACGCCATCAGCGAGGTCATCATGAGCGAACCGACCACGAGCCCGGAACCGGCAAGCAAGCCGCGCCTCAGCATTCTCTATTGCACCCAGTGCAACTGGCTGCTGCGGTCTGGCTGGATGGCGCAGGAGCTCTTGCAGACCTTTCCAGATAGCCTGGGCGAGGTCGCGCTCATTCCCGGCACTGGTGGCGTCTTCGAGATCCGGCTAGACGGCGCGCTTCTCTGGGAGCGCAAGCGGGATGGCGGCTTTCCCGGTCCGAAGGAGCTGAAGCAGCGAGTGCGTGATGTCATCGATCCCGACCGCAGCCTCGGCCATACCGACCGGACCACGGCATGATCCTGGCGGTTCTGGGCGGCGTGTTCATCGCCGCCTTTCTGTCCGCCACATTGCTGCCCGGCGCCTCCGAGGCGGCATTTCTGGCGGCCGTCACCCAGAAAGCCGCACCGCCAGCCAGCCTGTTTATGGCTGCCACCCTCGGCAATGTGCTCGGCAGCCTCGCCAATCTCGTTCTTGGGCGCTTCTTCCTGCGCTATGAAGACAGGCGCTGGTTTCCGGTCTCGCCGGCCGCCAGGGCGCGGGCCGAGCGCCTGTTTCACCGCTTCGGCCATCCGGTGCTCTTCTTCGCCTGGCTGCCAGTCGTTGGCGATCCCCTGACCTTGGTGGCAGGCCTGCTGCGCATGCCGCTCCTGCCTTTTCTGGTCTATGTCACGCTCGGCAAGGCGGCGCGCTATGGCGCGCTTCTCTGGCTCGCAAGCTGAGACGTCTCGCACAGCGGTTGCGTCGGCCGCCATGTCATGCTTGAAAGGCGCCGTCCGCTGATCGGTCAGCCGTCTTGCCCGTCGGCGACTTGCGCCCGCAGATGCGCTGAGGCGGTCCCGTCAGGGCAGTTCTGGTCTACGGGCGGAGGGAGCGGCCTAGTGGCAGGGCTGCCCGGACCATTCATCCGAGGGAGACGTTTAGTGAGCCTGAAATTCGGAACCAGCGGCCTTCGCGGCCTTGTCGAGGATCTCGAAGGCCAGCCGGCCGCACTTTACGCCACAGCTTTTGCCCGGATGCTTCTGGGCGCCGGCAAGATCAAGGCAGGCGACGCAATCCTCATTGGCCGGGACTTCCGCGATTCGAGCCCCAAGATCGCGGCGATCTGCGCTGGTGCTCTCAGCCGTGCCGGTCTGCGCGTGGTCGATTGCGGCACGATTCCGACACCAGCGCTCGCGCTTTACGGCTTGGAGTGCGGCTGTGCGGCACTGATGATCACAGGCTCGCATATTCCCGCCGACCGCAACGGCATC
The DNA here is from genome assembly GCF_900109605.1 of Xaviernesmea oryzae. Taxonomy (GTDB): domain Bacteria; phylum Pseudomonadota; class Alphaproteobacteria; order Rhizobiales; family Rhizobiaceae; genus Xaviernesmea; species Xaviernesmea oryzae. The sequence continues at coordinate 191,318 of NZ_FOAM01000004.1, forward strand.
AAATTCTACCGCCCCGATGGCGAAATCGATAAGGCGGACGAACAGGCCATCCAGGCGCAGGCGGCCGCACTGCGCGAGGCCGGCGGGGTGGATGCCACGGCGGGAGATGCGGATGAGCAGGCCGAGGCCGAAGCCATCCGACTCTTCCTCGCCCGCAACAAGGCCTTGCTTCCAGCCGGGGCGCTGAAGGGTCTCAAAATCGGCGTCTATCAGCACAGCACGGTCGCGCGCGATCTGTTCGTCGATCTGCTCGACTATTATGGCGCACAGGTCTTGCCGCTTGGGCGGTCCGATGTCTTCATTCCTGTCGATACCGAGGCCGTCTCGCCCGGCACCGTCGCTCTCATGCGCGACTGGACGCGGGAATTCGAACTCCATGCGGTCGTTTCCGCCGATGGCGATGGCGACCGGCCGCTGGTCGCCGATGAAACAGGCGAGCCTATTCGCGGCGACCTTCTCGGCCTTGTCGCGGCTGAACATCTTGATGCGCAGGTCGCCGTGACGCCTGTGACCTCCAATTCCGGGCTGGAGGAGCAAGGCCTGCTGCGCATTCGCCGGACGGCTGTTGGATCGCCCTTCGTGATCGCGGGCATGGCCCAGGCAGTGGCGGAGGGAATGGGCGGCGTCATCGGTTTCGAGGCCAATGGCGGCACGCTCACGGCAAGCGACTTCATCATCGACGGCACGCGCTTGAGGGCGCTTCCAACGCGCGACAGCATGCTTCCAGTGCTGGCGATCCTACAGCTGGCGGCAGAGCGGCGCATGCCGCTTTCGGCAGTGGTGCGTTCCTATGCGCTTCCAGTGGCGCTGAGCGACCGGCTGGAGAATTTTCCGCTGGAGACCAGCAGCGCTCTGATGGCGCATCTGCGTGGTGCGCAGGAGGGGCTGGCAAGCTTCCTCGCGCCCATCGGCGAGATCGGCCGCGTCAGCGATATCGATGGCTTGCGTGTTCGGCTGAAGGATGGGCGCATCATCCATTTTCGCCCCTCGGGCAATGCCCCGGAAATGCGCTGCTATGTCGAGGCGCGCACGGAGTCTCAAGCCGAAGCACTGCTTTCGGAAGGGCTGGGCCTGATCCGGGATTTCGCAGCCAAGAGGAGCTAGGGTGACGTCGGACATGCTGTTCAGGCCAGCGTGAAGCGGGAGGTGCGGCGGCCCGGTGGTGGCAATGCCGCGTGTGTCCGCGCGTCCATGGCCGCTCGGCCCGCCTCTGTCTAAAAACTTTCATGAAGGCGCCATCTTGCTGTTGACAGGAAGGCGCCCGCCCCGTACATCCCCGCTCGTCGCCCAGATGGCGGAATTGGTAGACGCGCAGGTTTCAGGTACCTGTGCCGCGAGGCGTGGAGGTTCGAGTCCTCTTCTGGGCACCATTTCCCTTCGAGATCTTATGATTTCGTTTTACTGCTCCCAGAGCGTATAAGCGCTGAGCGGTGGCTCTTCTCCTCAACCTTTTCGAGCCTACTGGCCAGCATTCTGCGGCTAGCAGTCGCTTTATCGGCTTGATCCCTCGTCCTTTTTTCATCCGTCCAAAGGACGTCCCAAAGCCGTAGAAAATCCCGCCTGCGGCAGTTGACAGAAGGCCCTGCGCCCCGTACACCCCGCTCGTCGCCCAGATGGCGGAATTGGTAGACGCGCAGGTTTCAGGTACCTGTGCCGCGAGGCGTGGAGGTTCGAGTCCTCTTCTGGGCACCATTTCCTTTGCATGATCCGATCACCTTCGGCCTGACGCTGTTTATTCCGGGCCTCTCCCTCTTCCGTGATCCTGCCGTCCATTGATGGCCTCGTCGGCAACCTTCCGGTCTTTCCCTTGTTCGGCTTCCCGCCGGCGGCTTGCTGGGCCTTGCGCCCTGGCCGCCTTCCGCTGCGAAAGGAAGGAACGACATGGACGAGAAGACCCCGCGCGGCAATCCGCCCGACACCAATGGCGCAGAGCGCACCCTCACCAACCGCCAGGGCCACCCGATCAGCAACAACCAGTCGCAGAGAACGGTCGGCAGCCGTGGGCCGGCGACGCTGGAAAACTATCAATTCCTGGAAAAGATCACCCATTTCGACCGCGAGCGCACGCCAGAACGCGTTGTGCATGCGCGCGGCTTCGTCTGTTACGGTGACTTCGAGGCGACCGGCAAGATCGGCAACGAGCCGGCCTCGACCTATACCCGTGCCAAGCTGTTCCAGACCGCCGGCAAGAAGACGCCGCTGGCCATTCGATTCTCCACCGTCATCGGTGGACGGGACTCCTCCGAGGTGGCGCGCGATCCGCGTGGCTTTGCGGTCAAATTTTATACCGAAGACGGCAATTGGGACTTGGTCGGCAACAATCTCGCCATCTTCTTCATCCGCGATGCAATCAAATTCCCCGATGTGATTCATGCGCTGAAGCCTGATCCGGTCACTTTCCGGCAGGAGCCGAACCGCATCTTCGACTTCATGAGCCAGACGCCCGAATCCATGCATATGCTGACGCATCTCTTCAGCCCGCGTGGCATCCCCGCGAGCTATCGGCACATGGAGGGTTTCGGCGTCAACACCTACAAGATGGTCAATGCGCAGGGCGACACCGTTCTGGTCAAATATCACTTCCACCCGCGCTGCGGCGTCGCCAGTCTCACCGGCAAGGAAGCGGAAGCGGTGCAGGGCAAGGATCTCGGCTCGGCCTCGAAGGATCTCTATGAGGCGATCGAAGCCGGGCATCACCCGCAATGGGACATGTTCGTGCAGATCATGGAGGATCATGATCATCCCGAACTCGACTGGGACCCGCTCGACGATACCAAGATCTGGCCGGAAAAGGATTTTCCGCTGCGCCATATCGGCGTGATGACGCTGAACCGCAATGTTCAGGATCACTTCAACGAGAACGAACAGATCGCCATGGGCACCGGCGTCTTGGTCGATGGTCTCGACTTTTCCGACGACAAGATGCTCGTCGGCCGCACGTTCTCCTATTCGGACACGCAGCGCCACCGCGTCGGCACCAATTATCTGCAACTGCCTGTCAATCAGGCCAAGAACGCCAGAGTCGCGACCAATCTCAATGGCGGCCAGATGTCGTTCCAGCGCGATCTGGCACCGGGCCAGAACCCGCATGTGAATTACGAGCCATCCATCCATCAGGGCCTCAAGGAAAGCGGCCGTGCGGAGCCGAACAATCCGCCGGAAATTCATGGCCGCCTGACCCGCAGCGTCCTCGAACGGCGCAACGACTATGTGCAGCCCCGGGCGCGCTATATGACGATGATGGACTGGGAGCGCGACGACCTCGTCCACACATTGGGAACGCTGCTTGGGGATTGCGAGCGCGATGTGCAGGAGCGGATGGTCTGGCACCTGCTTCTCGTGCACGATGATTACGGTCGGCGCGTGGGCGAGATGATCGGCCTGACCGCCGCCGATGTCGCCCATCTTGAGCCCCTGCCCGGCCAGGTTTTGACCGAGGACGACAAGCGCCGGCTTGCAAAGCTCGGCGACAATGGCGACGGCATCGATCCGATGGTCTGGGGCCAGTGGACGAGTTCGGTTCATAACCATCAGGCCACGGCCGAAGAGGTTCTGACTGGCCGCCTGCCGAGCGAAGCAATGCCCGCCCAGGCAGCGCAGTAGTCAGGCAGCACAATGAAACTACGCCATGCTGAAGCGCGAGCACCGACCTTGAACCAGGGAAATCGCGCTTCAGCCCCGGACAGGCGGATATTTAGAAAGCTTTCATACAAGAAATCACCGATAAGAACTGATGTTTTCCTACACGCCGAAATAGAACACAGTCTCCTGAAGACCTTGTGATTCGAAACTGTTGCGAGGCGGTCTGCAATCGATCGAGACGGGACTGGCAGGGCTGAGAGATCGGCCGATCATCCGAATTGGCGATTGCACGAGACACTGTGGCGTGAAGCAGGCATGTGCTTTTCCGCAGGCATTTCTCGCGCCGGCTTGCGCCAGCACCGCCCCACGATGGATGCAGTGCAGGGTCCTTCGGCGCCCTCCGGCTTCGGCCATGGACATGATGTCTTGCGAGGGTTGAAAGCGGCATGAGGCGGCGGCGCATCGACCATGCGCCATAAGACGCCGTGGCAAGGGGGAAAAGCCATGGAATCTCAGGATTATGTGCGAGACTGGGCGCTCCAGCGCGCGCAGCAGATCGTTCTGCGCGAGGGAATGGACCTTGCGCTTTCGGCGCAGGATTTCGACACGCGCCGAGTGCGCCAGCGCGGCAAGTCGCTGGTCATGGCCATTGCAGAATCCTTGATCGAAGCTTCGGCAGCCCCGCGTCGCTGACAGGATACGGCCTCTCGCGATCGCGCTGACGGCGAAACCAGGCCGTGAAAATCGCTTTTTCTGATGGGTGATGCGGCCTGACATCTTCTCGTGATCGCGTAAGCCTTGGCATCTCAAGGCTTCGCGTGATCGGTGGTGGGGCGCTGTCACGCGCCTTTCGTCCGGTCAGTAATTGAAGCCGCGCAGCTGGCGATAGATCGAGGGCGGAAGGCGTGGCGAGGTGAATTCCGGGCCATTCCCTTTGCGGCAGACATTGACGGTGTCATAGCGCGGATTGGACGAGCTGAAGACCGTGTCGCGCCGCGCCTGAAGAACCTGCGTGCAGGTCACCTGGTCGGCAGGGCCGTTGAGCGGCTCCTGCGGCTTCACGCCCGGCAAGTTCCTGAAGATCTCATCTTGCTGATCGACCTGCGGCACTTCCAATGGTGCGGCCAGGGCCGGCGCGCCGAGCAACGCTGCCAGCAGCAGCACACCGCTGATACGGGCAGCCCACTGTCGTGCTGTCTTGCTCGTCTTCTGCCTCACCGCCACCATCGTCGCTCGTGTCCTGCCGCGCTCAAGCATGGCGCATGATCGGCCATCCCATTCAGATGGCATTCCGGGCCTAGCCCATCAAGGGCCGTTTGCGCGCGCCACGCAGCCCGCTCCCGTGAAATGGCACCATTGACGCAATTCTAACTGATCGGGCTGGTGCATGCGGACGAGACGACGGCGGGCAAGCGCGTGATTTGATGCTTGAGATCGCCGGGGATGGCGTTCAAATGTCCGTTCAGCGCAACGAAGAGAGGCCGCTCGATGACAAGCACCATCCGCCTTCACCGGGGTGACATTTCAGCCGAGGCGGCTGCGCTCTATCGTGGCGCCATTGCGGTCGATACCGAGACGCTCGGCCTCGTTCCCCGCCGGGACCGGCTCTGTGTCGTCCAGCTATCGCCGGGCGACGGCACGGCGGATGTGATCCAGATTGCCAGCGGTCAGCGCGAAGCGCCCCGCCTGGTGGACATGCTGGCCGATCCCGACCGCGAGAAGATCTTCCACTTCGGCCGCTTCGATATCGCCGTTCTGTTCCACACATTCGGGGTCACGGCGGCGCCGGTCTTTTGCACCAAGATCGCCTCGCGCCTGGCCCGCACCTATACGGATCGGCACGGGCTGAAGGACAATCTGAAAGAGCTCTTGGAGGTGGACATCTCCAAGCAGCAGCAATCTTCCGATTGGGCCGCCGCCCAGCTGTCCCAGGCGCAGCTCGATTATGCGGCCTCCGACGTGCTCTATCTCCACGCCTTGCGCGACAAACTGATCTTTCGCCTGGAGCGCGACGGGCGGATAGACTATGCCCGCGCCTGCTTCGCCTTTCTGCCGACCCGCGCCAAGCTCGATCTGCTGGGCTGGGGCGAGACCGACATTTTCGCCCATAGCTGACCTGAAAACTGCCATTCCGCACGCGGATGCAACCCAGGCGAAGATAAGCCACACGCATCAATAGCATGTTAACCAAATTTTGATCGCTTCTCGCTAAAGTACCTCCAAGGAAACGCGGGTAGCAGCCATGATCACGCCTTTGCAGCAATCTGCCGGCCTGGCCGGAACCACGCTTTTGCAGTCGATCCTCGACCGGAAGGATGAGCAGCGGCTGGAAGAGGAGAAGAAGGCCAAGGGCACCTCCCCCTCACAGAGCGAGGCCATGCTGGAAGCGCGCCTTGCCGCCAGCCAGAGCCACGCCGTCCTCAACGACAAGATCAACGCGCATTTCTTTGGCGCGCAGAAAGTGGAGAGCGACCCGCTCGCCAAGCTGGTCAGCCGCCTGACCCGCCAGCTGAACCTGGTGCGCGGCGAAGGCGATACCGACGCGGTGTTCGCCCAGAAATTTCAGGATCGGCTGCAGCTTCTCGATAGCCTGACCAAAAGCGAGGCCACGGCCAAGGATGCGACGGTCACGCTGGCGCGCTTCGACATTACCGTCGATGGCTTGAAATCCGTTCTCGACGGATCGAACGTCAAGCCGAAGGATCAAGAAGCCTGGATGGCCCGTCTCGTGACGGATGAGGGCATCAGTCAGGATTCGACAGAAAGCGACGCGGCCTATAGCGCCCGCATCGGCGAGAACCTGCGCGGCATTCGCGCCAAAATGGCGGATGGCAATCGGGACGATCTGGCCAAAACGAGTGGGCTTGATGATCTCGGCGTGACCTTCGACGACCTGATCGCGGCCATCAAAAACCCGCATGGCGAAGAAGCCAAGAAAATCACCAAGGCGCTGGACGAGCAGGCGCGCGACGACAAGGTGCTGACGCCGCAGGTGCAGAAAGCCTTGCAGCGGATGGGGGACATTGCCCATCCGAAGACCAAGGCCGAACTGCTGCTGGAGCGCGACGGGCCGAAGGATCCGACCAAGGTGGAGGACGACTCCACCCGTGCCGAGCGCGAGGCCGATATTCGCGCCCGCGAAGCCGGCGAGAAGCTGGACCATGTCCTGGAAACGCAGGATGCGGTGTCCAGTCTCAACGATGCCGCACTCAAGGCCAGAGCAACGCCTAAGCCATCGGATCCAAACGCCACCGGCAGCGGCACACAGCCATCCGCGACTGTCGATCCTGTCGCGGCCTTGGCCACCGATCTGCTCCAGACACTGGCGGCCAGTGTCGAAACGGCCAAGTCCGTGGACGCCCCTGATGCGTCGACCACGCCGCAGCCGGACCAGGATGTGGCATCTTCGGGTGAACCGAAAAGCGACGAAGATCGGGAAGCCGAGCAGCTGAAGATGGTTGCGACCGCCGGCACGCCGGATGGACCGGCATCGGCCGGCGAGCAGAAGCTCGACGTGAAGGCGATCTTCTCTGTCAGCGTCGATGACATCGGCGTATATGATCTCCTGAAGCGCAAGGTCGGCGCCGCCGCCGGAGCAAACGCTCAGGCTGCCTGAGACTTGCCTCCTCAAGACGTCAAAAGCATCGGGCTGAAAAGCACGAAGCGGTTCTGCATTCCCTCCGATGTTCCAGAAATACACGTGCTTTCTACCTTACGTATTTCTATATACACGCAAGGATACGCATATTAACGCAGATTTAATTCAATTCTTCTTATATTAGGGCATGATGTTGGAGAGACTATCCGATGATCACACCCCTGCAAAGCTCGGCCGCCACGGTCAGTAAGACGCTTCTTCAGTCGATCCTCGACTCCAGCCAACAGCGCCAGGCGGAGAAAGAGGCCAGGAACAAAAGCAGCTCGACCCAGGACGAGATGCTCAAGGCCAGGATTGCCGCCAGCAAAAGCCACGCCGCGCTCAACGACAAGATCAATGCGCACTTCTTCGGAAGCCAGGCGCATGAGGAAAGCCCGCTGGAGAAGCTTGCGGGCCGCTTCATATCGGCGCTCGGAATGAAGCGTCAGGATGGTGAGCTGGATACGGATTATGGCCAGCGTATCAAGGACGGCCTCTATTTCATGGATCGGATCGGCCTTGATGAAGCTCTAAGAGCTGTGAAACAGGGACCGAGCCAGGAGCTCACGCTCAAGCGCTTTGGCGTCAAAGCCGCCGATATCCGCGCCGTCCAGGAAGGCACCAGTGAGAAGCCGAGCGAAGCCGCCCTCACGATCACGCGCTTTCTCACGCTCAATGACATTAAACAGGACAGTGACGAAGATGACATGAGCTTTTCGGAACGTGTCGGCTACGAGCTTGGCAAGGCGCGCGCCACGCTGGGCAAATCGGTTGCCGATGTCGAAAAGGTTTCCGGCCTGCGCGCTCTTGGCGTGTCGGCTGGCGAAATGGCCGAGGCCATTCAGTCGCCTTATGGCGATACCGCCAAGATGATCGCAAAGAAGCTGGAAGACCAGACGCGGGATCAGAAATCGGATACGCGCGAGATGCAGCGTGCCGTGCAGCGGCTCGACGATGTCGCCAACCCCAAAACCAAGGCGGAGCTTCTGCTGGAGCGCGACGAGCCAAAGGATCCGACAAAACTCGAGGATGAGAAGACCCGTGCCGAGCGCGAGGATGACATTCGCGCCCGTGAGGCCGGGGAAAAGCTCAAGGACGTGCAGAAGGTCCAGGATGCTGTCGCCGACATCAACAAGGAAGCCGCCAAGACCGACAGGCAGGAGGGAGAAAACGCTCCAGCGGATGAGGCGGTAGGCCCTGCTGACGCCGCGGAAGGCGCAGACCTGCTGTTGACGCTGGCAGCCGGTGTTGAAAACGCCAAGAGCGCGGACAAGACGACGGCCACGGACAGCACACGGGCAGAGACAAGCGGGCCGGAGGACCAGAAGAGCCAGGACGAGCTGGAGGAGGAGCAGCTGACACTGGTGGCGCTTGCGGGCAATCAGGGGAGCATCACCGGCCCGGCTGTCGCTCCCCCGCCGGAAGGCAAGGACGACATTCTCGTCGTTGCCGTAGACGAAATCGGGATCTACGATCTTCTGAAGCACAAGACGGCCAAGAGCAGCGGAAACGAACCGGCACAGCCCAAAGCGGCTTGATACAGGCCGTGAAAGAGGAGCTCCCCTTCGGCAAAGCGCGATTCAGGCCGCGCTCGCATACATGGCAAGGCGGTGATAGCCTGCCCGGCAGGCAGATGACCCGACTTCGTCAGGCCACCGCACCGGCAGCCAGCTTCAGCCTTTGCGCACGGCGCCGATTCGGGCGATGACCTCGCCTGGTATCTTGTAGCGCTCGATCACATCCCGGTTGGAGCGAAAGCCGCTCAGCTCGCGCTGAATGAAGAAGGACCAGGCACAGTCGGCCGCCTGGTCGATCAGCGCCTGACGCGCCTCCTGCTGTCCATTTGCCCCATCAAAAGCAGCAAGCGCCGCCAGCGCGGCCTCCAATTTCAATCCGCAGCGGCCCAGCGCATCGGCGCGCTCCGCCATGATTTCATAGTCGAGAATATTCGTTGCCGCGTTACGGCTGGCTTGGGGCGCAAGGCTCTGGGGCGGGCGAACGGCCATGGCATGCTCCTGAAGCTTGGTTGACGCAGAACCATGCATTGGTTTTGCCGGCTAGCTGGGCATCACGATGGCGATGGTCGCATCGGCATGCGGCAACCCATGCCCTTATACCGATGTCGTGCCTGCGGACGACCAGCGATCCGGCAGGATAACGCCTGGATGCCAAGCTGGGTCCAAGGCCAAACCCCTTAGGCAGACAGCGCCGCGCGGGCCCTGATCTCGTCCAGCGTCCAATCCACCAGCAGCTCCCCATCGCGCCAGACAGGGCGCATGTAATTTTCGCGACCGCGTAGCTGATCGGCGCGCACAGCTTCGAGACCCATCATGCCCTCGACAACGGCCTGGCGCCCGGCCTTGGACGCCTTGACGTTCATCGTCGCCGGTCGTTTCCAGACATCGTGCCAGCGGCCCTCGTCATCCCTGCGGCCATTGGCCTTCATCGCAAAGGCATAGAGATCCCGATTGACCTTCTGTAGAATGCCGCCGCCCATGGCGAAGACGATGTTTTCAGCCGAGAAACCGAAGGCTTCCAGCCGACGCAGCACCTGGCCCATGTCGGCCACCGAGAGCCCATCTCCCTGAATGACGCGCACGCAAGGGTTCAAGACGCGATATCCCTTGGCATTCATGGTCGAGCCGAAATGATAGTCGAGCTGCTTGACGACATGAACGGGCGTCTCGATCGGGTCGCCGCTATCGGGGCGAATGAAGATCGTCGCGCCGCAGGACTTCACCCGTTCTTTGAGCGCCTTGCCCCAGATTTCCGAGACGGCGAGGTTGATGTCGTAGCTGTCGGAGACCACGGCAAAGGCGCCATACCGGGCAAAGCGGTCGATCATATTGCCATAGGCCGCCACCTCGTGCTCACCGCCCCAGGCCGTCATGGTCGCATGTTCGGAGGCCGGCATCGAGCGGCCGGCCATAGGCGCCCTATAGAAGCGGCGCGCCGCCAGAACGCCGGGCACATTGTCCGTGGCAGAGAAATAGATGAGATGCGCGGCACCGCCCAGCGCGGCCTGCTCATGCGCGCCGGTGCCACGCGCACCATAATCGAGCAGCATCCGGGACAGATGGTCCTGCGGCGCATCGCAGGTTTTCTCCAGCATGCCGCGGAGCTCGCGGCGGATCTTGCGCAATTGGCCGGCGACGGTCGAGGGATACCAGACCGCCCGCAACATCGCGGTTTCCACATGGCCGGAAAGCCAGAAGCAGGCGGGATCCGTGTTGGTCACCTGCACCAGCGGCACGCCTCGCCGCACGCAGACGCCCTCCGGCAAGGCCTCGATCTCCAGAGGCAGCCTGCCGCCATGCCGCTCGACAATATGCATCCAGCCTGCCCGGTTGAAGGGCAGCCCATGGGCCGTGACGAAGGCTTCCGCCTCTTCGACATGATCGCGCGTAACCGGCCGCGCCAGCAGGCCCTTGAGAAACATCTGCAGGCCGAAAAACACAACATCGACAAGATCGCTGCCACCGCGCGCCTCGATATAGTGGCTGACGGCGGATGTCCCCGGCGGATATTGCAGATGGTGGCTGAACTTGTAGCTGTCCGTATCGAGAATCGGATTGGCGAAATCCATGGGCATCCTCCCCTGTCGGCTCTGCGAAGCGCGTCGCGACCCTGAGATCAGCCCCGGCGCTTGGGCCCTATTATTGTACGCTGCCGGTATCGCATATCTGCTCGATCCCTGCCGCGCGACATGCCCCGGCCCCGTTGTTCGAGCGAAAGCCGGCCTCGACCGCGTTTTGGCGCATGATCTTTGCTCCGGGCTTACGCAGCCATTGCGCGTTAACCTTTTATCAACGCTTTCGCTTTAAGTTTCAGTCATCAAGGCCGAAGATTATTCTGTGAATCGCCACTCATCCGTCGAGATGGCAGATCTCCGGCCCCAGCGCATGATGCGCCCGCGGCAAGGCTTGCGCGAGGCGGCCAAAGCCGACGGGATGCTCCGGGCTCAACGTGCGACGATCTTTCGAGACCGCCCCAGCCCCGATCGAGATTCAAGGAAGACCAACCATGCGCCGCACGGATGTGTGCGATCGCTGGATCATGACGATTTGAGGCCTGCTCGGGCTCAAACCGAACATCATGATATGGATTAGGCCGTTAGAGCGAGACCTCAGGTGAAAGTCGATTCCGGCCTTTGCCATCTCGCGTCAAGGCCGTGGAAGGACGCTTCATGAGGCGGCGTCCGCTTGGGCAATCGATTTCCGCAAGGCCGGCATCGTGCCGCGTGCCTTACGCGCAGCAAAGCCCATTCACGCAGACAGGATGTGACGGCGAGGACGGAGCACCGCTCATCGGCCGACAAGACGACCATCGGACACAAGGAGCCAGGCGCGCAACCGCCGACATGGAGTGACCAGCATGACCAGCGCGATCGAGTACCGCGCGCCATCCAACCATGGCGACGCGTTGTCCCAGAGAGAAAGAACGGCGCCGCAGGCGGCGTCGACGCGTCATGCCGATGCGATTTTGAAGATCATCGAGGTGCTGGTCCGCAATCTGCCCGACAGTCCGCTGGCCACGCGGCTGGCGTTGACACGGCTTATCGAGACCCTGTCGAAGATCCTGGACATCCCTCCCCTTCCCAAGGAAAACCTGCGCGATTTCGCCAAGCGGCTGATTGCCGCAATCGAGGCCATGCCAGCAGCTGCGCGCCTGGTTTTTGAAAAGCAGCTCGGCCAGCGCGCGCTGGTGACGGCGCTGCGCATGCTCCTGGATACGCTGCGGCCGGACGCGCCGCCCGTATTGCCGCGCCCGGCCAACCTGCCGCTCAAGGCTTTCGAGGTGCTCGACCGGCAAAAATCCGCGCCCTACCCGGCTGCAGAACCTGCCGCGTCATCCGGCGCTGGGCCACGCGGCGGCGCCAAGCCTGCCGCCCCCGCCTCGCCGGCACCGCGCATGGCGGCAACCGCCACCAGCACGGCCGCCCTGCAGGCGGCCAATTCCCCCGGTGCGCCCGCTTCGTCGCTGCCCGCCGCGCGGGTGCAGGATGCGCTTGCGGATGCCATCGCGCGCGATGCCGCAAGATCCGCCTCCAGCCAGGCGCAGGCCCAGACATCCGCGTCGGCGCAGCCCCATGACGCCGTAGGCCAAAGCGATGCCGCCTGGCCTGCTGAAGCCGGCAAGGCAGGACAGGGGAGCGGCGCGCCGGTGAAAGACGGCTTGCCGCTGTTGAAGACCGCGATCGATTTCCTCTCCCGCAATCCGGAAACCGTCACCGCCCTCATGCGCATCGTCACGGCCTTGCGCACGCAGGATACAACGTCGATGGACAGCGTCTCGACGTTCGGGCTCGACCGCGACGCGTTGCTGGCCGATGCGCTGGCCCTCTCCGTCGATGGTCTGGCCTTTCTCGAAGACGGTCTGGAGCACCCGGCGGCCGGTCAAGGCGAAGCCATGGCATCGGCGCATTCGACCGCCGCCAAGGCGGCCGAAAGCCGGATCGAGCGACAGGCGGAAAGCCAGAGGGCGACCGAGCGTGCGGCCACTCTGGCAGAGCGTTCAACCTCCAAGCCGGCGGCTGCGCCAGAGACCCCGCTTTCCATCGCTGAGACGAGCGGCGAGGCTGTCGAGACCACAGCCGTCATCCTGCCCTTCAACCGGCGCGGGGCCATGCCACCACTCGTACCGGCAGCAGATGCCGGCGATGTCGATGGGCTGATCACGGCACTGGCCGAGGAAGCCGAGGCAAAGGGCGCCGGCGAGCGCGCGGATGCCGCGCGGCGTCGTCAGGGGCAGGCCGCGCCGCTGGACGATGTGGCTGGAGACCGTCGCCAGGCCAGTGCCGCAGCGGAGCGCAACGTGCTTCTGCCGCCGACCCGCCATCAGGATCTGGCCGAGATCGGCCTCCTGCGCCCGGCCGAGCATGTGATGCAGGACTGGATCGCCCTTGCTTTCGCCGCCGCCGCCCTGCCACCCAAGGACGTCAAGCCGCGCCGGTCCGACACGCTTCCGGCAGAGCGGGCGGAGGCCTTGGGCAAGGACGACCGTGATGGACAGAAGCGCCGTGACCAGCGCGACGAAAACGGGCGCGAGCACAGCCAGGGGACACCGGAGCAGGATGAGGAAGACCTAGCCGAACAGGATCTGAGCGAAGCCTATGCGCTGTACTGGCGCATGGCCGGCTTCGATCCGGAAGAGCGGGCGGCGGACGCCTGATCGGCCTGTTCTTCTCGCTCCCTACCGGCCACACTCAGCCATTGAGAACACCGTTGGGTAGATCGAGATATGCATAGCATAGGCTTGAGTTTGTCCTGACGCAGGAAGCCGCTTGTGTGACGGACTGGCCGCGGAACCACGACGCGGATTTTCAACCGATGTGCCCATGAAAAAGCCCGCGCCGCCAGTCCAGGCAGCGCGGGCTTTTGATGTATGCAGGCATGCGGCCTCCGCGCCCTTTCGACAAAGGCGCGGAGCGCGACCGAGGCTTATTCGCCGGTGTTGCGGCTCTTCAGCGCGGCGCCCAGGATGTCGCCGAGCGAAGCGCCGGAGTCGGACGAACCGAACTGTGCGACGGCTTCCTTCTCTTCGGCGATTTCAAGCGCCTTGATCGAAAGCATGACCTTGCGATCCTTCTTCGAGAAGTTGGTGACGCGGGCATCGACCACCTGGCCAACCGAGAAACGCTCGGGACGCTGATCGTCGCGATCGCGTGCCAGGTCGTTGCGGCGGATGAAGGAGGTGACGTCTTCGTGGTTGACGAGACGCACTTCGACACCGCCGTCATTGACGCCGATGATTTCGCACGAAACGACAGCGTTCTTGCGCAGATCGCCGGACGAGGCAGCTTCGCCAACCGTGTCGCGGCCGAGCTGCTTGATGCCGAGCGAGATGCGCTCCTTGTCGACGTCCACATCGAGAACGACAGCCTTGACGACGTCGCCCTTGTTGTATTCCTCGATGACCTGTTCGCCCGGACGGTTCCAGTCGAGGTCGGAGAGGTGGACCATGCCGTCGACATCGCCTTCGAGGCCGATGAACAGACCGAATTCGGTCTTGTTCTTGACTTCGCCTTCAACTTCCGTGCCAGCCGGATGGCTGTGCGCGAAGGCCTGCCACGGGTTCTCGAGCGTCTGCTTGAGGCCGAGCGAGATGCGGCGCTTGGTCGGATCCACTTCGAGAACGACCACGTCGACTTCCTGCGTCGTGGACAGGATCTTGCCGGGGTGAACGTTCTTCTTGGTCCAGGACATTTCGGAGATGTGGATCAGGCCTTCGATGCCCGGCTCCAGCTCGACGAACGCACCGTAGTCGGTGATGTTCGTGACGGTGCCCGAAATGCGCTTGCCCGTCGGATACTTCGTGCCGATGCCATCCCACGGATCCGACTCGAGCTGCTTCATGCCGAGCGAGATGCGGTGGGTTTCCTGGTTGATGCGGATGATCTGAACCTTGACCTGCTGGCCAATGGACAGGATCTCCGACGGATGGTTGACGCGGCGCCAAGCCATATCGGTGACGTGCAGCAGACCATCGATGCCGCCGAGGTCAACGAACGCACCGTAATCGGTGATGTTCTTGACGACACCGTCGACAACCTGGCCTTCTTCGAGGTTCTGAACGATCTCAGAACGCTGCTCGGCACGGGACTCTTCGAGAACCGTGCGGCGGGACACGACGATGTTGCCGCGGCGCTTGTCCATCTTGAGGATTTCGAAGGGCTGCGGATTGTGCATCAGCGGGGTCACGTCGCGGATCGGACGGATGTCGACCTGCGAACGCGGCAGGAAGGCGACGGCGCCATCCAGATCGACGGTGAAACCACCCTTGACCTGGTTGAAGATAACGCCTTCGACGCGCTCGCCAGCTTCGAACTTGGCTTCGAGCTTGATCCAGCTTTCTTCGCGGCGGGCCTTTTCGCGCGACAGTACGGCTTCGCCCAGCGCGTTTTCGATGCGCTCGACATAGACTTCGACTTCGTCGCCGACCTTGAGGGTGCCGTCCTTGGCCTTGGCGCCGAATTCCTTCAGCGCGATGCGGCCTTCGACCTTGAGGCCGACGTCGACAACGGCCACGTCCTTTTCGATGGCCGTGACGATACCCTTCGTCACATAGCCTTCGGCCAGGTCGTGCTGCGCGAAGGATTCCTGCAGGAGCGCGGCGAAATCATCGCGGGTGGGGGCTGCTTGAGACATGAATTCTCCTGAATGCGCGCGTCCATCCTTGAAAAAGCACAGTCGATCAGCGCCTGAGGGGCCGACACCAAACCGGGCAAAATAAGGGAACGCCAGCGCTGCGCCGTGGGTTCGTGTTGATCATGTCCGATCTCCATCCGCTCCCCGGATTATCGATCGGGAAGCATGTCCGGCGCGGGGATGGCGGGTCGGATTAGGGTTTCAAAGCCGCGTCGATCAAAGTCTTGGCGGCCAGAAATGCGGCCTCTATACTCATTTCGGACGTATCGATCAAGTGCGCATCCTCCGCCGGGCGCATCGGGCTGTCGGCGCGCTCGGTATCGCGGGCGTCGCGCTTGCGGATATCGGCGAGCACGGAGAGGAAATCGGCAGTCTGGCCGGTGGCGACCATCTCGTCGAATCGGCGGCGGGCGCGCACTTCGGGCGAAGCGGTGACGAAGAGTTTCACCGGCGCCTGTGGGCAGACCACGGTGCCGATATCGCGCCCATCGAGGACGGCGCCCGGCGTCTTCTCGGAAAAGCGGCGCTGTGCGCGCACCAGCGCCTGACGCACGGCTGGCATGACGGCGATGCGCGACGCCGCCTCGCCGACGGCATGGGCCGACAGGGCATGGCGATCGAGCCCTGCGAGATCGATCCCTTCGGCAAAGGCTTCGGCCGCGACCTCGTCGTCGAGCGTCTGGCCCGCATCGATCAGCGCCTTGGCCACCGCGCGATAGGTAAGACCGGTATCGAGATGGTGAAAGCCGTATTCGGCCGCGATGCGACGCGACAACGTGCCCTTTCCGGCAGCCGCCGGCCCGTCAATGGCGATGATCATTCTGTCTCCTTCTGCCGGTTCGGCCTCTCCTGGCACCGCGCTGTGCATGCGTCGTACCGGTTTCATGTCGAGCGATGGTTCGCCCGGCATGCGGCCAGTCGCATCCCTGTTAGGCAAAGCCGGGGCGGCTGCCAAGCATGAGCGATGCCTTGCGCTTCAAGCCATCCGGATACCCGCAGCTTTCGCCCGTACAAGTTTCACTTTGACATGTCCTGCCTGGACATTTATGGGGACCGACACATTTTCAATCCCCTTCACCGCCGGATAACCGGCTGGTGGCCGGCCAGTGCCGGCCCTTTGCGAGGCTTCGACAGTGGCAAAACCGGAACTTGGAACCAAGCGCATCGACCCGGAGACGGGCCGTAAATTCTACGATTTGAACAAGGACCCGATCGTTTCGCCCTATACGGGCAAGTCCTACCCTCTCTCCTATTTCGAGGAGACATCCGTCGCCAAGGTCATGGAAAAGGCCGAGGAAGAGGATGTGGCGGAAGTCGATACCGAGAACACGGAAGTCGAATTGGTCTCGCTCGAGGAAGCCGAGGACAATGGCGGCGGCGACGATCTGCCGGATCTGGGCGATGACGATGTCGAGATCGACAATGACGATGACGACACCTTCCTGGAGCAGGATGAGGACGACGACAACAACGGCCTGTCCGACCTGATCGGCGTGTCCGACGACGACGAAGAAGTCTGATCCATCATCGCGCGATCAGCACGAAGCGCATTTGACGCCAGGCGCCGGAGGACACCCTCCGGCGCCTTTTCTTTGAGCGACTTTTCCCGCAGAACCCCGCGATGCGGCAAACGGTCCCTGCTGCGAGATCCCTGAGGCGGCAAAACAAACCGGGTGCGCTGACAAGGGGAGAGCCATTCAAGGAAGTGCTTCAAAAGCCTGGGAAATCGGCTATCTTCGCCTTCCTTCCGACCGCGTCTCGAAGTTTTTTGACCGGATCGAATTTTTCCGCTTGCAATGCGGCAGGGCCCCGTCTAATAAGCCGCTCGTGGCCGGGACGAAGCGGAACGGACACGACCCGGACCGGTTTTTACCGGAACCCTTATGGGGCTATAGCTCAGCTGGGAGAGCGCTTGCATGGCATGCAAGAGGTCAGCGGTTCGATCCCGCTTAGCTCCACCAAAATCTCTCATGACATGGCGATCAGTCGTTCTGCTTAAGACCAGCCGCTATCATCTGCGTTGTTACTTGCGCAGATAGCTTTTTGTGCCGCTGTCCGAGTAGCAGAACTGGCCTCCGCGCGGTCCTGTGCAAAAGCTCCCTGAACGACAGAGACATGCGTTTCCCGACGTCGGCGTCATCTTTGGCGCCTTCAACAGGCCGAGCCCGCCCATGGTCGCACTGCAGGACTTGCGACTGCCGCTGACCGATCCGTCACGGCAGATGAAGGTCTCACCTTGACAGCGCTCGACGCCGCCCTTGCGGCCGCTGCATGGCGTGTTGGCGGCGTGACTTGCCATCGAACTTGAAGTGAGCACGATCAAAACAAGGCCTGTAAAGCATGCTTTGTGTCGGTCGATCGGAATGCGTGCCATAATGCATGCCAGCCTCCTTGCCGGCAGGCCTATTCTTATCGGTAACTTATTACTTTCATAGGCTGCACTGTCAGAAGTGATGAGATCGCGACGGTGACAACGAGATGGGATCAATGGAAAACGTGCAGCAAGCCGAGATCAGGATCGATCCCTTTCCCCCGTCGGACGACTTGAATGCGCTCTGGCAGGCAGCCTGGGGCGATGATAAGCCGCATGACTTCGCGCGCATCCTGTCGCGAAGCCTGCTTCATGTCGGCGCTTACGCGGACAAGCGGCTGATCGGCTTCGTTAATGTCGCGACTGATGGCGGCAAGCATGCCTTCCTGCTCGATACCTGCGTGCATCCGGCGATGCAGCGGCAGGGGATTGCGACGGCGATGGTGAAGGCAGCGATCCAAGGCTCCGCGGAGCGTGGCGCCGAATGGATCCATGTCGATTTCGAACCACGGCTGGAGCGCTTTTATCGGAGCTGTGGTTTCGCGCCGACGGCGGCAGGGCTGATGCGACTCAGATAGAGGCCGACATCCGGCCTCATCCAATCCGCCCTCACCCACCACCCGGCATGATCTTCGAAACGATCTGGTGCGACAGCGCCTCCACCAGCCCGGCATCGGCGCCGCGGCGGGGAACGAGGACGAATTCGACATCGTCGAGCAGCGGCAGCGCGTTGGAGGGCAGTTCCTTCAGGCCTTCAGGTGCCATGCTGCGGGGCTGGACGAGCACGCCCATGCCGGCGCGGGCGGCGGCGGTGAGCCCCGTGAGACTGGAACAGGTGCAGACGATCCGCCAGGAGACGCCGGCGCGATCGAGTGTTTCCTGGGCCAGCCGCCGGGTGATGCTCGGCGGTGGAAAGGCGATCAACGGCAGGGCGCCGGCCCGCGCGGCAACCCGTTCGGGCTCGCGCGCCAGCCAGACCAGCGGCTCGCGATAGAGCAGCCGGCCGCGCGTTTCGCCGACGCGGCGCTTCGCCAGCACGAGATCGAGATCACCCAATTCAAGCATCTGGTAGAGATCGGCACTCAGCGCCACGTTGAGCTCGAGATCGACAAGCGGATGCTGGCGCAGGAATTCATGGAGAATCTCGGTCAGCCGATTGGCCACCACATCCTCGGAAACGCCGAGGCGCAGGCGTCCGCGCAGCCGGCTTTCGCCGAACAGCGTGAAGACGCGGGCATCGAGCGCCAGCATGTCGCGTGCATGCGCGAGCAGCGCCTCGCCATCGCCCGTCAGGCGGACGCTATGGGTGTCGCGGGCGATCAGCCGGCGGCCAAGTGCCGCCTCCAGCCGCTGGATATGCTGGCTGACCGTCGATTGACCCAAGCCGAGGCGATCCGCCGCCGCGGTGAAGCTGCGTGTCTCCTCCAGCATCACGAAACTGGCAAGGTGATGCAGGTTCAGCATGGTGATCACGATCCTGGATAGCTGTTAGTTTTTGCATTCCGTTTCATGATAGGCCAGACAGAGGCTCTTGTCTGGAGGGTTCACCGACTTCAGACCGCATCGCCTTGCTGCTGCGCGCGGGGAGCAAGCCGAGGCAAAGGCCTGTCATGACGGAGTTTTGACGATGAAGCGCTTCCTGCCCGATACGTTCACGCTGATGCTGGTGGCGACCGTCATACTCGCCTCGCTGCTGCCGGTCAGCGGCGCGGCCGCGGAGTATTTCGGCCTTGCCACCAATCTTGCCATCGCGCTTTTGTTTTTCCTGCACGGCGCGCGGCTGTCGCGCGATGTGGTTCTGGCGGGCCTTTTGCATTGGCGGCTGCATCTGACGATCGTGCTCACCACCTTCGCCATTTTCCCCCTGCTCGGCCTGCTGATCGGCTTCGTGCCGTCCAATATTCTGCCGCCCGAGCTCTATATGGGCATTCTCTTCCTCACGGTCCTGCCATCGACGGTGCAGTCCTCGATCGCCTTCACCTCCATGGCCGGCGGCAATGTGCCGGCCGCGATCTGCGCAGCATCGGGCTCGAACCTGTTCGGCATGCTATTGACGCCGCTGCTCGCCAGCCTGCTTTTGACGACGACAGGGCAAGCCGGCTTTTCGGCCGATGCGCTGGAAAAGATCGCGCTCCAGCTGCTTCTGCCCTTCGTGCTCGGCCAGGTGCTGGAGCCCTGGATTGGCGCCTGGGTACGTACGCATAAGAAGATCCTGATGCCGGTCGATCGCGGCTCGATCCTGATGGTGGTCTATGCCGCCTTCAGCGAGGCGGTGATCGAAGGCCTGTGGCACACCTATTCGCTTGCCAATCTCGGCATGGTGCTGATCATCGACCTGGCACTGCTGGCCGTTGTGCTCTGCATCACCATGTTCGGCAGCCGGCTTCTGGGCTTCTCCAAGGCGGATGAGATTGCCATCACCTTTTGCGGCTCGAAGAAGAGCCTGGCCAGCGGCGTGCCCATGGCCAGCGCCATCTTTGCCGGCCAGAACATCGGCGCAATCGTGCTGCCGCTGATGATCTTCCACCAGGTGCAGCTGATGATCTGCGCCGTCATCGCCGGCCGCTATGCGCGCGCTAATGAAGCCTCCGCTGTGCTGGCGAAAGCCGATGCGCAAAACGTGACGGCCTAAGATCCGAGCCATCGGCAGAGCCCAAGACCCGCTTCACGGCCGCACATGTGCAAACGGCCGGCATGTCGTGCCGGCCGTTAAGTGTTTCGGTCGTCCTGCCGTGACGGCGTGGTTTTTTACTGCGTCTTGGTGAGACGCATGACGTGTTCGCGATGCATTTCCAGCGTCGGCAGGGTCTTGGTGGCAAACTGCTTCAGCGCCGGATCGTCGCCGCTCTTCGAATAGCCCGAGAACAGATCGACGGCTTCGTTATGGGCCTGAACCTGCATATCCACATACATCGTCTGGAACTCCGCACCCTTGGCCGCTTCCAGCTGCTTCATCATCGCCGCATGCTTCGGCGCCAGATCTGGCTTGGCGCTCTTCGGCATCTTCGCAGCCGTTTTCATCTCCTTGCCGGCCTTGGTGTGATCCGCAACCATCTGGCGGGCAAACTTCTTTACATCGGCCGATTTCGCCCGCTTTTCGGCAAGCTTGCTCGACTCGATCTCGAATTCATTGGAGCTGCCGGCCATCTTGACGAAGGTGGACTTGTCCATGGCCATGGACGACGCCATCGGCGCCGGCGCATCGGTGCTCGGGCTGGTCTGGGCCTGGGCGAAGGCCAGAGCCGGGCTGAGCGCCAGGACAGTACCCAGACATGCCGCGCGGAATCTTCTCATCATGTGTCTCCTCAGGCTTTTGGTTTGTTGCGTTGGCGGAAAACGGGTCATCGTGTGAGGGGAACGGCGCAAGCCAAGCTCGGGGCCAGCGCAGCAAGGCGGCTGCACCTGCGCAAGCCTGCCGCCCTCAGGGTGCAGGCGCCTTGCCGCGCAAGCGGCAGCACATGCCGCGTGGCGGATGGCATGACGAGTGGGCAGGCACCATCGTTCGTCTCCTCCTGAACGATGGTATAACAACCGTGATTTCCGGTAGTTCCTGGCGCCGGTGCTTTTTCCTCAGGCGATGTCGGCTTCGTCAGGCGATGTCGGCTTCGTCGCGCCGCTGCTCTTCGATGAAGATGCCCCAGGCCGCGACAAACAGCGCGGCAAAGAGCGGGCCGATGACGAAGCCGTTCATGCCCAGAAGCGAAATGCCGCCGATCGTCGAAATCAGCACCACATAATCCGGCAGCTTGGTTTCCTTGCCGACCAGGGGCGGACGCAGGAGATTGTCGACCAGGCCGATGACCAGCACGCCGACGAGCACGAGGACGATAGCTGGCAAATAGGATCCGACCAGCAGGCAATAAATGGCGACCGGCAGCCAGACGATGGCCGCGCCGACGGCCGGCAAGAGCGACAGAATGGTCATCAGCGCCCCCAGCAGAAAGGCCGGCTGAATGCCGAGCGCCCAGAAGGTTACGCCGCCGATCACGCCCTGCACCAGCGCGATGATGAGATTGCCGCGCACCGTGGCGCGCACCACGGAGGTGAACTTCGCCGAAAGCCGGCGCGTGTGCGCGTCGCTGAGCGGCAAGGCCTGGCGCACGGTGCGGCCAAGCCTGCGGCCATCGCGAAACAGGAAGAACAGCACGTAGAGCATCACGCCGAACATGATGAAGAACTGCAGCGTGCTCTGGCCGAGCACCAGCGCGCGCCCGGCGAAGAAGCCGCCGCCCTGCATGAGGGTCGAGGAGAAACGCCGGCCGAGATCGGCGATCGCGCCCGAGTCCAGGCTCGACAGTCGATCGCGCAGAAATTCCGGCAGGGAATTGCGCGCCTGCTCGAACAGGGCCTGGGGATCGATCTCGCCGCTGGAAACGCGCTGGTAGAGCTGATTGCCCTCCTGGACGATGGCGCCAAGGATCATCAGGCCGGGCACGATGACCAGGACGACGCAGATGAGAACCGAGATCGCCGCCGCCACGCTGGGCCGTCCGCCCACGCCCTGTTCCACCCAGACATGCAGCGGGAAGAAGACGATGGCAAAGACCAGCGCCCAGAACACGGCGGAGTAGAAGGGCAGAATAATCGCGATGAAGGCGATCGTCACAAAAGTCAGGAGAATGTAAAATCCAACGCGCTGCACAGGCATCCGCACCTTCCAAGATTTCGTCATTGGCCGCATGATCCGCTTGAGAAAGCGGCCGCGCCCGGGGGCTGAACAGGCTCCATACAGCATCGCGCGCGGGAGAAGGCGCGGCGTCCGCTTCGTCGGCTGGCCGCCGATTGAGCGCATATGAATGATACTTAAGATGGCGCATGACGTCACTTTGGCAATCCATCCGCATGCGCTTGCGGGAAACTCCGCCCATTTTGATGAAAGAGCGGCAGATTGCCGTCTTACATGCCCTCAAAGATTGCGGAGAGGTTATTTTTGGCAATTGTATTTTCCGCAGTTCTAGGGAGTATCAGCGCGCCGTTCCCGATTACTTGGAGTTGCCCTTTTGCGAAAAACCGGCATTGTAGCGTCAAACGCGACCAACACATGCAGGAGTTAAAATGAGCGCGAACGCACCCAATGCCATCGATGTCTATGTCGGCAGCCGACTGAAAGCTCGGCGGGTGCTGCTCGGCATGAGCCAGACCGTTCTGGGCGAACGTCTCGGCATCACGTTCCAGCAGATTCAGAAGTATGAAAAGGGCGTCAACCGCATGGGCGCCAGCCGCCTGCAGGCTGCCTCCGAGATCCTCGGCGTTCCCGTCAGCTATTTCTTCGAGGAAAGCGAGCCGACCGGCCGTGGCGTTCCCGATTCGGAACTGGCTGCCGTGACCGATTTTCTCGCCACGCGCGAGGGCCTGGCGCTCAACCGCGCCTTTTCTTCGATCCGTGATGTCAATGTCCGCAAGGGCCTCGTCGCCCTGATGAAGTCGATCGCCGAAGCCGAAGGCCCGCAGGACGAAGCCCGTCCCGCCGCAGCCGCACAGGCCGATCGCGCCGCGCTGCGCTGATGCGCGCGGCCTTTCTCCAGACCTTCGGCAGCCTTGCCCTGCGCAGTGCGCAAGGCGAGCCGCTGAAGTTTCCGCAGAAGGGCCTCTTGCTGATCGCCTATCTCGCCCTTGGCCGCAAGGATCGTATCGGGCGGGATGAGACATCGCTGCTGCTCTGGTCGGATCTCGACCGGAGCGTGCGGCACACCAATCTGCGCAAGACCATCAGCCGCATCCGCGAGGCGCAGGCCTCAGCCGAACTCGACATCCTCACACTGACGGACGACATGATCACGCTGTCGCCAGAGGTGCGCCTGGAGATCGACGCGGCGCTTCTCGAACGGGCCGATGCGCCGCTCGACAGCATGACCGAGCTTCTGCGCCGGCCCTTTCCCGGGGATGCGGATATTCCCTTCGGCGATTTCAGCCGCTGGGTGCTGGCCCAACAGCGTCGTCATGTCCAGCTTTTGCGCAGCCGGCTTCTCGATCCGGCGAGCGTTTGCACGATCTCGCAGACGGCCCGGCGCGAGGCCGCTTTCTTCCTTCTGGAGCGCGATCCACAGGATGAGGCCGTTCGCCGGTCTCTTGCGGGGGATGATATCGGGTCTCAGCAGACAACCGAAAGCCTAGCGCCGGTGACGAGCATGATCGTCACTGCAGAACCACGCCCTGCTTCCGGCACACTGCCGATCACAGCGGCCCTGCCGCGCCTCGCGCTGTTGCCGCCGGTCTTGAGGCCCGGAACGCCAAGAGGCGTGGCCGGAACGATCGGCGCCCTGATCGAGGACATCACCATCGGCCTGTGCGCGCTGCGCTCCGTCGCCGTTGTCGCGCCGTATACCGCCCAGCGCATCCAGCAGAGCAGCGACAAGGTCGAAATCCTCGCCAAGCACAGCGTCTCTTATCTCGTCGACACGACACTATCGCCCGAGAGCCTATTCGTTCAGATCATCTTCGTCCCGCTCGACCGCATCATCTGGGCGCAACATTTCCCCGTCGATGGCCAATGGGCAGCGCATCGCAAGCGGATCGCCACCGTGATCGCTGATTGCATTGCGGAGCAGTTGCGCGGGCACGAGCAGCCGCTCGGCGATTATGAGCGCCACCCCGACGCCTATCACGCCTATCTCACCGGCGTGCAGCAGACGACGCGGCTGACACTTCCGGCCGTGCGCTCGGCGCGGCGTGGCTTCCGCCAGGCCATCTACATCAATCCGGATTTTTCGCACGCCTATAGCAGCCTGGCGCGAACCTATGCGCTGGAATGGGTCTTGACCGCGCATGGTGACCGCGCGCTTCTGACCAAGGCCGAAGAAAATGCCTTGATGGCGATCGAGCAGCGACCGGACCTTGCCGTTGGTCACAAGGAACTCGGCGTCGCCAAGCTCTATCTCGGCCAGATGGACGAGAGCCTCGAGGCTTTGGCGCGTGCCGAGGAGCTGAGCCCCCATTATGCGGATGCCGTGCACAGTTATGCGGATTCGCTTGCCCATGCCTCCCGGCCGGCGGAAGCGCTGGAAAAAATCAAGAAGGCGATCCAGCTCAATCCCATCAGTCCCGACGCCTATTTCTGGAGCGCGGCCGGCGCCAGCTTCTTCGTCGGCAACTATCGGGAGGCCATCGCCTATATCGAGCGGATGGTCGAGCAGACCTCGGCGGATCGCCTGAGAGCGGCGAGCTACGCCATGCTGGGCGAACTCGGCTTGGCCAAGCGCTACCGGCGCAAGGATCGTCAGGCGAATCCTTATTTCGATCTGGAGAAATGGCTCACCGTCGTTCCCATCAGGGAGCAATGGCAAAAGGCCATGTACCGCGATGCTCTGTTGCGGGCGGGTTACTGAAATCGAAACCTCAACAAGGAGACTTGAAATGTCCAAGGCTGTTCTGATTGGCTTTCCCGGCGACAGCAAGCTGTATCTCGCCGATATCGAGGCAGGGACCGTCATCCCCGTCGATGAGGCGAATGGCGGCATGTCCGACATGAACGAGGGTGCCGCTGGTGGCGCGGTGGTCAAGGGCGTGAACCTGGCTGTCGCCATCAACTCCGCCGATGCCGTCTTCGCCGGCTATTTCGACTGATCCATGTGATGACGCCTATGGCGTTCATGCGTGTCCGGAGCGCGGCCGAAACCTTCGGCCGCGTCTCCCCCTATCTCCAGGCCTATGGCATCACGCGCGTGGCGCGCCATACCGGGCTGGACCGCATCGGCATTCCCGTCTGGTGCGCCTATACACCCAATGCCAAATCCATCGTCGTTGCCCAAGGAAAGGGCGTGACCGACGAGGATGCGCGCATTTCTGCCGTGATGGAGGCGATCGAGCGCGCCGTGGCCTGCGATCCGACGCTGAGCCGCGAACAGGCCAGCCAGGCTGAGCTTTCGGCCCGGGGCGACGCAGCGCTTGCCCTGAACGGCCTGCTGGCCGCCGGCAAGGAGCCGCTGCCAGCCGATGAAGCCTGTGACTGGATGGCGGGTGTCGATCTCGTCACTGGCCGAAAGACCTATGTCCCGGCCGAGGCCGTTCTGCTTGATCGTACGATCGAAGACAGCCGCTACTGGCAATCCTCCGATGGGCTAGCCTCGGGCAATACGGCTGAGGAGGCGATGTTCCATGCCTTGATGGAGCGGGTCGAGCGCGACGCCTATGCCCTCTTCCAGATCATGCCGCAGCCGGCGCGTCTTGCGCGCTGTGTGGATCCGAAATGCCTCGGCAATGCCGACCTCGACGGCATGATCGCACAGATCAGCGCCTGCGACCTGCAACTGACGCTGTTCGACATGACCAGCGATCTCGGCCTGCCCTGCTTCGCCGCCTATCTCGGGCCATCGCCGCGCCACCTTTCGGCGCATGCGCGCTATGTCGACGTCACCCATGGGGCAGGCGCCCATCCGCTGGCTGCCCGTGCCGCCTTGCGTGCGGTTTCCGAGGCGGCCCAGTCCCGCCTCACCTTCATCTCGGGCGCGCGCGACGATGTCTTTCCCGATACCTATCGGCGGGCGCTGCCTGAGAGCACACGCTTGGCCCTGGCCGCCGCACCGCAGCCGCGCAGCTATGAAGACACGACGCCTTTTGCCGATTTTGCCGCCATTGTCGCGCATCTTGCCGCGTGCCGCATCGGCCCGATCATTGCCGTCACCTTAAGCGGGCCACATCTGCCCTTCGCCGTGGTCAAGATGATCGTTCCCGGCCTGGAAAACCCGGAGGGCTTGCGCCGCCAGCGCCACGGCCTGCGCGCGCTTCAGGCGGCGCTGCGCACATGAAGGTGATGTTCGTCGGTCCCACCGTGCCTGACGCACGCCGGCTTGGCCTGGACCTCGACCTGCGTGCGCCCGTGCTCCAGGGCGATGTGCGCCGGGCCGTCGATGAGGGCGCGTCGATCATCGGGCTGATCGACGGCGGCTTCGAATATACGGCGCCGGTCTGGCACAAGGAAATTCTCTACGCCTTATCGCTGGGTGTGACCGTGCTCGGTGCGGCCAGCATGGGCGCCTTGCGGGCCGCCGAATGCCATGGCTTCGGCATGATCGGCGTGGGCGAGATTTTCCGCCTGTATCGCGACGGTGTGCTGATCGACGATTCGGATGTGGCGCAAAGCCACGCACCGGAAGAACTGGGCTGGACCGGCATAACCGAACCGCTCGTGAATGTGCGCGCCACGCTCGACAACCCTGCGCTCGCCGCGCAACAGGCGGGCGAAACGCTTCGGGCATTGCGGACCTGCGCCGAGGCGCTGCACTTCAAGGATCGGACCTGGCGCGCTATCGTCCGGGGCGCCGTGCTACCAGAGGGGCTCGATCCGACAGGACTTCTCGCCCTGCTGCTCCACCATCGCATCGACCAGAAGCGGCGCGATGCACTCGACCTTTTCGCGATGGCCGAGGCGCTGCCGGACATGCGCACGGCGCCGCCGTGCAACTGGCAGTTCCAGGAGACCTCGCTTTGGCGCCAAAGCCTTGATCCAAAAGCACGCGCATAAAATTCCAGCTGAACTATCGGCGGCTGTGTCACGCCTGCGTCACGCGCATCTTTGACAGGTCGAGGGTAAGGTAAAGGTCACACGTTCAATGGACAGACCGATGACCTTCCTTTCTTCTCCCATCACCACCCCCAATGCAGATGGCGGCGATCTTGACATTGAAGAGCTGCGGGCACTGGCACGCATGCTGACCTATGCGCGGCAATCTGCGGCGGATCTGCATCTGGAGACGGCCGCCTCCTGCATCGAGATGGCCTTGCGCTCCGTGCTGCAGGAGACCAGCGGCATGATCGAAGGCCTTTCGGCCCATACCATCAGCGCAGCCCTGAAGATCCGCGCGCATTGAAGCCCTGCCGTCTGGCATGCAAGCCAAAGCATGATGGCAAAGCCGGATAGCGGCTTTGCAAGGGTGACATGCATCAAGGGAGCCGAGCTCTGAGAGAGCCAGCTCCCGACTTCAGTCCGATTTTTTGATGCCCTCATCGTGGCTGCCTGCGGAGCCACTTTCAGCCCTCGTCATCGGGCTTGCATGGGCAGCCGTATTTCCTCGGCGAACGCGTATGCGTCGACAATAGGCCGAGCGTCGCCTTCGCCATGCGCAGGGCAACATCTCCTTTTCCTAAATCCCCGAAAAGACATAATCGCAGTCTTTGACAGGCGCGCGCCCAAAAAGGCGCGTGATGTCTGGCGTGTGATACGCACTTTGATCGCTATCCCATGGCAGAAGGCTATTGGGTAGGAAGCAAAGCGGGATCGATCATGAACAAGGCTTGGAAGAGCATGCTATGAAAATTTGCCACGCGCGCCAGCAAGGGGACGCATGGCGGAAAATGACGGCATGTCATGATCCTGCCGAGGAGAGGCTCCACAAGGAAGCGGTCGAACAGGGGTTCACGCGCCTGCTGGAACAAGATCGTCTTTTATGCGTCAGAAACGAAATATTCAGTCAACGGGTGCATAGGCATGACGAGAGTGTGTCGCGCAAGACCATCCTGCGGTTGATCACGGGAGCGAAAAGCATCAATAGCAGGCCGTAGACGGAAGCCGTTGGTTACCGGACACACCAATCGAGGAGCGAAGAATGGGTGACCGCCTCTGTTAAACCGCATGGAGTAGTGTCGAATTGTGGAACATCGATCGAGCTGAATGAACCAGAACAGCCCTCCAGCGTCTTTCACCGCGAGCACAAGCCAGTCGATCCCATGTTTCGCGCCGGTGGGGTGATGCTCTAAAGCGGCTGCATGATTTTTCCTTCGGTCGCGTTCGATTTGAGGAATTATGCCTTAGCTGGCGCTCAAGGGGTTGCTTATGTCTTGTCTGCTCCGAGCGCCGGGTTACATGCCGTCATGCCGGCTGAGAAACTCTATGATAAACAGCCGATCACGCGTTTGAACCGAATTCGTCCAGGACACCATGGCAGCCGAACCCGATCTTTCCTCGCCTGACACCGAAAAGGGCGCCTCGCGCCTGGCGACGCTCTTTGCCGAATATCGCGTCTATCTGACGGCGATTGCCGTCATCGCCATCTTCACCTTCGTCACCGTCGCCATTTCCCGGCTGACGGCGGAGGTACGCTATGACGACGTGCTTGACGCGCTGGCCGACACGTCCTGGACCTCGATCCTGCTGGCCATTCTTTTCACGGCGCTGAGCTTCGCGGCGCTGATCGGCTATGACCTCAACGCCATCGAGTTTATCGGCCGGCGGCTGCGCACGCCCTCCGTCGCGATCACGGCCTTCATTGCCTATGCCATCGGCAACACCGCCGGTTTTGGCCCCTTGAGCGGCGGCGCCATCCGTTTTCGCGCCTATTCGCGGCTGGGGCTGACCCCCAGCGAAATCGCGCGGGTCATCGCCTTCGTCACCCTGGCCTTCGGTCTGGGCCTGCTGGCCGTCGCCGCCTTGTCGACGCTGGCGGTCGCACCGCGTATGGAAACCGTCATGGGGCTCAGCGCCGATTGGTTGCGGGGTGTGGCGCTGATCTTCGTGCTGGTCATGGTCGCGCTGGTCGTGCTCGGCGGCAATGGCCGCACGCTCTCCTTTGCCGGCCTGTCGTTGCGCCTGCCCGACAGCCGCACCTCCTCGCGCCAGTTCCTCGTCTCCGCCTTCGACATCGCAGCCTCGGCTTCCGTGCTTTATGTGCTGCTGCCGGAGACGCATGTCGGCTGGCCGACCTTCTTCGCCATCTATGCCACGGCTGTCGGCCTCGGCGTGCTCAGCCATGTTCCCGCCGGCCTTGGCGTCTTCGAAGCGGTCATGGTCGCAGCGCTCGGCAATGCGATCAGTATGGAGCAGCTGCTCGGCGGCCTGGTGCTGTACCGCCTCGTCTATCACGTGCTGCCGCTGATCATTGCGATCATTCTCGTGGTCACCACGGAACTGCGCGCCTTCTCGTCCAAGCCCGTGGCGTCCGATCTCGGCCAGATCGCGGTGCGGCTCGCGCCGTCGCTTCTGTCGACTTTCGCCATGATGCTCGGCGCCATGCTGATCTTTTCGAGCGTGACGCCGACGCCGGATAGCAATCTCGACCTGCTCTCGAATTTCCTGCCGCTGCCGATCGTCGAAGCGGCGCATTTTCTGACGAGCATCCTCGGCCTTGTTCTCTTCGTCGCCTCGCGCGGCATCAACCAGCGCCTGGATGGCGGCTGGTGGATCGGGCTGGCGGCCGCGGCCGGCGCGCTGGTCCTGTCCCTGATCAAGGCCATCGCGATTTTCGAGGCAACGCTGCTTGCCGTCTTCATCGTCGCCATGGTCATGAACCGCCGCGCCTTCACGCGCCGCGCCTCGCTGTTCAAGCAGGGCCTTGGCCCGAGCTGGCTGGCGGCCATGGGCGTCATCGTGGTCAGCGCCGCGACGATCCTGTTCTTCGTCTATCGCGATACGGACTACAGTCACGATCTCTGGTGGCAGTTCGAATTTTCCGGCGAGGCGCCGCGCGGCTTGCGCGCGCTGCTCGGCCTGGTGCTCGCCTCGATCACGGTTGCGATCTTCAGCCTGATGCGTCCGGCGACGCTGCGTCCGGTTGAGGCCAGCCGCGCCGATGTCGACAAGGCGGTGGAGATCGTTCGAAACCAGGATTCGGCCGACGCCAACCTGGTGCGCATGGGCGACAAGCGCGTCATGTTTTCCGAAAGCGGCAAGGCCTTCATCATGTATGGCATCCAGGGTCGCTCCTGGATCGCGCTGACCGATCCGATCGGCGACGAGGCGGATTTTCCCGAGCTCGTTTGGCAATTCGTGGAATCCGCCCGCGCGGCCGGCGGACGCGCCGCCTTCTACCAGATATCGCCCGGTCTCTTGTCCTCCTGCGCCGATGCCGGCCTGCGGGCCTTCAAGCTCGGCGAACTCGCCATTGTCGATCTCGACCGGTTCGAGCTGAAGGGCGGCCGCCTGGCAGGGCTGCGCCAAGCCTTGAGCAAGGGTGCGCGCGACGGTTTGAGCTTCGCCCTGATCGAGCCGCCTGAGGTAGCTGGTGTGGTGGAGGACCTTCGTCAGGTCTCCGATAGCTGGCTCGCCCATCATGAAACGCGCGAAAAGACTTTCTCGCTCGGCGCTTTCGATACCGACTATATCTGCGCGCAGCCGGTGGCCGTTCTCTACAAGGATGAGAAGATCGTTGCCTTCGCCAATGTCATGGTGACCGACACCAAGCACGAAGCGACCGTCGACCTCATGCGCTTTTCGCCGGATGCGCCGCGTGGCGCCATGGACTTCCTCTTCGTCTCGATCATGGAGAAGATGAAGACCGAGGGCTACAAGACCTTCAATCTCGGCATGGCGCCGATGTCCGGCATGTCGCGGCGCGACACGGCCCCGGTCTGGGACCGGGTCGGCAGCCTGCTTTTCGAGCACGGCGAGCGCTTCTACAATTTCAAGGGCCTCAGGGCCTTCAAGTCCAAATTCCATCCACGTTGGGAACCGCGCTACCTTGCCGTGTCCAACGGCACGGGCGCGGCCCTTGCCCTGCTGGATGCGACCTTGCTGATCAGCGGTGGCGTGAGAGGAGTCGTCGGTAAATGATGCGTTTTTCCAGGATGGTCGCTGTTGCGGCCGCCCTTTGCAGCGTTGCGCCTGCATTCGCGCAGGACAAGCAGGCCTTCGACACGGGCTCCATTCCGTCAGACCATATTCTCGTGCCAGACGGCGACCTCAAGGGCAACGTCGTTCTGATTTCGGATGCGAAGGGCTGGGGCGCGACGGAGGAGACGCGCGCCAAGGCTCTTCTCGATGAGGGCATTGCCGTCATTGGCCTCGATCTACCGACCTATTTGAAGGGACTGAAGCCGGAGGAAGGCGACGACTGCATCTATACGATCTCCGACATCGAGTCGCTTGCCCATCAGATCCAGCGTGCCGCCAATTCGGACAGCTATCGGCCGCCGATCTTGGCCGGCATCGGTGAAGGCGGCGCCATGGCGCTGGCGATGATCGCGCAGAGTCCGGACGCGACAATCGGCGACGCGATCGCCGTCGACCCTCTCGACAGTATTCCGCTGACCACCCAGCTTTGCACACCGGCCGAGAAGGAAACGCGCGACGGCCGCATGATCTATGGCCTGACGGACGGCCCCCTGCCGGCACCCGTCACCGTGATCTTCACGCCACAAGCGAACAAGGCGGGCCGTGACCATGTGGCCGACCTCGTCAAGGATCATAGCGATATCGCCACGCGCGACACGACCGACGCCCCGGATGCGGCTCTGGAGCAGGCGCTGTCCGATCAGATCGCCGCTGCCAGCGCCAGCGAAAGCGACGATCCGCTCGGCCTGCCGCTGACCCTGCTGCCGACGACGGCGAAATACGACACGATGGCCATCTTCTATTCCGGCGACGGCGGCTGGCGTGACATCGACAAGCAGATCGGCGCCGAGCTTCAGGATCAGGGCATTCCCGTGGTCGGCGTCGATGCGCTGCGCTATTTCTGGTCCAAGCGCACGCCGGAGGAAACGGCGGAAGATCTCGCCCGCATCATCGATACCTACAGGCGCCAGTGGAAGGTCAAGCATGTGCTTCTGGCCGGCTATTCCTTCGGCGCCGACGTGATCCCGGCCGCCTATAATCTCCTGTCTCAGCAGAACAAGGATCGCGTGACGCAGATCACGCTGCTCGCTCTATCGCGCAACGTCGATTACGAGATCTCCGTTCAAGGCTGGCTCGGCGTCGACAGCAGCACCTCCTCGGGCGATTCGCTGAAGGACATCGCCAAGATCGATCCCAAGCGCGTTCAGTGCATCTATGGCACGGAAGAGGACGACGACCCCTGCGTCAAACTCAAGGCGAGCGGCGTCGAAGCCATCCCTATCGAAGGCGGTCACCATTTCGATGAGGACTATGAAGCGCTGGCAAACAAAATCGTCACCAGCCTGAAGACACGGCTCGGGCGATAGACCTGATAGAGAGGCAGGAGGCCAGCCGATGCTGCGGCTCCTGCCCCGGCGATCTGCCTTCAAGGCAGCGATGATCAAAACGACCTCCGGACCCCGCGGTCGCGATCAGGGGCCGTTGACGAGCGCCAGGATCAGCTGGTGGACATTTCCGCCTTCGGTCAGTTCAGCCCGATCATAAGCGGAATGGCGCTGGCCGTTGCGGCCGGAAATCTCCTTTAACCGCGTATTGAGCATCTGGCGCACCAGCCGGCAACCGGGATCATCCGGTGCCGACAGGCCGATGCTGGCCTGCGAAATCTCGGCCACCATCTCCCGGATGAAGCGTCCATGCTCCAGCTCATGCCGGCGTACGCCATCGATAAAGCTTGTCCAGCTCCTGGCCAAGGAGCCAGTCAACCGTTCGGCAGGCTTTGGCAGCGTGTAGGTGATGGTCAGCGTTGGCTCGGCCGAGGCCAGGCGGCAGGCTTTCCCGTCCTGCTGGTAATCCCGCTTCCAGGTCAGGCGAAAGCCGGTATGGGCGATCACGCGGCGCCCCTTGCCGATCATGGGCCCCCGCTCGCCGATAGAGGCGTAGAGTTCGGCACCCGTTCGCCCGGCAATGGCATAGGTCTTCACCGCCTCGCGCTCGCTGGCAAGAGCGGTGACGGGCACAGATAGGGAAAGCAGAAAAACGAGGGCGTGGCGGAGGCGGGGCATAGCGATCAGAAAGGTTGGGCACGGCTCGGCCGCGCTGGCGGATGCGATGTGGAGGATCGATATCAGGTTTTTTTGCGACGCAATAAAGCTTAACCGATTTTTAAGAAATGGCCCCCTAATCAGGCTGTATATTAACGGTAGCAAAACCCATCGATTCCTTAAAACAGCTGCTCTCCCGCCGCGCCCCTTTGAACGGTCCGACGAGGAGGACGTTCACTGTTCCTTATGACAAATGTACGACATTTCCACCGGCCTTGTCCCTTCGGTAAGGGAGTAATTCATGCATAGCCAGCGTTTCGTTAAGGTCGGCCTTTTGCATTCGTCGACAGGCACCATGGCCTGCAACGAAGCGCCTCTGGCCGACATGTTGCGCTTCGAGATCGACAAGGCGAACGAGGCAGGCGGCCTTCTCGGTTGCAAGATCGTGCCGGTCGAATTCGATCCAGCCTCGGACTGGCTGAACTATGGCCAATATGCGCGGCAGATGATCCGTGATCAGCAGGTCGCCGCGCTTTTCGGCTGCTGGACATCCACCTCGCGCAAGGCCGTGCTTCCCGTGGTCGAGGAAGAGGACTGCCTGCTTTACTACCCGCTGGACTATGAAGGCGAGGAGCAATCGCCCAACATCTTCTATCTCGGCGCGACGCCCAATCAGAAACTGTTTCCGGCGATCGAATATCTCCTGTCAGCACCTGGCGGCGCCTTCGATCGTTTCTTCATGCTGGGGACGGATTTCAACTATCCCCGCACGATCAATCGGGTACTGCGTGCCTTTCTCGACGCCAAGGGCCTGAAGACCCTGGGCCTGCCGGAACATTACGTGCCGTTCTCGCACCGCAATTGGGATCAGGAGATCGCGGCGATCGCGGCTTTCCGCGCCGGTGGACGCGGCGTCATCGTTTCCAGCATCGTGGGCGATGCCAACCAGGATTTTCTCGCCGCCTATCATGCGGCCGGCTTCAAGGCGGAGGATCTGCCGATCCTGGGCCTTTCCCTGAACGAACTGGACCTTGCGACCCTCGACCCAGCTGCCGTCAAAGGCCATTATGCCTGCTGGAACTACTTCATGTCGCATGACACCGAGGGCAACCAAGCCTTTCTGCGGAGCTGGCAGATGGCGGCCGGCGCCAATCGGCCGGTCTGCGACGCCATGATCGCCGCGCGCACCGGATTTCGCATGTGGCTGCGCGCGGCCACGGCCGCCGGCACCACGCGCGCTGCCACCGTGCGGCAATATATGTTCGGCCAGACCGAGATGGGCCTCGACGGCGAGCCTGTGATCATGGGCATCAACCATCATGTGGAAATGGGCATGTCGATCGCGCGCGCCCGCGCGGACCGGCGCTTCGACATCGTCTGGCGCAGCGAAGAGCCGCTGAGGGGCAATCCCTGGGCAGCCGAACATATCATCGCCAGCACCACAGCGGTTACCGCCCAGCGCGAATTGCTCGATGCCCTGCCGACACCGCTGATCGTCATCGACGATGATGGGCAGCTGCGCTATCGCAGCGCCAGCACGGATGATTATTTCGGGCGCGACATTGCGCCTGACTATCTGGAGGCCTTGCGCAAGGCGGCCGATCGCGCGGCGGCGAATGGTGCCGAGGGCGATGACCCGGTTGCGGAGATCGTCGTGCGCACGCCATCCGGAGAGCTGCACAATCTGACGGTCGTCAGCCGCCGAATCGTCTTTGCCGGCGTGCCGTCGCGTCTTCTTTCGCTCGCGGATGTCACCTATATCCGCCGGATCGAGTCGACGCTTAGACTGATGAACGCCGATCTCGAACAATTGGCGACCACGGACGGGCTGACCGGCCTCGCCAATCGCAGACATTTCATGCAGGAGCTCGCAGCGCGGATTGCGCAGTGTGAGACCAGCGACAGACCGGTGGGCGTGCTGCTCATCGATCTCGACCATTTCAAATCGATCAACGACCGCTTCGGTCATGCGGCCGGCGACAAGGCGCTGATCGAGACCGCGCGCGTGCTGCACGAGACACTCAATGCCGATTGCGCGCAGCAGGATCTCGTGGCGCGGGTTGGTGGCGAGGAATTCGCCGTCATCCTCAGCGCCAGCTCGATCGAAGAGGCGGATCGCGTTGCCGAGCGCCTGCGCGCCTGCATTGCCGCCGTCCACTTCGAGACCGGGGGCGTCATGGTCCGGCTTTCCTGCAGCGTCGGCGCGACCCTGTGCATCGCTGGCGACAGCCCGGAGGCCACGCTGAAACGGGCCGATGACGGCCTCTATGCCGCCAAACGCGACGGCCGCAACCGCGTGGTCTTCCGCCGTTCCGCCTGAGCCTGAACAGAAGCAGGGTTCACACCGCTCGTCGATCTAAAGGAATCAGATCGACGCTGGTTTGCCTGCGATCCGGTGCGTCAGCGATTTCGCCGCCGGCCCTCCAAAATGTCGAGCACGGCATGTGCTGCTTCGATGACCGGCGTGCCGGGCCCGAAGATCGCGGAGACACCTCCCTCCTCCAGGGCCGTATAGTCCTTGCGCGGGATCACGCCGCCACAGACGACGGGTATGCCCGGACTTTGCCTTTCCAGCGCCTGCACGAGCTGCGGCACCAGCGTCAGGTGGCCGGCCGCCAGCGACGACACGCCAACCACGTCCACTCCCAGCTCGCCGGCAAGGGCAGCCGCCTCGTCCGGAGTCTGGAACAGGGGGCCGGCCGTGACCGCAAAGCCGAGATCGCCAAAGGCGGAGGCGACCACGCGGGCACCGCGATCATGGCCATCCTGACCGAGCTTGGCCACCAAAAGCCTGGGCACATGGCCGAGCCGAACCGTCGCCTCGCCGACCCGCTCCTTCACCCGCTGGACATCGGGGCCGTCCCCATAGGCTTCGGTAAAGACATCGACGACCAGGGGCGGGCGGGCGGAATGGGTCCCGAAGGCGCGGCCGAGCACATCGGACATTTCGCCGACCGTCGCGCGTGCCCGTGCGGCTTCGACCGCGGCGGCCAGGAGATTGCCCTCACCGCTCTCGGCCACCTTGCCGAGAAGGCCGAGCGCGACATCGAGCCGTGCCGGATCGCGCCGGGCGCGCGTCTCCTCCAGCCGCCGGATCTGCGCGGCCCTGACGGCGGAATTGTCGATGGTCAGGATTTCGACCGGAGGCTCCTCCTCCAGCCGGTAGCGGTTGACGCCGACCACCACCGTTTCGCCCTTGTCGAGCGCCGCCTGACGGCGCGTCGCCGCCTCCTCGATCATCCGCTTAGGAAAGCCCTCGGCAACGGCTTTCGTCATGCCGCCTTTGGCTTCGATCTCCTCGATCAGTGCCCAAGCGGCTTCTGCCAGTTCATGCGTCAGGCTCTCGACATAATAGGATCCAGCGAGTGGATCGACCACGCGGGTCACCCCGGTCTCGTGCGCCAGGATCAGCTGAGTGTTGCGGGCGATGCGGGCGGACAGCTCGCTCGGCAGCGCCATGGCCTCGTCGAAGGCATTGGTGTGAAGCGATTGCGTGCCACCAAGCACAGCCGCCAGCGCTTCATAGGCCGTGCGCACCACATTGTTCATCGGGTCCTGCTCGGCAAGCGAAACGCCAGAGGTCTGGCAATGGGTGCGCAGCATCAGGGATTGCGGCTTCTTCGGCTGGAACTCCTGCATGATCTTCGACCAGAGCAGCCTAGCGGCGCGCAGCTTGGCGGCCTCCATGAACAGATCCATGCCGATAGCGAAGAAGAAGGAGAGCCGCCCGGCAAATTCGTCGATATCCAGCCCCCGCTTCAAGGCGGCGCGCACATAGTCGCGCCCATCGGCCAGCGTGAAGGCCAACTCCTGCACCAGCGTCGCGCCCGCTTCCTGCATATGATAGCCGGATATGGAAATTGAATTGAAGCGCGGCATTTCCCGCGCGGTGAAGTCGATGATGTCGGCAACGATCCGCATCGAAGGTTCAGGCGGATAGATATAGGTGTTGCGGACCATGAACTCCTTGAGAATGTCGTTTTGGATGGTGCCGGAGAGGTCGCTGCGGGCCACGCCCTGCTCTTCCCCCGCAACGATGAAGGCGGCAAGTACGGGCAGCACCGCGCCATTCATGGTCATGGAAACGGACATCTCGCCCAAGGGAATGCCGTCGAACAGGATCTTCATATCCTCGACGCTGTCGATCGCCACGCCGGCCTTGCCGACATCGCCTTCGACACGGGGATGGTCGCTGTCATAGCCGCGATGGGTGGCGAGATCGAAGGCGACAGACAGGCCCTTCTGCCCGGCCGCCAGATTGCGACGGTAAAAGGCGTTGGACGCTTCTGCCGTGGAGAAGCCGGCATATTGGCGCACCGTCCAGGGCCGGCCGGCATACATCGTGGCGCGCACACCGCGGGTAAACGGCGCAAAACCCGGCAAGCCATCGAGATGCGGCAGGTCGGCAAGATCCTCGGCGGTATAAAGCGGCTTGACTGCGATACCCTCGGGCGTCGTCACCGACAGCGTCTCCGGGGGGCGCTTCAGCTCCTTTTCGGCCAGGGCCCGCCAATCTGCGACGGCTTTTTTGGTCATCGCCCAGGTCCTCCAGATACCACTGCCAGGATCGGCGCGGCGTTGAGATTGACGAAATTGCTACTGAGTAGCATCCTAGGTCCATTCTTCACGGGAGCCTTGAGCCATGACCGTAAAAGCATCCGTTTCCATCTCCGACCAGCAGGACGCCTTTGCCCGCCGGCTGGTTGAGGAAGGCCGCTATTCCAGCGTGAGCGCTGTCGTGCAGCAGGGGCTGGAGCTTTTGCGCGAGCAGACGGAGATGAAGGAGGCGGAGCTTGCTGCTTTGAAAGCTCTGCTCGATGAGCGGCGGAAGGGGCCGTTCCTGACGATGGAAGAGAGCCGGCAACAGATTGAGGAGATGCTTGCCAGGAAGAAGGCCGCGCTTGGTTTATAAGATCAATCCTGCAGCGGCGGTTAGCACCGACTTCGATCACATCTTCGACCATCTGTTGGCGGCCTATCTGGGAATGGGCGATTCTGTTGAACAAGCCTATGAACGTGCAGCCAGCCGCTTGAACGCTATTGCCGAAGATCTGGAAAAATTTGCGCTCCATCCCCATCAGGGAACATTGAACAATGATCTTCAACCCGGTCTGCGGCATGTGACAAAAGAGCGGGCGATCTTCTATTTCTGGATCGATGAGGAAAACCGCACGGTCAATATTCTGGCCGTTTTCTTCGGCGGACAGGATCACCGGCACCACATGCTGGAGCGGCTGGGCAAACCGACGACAAACGCTTGATTGCTGGGCCGCTCCCGCATGTCGCATCACTCGAACTCCAAGATCAGCTCGTCCACCGCCAGGCTTTGGCCGGCGGAGACAGCCACGCGCTTGACGACACCCTTGCGTTCGGCCTTCAGCACGTTCTCCATCTTCATGGCTTCGACGGTGGCGAGCGTCTGACCCGCTTCCACACGATCGCCAACCTTGACCGTGACACCAGTGATCACACCCGGCATGGGGCAGAGCAGCATCGTCGATGTATCCGGCGGCAGCTTGATCGGCATCAGTTTCGCCAGTTCCGCCACGCGGGGGCTGCGAACGCGAGCACGCACATCCATGCCGTTCACGCGCAGACGGATGACGAAACCCGCGAGATCGACTTTCACGCCAAGCATCTCCTCGTTCAGCAGAAAATGCGCATGGGTCTGGCCGGGATGCCATGCACCCATCACCGTGACGCGAGCTTCACTTTCCCTGAACATGACGACCTCCGCCTGCGCGCCGCCGGACAACGTGACGGCGTGGCTGATGTCGCCAAGCTGCACCACCCAATCCTTGCCGACGACCCGCGCATGGTTGCTGATCGTGCCTGATATCTGCTTGGCGCGGCCTTGCAGCCTGGCATTGATCACGGCAGCAATCGCGGCGAGTTTCTGCGAGGCGGCCGCATCCGGTGCCACACCGGAAAAGCCGTCGGGAAACTCTTCCGCGATGTAGGCTGTCGTCAACCTGCCTGAACGGAACCTCTCCTGCCGCATGACGGCGGAGAGGAAAGGCAGGTTGTGGCCGATGCCTTCGACTTCGAAATCATTGAGGGCGGCGACCATAGCATCGATTGCCGCTTCTCGCGTCTCGGCCCAGGTGCAGAGCTTGGCAATCATCGGATCGTAATAGATGGAGATTTCGCCCCCCTCATAGACGCCGGTATCGTTGCGCACCACAGTGCCGCTGGCCTGTCTGCCTTCACGCGGTGGACGGTAGCGTGTGAGCCTGCCGGTGGAGGGAAGAAAATTGCGGAACGGGTCTTCCGCATAGAGGCGGCTTTCGATTGCCCAGCCATTGAGCTTTACATCCTCTTGCGAAAGCGTCAGCTTTTCACCTGATGCAACGCGGATCATCTGCTCGACAAGGTCGATGCCGGTGACAAGCTCAGTGACAGGATGCTCGACCTGCAGCCGCGTATTCATCTCCAGAAAATAAAAATTGCGCGCGCCGTCGACGATGAACTCCACCGTACCGGCCGAGAAATAGCCGACAGCCCGGGCAAGCGCCACCGCCTGTTCGCCCATGGCCCTGCGCGTCTCAGGGTCGAGGAAGGGAGAGGGCGCTTCCTCGATGACCTTCTGGTTGCGTCGCTGGATCGAGCATTCGCGCTCGCCCAGATAG
Source organism: Xaviernesmea oryzae (assembly GCF_900109605.1). Classification (GTDB taxonomy): domain Bacteria; phylum Pseudomonadota; class Alphaproteobacteria; order Rhizobiales; family Rhizobiaceae; genus Xaviernesmea; species Xaviernesmea oryzae. The sequence goes on from NZ_FOAM01000004.1 coordinate 231,146, forward strand.
ACGATGTTGCCATGCTGGTCGCCGAGCACCTGGATCTCGATATGGCGGGGATCGGTGACGAATTTCTCGATGAAGATCCGCTCGTCGCCAAAGGCGGTGCGGGCCTCGGCCCGCGAAGCGCGAAAGCCATCGCGCGCCTCGCCCTCATTCCAGGCAATCCGCATGCCCTTGCCGCCGCCGCCGGCGGACGCCTTGATCATCACGGGAAAGCCGATCTCTGCGGCGATCCGCACGGCCTCCTCGGCATCCTCCACCAGACCCATATGGCCGGGCACCGTGGAAACGCCGGCCTTCGCGGCCAGCGCCTTGGAGGTGATCTTGTCTCCCATGGACGCAATCGCTGAAGCCGGCGGGCCGATGAAGGCGATGCCTTCGCGCGCCAGCGTTTCGGCAAAGGCGGCATTTTCGGACAGGAAACCGTAGCCGGGATGAACGGCATCGGCGCCCGCCTGGCGCACCGCCGCCAAGATCGCCTCCACGGACAGGTAGGAACTTGCCGCCGGAGCCGGGCCGATGGCCACCGCCTCGTCGGCAGCGCGCACATGGGCGGCGTCACGGTCGGCATCCGAATAGACCGCCACCGTGCCGATGCCCATGGCCTTGGCCGTGCGCATGATCCGCAGGGCGATCTCGCCACGATTGGCCACGAGGATCTTGGTAAACATCAGGCGGCTCCGGCATGGAAGGGCAGAACGGGACATCCGGCAGGGGATAAGCGCCGAGGGATGGGCGGCGATATAGCGTGCAAGTTCACAGCGTCAGCCGGTGGACAGGGCCTTCTCGATCTCGTGAAGATCGCTGTCAGACAACCCGTTGCCCTTCAGCGCATCCAGGCTGTCGTCCAGCTGGGCAACCGTGCGCGCGCCGATCAGCGCCGAGGTGACCCGTGGGTCACGCAGCACCCATTTCAGCGCGAGATGGGCCAGAGGCAGGCCGAGACGCGCGGCGATCGGGGCAAGCGCTTTCACCTTGGCAAGCCGCGCATCACTCACCCCTTCGGCGCCCATGGACCCGCCGCGGCTGCCACGCGCGGCGCGGGACCCTTCCGGGATGCCATCGAGATATTTGTCCGTCAGCAGGCCTTGTTGCAGCGGCGAATAAACGATCGTGCCGGCCCCGCCCTCCTCCAGAACATCCAGGAGGCCATCGGTCTCGATCCAGCGGTCGAGCATGGAATAGTTCGGCTGGTGAATGAGGCAGGGCACGCCGAGCGCTTTCAGCGTGTCGATCGCCCGCTTCGCATCGGCCGCGCGATAGTTGGAGATCCCGACATAAAGCGCCTTGCCCTGGTGCACGGCATCGGCCAGCGCCCCCATGCTCTCCTCGATCGGCGTCTCGGGATCCGGTCGATGATGGTAGTAAATGTCGACATAGTCGAGGCCGAGCCGCTTCAGGCTGGCATCTAGGCTGGAGAGCAGATATTTGCGCGAACCCCATTCTCCATAGGGGCCGGGCCACATCAGATAGCCGGCTTTGGATGAAACAATCATCTCGTCACGATAGGGCTTGAAGTCGCTCGCCAGAACCCGGCCGAACATCTCTTCGGCAGCACCGGGCGGTGGGCCGTAATTGTTGGCCAGGTCGAAATGGGTGACGCCGCGATCGAAAGCGCGGTGCAGGATGGCGCGACCGGTCTCATAGGAATCCAACCCGCCGAAATTCTGCCAGAGGCCGAGCGAAATGGCCGGCAGCTTCAGCCCGGAGCGGCCGCATCGGCGAAACGCCATCTCCTCATAGCGCCCGGGCGCCGCGCGGTACATCGTCTCGCTCATCTCGTCTCCTCCTGCGGCAGGCTGCGCCTGCGGTCGTAGCAGCTCGTGGATCAGGCGGCCAGCATGCCCAGCGCCTCCCCCGGAGCAGCGCCATCGAGCATCAAAACATCATGAGATCAAAGCGTTAAACCTCAGACCGACCATGATTGACGCGGCTTTCCTCATCCGTCAAGCGGCAGGATCAGGCCGCGCGCGGCGATGGCTTGTCGGAGGAGGTGAGCGCGGCGATGGCGCGGGCCAGATCGGCCTGGAGAAAGGGCTTGCCGAGCCTTGCCATGGCCGGCAGGGGTGTCGGCAGATCGCCATAGCCCGTGGCAAGCAGGATCGGCAGATCCGGCCGCATGGCGCGCGCGGCAACCGCGAACTCCATGCCGGTCATGCCGGGCATGGACTGATCCGTGACGACGAGCGCGATCTCGGGCGCATCGGCCAGAATTTCGAGCGCTTGACGACCACGGCTGGCGATGAGAACCCTGTGGCCGAGATCCTCCAGCATGGCCTCGGTGTTCATCAGCACCAGCGCATCGTCGTCGACAGCAAGGATGGTGAGCGCCGATCCGTTGTCTCGCGACGGTGTGGCCGTTTCCGCCGCGATCTCGGCGACTTTTGGCACTGGCTCGGACGATGACGGCGCATCCGATGTCACCAGAACCGGCGCGAAGCCCATGCCACTATGCGGCTGCTCGCGCCCGTCCGTGCTCAGAGCTGCGGGCTTTGGCTCGGATGCGGCAATCGGCAGCCAGATTTCAGCCGTCGTGCCTTCGTTCTTGCGGCTGGTGAGCCGCAATTTCCCGCCGGATTGCTCGGCAAAGCCATGGACCATCGACAGGCCAAGCCCCGTTCCCTTGCCGACCTCCTTGGTTGTGAAGAAGGGCTCGCAGACCCGCGCCAGCGTTTCCGCATCCATGCCCTCGCCCTGATCGGTGACGCTCAGACAAACATAGGTGCCCTCCTGCAGGCCGGACGGCAGAGCGGGATCGCCCGCAGGCACGGCACGTGCAGCGAAATGGATCTCGCCCTGCGCGCCACTGGCGTCCCGCGCGTTCACCGCCAGATTGAGCAGCGCAAGTTCGAGTTGGGGCGCATCCACCTCGACGGCCGGCAAAGTCTCGGGAAATGTCTTGACGATGCGCATGCGCGCGCCGAGCGAGGTGGCGATCAGATCATCCATGCCCTCGACCAGCGCGGGAAGCGATACCGCCTCCGGCCTTAGGCTTTGGCGCCTGGCAAAGGCCAGCATGCGCTGGGTCAATGCCGCCCCGCGCCGCGCGCCGTTCATCGCATTGTCGAGCAGGCGCAAGCTCTGCGGCTCGGTCGTCACCCGGCGCCGCAAAAGCTCGAGATTGCCGGTGACGACAGCGAGCAGATTGTTGAAATCATGGGCGATGCCGCCGGTGAGCTGGCCGATCGCCTCCATCTTCTGCGCCTGTCGCAAGGCCTCTTCCGCCCGCTTGCGGGCCGTGACGTCCATCAGGCCGCCGACCGCCCAGAGAAAGCGTCCCGCCTCGTCGCGGTGCACGCGGGAGGTGGAGACGACATCGAGCACCCGGCCGTCGCGGCTGACGAAGCCATATTGACGATCGGCGAGCATGCCTTCCTCAATCAGCCGCGGCCAATCCTGCGAAACGCGCCGCATGGCCGATTCCTCGGTCATGAAGCGGATCAGAGGCTGGCCGATGACCGCCTCGCGCCCATAGCCGAGAAGATCGAGCCAAGCCTGGCTCACTTCCTCGATATGCCCATTCGCGTCGAGCGCATGCAGCGGCAACGGCGTTTCGCGATAGAAGAGCCGGAACTGCTCGGCGCTGGCGCGCAACGCCGCCGCCTCGCGCGCGGCCGACGCAGCCAGCCGCCGATCGAACATGGCGGCTACCATCGCGGCGAAAAGGATGAGGAAGGTGATGAGGGTGACGCCCAGCGCCAACCGGCTTTGACCGAGGCTGGAGACAATGGCAGCGGGCTCATGCGCGCGCATGGCATAATGCGCCGCCTGCATGCCGGCGAAATGCATGCCCGAGACGGCAAGGCCGAGAATGATCCCCGCACCCAGCTTGGCGAGATCACGCTGGCGAAGCTCGGTCCGCCATGTCTCGACCTGGCTGCCAGAACCAGTCTCTCCCCGCTGTGAAAGCCGGATCGATGGGCGGCCCGTGCCGAAAGCCAGCGCCAGTGCGGCAAAGGCGGCGCCGATGGCAATCACCACCGACAGCATCACCCAGAGCGGATCGTAATGGACGTCGAGAGGCAGGCGCATGGCGGCCATGCCGGTGTAATGCATGGCGACAATGCCGGTACCCATTGCCGTCGCACCGACGAAAAGGGACAGGCGCCCGCGCTGCGGTCGGCTCATGACGAAAAAGCCGCAGCCCGTGGCCCCAACCGCCAGAAGGAGGGAAAGCATCGTCAGCCAGGGATCATAACGCGCCTCCATGCCCGGCATGGAGAGCGCCAGCATGGCAACGAAATGCATGGCCCAGATGCCGCCGCCCATGGCAAGCGAAGCCGCCGCGAGCCAGAGCATGGCGCCAAATCGCGTGGCGGCGGCCGGTGCCCGCGCGACCAGATCCAGGGCCGTGATCGAAGCCGCGATCGCCATCAACAGCGCCAGAGCGACCAGGAGAGAATTATAGCTGCCTGTCACCATTCATCACATCCTCCTCGGGCCATCATGCCCTCCGGCTGTCCCGCTCTCCACCGCTGCACCTTTCGGGCAGCTACTCCCACCGGATCCGGTCAAGATGGCTCAAGAATCTGCGCAGCGCTTTGCCAAGCGCAGGGACCATGCCTGTCGGATGCCGTCTCATGTCTTTAAAGCTGAACAGCCACGCGCCGGCGTCGGGCCGGAGCATCATGCCGAACATCGCAGCCGGCTCCAGTTTTCAGACTTTTGTCCCTGCACCGGATTGCCCGAACTCGGCTGTCCTTTTTCAGTCCGACGTGCTCGCTGTCGCCGTGTTCGCATGCCTTCTTGCTTAGCAACATAGACCAAAAGAGCTTGCGCAGAAAGGCGGCAACGCCTGGTCGCCCACACTTATTGCAGAGCCTATTCGAAGCCTCGCATCCAGGGATTGTTCAGCCTACCCAGCCGCTCGGCGAGTGCGCTTGGCTTTCGACGAATGACGATTTCATAATCGCCGACCGGTAGGCCGCCGACGAGAACATCCTTGACTGTCACTGCTACAGGGGCATCGGCACCGCTGGCCAGATGCAGCCGTGCGGCTTCGTCCACCAGAAAATCGACGCAGGCGGCCACATCGTCAGGCAGCAGCCTGGGTTCATGGGGTTTGGGTGGCATGATCGACCTCCTGCGACTGCATCATTCCTTCGATCGAAGCGGATCGGAGGCGACCTACGCGCAGCCCATTCAAACTCTTTCGGCACATCGAAGGATCTTGCACAGTGCGAAACATCCTCCTCGCGCCCGCAAACGACGTGAAGCCCCGGCCGAAGCAGCGGTTCTTCATGGCTTCAGACACATTATGCAAAATTTCCGCGCGATAGAAGAACATTCCCAGGCGGCAGCGCGGAAGCGGCTGTGACAGTAGCGAACTTTTGCGCCTGCTTTTGCGTTGTGGAGAGGTAGAACCCGCTCGTGAGGCTCCCCGTGGATATTATTCGCATCCTGTTCGCCATCATCCTGCCGCCGGTCGGCGTCTTTCTCCAGGTCGGTATCGGCCTGCAATTCTGGCTGAACATCCTCCTGACGCTGTTCGGCTATATCCCCGGCATCATCCACGCAATCTGGGTGATCATGCGCCGATAGGCATAGCGCTCGGCAAAAACCGATCCGACATTACCCGGCGGGCGCCTCAGGCTCCGCCGGGCATCGGCTCGTCCACCATGACCGCATCCGATTGATCCTCCAGCTGCGCGGCTTCGGTGGCGCGCAGGCCGAAGCGGCCGGCAACATCGGGCGCGTAGCGCAGCAGGTCCGGCCGCAAGCGCAGAAGCGCCAGATCCTTGGCCTTGGCTTCCAGCATCACATCAAAATCCAGGCCCTGCGCCGTGCGCAGGAAGGTCGCGAATTCGAAAGGGTTGATGAAGTCGGCATGGCCTGTGAAGATAGGCGCCACCGGCTTCACCGTCTTCTTGCGCGTGGCCTTGTCGATGGTCACCTTCTCGCGCAGCTCCGTGCGCGGCGACGAAAAATGGATCTTCGGCTGCTGCCCCTGCGGCCAGGTCGCGAGAATGGCCTTCAGTGTCTCGCGCAGGTCTGCCTGTTCCGGGTTGAGGCACCAGAAGTGCTGGTAGTCGAAGATCAGCCGCACGCCCGTTTCGTTGTGGATCCACAGCACGTCGGCAGCGGAAAAGCGCAGATCGTCATGTTCGAGCACAAGCCGGCGGCGCACCGGTTCCGGCAGAGTGGGAAAGACGCGTGCCCAGCGGGCCCGGCTTTCAGGGATATCGCCATAAGTGCCGCCGACATGGATGACGAGCACGGCCTCGGGGCCAAGCTCCATGAGATCGAGCATTTCGGCCTGGCTCGTCAGATCCCATGTGCTTTTGCGCACGAGCTCCGGATCTGGGCTGTTCAACACCACATATTGGGAGGGGTGAAAGGAGAGGCGAATATCGAGTGCACGTGCCTTGTCGCCCAGCGCCTTCAGCGCATCGCGGCTTTCGCGCACCATCGTGTGGAATTGCGGCATGTCGGGATGGGTGGCATAGGGCGCCAGATCCGACGACATGCGGTACATGCGAATGTCGTGGCGCACCAGATGGTCGAGGATGGCATCGACATAGCCGAGCGACACGCCGAGGTGCGGATTGCTAGCTGCGCGGCGGCTGTCATTGCTCTTCAGATCATCGCGCGCCATCACCTTGACCGGAAAACCGAGCCTGGACAGGCGCTGGCCGCCATGCGGCAGCGCCTGCTCGCCGGGGTCAGGCGCTGCGTCGTTTGTGCCAATGCCGTTGCCTTCGCCAAAGGATGTTTCCGTTTCCGCGCGCACCGATCACTCCTCTTTCGTACCCTGCATGAAAAACACCTGAAGGGGTCCTTGCCCTTCAGGAGTTTCTTTGCCTTGCGGCCGGCCCGTCAGGCGTCAATTGCCCTTGCCCTTCGGGTCATGCGTGTGGTGGCGATCCTGCTCGCCACCACCGCCGGACACGGCGCTGCGTGACCGCCGGTCGTCATCGGCAGGCGGCTTCTTGATCTCAAGAGGCGCTTTTGCATTTTCATGCGACGCGCCAGGTCCGCCCTGGCGGATGCTCGCCGGCGTCTTGGTCGAGGTGGACATGATATGCTCCTCTTCGTTTCGTCGAAACAAAACGGGCCACAGGCGAGGTCAAAGCCGCCGCACCGCGTGCTCGTTCCTGTCTCAAGAGCCTCAGCGATCCTGCTGATAGCCCTGATGGGTGGTATTGACCTTGCTATTGCCCTGGTGGCCAACCTTGTCGGGATTGACGGGCGCCGATGCACCAGACTCCACGTCGGCGCCATGGATCTCAAGCTTGCCGCCATGCGGGCTGCGGTTTTCCGGGGGAATTGGGGGTTGCTTCGCTGTCATCTCATCCTCCTGCCGCCAATCTGGCAGCGTTCATGAGCAGGCGTTCAAAGGCTTGGACTCGTTAGAGGTCAGTCCGGCGGTTTCCGGCATGGTCGCGATACTGTTCGGTCTGCACATTGCGCCCGTCCAAGCCCCGCTCGCGGGAGTGCTGGGCCTTGTCGCGGTTGGACAGGATCATATTATCCGGCAGAATACCGTCTTCCAGAACGGTCATTGCGCCCGTTCCGTCACCCTTGCCCTGGGCACCCGAACCGAAATGTTTGCGATCGGCATTGGCCATGGGAAATCCTCCTTATCGTCTTCTGGTTTGAAGCGGTGCTCGGCCACACCAGTGGCACTGCGGCTCCGCCCTTGCCTGTGGCGATGCCCTGGCATATCGCGACATCGGGCGCCGCCTATCGAACTAACCCCGCGCGACACATGATGTTCCGCCGAAAATGCGGGTCAGCACGAGGCAGGATCTGGCTTAGAAATGCCTCAATGAGCGATGGCGAGCCGAGGCCCGTCCGCCGGCGAGCAGGCGCCCGGCCACCAGCGCGAGGCCGGCCACCGCGACGCCCGCAAGCACGGCCCCACTGGGAGAGCGCATCAGGCCGGGTTGGCGAAAGCCGCCGTCGATTCCGCCCGGCTCCAGCGACGCGCGGTGCAAATTGCCTTCGCTGCGGTCCACTCGCTCTGCCCGGCGGAAGGCACGCTCCATACCCTTGGCGAGCATACTGGCGGCGAGATTTGGGGCGATGGCGACGATCAGCCGTGTGGCATTGGTCACCGCGCCCACCGTCGTCGTCGCCCGTGGCGATCGGGCGGCGTGAACGATGGCACGCGCCACGCGACGTGCATCGATAACGGGCGGCGGCGGCTTGATCGCCCGCCCGACATAGTTGGCTCCATGCTTCAGGCCCGGCGTATCGACGAAGGCGGGATAGATGTCGCAAATATGGATGTCGCGATGGGCTGAGAGTTCTGCGCGCAAGGACTGGGCAAAGCCGCGCAGGCCGAATTTGCTGGCCGCATAGGCGGCGGCAAAGGGCGTGGCGGCAAAACCGCCGAGCGAGATCATGTTGATGAAGGTGCCATGGCCCTGCTCCAGGAAGACCGGCAGCACCGCATGCGCTTCCTGCATGTGGCTGAGGAGATTGGCGCGGATGATCTTCTCATGGGCTTCGAAAGGCACGTCCTGAAAACGGCCGACGGCGCCCACGCCGACATTGCTGACCCATACATCGATGCGGCCGAAACTATGGGCTGTCCCAGCCAGAGCCGTGATCTGGCGCGGCTCGGTCACATCGGTTGGCACCACCAGCACACGCACGCCCTTGCGCCGGCAGCGTTCGGCGATGGCCTCCAGGGCCGGACCGTTGCGCGCCGCCAGTACCAGTCGGGCGCCCTCCGCTGCGAATTCCTCGGCCGTGGCCTCGCCAATGCCGCTCGACGCGCCGACAATGACGACGACGGCATCTTTCAAGGATCGCATCATGTCATCTTCCCTTTCTGCTCACCTTATCCTGAGAGAACTGCGGCGGATGCGAAGAAGTTGCGCGCATAGGGCATGTCGGCCCTTGGGATGATGGGCTGCGGCATCCAGGAACCTGACCGGCGTTTCGGCCGTTTGCGAGATGCCAGGCTCGGTCGAGCCTGACCCTATCACGTGCAAAGGAGCCGCCCTTGGCCGCCCGCAATTCCTGGAAGGGCTATCTCAAGCTCTCGCTCGTCACCTGCCCCGTTGCCATGTCGCCGGCGACCTCGGAGGCCGAGAAGGTGCGCTTTCGCACGCTCAACCGGAAGACAGGCCATCCCATCGTCAGCCATTATGTCGATGCGGTCACCGGCAAGGCAGTTGCGGACGACGATGTGGTCAAGGGCTATCCCAAAGGCGAGGACGCCTATGTCATGCTCGAGGATGAGGAGATCGAGGCCGTAGCGCTCGACAGCACACGTACCATCGACATCGACATGTTCGTCCCGGCCGAGAGCATCTCCTGGGTCTATCTCGACACGCCGCATTATCTGGAGCCCGATGACGAGGTGGGCGAAGAGGCCTTTGCCGTAATCCGTGAGGCCATGCGCGCGGCCAAGGTGGTGGCCATATCCCGGCTCGTGCTCTATCGGCGTGAGCGCGCCGTGATGCTGGAGCCCCGCGATGGCGGCATCGTCCTGTGGACGCTGCGTTATGGCGACGAGGTGCGCGAGGCCGCCGACTATTTCGATGGGCTGGACGACGCAAAGCCGGATGCCGCGCATCTGAAGCTTGCCCAGCAGGTGATCGCCAAGCAGACGCGCGCCTGGTCGGAAGAGATCGTGGACGACCCTGTTCAGGACCGGCTTCTCGATATCATCGACGCGAAGAAAAAGAAGAAAACCAGGGCGAAGAAGAAGGCCGCGCCCAAGGCGCCGCCGACCACCAATGTCGTCAACATCATGGATGCGCTCAAGGCCAGCCTGAAAAACGCCAAGCAAACCGGCGCGGGCGGTAAGGGCAGCGAGAAGAAGTCGGCCTGACGCTTTCGCCGTGAACGGTCTTTAAGACCGCACCACGTCAGCGCCCAAAGCCATCACGCGCATATCGGCAGGCCCCCGTTGGTATCTAGCCCTTAGAGCCGCTTTTTGCCTTTTCCGGCGGGATAGGCGCAGCCGCCTTGTAAAACTCCCCCCACGGGTCATGGTCGAGACTATTGAGCCGGCTCAAGGCGTTGTCGACCGTGAAATAAGCAGGCCCGATCGCCTCGCTCAGCTCGTCCCAGCCAAGCGGCATGGAGACCGGGGCGCCAGGGCGGGCGCGCGATGAATAGGGCGCGACCGCCGTGTTGCCGCGGCCATTGCGCAGATAATCCACGAGGATTCGCCCCTTGCGCTTGGACTTGGTCACCTGGGCCACGAAGCGCTCCGGCGCATCGGCTGCCATGGCCTCGGCAATCGCCTTGGTGAAGCGCTTGGCGGTATCCCAATCCGCCTTCGGCTTGATCGGCGAAACCACATGCAGCCCCTTGCCGCCGGAGGTCTTGACGAAGGCAGCGAGACCGGCTGCCTCCAGCCGTGCCTTCACCTCCCTTGCCGCCTCGATCACCTCGGCCCATTCCACGCCAGGACCTGGATCGAGATCCATGATGATCATGTCCGGCCGCTCCAGATCCTTCACTGGCGCACCCCAGGGATGGATTTCCAGCGCGGCGCCCTGAACAAGGCCGATCAGCCCGTCGATATCGCGGATCATCAAGAGCGGCTCGCCCTTGGCATCCTGAGGATCTGGCACGGTATCGATCGCTTTGTTCATGCCCCGCCAGGCATGCTTTTGAAAGAAGGTGGCGCTGTCGATCCCCTCGGGGCCGCGCAGCAGCGAAAGCGGCCGGCCGGCGACGAAGGGGGCGATGAAGCGCCAGACGGCCACATAGTAATCCGCCAGCCCCTCCTTGGTGACGCCGGCATCGGGCCAGTAGATGCGGTCCGGATGGGTCAGCTTTGCCAGCTGGGGCGCACGGGTGGGCTTGCGGGATTTTGCGGCACCGGACGTCCTTGCGGCGGCAGGTTTGCCGGCGCCAGTGGCTCCATTCCTGTCCTCGGCAGGTGCCTTGCCATGATCGCCACCGGTCGAGGCTGCTGCGTCCGCTTCGCCCATCTCCGCCTCCCGTACGATGTCGCTCGCCGGCTTGTCCTCCCTGAGGCCTCGAAAGGCGGCGTGGCGCAGCTGGCCATCGGCCGTCCAGGCGCGGAATTCGACTTCGGCCACGAGTTCGGGCCGGCAGAAGCGAACGCCTCGCGCCGCCTCGCTGGGCAGCTTCTGCGCAAAAGGGCTTTTCGGCAGGTGCAGCTCTTCCAGCCGGTCGTGAAGCATCCGCGCCGTTGCGGCGCTGAAGCCGGTGCCGACGCGGCCGACATGGACGAGATCGTCGCCCTCATAAACGCCGAGCACCAGCGAGCCGATGGCGTTGCGCGCGGCAGTGGAAGGCATGTAGCCGGCAATGACGAACTCCTGGCGCGCCGAACATTTCGACTTCACCCAGTCCTTGCTGCGCCCGCCGTGATAGGCACCATCCGCCCGTTTGGAGAGAATACCCTCCAAACTGAGACGACAAGCATGTTCGAGCACCAGACCGCCTTCCTCACCGAAATGGGCGCTGAAGCGCACAAGCCCGGGCGCCCCCTGCTCGCCACGACCCTGCGGCTCCGCCGCCTGAACAAGCCGTTCCAGAATCGCTTTTCGGCTCTCCAGCGGCACATCGGTCAAATCCTGCCCATCAAGATGGAAGAGATCGAAGGCGTAATAGACGAAGCGATCCTGCCGACCGGCGCTCAGATCGGCCTGCAGGGCCGAGAAATCCGAGCTGCCGGCGCCTGTCTCCACGACGAGCTCGCCATCGATCAGGGCGCTGCCTTCGGTCAGACCGGCCAAGGCCTTGCCGATGGCCGGGCCAAACCGTTCGGTCCAGTCCAGGCCGCTGCGGGTCAAAAGGCGCGTCTGCCCCTGGTCGATTCGGGCCTGAAGCCGGTAGCCGTCGAACTTCACCTCATGCAGCCAGCGCCCGCCCTTGGGCGGCTTGGCGACGAGCGTGGCAAGTTGTGGCTCGATAAAGTCCGGCAGATCCAAAGGCTTCAGCTTTCGGCGGTCCCTTGCGCTGAGGCCGTCGAGCGGCGACGGATCGGCTTGCCTATCGGTCCCCACTTCTGCGTCAGGCGTTGCCGTCTGTTTGGCCTGCCTGCGCGTCTTGCGAGCGGCCTTGGTGCCCGGCGTTTCGCGAATCGGCCCTGTTTTCGAAGACCAGCCGGGCGCCTCACCCTCCAGCGCCTCGACCGGTCGACCTGTCAGAACCGAATCGGGCGCTTCCTCGAGAATGTCAGGCGCATCCTCCGACCGTGCTGCCTCGTCCTCGGCCTTGATCAGCAGCCAGTTCTCCCGCTTTTCGCCGCGTTTTCCTGCCATGCGCACGAGATGCCAGCGCCCGGCCAGCTTTTCGCCCTCCAGCGAAAACTCCAGATGTCCCTTGCGATACATGGCGTCGAGATCGTGAAGCGGCGTATAGCGTCCCCGATCCCAGACGATGACCGAGCCGCCGCCATATTCACCCTTCGGGATCGTGCCTTCGAAATCGCCATAGTCGAGCGGGTGGTCCTCGACATGAACGGCAAGCCGCTTTTCACCCGCGACCAGGCTCGGTCCCTTGGCAACGGCCCAACTTTTCAGAACGCCGTCCATCTCCAGGCGGAAATCGTAATGTAGGCGCCGGGCAGCATGTTTCTGAATGACGAAGGCGGGCGCAGATTTCGCCTTGGCCTTGGAGGCGCGCTGCCGCGTGCTGCCCTTAGGCTCTGCTGTGCGCTCGAAATTGCGTTTGGCCCGATAGGTTTCCAATGCCATGGCGTTTACCCGGCCTTGCGGCTGGAGGCACGGCTGCGGGAGGAGCCGGCACTCGCCTTGGCGCGCGTGGCCTTCGTCCGGGTCGCCTTGGTCGCCGCTTTCCTGTCTTCCGCTTTGCCCTTTGCGCTACGGGCTTCAGCGGCGCGGCTCGATTGACCGGCACTCCCCGCGCCGGCGCTCTGGCGCAATGCTTCCATCAGGTCGATCACCTTGCCGCGCTCAGGCTCCGGCGGCTTCTTGATCTTGCGCCCTTCGATCTTGGCCTTGATCACCTCGCCAAGCGCATTCTCATAGCGATCGTCAAAGGTCGAGGGATCGAAGCGGCCCATCTTGGTCTTGATGATATGGGTGGCCAGATCCAGCATCTCGCCCTTCAGCGTTACCTCCGGCAGATCCGCGAAAACCTCGGCGGAGGGGCGCACCTCGTAGTCGTAGTTCAGGGTGAACGCCACGAGCCCGTCTTCATGCGGGCGGATCAGCACCGTGCGCAGCCGCCGGAAAAGCACCGTGCGGGCAATCGCCGCAACCTTCTTCTTGGCCAGCGCATCGCGCACCAGCGCGAAGACATCACGAGATTGGGGATCGGCAGGCGCGAGATAATAGGGTTTGTCGAAATAGACGTCGTCGATCTCGTCGCTTGGCAGGAAGGCTTCGATTGCCAGCATCTTGTCGCTGTCGGGAACGGCAGCGGCGACCTCCTCCGGCTCCAGCACCACGAAGTCATTTTCAGACAGCGCGTAGCCTTTGACTTGGTCGTCATGCTCGACGACGGCGCCGGTCTCGCTATCGACGAATTCGCGGTGAAGCCGATTGCCGGTCTTGCGGTTCAGCATGTGAAAGGAGATTCGCTCCGATGTAGATGCAGCCGTATAAAGCGCCACGGCACAGGCCATCTCGCCGAGCTTCAGATGACCCTTCCAGTTGGCACGCGGCGCCATGGCTTTCTCCCTCAAACCCGCCACGCCGATGAACGCAAAGGCGTGACATTGCTCAGCCAGAAGAAAAGCCCGGTTCGCCAGGAAGTTCCCACAAAATAGAAAAAGCCGGAAATATTAGCGATATTTTTGGGAACAAATCTCGACACAAAGCGTTACGAGCGCATTCTTGGAGGGATTTGAGAGAATGAGCGAACATCTGGATTTGGGGAAACTCGACGATAGCGGGTTGCGCAAGGTGCGCAGCGTCGAAGAGTTCTGCCGGCGTTATCGGCTGAATCAGGAGGAGCATGTTCGCCTGACACGTCTGTTCGGACATTTCGCCAGCGAGCAGGAGCTGCTGATGAATGCCCGTCGGCCGCCGGTTTTTCGATAGCGGACCATCGGAAAGCGTAGAAGCCAGAAGCCCGCCGACCGTGTCGGCGGCTTTTTTTTGCCATCGTCAGGCTGTTTGTCGCGCCAGCCAGTCGGCCATGCACTGCCCGGCAAAGCGGCCCATGGCCAGGCAGGCCGTTAGAAGATAGCCGCCGGTCGGCGCTTCCCAATCGACCATCTCTCCCGCCACGAAGAGGCCTGGAAGGGCCTCCACCATCATCCGCGCATCCACACCCTGCCACATCACCCCGCCAGCGGACGAAATCGCCTCCGCGATGGGCCGGGGCCGGAGCAGCGGCACGGGCAGATGCTTGATCCGCATGGCCACCGTCTCCGGCTGCTGGTGGGCGAGATCAGGCGCAAGCTCACGCAACAGCGCCGTCTTGACAGTGTCGAGCCCGGCGGCCTTGCGCAAACGATTGGACAGGCTGGCTTTGGCCGGCTGGCGCATGAGGTCGGCCGCTATCCGTTCCGCCGTGCGGCCGGGCGCGAGGTCAAAAGTCAAATCGGCCTGCCCGTGGGCGAGCAACGCGTCGCGGCAAGAGGCGGCATGGGCATAGATCAGGCTTCCTTCCAGCCCATGGCGGCTGACGACACATTCGCCGGGAAGACGCCCCGCCGCACTCGTGGCTGCGACGCCCTTGAGCGGCGCGCCGGCAAAACGCTCGATGAAGTGGGCGCTCCAGGCGACGTCAAAGCCGCAATTGGCTGGCAGGAACGGCCTGACAGGGACATGGAGATCGGTGAGCCATGGCAGCCAGGCGGCATCCGAGCCGAGGCGTGGCCAACTTGCGCCGCCGAGAGCCAGAAGCGCAGCCGGCGGATGGAGCGTCACCTCTCCTTCCGGCGTTGCCAGAATCAGCCCATCCGTCTTGATCCCGATCAGCCTGTGGCGAGTGCGGATCGTCACGCCAGCCGCCTCCAGCCGTGCCCGCCAGGCGCGCAGGAGAGGTGAGGCCTTCATAGCCGTGGGAAAGACGCGTTCCGATGAGCCGACGAAGGTTTCCACCCCAAGACCGGCCGCCCATGTGCGCACGAACTCGGGCGGGAAAGCATTGAGCGCCGGCGCCAGCCTCGCATTCGCCTGGCCGAAGCGGGTGCGAAAGCGGCTATAGTCCTCAGCATGAGTGAGATTGAGCCCGGACTTGCCGGCGAGCAGGAACTTCCGCCCGATCGTCGGCATGGCCTCATAGACTGTGACCGCAAAACCCCGCGCGCTCAGAACCTCGGCCGCCATCAATCCCGCCGGCCCTCCGCCAATGATCGCAACGGGCTCGACGAGTTTGGACGCCGCGGGTGTATCCACGGCCGGGCTTGCCTGCCCTACACCGTCTTGATCGTTCATGCTCATGCCTTGCGAGAAAGCGCAGAGCGCGGCACCGGTCAAGCCTTTGCAGGCGAGCAGAGATCATGGACATGTCGCTGACGCCGTCTCTTCGGCTGTCACCCACATGCCTCCTGCAACAGCCGAACTGCCGCAGCAGCGCTTGCCCTCACCCTGGCCGCGCGGCATGGTGCGACCATGTTTCTGATCTCGAAAATCCTCTGGCTGGTCGCCCAGCCGCTGTCGCTCGTCTTTCTGCTGCTTCTCGTCAGCGCTCTCCTGCTCAGCCTCGGCCTGTCGCGCACCGGGATTTTCGCGCTCCTTCTGGCCATGCTTCTTCTCTTCACGGCCTTGTTCACCACGACGGGCAGCGTTCTCCTGCAAAGGCTCGAGGATCGCTTCGCCCGGCCGGACAGTCTGCCGGCCGATCTCGCCTGCATCGTCATTCTCGGCGGCGCATTCGAAAATGAGGTGATGGCAGCCCGCGGCGGCATCGAATTCAACCAGGCGGCCGACCGCTTCGTCGAAGGGGCCCGGCTGGCCAAGCTCCACCCGCAGGCCAGGATCCTGGTCTCGGGCGGCGATGGCTCCTTCAGCGGCGCCTATCAAGGCGATGCCGATGCGGCAGCGGACTTTTTCGCCCTGTTCGACCTTCCGCCCGAGCGGCTGATGAAGGAAAACGTCTCGCGCACCACTTTTGAGAATGCCCGCCAGACGCAGGCACTTTTGAAGGAGGCGGGACTGGCGCGCTGCGCACTGATCACCTCCGCCTTCCATATGCCGCGCGCCATCGGCCTGTTCCGCAAGCAGGGCCTGGAGATGATCCCCTGGCCGAGCGACTACCGCACCACCGGTCGGGCGCGACTCGGTCTCGATTTCACTCAGCCTTCGCTCAATGCCCAGCTTCTGACCACGGCGCTCAGGGAATGGACCGGGCTTGCCGCCTACTACGCCACAGGGCGCACAACGGCACTGTTTCCGGACAAGGCGGCTGCGCCCCCTCTTTGAGGCATGAACCGCGTTTTCAGATTTGCGGTGTTTGATGCATGCCTTGACGGCAAGACGATCACGCAGCCTTGCGCCAATCCGCAGGAGAAGAAAGCCCATGCCGATCCTGTCGATGCTTAGCCTGCTGGATTATGCCGGCGTGGCAGTCTTTGCCGCCACGGGTGCGCTGTCGGCCTCACGCAAGCAGCTCGACATCATCGGCTACCTGTTCTTCGGCGCCGTCACCGGCATTGGCGGCGGCACGCTGCGCGATCTCATTCTCGGCCAGGCGCCGGTCTTCTGGGTCCGCGACCCCACCTATCTGGTGATCACCACGGCGGCCGCGATCGCGGTCTTCCTTTCGGCCAACAGATTCGAATCACGCTACCGCCTGCTGCTCTGGCTGGATGCGGCGGGGCTCGCGCTCTTCTGCGTCATGGGAGCGGAGAAAGGACTGGCGGCCACGGGCTCGCCGCTGCTCGCGCTCGTCACCGGCATTCTCACCGCCACCTTCGGCGGGATTCTGCGCGATCTCCTGGCTGGCGAACCTTCCGTGCTGCTGCGCCCGGAAATCTACATCAGCGCGGCGCTGACTGGCTCCGCGCTCTTCGTTCTTTCGCTCGCCTTCGGCGCTGCGCCCTGGCTCGCCCTGCTATCCGGCGCGCTTGTGGCCTTCCTCGTGCGCGGCGGCGCGCTCAAATTCGGCTGGACGCTGCCAACCGGCCGCGCCAAGCCGGGCCGCGACCCGGATGTGGTGATGCCGCCACGACGGCGGGACGATCAACAGGAGACGTGAGGCCGCGTTCGACCCGCCTGACGAGCCGTCCGGTCGACGCGGGATTGGATGGGGTCAGATTCTCGGGAACGGGCAGCTCGAAGCATCCGACTGCCGATCTCTATTGGGCGCCTTCGCGCCGATCCTTCCGACGCAGGCGGATCACCACGTCGACATGAGCGATTTCCATGCCCTCGGGCGGCTCGGGCAGATTGCCGATCGAGATATTGCTGACGGGAATGTCCAACACCTCGTTATGGCCTTCGACAAAGAAATGATGGTGGTCGGACACATTGGTGTCGAAATAAGTGCGGCTGCTCTCGACGCTCAGCACACGGATCATGCCGGCATCGGTGAACTGGTGCAGCGTGTTATAGACCGTTGCCAGCGACACGGGGACGCCGGCGGTCACCGCTTCCTCGTGCAGTTCTTCCACGGTCAGGTGGCGATCGCCCTTGGCGAACAGCAGATCGGCCAGTGCGACACGCTGACGCGTCGGACGAAGCCCGAACTGGCGCAGGCGATCTTCAGGACAGAGCGTCGGACTGTTCGTCATCACGGGCGCGGCTGCAACCTCTCATAAAACTTGATCAATCCGCACCGATATAACTTTTCGTGCAAAGCCTTTCAATAGCGGCAATCAGGCACTTGGTAAGACCACGCTGCCCTTTCAATCCCGACCGCGCCGAAATAGGCTTGCAAATGCCGTCTCCAGCGCCAGACGCAGGCTTCTGGAGGCGTTCCATGGCCGCGCCCAAAGGTTTTCCTCTGGTGATGACGCAGATCATCATGTATGCGACGGCGCAAACACCCGCGCCGGGGACCATGGGCGTGAGCAGCAGCCGGCGCGGCAATCGTGCCAAAGCTTACAATCACGCCTGTCCGATCCTACATGGGCGCTGGGCTTCGGCGAATTAAGACTTGAGGACGTCAAGGCATGAGTTCAAGGCAGACGAGCTACACCTACGAGGAAATCCTGAGCTGCGGGCGCGGCGAATTGTTCGGCCCGGGCAATGCCCAGCTTCCTCTGCCGCCCATGCTGATGTTCAACCGCATCACCGAACTTTCGGAGGATGGCGGCGAGCATGGCAAGGGTTTTGCCCGCGCCGAATTCGACATCACGCCCGACCTCTGGTTCTTCCCCTGCCACTTCCAGGGTGACCCTGTCATGCCCGGCTGCCTTGGCCTTGACGCCATGTGGCAGCTGACCGGCTTCTATCTGGGCTGGCTGGGTGAGCCCGGCAAGGGCCGCGCGCTGTCGACGGGCGAGGTCAAGTTTACCGGCATGGTGACGCCGAAGGTCAAGCTGGTCGAATATGGCATCGACTTCAAGCGCGTGATGCGCGGCCGCCTGGTGCTCGGCATTGCCGATGGCTGGATGAAGGCCGATGGCGAGGTGATCTACCGCGCCAGCGATCTGCGCGTCGGCCTCTTCCAGGAAAAGGCCGCCTGACGCCCTTGCCGCCCCCTTAAAGGCGCAAGAGGCAAACTGATACCGATCGAAGGAAGGTTCATCGCGATGAGACGTGTTGTTGTCACCGGCCTGGGGATTGTTTCCTCCATCGGAAACGATGCGGCAGCGGTCACGCAATCCCTGCGGGACGCCAAATCCGGCATTACCTTCTCCAAGGATTTTGCCGAATACGGCTTCCGCTGCCAGGTCTGGGGCGCGCCCGACATCGACACGACCGATCTGGTCGACCGGCGCGCCGCACGCTTCCTGTCGCAGGGCGGCATGTGGAACCACGTCGCGATGAAGCAGGCAATCGCCGATTCGGGCCTGGAAGAGCGCGAAATCTCCGGCAACGAGCGCACCGGCATCATCATGGGCTCCGGCGGCCCCTCCACCCGCACGCTGGTGGAAGCAGCCGACATCACCCGCAAGAATATGAGCCCGAAGCGTATCGGCCCCTTTGCCGTGCCGAAGGCCATGTCGTCCACCGCCTCGGCCACGCTTGCCACCTGGTTCAAGATCCACGGCGTCAACTATTCGATCTCGTCTGCCTGCTCGACCTCGGCGCATTGCATCGGCAATGCCGCAGAGATGATCCAGTGGGGCAAGCAGGACATCATGTTCGCCGGCGGCCATGAGGATCTCGACTGGTCCATGTCGAACCTGTTCGACGCCATGGGCGCCATGTCCTCGAAGTTCAACGACACGCCGTCTACCGCGTCGCGGGCCTATGACGTCTCGCGCGACGGCTTCGTGATTGCCGGCGGCGCCGGCGTGCTCGTTCTCGAAGAGCTGGAGCATGCCAAGGCGCGCGGCGCCAAGATCTATGCCGAACTCGTCGGCTACGGCGCCACCTCCGATGGCTACGACATGGTCGCCCCCTCGGGCGAGGGCGCGGTGCGCTGCATGCGCCAGGCGCTTGCCACGGTGAAGGGCGAGATCGACTATATCAACACCCATGGCACCTCGACGCCGGTCGGCGACTCGAAAGAGATCGGCGCGATTCGCGAGGTCTTCGGGGACAAGATCCCACATGTGCAGTCGACAAAGTCGCTGACGGGCCATTCGCTGGGCGCCGCCGGCGTGCAGGAATCCATCTATGGCCTGTTGATGATGCAGGCCGGATTTATCGGCGAGAGCGCGCATATCACCGAACTCGATCCGGAGTTCGAAGGCGTGCCGATCGTGCGCAGCCGCATCGACAATGCCAAGATCGACACGATCCTCTCCAATTCCTTCGGCTTCGGCGGCACCAACGCCACGCTGGTCTTCCAGCGTCACAACGGATAAGCGTCATGACCGGCATCATGAACGGCAAGCGCGGGCTCATCATGGGCCTGGCCAACAATCACTCTATCGCCTGGGGCATCTCCAAGGCGCTCCGCGCGCAAGGGGCCGAACTCGCCTTCACCTATCAGGGCGAGGCCTTGGGCAAGCGGGTGAAGCCGCTGGCGGCCGAACTCGGCTCGGATTTCGTCGTTCCCTGCGATGTCGAGGACATCGCCTCGGTGGATGCGACCATTGCCGCGCTTGCCGAGCGCTGGGGCAAGCTCGACTTCGTCGTCCATGCCGTCGGCTTCTCCGACAAGAACGAGTTGAAGGGGCTTTACGCCGACACCACGCGCGAGAACTTCTCGCGCACCATGGTGATCTCCTGCTTCTCCTTCACCGAGCTTGCCAAGCGCGCAGCACCCCTGATGACCGAAGGCGGCAGCATGCTGACGCTGACCTATAACGGCTCGCAGCGCGTCATTCCCAATTACAACGTCATGGGCGTCGCCAAAGCCGCGCTGGAAGCCTCCGTGCGCTATCTGGCGGCCGATTACGGCCCGCGTGGCATCCGCGTCAATGCGATCTCCGCAGGCCCCGTGCGCACGCTGGCCGGCGCCGGCATTTCCGATGCCCGCGCCATCCTCTCCTGGAACCAGAAGAACGCCCCGCTGCGCCGCACCCCGACGCTCGACGACATCGGCGGCTCTGCCCTCTACCTACTTTCGGATCTGTCCAGCGGCGTGACGGGCGAAGTCCACTATGTCGATGCCGGCTACAACATCACCTCCATGCCTGCGCTGGAAGCCCTGCGTTCCGCCGATACGGAATAGCGGCTTGCTTCTTCGCCTATGACAACAAAGCCCGGATCGGCGGCTGCCGATCCGGGCTTTTTCATGGGTTATGCATCCGCCTTGTCAGGCGCCTATCGAGATCGTCAGGCTTTTGCTGATCTGTGGCGTATCAGGCTCTACGGCGTGACATCGTCCAGTCCTGCCTCGATCAGCGTACGGATCGGTGGCTTGAGGTGATACCCGGTCTTCTCCAAGGCTTGCAGCGCATCACCATTACAGCCGCGATCGATCATCACTCGAACGAAAGCGCGTGTCGTCATCAACACCATCGGCACGCTGGCTGCGGACATGAGATTGGGCACGGCGCCGTCTTCATAAAGCACGACGGCGTCGTCTATGTCTTTCGGCTCGATCATTTCCACATATTCGCGAATTGCCCGCTCGCCGCTATGGCGCAACGCCTTTTTCAGACGCTCGGCCGCCGCAGTGTCTCCCTGCCCTGCTTGCTGGCGCAATGTCGCGATGGCAAGCCCCTCCAGTGTAGGCGCCCTGACGATGGCACCTTGCATGCGAACGAGCCAGTCCGCCACCTCGGCGGCAAAGGGTTTGGCAAGGTCGCCGCGGACTTCATCCTCTACCCGATCCACGAGCACGATGTGACGGTTGGTCACGCGTATGGCTTCCAGCAATCCAGCCGCCGCAAGCCCGATCAACGGCCTGGATCTGCAACAATGATCGGATCTCTTGCGCCCAGTCGCGTGGGTGCGCCGTCTATTTGCGTCCCCACAGCACTTTATAGCGTGCATTGCGGCAGGTCTCGCCCCATTCCTTGAACAGCTCGGTCATGGTCGGCTCGTAGGACAGGCCACGATTGGCAACCAGCATCAGCCGGCCGCCGATCTTCAGCGACTTGGCGGCCATGCGGATCATTGCGTGGCCGAGTGCTGGCTCGGTCGCCTGCGTTTCGTGGAAAGGCGGGTTCATCACGATCAGGTCGAAGCGGTCGCGCGGCTCCTCGGCGGTCAGATCCTGCCAATGGAAGCGGGCGGGCATGCGTGGGGCGTTGGCGGCCATGTTGGCGCGCGCTGCCTCCAGCGCATTGTGGTCGGCTTCGAATAGGTCAATCCCCTTGAGGCCGGGCGCGGCTTCCGCCAGCATGACCGACAGATAGCCCCAGCCGGCGCCGAAATCGGCCGCATGGCCGGTCGCATCCTTCGGCAGGCGCGACGCCAGGAGTTCTGAGCCGGGATCGACGCGATCGTGAGAGAACATGCCGGGCGCGGCTGAGAAGCGGCCCTCGACCACGGCACTGCGCGCATGCAGGGCATCGATAAGCGCGGCGACATCGGCGGGACGGGGAAACCAGACAGCCACAGCGTGATATTTCGGCAGGCTGTCGACATCGAGCGCAAGACCCTCCAGCCGCTTGCGCAGCGCCAGAATGCCATCCTCTTTCGCACCTGCGATCACGATCATCGCGCCCGTGCGGGTGCGTTCCAGCGCGTCGGCCAGACGCTGCTCGTTTTCGCCGCGGTGCTTGCCGATCAAGATCAGGGCGCCATCATAATCCCGACCATCGCCGAGTTGCGGCTGGCTGTCGATCCGCGCGGCTGCCAGACCACGGTGCAGCGTGCGCATCGGCTGGACGGCGTCCAGCTGCGCTGCAAAGCCCTCGGGCCGGTCGAAGCCTGCCTCGGCGCCAAGAAACAGGATGCGTTGGCTGTCGCCAGGCAGCTCGAGCGTACCGTTGGCGAAGGGGTGGAACAGGGTCTTTACGGCATTGCGCGTCACGTGGGCGCTCCCTTTATCGAATGGGTCGGCCCGCGAGCGTGTGAGCATCAAGGCCTGACAGGTCAGAAGAACGGCGCGCGGCTTACCGCGCCGGCTCGTGCCTCCGATGGTCTTTGTCCAGATTTTTCCGCTTGTGAACAAGACGGTTCCCAAGGCGAGCCAGCTCATCATGCACTCGGCATCAGGGCCGGACGGCTTGGACACGGCCGCCGGGCTGGAAGAAGGCAAAAGGCGCGGAACGACATCTGCCGTGTCCGCGCCTTGCCATTCGTCATGCAGAAGCAGCGTCAAGCCGCCACCGGGCAGATCCGCCTTCAGAGGGCTTGCAGCCACCCTGCGGGCGAGCCGGCTCGTTCTTATTCGGCGGCGTCGCCCTCGGCCTTGGCCGAGATTTCCTTGCCGGTCGCCTGATCGACAACCTTCATGGAGAGGCGAACCTTGCCGCGTTCGTCGAAGCCCATAAGCTTGACCCAGACCTTGTCGCCTTCCTTGACCACGTCGGAGGTCTTGGACACACGATCCTGGGCCAGCTGCGAAATATGCACAAGGCCATCGCGCGGGCCGAAGAAGTTGACGAAAGCGCCGAAATCGGCCGTCTTGACGACGGTGCCTTCATAGATCTGGCCAACTTCCGGCTCGGCGACGATCGAGTGGATCCACTTGCGGGCTGCTTCGATCTCCTTGCCGGAGGAGGAGGCGATCTTGATGGTGCCATCGTCTTCGATGTTGATCTTGGCGCCGGTCTTTTCGACGATTTCGCGGATGACCTTGCCGCCCGAACCGATGACTTCGCGGATCTTGTCGACCGGAATGTTCATCACTTCGATGCGCGGGGCGAATTCGCCGAGCTGGCCACGGCTCTCGGTGATGGCATTCGACATTTCCGAAAGGATATGCTTGCGGCCACCCTGCGCCTGGTTCAGCGCGACCTTCATGATCTCTTCGGTGATACCGGCGATCTTGATGTCCATCTGCAGCGAGGTGATGCCATCGGCGGTGCCGGCGACCTTGAAGTCCATGTCGCCCAGATGATCCTCGTCACCGAGAATGTCGGAGAGAACGGCGAAGCGCTCGCCTTCCAGGATCAGGCCCATCGCGATGCCTGCAACCGGCTTTGCCAGGGGAACGCCGGCATCCATCAGCGCCAGCGAGGTGCCGCAAACGGTCGCCATAGAGGAGGAGCCGTTCGATTCGGTGATCTCGGAGACGACGCGCAGCGTGTAGGGGAACTGCTCGGCCGAAGGCAGCATCGGGCGGATAGCGCGCCATGCCAGCTTGCCATGGCCGATTTCGCGGCGGCCCGGGGAGCCCATGCGGCCCGTTTCACCGACGGAATAGGGCGGGAAGTTGTAATGGAGCAGGAAGCGCTCCTTGTACATGCCCGTCAGGCTGTCGACATATTGTTCGTCTTCGCCGGTGCCGAGCGTGGCGACGACGATCGCCTGGGTTTCGCCACGGGTGAACAGCGCCGAACCATGGGTGCGCGGCAGAACGCCGACTTCCGACACGATCGGACGGACCGTTTCCAGGTCACGGCCATCGATACGGCTCTTGGTGTCGAGAATGTTCCAGCGGACGATCTTGGCCTGCAGATGCTTGAAGACGGCACCGATCACTTCAGCCGAAAAGCGCGGTTCTGCACCTTCCGGGAAGAAATGCGCCTTGACCTTGGCCTTGACGGCGTCGACGGCGGCGTAACGATCGGCCTTCTGGGTGATCTTGTAAGCGTCGCGCAGCTCAGCTTCGAAATGCTGGAGCATTTCGGCTTCCAGTTCCGAATGGTCTTCCGGCTCGAATTCGCGCGGCTCCTTGGCGGCAACCTCGGCAAGCTTGATGATCGCATCGATCACCGGCTGGAAGCCCTTGTGGCCGAACATGACGGCGCCGAGCATGACGTCTTCGTTCAGTTCCTTGGCTTCCGATTCGACCATCAGGACGGCGTCCTGCGTGCCGGCGACAACGAGATCGAGGCTCGATTCGTCCATCTCGTCGAGATGCGGATTCAGCACATAGCCGCCATTGATGTAGCCGACGCGAGCACCGCCGACCGGGCCCATGAAGGGAACGCCGGAGATCGTCAGGGCCGCGGAAGCGGCGACCATCGACAGGATGTCTGGATCGTTCTCCATGTCATGCTGCATGACGGTGACGACGACCTGGGTGTCGTTCTTGTAGCCTTCCGGGAAGAGCGGACGGATCGGACGGTCGATCAGGCGGGAAACCAGCGTTTCCTTTTCCGAAGGACGGCCTTCGCGCTTGAAATAGCCGCCCGGGATCTTGCCGGCGGCATAGGTCTTTTCCTGGTAGTTGACGGTCAGCGGGAAGAAATCCTGGCCCGGCTTCGGCGCCTTGGCCGAAACGACGGTAGCGAGAACGACAGTTTCGCCATAGGTGGCGAGAACGGCGCCGTCGGCCTGGCGGGCAATCTTGCCGGTTTCCAGCTTGAGCGGGCGGCCGGCCCACTCGATTTCGACCGTATGCGTATCGAACATAGTGTAAATCCTTGCATCTGCGGGCATTCGGCCGCTGCCGGAGACCGGCGCGGGCAACACCCCCGAGCTGATGGCGCATCACGGGCAAGACAGCGAGACGCTTCACGAAGGGTGTGGCCCTCACACCGTTCCAGCATCTCCATCCGGTTGACGCGGAACGCGGCATCGTTTTGCCCGCTGTTCCATGCCGGCTGGGTGCCGAAGCATCCTGCAATCCTGCCCCATGACGGGCCGTCGGTTTCATTGCGCAGTCCGGCCCATTCCGGCCTGCGGGATGGTCGCCTTCGCCGCCCATCGCTTTCGACGGGCAACGCGGATCGGCCACCTTAACGTTTGATCCGGCGCCGTTTCAGGCCCTCCGCATCCACATCCATTCCGGTCTCGCAGGGCGCGCGCCACATCTGCCTTTCTCTAGCTGAGATGACCGGCGCTGCCTGCATCGCGAACATGCCGGGCGACACGCGGCCACCCTCAATGTTCCTGTAATGTCTGTTCGGCCTGCCCAAGCGCGAAAGCGTCTCGGCTTCCTGGACATACCCGCTGGATCGCAAACGCCGCGGCGCCGCTGTTCCGGATCGTCGAAGCGGCCGGCAAGGCCGGACCCTTCTTCTCTCGAGCGCCGGCTTTACGGGCGCTCTTTACGCCAACCCTTCAAGAAGCATTGGCGGCCTGATGCAAAACCGCCGGGCCCATCATCGCGATGCGCCCGGCGGCCAAAGGTCTTAGCGGCGGATGCCAAGCGCAGCGATCAGCTTGCTGTAGCGCCCTTCATCCTTCTTCTTCAGGTAATCCAGCAGCGAGCGGCGGCTGGACACCATGGCCAGAAGGCCACGACGGGAGTGGTTGTCCTTCTTGTGGCCCTTGAAATGTTCGGTCAGGTTGTTGATCCGCTCGGTGAGCAGAGCCACCTGGACTTCCGGCGAACCGGTATCGCCTTCGACGGTTGCGTACTGCTTGATCAGTTCCGCCTTGCGTTCTGCAGTGATCGACATCGGTGATCCTTTCTTGTGATTTTTAGGATTTCAGGTCGCCTGCAGCCGGGATGTCGTCTAGCTGCGGCCGTTCAAGCCCATGGAGCACAGCCTCGACGCCGTATCTGCGTTCACGCATCGGCGATAGCCGAAGAGGCGGAACCCCATGTTGGCGCTGCCTATAAACCATCTTCCTGCGGAAGGAAAGGGCATGGCGACGCTGCGGCCCGATCTCAGGCGGCGGCCTCTTCCGGCGCCAGGTGATGGGCGGGAATCGCCACGTGCCATTCGATGCCATCGTCGTGCATCAGCCGCTCCAGCTGCGCTTCGAGAGCCATGCCCAGCATGCGCTCCAGCACCATGGTGCCGAAGCCTCTGCGCGGGCTGGCGTCCTTGACCACGAGATCGGCGCCGCTTTCGCGCCAGACCAGGCGAAAGAGCTGATCGTCCATGGTCCAGGTCAGCGTCACCTTCCCGTGGCCATTGGCAAGCGCGCCATATTTGGTGGCGTTGGTGGCCAGCTCATGCAGCGCCATGCCGAGCGTCTGCGACACCTGTGCATCGAGCCGCAGTGGCGGGCCCTGCAGCACCACCCGCGTGCTGTCTTCCGGGATGAAGGGCTGAAGCTGGTTGCGGGCAAGCTCGGCCATGTCCACGCCCTGTACCGCATTGGCGATCATCAGATCGGTCGAGCGGGCCAGCCCCGCGATCCGCCGGCGGAAGGCCTCGGCAAAATCCTGGGCAGTGCCGTTGAAATGGACCGACTGGTTGAGCATGGACTGGATGACGGTCAGCTGGTTTTTCGAGCGGTGCGCCACCTCGCGCATCAGGAAGCGGATTTCGCTTTCGGCCTCGCTGCGGGCATTGGCGGCGGAGGAGAGCGCCTCGGACACGGTTTCAAGCTCGGCGATCATATGGCGGCGTGGGGCCACCGCTTCGCCATCGCCAAGCCTGCGCGCATCTTCGACTAGGCCGCGCACGCCCTGGGATAGCATCCGGGCGATGGCGCTGGAACCGACCAGCGCCAGGGCGGCGAACAGCACGCCACCGAGACTGAGCCAGAGATAGGAGTTCACCACCCGCGCATTGACGTCGGACTGGCGCGCCCAGGCGACCACGCGCCAGCCGCTGGTAACCGAAAACTCCGTAACGGTGCGGTAATCGACGCCATTATAGCGGGCCGTACCGAGACCGGTGTTATGGCTCGGGACGATGTCCATGAAAAAGGGCGTGCCCGGCTTCAGTTTGGGATCGGAGGACGCGACCACCCGCCCGGCACTATCGAGCACGGCGGCATTCCAGCCGGCTGAAAGCGTGCCGTGACCCACAACCCGCGCCAGGTCGTCCGCATCGCGGGTCAGTGCCATCACCCATTCGGTCGATGTGCCGTTGTCGCCGAGCGGCAGATAGACATTGAAGACCCAGCGCCCGGCCGTGCGGCCGAAGAAGACATCGGACACGACGGTGGTGCCGGAGCGAAACGCCTGATCGACCGATTTCGGATCGGCCACAGGCGGCAGCGGCGCGCCATAGGGCACGCGCGTGTTGAACAGCTGGCGGTAACTCCGCTCGATGACGAGGAGATTGGTGCTGGTACCCGCCAGTGCCGATAAAGATCGGTCGTAGAAGGCGCGAAAATCCTTGTCTCCCGGCCGATGCAGCGCGGCCAGAACCTTCAGCGTCGTCAGCATGGTGTCGATCTCGCGCTCGACCACGCGGGTCACAGAACCCGTCGAGGCCCTGAGAAGCTGGCTGACGACTTCGTCCTGATTGTCCGTGCTGCGCTTGAGGATGACGAGGGAGAAAACGAAGGAGGGAATGATCGCCACCATCAACAGGGCAGCGAGATAGGCCGCGAGTGGCCGGCGCACGCGCGCCAGCGTCTCCGCCTCGCCAGGCGGCGCGCGTTCAGGGTTGGTCTTCGCTGTCTCCACCATCGCCCGTTCCCTAAAGGACATGTGCCGCAAGGCAGACACCCCAAGGGTGCCGGCCCGGCGAAGCAGATCCGCGGCGAGCTTAACAAATGAATTTCGCCAACGCGAAGGAAAAAACCCGCCTTACCAACGCTTTAGCAAAAGCCGCAAAGGCAAGTGCAATGCGTGGACGCCAGGCGGATCCAGCTGGACCCAAAAACGCTGGAGCTGCGCGTCGGCCGCTCGAGCTAGGCCCGGCTATTCAAGACAGCTAAGCGCCGGGCGGCATCGCCTTTTCAGGTCTCGGCGAAAACGCGCTTGGGGCGGAATTCGCCTTCGGCAATCTCGCCGATCGCCACCAGGCGACCGCGCGCCGTGGCATAGGCTTCCGGCTCGGCCACCGGCGCATCGCGCCCGCGCAGGATGATCGGATTGCCCATGCGCAGGCGGTGCGCTTGATCGTCGTTGACGGCAAGATGCGGCAGGCTGGAGAGCGCTTCGCTGGTATCGATCAGGAAAGCATCCAGCGCAGCCAGGCGTTCGCCCTCGTCCTCGATCTTCTCCAGCGCCACCAGCTCGGACAGGGGCACCATGCTGTCTTCGGCAAAAGGCGCCACGAAGCTGCGGCGCAGGGAGGCGATATGGCCAAAACAGCCGAGATCGCGGCCGAGGTCGCGCGCAATCGAGCGGACATAGGTGCCTTTGCCGCATTCGATCTCGAAATGCGCCAAATTGGGCGTCGTGCCGAGAAGTGTCAGCCTAAAGACCTCCACCTCGCGCGCCGGGATCTCGACCGTCTCACCCTCACGAGCGAGATCATAGGCGCGCTCGCCATCGATCTTGATCGCGGAAAATTGCGGCGGGATCTGCGAGATCACGCCGGTATATTTCGGCAGCAGCGCACGAAGTTCTTCCGCATCGGGGCGCTGATCGGACCTCTGGCTGACCTCGCCTTCGAGATCGTCGGTCGTGCGTTCTTCGCCCCAGGCTACGGAGAATTCATAGATCTTGCGGCCGTCCATGACGTAAGGCACGGTCTTGGTCGCATCGCCCAGCGCGATCGGCAGCATGCCGGAGGCCAAGGGATCTAGCGTGCCGGCATGGCCGGCCTTCTGCGCCTTGAAAAGCCATTTGATCTTCGACACGGCTTCGGTGGATCCGAAATCGATCGGCTTGTCGAGGATCAGCCAGCCGGAGATCGGACGTCCCTTGGGTTTGCGCGGTTTTCCCATCGTCTTCTTCGTTCCAATGCTTGGCAAAAGCCCGGCCAGACGCCTTAGGTTCCGGCACGCAGGTCTCGTTTTAGGGGTGTGACGCTCCCGCTTCAGGAAAATGCTGCCACGCCTTGTATTTTCAGTCTAACGCATACCGCTTCCTTGGAAAGCGGAGCCCAGTCTGCACAGCTTGCTATCATCCTCAAAGGCGACAACGGGAGCAGATGGGCGGACCGAGCAGGTCCAAGCCATCATGATCCGCAAAGACGCTCAGCGCGGTTCGTCCTCGTCGTCATCAGGACGATCGAGATCGCGCAAGACATCGGGCGAGCGCAGGAGCTCGTCGATCTTCTGATAATTGTCGAAGCTTGTATCGTCGCGGAAGCGCACGTCGGGCATATATTTCATCTGACGCAGCTGCGGCCCAAGCCGGCCGCGAATGAACTTGGCATTGCGGTTCAGCGCGTCGATGATGGTCTGATGATCGGCAACGCCGAGTGGCGTTACATAGGCGGTGGCGAGCTTCAGGTCCGGCGACATGCGCACTTCCGAGATGGAAATCACCGTCGTCTCGATCAGCGGGTCGCGCACCTCGCCACGCTGCAGCACCTGGGTCAGGGCGGCGCGGACTTGCTCACCTACCCGCAGCATCCGCTGCGAGGGGGCCGAGGAGGTCGGTTTGCTCATGATGGTTCCGTTATCCAGCGCCACAAGGCGCGATTGAGGCGGTGCAATGCCTGTTTCAGGCCGAAAGGTCAAGCGACCGCCGGTGCGAAAGCCGGCCTTGGGAGCCTACGGACAGAGCCTACTCCTGCCTCAGGCTGTGGACGGATCGCAGGCCCTGCCCCATTTTCCCCTTGGATTGATGCGTGCACGACCGCATATGAGATGGCAAGGATAGGCTGCACCGCCAAGGCCGGACGACGTCGCTTAGCAGGCACCTCGTCAAGCCGGGGATCGCCGGGAGCACGGACGTCAGGACGCATATCGACGTCGTCAGGGGCCCAGGCATAAGGGATGCGTCGAGACCAAGGAGCGATAGCGCGGGCGCCGATCCGAAAGATCGCGGCGCGCTTGGGTGGAGGATGAACGGCATGAAGGCGACCAATTCATCAAGCAGGGCGAGATCGGCATCGCGCTTGGCGGCGCTTGCGGTCATGGCCCTGACGCTTCTTGCATCGTCAAGCCTCGTGCGGCCGGCTTCCGCTGGAGACTGCAGCGAGTCGCCAACAACGGGAATCGACTGGAGCGGCTGCACCAAGTCCCGCATCCTGCTTTCCTCCAGCCAGCTCGATGGCGCCAATCTTAGCGACAGCGATCTCAGCGCAACGGATTTGAGCGGATCGGCTTTGGCAGGCGCGCGCTTCGAGAAGGCGCGGATGATCCGAACCTCCGTTTCTGGCGCTGCGGCGGACGGCGCCGATTTTGCCCGGATCGAGGCTTACAGGTCGAATTTCTCCGGCATTCAGGCCAAGGGTGCGAATTTTTCCGGCGCCGAACTGCAGCGCGCCGATTTCACCAAGGCCGATCTCACTGGCGCCAATTTCGAGAAGGCCGAGGTGAGCCGCGTGGACTTCGCAGGCGCCTCGCTCACTGACGCGCGCTTTGCGCTGTCCAATCTGTCGCGCGCCCGGCTAGCTGGTGCCAAGCTCGGCGGACAGATCGGTTTCGACCAGGCCTTTCTCTATCTCACCCGGATCGAGGGGCTCAATCTTTCGCAGGTCAAGGGCCTAACACAGGAGCAGGTCGAGCTTGCCTGCGGCGACGACAAGACCAAGCTGCCCGCAGGCCTGACGAAGCCTGCCGGCTGGCCCTGCGCGGCCGATCAATAGCGCGCTGTTTAAAATCCTTGGAAGAGAAAATCGAGGGCGGCGATGATGTCGTCAGCCCTTGCGGTGAGATTGCTGACGCTTAAGCCAATGGATCGGTCAGACACCACGCCGATGAATTGCGTTGCCATGACATAGAGATCGCCATCGATCGTGAATTTCGGATTGAGTCGCGCCATGATGGGAGACAAAGCTGTTGTTGGCAGCAGTGGCACGACAGCGCGCGTATCAAGATTGACCAGAAGAGACGATTGAACATCGAGCACGAGCGCATCGTCCGGCTCAAGCCGGTAAACGTGAAACCGCGCCATCAGAAGCGGCGATGACGCGCCAGCGGAAGACCATGCTTGGCCACATAAGCATTCGACGCCGCGATCGCCTCGGCATTTTCGCTCAGCCAGAGACGCTCTTTTTCGGCCTTCACCGCCTGGGCGATGCCATCGGCGGCGGCGCGGGTGATGTCGATCTTCAGTGCCTCGGCTTCCGCCAGAAGACGGTCGTCAACAGTCAGATCGGTGAGCTTGACGGCTTGAGACATGACAGGCTCCTTCTCGGTGCTGCGCATCATACGGCCATCGCGCCTGCCGGAAAAGACCTGAGCTCACTTACGCAGACGCCGTCTCATCCTCGACAGGGGCATCAGGCGCGTTTTTCTTGACAGAGTCGATGCAGTTCTTCGCGCTGGTTTTGGCGGAATAGGTTTCTGAACGGAGCATGACCTCGCCATTGGCGGCGCGAAAGCGCACGAAGACCTGGTCCTTGCTGTCGACGATTTCGAAGCGATAGCCGGAGCCGCTCTCTGCGCGCGTCAGATCAATCGTGGCAGCGCCCGGTGCATTCTTCTTCACCGACTCGACGCAGGCCTTGGCGCTTTGCTTGGAGGCGTAATTCTCCGACCAGACCATCACTTCGGCATTGTAGAGAAAATGCACGCGAAATTGGCCGTTGGCGGCCTTGACGATCTTGAACTTGTGCATGTCGCCTTCCTCCAGCCGGACATGCCGGGTCGGCATGCCGATGCTTTTGGATGGTAAGACAAAGACCGCAAACGTCAAGAAGAAGATCAAGCACAAGCTGGACGATACATCCGGCGCCAAGATAAAAAAGCGCCGGGACCTGGGCCTGCGGTATGTGGACTATTCGTCGCCCATCTTCAGCGCGGCGATGAAGGCTTCCTGCGGAATATCGACCTTGCCGAACTGCCGCATGCGCTTCTTGCCTTCCTTCTGCTTGTCCAGCAGCTTGCGCTTGCGGGTGGCGTCGCCGCCATAGCACTTTGCGGTCACGTCCTTGCGCATGGCCGAAATCGTTTCGCGGGCGATCACATTGCCGCCGATCGCCGCCTGGATCGGGATCTTGAACATGTGCCGCGGGATCAGGTCCTTCAGCTTCTCGCACATGTCGCGGCCGCGCTTTTCAGCGGCGGAACGGTGCACCAGCATCGACAGCGCATCGACCGGTTCGCCATTGACCATGATCGACATCTTGACGAGATTGCCTTCGCGATAGCCATGCAGATGGTAATCGAACGAAGCATACCCCTTGGAAATCGATTTCAGGCGGTCGTAGAAATCGAACACCACTTCGTTGAGCGGCAGCTCATAGGTCAGCATCGCCCGCTTGCCCACATAGGTGAGCTCCGTCTGAATGCCGCGCCGATCCTGGCACAGTTTCAGGATGCCGCCGAGATAGTCGTCCGGAGTCAGGATCGTCGCCTTGATCCAGGGTTCCTGGATCTCGGAGATCTTCACCACATCGGGCATATCGGCAGGATTGTGCAATTCCCGCTCGGAACCGTCCGTCATCGTCAGCCTGTAGACGACCGAGGGCGCGGTGGCGATGAGATCCAGATCGAATTCGCGCTCCAGCCGCTCCTGGATGATCTCGAGATGCAGCAGGCCGAGGAAGCCGCAGCGGAAGCCGAAGCCGAGCGCGGCGGAGGATTCCATTTCGAAGGAAAACGAGGCGTCGTTGAGGCGCAGCTTGCCCATCGCCGCCCGCAGATCTTCGAAATCGGCGGCATCGACCGGAAACAGGCCACAGAAAACCACCGGCTGCGCCGGCTTGAAACCCGGCAGCGCATGGGCGGTCGGCTTCTTGTCCTCGGTGATCGTGTCACCGACGCGGGTATCGGCGACTTCCTTGATCGAGGCGGTGATGAAGCCGATCTCGCCCGGGCCAAGACTGTCCATGGCCACCATCTTGGGCGTGAGCACGCCGACGCGCTCGACCGTGTACCGGGCATCCGTGCCCATCATGCGGATGGTCTGGCCCTTGCTCAGCACGCCTTCGATGATGCGCACGAGAACCATGACGCCGAGATAGGTGTCGTACCAGCTGTCGACCAGCAGCGCCTTCAAGGGCGCAGTCTCGCCGCCTTCGCTTGTCGGAGGCGGCAAGTGGTTGACGATCGCCTCCAGCACATCGGGAATACCAAGGCCTGTCTTGGCCGAAATCAGCACGGCGTCGGACGCGTCGATGCCGATCACCTCCTCGATCTGCTGCTTGATCCGGTCGGGTTCGGCGGCCGGCAGGTCGATCTTGTTGAGGACGGTCACCAGCTCATGATTGTTGTCGATCGCCTGGTAGACATTGGCGAGCGTCTGCGCTTCCACACCTTGCGAAGCGTCGACCACGAGCAGCGACCCTTCGCAGGCCGACAGGGAGCGCGAGACTTCATAGGCGAAGTCCACATGGCCGGGCGTATCGATCAGGTTGAGGACATAGACCTCACCATTGTTCGCCTTGTAGTGCAGGCGCACGGTCTGGGCCTTGATGGTGATGCCGCGCTCGCGCTCGATATCCATGCTGTCGAGCACCTGCTCGCTCATCTCACGCTCGGCCAGCCCGCCGGTCGACTGGATCAGCCGGTCGGCAAGGGTCGATTTGCCATGGTCGATATGGGCGACGATGGAGAAATTGCGGATATGGTCGAGGGGCGTGCGCGTCGTGGTGCTCATGGAGCCGGCATATAGCAGCGCATATCCCGGCCGCAAAGCGGGAAAATGCCGGGCTTCCGGCACTTCGGGCAGGAGAGCTCGAGGCTTGCTTTGTCGTCATCGAAGACGAAGCCCGCTTGACTCTCATAAAAGAGAATTTATTCTCTTATCATGGAATCAGAAACATCATCCCTGTCCGATCCGATCGACAGCCGCCTCGGCCATCGGCTCAAGCATCTGCGCCAGATGCAACGTCTGACGCTGGACGGGCTGGCCGAGCGTGCCGGGGTCAGCCGCGCCATGATCTCACGCATCGAGCGCGGCGAGGCGAGCCCGACGGCGCAGCTCCTCAATCGTCTCTGCGCCGCGCTCGACACGACGCTGTCGCGCTTTTTCGCCCAAGAAGACGGAGCCGGCGATCCGCTGTCGCGGCGCGAGGCTCAACGCCTGTGGCGCGACCCGGCGACGGGCTATCTGCGCCGTTCCGTCTCGCCGGAGCGCACGGGCTCGCCCGTCGATATCATCGAGGTCGAATTTCCGGCGCATGGACGCGTGGTCTTCGATCCCCATGTCTTCGATGGCGGCACGACGCAGCATGTCTGGGTTCTGCAAGGCGCGATGCGACTGACCTCAGGCGATGTGACCTGCGATCTTCAGGCCGGGGACTGTCTGTTCATGCGCCTGGACGACGGCCAGATTTTCGAAAACCCGCATGCGGAACCGGCACGCTACGCGGTGATCCTCCACCGGCGCGAAGGTTGATCCAAGCGCATTGCTGATGAAAGAGCCCCTTATGTCATCCCCTCTCCCCGCTGCCCCGCAAGCGTCCAAGCCTGGCCTTCGCCGCCTGTCCGCCGAGGCGGCCATTGCCGCCCTGCCCGAGCTTGCCGACATCCTGCTCGATTGCATAGAAGGCGGCGCATCGGTCGGCTTCATGGCGGATTTTTCCCGTGACGAGGCGGAAGCCTATTGGCGCGACGTTGCTGCCGGCGTGGCCTCCGGCGCCACGCTGCTGCTGGCCGCCGAGCAGGATGGCCGCCTTGCCGGCACGGTGCAGCTGGGCCTGAAACAGCCGCCCAACCAGCCCCATCGGGCGGACCTGAAGAAACTGCTGGTTCACCGCACCGCGCGCGGCCTGGGCTTTGCCCGCCTGCTGCTGGATGCGGCAGAGGCGGAGGCGGGGCACGCGGGCAAGAGCCTGCTGGTGCTCGATACGGCCACCGGCAGCCCGGCGGAGGCGATCTATGCGCGCCTCGGCTGGTCGCCCAGCGGCATCATCCCGAATTATGCGCTCTGGCCCGATGGCCGCTTCTGCGACACGACGATCTTCTACAAAGCGCTTTGACGGGAAGCACAAGGCGCAGCGCGTGCAGAATTTTCGCTTCACGTCATCATCACGCCATTGTGGGGGCTTCATCTTCCCGCCGCAATCGATGCTATGAACAAAAGTCTGTCACTCGGGGAACCCTTGATTCGATGATGAAGAGAACCGCCATCCTGGCCATCGCGGCCGTCTATCTTTCCGGCTGCACGACCGTGGACCCCTATACCGGGGAACAGAAGATGTCGAACACATCAGGCGGTGCGCTGATCGGCGCAGGCCTTGGCGCCGCGACCGGCCTTCTGGTCGGCAAGAGCGCCCGTGGCCGGCGCAATGGCGCGCTGATCGGCGCCGGCATCGGCGCACTCGGCGGCGGCCTGATCGGCAAATATATGGACAATCAGGAATCCGAACTGCGCGCCCAGCTGCAGGGCACCGGCGTTTCGGTCACCCGCGTCGGCGACCGCATCGTTCTGAACATGCCGTCCAACATCACCTTCGCCACCGACCAGGACCAGGTTAATCCGGGCTTCTACGCGACGCTGAACTCGGTCGCCATCGTTCTGCGCAAGTTCGAAAAGACGCTTGTCGACGTTGACGGCCATACGGACTCGGTCGGCAACCCGGCCTATAACCAAGGCCTCTCCGAGCGCCGCGCCGCCTCGGTCGCCAATTATCTGGCGAGCCAGGGCGTCGATCAGCGCCGCATGTCGGCCATCGGCTATGGCCAAGAGCGCCCCGTCGCCTCCAACGCCACCGAGGCGGGCCGCGCCCAGAACCGCCGCGTGGAAATCTCCATCGCGCCGATCCAGGAAAATTGATCGGCCGAGGCCGTTCACCGACCTATGCAAAACCGGCTCGAAAGGGCCGGTTTTTTTGCCATCAATCGCCGCGCGGCGGATAGGCATGCACCTGCCCGCGAAAATCCATGATGCGATAGCCGCCTTCCCCATCGTCTTGAACGGACGAGGCCGCGACCACCGCCTTGCCGTGGCCGCCGGGAAGATCGAGCACATAGGTCGGCTGGCAAAGGCCGGAGAGATGGCCGCGCAGGCTGGCGACCAGCGCCTGCCCCTCTTCGATCGTCAGGCGGAAATGGCTGGTGCCGGGCGCGAGATCGGGATGGTGGAGATAATAGGGTGTCACCCGCGCTTCGACGAAGCCGCGCATCAGCGCTGCCAGCACCTGCGGATCGTCATTGACGCCCTTCAGCAGCACAGACTGGCTGACCAGCGTCACCCCGCCATTGGCAAGCCGCCCTATGGCCGCGCGCGCCTCCGGCGTCAGCTCGCGCGGATGGTTGGCATGGAGCGCGACATAGACGGTTTTGCCGCTCTCCTTCAGCGCCGCCACCAGAGCCGTATCGATCCTCGCCGGCTCGACCACCGGCACGCGGGTGTGAAAGCGCACGATCCTGACATGATCGATGGCCGCGAGCCGGCGCATGAGATCGGCCAGGCGGCGAGGCGACAGCACAAAGGGATCGCCACCCGTCAGAATCACCTCCCAGATTTCGGGATGAGCGGCGATATAGGCAAAGGCCGCGTCGAGAGCTGCGCCCGACAGCGTGCCATCACCCTTCGGGCCGACCATTTCCCGGCGGAAACAAAAGCGGCAATAGACCGGGCAGACATGAACGGCCTTGAGCAGCACGCGGTCGGGATAGCGATGGACGATGCCTTCCACCGGCGAATGGGCATGGTCGCCAATCGGATCGGCGCGCTCGTCCGGCAAGATGACCAGCTCGGCGGATTGCGGGATGAACTGCCGGGCGATCGGGTCGTCCAGATCATCCGGGTCGATCAGCGCGGCCATATCAGGTGAGACCGCAACGGCATAGCGCGCGGCAACGGCCTCAAGCGCGGCGCGGTCATCGTCCTTGACGAAGCCGGATTCTTCCAGCGCCTCCAGTGTGGTCAGCGTTGCCGCAGCCATCAGCGGCGCCCCTGCGTCTGCGGCAATTCCGCGACCGGCGCCCAGAGCACCTCCTCGATGCGGCGAGCGCCCGCAGCGAGCATCACCAGCCGGTCGAAGCCGAGTGCGGCGCCACTGGCCTCGGGCATGAGGTTAAGCGCCGCCAGAAAATCCTCGTCGATCGGGTAGGTCTCGCCATAGATCCGCTGCTTCTCAGCCATTTCGATTTCGAAGCGGCGGCGCTGTTCGGCCGGATCGGTCAGCTCGCCAAAGGCATTGGCCAGCTCGACGCCGCAGGCATAAAGCTCAAAGCGCTCGGCTGTCCGTGGCTCGGCCGCACTGCGCCGAGCAAGGGCCGCCTCGCTGACCGGATAGCCGTAAAGGATCGTGGCGCGGCCGAAGCCGAGCTTCGGCTCGATCTTTTCCACCAGCACGCGGCTGAAGAGATCGGCCCAGCCATCGTCTTCGGCCACCCGCAAGCCAGAGGCACGCATGGCGGCGGCCAGATGGTCACGGTCGGTCTCGCCATCGGCGGAGACGCTCGCCAAGAGGTCGATGCCGGCAAAATGGTCGAAAGCCTCCGCCAAGCTCAGCCGCTCGGGCTCGGCATGGGGATCGCAGCTTTCGCCGCGCCAGCTCAGCATCTTGGCTCCGGCCGCCTCCGCCGCCAGCCCCAGCATCGCCGCGCAATCCTCCATCAGCCGCTCATAGGTCTCGCCGGCGCGATACCATTCGAGCATGGTGAATTCGGGGTGGTGCAGGGGCCCGCGCTCGCGGTTGCGCCAGACATGGGCAAAGCAGGAGATGCGCCGCTCGCCGGCCGCCAAAAGCTTCTTGCAGGCAAATTCCGGCGAGGTGTGAAGATGCATCGGGTAGCTGAACCCATCCGGGCCGGTCGCCTGGGTGGAAAAAGCATGCAGATGCGCCTCGTTGCCGGGCGAGACCTGAAGGGCGGCCGGATCGACCTCGATAAAATCATGCCCGTCGAAGAAGCCACGTAGCGCTGCTTGAATGCGTCCGCGGGCCGTTAAGAAAGGACGCCGGTCGGCATGCCGGGCGGGGCTCCACCAGGGAGAGACTGCGGCCATTCTCGTTCAACTCCTTCCGCCCTGCGGCGCCTGTGATGCCGTCATGCGCGCCGGGACAGACCCACACCCATCCGCTTGCAGCGATCAGGCCGTGGATCACAGGGGATGTTTGCCGGATTCAGATCCAACGAAACCCTTGATCGCCAAGCTTTCACCCACTCCTTCTGGCTTTCGCCGCGAGGATGCTGGCCTTTTGGCTTGAGATGCGGTAGGTGCGGCCCAAAATACGGGCAATCGCCTCGCCTTCGCGGCGGCCATGTCGGCCGTTACCTAGACGTTCGGCCCATCTGAAACAAGCATCCGCGAACAAGACAATTCTGAACAAGGAAGACTTATGGTCAAGGTCATCGCCTCCTCCGTCCGCAAGGGGAACGTTCTCGACGTCGACGGCAAGCTCTACGTCGTATTGACGGCGCAGAATTTCCATCCGGGCAAGGGCACGCCGGTCACGCAGGTCGATATGCGCCGCATCTCCGATGGCGTGAAGGTTTCCGAGCGTTACCGGACCACCGAGCAGGTGGAGCGCGCCTTCGTCGAAGACCGCCCGCACACCTTCCTCTATGAGGATGGCGAAGGCTTCCATTTCATGAACCCGGAAAGCTATGACCAGCTGGTCATGACCGCAGAGGACATCGGCGATCAGAAAGCCTATCTGCAGGAAGGCATGGTCTGCACCCTGTCGATCCATGAAGGCCTGGCGATCGCCATCGAGCTACCGCGCCATGTCACGCTCGAAATCACCGAGACCGAGCCGGTCACCAAGGGCCAGACGGCCTCCTCGTCCTATAAGCCGGCCATGCTGTCGAATGGTGTGCGCACGCTCGTGCCGCCGCACATCACTGCCGGCACGCGCGTCATCATCGCCACTGAAGACGGCTCCTACGTGGAGCGCGCCAAGGACTGAGGCCACGGCCTTTTCCGGTGCACAGCGTCGAAAGCGCCAGCCTTTAAAGCGTCGGACTGAAAATCATACGCAGTCCGACGCTCTAGTTTTTTGTTTCGCATCGGATTTTCCGAAAACCGGTTCCCACTTTTCGGTCCGATGCTCTAGCCTTGAGCCTAAGGCTCTGAGCGTCGACATGACGACACCGGAGCACATGCGAGACCGAGCATGCAAAAGGGCGCAGCCTGTCAAAGGCCGCGCCCTTTTCTCTGCGCTGTCAAAGCGCTGTCAGTTCGACAATTCCGGATAGGCCTCGGCAATTTCTGCGTCGCCGCCCTTCAGAGAGTCATGCCCTTCCAGCGCGACGGCGATGGGATCGTCCACATCGACGCCACCCTCATGGGACACCTTCACGCGTGAGCCATTGTCACGCACCAAGGTTGCCTCGCCGCTGAACCCTTGCTTCATCAGCCAGTCGCGCGGCGCCATTAGGCGAATGCGCACGCGGCGCGTATCGTCCTCCTCGCGCGCCACCACGAGTTCGTAGGACACGGGCTGGGACTGGCCGTTGATTTCCAGAATGCCTTTGCCGTTGCCTTCCGCATCATGCGTGAGCATCGCGCTCTCCTCTGTTCTTCAGACACTTTTGCTTGGGCATGCATCCGCCCTTCAAGGATCAGAGCCGCCTCAAAGTGACAAAAGCCGCCTTTGTCAAAGCGGCTTCTGTCGTTTCATCATGTCGTGAGTGTCAGGCGATCAATGCCGCACGGCGCGGCCGACCGCAATGAGCAGGCAGGCGCCGATGAAACCGATGACCAGATAGGCAAGCCAGCCGGCGAAAGAGAGACCTGCGAAGTGCAGGATGGCGTTCAAGACGACGGCGCCGAGAATACCCAGGATGATGTTCATGAAGAGACCCATATTGGATTTCATGAACTGTTCTGCCAGCCAGCCTGCAAGGCCGCCGATGATGATTGCTGCAAGCCAACCTACGCCATTAACGTCCATGGGAATTCTCCTGTGGTTCAACACGTTCTTGTTAAAACCCCGCCGAATTTCCTTGAAAGCGTCCGGCGATGTTCTTGCCAGCAAAACGAGCGATGTCGGCTTTTGTTCCGCAGGACGTAATAGGGATGCATGATGTCTATGAGGCCCTCTTCGGATCCTGGCACGGCTTGCGCCTTGCATTCTTCCGCACCCGCGATAGATTAGAATCATTCTAAATCTAGAGTGCTTTTCCATGCTCACGCAGTTTTTCAGCGGCGCCCGCCGCCGCAGCCTTTCCTCCTTAAGCGAACAGGAGGTTCTGGCGCTTGCCATCTCCAGCGAAGAAGACGATGCCCGCATCTATCTCGCCTATGCCGATCAGCTGCGCACGGCCTATCCCCACTCCGCCAAGGTCTTCGAGGATATGGCGGAGGTGGAAAACACCCATAAGAACATGCTGATCGACATGCATCGCCGCCGGTTCGGCGAGCGCATTCCGCTGTTGCGGCGCGAGCATGTGCGCGGCTTTCTGGAGCGCAAGCCTGACTGGCTGCAGAAAAGCCTGACGCCCGATGCCATCCGGCGCGAAGCCGAACTCATGGAGCAGCAGGCCTATCATTTCTATGTGGAAGCAGCCAAGCAGACCTCGGATGCGGGCACGCGTGCGCTTCTGCACGATCTGGCTCTGGCGGAGCAAGGACATGAAGACATTGCCCGCATGCTGGACGAGCGCCACCGGCCGGAAGACGTTCGCACGGAAGAAGGCGAGACGGCCCGGCGGCAATTCGTCCTGACTTATGTGCAACCCGGCCTGGCTGGCCTGATGGACGGCTCCGTCTCCACACTTGCGCCGATTTTCGCCGCCGCTTTTGCCACGCAGGATACCTGGCAGACTTTCTTGGTCGGCCTCTCGGCCTCCGTTGGCGCCGGCATCTCCATGGGCTTTACCGAAGCCGCCCATGATGATGGCAAGATTTCCGGTCGGGGATCACCGATCAAGCGCGGGCTCGCCTGCGGCATCATGACGGCACTCGGCGGCCTCGGCCATGCCCTGCCCTATCTCATTCCCGATTTCTGGACCGCAACCATTGTTGCCGGCATCGTGGTGTTCTTCGAGCTCTGGGCCATCGCCTTCATCCAGAACCGCTATATGGAGACACCCTTCCTGCGCGCTGCCTTTCAGGTGGTGGTTGGCGGCAGTTTGGTGCTCGCGGCCGGCATTCTGATCGGCAGCGGCTAAAGGCTGCACTTACCCTTGCTTGCGCAAAGGAAAGGGCCGGAGGCGTGAACCTC
The DNA here is from genome assembly GCF_900109605.1 of Xaviernesmea oryzae. Taxonomy (GTDB): domain Bacteria; phylum Pseudomonadota; class Alphaproteobacteria; order Rhizobiales; family Rhizobiaceae; genus Xaviernesmea; species Xaviernesmea oryzae. The sequence goes on from NZ_FOAM01000004.1 coordinate 272,325, forward strand.
CGGCCCTTGATGCATCCGGCAATCAGATGAGGTTCAGCGCCCGACTGAACCGACCATGATTTCGTCGCCATTCTCGATGGTGACCCAGCGCCCGGTGTTGAAGGAGGCTTGGCGCTTGAGATAGCGGTAGGGCGTCTTGGTCCAGAGCTTCACCTCGTCTTCGAGATTATCGAGGATGAAGTCACCCTGGGCGGTGCGCACGGTCAGCACCGCATGCCCCTCACCATCGGGCTTGCGCACGACGGTCATCAGCACGTCTGCGGGAGAAAAGCCCTTTTCGAGCAGGTCGCGGCGCTTCAGCAGCGCATAGTCTTCGCAGTCACCGGCGGTTTCCGGATAGGTCCAGAATTCCTCGCGGCCATAGAGTTCCATGTCGGTCATCGGCGTGATCGCATGGTTGACGGTGGTGTTGATGTCGCGAATGACCTTCCAGCCATATTCGGTGACGCGCGGCGGCGGCGAAGAAGGCGAGGTGATCGAGCATTCGCTCTGATGCGTCTGGCAGAATTCGTAATGGCCGATCGGCTGGGAGGTCACGCTGCCGGTCTGCATCCAAAGGCTGCCATTGGTTGGCGCCGGAACGGCAGCACCTGCGGAAAGCACGAGCGCGGCCATTGCCGCTACCAGCCTGGAAAGCCCGTTGATCTGCGCCATGCGCGTCCCCTGTGGCGGAACGCCCGCGGAAAACCCCGCGCGAACATTCCGCATGCCGATGACATCTAACGACAGCGTATGCGGCGCCTCATGCGCCCGCCGTTCCATTTGTTAAGAAAACGTTAACCAGCAGGGGCGCGGAGAGTCAATTGCAGCGGCGCGGCACGTTAAGACATGGTTAAGATCTGCGGCGAAACCGCATCAGATTCGTAAGAACTGATAGACGCAACGAGCCTTCATCGCATTGTATTTAAATAGATTTTTACGAAAATGGCGAAAGCAGGGCATCAATGGAGAGTTCGCCATGATCCTTCCAGGCGGGTGAAAAGGCCTTAATCACTATGGCAGGATGACGATCGAACGAGCCCGATCATCGGCTCACCGTCCCGAGCTTCGCCGGTGCGAAAGCGCGAGAACGGGCCGCAATGCACGTGCTTCGTGCTATCGAACAGGATTGTGGGCGCGCTCAGGCTTCGCCGAGCATGCCTTCTATGGCGGCGCGCATCCGCTCCAGATCTTCTGGACGGGACAGCCGGTGGTCCCCGTCTCGGATCAAGGTCATCACCACATCGTCACAGGCCAGATGCTCCATCAGTGTCAGGGCATGGCTATAGGGCACGTCGTCGTCGCGCATGCCCTGGAGCACGTGAACGGGGCAACCGGTTTCGATCATGCCGGACAGAACGCGGTTTTTCCGTCCATCCTCGATCAGCTTACGGGTATAGATATAAGGCTCAGGGCCATAGGCGGAGGGTTCCTCGAAATAGCCCTTCTGCGCGAGCGCCTCGCGCTCAGCGTCGCTCAACTGCGGCTCGATCAGCGCGCTGGTGAAATCAGGCGCCGGCGCGATCAGGACCAGCCCGGTCAGACGAGCACCCTCCCCCCGGCTGCGCAGCTCCTCGACCAGCCGCAAGGCGATCCAGCCGCCCATGGACGAGCCGACGAGGATCATGCGATCCAGACCTGCCGCCGCGATCACGGCCTGCGCCTCCTCCAGCCAGCGCGAAATCGTGCCCTCGGCGAAATCGCCGCCGGACACACCATGGCCGGAATAGTCGAAGCGCAGGCAGGCCAGTCCCTGCTCCCGGGCAAAGCCTTCGAGCGCCAGCGCCTTGGTGCCCTCCATGTCCGAGCGGTAGCCGCCGAGCCAGACGAGTGCCGGCTTGATGCCGGTCCTGGCGCGCAGGAACCGATAGGCAATCATCCGCGATTCGCCAGACGCGCCGACCGTGATCTGCGAAATGGCGGGAACTTGGCTCTCGGTCATGGCAATCAGCTCCTTTGCGGCAGGTTTTTTCCATCTAATCGGATTTGACGAGCCGCGACAGAGGGTGATTTTCTTCAGGAAAGATGCTATATACGCGCCTTGACGATTGAACGGGCGGCGTTACGGCCGACAGGTCTGAAGACAGACCGGTCTTGGCGCACGCGCTGGCATCAAGCAAAATTCTTCAACAATGCGAGGAGAGTACGACCATTCGCAGACCCTTTAAATCGGACGCCCCTGTCAAGGACGGACCCCGATCCAACAAGGAAATCCGGGTTCCCCGGGTGCAGCTCATCGATGCCGAAGGTGCAAACCAGGGCATCGTGCCGACCGACCAGGCGCTCCGCCTCGCGGAGGAAGCCGGTCTGGATCTCGTCGAGATCTCGCCGAACGCCGAACCGCCGGTGTGCAAGATCCTCGATCTCGGCAAGCTGAAATATTCATCGCAGAAAAAGGCCGCCGAGGCCCGCAAGAAGCAGAAGATCATCGAGATCAAGGAGATCAAGATGCGTCCGAACATCGACACCCATGATTATGAGGTGAAGATGCGGGCGATGAGCCGCTTCTTCGAAGACGGCGACAAGGTGAAGGTGACGCTGAAGTTCCGTGGCCGCGAAATGGCCCACCAGGAACTCGGCATGAAGCTTCTTCTGCAGGTGAAGGAAGACACCACCACCATCGCCAAGGTCGAAGCCGAGCCCAAGCTCGAGGGACGTCAGATGATGATGGTGCTCGCGCCGCGGTAATGCGCCGGCGCACCGCGTCGGGCGCCGCCGGCGGCTGAGCGCGACAGGAGCGCTCGCAGCCCCGCTTCGACATGTGCTTGAACAAGGCCGCTCCCAGGGAGATACCCTGAGCGGCCTTGTTGCATTCTGGCTGATCGGGATGAATGCTGGCGCACCGATACATCGATCGGGATCGCCACCTGCGGCCTTCACGCCGCGATCGGCTGCAATCGCGACGAAATGCGCCGCGAGCCGTTGCGCTTTCGCCCGGCTTCGGCTACAAGCCGCCGTCCGAACGGTCCGGCAGGGCATGCCGTGGCCGTTCTTCATGCTGGAGCCTGTCTCGTCAGCAGGCTCGAAACGAAGAAGAATGGAGTAGCAAAATGCCCAAGATGAAGACGAAATCCTCGGCCAAGAAGCGGTTCAAGATCACCGCCAGCGGCAAGGTTCTCGCAGCTGCCGCCGGCAAGCGCCACGGCATGATCAAACGGTCGAACAAGTTCATCCGCGACGCGCGTGGAACCATGGTTCTCGCCGAAGCCGATGGCAAGAAGATCGTCAAGAACTACTTGCCCAACGGTCTTTAAGACCCTCATCGGCCCAGGATTTTAAGGAGATCATTCCATGGCACGTGTAAAACGCGGCGTAACGTCCCACGCCAAGCATAAGAAGACGCTGAAGGCCGCCAAGGGCTTCTACGGCCGTCGCAAGAATACGATCCGCGCCGCCAAGGCTGCCGTCGATCGTTCGCGCCAGTTTGCCACGCGCGACCGTCGCGCCAAGAAGCGCAATTTCCGCGCTCTGTGGATCCAGCGCATCAACGCCGCCGTGCGCGAGCATGGCCTGACCTATGGCCGTTTCATCGATGGTCTGAACAAGGCCGGCATCGAAGTTGACCGCAAGGTTCTGTCCGACATGGCCATTCATGAAGCTGCTGCCTTCGGCGCGCTCGTCGAAGCCGCCAAGACCGCGCTCGCCTATCTCAAGGATACGGGCACGGCCAACGAGTTTGAAAGCGCGGTTCGCTAAGACCAGCGCTTCCCAAGCTATCGTTACTTTTGGGAAACCCGCGCTGGCGCTGAGCCGGCGCGGGTTTTTTCTTGGATCGTCACGCGTTGATCTGGCGGATCACGACGCGCTTTGAGCAAGCGGATGGGGAGAAGGGCCCGGTCATGCTTCAAGAGCTTGATGACACGGATGTTGAGAGAATGCTGGCCGCCCTTGCCGGCTCGTCCAAACGTGTCCAGCGTGTCGCTCTCTCGGGTGGTCGTGCGCTCTGGATCAAGCGTTACGAAGGTCTCACCCCATCGCTCCTGCGCGGCACGATGCTGCGGCGCTTGGCCGCCCGGCTTGGACCAAATGCGCGCATGCTCGCGCCCTCCCCGCGCCTGTCCGCGGAGGCTTCGGCCCAGGGTGAGAAGCGACGGATCGAGGCGCTGGCGGCAGCCGGCTTTCGCGTGCCCCGGATCCTCTACCAGGGTCCCGCAGCTTTGGTTCTGTCGGATCTCGGTCCAAATGTGCTCGCGTTGATGAAGGCGCTCAGCCCTGTGGATCCGCAAGGCCATGATGCCCTGTTGGTCCGCTGCGCCCGTGAACTTGGGCGGCTTCATGCTGCCGGGCTTTGCCATGGCCGGCCGCATCCGCGCGATTTCGCACTCGATTCTCAAGGCTTCGGCTTTCTGGATCTTGAAGAAGATCCGGCGGCCGTCATGCCCATGCCGCTCGCCCAGGCGCGCGACTTCTGGCTGCTGTTTCTCCAGGTCGCCAGCCGGGCGCTTGCGCGCGAAACGCTGGAGCAGGCGCTTGCCGCCTGGCGCGAGAATCGGCCGAATGCGGCCGAGACCGCGCTGGACGACATCATTCCCATGCTGGCGCGCTTCCTGCCACTTGCCCGTTTCGCCCTTCGGCTGAGGCGGGGCGCCGATATCGACCGTTTCATCCTGGCGACCGACTATCTTCGTTCGGCCGTCCTTCTTGCCCACCCACACGGCCAGACTGGCCAGAACAGGTTCACCACATGAGCGATCTCGCGCTTTTGGAAAGCACCCTGCTGAATGACATTGAGACGGCCGCCGACGAAGCAGCCATCGAAGCCGTGCGCGTCGGAGCGCTGGGCAAGAAGGGATCGGTCTCCGACCTTCTGAAGACGCTGGGCACCATGTCGCCGGAAGAGCGCCAGACGCGCGGTGCGGCGATCAACGCGCTGAAGACGCGGGTGAGCGACGCCATTGCGACGCGCAAGGCCGCGCTGAAGGATGCCGCAATCGCCGAGCGGCTGGCCCGCGAAACTCTCGACGTGACCCTGCCGGTGCGCTCCTCGCCGGCCGAGCGGGGCCGTATCCATCCCATCAGCCAGATCGTCGACGAGATCACCGCGATCTTCGCCGATATGGGCTTCTCGATCGCCGAGGGTCCGGATATCGAGACCGACTATTATAATTTCACCGCGCTGAATTTCCCCGAAGGCCATCCCGCGCGCGAGATGCACGACACGTTCTTCCTGCAGGCGGGCGACGGTGGCAACGAGCAGCGCGTGCTGCGCACCCATACCTCGCCGGTGCAGGTGCGCACCATGGAGCAGCAGGAGCCGCCGATCCGCATCATCATTCCCGGCAAGACCTATCGCCAGGACTCTGATGCCACTCATTCGCCGATGTTCCATCAGGTGGAAGGCCTGGTCGTCGACAAGACGGCCAATGTCGCCAATCTGCGCTGGGTGCTGACCGAATTCTGCAAGGCCTTCTTCGAGGTGGAAGACGTGACCATGCGCTTCCGCCCCTCTTTCTTCCCCTTCACCGAGCCGTCTTTCGAAGTCGATATCCAGTGCGATCGCTCTTCCGGCCCGATTGTCAAGTTCGGCGAGGGCAAGGACTGGATGGAGATCCTCGGCTGCGGCATGGTGCATCCGACCGTGCTGCGCGCCGGCGGCCTCGACCCCGATGTCTACCAAGGCTTTGCCTGGGGCATGGGCCTCGACCGCATCGCCATGCTGAAATACGGCATGCCGGACCTGCGCGACTTCTTCAACGCGGATGCGCGCTGGCTCTCCCATTACGGCTTTCGCCCGCTGGATATGCCGACGCTGTTTGGGGGATTGAGCGCGTAAGGAAGATATGAACCGCCGCATATCCATGTTGATGGAAATGGCGGGGAAGCCAAGGTCTGGCTGACGGACGTGAAACTGGCGGAAGCCGGCGGCTTTAGCCAAAGGGACCTTCGACGTATATTGGACGTGGTTGAGGAGCACAGGCTCATGATGCTGGAGGCATGGAATGACTATTTCGCATGATCCATACCCGGAAGCCGAACGTCCGGTGGAAGCTTGGTGCGATTTGCACGAGGTGCATGTGCGCCTTGCGGATGGGCGCCATGTCTCCACGCCTCTGTGGTGGTATCCGCGCCTCCTCAATGCGACCCCTGCACAGCGCAACAATGTCCATCTGATGCTGGCCGGTGTGCACTGGCCGGACGTGGATGAGGATCTGTCCATTCGTGGAATGCTTGCGGGATGGAAAGCACCCGGAGCCAAGGCGCCAGAGAAGGCGGCATGAGCCTTGCCAACACTTCTCATCTGGCAGGGTTACAAGTTCCGGTTCTATGCGCTTGATATGGGCGAACCTCCGCATATCCATGTCGTGAAGGACGGAAAATCATTGAAGGTCTGGCTGGAGACTGCGGCGGTGGCCCGGAATATTGGCTACAATGAACGGGAGGTCGACCGCCTGCTTGCGGTGATTTCGCAACACAGGGATCAATGGATCGAGGCATGGAATGGCTTCTTTGGAATTTGAAACCGAGGAGATGCGCCCGGTGAAAGCTTGGTGCTCCGCAGATGAGGTCCATGTGACGCTGGCAGATGGCCGCACCATTTCGACCCCTCTTTGGTGGTATCCGTTTCTTGGTGATCTCGATCCAGTAGCCCTCAACGAGATCGAATTGATGTATGAGGGGATCTGGTGGCCTGAGGTGGACGAGGGCATCTCCGTCCAAAGCATGTTCCTTGGCATCAAAGCGCCTGGGGCCAGGGCGCCGGAGAAAGCTGCCTGAGATGGAGACATGGCCTGCGGTAATTGCATTGATTATAAGCGGAATGGCGCTTGCTGTTTCTGCAATTACGGCTTGGTTGACCTTTTTTAGAATTGGAAAGCTGAGGATGACAAGGCCAAGCCTTATTTTCTTTGGCTACGATACAACCCCAGGAAAGCCAGATCCGAAGGTGTTCCTACGCGGACTATTATTTTCGACGTCCAAAAGAGGTCAGTTAATCGAGAATCTTTATGTGCGTCTGAAACGAGGAGAAGCCGCCCAAAATTTCTCGCTATGGTTCCATGGCGATAGCAACGGTCTTTCAGTGGGCGGCGGGCTTTTTGTCGGCTCTGATGGTGTAGCGACGAATCATCATTTCGTTCTCTCTTCGGACCAAAAGCATTTTTCGTTTCAACCTGGAATTCTTAGCTTGGAAGTTTTTGGGAATGTCGTCGGAAAGCAAACAGAACTTCTGTTTAAAACCGAACTAACTCTAACTTCAGAGCATGCGGAAGCTCTCAGCAATATCGATTGTGGTCTTCACTTCAATTGGGGACCCGAATCGCGAACATATTATGCTCACATCGACAGGCGTCCTGAGCGTCTGTCTTCCAAAGAACTCTTGGCACTCGCGTCAAGATCCGAAGAATTTGGTGCCCGGCAAGGAATAATGAAATGAAATTCACCCTCTCCTGGCTCAAGGACCATCTTGAGACCGACGCCGCGCTGGACGACATCTGCGAACGCCTGACCGCCATCGGTCTCGAAGTCGAGGATGTCGACGACAAGGCGGCCTTCAAGCCCTTCCTGATCGCCAAGGTGGTCTCGGCCGAGAAGCATCCGCAGGCCGACAAGCTGAAGGTGCTGATGGTCGATACCGGTGCCGGCCAGCCGGTGCAGGTCGTCTGCGGTGCGCCTAATGCGCGCGCCGGCCTGATCGGCGCCTTCGCCGCACCCGGCACCCATGTGCCCGGCCTCAATGTCACGCTTTCGGTCGGCACGATCCGAGGCGTGGAAAGCCGGGGCATGATGTGTTCGGAGAAGGAGCTTGAAATCTCCGACGATCATAACGGCATCATCGAACTGCCCGAGGATGCGCCTGTCGGCACCAGCTTCGCGTCCTATGCCGGCATCGACGACCCGGTCATCGAGATCAATCTGACGCCGAACCGGCCCGACTGCACCTCGATCCATGGCATTGCCCGCGATCTCGCCGCCGCCGGTCTCGGCCGGCTGAAGACCGCGCCGGCCCCGGCGCTGGCGCTTTCGGGCGAGACCCCGGTCAAGGTAAAGCTCGATCTCGACGATCCCGCGCTCTGCCCCGGCTTCGCGCTGCGCCTCGTCAAGGGTGTCCGCAATGGCCAGAGCCCGGAGTGGATGCGCCGCCGGCTGACATCCATCGGCCTGCGCCCGATCAACGCGCTTGTCGACATCACCAATTACATGACCTTCGATCAGGGCCGGCCGCTGCACGTCTTCGATGCCGCCAAGGTCAAGGGCGATCTCGTCGTGCGTCGCGCGAAGGACGGCGAGACCATGTTGGCGCTCGACACTCGCGAATACAAGCTTTCGGCCGCCAATGTGGTGATCGCCGATGAGAGCGGCGTGGAGTCGATCGGCGGCATTATGGGCGGCGAGCATTCCGGCTGCGATGAAACGACCACCGACGTGCTGATCGAATCGGCGCTGTGGGATCCGATGAACATCGCCAAGTCGGGCCGGGGCCTCGGTATCATCACCGATGCGCGCTACCGCTTCGAGCGCGGCGTCGATCCGGCCTATATGATCCCCGGCCTCGACCGCGCGACCGAGCTCGTGCTTCAGCTCTGCGGCGGCCAGCCTTGCGAGGCCGTTGTCGCCGGCAACGCCGAGATCCCGGCAAAGCAGGTCGATTTCCCCTATAGCGAGGTCAACCGCCTGACGGGCCTGACGATCGAGCCGGCGCAATCGCGCACGATCCTGGAAAAGCTCGGCTTCACCGTCGAGGACCAGGGCGAGCGGGCCCGCGTTACCGTGCCCTCCTGGCGGCCGGATGTGGATGGCAAGGCCGATCTGGTGGAAGAGGTCATGCGCATCCATGGCGTCGACCGCATCCGCCCTGCGCCGCTGGAGCGGCTCAACGCCGTCAATGGCCGTATCCTGACGCTCCTGCAGATCCGCACCCGTGCGGCCAAGCGGGCGCTGGCATCGCGCGGCATGCTGGAGGCCGTCACCTGGTCCTTCATCCCGAAGGAGCAGGCGATGCTCTTCGGCGGCGGCAAGCCGGAGCTGGCGCTGGTCAATCCGATCGCCGCCGATATGTCGGATATGCGCCCCTCGCTGCTGCCGGGCCTCATTGCAGCGGCCAAGCGCAATGCCGACAAGGGCTATGGCGATGTCGCGCTGTTCGAAGTCTCCGGCACCTATGAGAGCGACAAGCCGGAAGGCCAGCGGCGCGTGGCAGGCGGCCTGCGCCGGGGCACGGCGGGCCTTGCCGGCGCCGGGCGCTCCTGGTCGAACGGGCTGAAGGGCGGCGGCAAGCCGGTGGATGTCTACGAGGCCAAGGCCGATGCGCTGGCGGTTCTCGAAGCCTGCGGCGTGCCCATGGCCAATGTCCAGATCGAGGCCGGCGGTCCCTCCTGGTATCATCCGGGACGCTCGGGCACGATCAAATATGGCCCGAAGATCACGCTTGGCCACTTCGGCGAGTTTCATCCGAAGGTCTTGGAAGCGCTCGACGTTTCCGGCGCACTTTGCGGCTTCGAGGTCTTTGTCGACGCCCTGCCGGAACCGAAGAAGAAGGCGACCCGCACCAAGCCGGCGCTCGATCTCTCGCCCTTCCAGGCCGTGCGCCGCGACTTCGCCTTCGTGGTCGACCGCGCGGTGGAAGCCGGCGCGATCCTGAAGGCGGCCTCGACCGCAGACCGCAAGCTGATCTCCGGCGTCAATGTCTTCGACGTCTTTGAAGGCGGTGCGCTGGGCGAGGGCAAGAAGTCGGTGGCGATCGAGGTCACCATCCAGCCGGCCGAACGCACGCTGACGGATGAGGATTTCGAGGCCCTGACCGGCCGCATCGTCGCCAATGTCACCAAGGCGACCGGCGGCACCTTGCGCGCCTGAACGCTCTGATGCCATTGAAAAGCCCCGGCGGCCACCGCCGGGGCGTTGTCGTCTTAAGCTCTGCCGTCTCGGGAGGCGCGCTCATGCCGCCACCGGATCCAGCGCGCGGCGGTCCATGATCCGGTCAATCAGCCCCCATTCCAGCGCCTGCTCGGCGGTCATGAAGCGGTCGCGGTCCAGCGTGCGCTCCACCTCCTCCTCGCTGCGCCCGCAGTGCTGGGAGTAAAGCCGGATCATGCGGCGCTTGGTCTGCTGCATTTCCTCGGCATGGATCATGAAATCGGAGGCCTGGCCCTGAAATCCGCCGAGCGGCTGGTGGACATGCAAGCTGGCATTGGGCAGCGCTGCGCGATGGCCGGGCTCACCCGCCATCAGGAGAAACGATCCCATGGAGCGGGCCGTGCCCATGCAGAGCGTATGAACCGGCGCGCGGACGTAATGCATGGTGTCATACATCGCCAAACCGCTGGTCACGACGCCGCCGGGGGAGTTGATGTAGAGGTGGATCGGCCGCTTCGGGTCTTCCGCTTCCAGAAACAGGAGCTGGGCACAGACCAGCGCTGCCACCCCATCATTCACCTCGCCGTTCAGGAAGATGATCCGCTCGCGCAGGAGCCGGGAATAGATGTCGAAGGACCGCTCTCCGCGGCTGGACTGTTCGACGACCATAGGGACGAGTTGCATCGCTTCGCGCATCGGCGAATTCTCCTGTTTCAGGTTTTCAAACGAGAAGGGCTGGCCCGTCAGGCGGCGCGCAGCCGTGCCGTCAGGTTGGCATTGGCAGCTGGCGTTCGTGCCGCACGGAGCTTTGCCAGCTCGTGCACGATGCGGATATGAGTTCCGCCTTGCCGACCGGGCGAAAGGCGGATGGTGACATGGCTCTCCCGGAAGGGAGGCGCGCTCTCGCGCATGCGGTATCGAATCGCCTGACCGGGCTCGATCGGCGTTCCCTCCGCATCGACCAGATCGGCCGAAGGCAACCATTGCTCCCGCAGCGCCGGAATGCTGAGAGCCCGCCACACTTTCGGCTGTGGCGCATCCAGTTCACAATCGAACAGAAGAACGGCCTCTGTCGGAACGATGTCGGTCATTGATCCATCTCCGTCAAAAGCGTCTTCAGCGCCTCGATCCGAACCGGCCAGTAGGCACGGTATCGCGCAAGCCAGTCTGCGATCTGCGCCAACCCATCCGGATCCACCTGATATTCGACGAACCGGCCCTTGCGCTCTTCCCGCAACAGCCCGGCCTTGCGCAGCACTGCCAGATGCTGAGACATGGCCGGCTGACTGATCGCCATGCCCTCGCGCAGTGCACTCGCCGTCCGCCCGCCCTCAGCCAGCTTTTCGAAAATCGTCCGCCGCGTCGGGTCGGCCAGCGCCTTGAAGAGATCATCTGTCGTCATGCGCTTGAGATAAGCGCAGACTTATGAGTCGTGCAAGCGATTTATCGCCGGACGCGAGAGAAAGGCCTCGGTGCGTCACACCCGGTTCGGCAGAACCCGGTCCGGGGGGCGGTGGCCGTCGAAGAAGGTGCGGATGTTGATGATCACCTTTTCGCCCATGTCGATGCGGCTTTCCAATGTGGCGGAGCCCATGTGCGGAAGCAGGACGACGCGGCCTTCGGCCGCGAGCTTCACGAATTTGGGGTTGATGGCCGGTTCGTTTTCGAACACATCCAGCCCTGCCCCGGCAATGCGGCCTTCGCGCAGGCATTTGATCAGCGCGGTCTCGTCGACGATCCCGCCGCGCGCGGTGTTGACGATATAGCTCGTCGGCTGCATCAGCTGCAGGCGGCGGGCCGAGAGCAGATGGTAGGTGGCCGGCGTCGAGGGGCAATTGACCGAGACGATGTCCACCCGGGCCAGCATCTGGTCGAGGCTGTCCCAATAGGTCGCCTCCAGCGCCTCTTCCGTTTCGGCGCTGATGCGTTTGCGGTTGTGATAGTGGATCGACAGGCCGAAAGCCTTGGCCCGGCGGGCGACCGCCGTGCCGATACGGCCCATGCCGACAATGCCGATTCGCTTGCCGGAAATGCGCCGGCCGAGCATCCAGGTCGGCGACCAGCCGGCCCATTCTTGCCGCCGGTCGGCCAGAAGGCTCGCGCCTTCCGTCAGTCGGCGTGGCACCGCCAGAATCAGCGCCATGGTCATGTCGGCCGTGTCCTCGGTGAGGACATTCGGCGTGTTGGTAACGGTGATGCCCTTGGCGGCGGCTGCATCGACATCGATATTGTCGACGCCGTTGGAAAAGCTGGCGATCAGCTTCAATTGCGGCCCGGCCTGCTCGATCAGGGCGGCATCGATCCGGTCTGTTACGGTTGGCACCAGCACGTCGGCGCGCTGGACGGCGGAGACCAGTTCCGGCTGGCTCAAAGGCCGGTCGTCGATGTTCAGCTCCGCCTCGAACAGCTCGCGCATGCGCGTTTCCACCGGATCCGGCAGCTTGCGGGTGATGAAGACCTTCGGCTTTTTCTTCGACGTCATCGCAATTTTGTCCGGTCTTGTGTTGACGGCCTGTTAACCAGGATCGGTAATGTTCACCGGGTGATCCGAATCCAACATGTGCCCTTAAGGGCGCCGCAAAGAGCGGCCAATGGTGGATCCGGAACACGACAGCCTTCTATATGCGCCACAGACAATGCACATAGGATGCTGTTGGACTTTCAATCTGCTGCATAATTTTGGGTCGAACCCGACCTCAAGGAATGATGCAGGAGCGGCGCATTGTCTAGCAGACCGCCCCGTGAACTCAATCAAAACTCTCGACGGCGTCTTGGACCCGCGCCGGAGAGCCTGCTTTGCCCGCAAGGGCCGTACCAGCGGATTGCCGGTGCGAGACAGGGAGATCCGGGGCTCCGGCCCAGACGATGCAACCGTATGCGCCGCATGACGGCTTTCGATCCATGAGGGGTCGAAGGTGGCTGAATGCGCTGAAATTGGAGCCTCATGCCTGCGGTGTGCGCCACACCCGTGGGTTGGGCACCGCGAGGAAATGGATGTCCATGCGTCGGATCCCTGTCACCCTGCCCAGAGCCTCCTTCGTCCGGGTCTCGCTCATCAGGTGTGCCTTGCTGAGCGCAATCATGGCCCTTTCTCTCTTGAGCGGAACGGCACACGCTCAGGTGACCAAGGGCGCGAGCGGGCTGCCCCTGCCCCGGTTCGTCAGCCTGAAATCGCGCAGCGTCAACCTGCGCGTCGGGCCCAGTCTCGATTATGCCGTGTCCTGGCGCTATCTGAAGCCCGGCATTCCCGTCGAGATTATCCAGGAATATGAGAACTGGCGCCGGATTCGCGATGCCGAGGGCACGGAAGGCTGGGTCAACCAGGCCTTGCTTTCGGGCGAGCGCACGGCGCTGACAGCGCCTTGGATGCGGGGCAAGGGCTCGGGCGTCTTCGTCAACATGCGTCGCGAGGCGGCTTCTGGGGCCGGGATCGTCGCGCGGCTGGAGCCTGGCGTTATCGTGCATGTACGAGAATGCAATGGCGACTGGTGCCGCGCGGAAACGCAAGGGGTGGGCGGCTGGATTGCCCAGAGCGAGCTTTGGGGCGCCTATCCGGGCGAAGCCTTCAAATGACGGGCTTCGAACGAGCGAGGCCGGTTCTGCCTCGCTCGCTTGCACGCGCTGTCTTCGACGTCAGATCAATCCGGCGCGCGCGGCTTCGGTCTTAAGAGAGACCAGCGGGCGGGGACCGATCTGCTGGATGACGATCCCGGCTGCCAGGCTCCCGAGCTTGCCGCAGTCGGCCAGGCTGCGCCCGGCTGTGTAGCCGAAGAGAAAGCCCGCCGCATAGAGATCGCCGGCACCTGTTGTATCGACCAGCTGCGCGATCGGCAGGGGCTCCACCTTCACCCGCTCGCCACCCTTGAGGATGATCGACCCTTCCTCGGAAAGGGTGACGACCGCCAGCTTGCAATCGGCGGCGATGTCATTGAGCGCCACCTCGAAATCCTCGGTCTCGTAAAGCGCCAGGGCTTCGGCCTTGTTGGCGAAGACGATATCGACGGTTCCGGAGCGCATGAGATCGAGAAATTCGGCGCGGTAGCGGTGGACGCAGAAGCTGTCGGACAATGTCATCGCCACCTCGCGGCCATGCGCATGGGCGATGCGAGCCGCTTCGCGGATTGCATCCTTGGCGCGCGGCGGATCCCAGAGATAGCCTTCGAAATAGGTGACGGCGGAAGCGGCCACCACCTCCTCCTCGACATCCTCGGGCCCAAGCTCGACGCAGGCGCCGAGATAGGTGTTCATCGAACGCTCGCCATCCTCGGTGACGAAGATCATCGAACGGGCGGTGGGCGGCGTGTCGCTCAGGGGCGCGGTCTTGAAATGCACGCCTTGGGCGCGGATGTCATGAGCGAAGATCTCGCCGAGTTGGTCGTTGCAGACCTTGCCGAAATAGGCCGCGCGCCCGCCCAAGCTCGCCACACCAGCCGCCGTATTGCCGGCGCTGCCGCCTGAGGCTTCGACCGCAGGTCCCATGCGCGAATAAAGCAGCGTCGCCCGTTCCGCATCGATCAGGTTCATTGCGCCCTTGATGATGGCATTGTCGTTGAGGAAGGCGTCGTCGCAGCGCGCAATGATGTCGACGATGGCATTGCCGATCGTCAGCACGTCGAAATGGGTCATGAAGTCCGATCCGCTCGATAAGGCAAGCCGGGGGTCGCCGGCCGTCGAAAACAGCCTCCGCGCTATCCCATCTCGTCCGAAAAGGAAAATGGTTTGTACGGCAGTCATAAAGTTAGATCATTCTGATATGTCGATATCGAATCCTGAGACTAGACAGGCCAGATTGCCGGGCTCGGCCCGCCTTGCGAAAACACGGCCGCGCATGCCATGGCTATGGCCGTTTCGGGAGGAGCGACGAAACGGCAAGACCACGAGGCCAACATGAACGGTTCAGCGCAAGAGGCGCGCATCTCAACGGGGCTTACGCTCATTCTGGCGGCAGCTTGCGGGCTGATCGTCGCCAATCTCTATTATGCTCAGCCCTTGGTCGGGCCGATCAGCCAGAGCCTGGGCCTGTCGCCTTCGGCCAGCGGCCTGATCGTCACCTTGACCCAGATCGGCTATGGGCTCGGCCTGCTGCTGATCGTCCCGCTCGGCGACCTCGTCGAAAACCGCCGGCTGATCCTGATCATGCTGCTGCTCGATGCCGTTGCCGTCCTCGGTGCGGGCCTGCTCGGCCAGGCGGCCAGTTTTCTCACCGCTGCGCTGCTGATCGGCCTCTGCTCGGTGGCGGTGCAGATCATCGTGCCCTATGCATCGGCTATGGTGGCGCCCGAGGCCCGCGGCCGTGTGGTGGGCAATGTGGTCAGCGGGCTTCTGTTCGGCATCATGTTCGCCCGGCCGGTCGCGAGCCTGATCGCCAGCGTTGCCTCCTGGCATGCCGTCTTCTTCCTGTCGGCGGCTGTTCTCGTCGGCCTTGCCGTGGTTCTCGCCCGCACCCTGCCGGAGCGCCGGCCAGCCGGCAGTCTCGGCTATTTCGCTCTGCTTGCCTCGATGAAGGACCTGGCGCTCCACACGCCCGTGCTGCAGCGGCGCGCCGCCTACCAGGCTGGCCTGTTTGCCGCCTTCAGCCTGTTCTGGACGGTGACGCCGCTGGAGCTCGCCGGTCCGGAGTTCGGCCTGTCGCAACGCGCCATCGCGCTTTTCGCCCTGGCTGGTGCGGCGGGGGCGATTGCGGCTCCCATTGCCGGCAGGCTCGCGGATCTTGGCTTGAGCCGGATCACGACGCGCGTAGCGCTGATCATGGCAACGCTCTCCTTCCTGCTCACCTATCTCGCGCCCGCTGGCTCGTCCATGTCGCTCGCGCTGTTCACACTCGCCGCCATCCTGCTCGATGCCGGGGTCTCGACCTCGCTGGTGCTGGGGCAGCGGGCGATCTACACGCTGGGCGAGGCCCAGCGTGGGCGGTTGAACGGACTGTTCATGGCAACGTTCTTCATGGGTGGCGCGCTAGGCTCGGCGCTCGGCGCTTATGCCTATGCCCATGGCGGATGGCTCGCGGCCTCGCTTCTCGGCTTAGCCCTACCGGCTGCCGCCCTTGCCTTCTCCCTGACGGAAAAGCGTTAGAGCGTCGGACTGAAAATCTTACGCAGTCTGACGCTCTCAATTTTTATTTTCGCATCGGATTTTTCCGAAAACCGGTTCCCACTTTTCGGTCCGATGCTCTAAGGCGCCGACTTTCAAAGCCCTTGCCTGCCTCTTCTTCCACCGTGGGAGAGGAGGCTGCCTATTCGACTGGCCCGTCACCGACAGGCAGAGGCCCGTTTGGAGGCCATTCGACCAGCGGCGCCGGCACGGCATTGGTCTTCTCGTCGGCCTTACAGAGATCGGCGATGACGCAGCGCTCGCATTCCGGCCGGCGGGCCTTGCAGACATAGCGCCCATGCAGGATCAGCCAATGATGGGCATGGAACAGGAAGTGATCGGGGATCACCCGGATCAGCCGCTCCTCCACCTCGTCGGGCGTCTTGCCCGGCGCGAGCTTCAGCCGGTTGGCAAGCCTGAGGATGTGGGTATCGACCGCAAGCGTCGGCTGGCCGAAGGCCATGGAGAGTACGACATTGGCTGTTTTGCGCCCAACGCCGGGCAGGCGCACCAGCTCCTCGCGCGTGCGCGGCACCTCGCCGCCGAACTCGCGCACCAGCATCTCGCTGAGCGCAATCACGTTCTTGGCCTTGTTGCGGTAGAGGCCGATGGTCTTGATATAATCGCGCACCCTCTCCTCGCCCAGCGCCAGCATCTTCTCCGGCGTGTCGGCGACCTTGAACAGCGCCCGCGTCGCCTTGTTGACACCGACATCGGTCGCCTGGGCGGAGAGCGCCACGGCCACGACGAGCGTGAAGGGGTTGACATGGTCCAGCTCACCCTTGGGCTCCGGCCGCTGGACAGAGAAGCGGTGGAAGATCTCCTCGATCTCCGCGCGGGAATAAGCGGTGCGCACGCGTGCCTTCCCCGCGCCGCGCCGGGGCGTGGCACGCGCGGCCTTTTCCGGCATGGCCTGAGGGGCCGCGCTGCGGCGGGGTGATGGGTCCATATCGTCTGACAGGGCAGCGGGTGCTTTGATCTTCGGCATGGCTCTTCCTATACCAAGCCAGCAGACGCACCGCACGGGCCTTTTCGATCCAAGATGGAAGACGCATGCATGGCCCAAGCCATGCAGATCGTTTTCCTGTAGGATCTCAGGCCATGCATGGCGAACCTCCTGTGATCAACCCCAATGAGCAGCCGGTCTTTGAGGCCGAGTTGCACGCGCACCGTTCGCTCGGGGCCAAGGGCACGCGCGTACTTGTCACGCTCGCTATCCTGCTCAGCCTTGGTCACACCACGCTGTTCCTCGCCATCGGCGCCTGGCCCGTTCTGCCGTTCTTCGGGCTGGACATCCTGCTCCTGCTCGGCGCCGTCTGGATGAGCCACCGGGCCGGGCGGGCGCGGGAGGAAGTGCGCATTTCCCGCATCGATATTTCTCTACGCAAGTTTTCGCCCGGTGGGGCGATGGTGGAGCATCGCTTCAATCCCTTTTCCACGCGGCTCGATGTTGCCCGCGATTCCGAGATCGGCATCACCGCCATGCATCTGGCCGAGCGGGGCCGGATGGTGCCGATCGGCGCCTTTCTCAATCCCGAGGACCGCGAAAGCTTCGCGACCGCCTTTTCGCGGGCACTTGCCGAGGTCAGGCATTGAGCTCTCTGACCTATCTCCAAGAAACGGGTGGCGACGGAGTGCCTTGCCGCATAATTTGCAGGCTTCACCTGCGCAGCACCTGTCTCGGGAGAGATGATCATGACGCTTGCCGCCACGCTTCAGACCGAAATTCTGCCTTCGGCGGCGGATTACGAGACCGTTTGCCGGACGATCGAAATCTTGACCGTCGACTATCGGGCACAGCCGAGCCTGGACGATCTCGCACACAAGCTTGGCCAGTCGCCGACCGAGCTGCAGAAGACCTTTTCGCGCTGGGCAGGCCTTTCGCCCAAGGCCTTTCTCCAGGCGGTAACGCTCGATCACGCCAAGCGGCTGCTCGGGCAGGAAGGCCTGCCGCTGCTCGAAGCCAGTATCGAACTCGGCCTATCCGGCCCCGGTCGGCTGCATGATCTCTTCACGACCCATGAGGCCATGTCACCAGGCGAATGGAAGGCGCGCGGTGCGGGGCTAACGATCCGCTACGGCTTTCATCCCTCCCCCTTTGGCCAGGCGCTGGTGATGATCACCGATCGCGGCCTGGCAGGGCTGGCCTTTGCCGATTCCGGCGGGGAGACGGCCTGTTTCGACGATATGGCACGCCGGTGGCCGGACGCCAACTTCACCGAGGATCAGGCGGCCACGGCACCAATGATCGGCCGGATCTTCGATCCGGCCCGATGGCGGCCGGAAGAGCCGTTGCGGGTGGTGCTGATCGGTTCGGATTTTCAGGTGCGGGTGTGGCAGGCGCTGCTGGATATTCCGCTCGGCCGGGCCGAGACCTATTCGGCCATCGCCGCGCGCATCGGCAGCCCCAAGGCGTCGCGCGCCGTAGGGGCAGCGATCGGGCGCAACCCCATTTCCTTCGTCGTGCCCTGCCATCGCGCGCTCGGCAAGGGCGGCGCGCTGACAGGCTATCACTGGGGCTTGACGCGCAAGCGCGCTATGCTCGGCTGGGAAGCCGGGGCGATTGGCGGCTGAGCGCGGCCTGAACCGGCTTGTCCATAAGCCGGTTCGGCTTTGCCATTGAGAGGCTCAATGCGCGCCGGACATATCGCCAAGCACAACCTTCGAGGCGACGGAGGAGTCGGCATTGAGGGTGTAGACCATCGGCACGCCGGTGGCGAGGTTGAGCTTGAGGATCTCCTCGCGGGTCAGCCGGTCGAGCACCATGACCAGCGCGCGCAGCGAATTACCATGGGCGGCCACCAGAACCTTCTGGCCGGAAAGCACGCGCGGCAGGATGTCGGTCAGGTAATAGGGCCAGACGCGGGCGCCGGTGTCACGCAGCGATTCGCCGCCGGGCGGTGCGATATCATAGGAGCGGCGCCAGATATGGACCTGCTCCTCGCCCCATTTGGCGCGGGCATCGTCCTTGTTGAGGCCGGAGAGATCGCCATAGTCGCGCTCGTTCAGCGCCTGATTGCGGATCGTTTCCAGATCGCTCTGGCCGACGGCATCGAGCACGAATTGGCAGGTGCGCTGGGCACGGGTGAGCGCCGAGGTGAAGGCGATGTCGAACTTGATGCCGGTATCGGCGAGCGCCTTGCCGCCGGTCTTGGCCTCTTCCACGCCGAGCTCGGTCAGATCGGGATCGCGCCAGCCGGTGAACAGGTTCTTCAGGTTCCAGTCGCTCTGGCCGTGACGGACGAGAACAAGGGTTCCGCTCATGAATGACGTTCCTTCGAGGTGTTGACGGTGAGGCTTGAGTTTGGTTTCGCGCCCGCCTTGGCGGGCGCTGCACAGGATCAGTTCAATCCGAGAACGTCCGGCATCGTATAGAGGCCCGGCTTTTTGTCACGCGCCCAAAGTGCTGCAGTGACAGCGCCGCGCGCGAAGATCGCCCGATCGGTGGCGCGATGCGAGAGCACGACGTCCTCCCCGGCACCGGCCAGGAAGACGGAATGCTCGCCGACCACGGAGCCGCCTCGCAGCGTGGCAAAGCCGATGGCACCTGCCGGCCGGGCGCCGGTATGGCCGTCGCGCACGCGCACGGAATGACCGGCAAGCGCGATCCCGCGTCCGCGCGCCGCTGCCTCGCCTAGAAGCAGCGCCGTGCCGGAGGGCGCATCGACCTTGTGGCGATGGTGCATTTCCAGAATTTCGATATCCCAATCATCGGGGCCAAGCGCGCGGGCCGCGGTTTCGGTCAGGGCGGCAAGCAGTGTCACGCCAAGGCTCATATTGCCCGACTTGACGATGCGCGCATGGCGGGCGGCAGCGGCGAATTTTTCATCGTCGGTCGGCGAGCAGCCAGTGGTGCCGAGGACATGGACGATGCGCGCCTGGGCGGCGATCTCAGCGAATTCGACCGAAGTTTCCGGCCGGGTGAAGTCGATCACGCCATCGGCTTCGAGCAAGCCCTTCAACGGATCGTCGGTGACTGCGAGACCGATCGGTCCGAGACCGGCAATCTCACCGGCATCACGGCCGATGAAGGGCGAGCCGGGCCGGCCAATGGCGGCATGCAGAACGGCACCCGGCGTCTGATGGATGACGCGAATCAGCGCCTGGCCCATGCGGCCGGACGCGCCTGCGACCACGAGCTTCATGTCGTTGAGACTCATTCGGCAGGCTCCTCATGGGTGGGCGCTGCGGCGTCCGACGCCGCCGAGGAGACCGGCGGCAGCACGGCAAGCGGCGCCTGAAGATTGTGCAGCCGGGCATAGAGACCGTCCGGCTTGGCGGCCAGTCCGTCGTGCGTGCCCTCTTCCACGACCAGGCCATCGCGCATCACCACGATCTTGTCGGCGTTGACGATGGTGGAGAGACGGTGGGCGATGACGACGACGGTGCGTCCCTCCATCGCATGATCGAGTGCCTTCTGCACGGCGGCTTCCGATTCGGTGTCGAGCGCCGAGGTGGCTTCGTCGAGCAGAAGGATCGGCGCATTGCGTACCAGCGCGCGTGCGATCGATAGACGCTGGCGCTGCCCGCCCGAAAGCGTCACGCCGTTTTCGCCGACCGGCGTGTCATAGCCCTGGGGCTGGGCCATGATGAAGTCATGGGCATAGGCAAGCCTTGCCGCATCCTCCACCTCGGCATCCGTGGCGCCTTCGCGGCCGTAGCGGATATTGTCGCGGATCGTGCCTTCGAAGAGGTAGGGCTGCTGTGAGACGTAAGCGAGCTGCGCGCGCAGCGAGGCCTTGGTGACATCGAGAATGTCCTGGCCGTCGATCAGGATCTGCCCGCCCGTGGGGTCGTAGAAGCGGGGGATCAGGCCGATCACCGTGGTCTTGCCCGCACCGGAGGGACCGACCAGCGCGGTGGTCTTGCCGCCTTCGGCCACGAAGCTGACGCCCTTCAGGATCATGTCGCCGCCTTCGGCATAGGCGAAGGTGACGTCGCGGAATTCGATGGTCGCCATGCCGACATGCAGCGCGGTCGCGCCCGGCTTGTCGCGCTGATGCGGCATGGTGTCCAGCACCTCATAGATCATCCGGGCATTGACGACGGCGCGTTCGAGAGAAACCTGGAGACGGGCAAGCCGGCGCGCCGGATCATAGGCCATCAAAAGCGCGGTGACGAAGGAGAAGAAGGCGCCGGGCGGCACGTTGTCATAGATCGCGCGGAAGGCGGCATAGGCAAGCACGCTGGAGATCGCGAGGCCTGCGAAAGTCTCGGTCATCGGTGCGGTGCGCTCGGAGAGGCGGGCGATGCGGTTGGCGCGGTTTTCCGCCCGGTCGATGATTTCTTCGACCTTGCCGCGCAGCTGGTCCTCCATGGTGAAGGCCTTGACGATCGAGATGCCCTGGATCGTTTCCTGCATGGCGCCGAGCACGTGGCTGTTGATCTCCACCGATTCGCGCGTTGCCTGGCGCAGACGGCGCGAGACATAGCGCAGGCCGAGCAGCAGCGGCGGGGCGACCACGAAGACGATCAGTGTCAGCAGCCAGTCCTTGGAGATCATCACGCCGATCAGCGCGATCAGCGTCAGAAGATCGCGCGCGAGCGAGGTCACCGTCATGTTCAAAACATCGCGGATGCCCGAGACGTTCTGGCTGATCTTGGCGGAAATCCGCGCCGAGCGCGTGTCGGTATAATAGCCGACCGACAGCGCCATCAGATGCGAATAAAGCCGGCGCTGATAGCTGGCGACGATATTGTTGCCGATCTTCGACAGCGCCACGGCCTGGCCATAAGTGGCGAAGCCGCGAATGAGGAAGGAAAAGAAGATCGCCGCGCAGATCAGGAGAACCATGTCGGCGCGCTTGTTGGCGAAGGCTTCGTTGACGACCGATTCCATGATCCAGGCGGCAAAGGCCGTGGAGGCGGCGATGATGCCGAGACAGACGATGGCGAAAAGATAGCCGCTCAGATGAGCCCGGCCATTTTCGCTCACGACCCGCTTGAGGACACTCGTAATGGTTTCGGTGTCGACGGAAACGTGCTTGGTCTTGTTGTCTTTCAATGCGCCTATCCTTGAGGGCCTTGATTGCGATCGGTGCGCGGCGGCGTCCTCAGCCGCCGCTCCTATAATCGCTTGGCACGGTTTTGGCGAGTCTCGGCCCTTTCAGGCCCTTTAATCGGCCTTTGACGGGGCAGATCAAGGCCGCCAGCAGCGACCTTCCGTGGTGAGTCCGAAGCGTTCCGGCGCACGGGCATAGGCCGAGAGACCGGAAAGCGCGGCGGCGGGATGGGTCACCACGAAGCTCGGAATGCTCTTCAGCAGCGCCGAATGCGGCGCCTTGTCTTCAAAGGCGGCACGGAAGTCCGGCCCCTGCAGCGCCGGCAGGATCTTCTGCGCGATGCCGCCAGCCAGGAACACGCCGCCGCGCGCCATGAAGACCATGGCCATGTCGCCGGCGACGCGGCCGAGATAGGTGGCAAAGAGGCGCAGCGTTTCTTCCGCCGCCGGATCGGCATGAGCGAGCGCCGCCTGGGTCACCTCGGCCGGATCGGCATAAAGCGAAGGCTTGCCGTCGGCAGCGCAGATCGCGCGATAGAGATTGAGCAGGCCCCGGCCGCAGAGGATCTGCTCGCCGGAAATGCGCCCTTCGATGACCTCCAGATGCGGCCAGATCGCGAGATCGCGGGGCGTGCGCGGCCCGAGATCGACATGGCCGCCTTCACCGGGAACCGGAAACCAGGTCTGGCGCGCATGCACGAGGCCAGCCACGCCGAGGCCGGTGCCGGGGCCCAGAACCACGCAGGAATGATCGGTCAGCGCCTCGCCGCCGCCGATCTTCGCGCGGTTTGCCTCGGACAGATCGGCCACGGCCAGCGCCTGTGCCTCGAAGTCGTTGATGACGATCACCTCGGCGAGGTCAAGCGCGGCGATCATGTCCTTTGGGCGGATCACCCATCCGGCATTGGTCAAAGGAATCTCATCACCCTTGATGGGGCCCGCGACCGCGATGATCGCGGAGCGCGGACGCGGCCGGTCCTTGGGCAGGACCCCGGTCAGCAGCGCTTCCTCGATGCTCTTATAGCCGCCGGTCGGGACGATCGGGAAAAGATGCGGCTCGGAACCGGCATCGGCGATCAGGCCGAAGCGGGCATTGGTGCCGCCAATATCGCCGATCAGGATCGGAAAGGCGAGGCCGGCGGTGATGTCGTCATCGGTGGGCAGGGACATGGACGGTTCCGTGGAGTGAAGCTGGCGTTAAAGCGCGTCGCGATCGCTTGGATCCGCTTACACGCTTCCTATCCTTGTTTCGGCGTATGTCGTTCTCGCAAAGCCGCTTACAGCATCCTGCGTCCAACAACACGCACAAGACTGTAGCATTTTCAGCCTCCCGCACATGCCTGACTGGGCGGTTCCGGCCCAAGCACATGTGAGATGAGCCTGCTTGCAAGGCATGGCGTCAGTCTATCAGGCTTGCGAGAAGACGTTCAACTGCTCGGCCGTGGCCCGGTTGAGCGCCATGGGAATGTCATAAACGGTGGCAAGGCGCATCAAGGCCTTGACGTCGACATCATGCGGCATGGCTGTCAAGGGATCGGTGAAGAAGATCAGCATGTCCACCTCACCCGTGGCAATCATTGCGCCGATCTGCTGATCGCCGCCGAGCGGGCCACTTTTCAGCCGGGTTACCGACAGGCTGGGGCAGGCCTCCTGCACCCGCGCTCCGGTCGTGCCGGTGGCAACGATGCGATAGCCCGCCAGAACGCGCTCATGCGCGCGCGCGAAATCGGCGAGATCCTGCTTCTTCTCGTCATGGGCGATCAGCGCGATGCAGTGCATGCCGGCCATCCATCCTCCTTCACCGCGCCGGCTCAGCCGGCTGCGTGACCTTTGTCACCTTCGGCTGACAGCTTCTAATCGTTTTAAGCCGTCTGTCGAGAGGCATTGTCGGACGGGCAGGCGTGGGCAAAGCGGCTTTTACTGGTCTTCGCCGCCCTCGGCATCCGGCACATCGCCCTGCGGCACGAGGCCCGTCTTGGCCGGGCGAAGCTGCGGCCGCGCGCCCCCGCCCGCGTCCACGCGGGCGCCACCGGCTGCAGGCGCGGCAAGCACGGCGGCGCAGGCCTTGGGCAGATCGGCAAGCGTGGTAAAGCGCGGCTTTGCCGGCTTCTGATCCGGCTTCGGCTTCGGCTTGGCCCAGGGCTCGGGCGTGAACCACCAGGCGAGCGACTTGTCGCAGCCATCGCCCGAGGCGACGGCGGCCTGCGGCTTGCAGGCCTTGTCGCCCGGGGGGCACTTCAGGCGGATGTGGAAATGCTCGTCATGGCCGTACATCGGGCGGATCTTGCCAAGATTGCTGCGGTCGCCCGTCCAGGTGTCGCACAGCTTCTTCTTGATTGCCGGATTGACGAAGATGCGCTCGACCTCGGGTTCGGCGGCGGCCTTCAGCAGCAGCTTGGCATGGGTCGGCGTCCAGCGTTGCGGATCGACGGTCAGGAACTTCGATTTGTCGAGCATGGAGGCGAAGGGATAGGTCTCTCGCGCCTCGGCCGACAATGGCTTTGCGGGCATCGGCCGGAACCAGATGTCGGCGTCGAGCCCGATCTGGTGGGAGGCGTGGCCGTTGAGCATCGGCCCGCCGCGCGGCTGCGACATGTCGCCAATCAGGATGCCGCGCCCCCAGCCGAGCTTGGCGGCATCGCCCGAGAACCGCTCGAGGAAGCCGAGAAGCTCCGGCGTGCCCCAACGCCGGTTGCGCGACAGGCGCATGGCCTGCCAGCTCGCGCCATCGGCCGGCATTTGCAGTCCGCCGGCCAGGCAGCCCTTGGCATAGGAGCCGATTGGCGCAGGCGCGCCCGAGGATGGCAGGGTCACCGCACCGAAGACCTGCTTGGCGGGCACAGGGTCCTGGGCGGCGGCGGCCAGCGGCAGCAGCGCGGCGATCGCGGCGGCGCCGAGAAGGTGGGAGAAGCGGAAAAATCGCAGAGCCATGATCGGATCCGTCTGTCGGCTGCCGTCAAGCGGCGGCGCATGCCCTTGGGAATCGGCGCGGATGCGCCCCTGACCTCTGCTAGAACATCGCCTTTGTGTCAGACTTGCGTCCGTTCCGGGATCTCAAATGCCAAAACCACCGCAACAGGCGCCGGCTAAAGCGCCCATTGGGCATCAAGGGGCGACCCTTGGTCAGCTTGGCCTGTCTTTTGCCGCAGTTTCCCCTATTCTCGCAGAGGACAAAATGATCAGCGAAGCGCTTCGCCTGCGCTCGCCGCCCTCCCTGCCGCCTGACCCGACGGAGACCTGATTGGCCCCGACAACCCCGTTCGACCTGACGACGCCGCGCCCTCTGGCCACCCTCTTATCCCGGCTGCCGGCGTTTGCGCTCGCAGCGGCCATGGCGTTTCACGCTGTTCCAGCCTTCACGCAGGATGCCGTAAAGCCGGCGCAAAGCCAGGCAGGCGAAGCGAGCGCACCGGCCTGGCGCCATGGCCTGACCACCGTCGGCACGCTGAAATATCCCGAGGGCTTAAAGCGGTTCGACTATGTCAACGACAAGGCGCCCAAAGGCGGCGAGGTCAGGCTGAACCTAATGGGCAGCTTCGACAGCACCAATCCGCTGCTTGCCAAGGGCGAGACAGCGGTCGGGCTCGCCGGCCCCGTCGCCGACGCCTCCGGCCTGGCTGCGGGCCTCGTCTTCGAAACGCTGATGAAGCCCTCCATGGACGAGATTTCCTCCAGTTACGGGTTGATTGCCGAAAGCGTCGCCTTCCCGGAGGATATTGCCTGGGCAAAGTTCCGCCTGAGGCCGGAGGCGCGCTGGGCCGATGGCACGCCGATCACGCCAGAGGACGTGATCTTCAGCTTCGAGATGACGAAGACGCTCAATCCGCAGAGCGAGTTTTACTACAAGCATGTGGTGAAGGCCGAGAAGACGGCAGAGCGCGAGGTGACCTTCACCTTCGACGAGACCGGCAACAAGGAGCTGCCGCACATTCTCAGCACGCTGGTGATCGTGCCGAAGCTTTGGTGGCAGGGCCAGGGCGCGGATGGCAAGCCGCGTGATATCTCCCGCACGACACTGGAAGCGCCAATGGGCTCCGGACCCTACAGGCTGGTCAGCCTGACCCCCGGCTCGACGCTGCGCTATGAGCGCAACCCCGATTATTGGGGGAAAGACCTGCCCGTGAATGTCGGCCAGAACAATTTCGACGCGATCACCTTCACCTATTTCGCCGATCTCGACGTCGCCTTCGAGTCCTTCCGCTCCGGCAATGCGGATTACCGCTGGGAAAATTCGGCCCGGCGCTGGGCGACCGCCTACGACTTCCCCGCCGTCAAGGACGGACGGATCCTGCGCGAATCGCTTGAGAACGAGAACCGCAATTCCGGCGTCATGGTCGGCTTCATCTACAATATGCGCCGCGCGCCGTTCGACAATCCGAAGCTGCGCGAAGCGTTGAACTATGCTTTCGACTTCGAAGAGCTGAAGCGGACGATCTTCTTCGGCCAGTATGACCGCATCGACAGCTTCTTCTTCCGCACCGAGCTTGCCTCTTCCGGCCTGCCGGAGGGCAAGGAGCTGGAAATCCTCAATTCGGTCAAGGACCAGATCCCGCCCGAGGTCTTCACCAAGCCCTATGTCAACGCTGTTGGCGGCGACCCTGCAAAGATGCGCGACAATCTGCGCCAGGCCATCGCGCTTCTGAAAGAGGCCGGCTTCGAGCTGAAGAACAACCGCATGGTCGAGGTGAAGACCGGCAAGCCGCTCAAGCTCGAGATGCTGCTCGACGGCAATACGATCGAGCGTGTAGCCCTGCCCTTCGCGCAGAACCTGAAGCGCATTGGCATCGACGCCAGTGTGCGGTCGGTCGACTCGGCGCAGTTCACCAACCGCTGGCGCGGGCGCGATTACGACATGCTCTATCTTGGCTGGGCGCAGTCGCTCAATCCTGGCAATGAGCAGACGGAATATTGGGGCTCGCAATCGGCAACGCGGGAAGGATCGCAGAACTTTTCCGGCATCAGCAATCCCGGGGTCGATGCGCTGATCCGCAAGGTGATCTTCGCACGGGACCGCGACGAGCTGATCGCTGCGACGCATGCGCTCGACCGGGTTCTGCTTGCCCACCACATCATCGTGCCGAGCTACGCCTCGAAAGATTCCAACATCGCTTACGCCAAGCGGCTGAAACATCCCGACCCGCTGCCGGAATATGGGGTCGGCTTTCCGGCAATCTGGTGGTCCGACGGGCAATAGCCACCGGTTTCGGCCGGCACGACAGCCTCGTGAAAGTTTGTCAGGCCAGACTTGCCGACTCCGCCGGCAGAGCTGCCCTGCCGGACGACAGACGGGATCAACCCGCTCGCCCATCGGCTCTTGCTGCCGGACGTCGCGGCCGGGGCGAGGACAGAAAGAAACCGCATGAGCATTCAGACCAGTCTCCGCAGATCGAAACACGGCCCTGCCCCTCTGTGCGGCAGGCCTGTCGAGACCCTGTCTGCGCCGGGCTCTTCTGCGGAGCGATCGGTCTGATGGGCGCCTATATCCTGCGCCGCCTTGCCTTGATGATCCCGACCCTCCTCGGCATCATGGCGATTTCCTTTATCGTCGTGCAGTTCGCCCCCGGCGGCCCTGTGGAGCAGGTGATCTCGGATCTATCGGGCCAGAGCGGCGACCGGCTGTCCGGTGGCGGTAACGATCTCGGCGGCGGCCCCGCCATGGATGATGGCGGCAGCAGCCAGTATCGCGGCGCGCAGGGCCTCGACCCGGAATTCATCGCCAAGCTGGAAAAGCAGTTCGGCTTCGACAAGCCGCCGCTCGAACGCTTCCTGACGATGATGGGGAATTATATCCGTTTCGATTTCGGCGAGAGTTTTTTCCGCAACACGCCCGTCATCGATCTCATCCTCGACAAGATGCCGGTGTCGATCTCGCTCGGCGTCTGGATTCTGATCCTGTCCTATGCGATTTCGATCCCGCTCGGCATCAAGAAGGCGGTATCCGACGGGTCGCCCTTCGACGTCTGGACCTCGGGCATCATCATCGTCGGCTATGCGGTGCCGAGCTTCCTCTTCGGCATCCTGCTGATCGTGCTCTTTGCCGGTGGCTCCTTCTTCAACTGGTTTCCGCTGCGCGGCATCGTCTCGGACAATTTCGCCGATCTCACCTGGTGGCAGAAGATCCTCGACTATCTCTGGCACATGACGCTGCCGCTGGTGACGCTGCTGCTCTCGGCCTTCGCCACTACGACGCTGCTCACCAAGAATTCCTTCATCGACGAGATCCGCAAGCAATATGTCGTAACCGCGCGAGCGAAGGGGCTCTCGGAGCGGCGGGTGCTTTATGGCCATGTCTTCCGCAATGCCATGCTGATCGTGATCGCCGGCTTTCCAGCGGCCTTCATCTCCGCCTTCTTCACCGGCTCTCTGCTGATCGAATATATCTTCTCGCTCGATGGTCTCGGGCGGCTCGGCTATGAGTCCGTGGTCAAGCGCGATTATCCGATCGTTTTCGCCACGCTCTACATCTTTTCGCTGCTCGGCCTCGTCGTCAGCCTGCTCTCGGACCTCATCTACACCTGGGTCGATCCGCGCATCGATTTCGAGCGGAGGGACGTGTGATGAACGAGATGGTCGCCGATCCCACCCTCGTGGCACCGATTGCGGATGGCGCACGCCGGCGCGGCCTGACCCCGGTCGGCCGCCGCCGCTGGGAGAATTTCAAGGCAAACCGGCGCGGTTTCTGGTCACTGGTCATTTTCCTTATTCTCTTCGGCCTCAGCCTCTGCGCGGAATTCATCGCCAATGACAAGCCGGTCCTCGCCTCCTACAAGGGCGAGCTGCTCGTGCCTGTGCTGATCGACTATCCGGAAGAGAAATTCGGCGGCTTTCTGGCCCAGACGGATTATCGATCCGACTTCATCCGCGACGAGATCCAGGCCAATGGCTGGATGATCTGGCCGCCGATCCGCTATTCCTACCGCACCGCCAATTCCAACGTGCCGCATTCGGCGCCGACCGCGCCCTTCTGGATGATGAGCCATGAAGAGCGCTGCGCCGGCTATGCTGGCGGCGTCAGCGATCCGCAATGCATCCTCGGCAATCTCAACTGGCTCGGCACGGACGACCAGGCGCGCGACGTCGCCGCGCGGATGATCTACGGCTTCCGCATCTCCGTGCTCTTCGGCCTGGCGCTCACGCTGCTCTCTGCCGTGATCGGGGTGACGGCAGGCGCGATTCAGGGCTATTTCGGCGGCTGGACGGATCTGTTGATGCAGCGCTTCATCGAGATCTGGTCGTCCATGCCGGTTCTCTACATTCTCTTGATCATCGCCGCGATCCTGCCACCCGGCTTCTTCGTGCTGCTCGGCATCATGCTGCTCTTCTCCTGGGTCGGCTTCGTCGGCGTTGTCAGGGCGGAATTTTTGAGGGCGCGCAATTTCGAATATGTCCGGGCGGCTCGCGCGCTTGGGGTCGGCAATGCCACGATCATGATGCGCCATCTCCTGCCCAATGCCATGGTGGCGACGCTGACCTTCCTGCCCTTCATTCTCTCGGGCTCGATCACCACATTGACCTCGCTCGACTTCCTGGGCTTCGGCATGCCGCCCGGCTCCGCCTCGCTCGGCGAACTGATCGCCCAGGGCAAATCCAACCTGCAGGCACCCTGGCTCGGCCTGACCGCCTTCATCGTCATGTCGGTGATGCTGTCGCTCCTGATCTTCATCGGCGAAGCCACCCGCGACGCCTTCGACCCGCGCAAGACCTTCCGATGAGGGTGAAATCGCGTAAAATAGGGCTAGTGCGGCAGGTCCGCCGCGTGGGGCACAGGAGCGGCATCATGAACAAGATCGTGCGCGAGCTTTATCCCGCCTCGAAGCTGCCGGAAGACCTGCGCGAAGGTCTGCCCGAAGGCGCGATGGTGCGCATCGTCATTGATGAGGTGCCGGATGCAGAACCGCATGGGGATGCAACGCCACGTACATCGGCAGAACTTCTCGAACATCTGCGGAAATTTCGGGCCTCGCGTCCTCATTCGGTGAGTGCTGAGGAGGCGGTTGCACGGGTGAGAGCATTGCGTGACCCGGAAGACACGCTTGAAGCCATTCGCCGCCATCACGCCTCGGGCGCGAAACCCGTCTCCGTCGAAGAGGACGTGCGCCGCGTTCGAGCGCTCCGCGACGAATGGGAGAATGATTGACGGGGACCATTGCCCAATCCTCTCCGCCCTCTTGCCTCTCTTACCCTCCTGCAAAGCATCGCCCCATGACCGAACCGCTTCTTTCCGTCCGCAATCTCTCCGTCGCCTTTCATCAGGGCGGACGGACTTCGACAGCGGTCGAAGGGGTCTCCTTCGACATTCTGCCCGGCGAGGTGGTGGCGCTGGTCGGGGAATCGGGGTCGGGCAAGTCGGTGACGGCCAATTCGATCCTCAAGCTCCTGCCCTATCCGGCTGCAAGTCATCCGGCAGGCGAAATCCGCTTCAAGGGAAACGATCTGCTGGCCGTGTCGGAGCAGGCGCTGCGCGGTGTGCGCGGCAATGACATCACCATGATCTTCCAGGAGCCGATGACCTCGCTCAATCCGCTCCACACGATCGAGCGGCAGATTGCCGAAATCCTTGCCCTCCACCAGGGGCTGGAGGGCCCGGCGGCGCGCGCCCGGGTGCTCGAACTCTTGAACCAGGTGGGCATTCGCGAGCCGGAAAAGCGGCTTGCCGCCTACCCGCATGAGCTCTCAGGCGGGCAGCGCCAGCGCGTGATGATCGCCATGGCGCTCGCCAACCGGCCGGACCTGCTGATTGCCGACGAGCCGACCACGGCGCTCGACGTCACCGTCCAGGCCCAGATCCTCGCGCTTTTGAAAAAGCTGAAGGACGAGCATGGCATGTCCATGCTGTTCATCACCCATGATCTCGGCATTGTGCGCAAGATCGCCGATCGCGTCTGCGTCATGACCAAGGGCCGGATCGTCGAGACCGGACCGACGAAGGAAATCTTCGCCAATCCGCAGCATGCCTATACCCGCCACCTGCTCGCCGCCGAGCCGAAGGGC
This sequence comes from Xaviernesmea oryzae, assembly GCF_900109605.1. GTDB lineage: Bacteria > Pseudomonadota > Alphaproteobacteria > Rhizobiales > Rhizobiaceae > Xaviernesmea > Xaviernesmea oryzae. The sequence continues at coordinate 303,178 of NZ_FOAM01000004.1, forward strand.
GAACCGCCGCTGGCCGATCCTTCGCGGCCCGTCGTCATGGAAGGCCGGGAGGTGAAGGTCTGGTTTCCGATCAAGGCCGGCTTCCTGCGCCGCACGGTCGATCACGTGAAAGCGGTCGACGGGATCGATCTGACCTTGCGCGCCGGCGAGACACTCGGTGTCGTCGGCGAGTCGGGCTCCGGCAAGACCACGCTCGGCCTGGCGCTCACCCGGTTGATCGGCTCTGAGGGCCGGATCGCCTTTGTCGGCCAGAACATCGACGGGCTGGATGCAAAGGACATGCGCCCCTTGCGCCGCCGCATGCAGGTGGTCTTCCAGGACCCCTATGGCTCGCTTAGCCCGCGCATGGCCGTCTCGGACATCGTTGCGGAAGGCCTGAAGGTGCATGAGCCCGGGCTTTCGGCCGCCGAGCGCGACCGGCGCGTGGCCCAGGCGCTGGAGGAGGTCGGGCTCGACCCCACGACGCGCTGGCGCTATCCGCATGAATTTTCCGGCGGCCAACGCCAGCGCATCGCCATTGCCCGCGCCATGGTGCTGAAGCCGGAATTCGTCATGCTGGACGAGCCGACCTCAGCACTCGACATGAGCGTACAGGCGCAGGTGGTCGATCTCCTGCGCGATCTTCAGGCGCGCCATCGGCTCGCCTATCTGTTCATCAGCCATGACCTGAAGGTGGTGCGGGCGCTGGCCAATGAGGTAATCGTCATGCGTGGCGGCAAGGTAGTGGAGCAGGGCCCGTCCCAGCAGATCTTCTCCGCCCCGCGCGAGGATTATACCCGTGCCTTGATGGCCGCCGCCTTCAACATCGAGGCGGTGGACAGCGCCGCCGTCAGCCAATAGGCCGGCGATAGCCCGTCGGCCTGCCATAGAGCCGCTCGGTGCGGCCGATCGCTTCTTCGAGCGGTTCGCGCGCCACCGTCATGGAATGGCCGTTGGCATGGAGGATCGTCGTCTCGTCCTCCATGATCGCCACATGGCCCTTCCAGAAGACGAGATCGCCGCGGCGCAATTCTTCCGGCGCGATGGCCCGTCCCAGTCCGGCTTCCTGCATATCGGTATCACGCGGCGCGGCGTGGCCGGCCATCATCAGCGAGAGCTGCACCAAGCCTGAGCAATCGATGCCGAAGCCGGAGCGGCCGCCCCAGAGATAGGGCGTCTCGAGAAAACGCGCGGCGACCGCCACGAAATCATCGGCCGGCGGCGCTTCCAGCGGCGCGACATGGGCGGCAACGACCGCACTGCCATCCTCCAGCGTGCGGTAGAGCGTGCCGCGCGTCGAGTGCTCGCCGACAAGCTTCAGCCGGCAGCCCATGGAGACCGCCTGAACCGTGGGAAAACGCAAATCCGGGCCGGAATAGACGAAGCTGCGCGGCACCGTGACGATATGGGTGGAGACAGGCCCATCCGGCAACACGGCATAATCAGGAATATAGCCGACATAGTCATCCCGATCCGCCTTCACCCAGGCCCAGCCCTGGGCAACGTCGAGAACGCGCACCGTCTCGCCGAGCAGAAGCTCGGTATCGGTGCTGGCTGAGAGGTCAGGCTGCGGCCTGAGCTGCACCACGGGAACGGTGACCATGGCGGGATTGCCCTCAACGAAGGCAAGCGCTTCGACACGTCCGCGCAAGGCTTCCTCGGCGAGGTCGGGACGATAGGCATGAAGGCGGCGGTCTGGAAGGTCGGACATAAGATCTCACATCGGCGGCAGGGTCCGCCCGCGATCTATGATCAGGTCGCCGAGCTTTTCAAGATAGAGCGCGCCGGCGACCGTACGTTTGATCACCACATTGCGCAGGTCCCGCTCGTCGCGAAGACGCGTCACCAGGCCAAGCGCGCCCATCGTGTCGAGCGCGCGGGTGATGACGGGCTTGCTCACGCCGAGCGTGGCGGCAAGCCCGCGCACGGTGTGCGGCGGCGGCTTCAGATAGATATGCAGCAGAATGGCCATCTGCCTGAGCGTCAGGTCATGAGGATCGACATGGACCTGCTCGAGCGACACGTCGTGCCACAAGGTCAGGGCTTGCGTTGCGGAGAGATCGACCGGCATGGGCTTTTCGCCTGAGGAAGATGATCGGCAAGCCTAGGATTAGCCAGGTTACCGATTGCTTTCCGAAGACGGTTAACGCGCAATTGCGCTGTGTAAATCCGGAGCATTGAGGATATCGCGCTATGTCAGGCGCGACAGCATCCGGCGCACATGGGCGAGATGGGCCTGCCGGCGCGCCGGCGTCGAGGCTTCGATGCCGTAGAGCGTCAGCATGCGGAACCGCGCCTGGGGCGCGCAGCCGCCGAGAAGGCCGCGCTTCAGGAGCCGGCGCACGGGCTCGCCCATCACGAGACGCGCCACCCACCAGGGTGAGCCGGTGGAGCTGAAGGCAACGAGATGGCGCAGCCGTGTCAGCTTCGGACGAATCGGCCCACCCTCGACATTTTCGAAGGCAATGCCGGGCGCGAAGACCCGATCGACATAGCCCTTGAGAATGGCCGGAAAATTAAACCACCATTGCGGAAAGACCAGAACCAATACCTCGGCCGCCGCGAGCTGTTCCGCCATGGCCTGACAGTCTGGCGAGGCCTCGGTCGCCGTGGCGTGGTCTCGCCTTTCCTGCGCTGTCATGCGGGGATCGAAGTCCTGCGCGTAGAGATCCAGGAACTCGACCGCATGACCCGCACCTTCCAAGGCGGCGCGCGCCTCCTTCGCCACGGTAGCGGCGAAACTATCCGGCAGCGGATGGGCGAGAACGATCAAGACCTGCATGCCGCTTTACTCCCGATAATTGATCACGAGAACCGATCAGGACTTTGCGGCGATCATCCGGATAAAAGCAAACGCTAAATGGACATGTCCATGCCGAGCGCCATCATCCTGCTTCGCCTTGGAAACTTACAGCTTAGAATAGGCTCCCCTGCGGCGTTTCCTCGTCCTCGCTCCTGCGTTTGCGGCTGCGTGCGGGCCGTGCAGCCGCAGCCGGTTCGACCGGCGGCAGCACGGAAACATCCTCGCCCGTGACAGCGGCAATCCGGCCATCGGAAAATTGCAGGGTGACGGCGCGGCCGGGCCCCGTCTCGGCCACCGTCTTCAGCGGGACGCCGGCCTCGTCGCGCACCAGCACATAGCCGCGTGCGAGCACGTTGACATAGGAAAGTGACTGCAGCATCCGGTTCTGCGCCTCGATCCGCTCACGAAAGCGCTTGAGATCGGCAATCACAGCCCGTTCGCCCTTGGCGGATAGCGTAGCCACCCGATCCTTTCCATGGCGGATCTGGCCAAGTGCCCGCGCGGGAAAGCCGCGTAGAGCGACGTCTGCTGCCGAGAGCCGCCGCCCGGCGCGCTCGGTCATGCGCTCGGTCAGTCGTTCGGCCAAAGCGAAACGTTCATCGAGATGCCGACGCCGGTCGCGAAGGCGGGTGGTGACGAGCTCGGGCCGCAGATGGGCTCCGACCCGTTCGAAGCTGCGCCGCTTGGCGGCCGTGTTCATCTGTAGCGCGCGGCCGAGCCCGGCGGACGCTTCATCGAAGCGCCGGCGTGGCAGCGCGAGCAACTGGTCGAGCGAGGGAAGCGCTCGGGCAAGGGCGCGCGCTGCCTGTCGGCGATTGTCCATCTGCCGCCGCACGGCCGCCTGCAGCCGTGCGCCAAGGCCGGCTATCTGGCTGTCAAGCTCCGCCTTGACCGGCACGGCCATCTCCGCCGCGCCCGTCGGGGTCGGAGCCCGCCGGTCGGCAGCGTGGTCGATCAGCGTCCAATCGGTCTCATGGCCCACGGCCGAGATCAGGGGGATTTGCGATGCTGCTGCCGCGCGCACCACGGCCTCGTCGTTGAAGCCCCAGAGATCCTCCAGCGAGCCGCCGCCGCGCGCGACGATCAACACATCCGGGCGAGGCATCGCGCCATCCGGCTCAAGCGCGTTGAAGCCGGCAATGGCGCGCGCCACCTCCTCGCCCGAGCCTTCTCCCTGGACGCGCACCGGCCAGACGAGCACATGCAGCGGATAGCGATCGGCGATGCGGTGGAAAATATCGCGGATCACGGCGCCGGTCGGCGAGGTGACGACGCCGATGACGCGCGGCAGGAAGGGCAAGGGCCGCTTGCGCTCTGCATCGAACAGCCCCTCGGCGGCAAGCTTGCGCCGGCGCTCCTCCAGAAGCGCCATCAGGGCGCCAGCACCAGCCGGTTCCAATGTCTCGATGACGATCTGGTACTTGGACGAGCCGGGGAAGGTGGTGATCCGGCCAACGGCGATCACGTCCATGCCCTCTTCCGGCTTGAAGCGTAGCCGGCTCATCGTCCCCTTCCAGACGACGGCGTCGATGCGCGCTTTGTCGTCCTTCAGCGTGAAATAGGCGTGGCCCGAGGAATGCGGGCCGCGATAGCCGGAAATTTCGCCACGCACGCGCACCTGGTCAAAGGCCTGCTCGACCGTGCGCTTGATCGCGCCGGAAAGCTCGGAGACCGAAAACTCCGTCAGATTGGATGGTGCGTCGCTGTCGAAAAGCAGACTCATCGGTCTGAAGCTCCTGTCGGCGGCGGTCCGCCCTCGTCCGCGGATGCGCAAGATAGACACCGCGGGAAGAGACAGACAATAAGGGCTTACCGGCCAGATGGCAAAGCAGACCCATGCGGGAGCCGGTATTTTCCTTGGAAATCCCGTGTTTCCCTAGGGTAGGTGATGCCGGTGCCTGGGGATTTCAGGCTTCGGCTTTTGTCTCGCTGCGTCAAAAGCCGCAGAGACGCGCACGAACCTCCCCGGTCACAGCCAGGCGGCGATCATGGCCCTGGCTTGAAACCAGCCCGTCTGACGCCAGCCTGCTCAAAGGAGAGACCATGCCAGATCGCTTCACCAGCCATGCCCCGACTATCACCGGTCCTGCCACGCGCGGCTTTTCGATCACACCGAGCGACAGCGCCGCTTTGCCGGAGGTGACCCGTGCGCTCTATGTCGGCAGCTCCGGCGCCGTCGCGCTGAGGCTGATCGAAGGCCAGACCGTGACCTTCAGCGGCCTTGCCGCCGGCACGCTTTTGCCGCTGCGCGCCGACCGGGTGCTGGCCACCGGCACCACGGCAGGCAACCTCCTCGGCCTCGCATGACGAAAAAGGTCCGGCGCATCCTGTGCGATGGGCCGGACCTTTGCTTCAAATCGGCTTTTTGACACGGCGCCGCCGCCGGTGTCAGCCGGGGTCAGATCGCTTCCCAGCCATCCTTCTTGCTTGCCCTGTAGATGGCGTCGATCAGTGCCTGGTTGGCGCGTGAGCTTTCCAGTGAGACCACGGCGCCGAGGTCTCCCGCCACGGCCCGGGTGAAGGCTTCGGCCTGCAGCTTGTACTGGCGGGAATCGGGGAAGCGGAAGATCTGCGACTGCCCATGGTTCTGGCTGGAAAGCTCCACCTCCTCGGCCCCATAGCGATTCGCATTGAAGGGCGACTTGACCTCGATCACGCCCTCGAGCCCGTGGAAAACCATCACCTGGCGGGCCGCCATCTGGGTTGAGACATAGAAGGACAGTTCGAAATCGCCGAAATCGGCGCGCACGCTCGAATAGATATCCGTTCCGAAATCCGGATCGCGCTCGGTCGTCGCCTGAACCCGCACAGGCTCCCGGCCGGTGACGAAGCGGGTGGTGATGGTCGGATAGACGCCGATATCGGGCAGACCGCCGCCACCGAGTTCCGGCTTGTTGCGCATATTGTCGGGATCGCGGTTGAAATAGGTGAAGGCGCCCTGCACATGGCGCAGCTGGCCGATCGCGCCCTCTTCGATCAGGCTCTTCACCTTGGTCCAGACGGGACTGTAGGTGACCATATAGGCCTCGGTGACGACCACGCCATTGCGCTCGCGGGCGTCGATGATCGGGTCGATCTGCTCGGCCTTGAGCGCGATCGGCTTTTCGCAGAGCACATGCTTGCCGGCATCGGCCGCCTTGATCGCCCATTCGGCATGGGCCGCCGTTGGCAGCGGAATGTAGACGGCATCGATGACGTCGCTCTCCAGAAGCGCCTCATAGGAGCCGAAGGCATGCGGGACGGAGAAGCGGTCGGCCAACGCGCGGGCGCGCGGTAGATCGCGGCTGGCAATCGCGGTCACGACGCAGCCCTCGGCATCCTGAATGGCGGGGATCACCAGATCGCGGCCGATCTTGGCGGTCGAGAGAATTCCGAAACGCAGCATGTCCTGTCCTCCTTCTTGGCGGGCCGCATTGGGCATGGGAGCCAGGGCGATGGCAAGACGACAGCTGCGCCAGGACGGCTTTTCCTGTCGCGCTTTCTGCCCTTTCGGCGGGCGCGGCCGGCCTGTCGCAAATTTTTCACATGCTCAAGCCTTGCCGCTAATCGATTTAGGACCCATGCTTTCAACGGGAGATCGATTAAGGATGAGGCCTCATGGCATCGTCCGCACCCGACCTGGAGGTTTGTGGATGGAAAAGCGCATGCTCGGCCGCACCGGCCTTTCGATCGCGCCGCTGGTCTTCGGCGGCAATGTCTTCGGCTGGACCGCGGATGAGGCGACCTCCTTCCGCCTGCTCGACAGCTTCGTCGGTGCCGGCTTCAATGCCATCGATACGGCTGACGTCTATTCCGCCTGGGCGCCGGGCAATAAGGGTGGCGAGTCCGAGACGATCATCGGCCGCTGGCTGAAGCAGTCAGGGCGGGCGCGCGAGGATGTGGTGATCATCACCAAGGTCGGCTCCGATCTCGGCGAGGGCCGCAAGGGCCTGTCGCGTCGCTGGATCGAGCAGGCGGTCGAGGATTCGCTGAAGCGCCTGCAGACGGATCATATCGACGTCTACCTCTCGCACTGGCCGGATGCCGACACGCCTTACGAGGAGACGCTTGGCGCCTATGACGCGCTCCTGAAGGCGGGCAAGGTGCGCCATGTCGGCGCCTCCAACCTCAATGCCGCCCAGCTGCGCGAGGCACTCGATGTCGCGCGCGACCAAGGTCTTCCGCGCTATGACGTGCTGCAGCCGGAATATAATCTCTATGATCGCGCCAGCTTCGAGGGCGCGCTACGCAATCTCTGCATCGAGGAAGAGATCGGGGTCATCACCTATTTCTCCCTGGCGCGCGGTTTCCTTTCGGGCAAATACCGCTCACACAAGGATCTCGGCCGCTCGCCGCGCGGCGAAGGCATCGGCAAGTATCTCGACGGGCGCGGCATGCGCATTCTCGGCGCTCTGGACGCCGTGGCCGAAAAGCATGGCGCAAAACCGGCGGAAATCGCGCTCGCCTGGGTCATGGCACGACGCGGCGTTACCGCGCCGATCGCCAGCGCCACCAGCCTGGAGCAGCTCGAAAGCCTGATCCGCTCTGCCGAGATCGCGCTGGACGACGACGATTGCCGCTCGCTCAACGAAGCCGGGGAATAAGCACAGAACGGACAGAGGGCGAGCCGGTTTTCGCGTCGGTTCCGGAAGGTTCAGGATAGCGGCTTGCTCATCTCCACCGAGGTCACCCTGTCGTAGCCGGGATGGGCATTCTCCGCCGTACGGTGAAAGCCCCAGGCGGCAAAGACCTGATGATTGCGCGTGAGTTCGATACGGGTTTCTAGCCTGAGACGGGCAAGCCCTTTCTCCTGCGCGATCCGCTCGGCTTGCATGAGCAGCGCCCGGCCGATGCCGCGTCCTTCCGCCAGCGGCGCCACGGCGAGCTTGCCGATATAAAGCGCCTCGGCTTCCGGCCTCAGGAAAGCGCACCCCAGTAGCCTTTCCGGCTGATCCGGCGAGACGGCAATCAGCCCGATCTCGGTGCAGGCCTTCTCGGCGAGCATCTGCGGCGTCAGTTTGTGAGCAGAGGATGGTGGATCGATCACACCGTCCATGCTTGCGAAAGCCGTGCGGATCAGGTCGAGCAGCGCGTCGTAATCGTCAAAGCGCGCATCCAACAGGCGGATTTCGACCCTGGCTTCGTCTGTCGTCATCGCCTCAGCCCTTCTCTCAAGACTTGCGCCGGCGATAGCGGATCGTTTCGAACCGCGCCGCCAGCCCGTCATACATCAGGAGACGCCCGATCAGCGGTTCGCCGGCGCCGGTGATCAACTTGATCGCCTCCATGGCCTGCAGCGTGCCGATGACACCGGTGAGCGCACCGATCACGCCCGCCTCGGCGCAAGCCGGCACCACGCCTTCGGGCGGCGGCTCGGGAAAGAGATCGCGGTAGCGCGGCAGCGGAGCGCCATCGGGACCGCTCGCAAACGGCGTCAGCACGGTGAGCGAACCGTCGAAGCGGCCGACCGCGCCTGTCACCAGCGGCTTTTGCAATTGCTCGGCCAGATCGGCCAGGAGATAGCGCGTGTCGAAATTGTCGGAGCCGTCGATCACGAGATCATAGGCATCAATCAGCTCGGCAGCATTCTCAGGCGTCAGACGCACGGCATGGAGAACGACGGTCACATGCGGATTGATGGCGCCGACCCGCTCCGACGCGCTCTCCACCTTCGGCCGGCCGAGATCCGGCGTGGCGTGAATGACCTGGCGCTGGAGGTTGGAGAGCGAGACCCGGTCGTCATCCACCACGCCGAGCGTGCCCACGCCGGCAGCGGCGAGATAGAGGATAACGGGGGCGCCGAGCCCGCCGGCACCGATCACCAGCACCCGCGCCGCCTTCAGCCGCTGCTGCCCTGCGCCGCCGATTTCCGCCAGGAGCAGATGACGGCGGTAGCGCTCGATTTCCTGCGGCCCCAAGCGGCGATCGTCATCCACGTCGGTCATGCGCTTACCTGTCCGTTGGCAACGTGAAAAAAGCGGGCGCGGCCGCCCAGCGCGGAAAACATCTGGGCATCCGTACCGGTCATGAAGGCCTGGCCGCCGAGCCCGTCCACGAGATCGAAGAGCGCTGCGCGCCGGCGCTCATCGAGATGGGCGGCGATTTCATCGAGCAGCAGCAGTGGCGCATGGCCAGTCATATCGGCGACAAGACGGGCATGGGCGAGGATGAGGCCGACCAGAAGCGCCTTCTGCTCGCCGGTCGAGCAGCGCGCCGCCTCCATCTCTTTGGCGCGATGACGAATCAAAAGATCGGCCCGATGCGGCCCTTCCAGCGCCCGGCCGGCAGCGGCATCGCGCCAGCGGCCACCCTCCAGCCGCTCGACAAAATCCTCTTCAAGGTCGATAGCCGGGCGATGATCGTCGCCGTCGAGAAAGCCATCGAGCGCCAGGCCGGCAGCGGGAAAGACGCCGTTTTCGTCCAGCCCCCGCGCGATCAGCCCTTCGAGAAGGCCGATCATCTCGCGCCGGGCAATCGCCATGGCGATGCCGAGTTCAGCCATCTGCCGTTCGAGCGCCGCGAGCCATTGCGAGTCCGGCCGGGGCTCGGAAAGCAGCTTGTTGCGCGAGCGCATCGCTCGCTCGTAATCGCTGGCACGGCGGCCATGCTCGGCATCGAGGGACAGCACGAGACGATCGAGAAAGCGGCGGCGGTCGCTGGCGCTGCCGGTAAACAGCCCGTCCATGGATGGGGTGAGCCAGAGGATGCGGCTATGATCGAGCAATTCGTCGACCGTGCGGGCCGGCGTACCGTTGACGCGCAGCCGGCGCGACTGGCCTTCCTCGACGCCGAGCGTGCCCGTGCCGATTTCCGCCTCCCCGGCCATACCGGACAGGGATGCGAAAACGGAGAAACCATCTTCAGCCTCCTTGCGCGCCACGTCGCCATAGGGCGCGCGACGCAAACCTCGGCCGGGGGAGAGAAAGGAAACGGCTTCGAGCAGATTGGTTTTGCCGGCGCCATTGTCGCCGGTGAGCACCACATGGCGTTCGTCCAGCGCCAGCGACAGGCTGCGATAATTGCGAAAGTCAGTGAGCGCCAGACGCTCGATATAGACCTTCTGCGGCATGTGCGTTCCCAGACCCGCGCGGCGCGGCGCGCTTATCGACCGGCGGGCGAGCCCGGCGCAGCTGCCTTTTCAGGCAGCCCGCCGGGATCCAAAGGCCCTTGCGGGCCCGCCCGGCTCACCCTTCGAAGAATTCCTTCATCCGGGTGAAGAAGCCCGTCGATTCCGGATTGTTCTCCTTGGACGAAATCTCCTCGAATTCCTTCAGGAGCTCGCGCTGGCGCTTGGTCAGCTTCTGCGGCGTCTCGATCTGGATCTGGATATAGAGATCGCCGACCTGGGACGACCGCAGCACCGGCATGCCCTTGCCCTTCAGGCGGAACTGCTTGCCGGCCTGCGTGCCTTCGGGAACCGAGACCCGCGACTTGCTGCCATCGAGCGTCTGCACATCGAAGGTGCCGCCGAGCGCCGCCGTCGTCATCGAGATCGGCACGGTGCAATAGAGGTCCGCGCCATCGCGCTGGAAGAACTCATGCGGCTTGACCGACAGGAAGATATAGAGATCGCCCGCCGGGCCGCCACGCATGCCGGCCTCGCCTTCGCCGGAGAGGCGGATGCGCGTGCCATCCTCGATGCCGGCGGGGATATTGACCGAGAGCGAACGCTCCTCTGTCACCCGGCCCGCGCCATGGCACTTGGTGCAGGGATCGGGAATCACCTGGCCGCGGCCCTGGCAGGTCGGGCAGGTGCGCTCGATCGAGAAGAAGCCCTGGGCAGCGCGCACGCGGCCCGAACCCTGACAGGTTCCGCAGGTCTTCGGCTGCGTGCCAGGCTTTGCGCCGGAACCCGAGCAGACATCGCAGGTGATCGAGGTCGGAACCCGGATCTGTGCGGTCTTGCCGGTAAAGGCCTCTTCGAGCGAGATCTCCATATTGTAGCGCAGGTCGGCGCCGCGTTCGCGCCCGCCGGAGGAGCGCTGGCGCTGACGGCCGCCGCCCATCATCTCGCCGAAGATATCCTCGAAAATATCGGAGAAGCCGCCCGCATTCATGCCCGCGCCGCCGCCGAAACCGCCCGGCCCCATGCCGCCCTGCTCGAAGGCGGCGTGGCCATAACGATCATAGGCCGCGCGCTTCTGCGGGTCCTTCAGCGTCTCATAGGCCTCGTTGATTTCCTTGAACGTCTTTTCCGCTTCCGGATCGCCCGGATTGCGGTCCGGGTGATACTTCATGGCGAGCTTGCGGAAGGCGCTCTTCAGTTCTTTTTCGTCGGCCGTCTTGGCGACGCCGAGCGTTTCGTAAAGATCCCGTTTCATCCGTTGAGCAAGTCCCATTGAGGTGATGCGGCAGGCCGGCGGCGGTTCCCTGCCTCACGAAAATTTTTCTCGCAACAGGATTTAGTGAACCTTCTGCTGCGATGCCATAGTTTCAGGCTGCGCGCGTGCATTTTTGTCGAAAAACCGCGTCGCCGAGATTGGCAAGCGTAAGGCATAGCAGGCAAAGCTTTCGCCGGGTTGGGCTGCGCCAGGCCATCTGCCTGAAAGTGGCTGGCCTTCTCATGAAAAAGGGGCGCGGCTGCCCGCACCCCTTCGTTTTCAGAGCTTAAGCCCGTGCGGATCAGGCCGACTTCTTACGGTCGTCGTCCTTGATCTCTTCATAGTCGGCATCGACCACGTCGTCGCCGTCACGGGCGGCGTCGCGTGCGGCATCTGCATGGGCGGCATCCGTCTGGTTCGCCTCATACATGGCCTGGCCAAGCTTCATGGACACTTCCATCAGCGTCTGCGTCTTGGCCTTGATGTCTTCCGCGTCGGGCTCGGAGACTTCCACCGCGCTCTTCAGCGCTGCGATCGCGTCGGCAATGGCGTTGCAGTCGGCTTCGCTGACCTTGTCGCCATAATCCTTCAGCGACTTCTCCGAGGAGTGAATCAGGCTTTCAGCCTGGTTGCGGGCCTCCACGGTCTCGCGGCGCTTTTTGTCGGCTTCGGCATTGGCCTCGGCGTCCTTGACCATCTTCTCGATGTCGGCGTCGGACAGACCACCAGAGGCCTGAATGCGGATCTGGTGCTCCTTGCCGGTGCCCTTGTCCTTGGCCGAAACCTGCACGATGCCGTTGGCGTCGATATCGAAGGTGACTTCGATCTGCGGAACGCCACGCGGTGCCGGCGGGATGCCGACCAAGTCGAACTGGCCGAGCAGCTTGTTGTCGGCCGCCATTTCGCGCTCGCCCTGGCTGACGCGGATGGTCACGGCGTTCTGGTTGTCCTCGGCCGTCGAGAAGACCTGGCTCTTCTTCGTCGGGATCGTGGTGTTGCGCTCGATCAGGCGGGTAAAGACGCCGCCGAGCGTTTCGATGCCGAGCGAGAGCGGAGTCACGTCGAGCAGCAGAACGTCCTTGACGTCGCCCTGGAGAACGCCGGCCTGGATGGCGGCGCCGAGAGCGACGACTTCATCCGGGTTGACGCCCTTGTGCGGCTCCTTGCCGAACAGCTGCTTGACGACTTCCTGTACCTTCGGCATGCGGCTCATGCCGCCGACGAGAACGACTTCGTCGATTTCAGCAGCGGTCACGCCGGCATCTTTGAGCGCTGCCTTGCAGGGCGCGATGGTGCGCTGGACGAGATCGTCGACCAGGCTTTCGAACTTGGAGCGCGACAGCTTCATCGTCAGGTGCTTCGGACCGGAGGCATCCGCCGTGATGAAGGGCAGGTTGATTTCGGTCTGCTGCGAGGACGACAGCTCGATCTTGGCCTTTTCAGCGGCTTCCTTGAGGCGCTGCAAGGCGAGCTTGTCGTTCTTCAGGTCGATGCCCTGGTCCTTCTTGAACTCGTTGGCGAGATATTCGACCAGACGCATGTCGAAGTCTTCACCGCCGAGGAAAGTGTCGCCATTGGTCGACTTCACTTCGAAGACGCCGTCGCCGATTTCCAAAACCGAGATATCGAAGGTGCCGCCGCCAAGGTCGTAGACGGCGATGGTCTTGCCGTCCTTCTTGTCGAGACCATAGGCAAGTGCTGCGGCCGTCGGCTCGTTGATGATGCGCAGGACTTCAAGACCGGCGATGCGGCCGGCATCCTTGGTGGCCTGGCGCTGGGCGTCGTTGAAGTAGGCCGGAACGGTGATGACCGCCTGGGTGACCTTTTCGCCCAGATAGGCTTCGGCCGTTTCCTTCATCTTCTGAAGGATCATGGCAGAGATCTGCGAGGGAGACTGGGCCTTGCCGCCGGCTTCCACCCAGGCATCGCCATTGTCGCCCTTGACGATCTTGTAAGGCACCAGGGCCTTGTCCTTCGTCACGGTCGGATCGTCGTGACGACGGCCGATCAGGCGCTTGACGGCGAACAGCGTGTTCTCCGGGTTCGTCACGGCCTGGCGCTTGGCCGGCTGGCCGACAAGACGCTCGCCATCATCGCTGAAAGCCACCATGGACGGCGTGGTGCGCGCGCCCTCGGCGTTCTCGATGACCTTCGCATCCTTGCCGTCCATCACGGCGACGCAGGAGTTGGTCGTTCCGAGGTCGATACCAATTACTTTAGCCATATCGTCATCTCCTTGCAGCGGGCTGTCAGAACCCGGTCAGGCGTTCATAAGACAGCCCCTCGGGGGGTCTTGGATTCGCATGTGCCACTGCCGTCTGGCGTGGCGATGGCCCGTATATAAGGACGTGTTTTTCCCACTGCAAGGCGGCGAAAGCCCCGGTCGGAGCCAAAAAGACCGGGATTTATCGCCTGCCCGAGCGAGGCGCATGATGTGCGCCGGCAAAGCTTGCGCGAGGCTTGCGTCGGGCAGCGAGGACGAAGCGGCAAAGGCTCAGCCACCGGTGAGGAAATCGAGCAGGGTCGTGCGTCGATGCGCCGGCGGCGGCGCGCCGACATCGGCAGGCGGCATGGGCGCTCCGGCATCGAAGCCGCTCTCGCCCCAGCCGGCGTCGCCGCGCGGGCCAGGCTGTCCGGGCGCCGTCACATCAGGCGCGCCATCGGCGCCAGGAATGCCGGACACGGTTTCTCCCGAGACGATCTCGCCGCCTTCCGTCCCCTGATGTCCTTGCGCCGGAAGGCCGGCAATCGGCACTTCGGCGTCCGCAGGCTGGGCCGGATCGAAGGTTGGCACCACGCTATCCGTTCCGAAGAGCGGACGCGGCGACAGGCTGCGATGGGCCGAGGTCATGAATTCGGCCCAGGCCTTGGCCGGCAGGCCGCCACCGGTGACCTTCTTCATCGACTTGCCATCATCATTCCCGAACCAGACGCCGGTGGTAAGATCCGCCGTAAAGCCGACGAACAGCGCATCGCGGAAGGACTGGGTGGTGCCGGTCTTGCCCGCCACCTGCCAGCCCTTGATCTGTGCGTTCTTGCCGGTGCCATGCTCGACGCCGCCCAGCATCATCTGGTTCATCTCGGCCACCACGGCCGGATCGAGCACGCGGGGCGGGCTGTCATAGGCATTTTCATAGAGCACCCGGCCATCGGTTGCGGTGATGCGGCGGATGATGTGCGGCGTTGCCTTGAAGCCGCCATTCATGAAGGGCGCATAGGCCGAGGTCAGCTCCAGAAGGCTCACCTCGGAGGTGCCGAGTGCGATCGAGGCATTGTTCTGCAACTCGGATTCGATCCCCAGGCGGTGGGCGAGCTGGATGACATTAGCGGGGCCGACCTGCATGACGAGCTGGGCCGCCACCGTGTTCAGCGAATTGGCAAGGGCATAGGCCAGCGTGACCTGGCCGCGATATTTCTGGTCGAAATTTTCCGGCGTCCATTTGCCGATGCGCACGGGACCGTCGATGATGGTCGAGGCCGGCGTGCTGCCGGCTTCCATGGCTGCGGCATAGACGAATGGCTTGAAGGCCGAACCTGGCTGACGCCGGGCCTTGACCGCGCGGTCGAACTGGCTTTCGGCATAGTCGCGCCCGCCGACAATGGCGCGGATGGCCCCGGTGCCATCGACGGAGACGAGCGCGGCCTGAGACGCACCAAGCTTGCCGCCCTCCCTCTTCAAGACGTCGTTCAATGCCTTGTCGGCAGTCTGCTCCAGTGTCGAATCCAGCGTCGTCTCGACGACGACATCCTCCTTGATCGTGCCCATGAGCTTGGTCAGCTCGTCCATCACCAGATCGGCTGCGTAATATTGCGCGCCGGACCAAAAGCTCTTGGCCTTGGTCGGCGGCTGCGACATGGCGGTCTTGACCTCCTCGTCGGTGATCAGCCCCTGTTCGCGCATCGCGCCCAGCACCACCTGCGCCCGCGCCTCCGCCGCATCGGCGTCGCGCGCCGGCGACAGGCGCGTCGGCGCCTTGAGCACCCCGGCCAGAACGGCCGCTTCGCCCAAATTCACGTCGCGTGCCGACTTGTTGAAATAGCGCCAGGAGGCCGCCTCGACGCCATAGGCATTCGAGCCGAAGAACATGCGGTTGAGATAGAGCGTGAGGATCTGGTCCTTGGTGTAGGTCTGCTCAAGCCATAGGGCCAGCAGAACCTCCTGCACCTTGCGCTCCAGCGTCTGATCAGGGGAGAGAAACAGGTTCTTGGCGAGCTGCTGCGTCAGCGTCGAACCGCCCTGGACCGTGCGGCCCGAGCTCAGATTGGTGACGAAGGCGCGCACGATCCCAAAGGGATCAATGCCGAAATGGCTGTAGAAGCGCCGGTCTTCGATCGCCATCACCGCCTGGGGAATGAAGGGCGACATGTCCTGCAGCGCCAAGGCCTCGCCACCGGTCGTGCCCCTATTGGCCACGACATCGCCTGTAAGATCGAGAATCTTGGCATTGGGCGGGCGTTCGGGGATTGCCCAGGTGTTGGCGCTCGGCATGCGCAAACCGAAATAGACCACCAGCGCCACGGCGACGATACCGCCCCAGATGCCGGCCACGACCGTCCAGTAAATCAGCGAGCGCAGCCAGGCGAGCGGCGTAAAGCCGCCCCGCTTGCGCGGCGGGCGAACCCGCTTTGCCTTCTCTGTCTTCTCGGCCTTCAGCGGCCGGGTGGAGGCGCCCTGCCCTTCGCTCTTGCCCCGCCCCTCATTCTTAACCCGGGCATTGCTCCGGCCGCCGCCGCTCACCCGCTCGCCGGCATCCATGTCGAGACGGCTGTCGTCACGCGCACCGCCTTCCACGAAGGACGGTTCGATCTTCTGCCGGGTGTTGCGCTTGGAAGCCATGAAGGGACGGTCTGTCTCCGGGGTCAGAACGAGGCCGGCATGGATCGGACCCCCGGCTCAGCCTCGTCTTCTGTCTCAAAATCTTACCAACGGCCCCGCTGGGCCTGACAATGCCACGCGCTCGATCCGGGTCCGGATGACTCTGCGTCAGTCCGGTCGGTACCCATTGATGTGGCTTACGGGCATGGGCCGCTCACTGAACTTTAAATGCGGCATTTTAACGAGCCGTTAACGCTTAGTTCAACCACAGCGTTTATTTAAAGATTCAAGAAAAACAGAAGCATCCGGAACAAAAAAAGAGGATGCTGCGTTATGGGCTCCGCAAGACGGGAGAGAAACAGGAGATCTGACATGAACACCCGCATCGTTCTTCTTACAGCTATGTTTGCCGGTCTTACCTCTACTGCGGCTTTCGCGCAGGATAGCGCCGTGACCGGCGCTGCCGGTGGCGCTGTCACTGGCGCGATCGTCGGCGGCCCTGTCGGCGCTGCCATCGGTGGTGCGGTTGGTCTGGCCGCTGGCGCCGCGATCGATCCGCCGCCGGCCCGTGTGGTCACCTATGTGCAGGAACAGCCGGTCGCCCAGTCGGTGGTTGTCGAGCAGCCGGTGGTCGTCGGCAAGCCCATTCCGCACAATGTGGTGCTGACGCCCGTGCCGGAAGACAATCGCTATGCCTACACCGTCGTCAACGAGCGCCGTGTGATCGTCAATCCGCAGAACTACACGGTCGTTCGCGTTCTCGACTAAGAGAGCCTCCGACCGCAGTAATGAGGACCGGCAAAGCCGCGCTTCAGATGAAGAGCCTGACGGCCTCGTGCAAAGAGGGTGGATCTCACGATCCGCCCTCTTTGCATGCGAGGGATCGACAGGCCAGATATTTGATTATTCGAACAGACAAAGCACGGCGGGACCAAACGCCAGCCGCTGCAATGCGAGGAAGCTCCTGAGGAAAGGCGCGGCTTGGACTTGCCCGTCCTGACGCTTTCTGTGACAACGGCTGAGAGCCAAAGGAAAGCCACGGCTAAGAGCAAGCGACCTAAGCGGAGAGCAGGGATTCCAGGCAGGATTGCGCCGTCCCGTTCCATTGTTCTCACGGTTCGTCCAAGCTTGGATGCCGATGCCCTGTAGACCGTCACCAGGAGACCCGCCGCCTGCCGCGGCTCCTCTCTGGCGTCGAGCGCTGCGGTGCCGACCTTTCTGGCTCCAAGACGCGGAAGCCGCCTGCTTGCGGCCCGGATCCGTTACAAAAGCCGGCGCTGGCGAGGATCGTTTTGCGATCTCGTGACGCTGGGGTTCATCCCTGCAGAGGAAGGCTCGTCATGGACGGCGTTACCGTCATCAATCATCCCTTGGTGCAGCATAAGCTCACGATCATGCGCAAGAAGGAAACCTCCACAGCCGGCTTCCGCCGGCTGCTGCGCGAGATTTCCACGCTTCTGTGCTATGAGGTCACACGCGACCTCGAATTGACCCATGAGACGATCGACACGCCGCTGACGACGATCGACGCGCCGGTCCTGGAAGGCAAGAAGCTGGTCTTCGCCTCGATCCTGCGTGCCGGCAATGGTCTTCTTGAAGGCATGCTGGAGCTGGTTCCCTCGGCCCGCGTCTGCCACATCGGCGTTTATCGGGATCACGACACGCTCGAAGCCGTGGAATATTACTTCAAGGCACCGGAAAGCCTGGCCGAGCGGCTGACCATCGTCGTCGACCCGATGCTCGCCACCGGCAATTCCTCGATTGCCGCCGTCGAGAAGCTCAAGGAGCGCGGCGCCGTCAACCTGCGTTTTCTCTGCCTGCTGGCTGCGCCCGAAGGCATCCGCAACTTCCAGGCCGCCCATCCCGACGTGCCGATCTACACCGCCTCGATCGACAGCCATCTCAACGAGAAAGGGTATATCGTGCCCGGTCTCGGCGATGCCGGCGACCGCATGTACGGCACAAAATAAGCGATGACACCATCCTGCGCCTGGAAAGGCGCGGGATGGTGTCCCCTCAAGGGTCGAAACCTCGGACCAATCCCTCCGTCCGGCACGCTGAAGTCAATAGTATTCTATGTAATACAGTTTTCACGCAACGATATGCGTGAGGATGGCAGATCTCTCCGGCGGCGGGGCGTCTGAGATTTCATAGCAGGCTTGGTAAGCGGCGATCGCCTGCTCCGCCGCCGGCTCGCTGGCCGCATGGACAAAGGCCAAAGGCTCGCCTGACGTGACAGCCTGGCCAAGCGGCACGATGCGGGAAAAGCCGACACGCGCATCGATATCCTGCTCTGGCGAAAGCCGTCCGCCGCCCAGCGCAATCACGGCCATGCCGATGCCGCGGGCATCGCAGCCGGCAAGCCAGCCGCTTCGCCCTGCCGGGACCGGGCGCACCACCGGCGCAGCCGGCAGATGCCGGTCCGCTTTCTCGATAAAATCTGCCGGTCCGCCAAGGCCATCGACCATGGCCGCAAAGCGCTCCATGGCCGCCCCGGAAGCAAGCGCCCGCGCGGCAGCGGCTTCACCCGCCTTGGCCGTTTCAGCAAGCCCTGCCGAAAACAGCATTTCACCGGCCAGAGCCAGAACAATGGTTTCAATCCGGCTGCCGGCTTTTTCGCCGCGCAGGAAGGCCAGCGCATGCACCATCTCCAGCGCATTGCCGGCGGCATCGGCCAGCGGCTCGTTCATATCGGTGATCAGGGCCGTGGTCTTGACGCCCGCGCCATTGGCCACCCCCACAAGAGCACGGGCCAGTTCCTCCGCCTCTTCCCTGTTGCGCATGAAGGCGCCGCTGCCGGTCTTCACGTCCATGACAAGATGTTGCAGCCCGGCTGCCAGTTTCTTCGACAGGATCGAGGCGGTGATCAGCGGCAGGGAGTCGACCGTGGCGGTGACATCCCGGATCGCATAGAGCCGGCGGTCGGCCGGCGCCAGATCCTCCGTCTGCCCGACGATGGCGCAGCCGACGTCGCGGACGATGCGCGCAAGACTTTCGCGCGACGGACGGATATCATAGCCGGGAATGCTTTCGAGCTTGTCCAGCGTGCCGCCAGTGTGGCCGAGGCCCCGGCCGGAAATCATCGGCACGGCAAGGCCGCAGGCGCTGGCAATCGGGGCAAGCATCAGCGAGACATTATCGCCGATGCCGCCGGTCGAATGCTTGTCGGCCACCGGCCTGTCGATGCCGGGCCAAGACAGCACAGTGCCGCTGTCGCGCATGGCGAGCGTCAGCGCCACCGTCTCGTCGCGCACCATGCCGCGGAAGAAGATGGCCATGGCAAAGGCCGCCACCTGCCCTTCACCGATGGTGCCGGCGCTGAGACCGTCAACGAAGGCGGCAATCTCCTCGGCGCGCAGAACCGCACCATCCCGCTTCCGGCGAATGATTTCCTGCGGGATCGCGCGCATGGCGAGCCTCAATATTGCGCTTGGGGCGCGGCCGATTCGCGCCCTTCGAGCGTGGCGAGAATATCGGTGAGAAGGCCGGAAGCGCCAAAGCGGAAGGTGGAGGGCATCGGCCAGTCCTGCCCGAGGATGGTGGCGGCGAGCTTCAGATAGAGCTGGGCATCGGCAACCGTGCGCACGCCGCCGGCAGGCTTGAAGCCGACCTTGCCGCCATGTTCGCGAATGGCGTTGAGCATGATGTCGGCGGCAGTGAGCGTGGCGTTGATGGCAACCTTGCCGGTGGAGGTCTTGATGAAATCAGCGCCGTGGGCGATCGCCAGGTCGCTGGCCTTGCGGATCAGCGCCTTGTCCTTCAACTCCCCGGTTTCCAGAATGGTCTTCAGCGTCACCGGATGGGGCGCCGCCGCCCGCACGGCCGTGACCATATCGACGACCGCCTGCTCGTCGCCCGCCATCAGCGCGCGATAGGGAATGACGAGGTCGATCTCATCGGCACCGTCGGCCACGGCCTGCACGGTCTCAGCCACCACCGCATCGACCGGCAGGTCGCCGGACGGGAAATTGACGACCGTTGCGATGCGCACCGCATGATGTGCGCCGAGCCGCGCGCGGGCCTGGGCGACGAAACGGGGCCAGATGCAGATCGCGGCCGTCGGGCCGAAAGGGGTGATCGCCTTGTCGCAAAGGCTGTCGATCGCCTCGGCCGTGGTGGTTTCGCCGAGATCCGTCAGGTCCAGAAGGGACAGCGAGAGCGCGGCGATCTGGCGGTTGTTGGCTTCCAGCATTGTCAGGGTCCATTTCTTCATCAGGCAGCCAAAGGCCGGATCGGTCATGAACACGAGCCGGCCCTGAGATTCGCTGGCGCAGCATAAAGCAGATGGCTTCAAGGGGAAGCGGCGGCGGGCATTTTCGAAATCCGTGCACTCTCAGCCGGTGGCGGCGCCATCTGCGTCTTCTTCCAGCATGGCCAGAAGGATGCGCCCGAGACGCTCGCCGCCTTTGGGCGCCATCTCCTTGGTCTCGGCATGGCTGAGCTCGGCGCCGGTCATGCCGGCCCCGTAATTGGTAATGACCGAGGCGGCCAGCACCTTGAGCCCGAAATAGCGCGCGAGGATGACTTCCGGAACGGTGGACATGCCCACCGCGTCGGCCCCGAGAATGCGAGCCATGCGGATTTCCGCCGGCGTTTCGAAATTCGGGCCGGAGAACCACATATAGACCCCGCTTTGCAGGGTTTCCCCAAGACGCGCCGCCGCTGCATCCATACGGGCGGCGAGTGCGGCGTCATAGGCATTGGTCATGCCGACGAAACGGTCGTCACCCTCCATGCCGATCAGCGGGCTGCGGCCGGAAAAGGCAATGTGATCGGCAGTGCGCAGGACAGAGCCCGGTGGCAGGTCCTCGCGCACCGAACCGGCGGAATTGGTCAAAATGAGATTTTCAATGCCGAGTCCGGCCAGTGTCTCGATCGGCATGCGCATGGCGTTGGCGTCGCCTGATTCGTAAAAATGCACGCGGCCGGATAGCACGATCACCGGCGTTCCGGATGCCCGCGCGACGACCAGTTCGCCCGCATGACCGGACACGCGGCTCACCGGAAAGCCGGGCAGATCGGCATAAGAGACGCGGTAAAGCACGTCGAGCGCCTCGACGAAGCGGCCAAGGCCGGAGCCGAGCACGATGCCGGTGCGCGGACGAAGGCCATGCAGATGCGGGCGAAGCGCGTCGATGGCCACCGTCATCCGATCACATCCGTCGCAAAGGCATGCGGCAGCAGTGCATCCATGCGCATCCGCGTCTGCACCCCCGCCTCGTCACAGAGGAAAACGAGCGTGTCGGGGCTGGAAAATTCGGCCAGCCGCTGGCGGCAGCCGCCGCAGGGCGGGCAAAGCGCCAGCTTCTCGGCAATCACCGCCACGGCCTTGATGCGCTTTGCGCCGCCCATGACCATATGGCTGATTGCCGTCGTCTCCGCGCACCAGCCCTCGGGGAAGGAAAGGTTCTCGATATTGGCACCGGCATAGGTCGCGCCGTCCTCGGCGAGAATGGCGGCGCCGACGGGGAATTTGGAATAGGGCGCATGCGCCTTGGCCATGGCCGCGCGGGCAGCGGCAAAAAGTTGCTCTTCCATGGTCTCAACGTTCCTTCACATAGGGCACGCCGCCGGCCTTGGGCGGGATCGCCTTGCCGATGAAGCCGGCGAGCAGGATGACGGTCAGGAGATAGGGCAGCGCCTGCATGAACTGCACCGGCACCTGGCCGATCAAGGGCAGCGGATTGCCCTGCAGGCGGATCGACAGCGCATCGAGAAAGCCGAAGAGCAGGCAGGCGAACATGACGTTGACCGGGCGCCATTTGGCGAAGATCAGCGCTGCGAGCGCGATATAGCCCTTGCCCGCCGTCATGCCCTTGACGAAGCCGGCGGTCATGGCGAGCGACAGATAGGCGCCGGCAAAGCCGGTGAGGATGCCGCAGCAGATGACGGCGCGGTAGCGCATCCAGACGACCGAGATGCCCGCCGTGTCGACCGCGCCCGGATTTTCGCCGACGGCGCGAAGCCGCAGGCCGAAGCGGGTACGATAGAGCACCCACCAGGTGAGCGGCACCATGGCAAAGGCGAGATAGGTCAGCAGGAAATGGCCCGAGAGCAGCTCCGAATAGATCGGGCCAATGATGGGCACGCCGCGCAAGGCGTCGGCAAAAGGCAGGTCGATGGTCTGGAAGCGCGCGCTCCCTGAGAGCGCCGGCGTGCGACCGCCCTGGCGAAACCAGGCTTCGCCCAGGATGACCGTGGCGCCGGCGACGATAAAATTGATGGCGACGCCCGAGACGATCTGACTGCCGCGCTGGGTGATGGCGGCATAGCCATGGACGAGCGACAGGGCGACCGAGACGAGAATGCCGGCGGCAAGACCGAGCCAGACCGAACCGGTGACGGCCGCCACGGCGCCGGCGGCAAAGGCCGCGCCCAGCATCTTGCCTTCCAACCCGATATCGAAGACGCCGGCACGCTCGGTGAAGAGCCCGGCAAGGGCCGCGAAGAGCAGCGGCACTGACAGGCGGATGGTCGATTCGAGAATGGCGACGAGGGAGAGGAAGAAATCCATGGCGATCAGGCTCCCTTGGCTTGGCGGGCAGCCGGGGCGCGGGCGGTAAGCCCGGCGAAGAAGCGGCCGATGGCGGGGCGGAACATGTTTTCCAGCGCGCCGGCAAACAGGATCACCAGCCCCTGAATGATGACGATCATGTCGCGTGAGATCGCGGGCATTTCGAACGCGATTTCGGCCCCGCCCTGGTAGAGCATGCCGAAAAGAATCGCGGCGGGAATGATTCCGGCCGGATGTGACCGACCCATGAGCGCCACGGCAATGCCGACGAAGCCGGCGCCCTGGACGAAGTCGAGCTGCATGCGCGCCTGTTCGCCCATGATCGGGTTCAGCGCCATCAATCCGGCGAGCGCACCCGAAATCATCATCACGATGATGGTGATGCGACTTTCGCTGATGCCGGCATAGCGCGCGGCCGACGGGCTATGGCCCATGGTGCGCATCTCGAAGCCGAAGCGCGTGCGCCAGATCAGGACCCAGCAGCCAAAGGCGGCGGCGAGCGCCAGGAGAAAGGAGATGTTGAAGGGCGCGTTGCCGATATTCAGGCCGAACAGCCCCATCAGCCAGTCGAGCTTGGGCAATTGGCCGCCGGCGTCGAAGGTGCGCGTCTGCGGCGCCATCGATCCCATGGGCTTCAGCACGCGCGTCAGGAGGTAGACCATCAGGCTGGCGGCGATGAAATTGAACATGATGGTGGTGATGACGATATGGCTGCCGCGCTTGGCCTGCAGCCAGCCGGGCAGAAAGGCCCAGAGCGCACCGAAGAAGGCCGCGCCGATCATCGCCAGCGGCAGGACGCCATACCAGGGCAGAACGCGGTCCAGCCAAAGACAGGCAAGCGCCACGCCGATGCCGCCAATATAGGCCTGGCCCTCGCTGCCGATGTTGAACAGGCCCGCATGGAAGGCAACGGCCACCGACAGACCGGTGAAGATGAAGGTGGTGGCGTAATAGAGCGTGAAGCCCAGATATTCGCCCCGGCCGAACGCGCCTGTTATCATGTAATAAGCTGCATTCAGCGGGTTTTCGCCGACGAGCAGAACGACCAGGCCCGCCACGAGGAAGGCGACGAGCAGATTGATGAGCGGGATCAGCCCGTAATCCACCCAGACCGGCAGCTTGGCATAGGGGTTGCTCATTGTGCGGCCTCCATCTTGCCATCGATGCCGGCCATCAGCAGGCCAAGCTCGCCTTCCGGCGCATCTGCCTTGCGCTCGCCGACCACGCGGCCGGCAAACATCACCAGGATCCGGTCGGAGAGCGCGCGGATCTCGTCGAGTTCGACGGAGACGAGCAGGACGGCGACACCCTGGTCGCGCATTTCGATGATCCGCTTGTGAATGAATTCGATGGCGCCGACATCGACGCCGCGCGTCGGCTGGCCGATGATCAGGACATCCGGACCGCGCTCCATTTCCCGTGCCAGCACGATCTTCTGCTGGTTGCCGCCGGAGAAATTCGCGGTCTTCAGCCGGGGGTCCGGCGGACGGATGTCGTATTTGCGGATACTCTCCTCCGCCTCCCGGCGAATGGCGCCGAGGTCCAGAAACGGCCCTTTTCCGTAGGTCGGCTCGCGATGATAGCCGAGAATGGAATTCTCGGCCTCTTCGAACTTGAGGACGAGGCCGACATGGTGGCGATCCTCCGGCACATGGGCCAGCCCGCGTTGGCGCAGCTCGGCCGGATCGGCACGACCGGTGACGTCGATGGCCGAACCGTTGAGCAAGACCGTGCCCGCGGCCGCGCGGCGAATGCCGGAGATGGCCTCCAGAAGCTCGGACTGGCCATTGCCCGCCACGCCGGCAATGCCGACGATCTCGCCGGCCTTCAGCTCGAAGGAGACATTGTCGACCATGGTGACGCCACGCCCATCGCGCACCGTCAGGTTCTCCACCTTCAGCTTGACGGCGCCAGGCAAGGCCGCGCCCTTTTCCACGCGCAAGAGCACGCGGCGGCCGACCATGAGTTCAGCCAGCTCTTCCACCGAGGTGGCCTGGGTCGGCCGGGTTGCGACCATCTCGCCCCGGCGCATGACCGACACCTCGTCGGTGATCGCCATGATCTCGCGCAGCTTGTGGGTGATCAGAATGATGGTTTTGCCCTGAGCCTTCAGCTGGGCGAGGATGCGGAAGAGATGATCGGCCTCAGGCGGGGTCAGAACGCCTGTCGGCTCGTCGAGGATGAGGATATCGGCCTTGCGGTAGAGGGCTTTGAGGATCTCCACGCGCTGCTGCAGGCCGACGGGCAGCTCTTCGATCAGCGCGTCGGGATTGACCTCCAGCGCATATTCCTTCTCCAACCGCTTCAGCTCTACCCGCGCCTTGGCGATGGAGGCGTTGAGGATCTGGCTATCCTCGGCGCCGAGCATGACATTTTCGAGCACGGTGAAATTCTCGACCAGCATGAAATGCTGGTGCACCATGCCGATGCCGGCGGCGATTGCGGCGTTCGGATCCTTGATCGTCACAGGCCGTCCGTCGATCAGGATCTCGCCTGAATCGGCCTGATAGAAGCCGTAGAGGATCGACATCAGCGTCGATTTCCCGGCGCCGTTCTCGCCGATGATGCCGTGGATCGTGCCCTTTCGAACCGTCAGATCGATCGCCTTGTTGGCGTGAACCAGTCCAAAACGCTTGTCGATGCCCTTGAGCTCGATGGCGATATCGCTCATGACAGCCCTTCCCAACTCTATGATGCTGCTTGGTCGCCTTCTTCCGGGCGCCTGGCAGGCTTTTATCCTGGACAGTAAGAAGGCTTATCGCCGATGGCGGCAAGCGTAAGCCTGAATTTTTTTGAGGGTTGCGCAGCCCCGGCCCATCCGCCTTTCGAGGCGGCCACTCGTGGACTACTTTGACATTTGACTCCGATCTGCAGCGATCTCGGGATCAAAGGTCAAATCAGACCACGCGCCTGACGCGCCGCATGGGCCGCGCTTTGCGGCAGAAAGGATGAGAGAGAGCACAATGCCAGCAACCGAAGCCGAGCGCATCCGAACCCTGGAAGAGACCGTGGCCCATCAGGGCCGCACCATCGAGGAGCTGTCAGAGCAATTGGCCGAGCAATGGAAGACCGTGGAACAGGTCCGCACCAAGCTCGACCGGCTGACAGAACGCTTTCTGAGTCTGGAGGAACAATCGCTCGAAGCGCCCGCCATCACCCGACCACCGCATTACTGACACTTAGAGCGTGAGCCTCTCAGACCGGCGCGGCCTGACATCTCACATCCTGAGCGGCATGAAAGAGCGGGAATGGAACGAACCACGGCGCCGCACACCAGCATGCTCAAGGCAAAATGATGTGCGGCGCCGGGCTCAGGCGACTTAGTAAGCGCAGCTTTCATCCGACATATAGTCGTGGACCTGCACGGTGCCGGCAATGATGTCGGCCTTAGCCTTTTCGACCGCAGCCGTCATTTCGGGCGTCAGGAGAGCCTTGTTGTTGTCGTCGACGGCATAGCCGACGCCATCTTCCTTCAGGCCGAGATTGGAGATGCCGGTTTCGAACTTGCCATCGGCCGCTGTCTTGAAGGCGTTGTAGACGGCGACATCGACGCGCTTGAGCATCGAGGTCAGCACCTTGCCCGGCTGCAGGCCATTCTGGTTGGAATCGACGCCGATGCCGAGCTTGCCCGCATCGGCGGCCGCCTGGAGAACGCCGACGCCGGTGCCGCCGGCGGCGTGATAGACGACGTCAGAGCCCTGGTCGAACTGCGATTTGGCGATTTCGCCGCCCTTGACCGGGTCGTTCCAGGCTTCCGGGGTGGTGCCGGTATAGGCCTCCAGAACCTTCACGTCCTTGCCGGTGGACTTGGCGCCACCGACATAGCCGCAGGCGAATTTGTGGATCAGCGGAATGTCCATGCCGCCGATGAAGCTGACCGTCTTGGACTTGGACGCCATGCCGGCGAGAACGCCGACGAGATAGGAGCCTTCCTGTTCCTTGAAGACGATCGATTTCACGTTCGGCTTTTCCACGACCATGTCGATGATCGCGAACTTGGTGTCGGGATATTCAGCCGAGACCTTCTCCAGCGCGGCGGCCCAGTTGAAGCCGGCCATGACGATCGGCGAATTGCCATCGCCCGCAAAGCGGCGCAGCACCTGCTCGCGCTGGGCGTCATTGGCGATTTCGAACTCACGATAGGCGGTACCGGTTTCGGTCTTGAACTTTTCAGCGCCGTTGAAGGCACCCTCGTTGAACGACTTGTCGAATTTGCCGCCGAGATCGTAGATGATCGCCGGCTTGACGTCGGCCGCGAAGGCGGCACCCGACATCAGCGTGAAGGCCAAGAGACCGAGGAGAGTTTTTTTCATCGTTGAGCCCTGTTTTCCTTTGGATCCTGCTGTGACCATTGCCGGCAGCGACGACCCCCTCTCGGCCTGTCGCCATCGGCCTCCCCTCGACGGTCCTGACGGACCCTGCGAAATCCCCATGCCCAGCCATGCGGATTTCGCCAGTTCAGGGGCGCTGGCTGAGGCGCATCCTTGCATGGCTCCCCGGAAAAAACATCCGGATTTTTTCTCAACTGGTCAAAAAAACAACGCTGCCTTTGGATAAGGCAGCGTTCAGTTTGTCGACATCTAATCGAGCTTAGAATTTCTTGCTGAGCTTCAGCGTGATCGTGCGTCCGGCACCATATCCGCAGGTGGAAACGCCTTGGCAGCCGCTGACATAGTCCTTGTCGAAGAGGTTGGCGACATTGAGCGCGGCGCCCCAGCCGTTCTTTTCGTAGCGGACCGCCGCATCCACCAGAAGCGCGTCCGGTACCTCGAACTGATTGAGATTGTCGGCATAGGACTTGCCTTGGTAACGCAGACCCGCGCCCAGGCTCAGGCCATCCGCCGCGCCGTCGGTCACCAGATAATCCAGCCAAAAAGCGGCCTGGTGCGTCGGGATCAGATAGGGACGCTTGCCGATCAAGGCGGGGTTCAGATCCTCGGTGATTTCCAGATCCGTATAGGAATAGGAGGCAAGCGCCCGCCAGTTGCGGTTCAGATTGACCTTGCCCTCGAGTTCAACTCCTGTGGACGTGACCTCGCCCAGCTGCTCCTGCAGGAAATCCGGCCGGGTGAGCGCGACATTCTGCTTGACGATGTGGAAGACCGAGGCCGTCAACAGCGCATCCATGAAGCTTGGGGCATATTTGACGCCGGCTTCGACCTGATGCCCCTCCTCCGGCTTCAGCGCGCCGCCATTATAGGCCGTGCCGATGAGCGGATTGAAGAAGGTGGCGGCGCTGACATAGGGCGTCACGCCATTGGAAAATTCGTAGGCCAGCCCCGCCCGCCCGCTCGAGGCGCTGTCATTGGCGGAATAGCTGGTACCGATCCGGGCATCGGACTCGGTATCCACCCAGTCATGCCGTCCGTTGAGCGTCACCAGCCAGCCATTGCCGAAGCGGATCTGGTCCTGTGCATAAAGGCCAAGCTGACGCAGCGTCAGGACCTGATCGAGATAGGTGCCGCTGATATCGGGCTGGGGCAGGCCGTAGATCGGGTCGACGGGATCGATCGGCGTGGCGGCGGCCGGCCAGGCGGGAACGGCCTGGACCTGATCGAGCCGGTAATGCTTGTAATCGAGCCCGACCAGAAGCTCATGGCTGAGCGGCCCCGTCGTGACTGTCCCGTTCAGGCGATTGTCGATGGCAAAGGAACTGACCTTGGTGTCATGCTCGAAACCGATGCGGTTCAGCTGATAATAGCCGGCATTGCTCGGATCGGTCGTATTCACATAGCCATAGGGGTAGAAAAGCACCTCGTGCTTATCGAGATGGGCATAGCGCAGACTCTGGCTGAAGATCCAGCCATTGTCGAATTCATGCTTGAACTCGGTGCCGACGATCTGTTGGTCGGCGCGGCCCTTATCAAGATCGGGCTCGCTGAAGAAGGAATCCCTGTCGATCCGACCGAAAGGCGCGCTGGTCACCGTCCCTTCATAAGGCAGGAAGCCATTGCCCGTATGTCGCTGGTCGAGGCCCGAAATCATGGCATAGACGGTCAGGCTGGTGGCGTCGTCGGGCTTGTAGGTGATTTGCGGCATGATGAAGCCGCGAAGGTCATTGCTATAGTCGGTCTCCTGCTCGCCGCCGGCGATCTTGCCGGTCACGCGGTAGGTCACCACGCCATCATCCGTGGCCTTGTCGTTGACGTCGAAGCCGAAGAAGGCATTGCCGAAATTGTTGACGCCGATCTCAACCTCGCGAGAGGGCGTATCGTCCGGCCGCTTGCGCACGAGATCGATGATACCGCCGGGATTGGCGCCGCCATAGAGCACGGAAGCCGGCCCCTTGAGCACATCCACTCGCTCCAGCCCATAGGCATCGATCTGAAAGCCGCCGAAGCCATAGGAATAGAGATTGAGCCCATCGAGGAAGACGCCCGTTTGCGTGGCGTCGAAGCCGCGAATGTAGAACCAGTCCGTATCCGCATCCGTGCCGAAGGGCTGGCTGGTGACGCCGGCGGTATAGCGCAGGGCTTCGTCTACCTTGGTGACGACGCCGCGATCTTCCAGTTCCTGCCGGGCGATGACCGAGACCGACTGGGGGATGGCAACGAGGTCGGCACCGGACTTGGAGCCTGCCGTGCTGCGCTTGGCGACATAGCC
The DNA here is from genome assembly GCF_900109605.1 of Xaviernesmea oryzae. Lineage (GTDB taxonomy): Bacteria > Pseudomonadota > Alphaproteobacteria > Rhizobiales > Rhizobiaceae > Xaviernesmea > Xaviernesmea oryzae. The sequence continues at coordinate 332,193 of NZ_FOAM01000004.1, forward strand.
GTCGACCGGGCCTGTGCCGGCCGCATCGCCGCGGCCTTCCACGGTGATGGTCTCAAGCTGGGTGGCCTGTGCCGCGCTGCCCGCCTCCTGCGCCAATGCCTGCATCCAGGATGGGCCGGCTGCCGCCAGCGCCAGAGCCGCCACACCCGTCTTCCACATATCCAAACGTCGCTTGCCCGCCATCATCCGTCCCGCCCGTCTAAGGCCACGTTCCGGCCCGATAAGATGAGCGGATAACTCAACAATTAATAGCAGGCTTGTCGGATTTTGCGATTTTTGCCGCATTCTGCGGTGGCCGGGAAAGGGCCATGGGGACTGTGTCTGTTCGACAACACAATCCGTTCAGAAGCATGCTGGGCTCAGCGCAAAAGCGTGGCCATGACTCTTGGAAGCGTAGGCCTCGTCGCCTGATGGGCGGCATTCTTGTCTCAGACACCATGGCATTTCGGTCGCACCGGATTTGCCCGACAGCCGGCTCCCGCCCTTCGGCCCAATGCCTTAGTCTCCCGCGCGCATCCGGGCCCAGCGCGCTGGTGTGGTGCCGAGCATGCGGCGGAAGGCGCGGGTAAAGTGGGCCTGGTCGGCAAAGCCGGTGTCTGCCGCGATCTCGCTGATCGATAGCCCGCCGGCCCTGAGCAAAGCCTTGGCGCGCACAAGCCGCGCCTCCATCTGGAAGCGATGGGCACCCATACCGGTGGAGGCCTTGAAGGCATGGCAGAAATGGGAAGAAGACAGGCCCGCAAGCCCGGACAATTCCTCCAGGCGAATGGTGCGCGTGCAATGCGCCTCGATGAAATCCACCACCCGGCGCAGGGCCCAGGGCGCCAGCCCCGCCTTGACCGACAAGGGTGGCGCGGGCAGGCGGAGAAGGCCGATCAAAAGGGCCAGCGCCAAGCTCTCGGCATATAGCGACAGGAGCGGCGTCTTCGTCTCGCATTCCGCCGCCAGCAACCCGGCAAGCGGCATGAGCTCCGGTGCCGGCTGCATCAGACGTGGCGCCATCAGCGCATCCGGATCGACCGCATCGCCCAGCCGCGCTGTCAATGCATCCAGGCTGATATGGAGGTCGAGATGGCGCAGGGTCGCGACCTCCCGCATCTCGCCCCACAGGCCGAGACCACCCGGCACATAGGATGCGCTTGGGCCCGCCTCCGCCGCCTGCAACCCTTGCGCCAAAAGGCGAAGACTGCGCGCCTTGGCACCCGTGGCAGACAGCACGATGAAGAGCCGGGGATCCTCGCCCAGATAATAGCCACCGGCTTCCGACGCGCAGGCCACATCCCACAGATCGGCCGTCATCCCGTCGAAACTCAACCGACGCAGGCCACCGAGCACGCTGAACCCTTCGATCCGATTGTGCATGCGCGGCTGAAAGCCCATCTGGCCGCTCCTCTCGCGACATCGGCGCGACTTAACTATTCCGGATCAGTCATGTTTACCGCGATGCGCTCATGCTTTCAATCGCGACCGGGTCTGTGAAACGAAAAAGGCGGCAGCATCGAGCGCCACCGCCTTTTGAGAGGCTTTGTCTTCTCTCGTCGTTACACCGCGCAGGAAACACCCGTGCCGCGCAGGCCGCAATAGCCGCCAGGATTTTTGGCGAGATATTGCTGGTGCTCCTCCTCGGCAAAAAAGAAGGGTCCGGCCATGGCGATCTCCGTGGTGATGCGTGCTGGCCGCCCGGCCTCATCGAGCGCTGCCTGATAGGCCGCACGCACCGCCTTGGCCTCTGCCAGGTCCGCTTCGTTCTCCACATAGATGGCAGAGCGATAGGTGGTGCCGACATCATTGCCCTGGCGCATGCCCTGGGTCGGATCATGCTCCTCGAAGAAGGTCTTCAAAAGCCGGGCAAAGCTGACCTTTGCCGGGTCGTAGACCACACGCACGACTTCGGTATGACCTGTCAGCCCCGTCGTGGTCTCGCGATAGGTGGGATTGGGCGTCGAGCCGCCGGCAAAGCCGACCGCGGTGACATAGATACCTGGGATCTTCCAGAACAATCGCTCCGCGCCCCAGAAGCAGCCCATGCCGAGCAGCACGCTCTTCATGCCCTCGGGATAGGGACCATGTAACGGCTTGCCATTGACGAAATGCGTATCGGCCGTCGGGATCGGCGTATCGCGCCCCGGCAGGACAGACCCTGGCGCCGGCATCTCGATCTTCTTGTTGAACAGTTCGGAAAACAGCATGGCTTCACGCCTTTCTTCTGGTTTCGTGTATGTCGCTCTCGTGCTGCATTGCCGGCTGGCGACGATGAGGTGACTCTTGCCGCACCATCCGCGCTCCTGGGCTGGCTGGCAGCTTGTGCACCTCGCCTCTATCCCCAAGGCCCATTCGCTCCGGCTGCATTGCCCTGAAACCACAGAAGGGCCCGGGGCCATCCAGCCAAGCTGCGCCTTGCACAAGAGAGACATGAGACGTGCCTTTCAAATGGCCCTCCGCCCCTCATGTTTCAACGGGCCGGGACGCGAGGACTGAACAACCAAGAGGCAGGTTTCAAAAGGCTGGATACAGTCGTGCGGGCGAAGCCAACGCCCTGATATCGTCGATCAGGCCAGCGATGTCCGCGGCCGCGGACGAACATAGCCAGCCATCCAGAACAAAAGGGACAGGCCGAGAAAGATCACGGTGGCCGGCTGCATCAGCGCCATGCGCAGCATCGGATCGACAAAGGCCATGTCAGGATGCGGCCTTTCCAAGGCCTGCACCAGCGACAGGCCCGTATTGCCGAAACCTGCAAGCGCCTCGGACAGCGGCATGAAAACCGGAGCGGCCGCAGCCACGGACTGCAACGCATCGACCGTTGCCAGCACGACGGCAAGCACCAGGGCCAGGAAACTCATCACGCGCATCAAGAACCGCATCGCCCTCTCCCTCCCATGCTCCTCACGCGACCGTGGCTCCGCGTCTGCCTGCCGGCCATGGCCAGGCAAAAGGGAGGCCATCGAGGCTTCTTCTTGCCGCTTCGCCGCCCGGCTCCATTTCCAGGAACCTGCGACCTTCAGCTGCGGCCTCGTCTGTCACCGCTTCAACATAGGCGCGCTCTGCGGATGCGACAATCCGCTCCAAAGGCGCATGAGATCAAAGAGTTCAAAAACTTGTCACGAAGCGGTTGATCTCGTGAACACGATCGGTATATATCCGCCCGTCCGCCGGGAAACCGGCCGAACCGGCCCCTCAACAGGCTGGCCTCGCCGCTCAAACCACGGCCAGGACGACAGGACGGACAGGTGGCCGAGTGGTTTAAGGCGCACGCCTGGAACGCGTGTGTACGTGAAAGCGTACCGAGGGTTCGAATCCCTCTCTGTCCGCCATTTATGTTTGGGCTTCCGCTCGTTTTTTCAAAATGCCCAATGCTACACTGCATTCCTTCTGCAGACGCAATCACCATCGCGCCGGCAATCTGATCGGGCTCAAGCAGTCCTGACGATGGAGTGCGGCCCCTCTTAAGCCTCCCGACTCAGTCCCACCAAATTCCCTGTGACATGCGTGCGTGTCTGGCCGCCGATCCAGATATGGCCATCTTGTTCACGCTGGATATGGACGCGCCCGGAACGGCCGAGCCGGGTGCCTTGGGCCGCGATGTAGGCGTGCTCCGTCACGCCGGTTTCGAACAGCCATTGCGCCAGCGATGCGTTGAGGCTTCCGGTCACGGGATCTTCAAGCGTCGTGCCGGAAGGGTCGCTGAAAAAGGCGCGCACTTCGAAATCCGTCTCCGCGCCACACGCTTGTGGGCCGATGACGCCGATGTCCATATGGCGCGGCCAGCTGCGCGCCGGTTCGAGCGCGAGCACGCGGTCGGCGGAGGCGAGACGGATGCCGAGCCATCCGGGGCCGTTGTCACACCATGCCGCTGCGACGACCTCCTCGGCATCGAGCCCGAGAAAGCGGCATGCTTCGTCCAGCTCTTCGGCTGTGGGCGCACCTGAGCGAATGCGTGGGGGTGCGGCGAAAGCGAGCTGATCGGGGCCGCGCCGAAGGCGGATCAATCCTGCCCCGCATTCCTGGACGATCTCCGTGTGGTCTTTTGCAATACCGCCATGCTCCAGCCAGGCATGGCAGGTGCCCAGCGTCGGGTGTCCGGCGAAGGGAAGCTCTTGATCGAGGGTGAAGATCCGCACACGATAATCGGCCTGCGGATGAGTGGGAGGCAGCAGAAACGTCGTTTCTGATAGGTTGAACCAGCGCGTCAGGCGCAGCATCTCCTCGGCCTCAAGCCCTTCGGCACCGGTAATGACGGCCAGAGGATTGCCCGAGAACGCACCCGAACCGAAAACATCGACCATATGAACGCATAGGGCCAAAATCATATCCTTTCTGCAACGAGCAGCACGTATCCGTACTGGCTCTTGTCGCCAGCATAGATCCAGGCCAGCCTATTGATCACCGAAACATTGTCCTCAGAGACATGTGCGGGAGCGGGCGACCCTTGTGCATGCGCAAACCTTGTCAGCGTCCGTCGTCATCGGCGCATATGTCCCGCTCGTGATGCTTGCGGATATGCTCGGCAAAATGCCACTATTCGTCGCCGCATCTCGCCGAGGATCAATTTTGGCAAGAAAAGCCTGATGAAACGGTGCGTTGTGGCGGCTCGGTCACTTCCTATTGCGCAAGTCATAGGCTATTTTGCAGCGCAATAAGCAGCCTGGCTGTCTTAGGGGATACAGACGCGTCATCAAGGGAAGCCTGCCGTTGCGCTGATCAAGAGATGAACTCTTGCAGACAGACTGCGGATAGGCGCATTTCGGCAACACATGCGGATGGCGTTGAGGCAAGAAACCAATTTGGGCAGGGAGGCCGGCAATGACTGCCAGCGACGCGACCATCTTCAAGGCATCCACCACCAGGCGAGAGCTGGTGTCGATCCAGTATCTGCGTGCGGTGGCCGCGCTGTCCGTTCTGATAACCCATACTTTGCAATGGCCGCTGCCGGAGGAAAACTGGTTTCTCCTGAAGACCGGGCGCTTCGGTGTCGATATCTTCTTCGTCATCAGCGGATTCATCATCACGGTCATTGCCGGGCGCGGACGTTTCGATCCTCTCCGCTTTGCCAGCAGGCGTATCATGCGCATCATCCCGCCTTATTGGGCCGCAACCCTGCTCGTCACGGTGCTGGCTCTGGCGATGCCCAACCAGTTCCGCACGACGGTTCCCGACGTCGAAAGCTTCATCAAGTCGCTGCTCTTCATCCCTTCGCAGGACCCGAAGGCGCCGCTGCTCAATCTTGGCTGGACGCTGAATTACGAAGCCTTCTTCTACGCGCTGTTCGCCTGCTCGTTCTTCCTGACCTCTGGCTGGCGCACCGTGGCGCATGTCGTGATCCTCGGCGGGCTGATGCTGCTTGGCAATGCTCATGAGTTCGGTTTCGTCGCCGGCTTCTATACCAGCGGCAGCCTGATGGGCTTCATCTTTGGCACGCTGGTGGCGCAAGCCTATCTCCATGGCTTGATTCAGCATGTGCGCGGCCCGGTCGCGCTGCTGCTGGCCATTCTCGCGCTTGTTCTTTGCCCGCTTTATTACTGGCTGCCGTGGGAAAGCATCGTCAAGGCGCCGCTTTATGTTCACTTCATCCTGTCCTTGATGAGCAGTCTGGTGGTGACGCTGTTCCTCGGCCTTGAACTGCAAGACAGGCTGCCGACCGTCGCGCCGATGAAGCTGCTGGGCGACGCGTCCTATTCCATCTATCTCTTCCATCTGTTCCCGCTGGGCGCATATTGGGCCGTCGGCAAGCGTGTCTTCGATGTGACGAGTGTGGCGATCTACCTTCCGCTGGCGCTGATCGGCATCGCGGTGACCCTGACCTTCGGCCTTTTGTGCTATTTCGTCTTCGAAAAGCCCTTCCTTGATCTCTACAAACGGCGCCGCGCACCCGTTCCCGCCTGAGCCGCGCCACATTCGGCGTGAAAGATCATGGTCGGCGGCGTCTAGAGCGTGTGCGGTGGTCCTTTGATCATCGGACATGCTCAAGGGGCAGCGGTCTCTTGGCTTGACTTGCCTGCAGGATGCCGCGCCAGCCGGGCCCACCGCCCGGCTGAACGTTACCCGGATGCCGCCTTTGTACGGCTCCGGCCGGATGCAGGCGGTGTCGCGCCGATTTCGATCCCGCGCTGGCACGGCTCGACCGATATCAGACAATAGGAGAACAGGATGCGGCGTCGCGATCTCTTGGCTTTGACCGGAGGCCTTCTGGCAGCAAGCAGCGTTCTGGCGGCCGATAGCGGCACGCTGGCAGACCGCGCCAAGCGTAGCGCTGTGTCCGCGGGCGATCCGGCGCGGTTCCGCAAGCTGTTCGAAAAGGCCGAGCGCGGAGAGGAGATCGTCCTCGGCGTCATCGGCGGCTCGATCTCCACGGGATCGCTCGCCAGCAAGCCGGGTGAACGCGGCTATTTCGCCCTGGTCTGCGACTGGTGGCAGAAACAATTTCCGCAGGCGCGGATCAAACGGGTGAATGCTGCCGTGGCCGGTACCGGCTCACTTTTCGGCGTCTTGCGGGTGGAACAGGACCTGCTGGCGCAGAAGCCCGACGCGGTCATCGTCGAATTCGCGGTCAATGATGCCTGGACGGACCAGGACCCGTTCGAAAGCCTCGTGCGGCGCCTGCTGGCCGCCTCGCCTGATCTCGCGGTCATGCTTTTGTTCATGAGCTATGACAACGGCCATAACGAACAGACCTGGCAGCAGGCGGTGGGCAAGCACTACGGCCTGCCCATGGTCAGCTTCCGCGACGCCATATGGCCGGAAGTCAGCCGCGGGCTCATCAAGCCTTCCGATGTGCTGGTCGATATCGTCCACCCGAACGATCAGGGACATCAGATCACGGCCGATCTGGTCACGGCATCGCTTGAGGCGCTTCGGCACGCCCCGGCTGGCGCCGCGCAGGTCGGGGGGCAGCCGGCGCCGCTTGCGCCCACGCATTTCGAAAAGGCCCGATGGATCGACGCCCAGGCGCTTCAGCCGACAGCACGGAAGGGCTGGGAACTCGTCAAGAATAACAACCTCAACCCCATCCTGCTGGGCCACATGGCGTGGCGCGCCGCGCAGCCGGACGCGTCCGCGCTCACGCTCGACTGGGAGGGGACGGGTCTCGTGGCGATGATGATGTTGGCCAATGACGATCCGGCCGAAGTGAGTCTCGTGATCGATGAGCGCCCCAAAGTCAGCGTCACGCTCAGGACGCAACCGCGCCGCAATATCGTGAGTGCAGGTCTGGAGCTGCCACGCGGCCGGCACCGCTTCAGCCTCAGCCGCGCCAACAACGCGCCCGGCACTCCGGCCTTCGGCCTCTTCGGGATCGGCGTCCTTCCGTAACGATAACAAGCGACAGGGCCTCGTCGCTCGGTACGGAGCTGTCTGTGTAGCCTCCAGGGGCGGGACGCTCATATACGCCCATGCTCAAGGATAATGCCAAGCGCCGCTGCCTCCTTTTCGAAGCCAGCGGCGTGGGCTTGGCCTTATGGGCGTCAGCCGTTTTGCGCCTTGAGGTCGCCCGTGCGCGCGCAGATCAGGTAGAGCGCGACCGGGGTCGTGGAGAAATAGCGCCAGCCAAGCTTGCGCGGCTGGGTGAGCATGCGGTGGATCCATTCCATACCGCTGGCCTGCATCCATTGCGGTGCGCGGCTGTAATGCCCGGTGACATAGTTGAAGCAGCCGCCGCTCGTCACCAGCCAACCCTTGTTGATCCGGTGGCGGTTGCGCACGCAGAAGCTCTGCTCCTTCGGCTTGCCGAGACCGACCCAGACGATGTCTGCGCCCGACTCGTTGATGTCGCGGCAGACCGCCTCTTCTTCGCTCTCCGAGAAATAGCCGTCGCGAACGCCGACGATCTTGAGGCGGGGATAGAGCGCCTGCATCTTGGCAGCGCAGGCCGTCACCACATCCTTGGTTCCACCCAGCAGGTAGAAGCTCTTGCCGCTGATTTCGGCGGCGCGGGCGCAATCGTGAAACAGGTCGGTCGTGGCGGTCCGCTCCGGGATCGGCGAACGGGTCAGCATGCGCGACGCAATAACCAAAGGCTGGCCATCGGCATGGATGACATCCGCCTTCAGCAGATCTTCGCGATACGCCTTGTCGGAGGACGCCAGCGCCAGCCCATGACCGTTAATGTCAAAGAGCAGCTTCGCGCCTTGTTCCGTCGATGGAGCTTCCATCATGGCAATCAGGTCTTGCGTGGATACGCAATCCGTCGGGATACCACCGATCAAAACACGATTGGTCTTCATCATCGACAAAACTCCGCTGGCGGCGCGACCGACTGCGAGCCGACGCGCTTGTTCGTATTTCCTATCATACCGGCCCTCATCCGCATCTGCCTGACGCCTTGCAGTCGGATTATGACAACGACATGTCAGAGCCGGCTCGGCTCCTGCTACTCCCTGCGGCGCGAGGCGGCGCCGCAGGCTCGGTCACGGGGCAGCACGTCACCGAAGCGAAACGCCTCAGATGGTCCGCACACCATCACTTATCAATCCGATCCGAACAGATCGCGGGTGTAGACCTTGTCGCTGACATCACCGAGTTCCGGAGCGAAGCGGTTGGCGATGATGACATCGCAGGTCTTTTTGAACTCCTCCAAATCCTGCACGAGCGGGGAATTGAAGAAATGCGTGCCTTCGAAAGCCGGTTCGTGGATGACGATCTCCACGCCCTTCGCCTTGATCCGCTTCATGATCCCTTGGATCGAGGAGTCGCGGAAATTGTCCGAGCCGGCCTTCATCACCAAGCGATAGACGCCGACGCGCTTTGGCTGGCGGCGCAGAATGCTGTCTGCAATGAAGTCCTTGCGCGTGGTATTGGCGGTGACGATCGCGCTGATCAGCGATTGCGGCACATCCTGGTAGTTGGCGAGAAGCTGCTTGGTGTCCTTGGGCAGGCAATAGCCGCCATAGCCGAAGGAGGGATTGTTGTAATGCGTCCCGATGCGCGGATCGAGGCAGACGCCATCGACGATCTGGCGCGTGTTGAGGCCATGGCGCTCGGCATAGGTGTCGAGCTCGTTGAAATAGGCAACGCGCATGGCAAGATAGGTGTTCGAGAACAGCTTGATGGCCTCGGCCTCGCTGGAATCCGTCAAGAGGACCTGAACATCCTTCTTCACCGCGCCTTCGAGCAGCAGATCGGCAAAGACCTGCGCACGGTCGGAGCGCTCGCCGACGACGATGCGCGAGGGGTGGAGGTTATCGTACAGCGCCTTGCCTTCCCGCAGGAATTCCGGCGAGAAGATGATGTTGTCCTTGCCAAGCGAGGCACGGAGCTTCTGCGTGTAGCCAACGGGAATGGTCGACTTGATCACGACAACGCTGTTCGGGCTGACGGCGAAGACATCGTTGATGGCCGCCTCGACCGAACGCGTATCGAAGTGATTCGTGTCGGGATCGTAGTTGGTCGGCGTGGCGATGATGACGTAATCAGCATTCTGGTAGGCGTCGGTCTTGTCGACGGCGGCGCGGAAGTTCAGGCCGCGCTGCAGGAAATCGGAGACTTCAGGATCGACGATCGGCGAGGCACCCGCATTGATCTTGGCCACTTTTTCGGCATTGGTATCAAAGGCCACGACTTCATGATGCTGTGCCAGCAGCATGGCGTTCGAAATCCCGACATAGCCGAGACCGGCAACTGCTATCTTCATCCTCTTATCGCTCTTTCAGACGGGGTCGTCACTCTTTACAAGGCGCGTCCCCATCTGCGCATCCTTGCCGCTACACGTGCGTCTCAGGCGAATAGCCGGGCCGACAGACCAATCATCGTGGGCGACCCGGAATTTGTGCATCGCAACATTACATGGTTACGGATTGGTTCGCAATCCAGACCGACACCGACCATATCCGCTGCGAACACTATGTAAGAAAAAATTCACAATATGCGAACATACATGGCAATAGGCCGCCCGGGCGGCTCGCAGCGATTCAGAATGATCCTGTTTTGGTCGGCGCGAACTTGCCTCATGCCGTGAGCGAACGAGCTTTGACAACCGACAGTCTTGTTTGTTCCGTACCACCCTCGAAAACCAGCCGGCGGGATGGCATTAGACTTGCCCGGCCTAGAACGGCCGGGACGTTGTCTTAAAGAGAGCGCCTGTATTTGACACTCCGACCCATCAGTGAGCGGAGCGTCAAGAGCCCTATTTGTCGTCGGTATAATAGGTGTTGTACCGGCTGTTCTGATAGAAGCCATCGTCCTGGTGCATGTACAGGCCCTGCTTGCGCAGATCGACCTTGTTCAGGACTACGCCCGCACACTTGCGCATAACTTCCGGATTACTCTGCATCGCCGTACGCACCACACGACGTGCGGTCTGCCCCCACTCGATCACCATCACGAAGCAGCCGATCTTGCTGCTGATAGCGCGCGCATCGACCACCGGACCGAGCGGCGGAAGGTCCAGGATGATGTAGTCATAGACCTTGGACAGATGTGTCAGCAGCTCGTCCATCGACTCCGACGACAGCAGCTCGGCCGAGAAGGGGATGCGATGCTTCGACACGGCAGGCAGGAAGTTCAGCGAGGTTTCCGGATCGGTCAGGACCACATCACGGAAGGGCGCATTTTCCCGCAGAACCTCGAAAATTCCGTTCTGTGCATGCCGCCCGATGGCGCGCGTGGCACCGGGATTGCGCAAGTCCGCATCGATAATCAGCGTCCGCGCACCCTGCTTGGCGAGATATTGGGCAAAGTTCACGGCGACGGTCGATTTCCCTTCGCCAGGCAGAACGGACACGATGCCGACGATCTTGCCGCCCTGGCCTTTGGCCATGAAGTCGACCGCGATCTTGGCGGCGCGGATCGTCTCGGTGAAGGACGAGAAGGGCTTGTCGATCGCGAAGCGGTCGATCGACGAGTGATTGATGATGGCGTTGCGCGCCGTCGGCTCATCACGCGATTGCCGCAGAGGCTCGTCCTCGACACGCGGGATCTGGCCGAGGAACTCGACGTCGAGCGTCTCGCGAACCTGTTCGCCGGTCCGGAAGAAGCGCTCGCCCACCTCGCGAACGGCACCGACCATGGCACCAAGGCCACAACCGAGCACCAGCGCCAGGATCATGATGATCGGCTTCTTCGGATAGCTGGCCAGCTGGGGAACGTCCGCACGATTGACCACACGGGCCTCCGTCACGGGGAAGCTCTCGCGCTGCGTCGACTCCTGAAAGCGCTGCAGATAGGTCTCGTACAGCGTCTTGTAGGCGCTGGCCGTCCGATCCAGCTCGCGCAGCTGCACGAGGTCGTCATTGGCAAGCGCGGACTTCGAGGTCGCAGTGGTGACCTGCTGCTCGAGCGCGCGCTGGCGGGCAAGCGCGATCTCGTAGTTCGACTTGTAGGTCTGGGCGATACGGCCCAGCTCCTCGAACATGACGCGCTCATATTCCTTCATCTGGTCGCGCAGACGCACAGCCTGATAATGGTTTTCGCCGTAGCGGTTGGAAATCTCGGCCTCGCGCCGCGATGCATCGAGATATTCCTGTTGCAGCTTGTTGATGACGTCGCTGTCGAGCGTCGCGCGCACGGCTGCGTTGACCTCATGGCCGTCAACGATTGCCTGGATCTCACGATACTTGGCTTGCGCGCCGGCCGTTTCGTTCTGCGCCTCGATCAGCTTGCTGTTGATCTGCGTCAGCTGCTGGTCGCTGACCAGCTCGCCGCCACTGGCGATCAAGCCCTTGTCAGCCCTGAATTTCTGGACGGCCAGATCGCTCTGCAGCGACTGTTCGCGCAGATCGTTGATGCGGGACAGAAGCCAGTCACCGGCCCGGCGCGTCGATTCCAGCTTGGAGGTGAACTGATCGTCGAGATAGGCGTCGACGACCGCATTGGCGATCTTGGCGGACAGCTCAGGCGAGGTGGAGGTGTAATCGACGCCGAGCAGCAGGGTGCGACCGACACGGCTGGCATTCAAATTGTTGAGCAGCAGATCGGCAGCATTCTGCTTCTGCACGTCGAGCGTCAGCTCTTCCTGATTACCAGGCTTCACCAGCGAGCGCACATAAGCCTTGGCGGCAGCGATGCCCTTCTTCAGAGCAGAGTCGTTTTCACCGTTGAAGTCTGGATCATTGAGAAGATCGAGCTTGTCGACGACGACCTTGGCGATGCGCTCGGATTTGAGGATTTCGACTTCGCTCAAAATCGTCGCATCGTCGTCCTTCAGGCCCATCAGCATGTTCTGATTGCCATTCGACAGGATCTGATTGCTGATCTGCTGGTTGTTCGCGTCGATGATCAAGGTCGCGGATGCGGTGTAGCGCGGCGTTGCCGTGAAGGCGAAGACAGCCCCGAGCACCAGCGCGACGAAGCCGGCAATCGCCACGATCTTCCACTGACGGCGGATGATGGCTCTGATCTGGCTGAAATCGATGGCCGTTTCCGTGGAGCTCGGCAAGAACTCGCTTATCTGAACTTTTTCCACGTGTTCTTTGCCTCCGTTAAAACTCAGATAACCGTTACGCGCAATGATCCGAGCCTACCTAAATTGTGCAGCGCAACAAAGCAAGGGTAGAACGCGAATTTCAGGTCGAAGGCCGCCAAGACGACCAGAATCGATTTAAACGCTTTATTTCCGTCTTGCTCAGGCGTGGCAAGCCCCGGCAGGCTCAAGCCACATCTGAGCGATCCGATCATCGATGTGCATGCAGGACGAAAACGGTGGTCGTCATCAATGGCACGACGCCGCCCGATTGCTTCCCAACCAAGGTCATCCGCCACTCTGGCAGCAACCCGACGGATGAGCTGCAAGCTTTGTGCCAATTCGAGGATCTAAACTGCCTTATCCTCAATTTCATGACACAAATAAGGCTATTCCCCCGCGCTTAAGTTGTCCAGAACACTGTGCCATGCTTCCCCATTGGAATATAGCCCACAATTCACGCAACCGCCGCAGGTCAAACCGCGTCAGGACATCGACCAGACATCACGACCCGTGAATGACGCGGTATTCCTCGTGCCGACGCCCGGTCAGCGCCACCACCTTGCCGAAGACACGGGCAGCAAGACGTGCGCCCTTGAAGCGATTGGCGGCACTCCAGCCCATGACCGTCATATTGAACAGCGCAAGTGCCATGGCGCCGCTCATCTTGGTGGCTTCCGAAACGACGGTAAACTCGGGGGGCCGATGCTTCAAGTTGACGATCGTGTCGGTATTACCGATGCGATAGGCGCGCTGGAGCATCCACTTTACCGTGGACCGAGATGCCGGCATTTCCTCGCGGATCACCGCCTCGCTGGCCCAGGCAAAACGCTTGCCCTTCAACCGGAGACCGAGGAAAAGGTCCTTGTCCTCGCAGCCCATCAGCGCATATTGCGGGTCGAACCAGGGCTCCGGCATCTCGCGGAACAGATCGGCCCGGAACAGCACGTTATTGGTGGCATCCACCAGGTCCAAAGGGCCGGTTTTCATGTTTTCGAAGACCGGCTGATTGGCCTCGGCGATATAGTCGGGAACCGGCACTTCGAAGACGCGGAAGACCGGGCCGCCGACGACATCGGCATCATACTGCTGACGCACACGCAAAAGCTGCGCGAGCCAGTCCGGCTCGGCCCATTCATCGTCATCCAGCATCGCGATCCACTGGATCGCCGGATCCTTCAGCGCCTGACGAACCAGCGCATTGCGCGTCGGCGCGATGCCGCGCTGCTCGACCACGACGATCTCAAGCGGATGGGCAAAGCCTGCCGCAATAATGGCCTCGCAGGCTGCCTTGCCCTGCTGTTGCTCGGAGTCATTGTCCGCCACGATGACACGGATCGGCCGGTCGATGTTCAGCCGCCCCAAAGACTCGACGCAGCGCTTGATCCATTGCGGACGCCGGAAGGTCGGGACACATACAACCGTGTCGATTGAAGACATTGACAACTCCGCGTGAATTTTGTTGCACCGCACGAAATACAGCATCCTGCACGCCGTGAGAAGAATTGCCGTAAAAAAATTTGCAATTCACAGGAACAAAATGAAAACGGGCAGACAAAGCTACCCAAGGCTAATCCTCGATTGTCGTCATACGGGTTGCCGACACTGCTCTTAGCTGGCTTCCGGCGCCACGCGAAACCATGCTGCGACGCATGCAGACCTTGTGTGCGGCCGCTACTTGTTGCATTGATCAGGATCAGATGGACTTCAGGCGTTGCTGGCGGCTTATCAGTCGCGGCAGGCATAGGCCCGTCGACGTGCGGAGCCCCATGTCGAGGGGCAATCGGCTGCTTCGCACGACCATCGCAACGTCATGCCGGCCAGGCGCAAGACGGAAACGTCGCGTTTCGAGCCCGGACAGGTCAGACCGGATATCGGTGTCAACAGGGGTACTTCATGACGGTTGGCGTACAGGCGCGGGACGATTACGCCAAGATGAACCCTTCGCACGAGGGGGCGAGAGCCCAGACCGGAGCCGTCTCCGGCTATCGGGCCGATATTGATGGGCTGCGGGCCATCGCGGTCGGCGCCGTCGTTATTTTCCATACGGGCATCAGTCCGCTGCGTGGCGGCTTTGTCGGCGTCGATATCTTCCTGGTGATCTCCGGCTATCTGATCTCGGGCATCTTGCTGAAGGAGCTCGGGCGCGGCGGCATTTCGCTCGCCGCCTTCTACGAGCGCCGGGTGCGCCGCATCCTGCCCGCCATGCTGGTGATGATCGCCGTGGTCCTTGCGGCCGCGCCCTTCTTTCTGTTCCATCCCGAAATCCGCATCACGGCCTTGACCGCGATCGCCTCGTTGGTGTCGGCCGCCAATCTCTACCTGTTGAGCACGGCCGGCTATTTCGAGGCGGACGTCACCACACAACCGCTTCTGCACATGTGGTCGCTTGGCGTGGAAGAACAGTTCTATCTGTTCTTTCCTCTCCTGCTGATTGCCCTGCGCAACAGCCGGCGGATGATCGCCCCGGCGATCGCCATCCTGGCGGCGGCAAGTTTCGTCGCCTGCGTGGTGCTGACCTATTATGACCGCGACGCTGCCTATTACTTTCCGCTGACCCGCGCTTGGGAGCTGATGGCGGGAGCCTTGCTGGTGGTCTTTCCGCTTCCCAAGCTGCCGCGTTGGATGCGCGAGGCAGGCGCCCTTGCGGCGCTGGGCTTGCTTGCGGTCAGTCTTTTCAAGATCCATGGCGGCATGGCTTTCCCTGGCTATGTCGCCCTTGCGCCTTGCGCCGCCGCAGCGGCGCTAATGGCCGTCGGCGGACAGGGCGGCTCGGCGGTTTCCCGCCTCCTGGCCCTGCCGCCCATGGCGTTTCTCGGCCGTATCTCCTACTCCCTCTACCTCTGGCACTGGCCGATTTTCGTCGGCTATCGCCTTTGGGCCGCGCGCGACCCCTCGCCCATCGAAGCCGTCCTGATGGTGTTGGCGGCGGTTCTGGCGGCAATCCTGTCCTGGCGCTTTGTGGAGCAGCCTTTCCGCACAAAGACGATCGTGCTCAGCCGGAAGGCCGTGTTTACGGCAGCCACCGGCGTCAGCGCCGCTCTGGCCGCGATTGCCGGTATCTTCTATCTCCAGGCCGTGACCCAAGGCGCGCCACGCAACGAGGCTGAACGGCTGGCAAGCTATCTCGCCTATGACGACACGCCGGCCTATCGGCGCGGCCAATGCTTCCTTCTCGGCCATCGGGCAGCCCTCAGCGATTATAATCGCGGTGCTTGCGCGACGGCTGAGGCCGGCAAGCCGAACATTCTGCTGGTTGGCGACAGCCATGCCGCCCATCTCTGGAAGGGCCTGAACGACAGCCTGCCGGACGCCCATGTCATGCAGACCACGATTACCGGCTGCAAACCGGTCTTCGACAGCAAGGGCGAAAAGGCCTGCACGCAGCTGATCAACCTCGCGCTCGGCGAGATTCTGGAGGAAACCCATCCGGACCTCTTGATCCTGTCCGCCCGCTGGATCGAAAGCGACATTCCCAATCTGGAGAGCACGCTGGCGCGACTGCGCGGCAAGGTCAGCCGTATTCTCGTATCCGGCCCGATCGTCGAATATGCCATGCCGCTGCCGCGCCTACTGGCTCAGGTGGCGGACGGACGTAGCGACCAACTGCTGCTGACCTCCCGTCAGCCGGACCCGTCCAAGGTCGATGCCGATCTTGAGCGCGCCGCCACGGCTGCCGGTGCGAGCTATTTCTCGACCTACCGAACGCTCTGCCCGGATGCGCAGGCCGCGTGCCAGACAGTCCAGGACGGGGTGCCGATGCAGTTCGACTATGGACATCTGACGCAACAGGGGTCGGAGCATATGGCCGAGGCGATGAAGCAGGCCGGCGTTCTGGCTGTGTCTAAGGCACAATAGGCGCCTTGGAGTGATCGATAAGGGCGGCGCATCGCGACGCCCTTGCGCGACAGGGTTTCGGGACGCCCGGCTCCGTCTCAGATCATGCGTATCAGGCCTGACGGCTGAACAGGCTTTGGGCGCACGAAATCAGCGCGTCCTCTGTTGTAGACAGCGCGAGGGTCCCCGCTTTTCCCCATGATCGGATAATCCCCATCGGATCGTGCTGGGGTGAATGGCGCATGGACATTTTTCGCGCCGGATGACCCATCCCGGACGATCCTCCAACGCAATGGGGATTGTCAGGATGCTGGGTTCCATCGGATTCCATCTCGGCGCGAGCGGCGGATGGCGCTCCGCCTTTCAAAATGTCGCGCTTCGCGGTCAGGCCCACAATGCCACCGCCGCGCGCCAGGGTTCCAAGACACGCATGAAGGGGATCGGCCGCTTCGTCATCGGCGCAGGCGGCGCGCGCGTGCTGCAACCGGTCTTCTCGAATATCTGGTTCAATGGCAGCCAGCCCCGCGAAAGAGGTGGCGCCGCCTATACTATTCGCAAGGCGGCCATGAATTATGGTGGCAGAACCGTGCCACTTCTCTTCGACGGCGCGCGTTCCGTCAGGCTGTCCGCCGGGGCGGTCGATCTGCGCGCAGATCCGGTGATGCCGGCCCAGTTCGGCGTGCTGCGCTTTGCCGCCGGCGATCCTGTGTTCATCCGGATGAGCCTCGATCTACCGGAGACGCCGATTGCCGCCCAGGCAGGGGCGCTCGGCCTGACAGGCGAAAGCCAGCTGCTCTACAACCCGGCCAATGAGGTGGATGATATCGACGCCACCTCGTGGAGCGTTCCGGCAGATGCCGATCGCGGCATCAATTTTCCCCATGCCATTCTGCTGGCTGGCGAGCCGGATCAGCCCGTGACCTCCCTTGTCGCCCTTGGCGACGACCTTCTCGACGGCCTTGCCGACGTAACGGGCGACGGCACGGACGGTGGCGGCTGGTTGCGGCGCGCTGCCGCGCTCGCGGGCCTGCCTGTTTTTCTGGTGACCTGCGCGGGCGACCGCGCGCAATTTGCCGCCGCCGCCAATCTGCGCACCCGCCAGCTTCTCCGCATGGCTGGCGCACAGGCCGCCTTGCTGTCGATCGGGCAGGCAGACTTGCGCGAGGGGCGCAGCGCGAGCCAACTCCTGGCCGATCTGCGCAACCTCTGGAGCGCACTGCGCGGAGAGGGCATCCAGCGCCTCGTCCAGGCGCAGCTTCTGGCAGAAACCAGCGCTTCGGATCAAAACAGCTCGACGGCGGGCCAGACGACACGGCCTGCCTTTCTCCCCGGCAGCGCGCGCGATGATGTCAACGCCTCCATCGCCAGCCTTGCTTCTGGAGCACTTGACGACCAGGTCGATCTGGCAAGCGCGGTCCAGTCTCTCGGCAAATGGGATATCCCAGCCTTCGAGACGACGCTGGCGAGCGCTGCATCGGCCGGCTCCACGACGATCTCCCTCAACAAGGCTCCGGAGCGCGGCGATTTCCTGGCCTTCGAACCCGGCACGCCTGCCAATCAGGACGCGACGACGGTTCATGTGGTCTCGGTTTCCGGAAGCAGCAGCCCCTTTTCCGTGGCGTTGAGCACGCCCTTGAGCAAGGCGCATGCGGCCGGGGTGACCGTCACCTCTTCGCTGAGTGCAGACGGCGTCCATCCCCAGCAGCAGGCCCATAAGCGGATGGCCACAAAGGCCGCCCCGGCCATGCGACGTCTGCGCGGCGTGGCAACGCCATGGATCGACCCGTCGAGATCCTTCGAGATCGACTTCGTCAACCGGCGCGCGCAGCGCGGCGGCAGTCTCGTTCCGGTCGAGGCCCTCGTCTCCTGCGTCCGGGCCTCCGGCGGAAAGGCGTTCGACGGGCTGAGCTGGTTCGATTTTTCGACCGACAGCCTGCGTTACGCCGATGGCGGCGGTCTCTTCATCGAGCCCGCGGCAACCAATCTGATCCCCAACAACAGCATGGCGGGCGGAGTGGCGCCATCGACGAAGCCGACAGGCTGGGTGCTCAACCTGCCTTCGGGCCTGTCTGCCACCTATGCCTATGGCGTGCAAAGCGGCATCGCCTTCAGCGACATCAGATTGGCAGGAACGACGCCGTCCGGCACAGGGGCCGGGAATGCGCCGATCGATTTTGCCCTGTCCCTGCCCGTATCGACCGGCGACAGCATCACGCATTCCGCATTCCTCGCGCTGCCGGGGCCGGTAAAGGGGCTCTCAGGTCTCAATCTCGGCGGCCGCGTCGGCAACAGCGCCGGGACGGGCGTGGATTTTCCAGCCAGTCCGGACCTCAGGTCAAACTTAACGGCCCGGATGCAGCGCTTCTCCCACAGCTTCGTGCTGTCGAACGCGGCGACGGCCTCTCTTCATGCACGCCTCAATGTCAGCTTTCCCGGCAGCACCGCCGTCGACACGACCATCCGCATCGGTCTGCCGCAGCTGGAAAAGGCAGGACAAACGTCGTCACCGATCGCCACCACCGGCACGGCGGCCACAAGGGCAGCCGATATCGTCACACTGACCTTGCCCGCAGGCCGCCACGACGTGACGCTTCTGTTCGATGACGGCTCGGTGCAGACGCTACCCGGCTTGAGCGGCAGCCGCGTCCTGCCAGCGCTCAACCGCCGCGTGATCCAGTCCATTTCGGGAGCAGCCTCATGATCGATCATATTATGTGCCAGCAGAGTTCCGCCGAGGCGCCGGGCCCATCCCAACCATGCTGGACGGACGAGAGGGGACGCACCATCATGCCGGTGACTGCCCTGCTCTCGGACGCTGAATTCGACGACGCCGGCAATCCGACACGACCGGCCGTCTATGCACCGGGTGCCTGGCTGATCATCCGGGCGGAAACACCGCAGGCGGATCTGATCGAAGACCCCTTCTGCGTGCTCGTGGCCGACAGTCTGCGCGCGCAGCAGGGGCAGAGCTTCGTCCTGGCCAATCGCCTGTCCAGCGATACCATGCTGGCGCATCTGACGCCGGTCTTTGCCGGCGATGTCTATCCTTTCGGCCAGGCGCCGGTTCGGATCAAACCGGAATGGGTGATCGGCTAGGGCATTCCCAGCCGAAGCGCGATCGCTTCGTTTCCATGGCGGCTGCGACCGACGGAACGACCAGATAGCCGAAAGGGCATCCCGCAAGCCAC
Source organism: Xaviernesmea oryzae (assembly GCF_900109605.1). Classification (GTDB taxonomy): domain Bacteria; phylum Pseudomonadota; class Alphaproteobacteria; order Rhizobiales; family Rhizobiaceae; genus Xaviernesmea; species Xaviernesmea oryzae. Next base: position 351,609 of record NZ_FOAM01000004.1, read on the forward strand.
GGGATGCCCTTTGAAATGTGAACGCGAGATCTTCGGCGTCAGCTGGCCTTGTAGGCGTCGGATTTCAGCAGCGTGTCGAAATATTCGATCGTCTTGACGAGACCATCGCGCAGCGCGACCTTTGGCGCCCAGCCAAGCTTCTCACGCGCCAGATCGATCACGGGCTTGCGCTGGAGAGGGTCGTCCTGCGGCAGGGGATGATAGATCAGCTGCGACTTCGAGCCCGTCAGCTCGATCACGTTCTGTGCGAGTTCCAGGATGGAGAATTCGGTCGGATTGCCGATATTGACCGGGCCGACGAAATCGTCGCCCGTCGCCATCATCCGCACGAAGCCATCGACCAGGTCGTCGCGATAGCAGAAGGAGCGGGTCTGGCTGCCATCGCCATAGATGGTGATGTCCTGGTTCTGCAGGGCCTGGACGATGAAGTTCGAGACCACGCGACCATCCTGCGGATGCATACGCGGACCATAGGTGTTGAAAATGCGCACCACCTTGATCGCCAGGTTATGCTGGCGGTGATAGTCGAAAAACAGGGTTTCGGCGCAGCGCTTGCCCTCGTCATAGCAGGCGCGCGGGCCGATGGTGTTCACATTGCCCCAGTAGCTCTCCGGCTGCGGGTGAACGGACGGATTGCCGTAGATTTCCGACGTCGACGCCTGCAGCACCTTGACGCGCAGGCGCTTGGCCAGACCCAGCATGTTGATGGCGCCGATAACCGATGCCTTGGTCGTCTGGACCGGATCGAACTGATAATGGATCGGCGAAGCCGGGCAGGCGAGATTATAGATCTGGTCGACTTCGACATAAAGCGGGAAGCAGATGTCGTGGCGCATGAACTCGAACGACTTGTTGTCGAGCAGATGCGCGATGTTGGCGCGGCGCCCCGTGAACAGGTTATCGACGCAGAGAACTTCATGTCCCTGGTCAAGCAGCAGTTCGCACAGGTAAGAGCCCAAAAAGCCAGCGCCACCCGTGACAAGAATTCTCATCGACATCGTTCCATCGCTCCTGAAATTGACTGGTTGTGCTGAAAGCGCATCGTCCCGGCCGGGACAGGATGCAGGCATCGGAAGAAGGGGATGATGCCGGTCGGCCATGCATGCCGGTCAGGCGTCATCCTCAGAAGGCAGTTCCATTACGTTCATGCACGGGCGCGCATGGACCGCCCGGTGCGGGCGGCGGCCAGCGCTGGGTATGCGCAGAACAGAACGCGCTGCCGCCTCGTGCCGTTAGTTGGTGCGTTTCGTCTAAACCCCGCTTCCCTTGCCTTTGACCATGCGAAATCGATCTGGGATCCAACAAAGGCCGATTTCGTCATGCCGCAATGACACAGGAAACTTGAACTCCTGGTTTCCGCCGCCTGCTGATTGAATGTCAAACATGCATTTCGCGCGACATGCTTTCGAAAAGCTTCCGACGTCCAAGTTTTCTTTCGATATTGCTGTTTACCACGCCTGGCAGCAGGCCTGCGAGCAAATGGCACTGCCTTCCAGGCATGCGCAAATATTGACGTGCGTTGAAAACGCGAATTCGATGTTTGATCCTTGGTTTCGTGGCAGATGCGGCTCAAATTTCGGCTTCATTCCATCAGCATGCCGTTCTTTCGATCGGCCGCATCTTCCGTTCTCAAAATTCTTATAGAAGAACTGCGGCAGCAAAGACAAGCGACTCACGAAAGACTTTGCTGCATCGCGTCATTTTCGGTACATATTTTAGTTGATATCGGCGAAGAGGTCTGATTTTCAGAGGATGCATGCGCATCCTTGCGCCTTGAGACAGGCGTCCTCCGTTCGCCAGGGGGCTAGGGGCATGCAGAATGACGCCGAACAGCCGCCGCTTCCAACCAACCGCATCGACACCAAGGACGGGACGAACGGTCGCGGATGCCTGATGGCACAATGGCCGAACTGACATGATAAACGAGGGACCGCCCGCATGACATCTTCGGCCAAGACGAGATGCCAGAATGTTTTCTAAGCTTTTCAGATCCCGCAATGCCGCGCCTTTGGCCGGCAGTCTCACGCTGTTGCCTGGACCGGTGCCTCGCGCCACGTCCTGCGGGAGTCTCTGATGCGCCACGGGTTGAGGTCGCTTTGGCACTCCGGCGTCCGCACGGCCAGGCGCTTTTCGGGCATCCTGTCCTCGATGGTCTATTCCGGCTCGAATTTCCTGCTGATCTTCCTGCTGCAGAACGAAACCTCGAGGCTGGAATTCGGCATCTTCGCGCTGTCGCAGGTCTTCCTGCAGCTTGGAATCAGTGTCTGCAACGCCTTGTTCGCAACACCAATCCTGATCTATGCCACCGATAGGGCCGGCTGGCGGGAGAATTTCGGCAGTTTCTCCAAGGCCAACTGGATCTTTTCCACGCTGTTTGGCGGCGCCAGCGCGCTGATCGCCTATCAGATCGGTGGCGGGCTGCTGTTCTCCGTGCTGTTCTTCGCGCTCAGCGCCATCAGCTTCATTCGCTGGTTCATCCGCTCGGCGGAGCTGGCGCAGGAAAATTACGATCTCGCGGTTCTGGCCGACATTGCCTATGGCGTGCTCGTGGCTGGCGGCATCGGCCTCCTGTTTCTCCTCAATCGCATCGACAATGTCTCCGTGACAGTCGTGCAGATCGTCGGCTGCCTGGCCGCCTTTCCGCTTCTGGCACAGGCAAGCCGTATGAGCCTGACCACGCTCGGCTCCGCCTCCTTCCGCCCCTATCTGAAAAGCCTGAGGGAGCATGGGCGCTGGGTGCTGCTCGGCGTGTTGACGACGGAGGCGACCGCGAACGCCCATTCCTATCTCGTCGGATTTCTGCTCGGGCCGGTGGCCTATGCGCCGATCGCGGCCGTGACCCTCTTCTATCGTCCGGTCAACATCGTGATCCAGGCGATGACGCAATATGAACGGCCGCGCATGGCGCACGCGATCGCCGAGGGCAATACCCGCGAACTGACGCGCTTCGTCAATATTTTCCGCCTGATGTCGCTCGTGGTCTGCGCGTTTAACGCGCTGCTCCTGGCCTCGATTCTCTGGCTGCTGCCCGACATCATCGGCAATGGCGCCTATGATCACAACGAGCTCGTGCTGGCCGCCTCGCTTCTGGCGGCGATCAATCTCGCCCGCGCCCTGCGCGGATCGGAAAGCGCCGCCTTGCAGGCCGGCGGACACTTCCGTCCGCTCGCCATGGTAACGGTCTACACCTCGCCGATCAGCCTCATCGGCACGGCGCTGATCGTCCTCGTCTTTCCAACGGCCGATGCGGCGCTATCGCTGATCGGGGTCGCGGCCGGCGAAATCGGGATGTATTACCTCTATTATCTTCTTTACCGCCGGACATTCTGGCGCAAGGACGCCGCCACCACCGCCTCGGGCTGAACCGCATCCCGGCTTTTCCATGAAAGCCGCTTTTGGATCGTCGCGATGGCGCTAGGCGCTTGACCTGAAGGCTTCAGGTCGCGCATGCCTATGTAAGGCATTTGTTTAATTATTCGCAGCCACGGCCTGCCACGGCGGCATTATCATCCGCCGCGGGCTTTATTGCACTGCAGCAATATGATAGTGGAACGCTCCTAACCTTCAAGGAGACTCGCATGGGGCTCAAATCCGTCATCAAGCCTTTGTTCTACAAGGGGCTTGAAGCCACGGTCCATATGCGGTGGCGCCTTCGCCGGAAAGGCCGCGCCCATGGGCTGCCTTCGCCGCTGGTCATCTCGCTGACGTCCTATCCCAAACGCTACGACGTTCTCGCGCTGACGCTGAAAACGCTGATGACGCAGAGCGTTGCGGCCGACGCGGTCGTGCTGTGGATTGCCGATGGCGATCTGGATGCGCTTCCGGCCGATGTTCGCGCCCTCGAGCAGAATGGGCTGATCATTCGCGGCACCGACGATCTTCGGTCTTACAAGAAGATCATCCCGGCCCTTCAGACCTATCCGGATTCGATTATCGTGACGGCGGACGACGACGTCTATTATCCCGGCTATTGGCTGAAGGATTTCGTGACGCAGTATCGCCCCGGCGTTCCGGAAGTGCTGTGCTATCGCGCCCATCGCATGAAGCATGTCGGAGACCGGCTGGCGCCTTACGATCAATGGCAGTTCGAGATTCCCGATCCGACCGATGATGCCGACATCTTCTTCACCGGCGTTGGCGGCGTGCTGTATCCGCCCGGCGTGCTGCATCCCGATGTGACCAATCTTGAGCGCCTGAAGGCGCTCTGCCCGACCACAGACGATGTCTGGCTCAACTGGATGACCCGTCTGAACGGCGCGACGATCCGAAAGATCGGCAAGAAGATCCGCTTTTACGAATGGCCTGGCTCGCAAGGCGTCGCCTTGCAGAACAGCAACCGCGGCTTCAGCGGCGGCAATGACGAGCAGATCGCTCAGATCGTCAAGCACTATGGCCTGATAGGGGTAGCAAAGCCTTGAGCAAGACAGAACAGGCTTTCAGCGCGATCCGCTGGAACAGTCTCATCACCTTTACCCGCGTCATCCTTCAGACGCTGCAGCTACTCGTCTTGACGCGGCTGATCGAGCCGGCAGATTTCGGCGTGATGGCCATGGTGCTCAGTGTCACCGCCTTCATCCAGTTCTTTGCCGATCTCGGCGTCAGCACGACCATCATCTACAGTCAGAATATCTCCAAGCAGGCACTGTCGACGCTCTATTGGCTTAATGTCGGCACCGGCGCCCTGCTCTCGGTGCTGGTCTGGTTCCTCAGCGACACCGTGGCGGACTTCTATAAGACGCCGGCGCTCGCATGGCCACTGGCTTTGGCCGGCCTGTCCTTCTTCTTCCTGTCGCTGGGCCAGCAATATAAGGTGCTTGGCGAAAAGCGGCTGGCCTTCAAAGAGATTTCGATCTCGGAACTGAGCTCCGCCCTGCTCAGCACCAGCCTGACCATCGGCGCCGCCTTTTTCGGCTTCGGCGTTTATTCGCTTGTCATCGGCGTCGTCTCGCTCGCTTTGTTCAACAGCCTGTTCTATTTCCTCTTTGCCCGTGGCGGCTGGCTGCCCTCGCTGACCTTCAAGTTCCGAGAGGCACTGCCCTATATGAAGGGCGGAATGTATCTGCTGGGAACGACGCTTTCCAACACGCTGACGGTCCAGGCCGACATCATCATTCTCGGCCGCCTCGTCGGCGAGACCGCACTCGGCTTCTACTCCGTGCCGCGCGAGCTCAGCCTCAAGCTGATGTATGCCACCAATCCGATCATCACGCGCGTCGGCACGGCGATCATGGCCAATGCGCAGAACGACAAGACACTGCTGCGCAGGATCTACCTCTCGACGATCCTGATGACGTCTTCGGTCAACTTCCCGATCTATGGCGCCATGGCGATCTTCCGCCACGAAACGATCGACGTCGTGTTCGGCGCGCGCTGGGCCGCCTCTGCCGATCTGCTGGGTGTCCTTGCCGTCTGGGGCATGTTTCGCTCATTGGGCTCGCCGGTCGGCAGTCTCTTCTATGGCACTGGCCAGGTTCGCATGGCCTTGGCGCAAAGCCTCCTCGTGGCGCTCCTCATCGTTCCCACCATCTATATTGGCGGACACTGGGGCACGATCGGCGCCGCCACCGCACTTGCTGCGTTCTATTTCTGCTTCATTTTCGCGCTATGGCCATTTGTCATCAAGCCTTTGACCGGTGCCGGGCTCTGGGAATACACGCGACAGTGGCTTGTGCCGTTGATACTTGTAGCGATAGCTTCCGCCTTGGCGCTTGTAGCTGCTTCGCCGTTCGAACTCAGTCTTGTTCGCCTTGTCGTAGGGGTTGCGACAGGCGGTATTATCTACCTTGGACTGAGTTGGTTCTTCAATCGGGAATGGTGCAACGCGATTCTTCGACTGACGGGGTTGAACAAGCGACTATTTGCGCGTCAGGCCTAGCTATTGCTATGCCGCTATTCTTCGTGAATAGCGGCCTTGTCTTACGCTATCGCGCGCCGGACTTTTGAAACGGTCCAGAGGACGACTGGATCGGCAACACGAGCAGCAAGGCTGCTTTGGACACGCCAGAATCAATGAGGAGGCGACTGATGCCGCTTTTTTCCGTGGTCATTCCTCTTTACAATAGAAGATCGGTTATTGCCGCCACGATCGATTCCGTGCTGCAGCAGACCTTTCAGGACTTCGAGATCGTCATCATCGATGATGGGTCGAAGGATCAGCCCGAGGATGTGATCAACGCTATCAAGGATCCGCGCATCCGCTTGATCCGGCAGCCGAATGCGGGTGGAAGCGCTGCGCGCAACCACGGCATCGATGAAGCCAGGGGCGAATTCATCGCTTTTCTCGATTCCGATGACGAGTTTCTCCCCGACCACTTGAGCGCGGCGAAGACGGCCCTAGATCAGGCTCCGGGCAAGAACACGGTCGTCTATTCGCCCGTCATCGTTGACCGCGGTGGCGGAAAGACCTTCATCAAGCCGCCTCGCGCCATCCGGCCGGATGAGGAAATGGCCGACTATGTGATGAGCGACCGTGGCTTTGTGCAGACGAGTGGACTGATCGTGCCAACGGAGATCGCCCGCAAGGTGAAATACCGGCTGGGCATGCCTTTCGGACAGGATACGGACTTTGCCATCCGGCTTTTTGCCGCTGGCTGCCAATTTAAAATGACCGAGCGGCCGACCGTCGTATGGAACGATATTGCCGATCCGGGTCGCGTTTCCGCCTCCCGCAAGGGCAACAGAGTCATGGGCTGGCTTGAGGAAATGAAACCTTTTATTTCCCGTCGCGCTTATCTCGGCTATAGAGGATGGCATGTGGCAAAGGGCTTGGCGCCGACTAACCCTTTACTAGCCATAAAATATTATTTTATTGCATTAACGTCGGGCTGCTATTCACCAAAGCTCGCTCTTGCTGTATTCCTGCAGATAGTTATGCCGGAGAGCTTATACAGGCAATTCTCGGATTTCGTCATCGATAGAGCGCGACAACTGACTTGAGCAACAATCAGAGACCATATTTCTCCGTTGTGATCCCGGTTTATAACCGGGCAAGCCTTGTTGAGAAAACGATCCGGTCGGTTTTGAATCAAACCTTTACCGACTTCGAAATCGTTATTGTCGATGATGGCTCAAAGGACAATGTGGCCGAGGTGATTGGCAATATTCCCGATGAGCGGATCCGCTTCATCAGCGTGCCCAATCAGGGGGCCAGCACGGCCCGGAATATCGGTGTCGATAATTCGAACGGGCTTTACATCGCCTTCCTGGATTCTGACGACTTCTTCCTGCCTGAGCATCTGGCGACGATGAAGGCGGTTCTCGACGCCGAACCTGATGTGGCGGTCTATTCGCCCGTCATCGTCGACCGAGGACGTGGGCGCACCTTTATCAAGCCGCCCCGAGCCCTGCGGCCGGGCGAGAACATGGCTCGATATCTCATCAATGATCGCGGCTTCGTCCAGACAAGCGGCTTGGTCTTGCCGATCGAGCGCGCCAAGCGGGTGCGCTACAGGCGCGATGCCGGCTTTGGTGACGACACGGATTTCGCAATCCGCCTTCAACTGGATGGATGTGAATTTCGCATGCTGGAGAGGCCAACCGTTATCTGGGTCGATGATGTCGGCCACACACGCCTGTCGATATCGGGCCCGATGATCGAGAGTTTCCCATGGCTGGAAGACCTCAAGGACAAGATCCCCAAACAAGCCTATCTCGGCTATCGTGGCTGGCATTTGGCCAAAAAAGTCGCGTCCCGCAATTTCTTTCGCGCTCAGCTCATGTATTGGCAGGCCGTTTTCAGCGGAGCCTTTTCCCCCCGCCTCGCCATGGTGGTTTTCCTGCAGATCGTTCTGCCGGATTCTCTCTACCGCTGGCTCGCCAATCGCGGGATCATGCTGGCGAAATATACGGGTGCAGCCGCTGTTTTGCGACATCTTCGCAAGCAGCCCCACAATTCCTGATCACGCGACGAGCTCGCGCTGATACTTCAGCTCTTGCGCGCTCGATAGCTTACCACTAGGTAGATTCCGCCTGCATTGATGACGCACATCGATCTCAATCACAGCCGCTTGCACTTGCTATAGCCGCCTGTCATGGCAGTACCTGCACCATCGAGACCAGTGTAGCATCCAAATCAACAGTCAGTTCAAGTGATTCGCTTATTCACAGGAAAATGTTTAAAGTAAAAAGCACATGTTTGCAACCTCGATAGGTGCATAATACAACCTGTGAAATAGAGGATTTTCGGTTACGTCGCAAGGTTTAATATAACCATGCTTTGGTTGATTGCGACGGAGATTACACGCGTCCGCGCGAGCAGCGACCAGCATCGCTCTGTTCGACCGCGCGTGAGGTTAAATGCTGCGCCGCTGATGATGGAGCTCAACAGTCTAAGCCATCCCGCCGAGCGTCGGATTGAGGAGCATGGACCTCCACCGATCCTGCCCGCCATCACGTACCCTCGCATGAACTGGAGAGATCGCACTGACAGTCAGGCAGCTGCTTTATGGATATGATCGAGGGGTGGCACAGCAGCCCTCCTCAGCTTGGCGACAACGGCGCTAAGTGCGCGGCATGACAACCTGTCGTCTCCAGCATCAAAAAGCGGTCCTGACGCCTCTCAGCGGCCAAGAGCGCGTTTCGCCGCACGAAGATAATGCGGCCAGCCGTGACGGGCGTAATGAATGGCGAGACGGCCCCGGTCGAACGCACTGAGCGCCCCGTTGCGCCCGTAGGTCGCGACCTTCAGATAGGGCCAACTCAACACGTTGGCGCCGGCGAAATGGCAGATAGCAGGCGCGACGACCTGGCCATATTTCTTGAAGCGAAAATTGCTGAAATCCGCGCTCATCTCGAAGGGGCCGTTGATGCCGATCGGGGTGCGCATCAGCGTGCCCTTGTCATCATAGAGATCGGTCAATCCCAGCGCCGACAGCGCCAGGGCGAACAAGGTCTCATCGCCCACTTCGCCGCCTGACGGATTTTGCAGACCGAGACTCCCTACGTCCTTCAGCAAAGCGCGGGCTTTCTCGAAGACAGCCTGCGATTTCTCGCTCCTGTCGAAATAGTAGATGCCGCCGTTAAACTTCGGATAAAGCGATCCGTTGACGGCAGCCAGCGCCAGACCGATGTCCTTGACCCAGCCGTCTTCATCGCGGTCGCCCGCCTTGAGATAACGCTCGCAAACAGGGGTGAAAGAATAGGCCTGCAGCGCGGCCAGATGATCCTCGAAAGGCCGACCGACAATGCAATCGGAGTCGATGAACATCGTCTTTTCAAACGGTGAATAGGCGTCGAGCCACACCTTTTGAATAAAGCCGCCACCCTTGTTGCGGTCGATCGGGACGACATGATCGAACAGGCCGGGGGGCAAAGACGTTCCGTCGGTGACCAGCGCCACGGGATAATGGGGCATGTGCCGCTTGAGTGAAATCGCCAAATCGACCGCCTGATCAATATAGCGTGCCTTACCAAAGGCCAGGATCAGAAACCCGAACTTCTCGATCATCTGACTTTTCCTCAAAATTTCGAAATGGTGTCTAGGTTCATCTTGGCCAGTGAAACCGGTTGGGCGCCAGCGGGCATCGGCAGCCGCATGCGCGCGCGCATCCGACGCGCGCTGTTGTTCAACAGCGTGCGCGTGCGCGTCGCAACCTCTTCCTTGTAGAGCTGCGTCACGATCAAAATCGACGAGAAGTAGACCACCCAGATCTCGCGGTCCCGGGTGAAAAGCTGGGTCTCCATGAAGTTGTCGAGAACGCCGAAGAGCCAGATCGCGAAGAGCGCTGAGACGGCGCCTCTATACGAGGAGTTCAGCATGCGCATGAAAACAAGGAACGGACCGACCACAGCAAACCAGACTGCCATCACCAAGCCGATGATGCCTGTCGTTGCAAATAGCTCCAGATACCCGTTGTGTGAATGCGAAATGAATTCGAGATAGGGAAAGCGCGCCCACATCATGATGGGCGGCGGCTCACCAACGCCCCAGAGCGAACTGTATCCGACACCCTTCCAGAAATTATCCATCCCGGCATCATAGGCGGCCTGCCAAATTGCGACACGTCCCGTAAAGGCTTCGGGATCTGAGAACAGGCGTACCAGCGCATCCGCATAACCAAATGCCATGCCAGCGCCTCCCGCGATCGCAAGCACGACGAGCGTACCCACCAGAAGCCGAAAACGGATATCGGAGCAAGCAAGACGGAACAACAAGGAGATGGCGAAAACGACCAGGAAGAGGCCCATGGCTGTTTTAGCCTTGCTGCCGAGAAGGAAAAACACGGAGCACGAGAAAAGAAACCAGTGCATGCGGTGGCCCTTCGAAAGACCAAGATGCAAAAACATCATCGCCGCCATCGAAACAACAGGTCCTGCCGTATTTTTATGAATGAAGATTCCACGCCAGCCGCCAGCAATGCCCTGGTCCATCTCCGTCATAGGATGACGTCCGACGGAGGGGACGAGAAAGACGCAGATAATTGATAGAATAATGCAGATACCAAGAGAAATATAAAGCGCTCTGATCGAGCGCCCAGGACCCAAGAGATCCACAACGAATGCAAGGCTGAAAAACACGAAGACGAGCAGAATGGCTCGCCGGAAGGAAACATTCGGCGCAAATGCCCAGGAGCTGGTCATCACGATCCAGCCGATAAGTAAAATAGGGATGATCCCAAGAGATTTGGGCAGCGACAGCCCTCGCTTCATTAGCCACAGCGCTGTCAGCAACCCGAAGAGGAAGGTGTAACCGATCTGCTTACCAAGGTCGCCGCTCTCGACGGCTGCCGCGTTCAATGCACGAGCCGATTCCGAATCCGCCTCGCCGGTCGCGAAGCGCACCATGACCAGAAGGAAGAAGCCGACGGCCAGGAAGTCGATCTTGTCCATGCCGGCGAAGAAGTTGCCGGCCGCCGCGGAGGGCACCTTATGGGCTATGCGGGCCATCAAAACACCTCGTGATGCAAGCGCTTGGCAACAGCAGCACATCTTGCCGAAAGCGAAAAATTCCGAGCGGCTGCCTGGCCCGTCTTCCTGAGCGAAACGCCACCCTCGACATATCCGGCTTCGAATACGCCCGGGTCACCCAGGCGCACCTATCCCGCACTGCAACAATTTACCATATGTTGGTGCAGCGCCGGTTACAAGAGCCCGTCGTCGGAAAGCCTGGATTGCAAAGCCGCCTGCTGTTCAGGCATGCGCCATCATGACATGATACCCGGCTTTATTCCAGAGACGGGTTCAAGTCGCCGCTGCCTCGAGCTTGGCAAAGATGTCCAGAGCCTGACAAAGGATGCTTATGTCTCTGTTCTGGTCGAATTTTGGGCAGAGCACGATAAAGTGCGATTGTGCGGGTGAGTGATCCGCAACAGGCAAGGTCGGCCAAGATGTGATCCGCCGGACGCACGGCACGCGCCGCCTCCTTGACCAAGGCGCTGCGGCGCGTGTTTTCGACCAGCTTGCGGATCAAAGCACGAAGTCGCGACCGCTGGCGAGGATCGTGCTGAGGCTGACCTTGTTGAGGAAGATCTCGGTATCGGCCACCTTGTCGCCATTGAGATCGACATCGACCAGAACGCCACCATTGTAGGCGGCGACCTTGACCTCTCCGGCATGGCCCGAAAAGGCATTGGTGTGGATATAGGTCAGCGTCGTATCCGACAGCGCGGACAGGTCGATGCGGTCGCCGGACTGGAAATCGACAATGGTGTCGCGCGCCTGAGGCGTCGAGTCCGATGCCTGTCTGAACACGAAGGTATCGTTGCCATAGCCGCCCTTGAGCGTGTCGGCACCGCCACCGCCGATCAGGATGTCGTTGCCGCTGTCGCCGTCGAGAACGTTCTGCCCACTGTTGCCGGTCAGAACATTGTCCATCCAGTTGCCGGTGCCGTTGAGATTGGCGCTTCCTGTGAGGATCAGCTTCTCGACCTGCGACGGCAGCGTGAAGGAGATGGAGGAATAGACCGTGTCCGTTCCGCCGTTCGACCATTCGGTGACGACGTCCTTGGCATTATCGACATAATAGGTGTCGTTGCCCTGACCGCCCACCATCGTGTCGGCGCCGGCGCCCCCATTGAGAACATTGTTGCCGTCATTGCCCTGGAGGAGATTGTCCAGGCTATTGCCGGTGGCGTTGATCGAGGCCGTTCCTGTCAGATAGAGCCGCTCGAGATTGGCGCCGAGCGTCCAGGAAATGGAGGAATAGACCCGGTCGTCCCCTTCCCCTGCCTTTTCGATCACCACATCCTTGACGTTGTCGACATAATAGCTGTCGTTGCCCAGGCCGCCGGTCATGGTGTCCGCACCGGCCTTGCCATCCAGGATATTGTTGCCGCTGTTGCCGGTTAGCGTGTTGTTGCGCGCGTTTCCCGTGCCCGTCAGATTCAGGCTGCCGGTCAGGACAAGCCCATCGGCGACTGCATCAAGCGTCACGGACCACTGGCTGCTCTTGACGATATTGGCGGTGTGGCCCAGCTCGTAGACCCGAATATAGTCGATCTTGAAATCGGCGCCGCTAAAGCCCGCATCCGGCGTGCCGACCCAATCGCCGCCGACGCCCAGATTGGTGACCATATACATGGGTTGGTTCATGTCGGATGGCGTGGCGGTGCGGAAGGTCTCGGCACCGTCGACATACCAGACGAGCTCTTTTTGCGTCCACAAAACGCCATAGGTATGCATGCCGGCCGTGGTGTCACCGACCCAGGAGGAGATGCCCGTGGAGACCTTGCTGCCCGTGCTCATCGAGTGGATGGTCTGGAAGACGCTGCCCTTATTGCCGCCATAGCCTTCGAGAATGTCGATTTCCGGCGGAGACTGGCCGCTGGACGGCAAGAGCCAGAAAGCGGGCGAAACGCCCTTTTCGGCCGGCAGCTGCGCCCGGATTTCGAAATAGCCATAGGTCTGGGAGAACGTGCCGCGCGAAGCAAGCACACCTGACGTATAGGCCCGGCCGGACTCTGCCTTGACCGTGTCGCTGGCTTTGTCGGCATGAATGGTCAAAACACCATTATTGATGGCGAAGGGATCGACGCCCCAGTTCTTATAGGCCTTGTCGGTATAGATCTGCGCTTCCGTCGATCCATGCGTTCGCCCGTCGGCATTGTCGGAAAACGAGGTGCGCCAGGTGCCGCCGCTCGACTGCAGCGAAAGCTTGTCGAATTCGTCGGCAAAGGTCAGCGTGAACTTGGAGCGGTCGACCCCGTATTGGAAATTTCCCTGGCCGAAGTCCGCGATCTTGTGGTTGCTGAAGGTCAACGTCTCCGTCGAGCTTAGCTGGAGCACCACATCCGCGCCCTTCTGCGTCATGCGCGACGTGACATCGGTAAAGCTCTTCAGGCCGTAATCGCCAAGGCGAACATAGTCGCCGCTCGTGCCGGTCTGGAAATCGGTGATCTTGTCCGAGCCACTGCCCTTCTGGACGATGAACACATCGCGCCCGCCGCCGCCCGTCAAAGTGTCGTTCCCGCCGCCGCCGAAGAGTTCCTGCCGCCCGTCACCGCCGAACAGTTGATTGTTCAGCGCATTGCCGACGCCATAGGTATTGACGCCATAGACGCCAAGATCCTCGATATTGGCGCCCAGCGTGTAGCTCGTGCGCCAGGTCATGACGATATCGCTTCCGCTACCGGCCGCCTCGACGACCGTGTCGCTGGCAGACATCACGTAATAGGTGTCGTCGCCGGCGCCGCCCTTCATCATGGCCCCGCCCGAAGCAAAGCCGGTCAGAATATCGTTTGAACTCGAGCCGTTCACGACCTGGCCGATGACGGCCGCATTGATTTTCAAGCCGTTGAAAGCTCTGTCCATATTACTGCCCCCTTGGGAAAGGTTAGCCATCACCACTGCCGGCACAGATGGAGGAATAGGCTGATTAAATTGCCTGGGCCTTGCGTTTCGGTTAATAACGCCCGCCTAAAGCAGCGTACAACCTTGGCCTGCAAGGCAAATCAATGCCTTAGGCGCACCTGAAACAGCAGAAAAAGAATCGCCCCACGCGCTTCCTTAGCCGGAATACTGCGGCAATACACTAAAGACTATGGCGAAGAAATGACGAACAACCATCAAGTCGGTTAACCAACTGGTGTTACTGCCTAATAACGATTAGCCCTCTGCGCTGTCTGGCCGTCGTTCGCCGCATTCTGCCTGCTGGCACAAGCCCTTTCCCGATGCCTGCGCTCTCTCTCGTCCTGCTTCCGGGCAGACGAGGACGCATGGGACCTTCCCGGCTCCCATGCGTCGATTTCGCTCGGTTTCGCCTTTGTAAAGTCATGCGATGCAACCTGTTTTCGCTCGAGGTTCTCTACCCTGACGCAGGCCGCACGCCGCTGCTGGTGTTTCCGTCTTACAGAAGGAAGATGCCGCCCTGGCTGGCGAAGTTCGACGGCTGGAGATTGGCGACGAAGATCTGGCTGTCGATATGCTTGTCGCCGTCGAGGTCGATGTTGATCATCGTGCCCTTGCCATAGGCCGAGATCTGCACCTCGCCGCTATGACCGGTGAAGTCGCCGGTGCCGAGGAATGTCATCGTGCCGGCATACATGTCCCGGAGGTCGATGATGTCGCCCTTCTGGAAATCATTGATCGTATCCGGTGTGCCGACGGCCGAGTCCGCCGCGGTCTTGAAGACGAAGGTATCGTTGCCGGCGCCGCCATTCAGAATATCGACGCCCAGGCCGCCTTGGAGGATGTCGTTGCCGGCGCCACCATCGAGGCGATTGTTGCCGTCATTGCCAATCAGCGTGTTGTCGAGCCCGTTGCCGCAGCCGTCGAGATTGGCCGTGCCGGTGAGGATCAGGTTTTCGACGTTGTTCACGAGCGTATAGGAAATCGAGGAATAGACGGTGTCGTTGCCTTCGCCGCTCCACTCGATCACCAGATCGCCCGGATTATCGACATAGTAGGTATCGTTGCCGAGGCCGCCCTGCATCCGGTCGGCACCGGCGCCGCCATCGATGATGTTGTTGCCGATCGACCCGACGATTGTGTTGTCGAGATCGTTGCCATAGCCGTTGATATTGCCGGCACTCTGCAGCATCAGCTTCTCGACATTGTCGGTCAGCCGGTAGCTGATCCAGGATTTGACGGTATCGATGCCCTCGCCCGGATTTTCCACCACCACGTCGCCGACATTCTCGACGATGTAGGTGTCATCGCCGGCGCCGCCCTTCATCAAATCGGCGCCCTTGCTGCCATCGAGGATGTTGTTGCCGGCGTTGCCGATCAGGATATTGTCCTGCCAGTTGCCGGTCGCGTTGAGGTTGGCCAGGCCGATCAGGGTCAGGTTTTCGACATTGTCCGCCAAGCTGTAGCTGACCGAGCTTAAGACCGTGTCGATCCCGCCATTCGACCACTCGATGATCTTGTCGTAGATGTTATCGACATAATAGGTATCGTTGCCGCCCTGGCCGGACATGGTGTCGGCACCCGTTCCGCCGTCGATGATGTTGTTGCCGTCATTGCCGTAGATCGTGTTGGAAAGGCTGTTGCCCGTCGCGTTCAGATCCGCCTTGCCGGTCAGCAGCAGCATCTCGACATTGGCCGTCAGCGTGTAGGAGATCGAGGAATAGACCCGATCGACCCCTTCGCCGGCGTTTTCGATCACGATATCGCCTGGATTGTCGACGAAATAGGTGTCGTTGCCCGCGCCGCCGATCATCGTGTCGGCACCCCGACCGCCGTCGAGCGTATTGGCGCAGCTATTGCCGATCAAGAGATTGTCGAGATTGTTGCCGGTGCCATTGCTGGTCCAGTTTCCGGTCAGGATCAAGGTCTCGACATTGGCGCTCAGCGTGTAGGACGAGGAGGCGTAGACGGTGTCGATCCCGCCATCGGCCTTTTCGATGATCGTGTCGTCGCTATCGACATAGTAGGTGTCGTCGCCCTTGCCGCCGATCAGCGTGTCCGTGCCGCCCATGCCGCGCAGCACGTTGTTGCCGTCATTGCCGATCAGGATATTGTCCATCCAGTTGCCGGTGGCGTCGATATTGTCGCTGCCTGTCAGCGTCAGGTTCTCGACCTGATTTGGCAGCGCATAGCTGATCGAGGAATAGACGGTGTCGATCCCGCCATTCGACCATTCGGTGACGATATCGCCGGGATTGTCGACATAGTAGATGTCGTTGCCAGCGCCGCCGATCATCACATCCGCCCCGCCGGCGCCATTGATGACATTGTCGCCGCTGTTGCCATAGATGGTGTTGTCAAGTTCGTTGCCGGTGCCGTGGAGATTGTCGGTTCCCGTGAGGAACAGCTTTTCGACATTGGCGCCGAGCACATAGCTGATCGAAGCGCGGACGGTGTCGGTGCCTTCATTGGCATTTTCCACCACCACATCGCCTGCATTGTCGACGATGTAGGTGTCGTCGCCCTGTCCGCCGATCATCGTGTCAGCGCCGACCTTACCGTCGAGCGTGTTGTTGCCGCTGTTGCCGATGAGGATGTTGTCCTTGGCATTGCCGGTCGCGTTGATGTTCAGCGTGCCGGTCAGCGTCACGTCGTCGCCGTTATTATCGAGGGTGATCGACCATTTCTCGCCCGTGATCGACTGCCGCGTCCCGAGATTCTCCTCCAGCTGGTAGGCGTGGATATAGTCGATCTTGAAGTCCGCGCCGGTGAAGCTGGCATCCGTGCTCCCGGCAAAGCCGCCGCCCACGGACATATTGGTGACGAGATACATCGCCTGGTGCATGTCGGCCGGCGTCGCGATGCGATAGGCCTCGACGCCGTCGAGATACCAAACCAGCACATCCTTGGTCCACAGCAGGCCATAGGTATGCATGCCTTCGCCCGTATCGCCGATCCAAGAGGAAATGCCGGTGGCGGTAGGCGTGCCCGTGCTGTTGCTGTGTGCCGTCAGATAGACCTTCGAGGGATCATTGCCGACCTGCTCGAAGACGTCGAGCTCCGGCGGCCAGCTGCCGTTGGCCGGCAGCAGCCAGAAGGCTGGGCACACGCCCTTCTGCGAGGGCAGGTCGGCGCGGATCTCGAAATAACCATAGGTCTGCGAGAAGGTGTCGCGCGTCGACATGATGCCGGAGGTAAACTCCTTGCCGGTCAACGCGGCCGTTTCGGCGCTGGCGCGGTCGGCATGGATCGTCAGCACGCCATCGGTCACGGAGAAGGGATTGACGCCCGTCGAATTGGTCGGATTGAGGTAAGCCTGACCGCCGTCCGAGAGGCCGTTATTGTGCCAGGTGCGCCACATGCCGCCCTCCTGCTGGAGGCTCAGCGTGTTGAACTCGTCGGCAAAGGTCTGCTTCAGATGCGAGGTATCCAGCGCATATTGAAAATTGCTGGACTGGAAATCCGCGATCGTCTTGTTGAGAAAGGTCAGCTGCGACCCGTCATTCAGCTTGAGAACGACGTTGGCATTATCCTGGACGAGGCTGTCGGAAACTTCTGCGAAATTCTTGAAGCCATAGACGCCGAGCTGGACGATATCGCTGGCGTCGAAGTCGGTGATCGTATCCGAGCCGCCACCTTGTGTCAGGACGAAGATGTCGCTGCCGGCACCGCCTGTCAGCGTGTCATTGCCCGCGCCACCAACCAGGGTCTGGCGGCCGCTTCCCCCGACCAGCACATTGTCGAGCGCATTGCCGACGCCGTAGAGATCATTGCCCAGCACGGAGAGATTTTCGACATTGTCGCCGAGCGTATAGCTGGTGCGATAGGTGATGACGCTGTCGATCCCCTCGCCGGGCTTCTCGATGATGACGTCATCGGCCGAAGTCACGAAATAAAGATCATTGCCCGCGCCGCCAACAAGGGTGGCGCCACTGCCAGTACTGGCAATGTAGTCATTGGCAGATGTACCGGAAATCATAGGAAGCACTTTGGTTTCAGTGGACATCTGACTTGTTCTCCTGTCGTCCAGAGAAAATTACCAAGCGCCTCTTTCGCGTTTTTGAAGGTAAAGTTTAAATATTTAACGATTTCTACGTTCTTGCTTTTGCCGGCATGGCGAAAATTAACGAAAGAACCCCAGCGCTTCTTGGGCTTGCTTGATTTCTTCTACGCAGCCGTTTCCTGAAGAAACATCGTTAAGCCCTTGCCCGTGCTTCCGATTCCACAGGCAAGACCAACAAGCTCTGTTGGGGTGCGGGCAAGCAGCCGTCGGCTCTTCCGTCATGCGGAAGACAGACCATCAAAAAAACACGCTCCTGCACTGCAACATGTCATCTGCTTTGACATTATCTCGACGAAGACGGGGTTTAGAGCGCTGATCGGCCGGTCGTCCGCATCGCAGAGCGGGCCTCGGGTTTGCATTGCAACATGATCCGTGGAGCGCGATGCCTGATAGGAGACACCTGTCAAGGGCATGGTTCCGGACACAGCAGGAGAGACGCGATGAAGCGCCGTGACTTACTCGGCATGATGCTGGCCAGCGGCTTGGCCTATCCGATGCGCCAGGCCATGGCGCAGGAACAGGCAACGCTCCGGCAGGCCGCCGAGGCCAAAGGCTTGCTCTATGGCTGTGCCGTCGATTCCCGCAAGATCGCGCGGGACCGCCCCTTTGCCGATCTCGTCGCGCGCGAAGCCGGTATTCTGGTGCATGAGGGCGAGATGAAGCGGCACGAGATCGAGCCGCGTGCCGACGTCTATAATTTCGAGCCCGCCAACCGGATCATGCGCTTTGCCGAGACGAACCACCAGCTGGTGCGCGGCCACACGCTCGTCTGGTTCAACGTGCAGCCGCAATGGCTCGAACAAGCGCTGGAAACGCCCGACATGACGGCCCGTACCGAACTTCTAACCGGCTATATCAACAAGGTCGTCGGCTATTATAAGGGACGCATTCACTCCTGGGATGTCGTCAACGAGGCTGTGGAGCCTGCCGACTGGCGCTGGGACCGGATGCGGTCGAGCAGCATCTGGTACAAGGCCTTTGGCGAAGACTATATCTCGATGGCCTTTCATGCCGCCAAGGAGGCCGATCCGAAGCCGATCCTGTTCCTCAACGATTATGGCATCGAAAGCGACGTGCGCTGGAACGAGACCCGCCGCTCCGCCGTGCTGAAACTGCTCGATCGCTTGAAGGCGAAGAACGTTCCGGTGGAAGGCTTCGGCATTCAGGGACATCTGAAGCCCTATAAGGACAAGTTCGGCGAGGAGACCTTCGCCCGCTTCCTCCACGATCTGGAAGGCTATGGCCTGAAGCTGATGATCACCGAACTCGATATTGCCGACAGCGGCGGCCCCGCCGACGACCCGGCGCAGCGCGATCAGTTCGTGGCCAGCGTGGCCAAGAGTTTCCTGGATGTCGCCTTGGCGAGCCCGTCCATGCTCGGCGTGCTGACCTGGGGCATCACCGACCGCTATTCCTGGCTCTCATCCGCCGATAATTACAAATGGCCGGACGGCCAGCTGGTGCGCGGCCTGCCTTTCGACAGCGATTTGAAGCCGAAGCCGATGTTCGACGCGATGATGGCGGCTTTCAAGAATGCGCCGGCGCGCTGATGCGTCTTGCCACCGACGAAGGTCGATCCACGCTCTGATATCTTCGTCTTGAGACGTGTTCGCGCAGGCCACGACCGGTTTGCGTGAACACTGCCCAGCGACCTGATGCAGACGCCCCAGCGCATCTGCCCGCAGATAACGCGCCTATGGCCGCGCCGGCGCGCAGCACCGAGTTAGCCTATCGCTCTTCGCCTTGTCTTTGATGGAGAGGCACGATCCAGACGCGCGTCCGGATCCAGACGTCACACCCCAATGCCGTGACGCATCGCGCGCAAAGCCACTGAGAGGCCTTGCACGCGATGGCTCGAACATCAGAACTTGCGGATCGCGTCGCGGGTGGTGATCACGTCGCTGCTGGCGCCCGATGCGGTCGAGGTGACGGAGTTCACGAGGTCGAGGAACTTGAGCAGCTCGATCGAGTCGGCATTGGTGACGAAGATGATGTCCTTGTCCTGCATCGGCAGCTGCTGTGCCACGAACATCGTGGCCGGGTCGCGCATGTCGGCGCGGAAGATCACCGGGATCTCCGTGTCGACGAAGCGTCTGACGTCGACGCCCAGGCGCGCCAGAAGCTCGCGGTTGACGCGGCGATAGAGCAGCACCTGCTCGGGATTGGCGCGCGCATCGAGCAGGCCGCC
>NZ_FOAM01000037.1 GCF_900109605.1 Xaviernesmea oryzae
GGCTTCGCACTACAACGCCGTTCCGGACCTGCTGGCGATACCTGTCGGCAAGCCGAGACTGTTCCTCGCCGACAAAGGATATGACGGTGATTTCCTGCGCGAGGAACTCCTGATCCATGGGATCAGGCCAGTCATTCCGCCGAAGGCCAACCGGAAGAACCCGCCTGCCTGTGACTTCCGGGCATACAAGGATCGAAACCGCATTGAGCGGATGTTCAACCGCCTCAAGCAGTTCCGTCGCGTTGCGACCCGATACGACAAGACCCGAAAATCCTTCTCAGCATTTCTCGCCCTGGCTGCCGCTAAGATATGGCTGCCATACTTTGTCAACAGGACCTAGCATTCTCGACTGGCAGTCAAGATCGTCTTGAGAAATAGTCAAACAGGCACCGCCGCAGGTGAAGGACTTATGCCAGGCAGGTTCGCAAGCTCAAGCCCCGCCGCTATTGCTCAGAATGCAGAAACCGACACCGCTCAGGCTAAATAAAAGCCGGATAACACGTGGGGGCACGGTCAGGGCAAGTCGAGATGACGCCGATGAACAGCCCTCCTGTTCCTCAGGCGCCAGCACTACGCCGTTGGATGAGCTCTAGGAAGCCCAACGCAGCGGCTAAAATAGCCGTGTTGTTAACGTGCCTCGCTACGAGGCACCCGGCCGCTCTTCAGGACGTCATCAGCCTCTCGCAAGCAGACCCTACCAACGCTGGTGGACATGCGGCGCGATGCGGTCGCGATAGAGCGTCCGTACCTGGTCCATGACGTTGGCCGGGATCGGTGGCACAGCGCTCGCGCCCGCATTGGCGATTGCCTGGTCGCGGCTTTTCGCGCCGGGGATGACGACGGAAACAGCGTCCTCCATCAAGATCCACCGCAGCGCGAACTGCGCCAGCGAAGCATCGCCAGGGATGAGCGCCCGCAATTCCTCGACTGCGTCGAGCGCGACCTCGAAGGGCACGCCGGAAAAGGTCTCGCCGACGTCGAACGCATCGCCATGGCGATTGAAATTGCGATGGTCGTCTGCGGCGAAGGTCGTGTTCCTGCCCATCTTGCCCGTGAGCATGCCGCTTGCCAGGGGAACGCGGACGATGACGCCGACATCGCGCCGCGCCGCTTCGGGGAAGAACAGGTCGGCGGGACGATGGCGGAACATGTTGAAGATGATCTGGACGGTCGAGACGTTCGGGAAGACGATCGCCTTGAGAGCCTCCTCCACCTTCTCCACCGATACGCCATAGAAGCGGATTTTGCCCGCCGCGACCAGATCGTCCATCGCACCGAAGACTTCTGGACGATAATAGACGTCGGTCGGCGGGCAGTGGAGCTGGACGAGATCGAGCGCGTCGACGCCGAGGTTCGCGAGGCTCCGATCGATAAAGGCTTCGAGGTTCGCTCTGGTATATCCATCCGCAGAATGCGGGCTGAGGCGACGACCGGCCTTCGTGGCAACGACCGGCCTTTGCCCCCCGCGCTCCTTCAGCACGTCGCGGATGATGCGCTCCGAGCGGCCGTCACCATACACGTCCGCCGTGTCGATGAACGTCATGCCAGCGTCGAGGGCGGCGTGGACGCTGGCGCGGGCGTCGGCCTCGTCCACATCCCCCCACGAGCCGCCGATGGCCCAGGCGCCGAAACCGATTTCCGAGACGTTCCAGTTGGTGCGGCCGAGACGCCGTGTCGTGATGGTCATGACGATGCTCCGTTGAATGGGCCTGACAAGGGCGGCTTGTTCAGCAGCGCGCGGTGATGGATCGGACGATGCCGAACTGCCAAGACCAAGCTGCCGAAGGCTGGCGTCAGGGCATGAGTTGTCCGCCATTCACCTCAAGGATCTGGCCGGTGATGTAGCCGGACAGAAGGGGCGAGGCGAGGAAGAGGTAGGCGCCGACGCATTCGTCCGATGTGCCGACACGCCCCATGGGAACGCTTTGCCGCTGGGCCTCGACCATTTCGGGACTGGTGTAGCGCTCATGAAAGGGCGTTGCGATGATGCCGGGTGCAACGGCGTTGACCCGAATACCCTCGCCGACAAACTCTTTTGCATGGCCGCGTGTGATCGTCGACACGAAGCCCTTGGCAGCCGCATAGAGGATGGCACCATTGCCGCCGCCGTTGCGTGCCGCGATCGAAGTCGTATTGATCACGAAGCCACCGCGTCGCTTCAAAAACGGAACGGCGGCGCGCGTTGCGGCGAGCACAGAGCGCGCATTAAGGTCCATGACGCGGGCATAATGCGCGTCGTCCACCTCCAAGGACGGCACCCGGCCCAGCATGCCACCGGCGTTGTTGACGAGGCCGTCAAGCCCGCCGAGCTTTCCCGCCGCAGCTTCGACCACGCGTTCGCTCTCACCCGGCTGGGACATGTCGCCCTGAACCAGAATTGCCTCGCCCCCGGCCTGCCGGATGTTTTCGACAACGACCTCGGCGGCAGCGGCGCTCTGGTTGAAGTGCACGGCGACCCTTGCCCGCTGCGCGGCAAAGGCCGTGGCCACCACGGCGCCGATGCCGGTGGAAGCCCCGGTCACGAGAATGGCCCTATCGGCTAGGTCAGGGATCTTGAGTGCATCCCACATGAGATCTTCTTTCGCACGGTTCGTTTGGCAGGAAACTATGCGTTGAGTGCACAGAAGCAAGCGTCTACGGTTGCATCCCATTCAACGATGTGATGAAGGAGGCTCATGTCATGCCGCCATTCCTGAGATCTGAGCTGCCCGATCTGGCGGCCTTCTCCGTCGTCGTGCGTCGCCGCAGCTTCAAGGCGGCGGCGATCGAATTGGGACTTACCACCTCCGCCTTGAGCCATGCGATCCGTCGGCTGGAGGAGCGTCTGGGGGCAAAGCTGCTCAATCGCACAAGCCGCAGCGTCCCGCCGACTGCCGCAGGGCTGCGGTTTGCCGCGCGCCTGGAGGTTGGGTTCGAGGAAATCGGCTCGGCACTGTCGGAGATCGATGACATCAGCTCCGGTGCGTTCGGGGAACTTCGCCTCAACATCCCGGCGGACGCGAGCCGCCTTTTGGTGAGCCCGGTGCTCGCCACTTTTCAGGAGCGCTTTCCTGACATGCGGTTGACGGTCGTCGTCGAGAACCGTCCCGTCGATATGGTGGCCGAGGGGTTCGATGCCGGCATACGATATGGAGACACCGTTCCGGAAGACATGGTGGCGATTGCCCTCACAGCCCCCTTGGAATGGGTTGTCGTCGGCGCGCCAAAATATCTCGACACGCGTGGCCGGCCGCGAGAGCCCCGCGATCTGACGACGCATTCCTGTTTGCGCCTGCTCTTGGGCGACAACTCGCATTTCCGATGGGAGCTCGGCAATGGCGACGCCATGGTGCGCATCGACGTACCCGGCACCTGTACGATCAGCGACACACAGACCACCATAGATGCCGCCGTTGACGGCCTGGGACTAGCCAATGTCTTGCGGCGACGCGTGGAGCCCGAACTGCGGGATGGCCGTTTGGAGGTGATCATGCCTGACTGGTCGTCCACAGGCGCAGGCTTCCACATGTACTATCCCAGCCGGCGGCAAAACCACCCGGCGCTACGACTGATGACCGACCTGATCCGAAGTCGGGAAGGGCTGGTTCGAGAGCGCCAGTTGGATCTCCTTTGCCGCCGTCAATGATCCAGAGTCATGTGCTTGGAGACCGAGTGCCCGACCCGTCCACTTTTTCCGCATCGCTCCGCCGCGGAACATGCGACGCTTTTTACTAACGTGTCATCCAGCCGATATGCGGCGCCCCAGCAAGTGCCCACGCGCGTCACCATCCCCATGGGTCCTTACAGCTGCATAAGACGGTTGCTGATGCTCAGATGCACCTCTCTCAACAAGATCCTGCTGTATCGCCCGGGCTAGACGAACGCAGTCCATTAGGCCAATTCCAAAGTCTAAAAATTCCGGAGCCGACGGAGTGGCTCCGTGTTTAAGCAAACTCGTCGAGTTGCCCACTGATAAGACGACGTTGCCAAACGATCGCCGGCGCAAGCTTTAAGGTGGCGAAATCATTATGGTTCTGCGGAACATTCTGATTGGCTGAAGCTTAATGAGCCGAGATCCAGATATGGGTCTGCAATGGAGGAACCCCGATGAAAAAAATCGTGCTCGCCACAGCTATTCTCGCTGCCTCGGCGTTCGGCGTAAACGCCCAGACAACACCCGCACCCTCGGCAAATGGTGACACGCCTGCCGTCGCAACGCCCGACTCCAGCAATCCGACGGCACCTGTCGAAGGGGCAAATTCGTTCACCGAGACTCAGGCCAAGGAGCGCATCGAAGCCGCAGGTTACACGCAGCTTGATGGCTTGATGCTCGACGATAAGGGCATCTGGCAGGCGAAGGCCATGAAGGACGGGAAACCGACTGCGGTTTCCATGGATTATCAGGGCAACGTCGTCTCCAAATAATACGCGCTCTCCCGCCAAAAGGTATCATCATGAAGACCGTCACAGGACTGTTCGACGACTATAGCGATGCGAAGGCCGCCGTAAACTCGCTTGAAGCGCGTGGCATTCATTCAGACGACATCAGTGTCGTCTCCAACAATGCCGATGGCCGCCACAAGGATGGCCCACATGAAAGCAATGCTGCTGAGGGGGCGGGCACCGGCGCTGGCATCGGAGCCGTCGTGGGCGGCGCCGGTGGCCTGCTGACTGGCCTTGGCATCATGGCCATTCCCGGCGTTGGTCCGGTCGTTGCAGCCGGTTGGCTCGCAGCGACTGCTCTTGGGGCGGTTGCAGGTGCCGCGGCCGGTGGCGCAGCAGGCGGTATTGTTGGTGCTTTGACATCGTCGGGCGTTGATGAAGATCACGCGCATGTCTACGCCGAGGGGGTTCGCCGAGGCGGCACGCTGGTGACGGCGAAGGTCGACGACGAGATGCAGATGGAAGCGGAAGCGATCCTGAAAAAGTCCAATTGGGTGGATCCGGTTGAACGTCGCGCTGCTTACCATGCCCAGGGCTGGACGAGGTTCGACGACACGGCTGCTCCATACGGCTCGGTGGATATCGAGCAGGAACGCGCGCGCTATCCTCGCAGGACACTGTAAACCACGTTTTCGTCTATGGAAAAGGCCGGAGCGATCCGGCCTTTTTGCATCTGCATCCACGACTTTTCCGTTCTCTGCAAACGCGCGACCCGGGTAAACGCAGCGCTCAGCATCATAATGTCAGGCAACTGAATGATCGCGCGCTGCCAAGAGAAGGTCTTGGAGCCAAACCCAGCCATGCAGTCGATCTGACATCCTACGAACTTACGCACGAGCAGCAGTTCCGAGCATCAATGATCTGTGCGCACCTACCCCTGCCAAGGCTCCATCGCCAACGGCCAGGGCGACAGAGGCCATGGGGCGTGCCGCATCCCCGCAGGTAAAAACGCCAGGCATACTGGTTTCCTTCATTGCGTCAGTCTTGATCGTTGAGCCGAGAGGACCCTGTTCCATATCGAGGCCGAGCTGCTGCGCAATCGAGGTGGACAGCTCGAAGGGAGCCAGCGCGAACAAGCCAGAAAAACATAGGGTCCGCCCATCAGCAAGCTGCACATCAGCGTGATTGCGAATGGCCATGACAGGCGAGTGCTCGATGACGACGCCACGCACTGCGAGGGCGTGAAGCTGATCTGTGTCCGGCTCGAATGCCTGGTTGAGGAGCAGGCTTGTCGGGCCCCAGTCCGGGAGCATGAGCGCATGGTGCATCGAGAGCGGTGAGCCGGCGATGACGCCAATCTTGCCTTGGTGTAGCTCGTAGCCATGGCAGTAAGGGCAGTGGAATACGCTTTTGCCCCAACGCTCCTTCAATCCATCGATGTCGGGCAGGATGTCACGGACGCCCAGCGCCAGGATCAGCCGGCGCGAATGGTAAATGGTCTCTCTCACCCCCACCTCAAATGACGGGTCTCCGGAGCCCACCTCAATGTGTCGCTGTGCGCTGTCTGCACGACCCGAAACCCATTCCACCGTCCTGTATTCCATCACCTGAGCACGGGCTTCCGCTGCGATTTCGGCGGGATCAACATGGTCTTGAGTCAGGAAGCCATGCGAGTGGGATGCGAAGCGATTACGCCGGAGGCCTTCGTCAACGATTAGAACCTTCTGGCGAGCCCGCCCGAGTTGAAGCGCGGCCGAAAGCCCGGCGTAGCTCCCTCCAATGATGATGACGTCGTAATTGACATGGCTCATGGAATTTCCTCTCAATCTCGCAACACCATAAGTATCGTGAAATCCCCCGTCAAGCTTCATGACACTTTGATTGTTTCTTGATGGCGCGTGGTGCTAGTATCACTGAGGAAAGCGCAATGGGGAGTAGAGGATGAGGCAGGACGGCCGATTATCGCGCATGCTGCATGTGCTGATCCATATGGGTCGGCATGACGGAGCGATGACGTCCGAGATGATCGCGAAGATGCTCGACGCCAACCCTGTCGTCATCCGGCGGACCATGGCGGGATTGCGCGACGAAGGCTATGTCAGCTCCGTGAAAGGGCATGGTGGCGGCTGGACATTGGCTCGCCCCCTTGAGAAACTGACACTTCTCGATATCTACCGAGCCGTCGGGGAACCGTCCATCTTCGCGGTTGGTCCCGCGTACGACATGCCGGGATGTCCGATCGAGCAGGCGGTCAACGGCACGTTGACGGACGTCTTCAACGAAGCCGAGGAGCTGCTGCGCAGGCGGTTCGCGGGCGTGACGCTTGCCGATATCGCCAGCGGTTTTCCCAGCGTGAGCGAATCGGACCACAGTCTAAGAACCACGTCTGACCATCGTGCTTGACGGTATATCGTGCTGAGAGGATTGCTCTCATGCCGTGACGGCTTGCGGCCAGATCAGAAGCATTGGAAACGAGCGCAAGAGAGGGGCACCGCTACCGTAGAAGGTCAAGTGTAACTCCGCGACCGCAGCCGACGAAGAGTGGCTCCTCAAGATTTGAAGCTGCCGCCGAACGCGGCGGGGGCCAGATCGGCTTGGGCAGCGCCCGTCCTGATCAGATCAAGGATCGTCTGAGCGACCAATTCGGGCTTGTGGGCAAATGAGACCATGTCAGCCTCTTGCGCCCTGGCAGTTTCTGCGCCCGATTTAACCGCGCCGTAGAATTCGGTCGCAGTGACGAAAGGGTGGATGAGCGAGACCGCGATGCCGGCAGCAGCCAGTTCCAAGCGTGCCACGCTTGAGAGCATGTTCAGGCCGGACTTGGAACTTGTATAGGCTGCAGAGCCGGGATAGGTCGCAAGGGTTGCACCCGAGCTGACATTGACGATGCTGCCTGCCCCCTGCTGATGCATGATGGGGATGACCGCCTGCATGAGGACCAGCGGGGCGACGAGATTGAGGTCCAGCAGTTCTCGAAAGTCATCGATACCAATGTCTTCGATTTCACCATGCAGACCTTGCCCGGCATTGTTTACCAGCGCGTCGATCCGCCCGAAGTGCTTGATGGCCGACTGCACAGCGTGATGAACTTGATCGGGACGCGTGACATCACAAGGCACGGCTAATGCATTACCGAGCTTGGCAGCCAAAGACGCGATGCGTTTCTCACGGCGGGCTAAAGCATGTCGCATTTATTCAGCCTCATATCCTGCGGCTTTGAAGAAGTTTCGGCATTCGGTGACGGAGAAGAGGCTGATGATGTCACCGAGGGCTTGGGCAAGCGCGTCGAAGCTTCTGGCGGCTCGCTTTCGTAAGAGCGCCTTGAGCTTTGAGAACGCCATTTCGATGGGGTTCAGGTCCGGCGAATAGGGCGGCAGGAAGAGCAGCCACGCTCCCTTGGCCTTGACCAACTGTTCTGCTCGTTCACTTTTGTGGAAACCGACATTGTCGAGAATGACGACATCGCCGGGCGACAGTGTCGGCACAAGCTGTGTCTCGATCCAGGTTTCG
>NZ_FOAM01000051.1 GCF_900109605.1 Xaviernesmea oryzae
CCGGCGCAAATGTGCGCGTCTATCTCGCCTGCGGTGTGACGGATATGCGCAAGGGGATCGATGGCCTGATGGCGCTGGTGCAGTCGTCACTTCGCCAGAAGCCCGCGTCGGGATCGGTCTTCGCATTCCGGGGCCGTCGTGGTGATCGCATCAAGCTGCTGTTCTGGGATGGCCAGGGGTTCTGCCTCTACTACAAGGTCCTTGAGAAGGGTCGCTTTCCCTGGCCGTCTGCGACAGATGGCACGGCCCGGCTGACGGCGGCGCAGTTGTCGATGTTGTGGGAAGGCATCGACTGGCGGCGTCCTGCCTGGACCTCCGCGCCGACACGGGTTGCGTAAGATAGATGCCAATCTTTACAGATAGATAAGTGGCAATCCAAGGGCAAATCAGCTATAGGATTTGGCATGGAAACGAGCCCTTCGATCCTGCCTGACGATGTCGATGCGTTGCGAGCCATTATCGCCGCGCAGGCAGATCAACTGGCTGAACAGGCTCGGAAGCTTCAATCCTGCGACACGCTGATCGACACGTTGAAGGCGCAGCTTGCGGTTCTCAAACGGGCACGGTTCGGCTCCTCCTCCGAGAAGATGGACCGCGCCATCGAACAGCTCGAACTGGCGCTGGAAGATATCGAGGCGGCCGAGGCAGAAGCCATGGCAGTCTCTGGGGTCCTGGCATCGTCGTCGACTGCCGACCCGGCAAAGGCCAAGCCGAGCCGCCAGCCATTGCCCGATCATCTGCCACGCCATGACGTGACGCACCAGGCAACTTGCGCATGCCCAGTCTGTGGCGGCTCCGACTTCATCCGTGCAGGCGAAAGCGTCAGCGAGGTTCTCGACTATGTCCCGGCCTCGTTCCGTATCGTGCGCCATGTTCAGCCCCGCTTCACCTGCAAGGGCTGCGATACGCAGATTAAGGCCGAGATGCCGTCGTTGCCCATCGAACGCGGCAAGCCGGGACCGGGTCTGGTCGCCCATGTGCTGATCGCCAAATATTGCGATCACCTGCCTCTTTATCGCCAATCCGAGATTTATGCGCGGGAAGGCGTCGATCTGTCCCGCTCGACCATGGCCGACTGGATCGGTAAGGCCAGCAAATTGCTGGAGCCGGTGCTGGCGAAGCTTCGGGACCGTGTGTTCGCAGGCCATCGCCTTCATGGTGACGACACGCCCGTCCCGGTGCTGGAACCAGGCAAGGGGA
>NZ_FOAM01000016.1 GCF_900109605.1 Xaviernesmea oryzae
TCCGGACCTGCTGGCGATACCTGTCGGCAAGCCGAGACTGTTCCTCGCCGACAAAGGATATGACGGTGATTTCCTGCGCGAGGAACTCCTGATCCATGGGATCAGGCCAGTCATTCCGCCGAAGGCCAACCGGAAGAACCCGCCTGCCTGTGACTTCCGGGCATACAAGGATCGAAACCGCATTGAGCGGATGTTCAACCGCCTCAAGCAGTTCCGTCGCGTTGCGACCCGATACGACAAGACCCGAAAATCCTTCTCAGCATTTCTCGCCCTGGCTGCCGCTAAGATATGGCTGCCATACTTTGTCAACAGGACCTAACCGTCTGGCAGCATATTCGGATAATGATCAGCGCGCGATTTCGCGACAAATTTTTTGTTGTGCACTCAGCATTTGCCGAAAGAGTTTTCTTTGGATTGAGAGAACTATTTTGTGCTGGCTCTTCAAGGCATGGATGCTCACGTCGGTCATTAAACTCCCCACGCCATCAATCCGCACCGCATCGTCGCAGAAATCGGCGATCTGTCTGGAAAACCGCGTCCGATTCCCATAAATGGACAGTTGGCGTGTGCTGCGTGCGCTTCGGGCTTGCCCGAAATCGACGGAGACTTTGATCAATCTCTCTTCGGGAGTCTGACCCATGTCTTCGATCCTCACCAAGGGGCGAATCCAATCCAGTTTGCGCCGGTTCCTCGATCATGAGGCGGCAGGCGGGCTTGTGCTCATGGTCGTTGCCGCTCTGGCGCTGATCACCGCCAATTCGCCATTGGCGGGCGCTTATGCCGAGGCGCTGCATCTCGAGATCGGCCCGCTGAGCCTTCAGCATTGGATCAATGACGCGCTGATGGCTGTCTTCTTCCTGCTTGTGGGACTGGAGATCAAGCGTGAGATGCTGGACGGGCAGCTATCGAGCTGGAGCCGACGGCTTTTGCCGGGGGCCGCCGCCGCCGGGGGAATGCTGGTGCCGGCGCTGTTCTATATCAGCCTGAATGGATCGAACCCTGCCGCGCTGAAGGGATGGGCGATCCCGACGGCGACCGACATCGCCTTCGCACTGGGCGTCATCTCGCTTCTCGGGCGCCGCGTGCCAGCCTCGCTGAAGATCTTCCTCGCGGCGCTTGCCATCATTGATGACCTTGGCGCAGTGGTCATCATCGCGCTGTTTTACACCGCCCATCTGAACCTGTTGGCGCTTGGCGGCGCGGCGCTTGTTCTCATCGGGCTGTTCGCCCTCAATCGCTTGAAGGTAAAGGCGCTCTTGCCCTATCTGGCGCTCGGCCTCTTGCTCTGGATCCTGGTCTTTGCCTCCGGTATCCACGCCACGCTGGCTGGTGTCATGCTGGCGCTGACGATCCCCCTGAAAGTCACACCCGGCAAGCCGGAGGCAGACCACGCCCATTCACCGCTTCACCGCCTGGAACATTGGCTGCACAAGCCCGTGGCCTTTTTGATCGTGCCGATCTTCGGCTTTGCCAATGCCGGCGTCTCCTTTGCGGGCGTCTCCGCCGCCCTTTTTTCGGAGCCCTTGACCATGGGTGTTGCGTCCGGCCTGCTGCTGGGCAAGCTGATCGGCGTGTCGGGCGTCGTCTTCCTTCTGGTGAAGCTCGGCCTGGCCGATCTTCCGGCGCAAGCAAGCTGGGGGCAGATGATCGGCACGGCGTTTTTGTGCGGCATCGGCTTCACCATGTCACTGTTCATCGGCCTGCTCGCTTTCGATGAGCCCGCCGTGCAGGATCATGTCAAGATCGGCATCCTGCTCGGCTCGCTGGCTGCCGGCCTGCTCGGGGCGCTTTGCCTGGCACTCTCAGGCCGGCGCACACGAAGCGATGGCACGGCGCGGTGATCCCGGGGCGCAGCCGATTAAAGCGGATAGTTCGAAAAGACAAGGCGTAGCCGCTTGTCATCGGCAATGCTGACGGGCGTGATCAGCGTCTGCTGCAGAATCGCGGCATAGCACTGGTCGAAACCGAAGCCATTTTCCTTGCAGGGCGCGTGGCTCTGCCAGCGTTTGCGGATCAGGCTCTTCACCGCGACATTGTCCATGTTGAGCTCGGACACCGTCTGCACGCGGCCGAGTTCGATGCCGGCGGCCTGATAAGCGCGATAGGGCAGTTCGCTGCAGTAAATCGCATCGTTCTCGAAGGAGAAGAAGATGTCGTAAGGGCGACCATAAAGCCCGCCGGCCGAAGTCAGCACGGTCTCGACCTGCGCCGGGGTCAGGGCCGGATCACGGTAGATGGCGACGCGCTTGAAGAGACCGCGCGCGATCCAAGCATCCAGCGGCGTTTCCCGCACGCGACCGGCTGCTTCGATGACGACAAGCTGGCCAGCGCGATGCCGGATGATCCCCATATGGGTATAGGTGCTGGCCGTGGCCATCAGAATCGCGAGCGACTGGCTGCTCGTGGAGGTCTGGAAAATCAGATCGCCATCGTCTAGCGGCGGCAGATCCGGCTTGGCGTGCACGGCGATCCAGCCAAACACGAGCAGGACAGCCAGGCTGAGGCCAATGAACGCACGCTTCGTTTTCATCATTCCTCACGAGAGCCCAAGCCGCAGTCCGGCGCCAGGCAGCGCGCGTCTTTTGCCAGCAGCGATTATACAACGCAAGGTCGAATACGGTCTGACGGAAACACAATGAACATATCCCCTCGCCGCCTGTTTCGATGCTGGCGAAGCTATGGGGCCGCCACGTCCTCCAAAGCGCGGATCACAACCTCAAAACAGAAGCAAACGTCTGATTCGACTGGAATTTCCGTCTTTGACGTGTGATCTTTGAGAAGGCCGCGGAGAAGCGTCAAATCTGCCATGGAGCTTTGGACCAAAATGTGAATCGGTCCGGTGCTTTAGGCACGCCCACGGCCCAATGAGGAGAATGCCATGTTCGACCAATGCCACTGGATCAATGAGCCGCAGACATGGAGGGTCGAAGACGGCCGGCTGGATGTGACCACGGATGCGAACACCGATTTCTGGCGCGAGACTCATTATGGCTTCACGCGGGACAGCGGCCATGTCTTTGCCTATAGGCGCGAAGGCGGCTTTAGCGCGTCCTTGCGCATCCGTGCGCGGTATGAGGCGCTCTACGATCAGGCCGGCATGATGGTGCGCATTGACGAGAAGACCTGGATCAAGGCGGGGATCGAGCTTTCCGACGGTATGGCCTGCCTCGGCAGCGTGTTGACGGCAGGACAATCTGACTGGGCCACGGGTCGGTATGCAGGTGACCCGGGCGATTTTTATCTGCGCATCACCGTCGACAAGGGCGTGCTGCGCCTCCAGGCCTCAGGCGATGGCCGGCATTGGCCGCTGGTCCGTCTCTGCCCCTTTCCAGAGGCTGAGACCTATCTTGTGGGCCCAATGTGCTGCACGCCCGAGCGCGCGGGCCTGAGCGTCAGCTTCTCCGATTTCAAGGTCACGGATCCGCTCGGCAAGGATCTTCATGATCTGAGCTGAGACAAGATCGCCTCCCGCATCGGCCTTCTCAGCTCCGATAGGCGACCAGCACAGCGCCGGCTGCGATCAGGGCCACGCCGAGCCAGTTGGGCCCGGAAAGCTTTTCGCCCAGGAACAAAACGCCGAAGACGGCGACAAGAACGACGCTGAGCTTATCGAGCGGCGCCACGCGCGCCGCCTCTCCCGCCTTCAAGGCGCGGAAATAGCAAAGCCAGGACGCGCCCGTCGCCAGGCCCGAAAGCACGAGAAAGAGAGTGCCTTGCCGGCTGAGGCTGCGCATTGCGCCCCATTGCCCTGAAATGGAGAGAATCAGGGCAAGCAGCGCGATGACGACAAGTGTGCGCAGGAAGGTGGCGACATCGGAGGGCATATCGCCAACCCCGATCTTGGCGAAGATCGCCGTCAAGGCGGCGAATATGGCCGACATCAGGGCCCAGGCCTGCCATGGTTCCAGCATGCTCTTCATCGCGGCGCCCTCCCGCCTGCTGGATCAGGACTCGTGCCAAGCCTGACCCAGCACACGCAGCCAATTCTCCCGGCAGAGCTTGGCGAGCTCATCAGTGCTATAGCCGGCCTCGGCAAGCGCATGGACCAAGGCCTGGTTTCCGGCCGCATCGCCAATGGCGCTCGGAATGGTCGCGCCGTCGAAATCCGAGCCCAGGGCCACGCAGTCGATGCCCATGCGCTCGACCAGATAGTCGATATGGCGAACCATGTCGGCCAGCGGCGTGTCGGCATTTTCCTGCCCATCGGCGCGCAGCATCGTCGTGGCGTAGTTCAGCCCCACCAGCCCTTTGCCGGCGCGGATGGCATCCATCTGCCTGTCCGTCAAATTGCGGGCGACGGGGGTCAACGCATGGACATTGGAATGGCTGGCGATCAGCGGCTGGTTGCTGACCTTCTCTACGTCCCAGAAGCTTTGCTCCGTCATATGGGCCGTGTCGATCAGGATGCCGAGCGCATTGCAGGCCTTGACCAGCCGAATGCCGGCTTCCGTCAGGCCGGGGCCCGTGTCCGGGCTCATGGGATAGGCGAAAGGCACGCCGTGGGCAAAGGCGTTGTGCCGGCTCCAGACGGGGCCGAGGCTGCGCAGCCCGGCGGCATAGAAGGTTTCGAGCGCGGCGAGATCCTCGTCGATCGCTTCGCAGCCTTCCATATGCAGCACGGCGGCGAAAACGCCATCCGCCATAGCGGCGCGAATCTCGCCGGTGGTGCGGCAGAGGCGCCAGATCCCGGCGCGGTGAAGCCTCAGCGCGATGGCCGCGAAGTCGAGCGCGATATCGAGCGAGGGTTGCCGCTCCAGGGGAGCAGCGAGCGGGGTCTGGTAATGGCCGTTCTCGTCGGGCTGGCGCAGGATCAGATCGCCGGAGGGGATATAGATGGCGCAGAGCCCGCCGGCCAGGCCGCCCGCTTTGGCGCGAGGCGCATCGATATGGCCATGCGCGGCCCCGTCGCGAAACTCGGCCAGCGGGTCCCCGCCTTTGCGCGCGAGAGCCCAGAGCCGCAAGAGCACGTCATTGTGCCCATCGAAGACCGCCTGCATGAGAATCCCTGCCATCCTGTCGTTTCAAAGCCGGGACACAGAGAGCGCCCGAAACCGGCGCGAGCCTAGACAAAGCATCCGGCAAAAACAATGCGCGGAAAATCTCCTCCCGCATCAAGTGTATCTTGCCGAGGCATGGCGTCCAAATGGACAGTGCCTGTCAAACCCAGGGCTGTCCCCATCCGGCAAAATGTGCCAATGGACGCAGGCGACGATGGGAGAAGCGAGGCGTGGCATGATTCTCTTCCTGGGGCCGGAGCGGCTGGCCGCCAAGGCCCTGACGCTTTGCATGGTCTTGTCGCTTGCCGTCACCGCCGGCTGTGCCGGGCGGCCGCAAGGCGTGCTGATTCCCGAAGCCAGTGCGGCGACGGTGCGTTCCGTGGGCGCCTCGACGGTGGACATGCTGGTGGCGACAACGCGCGCGCCTTCCAAGCAGCCCGGCGTTCTCTTCAGCGGCGAGCGCGGCCAGGAGATGCGTGCAGCCGAAATCGTCGTGTCGATTCCGCCCGAGAAGAACCGCCAGGTCGGCCAGGTGCAATGGCCACGCAAGCTGCCGGCCAACCCCGCACGCGACTTCGCCACCGTATCAGTGACGCCGATGGACGACACGGCCAAGGTTCGCGGCTGGATCCGCCGAACCGCGCCGCGCCAAAGGCGCATGCTGGTCTTCGTCCACGGCTTCAACAATCGGTATGAGGACGCAGTCTACCGCTTCGCCCAGATCGTCCATGATTCACGGGCCGACGTCGCGCCGGTGATCTTTACCTGGCCGTCGCGCGGCAGCATCTTCGATTATAATTACGACAAGGACAGCACCAACTATTCCCGCGACGCGCTGGAAGAGCTGCTGACCACGGCCGCCAAGGACCCGGCAATTGCCGATATCACCGTCATGGCTCATTCCATGGGCTCTTGGCTGGTGGCCGAGGCCCTCCGGCAGATGGCCATCCGCAATGGCCGCGTGGCGCCGAAAATCACCAATGTCATTCTCGCCTCGCCCGACATCGATGTCGACGTGTTCAAGAAGCAGTGGGACGCCATGGGCCCACACAAGCCGAAATTCACGCTCTTCGTCTCGCGTGACGACCGGGCGCTCGCACTCTCGCGGCGCATTGCCGGCAATGTCGAGCGCTTAGGCCAGATCGATCCCTTGCAGGAGCCCTATCGCAGCGGGCTGGAGCAGGCGGGCATTACCGTGCTTGATCTCACGGCGCTCAAGGGCGGGGATCCGCTCAACCATGGCAAATTCGCCGAGAGCCCCGAGGTGGTGAAGCTCCTCGGCAACCGCCTGATCGCCGGCCAGACCATTACCGATTCCGAAGTCGGTATCGGCGAGCGCGTCGGCGCCGTGGCGCTCGGCACCGCCCAGACGGTAGGCAGCGCAGCCAGTGTCGCCGTTTCGACGCCGATCCTGATCTTCGACCCCCGCACCCGCGCCAATTACGGCGAGCAGCTGGACCGGCTCAACCAGTCGCTCGGCAATACGGTGGGCGCGGCCACGCTGCAGTGACATGATGATCGGCGCAAGCGGGCGTTCGGGTGGCTGCGCAGCCTGCCGTCTTTTGCTGCCCTGTTGAAAACGTCAATTTTTAAGCTGCGTAGATCGATGCGTCAGAGATCGGCTCCAAGACCGGCAGGTGGCCGGCATCGTCTTAATGGAAGGTCGATTTGGAAAAGAGGTTGAGGACCAGCACGCCGGAGATGATCAGGCCGAGGCCAATCAGTGCGGGCGTATCCAGCGTCTGCTTGAAAACCAAAAGACCGACCAGCGAGACCAGCACGATGCCGAGCCCGCTCCAGATGGCATAGGCGATGCCGACGGGGATGGCCTTCAGCGTATAGGACAGGCAGAAGAAGGCGACGGCATAGCAGACGACCATCATGACCGTCGGCCAGAGCCGCGTGAAGTGCTGGGCTGCCTGCAGGGCCGATGTGCCAAGCACCTCGAAGATGATGGCGATGACGAGAATGGCGTAGAGGGTGAGCGGATTCATTGCGCGGCAGTCTCCTTTTTGCCAAGCCCGCCGGCATGTTCCAACTAGGACCCTGTGCGACGATACGCATCTTTTGCGGGCCCGGCGTTTGCTTTATGCCATGGCACAACAATGGCCGGCGCCATGGCGGCGACGCAGGCTTGACCGCCAGCGGCAAGCGTCGAGGATGACAGTGACGATGAGCAAGACGGCGCAGACCATTCCTCTTTACGAAGCGATCGGCGGCGAGGACACGGTGAAGGCGCTGACCACGCGCTTCTACGTGCTGATGGACAGTCTGCCTGAGGCGGCACATTGCCGGGCGCTGCATCCGCAAGATCTGACGACGAGCCGTGACAAGCTGACCGATTATCTGATGGGCTGGCTTGGC
Organism: Xaviernesmea oryzae; assembly: GCF_900109605.1. Lineage (GTDB taxonomy): Bacteria > Pseudomonadota > Alphaproteobacteria > Rhizobiales > Rhizobiaceae > Xaviernesmea > Xaviernesmea oryzae. The sequence continues at coordinate 7,362 of NZ_FOAM01000016.1, forward strand.
GGGCCGCCTGTCTATGTCGAGAAATACGGGCATCCCATGCTGCGCCGGCGGCATTTCGGCGCGGCGATCGATGCGCAGGCGCGCGATGAATGGCTGCTCTGCTTCACCCGCGCGCTGGACGAGACGGTGGACCACCCACAGTTGCGCGCTATCATTCTGGAGCCGATCACGCGGCTGGCGCATCACATGCAGAACATGCCGTAGCAAAAGCGCCCTTGCCCGTCGGTCGGACGCCCCATGCCGTTGATCAGGCTGGCACACGGACCGATCGCGGGCATCCGCATGCACGGGCACATCATAAGGAACGCACAACATGGCCTTCGACAGCCGACGGAATGCTCTCTTCATCGCCGGCCTGATGGGGCTTGCCGGCGTGGCCAGCGCTGCCGGGGCTGCGCATGGCGCAGCAGAGGATGCGCGGTTGCTCTCCGCCGCATCCGCCCTCTGCCTGGCGCATGCACCGGCGCTTGTGGCCTTGGCCGCCGCATGGGATCGGCTGCGCACGGCTGCCCTTGCCGCACTGTTGATGGCGGTTGGCACTGCGCTCTTTGCCGGGGACATGACCATGCGCCATATGGCGGGCCACGGGCTTTTTCCCATGGCGGCGCCCGCAGGCGGCTTTGCCATCATGGCCGGATGGCTGGCTGTATCGATCGGCGGGCTTCTGCCTTCGCCCAAGGCCTGAACGACCGGCACATGACAGGTGCCGGTCCAGCGCTCACCCGTTGGTGCGCGCCGGCGGCGTGGTCTTCAGATCTTCCAAGGCGCGCTGAAGGCTGGATTTGCTGCCGTTGCGCAGGGGCACGAAGGCGGTGCCGAACTTCTTGCAGCCCGTCTTCACGCGCAGACATGCGTCATGGCTGATGCAGTCGATCGGGCAGAAGACACAATCGACCGAGGGAAGAACCCGATCGATCCGCGAGACCGCCTCGCGCAGGCCGCCATCATGATGCAGCAGTTCGGCGCCGAATTGGGCGGCGATTTCACGCAGATGCGCGACCTGACAATCCCGGCCGCCGACATAAAGAAAGCTGCGGCCTTCCAGCCCTTGCGCCGAAACGGTGTCGGCCGGGGCCGCGGTCTCGACCTTGTCAGGGACATCCTTGCGTTTGGTCTTCTTGCCCGAGCGCTTGTCGCCCATCTTGCCAGTCTCCGAATGGGTTCAAAAAGTCAGGTGAGAAACCTGAGATGGCCGTACGCTAGCGCAACTGTATGACGCCGGCAAGATAATATGAGTAATTTTATCATCTTTAAGGCGCCAGTTGCCAAAGGCTGGGCGTTCCTCGAGCAGCCTGCGGGAAGAATGACTGGCACCGCGGTCCTTCGTGGCTCCACATGAACCTTCCAGCTACCGACAAGCTGCCAGCGACCTAACCCCTGCTTTTCCTAACGCTTGAACTCCAGCGGCACCTTAAACAGCCAGCTGGTCCTGTCGACGGCGGCTGGAATGGCGGGAAAGGGCGCGGCTCGGCGGACATTGTCCATCGCCGCCTGATCGAGAACAGCAGACCCGCTGCTTGACAGAACCGAGACGCGAGAGACGCTTCCACCTGGCCCGATCAGGAAGGATACGACGACTGTCCCTCGCAGGCCATCCCGCTGCGCCTCACTGGGGTATTTGTTGGCGCGTCTTAGCCGTGACTGGATCATCTGCTGGTAGCGCGATGCCGCGGCATTGCCGGCATCGCTGGAGCGGCCGGACGAACCGGCGCTGCTGGTTGCGGCATTGGCTGTTTCCGCGCCATCGGCCTCGCCTTTGCGCGCGGACTCGCGGGCGGCGCCCTTTTCCCCGCCTGTCGGCTTGGCGCGGCGCGGCGTCTCGCGCTCTGCCACTTTTTTCGGCTCAGGCTTTTTCGAAAGCTCCGGCTTTGGCGGTTGCGGCTTTTCGGGCTTGGGCGGCTCCGGCCTTTCCAGCGGCACCACCGTTTCCACAGGCGGGGCGGCAGCCACGACGTCCGGCGGCGTTTGCGAGACCGGCGGCAGGCTTTCCTCCGGCATCACCACATCGGCATCAACGGGCGGGGCCGGCGGCTCCAAGGGCACGGTGGCCGTCTGGACAGGCTGGTTGGGTGCAATCTCCTGCGGTGCTACGCTCTCGCTCGTCTGCGGCGTTACCGTCTCCGGCGCAATCTCCGTCGGCGCCAGCGGGTCGATCTCCGCCGTTTCCGTTGGCTGCTCGCTGGGGCTCAGCACCTCGTTCGGCGCGCCAGCCTGGAGCGTTTCCTCGAAGGCATTGCCCAGCATGGCCACCTGCATGGCCTGCCCTCCTTCGAGCATATCGGGCGCCTCGGTCTTCGGCATGAGGATCACGGCTCCGGCAACGGCATGCAGGCACAAGGAAAGGCCGATCCCCACCGTCCAGCGCAGTGTCTTACTCATCACCCTGATCCCTTATTCTGCTGCCGGCCTCAGCCCTTCAGCGCGATCGGCGCCTTGGAACCGGTGCGCAGACCGCTCATGCAGGCTTCGCGGGCCAGGCCTTCGCCCGTGCAGACAGGCGCGTCATTGATCAGCAGGCTGCCCAAGGCTTCGCACCGCGTGCCCGGTAGATCGAACTGGCGCACCTTGGTCTTGCCGGCCGGAAGATCGCGAAAATCGAGCACCGCCATGCGCTCGACCAGGCCCTGCCCGTTGAACAGCACGAATTCGAAGGAGACCTTGCCGACATCCTGGGCAAGCGCGCTCTCGGCGGTAAAGGTCAGCTTGCAGCCTTTATCGGATGGCGTCAGGCTGTTCAGTTCGACCAGAAGCCCCTTCGCCGCGCCGGCTGCGTCCTGGGCCCATGCGGCACCGGCAAACGGAAGGCTTGCCAGCGACAAGGCAAAGCCGGCCGCCATCATCACACTCGTCTTCATGCCCGTCATGCCATTTCCTCGCATCGCCGCCGAACCTGTCGCCTTGCGTCCATAAATAAACGTGAGTAAGGCAGTCAAGATAGCGGGTGCAATATCCTCTGTCACCCCCGTCCTCTGTTACCGACACGGGGCGGCGGATCGCAGGTGCGGCCGATGGCAAGGCCGGCTTTGCCGGAAGGAGAATGAGCATGGCAAGCGTCGAAAGACGAAGCGACGACCTGGCAGCCGGTCGGTTGCAGACGGATGAAGCAGGCAGTCGGTCCCAGGCAGTCCTGGCAAGCGACCAACCGGCCGGCCGCCGGCTGACGGAAAGCCGTGGCGTGGAGGACCATCTGGCCGGCGACCGCTCCGCCAAGGCCCGGCGCGCCATTACGCTGCTCATCGTTCTGCTGGCCATGGCCTTTCTGGCATCCATCATGCTTGGCGTCGCCAACGCCTCGGTGCCCGCCGTGATCAGGCTGATTCTCGGGATCGAGGATGGCGCGGCCTCGCTGCGCGACCGCATCATCATCCTCGACATCCGCCTGCCGCGCGCCCTTCTGGGCCTGCTCGTGGGATCGGCGCTGGCTGTCTCAGGCGCGCTGATGCAGGGGCTGTTTCGCAATCCGCTGGCCGATCCCGCGCTGGTCGGCGTCTCCTCCGGCGCGGCATTGGGGGCGGTCACGATGATCGTCCTCGGCCATGCGCTCATGCCCTGGCTGCCGCCGGCGCTATCCCTGCTCGCTCTCCCGCTTGCCGCCTTTCTCGGCGGGCTGGCCTCGACGCTGCTTCTCTATCGCATCGCCACCAGCGGCCAGGTCACCTCGGTCGCGACCATGCTGCTCGCCGGCATCGCGCTCGGCGCTTTGAGCAGCGCCGCCACCGGCCTTCTGGTTTTCATCGCCGATGACCGGCAATTGCGCGACATCACCTTCTGGACGCTCGGATCGCTGGCCGGCGCCACCTGGCAAAAGGTGGCGATCGCCGCACCGGTGATCCTGGTCGCGCTGGGGATCAGCAGCATTCTGGCGCGCGGGCTCAATGCGTTGACGCTTGGAGAAGCGGCTGCCTTCCACATGGGCTTCTCGGTGCAGCGGCTCAAAATCGGCGCCATCCTCTGTGTTGCCGCCGCGACGGGCGCCGCAGTGGCCACCAGCGGCGCCATCGGCTTTATCGGCATCGTCGTCCCGCATCTCCTGCGTCTCGTCATCGGCCCCGACAACCGCTATCTGCTGCCGGCATCCGCGCTTCTCGGCGCCGCCCTCTTGCTTGGCGCGGACATGATCTCGCGCCTTGTCGCCGCTCCGGCGGAATTGCCGATCGGCATCATCACGGCGCTGGCCGGCGCGCCGGTCTTTCTCGCCATTCTCATTCGCGGTCGGGGCCGCCTGGGCCTATGAGCATGGATCTTCTCGTGCGCGATCTCGGCGTGACCCTTGGCGGCGCCACCATTCTCTCCGGCACCGGCTTCACCGCCAAAGCCGGTGCTCTGACGGCGATCATCGGCCCCAGCGGCTGCGGCAAGACCACGACGCTCAAGGCGCTATCAGGCGAGATTGCCTATCGCGGCTCGATCCGCCTGCGCGGCCAGGAGGTGTCGTCGCTCTCGCCGCTGGCCCTTGCCCGCATGCGGGCCGTGCTGCCGCAGGCAAGCCTGCTGGCCTTTCCCTTCACCGTGCGGGAGGTGGTGGCCATGGGCCTCCAGGCAGCCGGCGGACGTGCCGGCGAGGACGGCCGGCTGATCGCGGCAGCGCTCGAGGCCGTGGATCTCGGCGGCTTTGCCGGGCGCTTTTATGGCGAGCTTTCCGGCGGCGAGCAGCAGCGTGCCCAGCTCGCCCGGGCACTCTGCCAGATCGAGGCAGCGGGACAAGAGCATGCCCTGCCCTTCCTGTTTCTCGACGAGCCCGTCTCCAGCCTAGACATCCGCCATCAGCTGTCGATCATGCAGCTTGCCCGCGCCCATGCGCGCAAAGGCGGTGGCGTCGTGGCGGTCATGCATGACCTCAACCTCACAGCCATGTTCGCCGACAATATCGTGATGATGCGCGCCGGCCGGGTAGAGGCCGAGGGCACGCCAGACGCGGTGATGACCGATCCGCTGCTCGGCCGCCTCTTTGGCTGCGCGCTCAGGGTCGGGGCCGTGCCGCCGCCGCCGATCCCCTTCGTCCTGCCGCAGACCGCCATCGAGCCGTAGGGGTAATCAAGCCTCTATAAGAGGCCGCGTTGGCCGGCATTTCGGCTTTTCCTTAGGAACAAATCCGGGCTGTGAACGTTTTGAGGCCAGGGATGTGGCAAGTCATGCATCGCCTGCCTGCCCTGTCTTGAGCCGAACCCGCGGCACGAAGGAGTTTCCCTATGTTATCAGATCTTTTCTCCGGCAAGTCCTCCCGCCGGCGTGGAAGCGCATTGTTCGACCAGTCGCTCGACGGTCAGTTGAGCGATATCCGCGACGACATCGCGTCCCTTACCCGCCTTCTTGCCAAGCGCGGTGACAAGGCGTCCCACCTCGTGCGCGACCGTGCAAGCGACGCGCGCTCCGCAGCAGAGGCTGGTTTCAGCGACATGATGGAGGGTGCGGAGGAACTGCTGTCCGATCTGCGCCATCGTTATGCCTCCACCGAGCGTCAGGTCCGCCACACGGTGCGCGAACATCCGCTTGCAGCTGTCGGCATTATCGCCGCCGTCGGTCTTCTCGCCGTCTCGATGATGCGCAAATAGTCCTCCCAGGACCGCATGCCTCGTGTTGCATGAGCCAAGAGCCTTCGCCTTATTTCGCCGATACGCGGGAACGAGCGCCTTGTTCGGCTGTTGGACTGCGCAGCGAGGATGACAGGTGCCGCTGGACCACCAAGCGGCACAGGAAATAGGCCTGCGCACCTCGAGGCGGTGAAGTGCGCAGGGCGCTTAAAATCCGAACCAAGCACGCTCGGCGGCGCGTGAAACTTATCGATGTCCGGAGCCATGTGACGATCCGGAACTGTTCTGGGAGACGCTTATGGGCCCGCTTGTGGCTTTTCTATCCAGCTTGGCCGCAACCGATATGAGCCTCGCGGTCGCTCGCATCAAACGCAATGCGATTCTGCGTGCGATTGCCGGCTCCTTTTTTCTGACAGCCGTAATCTTCGGGCTGATCGCCTTAACGATCTACCTCTCCCACAAGCTGGGACCGATCGGCGCCACGCTGGCCGTGGGCGGCGTCTTCCTGGTGTTTGGCATCATTACCCTCATCACCATGTCGATCATGGAAGCACGAGACCGCCGGATCGCCGAGGAGCGCAAGCGCAAATCGCAGGTGCAGACCAATCTGGTCATGGCCACGACGATGACGCTGTTTCGCCGCAAGCCATTGATGGCAGCCGGCATTGCCATGGCAGTCGGCGGCCTGCTCGGCTTCACCCGCCTCGGCTTCGGCGGACGCGACGACGACGCCTGATCGCTGGCCTTCTGATCGGCACAATCGGCCTTGTTGCGGCGCTCCTCTGGAGCGCCGTTTTTTTTGGCTTTATAATTTCGGGAAAGGCTTGCTTCGCGCTACCGCTTCAAGACCACGGACTGCTGCGTGCGAGATGACTGGTCAGAGTGGCAGGCGGATGATGGCGGTCACGCCATCAGGCAGATATTCGACCTTCACCGAGCTGCCCATAACCTTGTCCAGGCTGCGTTCGATCAGGATGGAGCCGAACCCCCGGCGCTGCGGCTCCTGCACGAGGGGGCCGCCAACCTCGGTCCAGGTCAGGTGGAGCACGCGCCCGCCTTCTTCCGGCACGCCCCGCGCGGTGAAGACGATCCGGCCCTTGGGAACAGAAAGCGCACCGTATTTCGCTGCATTCGTCGCCAGCTCGTGCAGAACCAGACCGAGCCCCACGGCTTGATCGGGGCCAAGCAGGATCTCGTCCTTGTGGATTTCGACCTGGGCTTGATAGTCGCGCACATGCGGAGCGAGCTGCTTCTCCAACAGAGCAGACAGACGGATTGCGCCCCATTCATGATCCGACAGCAGCCCATGCGCTTCGGAAATCGCCTGCAGCCGGCCGGCAAAAGCGGTCATGAACTGCTGCGGATCGCTCGTCTGCCGCAGCGTCTGGCGCGCCAGCGATTGCAGCATGGCCAGTGTATTCTTCACCCGGTGATTGAGCTCGCGCAGCAGCAGCCGGGTTCGCTGACTGGAGGTCTGTTCCGATGTGACATCGATATTGACGCCGAGAAACACGGTTGGACGGCCCTTGGCGTCACGCTCATGCACGCGGCCTCGCCCAAGCAGCCAGCGGCCGGTCGAGGCCACGCGGATGGTGCTGTCGTAATCGGCGGCGCCGGCCATGGCATGGCGCAGGTTTTCCAGCATGCGCGCCCGGTCGTCACGGTGGATGGCGGTGAAGAAGTCCCGCGCGTGATAGGAGGCTGCGGGCTCCATGCCGAACATGCGGGCCATGGCCAGGTTGCACGAGATCGTGCCCGTCCGCACGTCCCACAGCCAGCTGCCGACATTGGCCGCTTCCAGCGCCATGGCGTGGCGGCGCTCATCGCGCGACAAAGCCACTTCGTTGAGCGCACGCTGGTTGGCATCTTCCTTCAGCGAGATCATCGAGCCGATGATGGCGGCAAAATCGGCGAGCTTCGCCTCTTCCTCGCTGCTGAGGCCATTGCGGATCTTGCCATCCCCCAAAAACAGAAAACCGACAGGCTTTCCTTCAGCGAAGACCGGCAGAATGCAGGCGAAGGCAAGAGGCGCACCAGCCGTCACCGCCTCGTGGCCTGACAGCTCCGCATCCGTTCGGACGTCGGCAAGGACGATGGTCTGGGGCTGGTCGCCCAGCCTTGGAGCCAGATGCTGGGCAAAATCGGCGATTTCAGGGGTCAAACCAAGCCAGGCAACGGGGCTTGCCGAACGCCGGCAGCCGATCGTCACCGAGCGCACCTCCAGCACCGACGCGACCAGCTTGGCCACATGCAGCAGATCGCGATCCCCGCCTGAGTCGTGCAGTGCCCTCTCGTCATGGGGTTCGAGCGGCGCCGGCGGCACGAGCGTTGGCAGAGGCGAAACCGCCGAATGGGTCACGGTCGTCATTCAAAGTCCCCTGGACAGGATCAAGGCGAAGGCCTGTCCACTGAAAACACGGTGAAATCGGCTTCGAAACGAAGAGCAGCCATTGAAACTCGCCCTGGTCTGTCGCCGCGCTGCGGGCTGTCGCCGGACACCGCAGGCGCGCCGAAACGCGATCAATCCTTAGCGCGGTCTGGACATTCGAGCCAGCCCTCTCTTGCCAGCGCGATGATCGTTTTCAAGATCCGCTGACAATCTCACCGGTATTCGATCAAATCGACAGCGCGATTGCCGACACTCAGAGCATGACCCGGCGAAAGCGCGCCAAACAATCTAACCCGCGAGCCACGGGCGGAAAATTAAAAAAAGGCAATGCTGACATTCGCACGGACGTACAGACGCGTCGGCCCGACTTTGCTGAAGCCAACCCACGCTGATGATGAATACTGATCATGCGCCGGACCTGCCTTGCCGAATGCGCCCACCCTACAAAGAAGGCAGGCGCATCCGAAGATCAGGAGACGAAAGCGCGTGAAGTAAGCGGCGCGGATGTTGCGTCCGGGCCATATTCATTCTCGCCGGTCACCTGCAGAATATCCTGCAGGCGCTGACGTGCGCGGTTCACGCGGCTCTTGATCGTGCCCAGGGCGCAGCCGCAAATCTCGGCTGCTTCCTCATAGGAAAAGCCGGAGGCGCCGACGAGGACGATGGCTTCGCGCTGGTCCGGCGGCAGCATGTTCAAGGCCCGCTTGAAGTCCTGCAGATCGAGAGAGCCGTATTGCGACGGATGCTGGGCAAGCGATTCGGTAAAAAATCCGTCGCTGTCCTGCACCTCACGGCCCCGCTTGCGCATCTGGCTGTACAGCTCGTTTCGCAGGATGGTGAAAAGCCAAGCCTTCATGTTCGTGCCCATCTCGAAATGGTCCTGCTTCGCCCAGGCCTTCATGATGGTGTCCTGCACAAGATCATCCGCGCGGTCGTGGCGGCCGATCAACGACATGGCAAAGGCACGCAGACTCGGCAGGGCAGCCAGCATCTCGCGCTTGAAGTTCGGTTCCTCAGTCGACATGGACTTGCTCATTCCGCAACATCGGGAAGCGAGCGCCGCTCAACGGCATCAAGCTTTTCCAAGAGATCAAGGAACCTGTCAGGTATCGCTTCCTCTTGAACCGACAGGTAAAGTGCGCGAAGCTTCGACGCGATCTGCGCGTGTGTGTTGTCTGGCCGCGGCGGTTGCTCGCCTTCGTGCCTAGCCCCATTGTTGTAGTTCATTGTAGCAGCAGCACCCTCAAAAACTATCCGAGGGGGAAACGCGATATGCAAAAATTTGTTCCGGGCGGGAACAAGATTTATCGTTCCTGCGTTTTCAAAACGCATCAGGCCGCGTTTTCGGCCGGAGTGAGGGAGCCCATTCATGTCATTGTCCACCCGGATCGCCCCATACCTGCCATTTCTGCGTCGTTATTCCCGTGCTCTGACGGGATCTCAGACGTCGGGAGATGCCTATGTCGCGGCGGTTCTGGAAGCGCTGATCGCCGATGTTTCGATCTTCCCCGAGGCCAGCAGCGATCGCGTCGCCCTGTTCCAGCTCTATACGAAGTTGTTTGGCAATTCCTCGATCCTGATTCCGGAGCCGGTTTCGCCCTTTGCTTGGGAGAAGCGGGCCTCCATCAATCTCGCTTCGGTTTCGCCGCTTGCCCGCCAGGCTTTCCTGCTGGTGGCTGTGGAAGGCTTCCACGCCAATGAAGCGGCGGAGGTGCTCGGCACCGGCGAAGGCCGTATGAGCGAGTTGCTCGAACAGGCGTCGGAAGAAATCTCGCGCCAGGTCGCCACCGATATCATGATCATTGAAGACGAACCGCTGATCGCCATCGATATCGAACAGATGGTCGAAAGCCTCGGTCATCGCGTCACCGGCATCGCCCGCACCCGCGACGAGGCCATCGCCCTGTTCAAGGCCTCGCAGCCAAGCATGGTGCTGGCCGATATCCAGCTTGCCGATGGCAGTTCGGGCATCGATGCCGTCAATGAGATCCTGAAAGCCTCGGCCATCCCGGTGATCTTCATCACCGCCTTCCCCGAGCGTCTTCTGACCGGGGAGCGGCCGGAGCCGACCTTCCTCGTCACCAAGCCGTTCAACCCCGACATGGTCAAGGCCCTGATCAGCCAAGCCTTGTTCTTCAACGAGAACACCCGCGCTGCTGCCTGAGGCTGCGCATCCCCGCGCGACCAGCATAAGTTGGTGAAGCGAGACGAACAGATCCGACACTTTCGCGCGCCCGCCTATCCGCAAGGATGGCGGGCGCTTTCGCTTCGGGTTAGGCATGACAGATGGAAGCGACTGCGAGAAACCGCAACGCTATTGGTCGTCAAGGCATGCACCTCCCTTCATTCCCTGTATTTTCCTGAGCTATCGTCACAGGACGCTCCGATGTTCCGAGCGAAGTTCGGTTTTAACAATCTGAACGTGCGGATGAATTTCACACCGCGTCTGCCGTTGCAGAGTTCAGCGCAAGCTTACCATGCGATCTTTGGAACGGCTTAGGCGGTCGTTGCGTTGTTGGACAGGTCGTTCGCTTTTCGAGTGAGGCACAGGGCGTGGACAGACAGGGCATTTCCGGCATCGGGCGCAGCGGACCGGACCCACGCACGCGCTTGCTCGATCTCATCCTGCTGAAAACCGGTACGGGCTATGTGCTTCAAGATGCAGAGCTGAGCGTGCTTTCGATGGCCAATGTGCCGGCTGTAGCCCGGGACTTAGCCTCGTGCAGCGGCGTGGCAGATGGAGAGAGCGAGACCCGCAAACTGAGCTTGCTCAAGCGCCAGGTGCTGGAAACCCGTAAAGCCGCAACCACCGAAATCGAAATCGCTGCGCCGACCGGGCTGATGACGTTACGGTTCGATATCGAGCCCATAGACGGCGAGGAAGACGGAATTGTCTCCATCGTCAGCGACGTCTCGGATGTGCGCCATCGGGAGCGGGTTTTGAAAACCCTGCTGCGCGAACTCAGCCATAGGTCGAAAAATCTCCTCGCCATCATCCAGGGCATCGCCACGCAGACGGCGCGCCAGGCGCGCTCGCTCGATATGTTCCTCGTCGCCTTTCGCGGCCGCATCCAGTCACTTGCCTCCTCGCAGGATCTGGTGACGGATTCGAGCTGGCGTGGCGCTTTCCTCTTCGCGCTCGCGGAAAAGCAGTTTGCCGCCTATTGGTCCGAACCCGGCATGCCGCTCACGCCGACCGGCATCGACGCACATCTCTCGCCCAATGCCGCGCTGCATATCGGCCTGGCCCTGCATGAGCTGATCGTCAATTCCGCCTCGCACGGCGCCATCGCCATGGGTGCCGCATCGCTGACGCTGGACTGCTTCGAGACCATGATCGACGGCCGCAACGCACTTGAGCTGGTCTGGCTCGAACATCTTCCTCTGCCGGCGCCTGCCAGTGAAAGCAGCGAAGCCGGCTTTGCCCGCACGGTGCTGGAACGCGTGGTGCCCATCGCCATCGGCGGCAAGGCGCATTATCTCACCAGTCCCGAGCGGATCGAATATCACCTGTTCATCCCGCAGCATGAATATGAGATCATCACGCGGCTCGAGGAGTAAGAACGGCATGTCGGCGGCATGCGCGTGATTGCAGCTGACGTCAGCTGCCTCGGTCGTTTACGCATATTCCCTCATAAGGCTTCTTCCTGCCTTGCGCCATCGTCGTGGCGGCGAGAAACGCGCGACATGCGTGGGTCCTAGAGGCAGGCCATGAGCCGCCGTTTCAAACAAAAATCAGATCGTTTGCTATGTCTGGGTTTGCTGGTGAGGCCATACGAAAACAGCCAGTGCCGGGGGGAGGCACTGGCTGTTATCTTCAACTCACCGAGGGGGCATGTGAGTTGTATGCCGAAGATCATTTGGGGGCGGTTCGCATTGGGGGCGATACGAACCATGATCCGGACAGCCTATAAACGGCCGGACTTACCAAAGGTTCCGAGACGATTCGGAAAAAATTGCGCGCCCGCACATTTTTCTTCAAACTCACGAAAGCGAAAAATAAGACATTGATTTTATTTGGTAATATCGAAGGAGAGCCGACAAGCCAAATGCGTCAAAGCCGGTCCAGTTCGGCGCGATGGCGCTGCATCGCCAGAAATTTTCCGAAATCGCGGTCGTAGTCTGGCTTGAGCGCAAGATTGGGAAGACGCAACCGCTCGGGCGGCGCCATGGCAAGGCCGGCCGCGCCCAGATCGGCATGAAACCCGCCACCGACGGCGGCCACCATCGCCGTGCCGAGGAGAACGGCATCGGGTGTCTCGGGGATGATGAGCGGGCAGCCGGTGACGTCTCCGTAAAGCTCGGTGAGCAAGGGATTGCGCACATGGCCGCCCGTCAGATGCAGCGTGTCGACCTCGTAACCGCCATCGATCATGGCCTGGAGAACGTGGCGGATGCCAAGCGCGATAGCGACGCAGGCGCGCCAGTAAAGCCGGCAGAGCCCATCGAAGGAACTGTCGAGACTGAGCCCGCTGATCACGCCGAGCGCATGCGGATCGGCAAGCGGCGAGCGGTTGCCGTGGAAATCCGGCAGGATGTTCAGCCGGGCACCGAGGCTTGCGCCCTCCCTCGCGCGAAGCTCCTGAATGCGACGGATGACGCGGCCATGGGTCTCGGCATCCGGCACACCGCCGACGGAATGGCTGCGCACGAGGTGATCGAGCAGCGCACCGCCCACCGATTGGCCACCTTCGATTAGCCAGCACCCGGGAAATCCGGCCTCGTAATAGGGGCCCCACATGCCAAAGAGCGGCTTCGGCGTCTGGGAAAAGGCGACCAGGCAGCTCGACGTGCCCGCGATCATCGCCAGCCGCCGTTCCAGCTTCGCCGGCTCGGCGGCATAGCGGCCCAGCACGCCGAGCGCGCCGGCATAGGCATCGATCAGGCCGGTCGCGACGGTACAGTGTGTGGTGAGCCCCAGATCCTCGGCCGCGGCCGCCGTCAGCGGACCTATAGGCGCGCCGACTGCCTGGACCTCCCGAGGAAGCCCGGCGCGGGCCATGAGATCGTCCAGGCCGATCATCGCCAGAAAATCGGCCTGCCAGCCATTCTCGGTGTGGGACAGATAGTTCCACTTCGCCGTCAAGGCGCAACGCGACCGGCTGTTCGACCCCGTCGCGCGCCAGGAGAGAAAATCCACGAGATCGAAGATCAGGCCGGCTTTGGCCCATTGCGCCGGCAGGTGGCGCTTCAGCCACATAAGCTTGGGCATTTCCATCTCGGGCGACATCACCCGTCCGGAAAAGTCCAGCACGCGATGGCCAGTAGCCGTGCAGGCATCGGCTTCCGCCATGGCTCGGTGGTCCAGCCAGACGATCGTATCCCAACCCGGCGCGCCCTCGCGATTGACCGAAAGCGGCGCGCCCTCCCCGTCACGCACAACGAGGGAGCAGGTGGCGTCAAAGGCGAGCGCACCAACGGCCTCCGGCGCCACGCCCGCCGTCTCGCGCGCCGCGCGAACAGCAAGCGTCACGGCCTTCCAGATGTCCTCAGATTGATGCTCGGCATGATCGGCATCCGGCCGGTTCATCAGGATCGGAGCTTCGGCGCGGGCGAGCAGGGATCCGCCGAGATCGAACAGGCCGGCACGGGCGCTGCCGGTGCCGACATCCACAGCCATCACCAAACGATCATTCATGTGGCGCTCAGCCCGAAGCATCGGCACAGGATCGAAGTCGGGCGATTGGCCAGACGCTCGCAGCCATGCGCGTCGCGCTTCGACCCCATGCCATCCTTCCCCATCCTGCCCACTCTCCCCGCCCGCACATCGTCATGCGGCGGCCGGCCGCTTACGATGCGTGCGCGACCTTCTGCTCCCGGCGGACAAAGTGGACGAGTTCGCGCATATCGTCAAACATGCCATCGGGCTCCAGCGTGCGCAGGGCCTCGATATGGCGGTCATGGCGAGCATGGGAGGCGCCGGTGAAGGCGAAGACACGCATGCCGGCGCGCTTGGCGGCCTCCACACCGGCCGGACTGTCCTCGACCACCATGCAGGCCTCAGGCCTGACACCCATGGCCCTGGCGGCATGCAGGAAGAGATCGGGCGCAGGCTTACCATTCTCGACCATGGTCGCCGAGAAAATATGCGGCTCGAACTTGCCGAGGAGCTCCGTCACCTCAAGCGAATGACGAATGCGCTCCATCTGGCTGGAAGAGGCAACACAGGTGGCAATACCAAGCTCCTTCAGCTTGTCCACCGCAACCGCGACGCCGGCGACCGCCTGCAGCTCGTCCTGAAACCGCTGATAGAGATCCTTGCGCATCGTCTCCAGCATGGCGTCGTCGACCTCGAGGCCGTATTCGGCCTTGATGATTTCGGTCGTGGTCTTCAGGCTGCGGCCGAGAAAGCGTTCCATTGCCTCATCCGCGGCAATATCGAGCCCGCCGGCGCGCAAAACGCGCACCAGCACATCGACAGAGAGCGGCTCGCTATCGACGAGCACGCCGTCGCAGTCGAAAATCACCAATTCTGGTTCGGGCAGCATCTCGGCTGGGCTCATGATCTTGCCTCCGCGGTTTCTTTGCGGGCGGATAAGCTGCCCGGGTGAAAAGATCGACGCGTGGCAAGGCAGGTCATGGCATCAGTCTCCGAGTTTGCCGGCGAGATAGGCCTCAAGCGTGGCGCGGGTGCCCGTCTCGGTCAGCGCGGTCAGCGCTTGCGTAAAGCGTTTGCGGAAGATCTCCGACTGCGCGACCTGGCCGAAGATATCGTCCAAGGCCAAAAATTCCAGAGGATTCTCCTTGGCCTTCAGAGCCGCCGCCTTCAGCCGCTCGGCATTGGCATCGTTGAAGGTGATGGCGCGGCCGGAGTCGGAGGTGCCCTGGAAGTAGCGGCACCAGAGCGCCGAGACCAGCGCCAGGCCCTGCACATCCTCGTTGCGCGACAGGCGGTCGGCGGTCGACGGCAGGATGAATTTCGGCTGGCGGTTGGAGCCGTCCTGGGCGAGACGGGCGATGGTATCGCCGATCTTCGGATTGGCGAAGCGCCGCTCGATCAGGGCGATATAGTCGTCCAGCACCACGCCGGGAACGGCTGGCACGCAGGTGACGATTTCGGTGCGCTCCAGCTTGGCGAGGAAGGCGCGGATCGTCTCGTCCTCCATCGCCTCGTGAACAAAGTGGATGTCGAGCAGTTCGCCCGGATAGGCGATGGCCGCATGGCCACCATTGAGGATGCGGATCTTCATATGTTCGAAGGGCGCGACATCCTCGACGAACTGCACGCCGACCTCTTCGAGCGCCGGACGTCCGGCGGGGAAGTGATCCTCCAGGACCCATTGCTTGAATTCTTCGCAAAAGACCGGCCACTGGTCTGCAATCGCATAATCCTTGGCCGCGATCTCGATCTCTCGCGCGCCGGTGGCCGGCGTGATGCGGTCGACCATGCCATTGGGGAAGGCGACAGTCGCCTCGATCCAATCGGCAAATTCCGGATCGGACAAGCGCGCCAGACCGGTGACCGCATTCTGCGTCACATGGCCATTGCCGGGAATATTGTCGCAGGACATGACCGTGAAGGGGATCGTGCCAGCTGCGCGACGCGCCTTCAGCCCGGCAAGGATCAGACCAAAAACGGTCTTGGCGTCGTCAGGCGTCGCGGCGTCGGCGGCGATTGCCGGATGGCTGGGGTCGAACAGGCCGGTGGCCGGGTTGATGAAGTAGCCACCTTCCGTGATCGTCATCGACACGATGCGGATCGTCGGATCGGCCAGCTTTTCGACCAAGGCCTTGCGGTCCATCGGGTCGAGAACATCGATCATGGCGCCGGTCACGCGGGCAGCCGACCGGCCGACATCCTGCTCCACCACGGTGGTCAAGTAATCCTGCGTTTTCAGCTTGTCGCGCATGGCCGCGTCATAAGACGTCACCCCTGCTCCGATGATCGCCCAGTCATGATCGCGGCCCAGGTTGAAGAGATCGTCGAGATAGACGGCCTGGTGGGCGCGATGGAAATTGCCGACGCCGAAATGGACGATGCCGGGGGTCAACTGGCTGCGCTCATAGGCGGGCACGGTCGCCGTTGCGGAAATGGCGCCGAGCGTGGCGAGCGAGAGAGGGGTGGTTTCGGTCATCGCGGATCTCTTTCATGGCGCCGCTCATTCGGCGCGGGGATCGAGGTTTTCAGGGCCGGCATCGTCGCCGGCGGAATGGTGTCCTGTGCGGCCGGGCAGAGCGCCGGCCGGCAGCGTCACGAAAAGGTTGCATTTGCAGTGGCTCAGGCCGCATCCCCTTGAGGATACCGCAGAGGCCCCTCACCCTGCCCTCTCCGCGTTGGGGAGAGGAGACTTGTGCCACACGCAGCGCACCCAGTTTGGGTGAAGCGGCATTGTCTTGATATCTTCTCCCCCAGCGGGGAGAAGATATCGGTAGGCATGCAGGGGTCGGCGCCGCAGCTCTGCAGCGCGGCCCGGAGCCTCAGCGAACGGCCAGACCGCTCTTGTCGAAGCGATGCAGCCGGCTCTCCTCGGGGGTGAGATAGACGGTGTCGCCATGGCGCAGCGCCGTTTCGCCTGGCGCGCGCACCGTCATGGCGCCAATGTCCTTGACGTCGACATGCAGGAACGTGTCCGAACCCAGATGCTCGGCAACGCCGACTGTGCCGGTCCACACGCCCTCGGCGGTGGAGAGTTTCAGATGCTCAGGACGGATGCCGACCGTATGCGCGCCGTAGCGCTCGGCGGCCGCACCCGTGGCCAGGTTCATGCGGGGCGAGCCGATGAAGCCGGCAACGAAGAGATTGGCTGGCCGGTTGTAGAGGTCCATGGGCGAACCGACCTGCTCGATATTGCCGGCCTGCAGCACGACGATCTTGTCGGCCATGGTCATAGCCTCGACCTGGTCATGCGTGACATAGATCATGGTGGTGCCGAGCTTCTGGTGCAGCTCGGAAATTTCCAGGCGCATGGTTCCGCGCAGGGCCGCGTCGAGGTTCGACAGCGGCTCGTCGAAAAGGAAGGCCGAGGGCGCGCGCACGATGGCCCGCCCGATTGCCACACGCTGGCGCTGGCCGCCGGAAAGCTGACCCGGCCGGCGTTCCAGATAGTTGGTGAGGTTGAGGATGCGGGCGGCATCACGCACCTTTGCGTCGATGACCGCCTTGTCCGTCCCCGCCATCTTCAGGGGAAAGGCGATGTTGTTATAGACGCTCATATGCGGATAGAGCGCATAGGACTGGAAGACCATTGCCAGCCCGCGCTTTGCAGGGGCCTCGCCCGTTACATCGCGCCCGTCGATGGAGATCTTGCCGGAAGAGGTGTCCTCCAGACCGGCGATGAGGCGCAGAAGCGTGGACTTGCCGCAGCCAGACGGCCCGACGAAGACGACGAATTCGCCGTTCTCGATCTCAAGGTCGATGCCGGGGATGACGGTGGTGGCACCGAAGGTCTTGTTCACCTTCGAAAGCGTTATCCTACCCATAATCGTGTTCTTTCTCTTACTTGACGGCGCCGAAGGTGAGCCCGCGCACCAATTGCTTCTGCGAGAACCAGCCCATGATCAGGATGGGCGCGATGGCCAGTGTGGAAGCCGCCGAAAGCTTTGCCCAGAACAGGCCTTGCGGACTGGAGAAGGAGGCGATGAAGGCGGTGAGCGGCGCGGAATTGGTGGTGGTCAGCCGGATGGTCCAGAAGGACTCGTTCCAGGCCAGGATGATGTTGAGGAGCATGGTGGAGGCAATGCCGGGGATGGCCATGGGCGTCAGCACATAGGCGATTTCGCCCCAGAGCGTTGCGCCGTCCATCCGCGCGGCCTCCAGGATCTCGCCCGGAATTTCACGGAAGTAGGTGTAGAGCATCCACACCACGATCGGCAGGTTGATCATGGTCAGCATGAAGGTCAGGCCGGTGCGGGTGTCGAGCAGGCCCCAATCACGGAAGAGCAGGTAGATCGGCACGAGCACGGCGACGGCCGGCATCATCTTGGTGGAGAGCATCCACATCAAAATGTCCTTGGTGCGCGGCGTCGGCGAGAAGGCCATGGCCCAGGCCGCCGGCACCGCAATCACCAGTGCCACAAAGGTGGACAGAAGCGACAGCACCACCGAATTGGTGAAGGGCCGCCAATAGTCGCGCTGGGTCTGCACCTCGACGTAGTTCTCGAAGGTAAACGACGGGATCAGGCTGAAGCCCGAGATCGCCTCCCCTTCCGTCTTCACCGAGGTGATGACGGTATAAAGAATGGGGAAGAACAGAAGGAGCGCCACGCTCCAGGCAAGGATCGTGAAGACGACCTTGCGGCGGGTGGAAACGGCACGGGCCATGAGGTCTCTCCTTTACCGGTCGAGGTTCTTGCCGACGGCGCGCATCAGGAAGAAGGCGACGATATTGGCGAGGATGACGGCGATGATACCGCCGGCCGAGGCACCACCGACATCGTAGCCGAGCAGTGCCGTGCGATAGATGAGGAAGGCAAGGTTGGTCGAGGCATAGCCCGGACCGCCATTGGTGGTGACCAGGATTTCCGCATAGACGCCAAGCAGGAAGATCGTCTGGATCAGGATCACCACCGTGATCGCGCGGGCCAGATGCGGCAGCGTCAGATAGACGAAGCGGCTGACGAAGCCGGCGCCATCCATCTCGGCCGCTTCCTTCTGCTCGCCATCCAGCGATTGCAGCGCGGTGAGCAGGATCAGCGTGGCGAAGGGCAGCCATTGCCAGGCAACGATGATGATGATGGCGAGCAGCGGATATTGCGCGAACCAATCGACCGGCTGCAGCCCGAGGCCGCGCGCCATATCGGCCAGCACGCCGTAAGACGGGTGCATGATCATGTTCTTCCACACCAGCGCCGCAACCGGCGGCATGACGAAGAAGGGCGAGATGATCATAATGCGCACGATTCCCTGGCCGAAGATCTCCTGATCGATCAGGAGCGCGATGGCGATGCCGCCGAGAACCGTGATCAGCAACACCCCGCCGACCAGCGCCAGCGTATTCCACAGAGACTGGAAGAAGGCCGGATCCGTGTAGAAGAAGCGGTAGTTGAACAGGCCGGCAAAGCCGACATTCGCCGGGTTCAACAGATTGTAGTTCTGGAACGAAAACCACAGCGTCATCGCCAGCGGCACGATCATCCAGATCAGCAAAAGCCCTACCGAGGGCGCCATCATCAAGCGCGATAGCCCGCGCGTCTGTGCCGTCGCCATACGTCATGTCCTCCCGACAGCGATTGTTCTTCTTGCAAGCGACCGGCCGTCGGTCGCCCGAAGTTTTGGCAGAGCCGGGCCGCCTCATATGTCGAGGCGATCCGGCATTCCCACTCCGCCGCCCCCGATCAGGCGGACAGAGAGGCGGCGCGGGATGCGCCACCTCTCAAGTCGATTTATTTCATGTACCCGCCACGCTGCATTTCGCGGGATGCGACGCCCTGCGCCTGGGCGAGCGCGTCGTCGACCGACATCTGTCCGGCGAGCGCTGCCGAGAACAGCTGACCGACCGTGGTGCCGAGACCCTGGAACTCCGGAATGGCGACAAACTGCACGCCGACATAGGGCACGGGCTTGACCGACGGATTCTTCGGATCGGCCGCGTTGATGCTGTCGAGCGTCATCTTGGCGAAAGGCGCGGCTTTCAGATAATTCTCGTTCTTGTAGAGCGAGGTGCGCGTGCCCGGAGGCACGTTGGCCCAGCCTTCCTTCTCGGCGACGAGGTCGAGATAATGCTTGCTGGTTGCCCAGGAGACGAACTTCTCAGCGGCAGCGGCCTTCTGCGTGCCGGCGGGAATGGCGAGGTTCCAGGCCCAGAGCCAGTTGCCGCGCTTGCCCAAGCCCGTATCCGGCGCCAGCGCAAAGCCGACCTTGTCGGCGACCGTCGAGCTCTTCGGATCGGTGACGAAGGAGGCGGCGACGGTGGCGTCGATCCACATGCCGCACTTGCCCTGCTGGAACAGCGCCAGATTCTCGTTGAAGCCGTTGGACGATGCGCCCGGAGGGCCGGCGTCCTTCATCAGCTGAACGTAGAAGTCGAGCGTCTTCTTCCATTCCGGCTGGTCGAACTGCGGCTTCCAGTTCTCATCGAACCAGCGGGCGCCGAAGGCGTTGGAGGTGGCCGTCAGGAAAGCGATGTTTTCGCCCCAGCCCGCCTTGCCGCGCAGGCAGATGCCGTTGATGCCGGCCGACCGGTCGGTCATCTTGCGGGCGGCATCGGCGATGAAGTCCCAGGTCGGCGCGTCGGGCATTTTCAGCCCGGCCTTTTCCATCAGGTCCTTGCGGTACATCACCATGGAGCTCTCGCCATAGAAAGGCGCGGCATAGAGCTTGCCGTCCATGGTCAGGCCCGAGCGGATGGCCGGCAGGAGATCGTCGACATCGTAATCGGCACCAAGATTGTCGAGCGGCAGTAGCCAGCCCTGCTTGGCCCAGATCGGAACTTCATAGGTGCCGATCGTCATGATGTCGTACTGGCCGCCCTTGGTGGCCACGTCGGTGGTGACGCGTTCACGCAGAACGTTTTCTTCCAGCGTCACCCATTGCAGCTGGATGTCCGGATTGGCTTTGGTGAAGTCATCGGTCAATTTCTGCATACGCACCATGTCGCCATTGTTGACGGTGGCGATGGTGAGCGTTTCGGCATGGGCCATGCCGGCAAGAACGGCTGCCGAGCAGGCGCCCAGCAGGATCGCTTTCAAATTCATGAATCTTCCTCCCAGAAGAAAAGTGAGCATTTGCCTCACCGATGGGCATTTACTCACCAAGCGCCGATTGTTGTCAATTCGTAATCGTCGCTGCACCGCGTAAAAACGTCCGCTCTAATACTTTACGTGCGTAAATTTATATCATACCGCGCGACAAAAACAAGCCAGAAAGGGAATCATGACTATTCCCATCCTCCTCCGCGCGGCCTGGCTTTGAAAACGACATAGGGGTGCGCCCTCTCCACGAGGAAAGGTGCAAGAAAAACAAGAAGAAGAGAAAGATCAGACCTTAAGCAGCGCTTCGGCCGTGGCCTCGTCGGTAATCAGCCCGTTGAGCACGCGACCGCGCAGGGCGGCGGCGAGTGCGGGCAGCTTGCGAGGGCCCTTCGCCATGCCGATCACGGTGCAGCGCTGCGTGTCGGGCAGCGGCACGCTGGCCACGCGATCGCGGATTCCCGGCATCAATTGCCCGTCGCGATCGTACATCCAGCCACAGATTTCGCCTGCCGCGCCCGCCTCCACGAGTCGGCCCATCTCCGCCGGATCGAGAAAGCCGTCCTGGCAGAGCGGACCATCGACACCGAGTTCGCCAACGCCGACAAAGGCGACGTCGGCCGTGGCGCCGAGCTCCAGCGCGGAACGCACCAACGCCTGATTGTGCAAAACGTCACGCTCTTCCATGGACGAAACGAGCACCGGCAGCGGCATGGTGAAGTGGCGCGCCTTGACGGCCTCAGCCATGGAAAAGATCACGTTGTAATAGGCGACCGATCCGTCCCGCCCGATATTGCCGGTCAGAGAGACAATCCGGTGTTGCGGACAGTCCATCGGCGAGAGCTGATCGATGGCGGCCTTCAGCGTGCGGCCGGTGCCAACGGCCAGAACCGTGGGATCAGGCAGTTTCAGCCATCGTTCGATCTCGGCCGCACCGGCTTCGGCAATGCCGACGGTCGACGACGGCGAACCGGGATCGGTGGGCACCACCTCGACATGGCGCAAGGAAAACTTGTCCTTCAGCGCGGCGCTCAGCTCCAGGCAGGCGCCGATGGGGTGGTCGAGACGCACCTTGACCAGCCGCTCCGCCATGGCCAGCGAGACGAGCCGCTGCGCAGACTGGCGGGAAATGCCCATGGCCGCGGCGATTTCATCCTGCGTGCGGCCGGCGACATAATAGAGCCAGCCCGCGCGGGCAGCGTCATCGAGCCGGGCGGC
Organism: Xaviernesmea oryzae; assembly: GCF_900109605.1. GTDB lineage: Bacteria > Pseudomonadota > Alphaproteobacteria > Rhizobiales > Rhizobiaceae > Xaviernesmea > Xaviernesmea oryzae. The sequence continues at coordinate 29,127 of NZ_FOAM01000016.1, forward strand.
GCTGTCGGGTTTGCGTGCCATGATCTGCCCTGTTCTCTCCGCCGTCTCTGCTGGCACTCTTCGCCTGATCTGTCAATCGACCCATGGCTCATCGCCATCTGTGGTTGTTAGACTCATGTCCGGAACACGGCTGTTGCAGAGCAAAAAATTTACCGATTGATAAAAAAACCGGCCGTGTTACCGTTCGTGCTTCAGGCGCGGCGACAGAACCGGCAAAAACGAGGGGCCGCCAGCGCCGGGACAGACCCGTCACGGAGAAGACCAATGGGAACCACAGACACTGGGATCGTGGCCGGGCGCTTGCCGCCGGCCGAAGTCGAAGCCAATTTTGCCGATCTGCATGCCCCGCTTACCCGCCACGAGGCGCTGGTGGAGTCGGATCGCTGCTACTTCTGTTATGACGCGCCGTGCATGACGGCCTGTCCCACCTCCATCGACATTCCCCTGTTCATCCGGCAGATCTCGACAGGGAATGCGCTGGGCGCGGCCAAGACGATTTTCGACCAGAATATTCTCGGCGGCATGTGCGCGCGCGTCTGTCCCACCGAAACGCTCTGCGAGGAGGCCTGTGTGCGCAACACGGCCGAGGAGCGGCCCGTCGAAATCGGCCGCCTGCAGCGTTTCGCCACCGATGCGGCCATGCGCGAGAACAAGCAGTTCTATCGCCGGGCAGCGCCATCGGGCAAGTCGATCGGCGTAGTCGGCGCCGGCCCTGCGGGCCTTGCCTGCGCCCATCGCCTCGCCATGAAAGGCCACGCCGTCACCCTCTATGACGCGCGCGAGAAGGCCGGCGGCCTCAACGAATATGGCATCGCCGCCTACAAGGCCGTCGATGATTTCGCCAGTCGTGAGGTCGATTATGTCACCGCCATCGGCGGCATTGACATACGCAATGGACAAATGCTCGGCCGCGACTTTACGCTGACCGATCTGACCGCCCGCCATGATGCCGTCTTCCTGGGCATGGGCCTGGCCGGCGTCAACGCGCTGATGACCGAGGGCGAAGCGGCCGAAGGCGTCGAGGATGCGGTGGACTTCATCGCCCGGCTGCGCCAGTCGCCGACCAAGACCGATATCGGCGTCGGCCGGCGCATCGTCGTCATCGGCGGCGGCATGACGGCGGTGGATGCCGCCGTGCAGGCGCGGCTGCTCGGCGCCGAAGAGGTGACGATCTGTTATCGCCGCGGCAAGGAAAACATGAATGCCTCGGAATTCGAGCAGGATCTGGCCGCCGCCAAGGGCGTGACCATCCGCCACTGGCTGCAACCCTTGCGCATCGTCACCGGCGCGCAAGGGACCGTGACCGGCATCGAGCTTGCCTATACCCAGCTCGTCGATGGCCGCCTGACGACGACGGGCGAAACGACGGTGATCGCCGCCGATCAGGTGCTGAAAGCCATCGGCCAGACCTTCGAGCCGATGGGCCTTGAAGTCATCGGGCTTGAGCGCGGACGCATTCTCACCGATGCCGAGGGGCGTACCTCGCTCGACGGTGTCTGGGCCGGCGGGGACTGCATACTCGACGGGGAGGACCTGACCGTTTCCGCCGTCGCACAGGGGCGCGATGCCGCCGAATCCATTCACCGCACCCTGATGGCCGTGGCATCGCCCGCCATCGTCGCCGTTGCCTGAGGGGGAGAAGACCATGGCAGACATCCGCAATGATTTCGTCGGCATCAAATCGCCCAACCCCTTCTGGCTCGCCTCCGCGCCGCCGACCGACAAGGCCTATAATGTCGAGCGCGCCTTCAAGGCCGGCTGGGGCGGCGTCGTCTGGAAGACGCTGGGCGAGGAAGGCCCGCCCGTCGTCAATGTCAACGGCCCGCGCTATGGCGCGATCTGGGGCGCCGACCGCCGCCTGCTCGGCCTCAACAATATCGAGCTGATCACCGACCGCGACCTGCAGACCAACCTGCGCGAAATGAAGCAGGTGAAGATGAACTGGCCGGATCGCGCCCTGATCGCCTCGATCATGGTGCCCTGCGTCGAGGAAAGCTGGAAGGCGATCCTACCGCTGGTGGAAGAGACCGGCGCCGATGGCATCGAGCTTAACTTCGGCTGTCCGCACGGGATGAGCGAGCGCGGCATGGGCGCGGCCGTCGGCCAAGTGCCGGAATATATCGAAATGGTCGTGCGCTGGTGCAAGCAATATACGCGCATGCCCGTCATCACCAAGCTGACGCCCAACATCACCGACATCCGCAATCCGGCCCGCGCGGCCAAGCGCGGCGGCACGGATGCCGTCTCGCTGATCAATACGATCAATTCGATCGTCTCGGTCGATCTCGACAATTTCGCCCCCAACCCCACCGTCGGCGGCAAGGGCACCCATGGCGGCTATTGCGGCCCGGCGGTCAAGCCGATCGCGCTCAACATGGTGGCCGAGATCGCCCGCGATCCGGAAACCTACGGCCTGCCGATTTCAGGCATCGGCGGCGTGACGACCTGGCGCGACGCCGCCGAATTCCTGGTGCTCGGCGCCGGCAATGTCCAGGTCTGCACCGCCGCCATGACCTATGGGTTCAAGATCGTTCAGGAAATGATCACCGGACTTTCGGACTGGATGGACGAGAAGGGCCACCGCACGCTGGACGACATTACCGGCCGCGCGGTGCCCAATGTCACCGACTGGCAATATCTCAACCTCAATTATATCGCCAAGGCGCGCATCGACCAGGATCTCTGCATCCAGTGCGGCCGCTGCCACATCGCCTGCGAGGATACGTCGCACCAGGCGATCACCTCCATGGTCGATGGCATCAGGCATTTCGAGGTGATGGAAGACGAGTGCGTCGGCTGTAATCTCTGCGTCAACGTCTGCCCGGTCGACAATTGTATCTCCATGGTGTCGCTTGACCCCGGCACGCTGGACGAGCGCACCGGCAAGATCGTCGAGCCCATTTACGCCAACTGGACCACCCATCCGAACAATCCGATGGCACGGCAGGCGGCGGAGTAAACAAGCGACCCGGGCCTTGCTTCTGGAAAGGCTCGGGTTTCGCCATCACATAGTAATCACGACCTTGCCAAATGGCCCGCGCTCAAGATGCGCAAAGGCCTCGTGAGCGGCTTCGAAGGGGTAGCGCGCATCGATTACCGGCTTCAGGCCGAGATGATCCACGGCATGAACTAGGTCCTCCAGGCCCCGGCGATGGCCGACGGAAATGCCCTGGATCGTGGCCTGTTTCAGCAACAGCGGCCCGGCGGAGCCTGAGACATCGAAGCCTTCGAGCACGCCGATCACCGAAATGCGCCCGCCCAGCGCCAGGGCTGCAAGCGATTGGCCGAGCGTTGGGCCGCCAACGAGTTCGAGCACATGATCGGCACCGTGGTCGCCTGACGCCTGCAACAGCGGCTCAACCCAGCCTTCACGCGGCAGGATATGGTCGGCGCCGAGCATGCGGGCGCGTTCTCCCTTTTCGGGGCTCGATGTCGTGATGAAGACTTCCGCGCCATGGGCCTTGGCAAGCTGAAGGCCGAACAGCGCCACGCCGCCCGTGCCCTTGATCAGCACGCGGTCGCCGGCCTTGATCCGGCCAAGCTCGATCAGCGCCGACCAGGCGGTCAGGCCCGCACAGGGCAAGGTGCTGGCCTCGGCCGCGTCGAACGTTGAGGGTGCGGCAACGAACCACTCTTCGGAAAAGGTGACGTGCTCGGCCAGCACGCCGGGATGGGCGCCACCCAGCGCCTGATAGGGTGGCGTGCGGGCATTGCCCTTGGCCAGACCCTCGATCCGATCTGGCGAGAAGGTCGAGATCACGTGGTCACCGGGTTTGAAGCGCTTGGCTTGCGGCCCGGCCGCGATCACCGTCCCCGCCATGTCGGAAGCTGGAATGAAGGGAAAGGACAGGGGCGATCCCATGCCGTTCTCGATCATCAGCTTGTCGCGATAATTCAGCGACACCGCTTCGACGCGCACGAGAAGCGTATTGCCTTCGGGTGCGCGGATCGGCGCCTCCGCCAAAGTCAGGTTCTCCAGCCCAAGCGCGTTCAGGGCCCAGCGGCGCGAAGTGGATGGGGTCGTCATGATCGTCCTCGCTTCTGTGATGATGCGGCCATGCGCGTCACATCGACATGGCCATGGGATGCGGGCGCACATTACCGTTGAACCTTCATCGGCATTTGCGATAGTTCTTCTCGATATTGTCGCCCTGGAGGAACCGATGGAACAGCTTCGCGATGTGCCGGTCTTTGTGGAAGCCGCCGAGGCGGGCAGCTTTTCGCTGGCGGCCGCGCGGCTCAATCTGACCCGCTCGGCCGTGGCCAAAGCCATCGGCCGGATGGAAGGACGGCTTGGCGCGCGGCTTTTCCATCGCACGACGCGGCGCCAGAGCCTGACGGAGGAAGGCCGCTTCTTCTACGAGCGCTGCCTGCGCGCGGTGGAGGAAATCCGCGCCGGCGAGGCGCTGATCGAGAGCGGGCGGCGGGAGGTGCGCGGGCGGTTGCGCGTGTCCATGCCTGTCGTCTTCGGCCGAACCTGTGTCGCGCCGATTCTCGTCTGCCTGATGCGTGATCATCCGGGGCTGGAACTGGATCTCTCCTTCAGCGATCGGGTGGTCGACATGGTCGAGGAAGGTTTCGATCTCTGCATCCGCAATGGCCTGCTGAAGGATGAGCCGGACCTGATGGCGCGGCGCATCGCCTTCCAGCGCATGACCGTCTGCGCCGCCCCGTCCTATCTCGCCCGGCATGGCACGCCGGAGCAACTGGAGGATCTGGGCGCGCATGACGGCTTGCTCTATGCCCGGCGCGACCAGGTGCGTAGCTGGATCTTTCCGACCGCCGAAGAGCCGATGCGTGCGGTGATCCCCAAGGCTCGGCTGCGGGTGGACGATCTCCAGGCGCTGCTCGATGCCGCCTGCGCCGGCCTCGGCCTTGCCTGGCTACCCTGCTGGATGGTGCGCGACGCGGTGCGGGATGGACGGCTGGTACAGGTTCTGACACACGTGCCGAGCATTCATTTCAGCAGCCATGCGGTCTGGCTGAAGACGCCGGTGATGCTGCCTAAGCTCAGGATCGCGATCGACCGATTGGCGGCAGATCTGCCGGACAGAATGGGCGTGCTGCTCGATCCGGACTGCCGCGAACCGGCTGGGCAAGCACCTTCGCGTGAACGATCCGTCACCCAAGCGGCAGTTGCTTAAATCATCAAAGCCACCGATATAGAGCGGGTCGCATGAAAACCGACGCAACCCCTCTGACGGCTGATGCAGGGCACCCGATGGCCCTGTCTGGCTGAGAGGCGAACATGCAGCGGCATCGGATGCGCGTTTTCAGGCGCAGGATGCTGCGAGGCGCTTGCAGGCGGCTTGCAGCGCGGGAACTGATCTTCAGGAGGGCTCTGCGTGAGACTCGACCCATCGAGGGTGCGCAAGCGGCTTCATCTGATTTCCGGCCTGATCCTCGGCCTCTTCCTGTTGACCCATTTCGCCAATCACGCATTGGGACTGATCTCCGTGCCGACGATGGAGCGCGGACGGTTGGTCTTCAATCTGTTCTGGCGCCATCCGCTCGGCACGCTGGCGCTCTACGGCTCGCTGGCCGTGCATTTCGTCCTGGCGCTGGAATCGCTCTATCGCCGCCAGACCCTGCGCATGCCCTGGAAAGAGCGGTTGAAGATCGGTTTCGGTCTGGCCCTGCCCTTCCTGCTCGTCGGCCATGTCACCGCCACGCGGATCGACTGGGCGCTGTCAGGCTATTCCGCCGGCTATTACGACCTGCTGCCGCGCCTTTGGGGCCGCCCGATCGATCGGATCAGCCAATCCGCGGCGCTGCTCGTCGCCTGGGCGCATGGTTGCTTGGGCATCTGGTTCTGGATGCGCCCGCGCGCCTGGTATCCGCGCATGGCGCTGCTTCTCTACACGCTGGCCCTGATGCTGCCGCTCCTGTCCCTGCTCGGCTTCGCCGCAGGCGGACGTTCGCTTGGCGCCGCCCTGCCGTCGGAAAGCTGGTTCATGAAGGGGCGCACCGATCCGGCGATGCTCGACCAGATCCGCATTGCCATCTTCGCCGCGCTCTCCCTGTCGATCGTCGGCGTGCTCGTCGCGCGCATCATTCCCATGCGCGGCAAGGTGCGCATCCGCTATCCCGATGGACGCGTTCTCTCGGTCAACAGGGGCTTCAGCGTGCTGGAGGCGAGCCGCGCCGCCGGCATCGCCCATGTGGCGATCTGTGGCGGGCGCGGGCGCTGCTCCACCTGCAGGGTGCGCGTGACCGAGGGGCTCGACCGGCTGCCGCCTGTAAGCGACGGCGAGCGGGCAACGCTGGAGCGCATCCAGGCGCCCGACAATGTGCGCCTTGCCTGTCAACTGAGGCCACAAGCCGATATCGCCATTGCCCCCGTGCTGGGCGCGGAAAATATCGGGCTGAAGGTTCAAACGGCGGAGGAGGAAACGGGCGGGCGCGAACGGCGTATCGCCGTGCTTTTTTGCGATCTGCGTGATTTTACCCGCATGAGCCAGCAGCATCTGCCCTTCGACACGGTGTTCCTGCTCAACCGCTATTTCGAAATGGTCGGCGAGGCCGTGGAAAATTCCGGCGGGGTCATCAACAAGTTCATCGGCGATGGCGTCTTCGCCATGTTCGGCCTGCAAAGCCGGATCGGCGAGGCCAGCCTTCAGGCGCTGACCGCGGCCTCCGAAATTTCCTACGGCATCCGCCTGCTCAACCACCGTTTCGAGAGCGAGCTGAACCGGCCTTTCCGCGTGGCCATGGGCATGCATGCGGGACCAGCCATCATCGGCCGGATCGGCTATGGGCAGGCAGCCTCGCTCACCGCCGTGGGCGACACGGTGAATGCCGCCAGCCGGCTCGAAGGCTTTGCCAAGGAATATGATGCCGAACTCGCCGTCTCCGCCGATCTCATGCGTCATGCCGGCGTGGCGCTTGACGACCAGCCGACCTTCCCCATCACCATTCGCGGGCGCAGCGGCACGCTGGAAACCCTGATCATCCAGGATGCCCGCAGCCTTGCCGTGATGGTCGACGAGGTGCGCAAGCCAGGCGAGATGGCAGTCGAAAGGCCGTGACATCACAGCATGCCGCGCGGATCCGTTTGGCGGCCGTGAGACAAGGACATGCTGTTCAGCCAAGACCTTACGGCATGCCATGAGAACACGACGGAATGCGACACGGCTCAAGGAACCGTGGACTGCACCTTCAGCCCATTCAGGAACAATTGCTCCAGAAACCGGGCGGCATCCTCGAAACGCCCCTCGCCCGCCAGATCCTCGCCGAGCACTGCGCGCACCTGCACGTCGAAATCGGCATAATGCTGGGTGGTGGCCCAGATGGCGAAGATCAGATGGTAGGGATCGCATTTGGCGATCTTGCCGGCCTTGGCCCAGGCGCGGATCACCTGCGCCTTCTCATCCACCAGCTGCTTCAGCGGGCCGACGAGCTCATCCTCGATATGCGGCGCCCCCTGCAACACCTCATTGGCGAAGAGCCGGCTCTCGCGCGGGAAATCGCGCGACATTTCCAGCTTGCGACGGATATAGCTGCGGATCTCGGCCGACGGATTGCCCTCGGCATCGAAAGCACGCAGGGGGTCGAGCCAAGTATCGAGCACCCGCTCGATCAAGGCGCGGTGCATCGCCTCCTTGGTACGGAAATAATAGAGCAGGTTCGGCTTGGACATGCCGGCCACTTCGGCGATTTGATCGATGGTGGACCCGCGAAAGCCATTGGTGGCGAAAACCTCGAGCGCCGCCTCCAGAATCCGCTCTTCTTTCTCCTCCTGAATCCGGGTGCGTCTCTGCGTCTTCGCTGCTCTGGGAAGTGCCATGACTCTGCGCCGCGCCCCTTCATCAATTCCAGCCGCCAGCCTTTGAGAATTTTTGATTTTTCCGTCTTGAGTGCAGGCTTGGAAGCTCATAATGTTTACCAACCGGTCAAATTATCAGTCAGTTCGCCAGTAAAGGCAACGGCCGATCGGAAGGCGGCTCAGAAAAACGGGCCGCCCGCCGAAGACCATCTCGCCATGTCTTTCGGCTTTGGCGAACAACAAAAAGGCCGCATGCGGGCGCACCCGCAAAGCAGGCCAAGCATGGGAACGACGCAAGGCACCCGATGGCATCACCACCATCGGCGCCCGCGACAATGAGAAAGGGAGACGCATGGCAGCGCCAGGCGAGAACATGCGCGTCAACGCCGACAGGCTCTGGGACGCGCTGATGGACATGGCCAGGATCGGCCCCGGCATTGCCGGCGGCAACAACCGCCAGACCCTGACCGATGCGGATGCCGAGGGACGCGCCCTCTTCCAGTCCTGGTGCGAAGCCGCCGGACTGACCATGGGCGTCGACAAGATGGGCACCATGTTCGCGACCCGCGCCGGTGAGGATCCCGCTGCCCTGCCCGTCTATGTCGGCTCGCATCTCGACACGCAGCCCACCGGCGGCAAATTCGATGGCGTGCTCGGCGTGCTCGCGGCGCTCGAAGTCGTGCGCACCATGAACGATCTCGGCATCCGCACCAAACATCCCGTGGTCGTCACGAACTGGGCGAACGAGGAAGGCGCGCGTTTCGCCCCGGCCATGCTCGCCTCCGGCGTCTTTGCCGGCGTCCACACGCTCGACTATGCCTATGGGCGCAAGGACCCCGACGGCAAGACCTATGGCGAGGAGCTCCAGCGCATCGGCTGGCTGGGCGAGGAAGAGGTGGGCGCGCGCAAGATGCACGCCTATCTCGAATATCACATCGAGCAGGGTCCGATTCTGGAAGCCGAGAACAAGACGATTGGCGTCGTCACCCATTGCCAAGGCCTGTGGTGGCTGGAATTCACCTTGACCGGCAAGGAAGCCCATACCGGCTCGACGCCCATGGCCATGCGCGTCAATGCCGGGCTCGCCATGTCGCGCATCATCGAGATGGTGCAGCGGGTGGCGATGGAAAGCCAGCCGGATGCCGTGGGCGGCGTCGGTCAGGTGTTCTTCTCGCCCAATTCCCGCAATGTCCTGCCGGGCAAGGTGGTCTTCACCGTCGATATCCGCACCCCCGATCTCGCCAAGCTCAACCGCATGCGCGCGCGCATCGAGGCGGAAGCGGCCGAGATCTGTTTGGAAATCGGCGTCGGCTGCGCGGTCGAGGCCGTCGGCCATTTCGATCCCGTGACCTTCGATCCCGGTCTGGTCGAAACCGTGCGCCGCTCGGCCGAAAAGCTCGGCCTCTCCCATCGCGACATCGTCTCCGGCGCCGGCCACGACGCCTGCTGGGCCGCCAAGGTCGCGCCCGCCACCATGATCATGTGCCCCTGCGTCGGCGGCCTCTCGCACAATGAGGCGGAAGAGATCTCCAAGGATTGGGCGTCGGCCGGCTGCGACGTGCTGTTTCATGCGGTGGTGGAGACGGCGGGGCTGGTGGAGTAACCGCAATGCCTCACCCTGCCTCGCCCCCTCATCCGACCCTTCGGGCCACCTTCTCCCCGCTGGGGAGAAGACGGGGCGGGCGGCGCATCCGTTTCAACGACTCTGCTCCCGTAGCGCTTGCTGATAGGCTGAAGCGGCGCGGCCTTCGTCTCTTCTCCCCAGCGGGGAGAAGAGACGAAGGGTCGGATGAGGGGGTCTTGCCGATGTCACCAGTCAAATCGCCTGTCAGCAAGCGGCGCCCTGGCGCCACGGCAATCGCAAGAAAGCTTCGCAAGCGGGAAACCGATGCGGAACACGTGCTTTGGGCTCAGTTGCGCAATCGGCTTCTGAACGGCCATAAATTCTCGCGCCAGATTCCTTTAGGGCCTTACGTCGTTGATTTTATTTGCCGCGAGAGGCGGTTGATCATCGAGCTGGACGGGTTTCAACATGCCGACAGCAGAGAGGATCAGGTGAGGACCGAATGGCTCAATGGAGACGGCTATTCCGTGCTGCGCTTCTGGAACCATGAGACGACCTATCATCTCGCGGAGGTTCTGACGACGATTCTGGCCGCATTGGATGGACGGCTTGTCGGTACGTGCGAAACCGTCAGGTTTTACTGCCGCAGCGATGCCATTCCAGGCGGGCAATCCGAGGGTCGAGGATAACGAGCTTATACAGGCCTAGCGGCCAGCCAGCCCATAAGAGAGCGATGCAATGTCGCCGAAGAGGAGAACAGCCATGACCAGCACCATCATCAAGAACGGCACCATCGTCACCGCCGACCTCACCTACAAGGCCGACATTCGCATCGAAGACGGCGTGATCTCCGAGATCGGGCCGAATCTGACGGGCGGAGCCGAGCTGGACGCGACCGGCTGTTATGTCATGCCCGGCGGGATCGACCCGCACACGCATCTGGAAATGCCATTCATGGGCACCTATTCGGCCGATGATTTCGACAGCGGCACGCGCGCCGCTCTGGCCGGCGGCACGACCATGGTGGTGGATTTCGCGCTGCCCAATCCCGGCCAGTCCATGCTCGACGCGCTGACCATGTGGGACAACAAGACCTCGCGCGCGGCCTGCGACTATTCTTTCCATATGGCGATCACCTGGTGGGGCGAGCAGGTCTTCAACGAGATGGAGACCATTGTCCGCGACAAGGGCATCAACACCTTCAAGCATTTCATGGCCTATAAGGGCGCGCTGATGGTGGATGACGACGAGATGTTCTCCTCCTTTCAGCGCTGCGCTGAGCTCGGCGCCCTGCCGCTCGTCCATGCCGAAAACGGCGATGTGGTGGCGCAGATGCAGGCGAAACTGATGGCCGAGGGCAATGACGGGCCGGAAGCACATGCCTATTCCCGCCCGCCCGAGGTGGAGGGCGAGGCCACCAACCGCGCGATCATGATCGCCGACATGGCCGGCTGCCCGGTCTATATCGTCCACACCTCCTGCGAGCAGAGCCATGAGGCGATCCGCCGCGCCCGGCAGAAGGGCATGCGCGTCTATGGCGAGCCGCTGGTCCAGCATTTGACGCTGGATGAGAGCGAATATTTCAACAAGGATTGGGACCATGCGGCGCGGCGGGTGATGTCGCCGCCCTTCCGCAGCAAGACGCATCAGGACAGCCTGTGGGCGGGCTTGGCGTCGGGCTCGCTGCAATGCGTGGCGACGGACCATTGCGCCTTTACCACCCAGCAGAAGCGTACCGGCCTTGGCGATTTCCGCAAGATCCCGAACGGCACCGGCGGGCTCGAAGACCGGCTGCCGATGCTCTGGACCTATGGGGTGAGCACCGGCCGTCTGACGATGAATGAGTTCGTCGCCGTCACCTCGACCAACATCGCCAAGATCCTCAATATCTACCCGAAGAAGGGTGCGATCCTGGTCGGGGCCGATGCCGATCTGATCGTCTGGGACCCCAAGCGCGGCAAGATGATTACCGCCGCCAGCCAGCAATCGGCGATCGATTACAATGTCTTCGAGGGCAAGCAGGTGATGGGCCTGCCGCGCTTCACGCTGACGCGCGGCCAGGTGGCGGTGGAGGAAGGGGCGATGAAGAGCCAGGAAGGCCATGGCCGCTTCGTGCCCCGCCCGCCGCTGACCGCGCCCGCCAAGGCGCTCTCCACTTGGAAGGCACTGACTGCGCCGCGCAAGGTGGAGCGTACGGGAATACCGGTGAGCGGGGTGTGAGAAGCGAAGGCCGCATGCGCGTCCACACCAATTTCGCGCCCGCTGCAACCTTCCGCATTGCGCCCGGCCTGGCTTGGGCGCAGTCTCCCCCGGTGATCCGATGAGCGTGCCCGCAATGATCCCCTCGCCTGCCTCCGTCATCTCCGCGCGCAAGCTCGGCCTCACCTTCAAGACCGCAGACGGGCCCGTGACGGCCCTGACCGGGGTCGATCTCGATATCGCCAAGGGCGATTTCGTCTCCTTCATCGGGCCTTCGGGCTGCGGCAAGACCACCTTTCTGCGGGTGATCGCCGATCTCGAACGCCCGACCGACGGCACCATCACCGTCAATGGCACGACGCCGGAGGATGCACGGCGCAACCGCTCCTATGGCTATGTCTTCCAGGCGGCGGCGCTTTATCCCTGGCGCACCATCGAGGACAATATCGCGCTGCCGCTTGAGATCATGGGCACGCCGCCCGCCGAGCGAAAGGCTCGTATTGAGCGGGTCTTGGCCCTGGTCAATCTCACCGGCTTCGGGCGAAAATTCCCCTGGCAATTGTCCGGCGGCATGCAGCAGCGCGCCTCCATCGCCCGGGCGCTGGCCTTCGATGCCGATCTCTTGTTGATGGACGAGCCCTTCGGCGCGCTGGACGAGATCGTGCGCGACCACCTGAACGAGCAATTGTTGAAGCTCTGGGCGCAGACGAACAAGACCATCTGCTTCGTCACCCATTCCATTCCCGAGGCCGTCTATCTCTCGACCAAGATCGTGGTGATGAGCCCGCGCCCTGGCCGGGTGACCGATGTCATCACCTCCACCCTTCCCAAGGAGAGGCCACTCGACATTCGCGAGACGCCGGAGTTTCTCGAGATCGCCGCTCGGGTGCGCGAGGGTCTGCGCGCGGGGCACAGCTATGACGAATAGACAGTCGATCCTTTCCCAGGACCGGCGGCTCTGTCGATCGGGAGATCCGGCATGAGCGGGCGTTTTCTTCTTCTTCTCGTCGTCTCCATCCCGATCTTCCTCGTCGCCGCCACTGTCTCGCGCGCCTATGTCAGCTCCGAGCGCTGGCCGCTGCTCGTGCTGTCGCTGCTGCTTTACTGCATCGGCAATCTTCTGATGATCCGGCTGATGCGCGAAGGCGGTCTCGGTCTTGCCATATCGCTGTCGGCCATCGGGCAGCTGGTGGCGATCAACGGCATTGCCTTTGTCGTTTTCGGCGAACGCTTGACGGTGCCGCAGATGGCCGGCGTGGCCCTGGGTGTCGTTGCCATGGGGCTGATGCTCTTTCCGACGGGGAGCAAGCCATGAGCCAGACCCACGCCATGCGCGACAAGATCCTGCCTGTCGTCACCATCCTCCTCGCCGTGCTGGTTTTCTGGTACGCGGCCGCCGCCTGGCTCAACGCGCCCTTCGAGCGCGACACGGCCGCACGGGCGGGAACCACCATCGCGCTCACAGACCTTCTGAAGAACACGATGATGCAGGAGCGCCCGGTGCTGCCGGCCCCGCATCAGGTCTTTGCCGAGCTGTGGGATACGACCGTCAACAAGCCGATCACCTCCAAGCGCAGCCTGGTCTACCACGCCTGGGTCACGCTCTCGGCCACGCTGCTCGGCTTTGCCATCGGCACGGTGCTCGGCATTGTGCTCGCCGTTGGCATCGTGCATAACCGGGCCATGGACCGCTCGCTCATGCCCTGGGTGATCGCCAGCCAGACGATCCCGATCCTCGCCGTCGCGCCCATGATCATCGTCGTGCTCAACGCCATCGGCCTGTCTGGCATCCTGCCCAAGGCGCTAATTTCCACTTACCTTTCCTTCTTTCCCATCGTCGTCGGCATGGTGAAGGGCCTTCGCAGCCCCGAACAGATCCAGCTCGACCTGATGCGCACCTATGATGCCAGCCCCGCCCAAGTGCTGACCAAGCTGCGCTGGCCGGCCGCCATGCCCTATCTCTTCACCTCGCTGAAGGTGGCGATCGCCATTTCGCTGGTCGGCGCCATCGTCGGCGAGCTGCCGACTGGGGCTGTGGCAGGGCTCGGCGCGCGGCTGCTCGCCGGCTCCTATTATGGACAGACTGTGCAGATCTGGTCGGCGCTGTTCATGGCGGCGGGGCTTGCCGCCGTGCTGGTGCTTGTTGTCGGCATGCTGCATGCCATGGTCTTGAAACGCATGGGGGCGCGGCCATGAACCTGATCGTGATCGGCGCCCTCGCCTTCTGGCTCCTCGCCTGGGCCTTCAACGAGTGGCTGGTGCGCCTGCGCCCGGCGTCGAAAAGCCTGAAGCGGGCGATCGACATTGCCGTGCCGCTGATCTTCGGCATCACCATTCTCGTGCTTTGGGAAGGGCTGGTGCGCGGTTTCCAGGTGCCGGTCGTGCTTCTGCCGCCCCCTTCGATGATCTGGACACGGCTGATCGGCTCGCTGCCGATCCTGTGGGCGGATTTCCAGCAGACCGTGCTGAAGTCGGTGCTGACGGGCTATGTGCTCGGCTGCGGCCTCGGCTTTCTCGTCGCCATCGCCATCGACCGCTCGCCCTTTCTGCAGAAGGGGCTCCTGCCGCTCGGCAATTTTGTTTCCGCCCTGCCGGTTGTCGGCATCGCGCCGATCATGGTCATGTGGTTCGGATTCGACTGGCCCTCCAAGGTCGCCGTCGTGGTGATCATGACCTTCTTCCCGATGCTGGTGAACACCGTCACCGGCCTCTCCGCCGCCTCGTCCATGGAAACGGACCTGATGCGCACCTATGCGGCCAGCTGGTGGCAAACGCTGGTCAAGCTCAGGCTGCCGGCCGCCTGGCCCTTCATCTTCAATGCGCTGAAGATCAATTCGACGCTGGCGCTAATCGGTGCCATCGTGGCGGAGTTTTTCGGCACGCCGATCGTCGGCATGGGCTTTCGCATCTCGACCGAGGTTGGCCGCATGAATGTCGATATGGTCTGGGCCGAAATCGCCGTCGCCGCGCTCGCCGGCTCGGCCTTTTACGGCGCGGTGGCGCTCGTCGAGCGGGCCGTCACTTTCTGGCATCCGTCCGTTCGCGGTGAACGGGCATAAAAAGGGGAACTGACAATGACACGCATGATCGCATCGCTCCTCCTGGCGGGCGCGGCCTCGCTGATGGCACTCCAGGCCCAGGCAGCGGACAAGGTGACCCTGCAGCTGAAATGGGTGACCCAGGCGCAGTTCGGCGGCTATTACGTTGCCAAGGAAAAGGGATTCTATGAAGCCGAAGGCCTCGACGTCGAGATCAAGCCCGGTGGCCCCGATATCGCTCCGCCCCAGGTGATCGCCGGCGGCGGCGCCGACGTCATCGTCGACTGGATGCCATCCGCGCTGGCAACGCGCGAAAAGGGCGTGCCACTGGTCAACATCGCCCAGCCCTTCAAGAAGTCCGGCATGATGCTGACCTGCCTGAAGGAATCCGGCGTCAAGACCCCGGCCGATTTCAAAGGCAAGACGCTCGGCGTCTGGTTCTTCGGCAATGAATATCCGTTCCTCTCCTGGATGAGCCATCTCGGCATCAAGACCGATGGCGGCCCGGAGGGCGTGACGGTGCTGAAGCAGGGCTTCAACGTCGATCCGCTGATCCAGAAGCAGGCGGCCTGCATCTCGACCATGACGTATAATGAATATTGGCAGGTGATCGACGCCGGCATCAAGCCCGATGACCTCATCACCTTCAAATATGAGGATCAAGGTGTCGCCACGCTCGAAGACGGTCTCTACGTGCTGGAAGACAAGCTGAAAGACCCGGCCTTCAAGGAGAAAATGGTCAAATTCGTCCGCGCTTCGATGAAGGGCTGGAAATATGCCGAGGAGCATCCGGACGAGGCGGCGGAAATCGTCCTGGAGAACGATGCGACCGGCGCCCAGACGGAAAAGCACCAGAAGCGCATGGCCAGCGAGGTCGCCAAGCTGACCGCCGGCTCGAACGGCGCACTCGACGAAGCCGACTACAAGCGCACCGTCGACTCCCTGCTCAAGGGCGGCTCCGATCCCGTGATCACCAAGGAGCCGGCCGGCGCCTTCACCCATGAGATCACCGAGGCGGCGCTGAAGTAGGCCCTCGGCAAAACCCAAGTCCTTGATTTATCCCTAAAGACCGCAGCTGGCCTGAAAAATGGCCTGCTGCGGTTTTTGCATTGAAATGGGATTGCGAACGAACATAGAACGATGTAAATAGTGAGGCACCATCCTTTATCGCTTCTAGCGGCTAAGGATCGTCGTGAAATAGCCGTCATGGTGGTGGACAGATGCGTGATGGGGCAATCACGCAGGCTGGAGACGTCGCACAAGGCATGCGCGGATGACGGATGACGACAGCCGGCATATAAGGGGACCTTAAGGGGTTGCCCGCGAAAATTCCGGACAAGACCGGGCGCAAAACCGGATCACCTGAGGTGAGTGGGGAAATGGGCATGATCGACCATCGCAAATCCATCTGGCTGCCGGCGCCGCTGCTGCTGGGCCTGCTTTTTGCGGGCACGGCAGCTGCCGAGGATGTGCCGGCACAGGCCGCGTCCGCCGCGCCGCGCCTGCCGGCCATCGTGGTGACGGCAGTGGAGTCGAAGCCGGTGGTCGACAGGGTGAAGGCCACGGGCACGATCCAGGCCGTCGATGAAAGCTATGCAGCGCCTCTGGTCGAAGGCCTGCCCATTGCCGCCGTCAATGTCGATGTTGGCGATCAGGTCAAGGCCGGACAGGTCCTCGCCGCGCTCGACAAGGACACGCTCCTCCTGCAAAAGAGCCAGTATCAGGCCCAGCGCGCGAAGGCCGAGGCCGCTTTGGCCCAATACCAGGCGCAGCTGGTGGAGGCTCAGGCCAATGCCGAGGAGGCCGACCGGACCAGCGCACGTTCGCAGCGGCTCGCCGCGTCCGGCTCCGTCTCCACCGCGCAGCGCGAGCAGCAGGAATCGGCGGCGGCCGCTGCGCGGGCCCGTGTCAATTCTGCCGAACAGATGATTGCCGTCGCCAAGGCCGATATTGCCGTGGTCGATGCGCAGATCAGCGATGTCGACCTTCGGCTGACGCGCACCGACGTGAAAGCACCCGTCTCGGGCGTGATTTCGGTGAAGACCGCCAAGGTCGGCGCCATCGCCACGGGCGCCGGCCAGCCGCTGTTCACCATCGTTCGCGATGGCGCGCTGGAGCTGCGCGCCGATGTGGCCGAGACGGACCTGATGCGCCTGGCGCCGGGACAAAAGGTCGCCGTGGCGCTTGCCGATGGCAATGAAACGCTTGAGGGCACGATCCGCCTTCTGTCACCGACCGTGGATGCGCAGACGCGGCTGGGCCTCGCCTATGTCTCCCTGCCCTCCTCCGGCAAGGCGCGGGTCGGCATGTATGCCGGCGCGACGATCACGGTGGCAGAGAAGACGGCGCTGACGCTGCCGCAGACAGCGGTCACCCGCAAGGCCGATGGCAGCTTCGCCCGCAAGGTCGAAGGCGGTGTCGTCGCCATGGTACCCGTGGTGATCGGCATTCAGGATGGCGGACGGGTCGAGGTTAAATCGGGCCTCAAGGCCGGCGACCAGGTGGTCGCAAAAGCCGGCGCCTATGTGCGCGACGGCGACAAGATCAATCCGGTGACGTCGGCCCCGGCCGAAACCAACTAACCCTTCAGTTTCCGTTCCAAAGCGAGCGCGATCATGAACTTTTCCGCCTGGGCCATCCGCAACCCGATCGCGCCGATCCTGGCCTTCGTGCTGTTGCTCTTCATGGGCTATCAGTCCTTCAATACGCTGCCGATCACCCGGTTTCCGAATATCGACGTGCCGATCGTGTCGATCACCGTCTCGCAGAGCGGCGCCTCCCCCTCTGAGCTCGAAGCGCAGGTCACCAAGGAGATCGAGGATGCCGTCGCCGGCATCTCCGGCGTCAAGCATGTAACCTCGACCATTTCGGACGGACAGTCGGTCACCGCCGTCGAGTTCCACATGGAAATTCCGACGCCGCAGGCCGTTCAGGACACGAAGGACGCGATCGATCGCATCCGCGGGACGCTGCCCGCCTCGATCGATGAGCCTATCGTCGCCAAGGTCGATGTCGAGGGCCAGGCGATCCAGACCTTCGCCGTCTCCGCGCCGAACATGACGCTGGAAGAGATTTCCTGGTTCGTCGACGATAAGATCAAGCGGGCGCTGCAGGGCCAGGCCGGCATCGGCAAGATCGACCGTTATGGCGGCGCCGACCGCGAAGTGCGCGTGGCGCTGAACGACGCACGGCTGAACGCCTATGGCGTCACCGCCTCGGATATCAACGCGCAGCTGCGCCAGACCAACCGCGACCTCGGCTCCGGCCGTGGCCAGGTCGGTGGGTCCGAGCAGGCGATCCGCACGCTGGGCGATACGCGCTCGGTCCAGGGGCTTGCCTCCACGATGATCGCCTTGCCGAACGGCCGCTTCGTGCGCCTGTCCGATCTCGGCACGGTGACGGACACCTATGAGGAGCCGAAGAGCTTCTCGCGCTTCGACGGCGTGCCCGTCGTCACCTTCGCCGTCTTCCGCTCCAAGGGCGCCAGTGAAGTAACGGTGGCCGAAACCGTCGCCAAGACGCTGACCAAAGTGCGCGCCGAAAATCCCGACGTCGACATCAAGCTCGTCAACGACTCGGTCTATTTCACCTATGGCAATTACGAGGCGGCGCTGGACACGCTGATCGAAGGCGCGCTGCTGGCCGTGGCCGTCGTGCTGCTCTTCCTGCGCAACTGGCGCGCGACGCTGATCTCGGCCGCCGCCCTGCCGCTGTCCGCCATCCCCACCTTCTTCGTCATGGACCAGCTCGGCTTCTCGCTGAATCTGGTGTCCTTCCTGGCGCTGACGCTGGCGACCGGCATTCTCGTCGACGACGCCATCGTCGAGATCGAGAACATCTCGCGCCATATCAAGATGGGCAAAACGCCCTATCGTGCGGCGATCGAGGCGGCGGACGAGATCGGCCTGGCGGTGATCGCCACAACCTTCACCATCATCGCCGTCTTCGTGCCAGTCTCCTTCATGCCGGGTATCCCCGGGCAATATTTCATCCAGTTCGGCTTGACGGTCGCCGTCTCCGTCTTCTTCTCGCTGATGGTGGCGCGGCTGATCACGCCCGTCATGGCCGCCTATTTCATGCGCTCCGGCGATGCCGACGGCCATGAGGACCATGACAAGGACGGGCCGATCATGCGCTTCTATACGCGCCTGGTCACTTTCACGACCCGGCGCTGGTACATGCGCTATGCCACGCTTATGGCGGCCATCGCTTTCCTTGTCGGTTCGCTGTTCCTGCTGTCCACCGTGCCCGGCAGCTTCCTGCCGCCGGAGGACGCGTCGCGCATCGTGCTCTCAGTGGAACTTCCGCCGGACGCCATGCTAGAGGATACGGACCGGACCACGGCAACGATCTATGACCGCGTCAAGGATATGAACGGCGTCGAAGGCGTCTTCGTGCTCGGCGGCGCCTCGCCGAAGGGCGATCTGGAGCTGCGGCGGGCCACCGTGACCGTCCTGCTGCACAAGCTCGACCACTCGCTCGTCAACAAGCTGGTCAACAATCTGTTCGGCAATCTTCCCGTCATCGGTCCGCACCTGCCGAAGCTGCCGCCCAAGGGCCGCATCATCCCCCAGGCGCAGATCGAGAAGGAAATCTATGCCGCGCTTGCCAACATTCCCGACCTGCGCGTGACGAAGCTCAATGACCGCGGGGAGCGCGACCTGTCCTTCAACCTTCTGTCGAAGGGCGATGCGCAGCTGACCGAGGCCGTCAGCCGGCTGCAGGCGAAGCTGCGCAACGAGACGGTGCTCGCCAATGTCAGCCCCGACGGCGCCCTGCCCCGGCCCGAGCTGCAGATCCGCCCGCGCGCCGAGCAGATGTCGCGCCTCGGCGTCACCACGCAGGAAATCGCCGAAGTGGTGCGTGTCGCCACCATCGGCGATGTCGACGCGGCACTGACCAAGATCTCGCTCGATGACCGGCAGATCCCGATTCGCGTGCAGGTGGACACGCGCATGCGCGCCGATCTCGGCGCCATCCGCAATCTCAAGGTGCGCACGGCGAGCGGCACGCTGGTGCCGATCTCCACGCTGGCCGACATCGATTATTCGGAAGGGCCGAGCTCCATCAAGCGCTATGACCGCGACCGGGTGATCACGCTGGGCGCCGACTTGCCGATCGGCGTGGCGCTCGACACCGCCTCCGGCCGATTCAGGCAGGTTGCGGCCGAAACCGAGCTGCCGCATGGCGTGCGCTTCCAGGAATCGGGTGATGCCGAGGTCCAGGCCGAAATGCAGCACAGCTTCGGCAACGCCATGCTGCTCGGGCTGATGCTGGTTCTGGTCGTGCTGATCCTTCTGTTCAAGGATGTCATCCAGCCCTTCACCATCCTGTTCTCGCTGCCGCTGGCCATTGGCGGCGTGGCCGTCGGGCTGCTTG
Source organism: Xaviernesmea oryzae (assembly GCF_900109605.1). Classification (GTDB taxonomy): domain Bacteria; phylum Pseudomonadota; class Alphaproteobacteria; order Rhizobiales; family Rhizobiaceae; genus Xaviernesmea; species Xaviernesmea oryzae. The sequence continues at coordinate 49,072 of NZ_FOAM01000016.1, forward strand.
TCACGCACAATCCCATGTCCATGCCGGTCTTGATCGGTATTCTCATGCTGATGGGTATCGTCACCAAGAACGCCATCCTGCTGGTCGATTTCGCCATCGAGATGAAGCGGCATGGCATGGAGCGCGTTGAGGCCATGGTCGAGGCCGGCCGCAAGCGCGCGCGCCCGATCATCATGACCTCGATCGCCATGTCGGCGGGCATGCTGCCCTCGGCATTGGGCGTCGGCGAAGGCGGCTCTTTCCGCGCGCCGATGGCGATCGCGGTGATCGGCGGCATCATCGTCTCCACCGTGCTCTCGCTGCTCGTCGTGCCGTCTTTCTTCCTGATCATGGACGATCTTTCGCGCCTGCTCGGCCGCCTCTTCGGCCGCTTCGTCGGCTCGAAGGAACAGGAAGCCGAACCGCTGGCGAATGCCGAGTTGACTGACAAGATCGGCGACCAGGAACGCCAGATCGAAGAGCTGCAGGACCGCATCGACCGACTGGAAGGCCGCGTCCTGCCACGCGGCGGCCATGTCGTCGCCCATCCGCGGCTGGCTGCAGAATAAGCATCGTCCTTCGGCGCCCGAAAGGGCGCCGCCATGACGCAAGAGAGACTTTACCCCTTCACCCGCCATGCTCGGCCAGCGCGATCTTGATCGTGTGGCGAAGACTGCACGCGCGTCGAAGACAGCGTTGTGGCAAGAGCTGCCGCATGCCCGATGCGGCGATAGCTCGTCTTATCGCGTCAGCCTGGGGCTGATGATGCTGGACGCCATGTTCTGGAAAACGCCGATCAGCTCGTCGGAGCGCTCGACGGAAAAGGCCTTGCCTTCATCGCTGGCGCAACTGGCGAGCTTGGCGACGGCTTCCGGCGCCACACCAACGGCAACCGTATAGACCGTGACGCCGTCGTCCTTCGCATTGCGGCAGACCTCGCCCATCAGCCTGTCGGCCTGATCGGCCTTGTTGCCATTGTGATAGACATAGTTCGTCCCCGTACCGGGGGAGAGCGTGTTGGCGCCGTCGGTCATCACGATCATGGCCTGCTTGCCGCCTGTCGGCAGCGACGCGCTTTCATCGAAGGGCAAGGCGGACGACAGGAGATTCCAGCCCCAGAGAATCCCGGCGGGAATATAGGTGTCGTTGTTGGCGACCATCGAGGACACCGCCGCGCGCAGCTTCTTGTAGTCGTTGGTCAGCGGCAACATTGGCGCGCCGCAACTGATGTTCAGGAGCCCCGTATAGCGCCGCTCGGGCTTGATGTCATGAACGTCGAGGGGATAGCTGCGCGAGCCGACACAGCCGGACCAGCGATAGCTGCGCTGTTCGTCCCCGCAGGTCCGGGTCGTGGTGTAGCTGTCGCATTTCTCCACCGTGCCGCCCGTGTCGATGCCATCGCGCACAGAGGGGACTTTGCGGCAGCCGCTTTTGCTGGTCACTGTGTTTCGACAGATGTTTTCCGTCCGGCTGAAATCATCGGGGACCGTCAGCCAGGAGTCCTTGCGGTGGGACAGGCCGACATTGACATAGTTCGAGAAGGGGACGATGCCGACCATCAGGGTCGACTTGCCCGTCTGCTCGAAAATATCGAGAAGGCGATTGGCCGCCTTCTTCAGGTCGGCAAGCTTCTTGCCGGACATGGAATAGGTATTGTCGAGAACCAGCACCACCTCGAGCAATTGCTCGAGCGCCCGGATCGCCTGCGCGACGACCCGCACGTCGATTGGCTTGCTCTGGATCATGCGGCTGAGGGTCAGCGGTACAGCCACACGCGCCTTCAGCGTCACGAGATTGTCGGCGGAGAGCTTTAGCTCTTCGATCACGGTCATCGCCGCCACGGCCGGCGGCAGGTTGCCGAGAAACACGCGCCGGCCCTCGGCAACCATCTGGCTGTCCGATCCGGTCTTCATCGCAGCAACGGCAAGCACGGCAGCATCGGCGGCGTTCTGCACCTCTGCCTTGCGGCTCATCGAGGTGCCGAAATCAACCGCCACGCCCAGCGCCGCGACCACGGGAATGGCCAGAAGGGCCGCAAACATGCCGAAATTCCCGGCGCGCGCGGCAAGAAGGGTTTTCATGAGTATCTTTCGCAGCCTGTTCGGGTTGCAGTGGGGCACGGTCAAGATGAGCCCGCTCCCGCCACAACCAGCACGATAGGCTGCGAAAATGTAAAAAAGCTAAATTGAATCAGGCTGATTTAGGGGCGAGGCAAGGCAGTTCGCACAGGACGATGCCGTGGACCGCACATCGTCTACAGGCCCCAGTAGCCAATCCTGCGCGTGATAGGCCGCTTCGTTCGAGCGAAAAGCTCTACAGCCCACCCTCGATCTGCAGAAAACGTACCACGGCATCGACACCATCGCCGCGCTTCATGTCGGAAAACACGAAAGGCTTGCTGTCGCGCATGCGCGTGGCATCCCGCTCCATGACATCGAGATCCGCGCCGACATAGGGCGCGAGGTCGCGCTTGTTGATGACGAGGAGATCGGACTTGGTGATGCCAGGGCCGCCCTTGCGCGGGATCTCCTCTCCTTGGCAGACGGAGATGACATAGATGGTCAGATCCGCCAGATCGGGCGAAAAGGTCGCCGCCAGATTGTCTCCGCCGGATTCGATGAAGACCACGTCGAGATCGGGAAAGCGCCGGTTCAGATCGGCAATCGCCTGCAGATTGATCGTCGCATCTTCGCGAATGGCCGTATGCGGGCATCCGCCGGTTTCCACGCCGACGATGCGCTCGGAGGGGAGCGCCTGCATGCGCACCAGTGCTTCGGCATCCTCCTGCGTGTAGATATCATTGGTGACGACGGCGACCGAGTAGCGCTCGCGCATGGCCTTGCACAGCTTGTCCGTCAAAGCCGTCTTGCCTGACCCGACGGGCCCCCCGATGCCCACCCGCAGCGGACCATTTTTCGATGCCATGACGCGGCTCCTTTTCTCGAATGTGCAAAGCAGGTGTGGCCGAGCCCGTCATGCCCGGCCTTTCGACAGAGACTACCCTTATTGGGCGTAGCGATTCCACACGAACGCATTGCTCCCACTGATTTCCGGTCTTAGGAGCGGAACAGGCGCGATGGCAGGGTCTCGTGCGCTAGCGTCGCAATCTCGGCAAGGAGCGTGGCGGTGCCGAGTGCCTCCAGCGAAGAGTCCGAGGCCCGCGCCGCCGTGTTCTCCACCAGCGCTTCCAGCCGCGCGAGAAGGCCGACAGCCTGAACCTGTCCGATCAGGCCGCAGCGGATCGCCACCGAGGTCTGGTTCGCCAAAGCGGCCTGAAGATAGGCCGCGACGGCTGCCATGCACCCAATTCCATGCGCACCCGCCACAGCCCCGACGGCGACCGGATAGGCCGCGCCTTGTTCGAGCATCGACAGCACAGGGTGCGGCCAGGCTGAGGCTGCGGCCAGAAAGGCGCTCCCCTGCAGCATGGTTTCCTGATGCCGCTCCCGCCCGCCCGCCAGGGCTTCCGCCAAAGCGGCGACATCGGCCAAGGGCTCCGGCCGGTCGATGCAGCGATGCGCTTCGGCCAGAAGCACGGCATCGTTCCATAGGCTGCCATGCAGCAACAGGGCCTGGAGCCAGTCGAAGAGCGCCTCTCCATCCTGCGGCATGCCGCTGGAGATCGCCTGTTCGAGCCCGGAGGAATAAGAAAAGGCGCCGACCGGAAAGGCCGGCGACAGCCAGGTCATCAGCCGCAGCAGCGCCGTCGTCGCGCTTGCGCTTCCTGGCTGGCTGGCCTCAGCCATGATCATGCCCATGGTGATAGGCCCCGCGTGCGGGCTGGAAGGGTGCTTCCACCATGCGCACGGTGGCCCCCAGCCCTTCGAGCATCGGCAGCATCACCGGATCGCGCAGGATGAGGATGCGATCGTCCTCGATGGCGGCGGGCAGATGGCGATTGCCTAGATGCCAGGCGAGCTCCGTCAGATGCCTGGCATCCCGCGCCCGCACCTCATAAAGCGGCTCCTCCGCTGCCTCGATGCGGATGTGCCCTCCGCCTTCGAGCACCAGAAGATCGCCATCGGCCAGTTGCACGGCCTGGCGCAAATCCAGCATGACCACATCGTCATCAGGCAGATGAATGAGCTTGCGGCGCACATGGCGCTGGTCATGAACAAGCGTCAGGATTGCGATCGGCGCGATGTCGGCAGGGCCTGGCGAGAGAATTTCAGTCGAACGATAGGGCATGAAGCTGCAGTCTGGCAGGATAATCGGACGGCCAATCTAGACCCGATATCGCGGATGCGAAAGCGCGAAGACAGGCCATCACCATCTTTGCCGCCGGGGGCACCGACATGCCACCGGGCTATCCCGCCTCATGAAAAAGCCGCCCCGAGGGACGGCTTCGTCTCATGATCGAGCGGACAGGATCAGGCCGCCAGCTTATGTTGCTGCAGGGCGGAGAGCACGTTTTGCGGCGAGGAGAGACCATAAGGATCGGTCTCGCAATTGTCGCTGTAACCCTCTTCCTCGAACCATTGCTCGATGACGCCGTCATTGACGACAGCTGCGTAGCGCCAGGAGCGCATGCCGAAGCCGAGATTGTCCTTGGCCACGAGCATGCCCATCTTGCGGGTGAACTCGCCAGAGCCATCCGGGATGACCTTGACGTTTTCCAGATTCTGGCTCTTGGCCCAGGCGTTCATCACGAAGGCGTCGTTGACCGAGAGGCAATAGATCGCATCGATGCCGTGCGCGCGGAAGTCCGGCGCGAGCTTTTCGTAATCGGGCAACTGGAAGGTCGAGCATGTGGGCGTGAAGGCGCCCGGCAGCGAAAACAGCACGACGCGCTTGCCGGCGAAATAATCGTCGGTCGAAACATCCTGCCAGCGATAGGGGTTGGAACCGCCGACCGCCTCATCGCGAATGCGTGTGCGGAAGGTTACAGCGGGTACTTTTCTACCGATCATCGATAAACTCCTTAAATATGGATGCACCGCGCTGAACGACCCCTCGCATGCGGCGCTCTTCACATCTCCCCAGAGATCCCGCTCCAGACAGGTCAGGGCACAGACGCCGATACCGCCTTACTCTGACAAACCATGTCAGTTGCAACGGCTCCCATGAATGCCGGGGCGGGACGCCGACACGCTGCGGATCCGCAGACAGAAGGCGCTGAAAACAGGCTGCCAACGCTGCTGCGGACTCGCCGCGAGCAATGGAATTTAACGAATGAGGCGCTGCGACGCAGCATGAAAGACGGGCGAAAAAGGCACAGCATGGCAGCCATGCATCAGATGCATGGCTGCTCCCAATTAGGATATCGCGGTGGGTGGCTTTGGGCGGTGATCGATCAGAACAGAAAATAGCGCTGCGTCATGGGCAGCACCGTTGCCGGCTCGCAGGTCAAAAGCTCGCCATTGGCGCGCACCTCGTAGGTTTCCGGGTCCACCTCGATGACGGGCGTCAGGCTGTTGTGGATCATCGAGGCCTTCCCGATGCCGCCGCGGGTGTTCTTCACCGCCATCAGCTTTTTCGACACGCCGAGCCGGGCTTCCAGCCCGGCATCGAGCGCGGCCTGGGAAACGAAGGTGACCGAGGAATTGGTCCGCGCCTTGCCGAAGGAGCCGAACATTGGCCGGTAATGCACCGGCTGCGGCGTCGGGATCGAGGCGTTCGGGTCGCCCATCGGCGCTGCCGCGATCATGCCGCCGAGCAGAACCATATCCGGCTTCACGCCGAAGAAGGCGGGGTTCCAGAGCACCAGATCGGCGCGCTTGCCGACCTCGATCGAGCCGATGGCATGGGACAGGCCATGGGCGATGGCGGGGTTGATCGTATATTTGGCGATGTAGCGCTTGACGCGCAGATTGTCGTTTTCGCCCGTCTCCTCTTTCAGCCGGCCGCGCTGGCGCTTCATCTTATCGGCCGTCTGCCAGGTGCGGATCGCCACCTCGCCGACGCGGCCCATGGCCTGGCTGTCCGACGAGATGATCGAGAAGGCACCGATATCGTGGAGAATGTCTTCCGCCGCGATGGTCTCCTTGCGGATCCGGCTTTCGGCGAAGGCGATATCCTCCGGGATCGATGGCGACAGATGATGGCAAACCATCAGCATGTCCAGATGCTCGGCCAGTGTGTTGACCGTGTAGGGCCGGGTCGGGTTGGTCGAGGATGGGATGACGTTCGGCTGGCCGCAGATCTTGATGATATCGGGCGCATGGCCGCCGCCGGCCCCTTCCGTATGGAAGGCATGGATGGTGCGGCCCTTCAGCGCCGCGATCGAATCCTCGACGAAGCCGCTTTCATTCAGCGTGTCCGTGTGGATCATCACCTGAACGTCATAGTCGTCGGCGACCGAAAGGCAGCAATCGATGGCGGCGGGCGTCGTGCCCCAGTCCTCATGCAGCTTCAACGAGGTCGCCCCGCCCAGCACCATCTCGATCAGCGCGCCTGGCAGCGAAGCGTTGCCCTTGCCGGCGAAGGCCAGGTTCATCGGGAAGGCATCGGCCGCCTCGATCATCCGGGCAATGTGCCAGGAGCCGGGCGTGCAGGTGGTGGCCAGCGTGCCGTGGGCCGGGCCGGTGCCGCCGCCGAGCATGCAGGTCAGCCCCGACATCAAAGCCTCCTCGATCTGCTGCGGGCAGATGAAGTGGATATGGCTGTCCATGCCGCCGGCCGTCAGGATCTTGCCCTCGCCTGCGATTGCCTCCGTGCCGGGGCCGACGATAATGTCGACGCCGGGCTGGGTATCGGGATTGCCAGCCTTGCCGATGGCGACGATCAGCCCGTCCTTCAGCCCGACATCGGCTTTGACGATGCCCCAATGATCGACGATCAGCGCATTGGTGATGACGGTGTCGACCGCACCCTCGGCCCGCGTCACCTGGCTCTGGCCCATGCCATCGCGAATGACCTTGCCGCCGCCGAACTTCACCTCATCGCCATAGGTGGTGAAATCCTTTTCCACCTCAATGAACAGCTCGGTATCGGCCAGGCGCACCTTGTCGCCGGTGGTCGGGCCAAACATGCCGGCATAGGCCGCGCGGGACATTTTATAGGGCATAAGGCTGTCTACCTTCCGAGCTCTGTAAAGTAGGGGGACTTGGCGGCCGCGCGGTCGAAAGTCAAAGTCGTTCGGCATCCGGATCGCCGATTGATTTCACCGATCAGATGATCCGCGAAACCACCCGGCGAATGCACGTAGCTGTTGACGGCGGTTAGCAGCGCATCACGTTCTTCAACGATCACGCCGGATGCATGAAGCAACCGCAACACCACCTCAGCCACACGTTCCTTGGCGAGCTTGGCACGCTGACTCAGCACCAAAACCAATTCGACAACGACGATGCGGTTGACAAAGATATCTTCGCCGGCATGGGCAACATGCTGCTCGATCAACGCCACCTGCTCACGAGCTTCTTCACCGGCAAGCACATCCATGGCAATCCAGCGAAGGAGCACATTGGTATCAATGCCGATCATGACGTTTCGTCCTGATAGGCAGCATCACGTGCCTCCGCCACCCATCGGTCGAGATCATCGACGGAGACGTGTCGGTCGAGCTTCACCATGCCCCGCAAGGCCGAAAAGTTTTCCCGGCGCGCCCTCACCTCGAAGACACCAGCCGAGGTCTCTATGATGTCGATCTCATCGCCAGCAGTGACGCCGAGACCATGACGCACTTCAGGCGGCAGGGTGATCTGATTTTTCGAGGTGATGCGAACAGTGCTCGACATGACACCATCTCCCAATTCCTCAGTAGGCTAGCGCAAGAGAAAGCGACGCACACCAGCCTTGCGTAGTCCACCGTTCATCGCTCGACGCGACAATCTGCATTCTGGCAATCGCACATGGATCAGCAGCCTTAGTTTGGCGTCGCGCTCACTGATCCAGTGCGCGTATCGTCGCCTTGAGCTCTTCCGTCCGCTTGCGCGTCAGATCAGCCTGACAACCGGCCACCAGCATAGGCTCCAACGTGCCGCCGCGCACAGGAAAGCCGGCGAGAACGCATTGGCCGTCGCGATAGCTTATCCAGGCGCGCTGGGCCGTCTTCAAGGCCTCTACAGCGCCGGGCGGATAGCCCGGCATATCCGCGAGGTCGGCGTCGGCCTTGCGCATCCGTGTCATCGCCTGACGATAGGTGGCGTTCAGCGCGTCATCGGCCTCCTGATAGTCGCGCTGGGCGCAAATGGTCATATCGGTCTGCTGCTCGGCCTTGGCGCAGTCGATCTCAGGCTGATCCTGCGCCAAGACCGACTGAAAGGTCATGACGACGGCCGATAGCGCCGACAGCAAAGCACCGCGCCATAAAGAGCTCAAACGGGCTGCATACCCTCTTCGACGCATCCGACATCCGATCAAAGCGCGCCCATCACCTTCTGGCGGAAGCCATAGATCGCGCGCTTGCCCTGGAAGGGGATCAGCGTCACCTCGCGCGTCTGGCCCGGCTCGAAGCGCACGGCGGTGCCGGCCGGAATGTCCAGCCGCCGCCCATGCGCGGCCTGCCGGTCGAAGGAGAGGCCGGCATTGGTTTCGGCGAAATGGTAATGGCTGCCGACCTGCACAGGGCGGTCGCCCGTGTTCGACACGGTGACGGTCACCGTATCCAGGCCTTGGTTCAGCTCGATTTCGCCAGGTGCGGCAATGATTTCACCGGGGATCATGGCGCGTTCCTCCTTGTTGTTCCTCGACCGGCTGGCAAGGACCGGCCAGGCATGTCTCTTGCCTGCACATTCATTCCGGCCTCTGCCGGGGTCTGGTCAGGCGGCAGGCGAACATGGCACCTTGCGTCGCACCCGCAGAGTCGATGCCGGATGGGCCGCGAGCTTCGCGGCTGGGCGCACGGGCCGTCGCACCAGCTCGCCGCCGCAATTCGGGCAGCAGCCCCTCAGCACGGCCTCCGCGCAATCGGCGCAAAAGGTGCACTCGAAGCTGCAGATCATCGCCCCCGCGCTCTCACCCGGCAGATCCCGGTCGCAGCACTCACAATTGGGTCTCAAGGCCAGCATCGCAGACCTCAGCGGATGGGTTCGTGAACGGTCACCAGCTTTGTGCCATCCGGGAAGGTCGCTTCGATCTGGATGTCATGGATCATCTCGGCAATCCCCTCCATCACCTGATCGCGGGTCAGCACATGGGCGCCGGCCTCCATCAGTTCGGCGACCGAGCGTCCGTCACGCGCGCCTTCGACGACGAAATCGCTGATCAGGGCGATGGCTTCGGGATGGTTGAGCTTGACGCCGCGCTCCAGACGACGGCGCGCCACCATCGCAGCCATCGAGATCAGCAGCTTGTCTTTTTCCCTGGGCGTGAGGTTCATGCGGTCCCCGTCTTCATGATGCGGTCACAGGTTCCAGACTTTCGGCAGGCTGGCGCCCAGACGCAAGTGCGAAATCACCGGAACCAGGGTTTTTCTCAGCGAAAAGCCGTCCTTGGCGATCAGCCGGATCACCAGCTTCTCCATTCCACCGACCGTGACATGGCTGACACCGCCCTGTGTGCCCGCCAAAAGCCGGCGCAACGGCGCGAGATGATGGGCGCAATCCCCGGCACAAAAGACCAGGCTGGCAAAGGCAACGCCGCCGCCCAACACCGCAGATCGACTGGCAAGCGCGGCGATCTCCCCTTCCAGCGCCAGGTGATCGGCATGGAGAAGTCGGCCCGCGCGTCGGATGCGCCAGCGATCACGGAAGGAACCCGATAGTACCGTCTCACCCATGGCCTTGCGGCCCAGCAGCACGGCTTCGACGGCCAGAAAGGTGGCATCGTCTGCCAGCTCCACCTCCAGCGAGCGGCGAAGCGCGGCGCGGTCGAAGAGAATGGTTTCCTGCGGCAGCCAGTCGAGCCGCGCGCCTGCGCCCACCGTAAGGCGCGTATCGATCTCCGCCACACCGGCGCTCGCCTTGTATATACGCTCGCAGGCCTGCGTGGTCAGCGTCAGGGCGGTTTGCGGCCCGGCGGAAAAACGCCATTCCATTCGGTCGCCGCCCGTCAGCCCGCCGGAACTGTTGATCAGAACGGCCTCCATCGTGCCGTCGAACATCTCGGGCAGGCGCAGCTTGGCGCAGCCTTCCTGATAGAAGGTGTCGAGCCGGGTGCGTCCCTGCCCGGGCTTGGTGGAAAGCCGGCCCGAGCCCCAGGCGCGCTGCGCCCGTCCGCCCGGAGGCGAAAAGCCTTGCGCGCGTGGCGTCACGTCCGCAGCGAGGATCGGTTCCGGTTGCACCGCAGCCAAGGCGTCAGCCATGCAGGCACTCCATAGCCTTAGCATCAGACCGTAAGGTGACGGCGCGCCTCCGGCGTATCCAGCGTCTCGGCCGGTCCTTCATGCACGATCTCCCCACGGTCCATGATATAGACATGGTCGGCAAGCTCACGGCAGAAGTCAAGATATTGTTCCACAAGCAAAATTGCCATGCCGGTCGAATCCCGCAGATAGCGGATCGCCCGGCCGATATCCTTGATGATCGACGGCTGGATGCCCTCGGTCGGCTCGTCCAGCACCAAAATCTTCGGTCGTGTCACCAGCGCCCGGCCGATGGCGAGCTGCTGCTGCTGGCCGCCCGAAAGATCGCCGCCGCGCCGGCCGAGCATGGTCTGCAGGATCGGGAACAGCGAGAAGATGTCGTCGGGAATGAAGCGGTCTTTGCGGGCCACAGGCGCATAGCCGGTTTCCAGGTTTTCCTTCACCGTGAGCAAGGGAAAGATCTCGCGCCCCTGCGGCACGAAGCCGACACCGAGCTTGGCGCGCCTGTAGGGCGCCAGCCCGCCGAGGTCGGCACCGTTGAAGGCGATCGACCCGGCACTGGTTGCCTGCTGGCCGGTGATCGCCCGCAGCAGGCTGGTCTTGCCGACGCCATTGCGGCCGAGCACGCAGGTGATTTTGCCCATCGGCGCGGCAATCGAAACCCCGCGCAGCGCCTGGGCGGCGCCATAATGCAGATTGACCTTATCGACGGTCAGCATGGCCAAGTCCTTTTCGAACCGAATTGCGCAAGGTTTATCCCTCACCGCCCCAGATAGTTCTCGATGACCTTAGGGTCGTTCGAGACGAAATCGATCGAGCCTTCGGCCAGGACGGAGCCTTCCGCGAGGCAGGTGACCTTGACGCCGAGATCACGGATGAAGCCCATATCGTGTTCGACCACGACGACGGAGCGGGTCTTGGCGATGTCTTTCAAGAGCAGCGCCGTCTCGCTGGTTTCGGCATCGGTCATGCCGGCCACGGGCTCGTCCACCAGCAGGAGTTTGGGCTCCTGGGCAAGCAGCATGCCGATCTCAAGCCACTGCTTCTGGCCGTGGGAGAGATTGGCGGCATAGTCGTCCTTGCGCGCGGTCAGCCTGACAGTGGCGAGAATCTCCTCGATGCGGGCCTTGTCCTCAGCCGTCAGCCGATAGAACAGGGTGGAGAAGACGCCGCGCTTGCGGTTCAGCGCCAGTTCCAGATTGTCCCAGACCGTGTGGCTTTCGAACACGGTCGGCTTCTGGAATTTGCGGCCGATGCCGAGCTGGGCGATCTCAGCCTCGTCCTTGCGTGTCAGATCGACGGCGCCGTCGAAATAGACCTCGCCCTGGTCCGGCCGGGTCTTGCCGGTGATGATGTCCATCATCGTCGTCTTGCCGGCGCCATTCGGGCCGATGATGGCGCGCAGTTCGCCCGGCTCCACCACGAAGGACAACGCATTCAGCGCCCTGAAACCGTCGAAGGAGACGGAGACATTGTCGAGATAGAGAATGCTGTTGGTGATCTTGGCATCCATGATGGCTACTCCGCGGCCTGAGGTTCTGGCGTGCCGACGGTGGCGGGCGCCGGGGATACAGCGCGGCCTTTTTCGGCCGCCACAGCCTTCTGCCGTTCCGCCCGGTTCTTGGCGCCCTGCATCACCGTGCCGACGATGCCCTTTGGCAGGAACAGCGTGGTGGCGATGAACAGCGCGCCAAGCGCGAAGAGCCAGAATTCCGGGAAGGCGGCGGTGAAGATGCTCTTGCCGAAATTGACCAGGATCGCGCCGATGATCGGGCCGATCAGCGTGCCGCGCCCGCCGACCGCCGTCCAGATGACGACTTCGATGGAGTTGGCCGGAGCGAATTCGCCGGGATTGATGATGCCCACCTGCGGTACGTAGAGTGCGCCGGCAATGCCTGCCATCATCGCCGAGACCGTAAAGATGAAGAGCTTCATGTTCTCGACGCGATAGCCGAGAAAGCGGGTGCGGCTTTCGGCATCGCGCACACCGATCAGCACCTTGCCGTATTTAGAGCGGACGACGGCGGAGGCGAAGATCAGCGCAAGCGCCAGCATCAGCGCAGTGCTCGCGAAGAGCGCGGCGCGGGTCTCGGGCGCCTGGATGTTGGCCCCGAGAATGTCCTTGAAATCGGTCAGGCCGTTATTGCCGCCAAAGCCCATTTCGTTGCGGAAGAAGGCGAGCAGCAGCGCATAGGTCATCGCCTGGGTGATGATCGAGAGATAGACGCCTGTCACCCGCGAGCGGAAGGCGAACCAGCCGAAGACGAAAGCGAGCAGGCCGGGCACGAGGAGCACCATGAGCGCCGCGAACCAGAACTGATCGAAGCCCGTCCAATACCAGGGCAGCTCCTTCCAGTTGAGGAAGACCATGAAATCCGGCAACAGCGGATTGGCATAGACGCCGCGCGCGCCGATCTGGCGCATCAGATACATGCCCATGGCATAGCCACCGAGCGCGAAGAAGGCGCCATGGCCGAGCGAGAGAATGCCGCAATAGCCCCAGACAAGATCCAGCGCCAGCGCCAAGAGCGCATAGCAGAGATATTTGCCCATCAGCGGCACGAGATGGTCGGGCACATGCAGAATGCTGCCAACAGGCGTCAGAAGATTGGCGAGCGGCACCAGAATGGCGGCGGCGAGGATCAGCGCGGCGACGATGAGCGTCTTCTTCTCGTGCCGGGAAAGGAGAAAGTCTGTGATCATTGTTCGATCGCCCGTCCCTTGAGCGCGAACAGCCCGCGCGGCCGCCGCTGGATGAAGAGGATGATGAGCACCAGGATCAGGATCTTGCCGAGCACGGCGCCGGCATAGGGCTCCAAGAACTTATTGGCGATGCCGAGCGAAAGCGCACCCACCAGCGTGCCCCAGAGATTGCCAACGCCGCCGAAGACCACGACCATGAAACTGTCGATGATGTAGTTCTGGCCGAGATTGGGCGAGACATTGTCGATCTGGCTGAGCGCCACGCCGGCCATGCCGGCAATGCCGGAGCCGAGCCCGAAGGTCAGCGCATCGACATAAGGCGTGCGGATGCCCATGGAGGAGGCCATGCGCCGGTTCTGGGTCACCGCGCGCATCTGCAGGCCCAGCCGCGAGCGCTTGAGCAGCGTCAGGAGCGCGAAGAACACGGCGAGCGAAAAGACGATGATCCAAAGCCGGTTCCAGGTCACCGCCAGCCCGCCGACATCGACCGTGCCGGACATCCAGGAGGGATTGTCGACCTGACGGTTGGTGGGGCCGAAAATGGTGCGGATCGCCTGCTGTAGGATCAGCGACAGGCCCCAGGTGGCGAGCAGCGTTTCCAGCGGGCGGCCATAGAGGAAGCGGATGATGCCGCGCTCGATGGCAATCCCGATCAGCGCGGTAACCAGGAAGGCGGTGGGCACGGCAATGGCAAGGCCAAAGGTGGCGAAACCGGGCGCATAGGTCGCCACGGCCTGCTGCACCACATAGGTGGTGTAAGCGCCGAGCATCACCATTTCGCCATGCGCCATGTTGATGACGCCCATGACGCCGAAGGTGATGGCCAGCCCGATGGCGGCGAGCAGCAGAACGGAGCCGAGCGACAGGCCATACCAGATGTTCTGCGCCACATCCCAGAGCGCCAGCTGGCGCGCGATGCCGTCGATCTTGCCTTGGATCAGCGGCGCGAGATCGGCGGGCGCGCCTGCGAGTGCGGTCTGGAGAATGGTCAGCGCCTCGCGATTGCCGCGCGCGGCCACGGTATCGATCGCCGCCTTCTTGTCCTCGATCGAGTGGTCCGACTTCAGCACCATCACGGCGCGGGCAGACTCAAGCAGGCTTTTGATCGCGCCGTCTTTTTCTTGTGCCAAGGCACCATCCACCAGCGACAGCTGCGCGGGGTCAGCGCTTTTCAGAATATCCTGCGCGGCGGAAAAACGCTTGTTCCGGTCGGGGCTGAGCAGCGTCAGCTGGCTCATGGCGGTCGTGATCGCACCGCGCAACGTGTTGTTCAGCCGGATCTTCTGCAAGCTTCCGGCGGAAACGCCCTCGGACGGTGTCCCGGTCAGGGGATCGGTAACGGCATTGCCGGCGCCGACGCGATAAACCGCACCGCCCGCCTTGGGCGCATAAAGCTCGCCATCGGAGAGATAGGTCAGGATCTCCGGCACCTTGGGATCGCCGGTCGCCGCCAGCGTCTTAACGGCCTCGGCGCGCTCGGGAAAGCCGCCGGTTCCGAGCGCATTGATCAGCGGGCGCAGCGCCTCCTGCGCGGCGGCCGGAGACAGGCCAAAACTGGCCATCATGACGAGGGCGGCCAGAGCGAGACGAAGCGCAGCCCAAGGCCGGAGCAATGCCATCAGACGAAGTTCGGATCTGGCGCGCGTCATGGAGCGATCTTTCCTGCTTTTCCCGGCCTGCCTGCTTTGCGCGGGCCAAAGCCAGTCTGCCTGCTTTTTGAAACAACCGGGCCGGTTTGGGGTGGCCAGGGAAGGCTGAGCGAGGCCGCAGCGCCGCATCAGGCCCTTGCGCATGGCAAAGCCATCACCCGTCTCGAAGAAGCATCAACCGTGCCAAGTCGATCTCAGCCCGCCATCCCGCCAGGAGAAAGCGGCCGGATGGCGGAACCGAGCGCCGCGACCGCTGGCAGCCGCAGCGCTGGCGGGGGAAGCGGACGGCGCCCCCGCCATGGCATGTCACAGGATCGGGATCAGCTGCCCTTGCCGCCGCACTTGCCGGTCTTGACGTTGAAGTTGCCGCAGGACATCGGCTTGCGCCAGTCGGAGATCAGGTCCTTGGAGTCGGGCAGATAATCCGACCATTCGTCACCGACGACGGCAGGCGTCTGCTGGACGATTTCGAACTGGCCGTCCTCCTGGATTTCCCCGATCAGCACCGGCTTGGTGATGTGGTGGTTCGGCATGACGGTGGCATAGCCGCCGGACAGGTTCGGCACGGTGGTGCCGATGATGCTGTCGAGCACGGCGTCGGTATCGGTGGTGCCGGCGGCCTCGACGGCCTTCACCCAGGCATTGAAGCCGATATAGGCGGCTTCCATCGGGTCGTTGGTCACGCGCTTGTCGTTCTTGGTAAAGGCGTGCCAGGTCTTGATGAACTCGGCATTGGCGGGCGCATCGACGGACTGGAAGTAGTTCCAGGCGGCGAGATGGCCGACCAGCGGCTTGGTGTCGAGACCGGCAAGTTCTTCCTCACCGACCGAGAAGGCGACGACAGGGATATCCGTGGCCTTGACGCCCTGATTGCCCAATTCCTTGTAGAAGGGCACGTTGGCGTCGCCGTTGATGGTCGAGACCACGGCGGTCTTCTTGCCGGCCGAGCCGAAGTCCTTGATCTTGGCCACTTCGGTCTGCCAGTCGGAGAAGCCGAACGGGGTGTAGTTGATTAGGATGTCTTCCTTCGGAATGCCCTTGGCGATCAGATAGGCTTCCAGGATCTTGTTGGTCGTGCGCGGATAGACGTAATCCGTACCCTCGAGCACGAAGCGCTTCACGCCTTCGGTGTTCATGAGGTAATCGACGGCTGGAATGGCCTGCTGGTTCGGCGCGGCACCGGTGTAGAAGATGTTGCGCGAGGATTCCTCGCCTTCATACTGCACGGGGTAGAACAGGATCGAGTTCAGCTCCTCGAAAACCGGGAGCACGGATTTGCGGGAGGACGAGGTCCAGCAGCCGAAGACGGCGGCGACCTTGTCAACCGAGATCAGCTCACGCGCCTTTTCGGCAAAGAGCGGCCAGTCGGAGGCCGGGTCGACCACGACGGCTTCGAGCTTTTTGCCCAGCAGGCCGCCCTTCTTGTTCTGCTCGTCGATGAGCATCAGCATGGCGTCCTTCAGCGTCGTTTCCGAGATCGCCATGGTGCCGGAGAGCGAATGGAGAACACCGACCTTGATCGTATCGTCAGCGGCGAAGGCGCCGTGGAAAGCGGTGGTCGCCAGCATGCCGGCGATCAGGGCGCTCGTAAGCAAGCTCCTGCGATTCATTGTGTTTTCCCCTCTTGTTGCGTGAGCCAGCCGGTAAACGAAGTCTTAAACCTCGGCTGTCTGTGGCGACTATCGGGCGGAATTGTGCAGCGCGACATACGTCATTTGACGTAAGCCCGGGGGGAAAGCCTGCGCAGATGGGGGATCGATGGCGGGCCATCGCGCAGGCGAAACGAAAAAAGGGCCGACGCGAAGGCCGACCCTTTCCCCTTTTGCGTGCTGGCGGGCGCGCCTAAGCCTTGTGCGGCTGCAGGGCTTCGCCGTTCGGCGTCTTTCGATCGAGCGAGAAGGCGATCACCGCCGAAAGCGCCATGAACCCGCCGACGACGAACATCGGCGCCTGATAAAGCCCTGTCGCGTCCTTGAGCAAGCCGGTGATGTAGGGCGCAGCGAAGCCGGCAATATTGCCGATGGTATTGATAAGCGCGATGCCCGCAGCCGCAGCCGGACCGACGAGAAAGCGCGAGGGAATCGCCCAGAAATTCGGCAGGGCGGCGAAGATCGCGCAGGCGGTGATGGTGATCATCAGGATCGTGGTCTCGGGCGAGCCCATCAGCAAGGCAGCGGGAATGCTCAAAGCGCCGATCATGGCCGGCAGGCCGATATGCCAGCCCTGGACACCGCGCTTGGCGACGAACCGGCTCCAGACATAAATGGCGACCGCCGCCGGCAAATAGGGGATGGCCGTGATCAGGCCCTTGTCGAAGACGTCGAACTTGGTGCCGAACTTGCCTTCGAAGCCCGCGATGATGGTGGGCAGGAAAAAGGCGATGGCATAGAGCCCGTAGATCAGCCCGAAGTAGAGTGTGGACAGCAGCCAGACCCGCTTATCGGACAAGGCCAGGCCATTGATGCGGCCATGGGCGACAATCTTGGCCTTGTCTTCGCGCGCCAGCTCGTCGGTCAGCCAGCTGCGCTCCTGAGGGGTGAGCCACTTGGCATCGGCCGGCTTGTCAGACAGGTAGAACCAGCTGATAATGCCGACGACGATGGCCGGCAGCGCAACGCCGAAGAACATGATGCGCCAGCCTTCCAGGCCGAACAGGCCATGGGCCTGGATCAGAGAGGCGGCGAGAGGCGCGCCGAGCACGGTGGTCAATGGCTGGGCGAGATAGAACAGCGCCAGGACCGTGTTACGGTGGCGCAGCGGCACCCAGGAACTCAGAAACAGGATGGCGCCGGGGAAGAACCCGGCCTCGGCCACGCCGAGAAGAAAACGCAGCACATAAAGCTGCGGCACGCTGCTGACCCAGGTGAACAGCAGCGCCACAATGCCCCAGCTCACCATGATCCGGGCCAGCCAGCGGCGCGCGCCGTATTTGTGCAGCGCCAGATTGCTCGGCACTTCCAGAACGATATAGCCGAAGAAGAAAATGCCCGCGGCAAAACCGAATTGGGCTGCCGTCATCGCCAGATCGTTCGTCATCCCGTTCGGCCCGGCAAAGGAAATTGCCGTTCGATCGAGGAAGTTGATGAAGAACATCAGGCCGATGAACGGCACGAGCCGCCTCGTCACCTTGCGAACCGCCGAGCGCTCGATTGCGCCCGTATCCAAACTTTGCACTGCCATGGCCTCTCCTCCCGTCTGATGCCGCTAGCCCTCCCTCCGGGCTAAGGCGGGTCCGCCATCCGGTCGACAGGCTCCTCCAGCCCGACCGTGCAACCCCTTCCCCGGTTTATGAAGCTTGGTGAGGTCTCCGCAATCGATTAAAACGAATCTGCTTGTGAGGAAAACTCACAGAGAAGGAAGCCAGATGTCCAGCATGCCATCGCTCAATGCTTTACGGGCCTTCGAAGCCGCAGCCCGGCACCGCTCCGTGACCCTGGCGTCCAGTGAGCTTTTCGTTACGCACGGCGCTGTGAGCCGACAGGTCAAAGCGCTTGAAGAGGCGCTTGGTGTAACCCTTCTGGCCAAGACTGCGCGAGGCATGGAGCCGACACCGGAGGGCCAGCGGCTGGCGGAAGGGCTGGCCAGCGCCTTCAAGCTGATCCAGGAAAGTGTCGCGCGGGTCAGACCGGAACCGTTGACCCTCTCCTGCTCCTCCTCGATCATGATGGGTTGGATCATCCCACGCATCGGGCAGTTCCACGAGCTGCATCCGCAAATCGAGCTGCAGTTCAATCTCAATTTCAGCCGCATCGACTTCGTGCGCGACAAGATCGGCATGGCGATCCGGTCCAGCATCATCGAACCGCCGCAGGACGCGGTGATCCGCGAATTGGGGGTGGAGGCGATCGGGCCTGTCTGCGCGCCCGATTATCTTGAACAGGCCGGCATCCGCCAGCAAACGGACCTGCCGGCCGCCACGCTTCTGGCAAGCCGCACCCGCCCGGAGGCCTGGCGGGACTGGCAGGGCGTGGCCGGGCTTGGCGGTGAGGCACTGGCGGCCAAAACCAGCTTCGACCATTTTTATCTGCTGATCCAGGCGGCAGCCTGTGGCCTGGGCATGGCGGTGGTGCCGCGCATGCTGGTGATGGAACAGCTTTCCGCCGGACGGCTGGTGGCACCCTTCGGCTTCAAGCCCGGGCCACGGCGCATTGTGCTGTGGGTTGCGCGCCATCTTGCCGGACGGCCTGACGCGGTCGCGTTGGAACGATGGCTGATAGCGGAAATGCGCGCGACCTCAGACGCGCTTTCCTGATCCTGGCCGCTTGCCAAGGCGCCGATTCTCATGAACATGCCCAGGAGATGGTCAGGCCCCGAGGAAGGATAATTTTTAGGCATGTCCGCACGCCAGCGCATCATCCCCATTCGGCGCGACTATAATCGTTGGGTCGCCGACCAGACGCTGGAAGATTATGCTCTGCGTTTCACTGCCAAGAGCGCCCGGCGCTTCTCCTCCAGCCGCATTTCGCAGACGGCGATCGGGGCGATTTCCTTCCTGGCGCTGGAAGCCATCGGCGGCACGATCACGCTCTCCTATGGCACGACCAACGCCGCTCTCGCCATCCTCGTCGCAGCGCTCGCCATGCTCATCATTGGCCTGCCGATCAGCCGCTACGCCATTCGCCACGGAGTGGACATCGACCTACTGACCCGGGGGGCAGGCTTCGGCTACATCGGCTCCACGGTCACCTCGCTGATCTATGCCAGCTTCACCTTCATGCTCTTCGCCATCGAGGCCTCGATCATGACCGGCGCGCTGGAACTGACCTTCGGCATTCCGCCCTGGCTCGGCTATATCATCAGTGCTGTCGTGGTCATTCCGCTCGTCATCTATGGCGTTCGGCTGATCTCGCGCTTCCAGCTTCTGACCCAGCCTTTCTGGATCACGCTCAACATCCTGCCGTTCGTTTTCATCGCCTTCGCCGATTGGGAAAAGGTCGATCTCTGGCGCGCCTTTGCCGGCATCGGTCATTCCAATGCTCAGGTAGGCGGCGCCGCGCCTTTCAATCTGCTGGAGTTCGGCGCGGCCTCGGCGGTGATCCTGGCCTTGATGCCGCAGATCGGCGAGCAGGTGGATTTCCTGCGCTTCCTGCCGCCCGAAGGCGGTCGCAAATGGCGCCATCGGCTCGCCGTCTTCCTCGCGGGGCCCGGCTGGGTGGTGGTCGGCGTGCCAAAGCTCCTCGCCGGTTCCTTCCTGGCGGTGCTCACTCTTTCCGCAGGCGTGCCCGCCGGCCAGGCCGCCGATCCCGCCCATATGTATGTCACCGCCTTCGGCTATATGATCCCCAACGAAACGGCTGCTCTGCTTCTGATGTCGGCCTTCGTCGTGGTCTCGCAGCTAAAGATCAATGTGATGAACGCCTATGCCGGGTCGCTGGCCTGGTCGAATTTCTTCTCACGGCTGACCCACAGCCATCCCGGCCGCGTGGTCTGGCTGGTCTTCAACGTCTCCATCGCGCTGCTTTTGATGGAACTGGGCATCTACCGGCTCCTGGAGGCGACGCTCGGCATCTTCTCCATCATCGCCATGGCCTGGCTCTGCACCATCTCGGCCGATCTCTTCATCAACAAGCCGCTGGGGCTTGCGCCTGAAGGCATCGAGTTCAAGCGCGCCCATCTCTACGATATCAATCCGGTCGGCACCGGAAGCATGCTGCTGTCGGCCGGCATTGCGCTCTCGGCACATTTCGGCCTCTTCGGTCCGGTCGCGGCCTCTCTCTCGACCTATGTGACACTGGCCGCCTTCCTGATCTCGCCCGCGCTCGCCTGGGCAACCGGGGGGCGCTATTATCTGGCCCGCAAGCCGCGCGCCAGCTGGAAAGCCAGGCAGGCGATCACATGCTCGATCTGCGAACATCCGTTCGAGCCCGAGGACATGGCCTGGTGCCCGGCCTATGCCGCCCCGATCTGTTCGCTCTGCTGCTCGCTCGACAGCCGCTGCCACGACATCTGCAAGCCGCATGCGCGGATCAATGCGCAGACCGCCGTCCTTGCCCGCCGGCTGCTGCCGGCGCGGCTGGTGGAAAGCCTGTCGAGCCGGCTCGGGCGCTATGCGATTGCGGTGGTGCTGTCCGTCAGCGGGCTCGGCGCGATCCTCATGCTGATCGCCCATCAGATCGGCGCGGTCTCGCCCGAGGCAGCGGCGATGATCGATCGCACCGTCGGCGTCGTCTTCTTCGTCTTCGCCGTCATCGCCGGCATTGTCTGCTGGTTCTATGTCTTGGCGCATGACAGCCGCGTGGTGGCGGAAGAGGAATCCTCTCGCCAGACGACGCTGCTCTTGAAAGAGATAGCCGCACACAAAAAGACCGACGCCGCCCTGCAAAAGGCCAAGGAGACGGCCGAGGCCGCCAACCGGGCGAAGAGCCGCTATGTCGTCGGCTTGTCGCATGAACTACGCACGCCGCTCAATGCCGTGCTTGGCTATGCGCAGATCCTGGAGCGCGACGCGACAATACCGAAGGAACGGCAATCGGCCATCAAGGTCATCCGCCGCTCGGCCGAGCATCTCTCCGGCCTGATCGACGGGCTTCTCGATATTTCCAAGATCGAGGCCGGGCGGCTGCAGGTCTATTCCAACGAGATCCATCTTGGCGATTTTCTCGACCAGATCGTCGACATGGTTCGCCCGCAGGCGGAAGCCAAGGGACTGGCCTTTCTCCATCGCCGCGCCGCAAGCCTGCCGGCCTATGTGCGCACCGACGAGAAAAGGCTGCGTCAGATCCTCGTCAACCTCCTGACCAATGCCATCAAATTCACCGAAACTGGCGAGGTTCGTTTTGAAATCGGCTATCGCAGCCAGGTGGCGAGCTTTACCGTGGCCGATACCGGGCGCGGCATTGCTGTGGACGAACTGCCACGGATCTTCGAGCCCTTCCAGCGGGGCAAGGCCGAGCACGTGCGGCGCCAGCCGGGCCTCGGCCTCGGCCTCACCATCACGCGGCTTCTGACCCAGACGCTGGGCGGCGAGATCGCGGTGGAGAGCTCCCGCGATATCGGCTCGACATTCCGCGTCCGCTTGATGCTGTCGGCCGTCGACAGGCCGGCCATCGCCAGCCGCCCCGCCCAACGGACCGTAACGGGCTATAAGGGCGCACGGCGCACCGTCGTGGTCGTGGACGACAATGAAGACCATCTCGACCTCATGCGCGAGCTGTTGACCCCGCTCGACTTCGTCGTTCTTACTGCGAATGGCGGGCCGGACTGCCTGGCCCTGATCGAAGGCATCAAGCCGGATCTGTTCTTCGTCGATATCTCCATGCCCGACATGGATGGCTGGCAGCTTGTAACGCGCCTGCGCGCGGCCGGACAGCTCGCCCCGATCATCATGCTGTCCGCCAATATCGGCGACGGCTCGGCCGCCGCCGGCGAGGATGGACATACGGACACGCTGGCCAAGCCCTTCGACATCAGACGCGTGCTGGACAAGCTGGCACTTCATCTGAAGCTGGAATGGATCTACGAGGATCCCGCAGCCGCACAAACCGCCCTGCCGCCTGCGCCGCTCGTTCCGCCTGCCGCCGATCATTTGGCCGAGCTGATGCGCCTTGGCGAGATCGGCTATATCAGAGGCATCGAAGCGAAACTCACCGAGCTTGCCCGCGACGCGGCGTATCAACCCTTTGCCGAGGCCGTGCGGACTTATATCAAGGCCTTCGACATGGAGGGCTATGCCGGATTCCTGGCTGGCCTCGATAGCGCCGAGGCGGAAACATCCTCGCCCAAATCAGAGGAGAGCCGTTCTCATGGCTGACGCGAGCCCACGCGACATCATCCTGATCGTCGATGACAGTCCGGAGACGCTGGGCTTCCTCACCGATGCGCTGGAGCAATCCGGCTTTTCCGTGCTGATCGCAACCTCCGGCCGGGCCGCCATCAATGTGGTCGACCGGATCACGCCCGATCTGATCCTGATGGATGCAGTGATGCCCGGCATGGACGGCTTCGACACCTGCCGGACGCTGAAGCGCCAACCGGCCATCGCCCCCGTGCCAGTGATCTTCATGACCGGGCTGACCGAAACCGAGCATGTCGTTCACGCCCTCGAGTCCGGCGGGGTCGATTATCTGACCAAGCCGATCAACATCGACGAGTTGCGCGCCCGCATCCGCGTCCATCTCTCCAACGCACGCTCGGCCCAGAGCGCGCGGGCGGCGCTGGATGCTGCCGGGCGCCATCTGCTGGCCGTGCGGGGGGACGGATCCCTGCACTGGTCGACCCCGCAAGCCAACCGGCTCGTCAATGCAGCGATCGAAAGCGACGACGGCATGGACGCGCTGAGCGGCGATCTCAAAGGCTGGATGCGCGCGCGCAGCGATGGCGATGCTGAACCGGGCCTGACCATCGAGCGCAAGGGCGCCCCGGTGCTTCAGCTCGCCTTTGTCGGCGCCATCGGCCCGGATGAATATCTCTTCCGCCTGACCAGTATCCGCACCGCAAGCGACGACGCCCTGCTGCGCGGCCACTTCGGCCTGACGCAGCGTGAGGCCGAAGTGCTGGCCTGGATTGCCAAGGGCAAGGCCAACCGCGACATTGCCGAGATTCTCGGCCTGTCCGCCCGCACGGTCAACAAGCATCTGGAACAGATCTATGTGAAACTCGGCGTGGAAAACCGCGCCTCCGCTGCCGTCAAGGCAGTGGAGGTGTTGCATGAAGGGCAGGCCTAGAGCGGGCTTTCAGGCGAAAAGCGTGAGCGGTTTTCGCCTGAAGGTCCGCTTTGACTTGTTGATATCAATCCTGATGATCCAGGGGCAGCTCAGACCCGTTCCAGCGGATGATGCGGCAGCGGCGGCAGGATGATCGTGATCGGATCACCTGGTCGCACCGTGCCGCTCTTCAACACAACGGTCATGATGCCGGCCTTGCGCACCAGCCTGTCCTGGTCGTCCTTGTAGACCAGCGCCTTGAGCAGGCCGCTGCGAAAAGCCTCGATCTGCGGACAAGGATTGCGCAAGCCCGTGACCCGCAGCACGGCATCCGGGCCGATCTGCAGCAGCGTATCGCGCGGAAGATCCAGAAGCGCGATGCCCTCCGTCACGATGTTTTCGCCAAGATCGCCGGGCCGAATGGAAAAGCCCTGACTTTCCAGTTCGGCAAAGAGTTCGCCTTGGATCAGATGAACCTGGCGGAGATTGGGCTGGGTCGGATCGACCGCCACGCGTGACCGATGCTTGACCGTCACGCCCGCATGCGCATCGCCGCGCACACCGAAATTCTCGACGATGTCGATCGCCTCGACCAGCGTCTTGGAGAAGGCATGTTCGGATTTCAGGGCGACGGATGTGACGGTTGGCATGATGGTCTCCGAGACTGGGGATGCGCCCTGTTCGCAAGTCCTCGTGACGTCTCGCAAGACCGCACGTCAGGGCTCGGCGGTTCGGTCATAAAACCTTCCTGCCGCAAAACATAGAGACCTTGTCGATGACGCGTCGGAATGGCCTGCCTTCCTCCCTTCACGGGAAGGCCCCCTGTCGCTTCTGCAACAAGGGGCCCTATCCCGGCTGGAAGGAAATTTTCTCCAAACCTCAAACGATCAGGAAATCATGCGCATCGATCACGCCATGGCCGGCGATCTTAGCAAACAGAACGGGCGCTCCCTTTCCAGACCCATCGGCGTCATAGAAAAGACCGCCCGTCTTGCTGTTATAGAGGATGCGATCGTCGGCCTCATGCGCAATGCCCTTCACATTCGACGCGAATGCACCATCCGGCAGCACGCCGACCGTGAGCTTCTTGAAGATCGTGTGATCGAGAACGATGTGATCGAGCCCGGATTGGAAGTCGGTGATGACATCGACATTCTTGGCCTTGTCGAGTTTCGTGTTGAAAACGAAGCGATCGGCACCGGCGCCGCCTGTCAGAACGTCATTGCCGAGCCCGCCAGAGAGCGTATCGTCGCCATCGGAGCCCACCAGCTTGTCATTTCCTTTGGCCCCGATGATCGTATCCGCCTCCTGCGAGCCAAGAAGCGTATATCCGCCGTTCTTATTGGCGACCGACAGCTTCACCTGGCCCGTTGCCGTCGCGCCGTCACTGTCCGAAACCGTGTAGGTGAACGTCGCCGGACCGGAGTAGCCCTTCGTCGGGGTGAAATAGACGTCCTTTCCTTTCAGCTCGACCTTTCCGTGCGTCGCACCGGAAACGGCGACGATCTTCAAGGGCTGAGCAAGCTCGGGATCGCCGTCATCATCATTGCCGAGAAGGCTGTGAGCCGCGATCTTGAATGGCTTGCCGCTACCTGGAATTTTCAAGCCGACATCGGCATGCGCGATCGGCGCATCATTGACGGGCGTGATATCGATCGACACGGTGACGGGGTCCGAATTCAGGCCGCCATCGACAGCCTTGTAAACGAAACTGTCCTGACCGTTGTAATCCGCGAAGGGCTTGTAGATGAACCCGCCATCGATATCGATGCTCAAGGCGCCATGCTGCGGCCCGGAAACGAGGCTTGCGGCAATCGTGGCCGCACCATTGTCATTGTGCAAAACACCTGAGACCGGCGCGACGACGAGCGGCGTATCTTCGGCCGTGATGTAGTGATCGGCCTGGGCGCTCGGCGTCGTGTGCTGCGTCGGCATCAGCCGCTGAAGGGCAAAATTATAGGTGCCGTCGTTAAAGCGCGCGAACTCGATATTGACGAGTTTGTCGCCACCATCCGATCCACCTGTGACGCTGTAACCGGCGCGGCCGTCATCGAGCGTGATCGCCTGAATCTGGTAATCGGCAAAGTTGCCGCTATAGATCGCCGTATCGCGACCGCCAGCCCCGTCTATGAAGTCGGCCCCGCGCCAACCGTTCAGTTCATTGTCGCCATTCGAGCCGATGATCCGGTCATCGCCGCTGCCGCCCACGACGTTTTCGATTCCGGTCAGGGTGTCGTGATCGATCTCGGCTCCATCGGCCGTTCCGGCCGTGAGGTCGACGACCACACCCTGCGTCGTGCTCATATAGGTGATCGTATCCGTATCGGCGCCGCCATCATAGACGTCATTGCCACGCCCATGACCCGCGATCAACGTATCGTTGCCCGCGCCGCCGAGCACGACATCGTCACCATCGCCACCGTAGAGGATATCGTCGCCGGCGCCGCCATCGAGCCGATCGTTGCCGGCGCCACCATCGAGGAAATCGTTTCCGTCGGTGCCATGCAGGTCGTCATTGCCGGTCGTACCGATCCCCGACACCTCGCCGTTGCGAACGGCAAAACGCCAGACACCAGTCCCGGCTGTGCCCTGGATCCCATCCAGGCCGAGCATCAGGCTCTCGACGCCGGATTGCGGCAGTTCGAAATAGTGAACGCCGTCACCCGCAGAAAACCCGGCGCGCGCGACATGCCCGCCAAGGCCGTTCGTGCCGCCCGATGCATCGCCGGTCACCCAATTGATGCCATTGTAACGGAAAATAATATCGAAATCGCCGTGGCCCTGATCGACGAGTTCGAGCTGGAAAGAGTCGAACTTCGACTGATGATCCGCGTTTGTCGCATTATAATAATCGACATTCTGCCAAGTCGCGATGAACGAATGCCGCGATGCATCAAATCCGTAATGAGTCAGAGAGCCGGCACCGCGTGTGTCGACGTCTGCCCAGAACGGCGCGATGATCGAAAGATTGCTGTCGCCGCCAATATCATTGGGCGTATATCGATAGAGTGAATTACCGAACGTCACATTGCCATTATTATTGACGTAGAGGCCATTGAATTGATGGCCGAAGAAGTTGATGCCACCTGTGAAGATGGATCTGACGTCAATGAAGTTGCTGCTTCCGTCGTCATTGGCTGAAATTGTATTGCTGCCGATGGGAGCGAACGTGTTATCCAAAGAGCCGTTATTGATGTCGACCATGTCGAATCCTCGCCGTGCTGCGAATTGGGGACGCATTCCGGCGCCTTTTATGGCAACGACCTGAATTTGAGTCAATACTTGAAAACGAATGTCTTATTTACGGGGCTTACGATATCGCGTTTTCTCAAATGCGCTCAAGCCGCCGTACTCATTCGTCACGGGCACGCGCCTCTCTGACAGGCCTCGACCCGCGGACTTCTCCAGCGCTGCGACGGCCTTCATGGATCGATCGCAGGGCGCTTTCGACTATGGGCTGGGCTTGCTGCGCGCGCATCATGTTCGCGTCGCATTTGCCCATTTGATCTGTCGCTCAAACCCGCTGAACAACGAAAAAAGCCCGGCGCGTGCGCACCGGGCTCCTCACTTCGCACAAGGTGCGAAAGCTTACATCTGCTGGAAGTAGCTGTACTTGCCGTCCGGGCCCTTCTTCCACTCGTACATGACGTAGCCGGGAAGCTTCGGGTCGCCCTTGGCGTCGAAGGACATGTCACCGAGAACCGTCTTGAACGGGCCCTTGGCCTTCATCGCTTCGGCAACCTTTTCCGCTTCGAGCGAGCCTGCGGCCTTGGCGGCTTCGGCAATCGACTGAAGAGCGGCGTAGGAATAAAGCGTGTAGGCTTCCGGGTTGAAGCCGGCGGCCTTGAACTTCTCAACCAGTTCCTTGTTTTCCGGGCGCAGCGTCGGGTCCGGGCCGAAGGTGTTGAGCGTTCCGGCGACGGCGTCGCCCGCGATCGAGGCCAGTTCGTTGGAGACGATGCCATCGCCCGAAACGAGGGTTGCCTTCAGGCCCTGATCGGCGGCCTGGCGGATGATCAGGCCGGCTTCGGTGTGCAGGCCGCCCCAGTAGATGATCGAAACGCCCGACTGCTTCATCTTGGCGATCAGCGCCGAGAAGTCCTTGTCGCCGGTGTTGACGCCTTCATAGAGCACTTCCTTGACGCCGGCGGCGTTCATCGCCTTCTTGGTTTCGTCGGCGAGGCCCTGGCCATACGGCGTCTTGTCGTGGATGACGGCGATCTTGGCGTCCTTGAACTTCTCAGCCAGATACTTGCCGGCAACGCCGCCCTGCTGGTCGTCACGGCCGCAGGTGCGGAAGGTGTTCCACAGGCCGCGTTCGGTGAACTTCGGGTTGGTGGCCGCAGGGGTGATTTCCAGGATGCCGCTTTCGGCATAGACTTCCGACGCCGGGATCGAGACGCCCGAGTTGAAGTGGCCGATCACGAACTTGACGCCATCAGCGGCAAACTTGTTGGCGACCGAGATGCCCTGCTTCGGGTCGGAAACGTCGTCGCCGAGAACGATCTTGATCTGCTCGCCATTGATGCCGCCGGCAGCGTTGATATCGGCGGCGGCCTGCTCGGCGCCCTTCTGCAGCTGTGCGCCGAATGCGGCGTTCGGGCCGGTCAGCGGGCCGCCGACACCGATCAGGATCTCAGCCTGGGCGTAACCGCCAAAGGCCGCCATGGCGCTGAAGGCCACGGCCGACAAAAGTACCTTTTTCATCCTGTAACTCCCAAAGTGTTCGAGCGGGTCTGTTGGCAATCCGGCATCGTCCCCACTATGACGCCGCCGGAAACTTTTAAGATCGGCATGCCGGGCTTGCCGCCCGATCCGCCGTCCGTTCCCTTGTTATTTTGCCTTCCAGGAAAAGGGCGAAGCCTTCTCGTAGAGCCAGTAGTAGCTCGTGGTCATCTGCTTCGTGCGATAGAAGCGGAAGCCAGCGGTAGAAAACAGCAAAAGCACGATCGTGTCCACGATGTAGTATTGCAGCGTGAACATCGTGCCGCCAAACAATGCGTGATGAACGAAGCGGATCGCCACGCCGAGCAGCGCCGTGTAAAACACCACCAGACCGTAGTCCTTCCAGCTGTCGGCGACGCTCTTGCCGGTGCGCCAGGCGGTCCAGCCGCCGATGATGCAGGTGATCATCACGAACTGCGCGAAGGAGGCTTCTTCGTAGAGAATGCCTTGCATGGGGTTCGTCTCCTTGAAAGACCGGGAGGCGGCGTTAGTGACGCCCGCCCTCCAGATAGGCCGCGCGCACTTCCGGATTGGCGAGCAGCTCGCGTCCGCCACCCGTCATCGTCACCTGGCCGTTGACCATGACATAGGCGCGGTGCGACAGCTTCAGTGCGGCAAAGGCGTTTTGCTCCACCAGGAACACGGTCAGTCCTTCGGTTTCGTTCAGCTTGCGGATCGCCTCGAAGATGCCCTTGACGATCAGCGGCGCGAGGCCGAGCGACGGCTCGTCCAGAAGCAGGAGCTTAGGCCGGGCCATCAGCGCGCGGGCGATCGACAGCATCTGCTGCTCGCCGCCCGACAGCGTGCCGCCGCGCTGGCTCTGGCGCTCCTTCAGCCGCGGGAAGAGCGTGAACATCTTCTCCACGTCCTCATCGAAATACTTCAGATTGTCGAGGCTGGCGCCCATCTGAAGGTTTTCATAAACCGTCATGCGCGGGAAGATCCGCCGTCCCTCCGGCGATTGCGCGATGCGCAGCCGGGCGATCTCATGGGTCGGCATGCGGGTGATGTCACGGCCCTCGAACAGGATCTGCCCGGTGCGCGCCTGCGGGCTGCCGCAGATCGTCATCATCAGCGTCGATTTGCCGGCACCGTTGGCGCCGATCAGGCAGACGATTTCGCCCTTCTGCACCTCGACATCGACGCCGGCGAGCGCGCGGATATTGCCGTAATAGGTCTCGACGGCCTTGACCTGAAGGATCGGCGTCATTTCTGGCCTCCCTCCACTTCGTGGGCCACCTCTTCCACTTCCGCGATCACCTCTTCGACCTCATCATCCTCGACGCCCAGATAGGCCGCGATGACCTTCGGATCGTTCTTTACGAAATCGGGTGTCCCGTCGGAGATCTTTTGCCCATATTCGAGCACGACCACATGGTCCGAGATCTCCATGACGACGGACATGTCATGCTCGATCAGCAGGATCGACGTGCCGGTATCGGCGCGGATGCCCTGCAGCAACGTATTGAGCGCTAGGGATTCCCGCGGGTTGAGACCGGCGGCCGGCTCGTCCAGGCAGAGGAGCTCCGGCCCGGTGCACATGGCGCGGGCAATTTCCAGCCGGCGCTGAGCGCCATAGGGCAGATCGCCTGCCGGATCGTCGGCCCGCTCGGTGAGCGAAGCCTTGTCCAGCCAGTATCGGGCGAGCTCGATCGATTCCTTGGAGGCCTTGCGATAGGCGGGAAAGCCGAAAAGCCCCAGGATCGTGTAGCCCGACGCGCGCATCAGCGCATTGTGCTGAGCGACGAGCAGATTTTCCAGAACGGTCAGGCCGGTGAACAGACGGATGTTCTGGAAGGTACGGGCCACCTTGGCGCGCTTGGTGATCTCGAAATCCGCCAGACGCTCCAGGAGATAGTCCTGCCCGCCTTTCTGGCGCAGCGTCATCATGCCCATGGTCGGCTTGTAAAAGCCGGTGATGCAGTTGAACACCGTCGTCTTTCCGGCCCCGTTGGGGCCGATCAGCGCGGTGATGTCGCCGCGCCGGCATTCGAACGACAGGTCGTTGATGGCCATGAGGCCACCGAAGCGCATCGAGAGATGCTCGACCTTGAGGATCGGGTCTTGCGCTGCGGCGCCCGCTGCCGCCTTTGTCGTCGGAGCGGAAGCCATCAGCCGTGCCCTTCCTTGGTAAAGCTCGAGGAAACGCTCTTGCGTTCGTGGAGAAAGGCGCTGGGCTCACGCGAGCCCACGAAACCGCGGGGTTTGAGCACCATGACCACGACCATGGCCAGGCCGAAGATCAGCATGCGGTAGAGCTCGGGCGTGAAATCGGGCCCGAACACCGCCTTGAGGAAGGTGAGTTCGCGCAGGATTTCCGTTCCGCCGATCATCAGCACGGCCGCAACGGCGATCCCGACCAGCGACCCCATGCCGCCCAGAACGACGATCGCCAGGATGACGGCCGATTCCAGGAAGACGAAGGATTCCGGCGAGACGAAGCCCTGGCGGGCCGCGAAGAAGGACCCGGCGAAGCCACCGAACATGGCGCCTGTCGCAAAGGCCGTCAGCTTCGTCGTCACCGTATTGATGCCGAGCGAGCGGCAGGCGATTTCGTCCTCGCGCAGAGCCTCCCAGGCGCGGCCGACCGGCATGCGCCGCAGGCGGATCGTCACGAAGGCGGTCAGCAGCGCCAGCGCCAGGATCACGTAGAACAGGAAGATCTTGTAATAGGCGGCCGACATCGGCAGCCCCCAGACCTTGGCAAAATTGTTCGCCGCACCGACATCGAAGGAATAGATGCCGAAGATCGAGGCCTTGGCCACGCCCGACACACCGAACGTGCCTTGCGTCACATCCGTCCAGTTGATGAGGACGAGGCGGATGATTTCGCCGAAGGCGAGCGTGACGATCGCCAGATAGTCCCCCCGCAGGCGCAGGACGGGAAAGCCCAGCACCATGCCCCAGACGGCGGCCAGCAGGCCCGAGAGCGGCAACAACACCCAGAAGGACAGGCCGAGATGGGTGGACAGCAGCGCATAGGAATAGGCGCCGACCGCGTAGAAGGCGACATAACCGAGATCGAGCAGGCCGGCGAGGCCGACGACGATGTTCAGACCCCAGGCCAGCATCACATAGATGAGGATCTGGATGCCGAAATTGTCGACCCACTTCAGCGAGCCCTGCGTGCCGAACAGCGCCACCATCAGCGGCGGATAGAGCACCAGCGCGATGATCGCGATGGTGGAAAAATTGCGTCTGAAATAGCTTGGCTGCAGTTCCAGATCCGAGGCTTCGGACTTGGCCGTGCGCCGGCGCTTCAGGAAGGGCTGTACATAGAGCACGCCGATGAAGCGCGCGACCATGGCCACGCCGACGAAGATGGCGAGCAGTCCCCAGCGCTGGACTAGGATCAGCTCGTTGGAAATGTTCTGATCGGTCTTCAGACCGACATAGAGAACGAAGAGGCCGAAGGCGATGATGCCGGCAAAGACGGCCTCGCGCAGGGCCCGCGCCGTCGATGAAGCTTCGGCACGTGCGGGATTGGCGGAAACAGTGGCCATCTCTTTAAACCTTCTCGACCTCGGGGCGTCCGAGAATGCCGGACGGCTTGAAGATCAGCACGATCGCCAGGATCGAGAATGTCGCCACGTCCTTGTAATCGATGGTGAAATAGGCGGACCAGAGCGACTCGATCAACCCGATGAGCAGACCGCCGAGCACCGCGCCCGGAAGCGAGCCGATGCCGCCGAGAACGGCTGCGGTAAAGGCCTTGACCCCGGGAATAAAGCCATCCGTGAAGACCACGACACCATAATACATCAGATACATGGTGCCGGCGACGGCAGCCAGCGCCGCGCCCATGATGAAGGTCACGGAAATCGTGCGATCGACGTCGATGCCGAGCAGCGCCGCCATCTTGCGATCCTGCTCGGTGGCGCGCTGGGCGCGGCCAAGCGGCGTCCTGTGGACGATGTACCAGAAGACCGAGAGCAGGATGGCGGTGATCAGGATGATGATGATCTGCTTCAGCGAGATCGAGATGCCGGCGATGTTATAGACCGAGGAGACCAGCGGCGGG
Source organism: Xaviernesmea oryzae (assembly GCF_900109605.1). Lineage (GTDB taxonomy): Bacteria > Pseudomonadota > Alphaproteobacteria > Rhizobiales > Rhizobiaceae > Xaviernesmea > Xaviernesmea oryzae. The sequence goes on from NZ_FOAM01000016.1 coordinate 80,977, forward strand.
ATCGGCTTGTTGCGCGGGCCCTGGGTCACCTGGATGAAATTCGACAAGGCGATCGACATGCCGATGGCGGTGATCAGCGGCGCCAGGCGGAAGGAGCCGCGCAGCGGGCGATAGGCCACACGCTCGATCGTCCAGTTCCACAAGGATGCCATGATCATGGCGACGATCATCATGATGAGAAGCGCAAGGACAACAGGAATGCCGGCAAACAGACTGGTCAAAGCCAGGAAGACGATGAGGGCGGCGAAACCGCCCAGCATGAAGATGTCGCCATGGGCGAAGTTGATCATGCCGATGATGCCGTAGACCATCGTATAGCCGATGGCGATCATTCCATAGATCGAGCCGAGAGTCAGCCCGTTGACGAGCTGCTGGACGAAATATTCCATCAATTTTTCCCCGGGGGCCGACGTGACGGAAAGCCGGCCTATTGTTCTTATTGTCTCCCGCTTTTGCGGTTGAAGGCATTCCATACCGCTTTCGATCGAAAAGGAAAGCACAAAAAATCATCGCGCACATTTTCGTCGCGATCGCCTAAAATTGTGGCGATTGCACCGTCCAAAGCGCTAAAAACCATGCAGGATTGTCTATTCTCGACGGCTTTTCCGCAGAATCGACCGCTGGCTATGGTTTTGAAAGCCATACCAGTCCACAGGATCTTCGCATGTGAGCAAGGGCTCACACGCTCAGGCTGCTGGCTCTGCGCGCAGCGATCAGGCGGAAAAGCCGGTCGACAGATCGAACTCGCGGCCCATCCGCTTGAGCGCATCCATCAACGACTGCGCGTAGGATCGCGGCACGAGGATTTCGAAACTGGTGTCGGCCATACGTGCCAGATGAAGACGGATGCCATGGCATAGCGTGTAACCGGCTGCGCCGATGCCGAAGACATCGGGATGAAGATCGATGCCGATGCCCTTTGCCAGGATGCGCCGGCTATTGGGGCCGGATAGCCGCAGGCAGATATCCGCGTCGCTGGCATCGAGCACGAAAGCGAGGTCGCCCAGCCGCTCCGCCAGGTCGAGCGCGAGGGAGCCGTCGGTCCCGGCGTCAACGACCAGCCATTCCTCGACACCGGCAGTCCGAACGCCCTCGATCTGAGCCAGGATGGCCGCCACGGCCGCCCCTTCGCCCGGCGCGGCCAGCACGCGGCCGACCGCCTGCCGCCGGCAGATGTCGAGATGATCGACCGCACGCACGGGCGAGCTTGCCATACCGGCCAGAGGATGATGCCAATCGGCCTCAGCGGTCAAAGGCGCATTCATGCGAGATCCTCCGGATCGATCCTGCTGTTGTCGGGGTCGACGAAGACGGGCGAGACGACCTCGGCGAGGACCTCTTCATTGTGGAGCTTGTCCCAGACGATCACCCGCTCGCCCAGCCGCTCGCGCCCGGACTTCAGAAGGGCGAGCGCAATGGCATGGCCGAGCGTTGGCGAGACGCAGGCCGAGGTGACATGACCCTGGTCGTTGAGCGTCGAGGGCTTCGCACCCTCGCGCAGGAGATGCGCGCCGGCGCGCATGGTGCGGGACCGGTCGACCGGAACGAGACCGACGAGCTGGGCGCGATCGGCGGCCGTCAGCCCATAGCGCTCGGACATGCGCTTGCCGATAAAATCGGCCTTCTGCTGCGACAGCATCCGCCCGAGGCCGACATCATCCGGCGTCGTGCGGCCATCGAGCTCGGAATGGGTCACATGGCCCTTTTCGATGCGCAGCACATTGAGCGCCTCAAGCCCGTAGGCCGTGATGCCATGAGGCTGCCCGGCCGCCATCAACGCCCGCGCCACGGCCGGTCCATGGCCTGCCGGCACAGCCAGCTCGTAAGCCAGCTCACCGGAAAAGGAGATCCGGAACAGCCGGCCCTTCACACCGCTGCGCAGGCGCACCGTCTGCGCAGCGAGCGGCGGGACGGCGGCGCGCCCGATATCGTCCTCGACCACCGCCTGCAGCACCGCGCGCGCCTTCGGCCCGGCGAGCGACATCTGCGCCCATTGCTCCGTCACCGAAACGAAGCGCACATTGAGGAACGGCCAGAGAACCTGCGCCGCATGCTCCATGTGCGACATGACCTTGGCCGCCATGCCGGTCGTCGTGGTGATCAGATAATGCTGGTGACCGAGCCGGCTCACGGTTCCGTCGTCGAAGACCATGCCGTCTTCGCGCAACATCAGACCGTAGCGTGCCTTGCCGACCGGCAGCTTCAACATAGGATTGCAATAGAGTCGGTTCAGGAATTCGGCAGCGTCCGGGCCGAACAATTCGATCTTGCCCAATGTCGAGACATCGCAGAGGCCGACTGCCTGCCGGACGGTCGTCACCTCGCGCTCGACGCTGGCGCGCCAGCCGTTTTCCCCGGGCCTGGCGAAATAGGCGGGTCGATGCCACAGCCCCGCCTCGACAAACACGGCCCCTTCGCTCTTCGCCCAGCCATGCAGCGGCGAATGGCGGTGGGCGACCGCCTCCTCGTCGCGTCCCGCCCCGGCCAAGGCGCCGAAGGAGACCGGCGTGTAGAAGGGGCGGTAGGTGGTGATGCCGACCTTGTCGGGCGAAAGGCCCTTCATCGCCGCCAGAAGGCCGGAAGCATTGACGCCGGAGAGCTTGCCCTGGTCGGTCGCCATGGCATTGGTCGTGTAGCGCTTGGCATGCTCGACATGGCCGAAACCTTCACGCAAGGCGAGCGCCAGATCGCCCGCATGCACATCGTTCTGGAAATCGACGAACGCCTTGGAGCGCGCGCCCGGCATCAGCCAGACCGGCGCCGCCGGCGTGCTGTCGGACGCTTCGTCATCCACCACGGGCAGATCGGGCAGGCTTGCGCGCCGGCCCAGTTCGTCTGCAAGGGCGAGGGCTTTTTCGGCGCCGTCGCGCAGGCAGTCGGACAGGGTCCAGACGCCCGCCGCCGCACCGGCTGCCTGGAAAGCCGGGCCGACATCCGGCGGAAGGAAAGCCTGCAGGGGTTCGGACCAGGATGGCTTGGCGCCACGCTGGCAGGCGAGATGAACGCGAGGATTGAAGCCGCCGGCGATTGCTACGGCGTCGCAGTCGATCCGCTCCTCGTAGCCGGCGCGCTCGATCACCAGGCCTTCGACCCGCAGCCGCCCCAGCGTATCCACCACCTGCGCACCCGCCAGCTGCCGCATGCCCTCGGGCAGGACAAGGCCGGGCGGCGCCACCGCACCGGGCCGCGCGTCAATGAGCGTGCTGACCTGGACGCCGCAGCGGGCAAGCGCGGCAGCGCTGTGCCAGCCGGAATCGGACGCGGTGACGACAGCCACGCGCCGGCCGACGGCCACGCCGAAACGGGCGGCATAGGCGACGGCGGCGCTCGCCATCATCACGCCCGGCCGGTCATTGCCGCCGAAGACCAGTGGCCGCTCCTCGGCCCCCGTCGCCAGCAGCGCCCGCTTGGCGACGATGCGCCAGAGCCGCTCGACCGGCAGCTTGTCCAAGGGAATGGCGACATGCTTCTGCACGCGTTCGACCGCACCGAAGACATTGTCGTCATACCAGCCGAAAACGGTGGTACGCGGCAACAGCGTCACATTCGGCAGCGCCGACAGCTCTTCCAGAAGATCCTGCGCAAAGACGCTGGCCGGACGTCCGTCGAGCATCTGCGTCTCGCAGAGGAAACTGCCGCCCAGACGAAAATCCTCGTCCGCCAGCACGACGCGCAGGCCCGCGCGCCCCGCCGTCAGCGCGGCCATCAGCCCTGTTGGACCAGCGCCGATGACCAGGAGGTCGCAAAAGTGCCAGACCTTCTCATAGGTGTCGGGGTCACGCTTCAGCGTGGTGCGGCCAAGGCCGGCGGCGCGGCGGATCACCGGCTCGTAAAGCTTTTCCCAGAAAGCGGACGGCCACATGAAGGTCTTGTAGTAGAAGCCGGCCGAAAACAGCGGCGACATCAGATTGTTGATCGCGCCGAGATCATGCTTCAGCGAGGGCCAGCGGTTCTGGCTGATTGCCGTCAGCCCCTCATGCAGCTCCACCATGGTGGCACGGGCGTTGGGTTCGCGCCGCGTGCCGCTGCCTGTCGTCACCAGGGCGTTTGGCTCGGCCGATCCTGAAGTGAAGACGCCGCGCGGCCGGTGATATTTGAAGCTGCGGCCCATCAGCAGCTGGTCGTTGGCAAGCATCGCCGAAGCCAGCGTGTCCCCTGCAAAGCCTGAGAGGCCGGCCTTGTCGAAGGTGAAATTCAGCGGCGCGCCCCGGTCGATCAGGCCGCCGGAGGTCAGGCGATAGGCGCTCATGCCGCCCCTCCCCGTGCAAGCTCCGCCGCATCGGCAACGGACAGCACGTCATGCGTGGCCGTGTTGCGCTCCACCACCAGAAAGCGGCGGCAGCCGCCGACATGCTGCCAATGTTCCAGATGCACGCCCTTCGGGTTGGCGCGCAGATAGACATAGGCGTGCCAGGCCTCATCAGAGGCATCGGAAGCCGGCCGCAGGCGCGTGGCGTCACCGGTCACGGAAAATTCCTCCTTCGGCCTTGGGCCGCAATGAGGACAGGAAATCAGACTTGCCATGGATCAGGGTTCCCGGTCGGTGGGACTGGAAGGTCGGGTGAGACGTGGTCGCGCATCTCAATGGAGATTGGGCTGCGGCCCGGCGCCGGCCTCGTCGATCATGTGGCCACGCTCGAAACGGTCGAGCCGGAAGAAGCGGGCGACGGGGTGCGTCTCTCCCTTGGCGATCAGATGGGCGAAGCAGAAGCCGGACGCCGGCGTGGCCTTGAAGCCGCCATAGCACCACCCGGCGTTGAGATAGAGATTGTCGATCGGCGTCGGGCTGATGATCGGCGAACCATCCATCGACATGTCCATCACACCGCCCCAGGACCGCAGGACGCGCACGCGCGAAAGCCCAGGAATCATCGCCACGCCCTCCTCCATCACATGCTCGGCGGTCGCGAGATTGCCGCGCTGGGCATAGGAGCCGAAACCGTCGATCTCGCCCCCGAACACCAAGCCGCCCTTGTCGGACTGGGAAATGTAGAAATGGCCAGCGCCGTAGATGATCACATGGTCGATGCAGGGCTTCAGCCCCTCGGTGACGAAGGCCTGAAGCACGTGGCTTTCGATCGGCAGGGACAGATCGGCCATCTGCGCCACATGCGAGGAATGGCCGGCCGCCGCCAGGCCGAGCTTGCCGCAGCCGATGAAGCCGCACGTGGTCTCGACACCAGTAACGCGGCCCGCCTCGCGGCGAATGCCGGTGACCTCGCAATTCTGGATGAGATCGACACCCAGCCGGTCGGCGCCGCGGGCATAGCCCCAGGCCACCGCATCGTGGCGCGCCGTGCCGCCCCGCCGCTGCAACAGACCTCCGAGAATGGGGAAGCGGGCATGGTCGAAATTCAGGAACGGCATCATCCGGCGCACGCCTTCGCGGTCGATCAGCTCAGCCGCCACGCCTTCCATCCACATGCCGTTGCCGCGCCGGATCAAGGCATCGCGCTCGCCGTCGCTGTGATAGAGGATCATCACGCCGCGCTGGGACAGCATGACATTGTAGTTCAGCTCCCGCTCCAGCCCTTCCCAGAGCTTCATCGAGAATTCGTAGAAGGGCTCGTTTCCCGGCAGCATGTAATTGGAGCGCACGATCGTCGTGTTACGGCCGACATTGCCGGAGCCGAGATAGCCTTTCTCCAGCACCGCCACATTGCGGATGCCGAATTCCCTGGCGAGATAATAGGCCGTGGCCAGCCCATGTCCGCCGCCGCCGACGATCACCACGTCATAATGCGGCCTGGGCTCCGGCTCGCGCCAGACGGGTGCCCAACCGAGATTGCGGCCAAGGGCATTCTTCACAAGCGACAGAGCGGAGTAGCGCATAGAGGCGATGTTTCCATCTTCTTCATCGGCCTGAGCGAAGAGGCGGCTCCGCCGCTCTCCCAGACCTTCATTCCAACCGGCCGGCGCCTCGAAAAGGCTTCGACCCTTCAGCGGACTGGCAAAGCCAGGGTCCGGTCGCCATGGCGACGCAGCACAGCTTGGCAATATGCCGCAGGGCAGACAAGGGCAACTCTGCCACACCCGAACGGAGTTTTGCGTTCACGCCGACTGACGCTTCTGTCGAACCGGCAAAGACGGCGCAGATAAGGCGGAAAGCCGGCTTTTGGCCTTTTTCCTCCCCGCATCGCGCCGCACGGCGACAATCCCGCTCACGGCTTTTCCCGCCGTCGAGAACAGGAGACATCGACCGATGAGCGACCGCAGCAGCAATCTCGACATGCCCTTCATCCTGCCATCCCAAGCGCAAAAACATGTGACGCACAATGCGGCGCTCCAGGTGCTGGACGTCGTGACGCAGCTCGTCGTGGCCGATAGTCTTACAGTCCCGCCGGCCAGCCCTGCCGACGGCGCTGTCTTTGCCGTGCTCGCTTCCGCCACGGAAAGCTTTGCCGGCCGCTCGGGCCGTCTCGCGGTCTATCAGGACGAAGGCTGGTCCTTCCTGACGCCACGCGCGGGCTGGCGTGCCTGGTTTCTCACGGAAAGGAGGCTGAAGGTCTATACCGGCGCCACATGGGAGGATGCCGAGACGCTGGGCGCTGCGCCCATGCTCGGCATCCACACGACAGCCGACAGCACGAACAGATTGGCGGTCGCCGCCGCTGCCAGCCTGTTCTCTCATGATGGGCAAGGCCATCAGATGAAGATCAACAAGGCCGGTCCGGCCGACACCGCGTCGCTCTTGTTCCAGAGCGGCTGGTCGGGCCGCGCGGAAATGGGCTTGTCAGGCAATGACGGATTTTCGCTCAAGGTCAGCGCGGACGGCGCCAATTGGGTGACGGCATTGCAATCGGACGGGGCCGGCCATGTTCGCATGCCCGCCCGTCCCCTGGTGCGCGCCTCGCTGGGCACGGGCGTCAAGGCTATTGCCGACGGTGCACGCACCGGCTTCGCCGCGCCGGCCCTGAATCAAGGCGGCTTTACGCTGGGGACGCCGCTTCCCGCCAATGGCGCGCCGCTCGTCGTTCCTGCCACAGGCATCTATCTGCTGGCGCTTTCCGTGGATGCAGCGCCCTCCAGCAGCTTTTCCGTTTCGGTCGAAGCCAATGCCACGAAGACGCTTGCGACCTATCGCAACACCAGCCCGCCGGCCCAGGTCGATGGCAGCGCGCTTGGTCTTGCGGCCCTGTCGGCTGGCGACGAATTGACGCTGCACCATGGCGGCAACGCCAGCGTCGATTTCTCGATCGACCGGACGGACCTCATCGTGATCATGCTATAGGCGCATCGAGGCCGCCAGCCATTCGCCGTGCAGCAAAGGGCCTGCTTCCGAGGCTTCAGCGGCGGTTGGCGGAGACGGCGGCGAGCAGCGTCGCCATCATATCCTCGTTGAATGGCTTGGTGATGCGCGGCAGGCTGCGGAGCGCCGGCGGAAAGACGGCGCTTTCACCATAACCGGTGACGAAGCCGAAGGGGGTGCCTCGCGCCGAAAGCTCGTCGGCAAAGGCAAAGCTCGTCTCGCTGCCGAGATTGACGTCCAGGAGCGCGAAATCAAAAGCATGCTCGCCGGCCAGTTGGCGGGCCTGCTGCGCATTGGTGGCGATTTCCACATGCTCAACACCCAGAGAGCGCAGAATGTCCTCGGCTTCCATGGCAATAATAAAATTGTCCTCGAGCACGAGAATGCGCTTGATTGGAGCCACGTCTGAAGGCGTCACGAATGTGTCTTCCTGTATCCAATGCATGCGGTGCCCCTCGTCAGAGCGGCAATATGGGGGCGTCTTACGACAGGTTCGAGTGGGCACGCATTTAAATATGACACATCCCCGTGAAGGAACAGTCAAGCCCTGCCCGCGTTGCCGCCACAGACAGCCAAGGGACAGGATCAGACAGCATGACTGCAGCGGCACCTCTAACAACGGACGATCCGATGGCGCACAGCAAGGCGTTGGCCGGGCGGCAGTGCCCTCGTGTGAGGCCCGCTCAGGCCCCATCAGACAGGCCGGAAGAGCGCGCCAGTTGGGCATGCCCGACCGCCCCAGAATTTCCGGCTTGGGGATCCGCCGGCTGATCCTGACAACCGGTGGGCGGGCCCGTGTCAGACGAATCGCCGCTTGGACTCCGTCAGACCGTCCCAGCCCGCGACCCTCAAAAGCCCGCTTTCGTCCATGATCTCGCAGCCACGTTCACCCCAGCGCAGAAGCCCGCGCTCCGCCAGCTTCTTCAGCGTCTTGTTGGTATGGACGATCGACAGGCCCAGCGTATCGGCCACGTGCTGCTGGGTCAGCGGAACGACGATCGGCTGATCGCGAAACAGGCCCGAGGCCCGGCCGCGCTGAGCCAGAAAGGCCAGCAGATAGGCCGCCCGCTCCATGGCGGTCCGCCGGCCGATGCTGAGCAGATGCTCGTCGAGGATCCGCTCCTCTTGCGCTGCGATCCAGGTAATGTCGAAGGCGAGGTCCGGCTGCTCGCGATAAACCTGGCCCAGCCGCTCGCGCTCGAAGACACAAAGGGTCATCGAGGAGAGCGCTTCCACCGAATGCTGCATTTCCGCCATCAGCGTGGCCTGCAGGCCGATCAGATCGCCCGGCATGGCAAAATTCAGGATCTGCCGTCGACCGTCGTCGAGCATCTTGTAGCGGAAGGCCCAGCCCGAAAGCACCGTGAAGAGGTGCGCGCTCTGGGCGCCTTCCGACAATACGGTGGTGCCGGCGTTGAGCGTCAGCTCCCCGGTCTTGAAGGATGAAACGAAGTCGAGCTCCTCGGGTGTGAAGTCGCGGAACGTCGGCATCTGGCGCAGCGGGCATTGCTCGCACGGGGTTTGCCGGCTGGAGGAAATTTTCGGAAACGGCATGGAAGACCTTGAAGCCGCCTGATGGCGTGGAAGTGACACAAACGAACATCGACCCGACACGAAAGACACGCTCGCCTCCCGACCGCAGGACCTTGCACCGGGGCAAAAGACGTCACGCGGCGGGAACCAGACGCGCAGCGATTCGCCACGTGGTGGTTAAGTTGTTCCTATCCTATCGATATTCGGAAAGACGGCATTAAAATTTCACAAGCGGTTCCCTCCTTCTTGGCTCTGCCCTATCGTTCTGCAAGGCGCGCATGCCATGGGCGATGCGACCGCATGGGATCGAGGAGGACAGCATGATCAAGACCATTCTTGCGGAAGGCCGCGTGGCAGTAATTACCGGCGCGGCCTCAGGCATCGGCCTTGCAGCCGCCTGCCGCTTTGCCGAGGCCGGCATGAAGGTGGTTCTGGCGGATCTGGAAGATCCCCGGCTCGAACATGCGGCCGAAAAAGTGGCAAGCCGCGCACCATCAGGTACGAGCGCCGTTCTGGCGGTGCCGACCGATGTCTCCGACGTCACCTCTCTCCAGGCTTTGCGCGAGGATGTGGAGGCGCGTTTCGGCGCCGTCCATCTGCTGATGAACAATGCCGGCATCGGGCCAGGCAGTTCGATTTTCGGGCCGATCCAGGCATGGGAGCGGGTCCTGGCCACCAATCTTGGTGGGGTCATCAATGGCACGCGTGTTTTCGGCGAGGCGATGATCGCCCATGGCGATCCGGCCGTCATCATCAACACCGGCTCCAAGCAGGGCATCACCACGCCGCCGGGCGATCCGGCTTATAATGTCGCTAAGGCCGGCGTGAAAGTCTTCACCGAGGCGCTTCAACACGAGCTTCGCAACCGCGAAGGTTGCGCCGTCAGCGCCCATTTGCTCATTCCCGGCTTCGTCTTCACCGGCATGACGGCGGGCAGCCGGACGGACAAGCCCGACGCCGCCTGGACGCCCGAGCAGACGGTCGACTTCATGATCGAGAGCCTTGATCGCGGCGATTTCTACATCCTCTGCCCCGACAACGACGTGCCGCGCGCGCTGGACGAAAAGCGCATTCTCTGGGCGGCGGCCGATATCGTCGAGAACCGCCCGCCCCTGTCGCGCTGGCATCCCGACTATGGCGCAGCCTTTGCCGATTATCTCAAGCGCGACCGGCCGGTGCTCGGCTGATGAGCGCCAAGAGCATGACCGGCGGACTGCATCACGTCACGCTGATCACCCGCCGGATCCAGGACAATGTCGATTTCTATGTCTGCTTCCTCGGCCTCCGACTGGTCAAGCGCACGGCCGGCTTCGAGGATGCCGAGCAGCTGCACCTCTTTTATGGCGACCGCACGGGACGGCCCGGCTCGCTGGTGACCTTCCTGGCCTGGGAGGATGGCGGCCAAGGCCGTGTCGGGCGCGGCGCACCGAGCGAAATTGCTTTGGCGATTGCCCCCGATGCTATCGGGAGCTGGATGACGCGCGCATTGAGCTTCCAGATCGCGGTAACCGGACCATCGAGCGAATTCGGCGAGCCGGTGCTCAGGTTGAAGGACCCGGATGGTGTTATCGTCAAGCTGGTGGGCACCGATGCGCTGCGCGAACGCAACGCCGTCTGGGCGCCCGTGCCCGAAGAGCCTACGCCCGGCCTCCCGCCACCCGTCGAGCCGGCCATGGCCATTCAGGGCCTGCGGGCCGTCACGCTGCTGACCGAGCGCGCGAAGGAAACGACGGACTTCCTGGCGCGCCATTTCGGTCTCGCGCCGGCTGGCGAAGACGGGACGATCCATAGGCTTGTCTCGTCTTGCGGCGATGCGCTGGATATTCGCGATGCCAGCGGCTTCTGGGAGGCGGCGCCAGGAACCGGCACGATCGACCATGTGGCGCTGCGCGCACAGGATGTTGCGGCCATCCGCGCTACGCGGCTGGATCTGGCGGCCGAAGAGGCGGGTCCGACGCCGGTCCATGACCGGCGCTATTTCACGTCGCTCTATGTGCGCGAACCGGGCGGCACGCTGATCGAATTCGCCACTGATGCGCCCGGCATGACCGTGGACGAGCCCGAAGAGAGACTCGGCAGCCGCCTCTTCGTGCCCGGCCACGAGGCCGATACGCCACCGATGGAAATGACAGTGGTGCTGCCGCAGTTTTCGCTGCCCGGCGCGCCGCGACGGGTGCCCCGCGCCCTGCCCTTCGTCCACCGGCTGAACGCGCCCGAAGAAGAGGACGGGACGACGCTGTTCCTGCTGCACGGCAGCGGCGCCAACGAGCTGAGCCTGCTGCCGCTTGGCCGCGGCATCGCGCCGCGCGCGCTGCTGGTGGCGCTGCGCGGCCGGGCGCTGGAGGAAGGCAGCCCGCGCTTCTATCGCCGGCTGACGCGCTATGCCTTCGACCAGGCCGACGTCCGCGCGGAGGCAGAAGCGTTCGCGGCCTTTATGACGGACAGCGTGCCCGCCTACGGCATCGATCTCGACCGCGCCGCCTTCCTTGGCTATTCGAACGGCGCCAACATGATCGCCGCGACGATGCTGCTGCATCCGGGGCTCATCCGCCGCGCCATTTTGCTGCGGGCGATGAGCGCGCTCGACGTGCCGCCCATGCCCGATCTTCAAGGCACATCGGTGCTGGTGATTTCGGGTGAGGACGATGCCTATGGCGCTCATGCGCCCGCGCTCGAGGAAACGCTTCGCGCGACCGGCGCCGATGTCACCGCTGAGACGATCAAGGCCGGCCATATGCTGACCGACGATGATGGCAGGCGCGCGCGTGCCTGGCTTCGCGAGCACGGTTTTTCCGTTGGCGCGGCTTGAGATGCGCTATTTGCGGAAATCGATATGGACGGAGGCGACCGGGAACAGCGCCTTGAACACGGTCGCGCTGTTGGAGAGCGACCGGCCATCGGGCGCCATCTCCAGCCGGTCGTAGAAGCGATAGATCGACTGTTTCGGGCCGGGATCGAGATCGACATCATAGCTGAAACGCGCGACATTGCCGGTGACCCGCACCGTTGCATAGCCAATCACGTCTTCACGGGTGCCGCGATAGGTATCCGGGCCAGTTCGGCGAAAGTGCCAGGTCTTCGTTTCGCGCGCGCCGTCGTCATAGGCGATGCGTTCGGTCAGCTTCAGTCCCTGTGCATGCACGCGCCCGTCGACCGTGATGGTCAGCTTTCGCTTGAGACCGTTGATGGCGCTGAACGTGCCGGTGGCCGTTGTCCGTCCGGCGAAGAAGCGCTCCATCATCGTGCGGTCATAAGCCTGCGCCGGTACGGCCAGCGCGGCGAGAAGACCTGCGGCAAGGGCAAAACGCCCGGCCAAGGTGCGAAACTGAGACATGGCGGCATCTCCCGATCGACTGGCTTGATTTTTCAAAGGCTGAAGACCTGTACGCCGCTGCAGTCGCATCGGTTCATCCAACGTTTTGGCCGCAAGGGCGCAAGTTTTTCCTGAATTCGTCGTGAACGGCCATAGGAATTTCGCCCGGCTGCGATAACGTCCCTGACCTTGACGGGGGCGCGCGGTTTCGCGCGGAGCCCCGCCATCATCGTCCTCCCACCGCCGGGTCGCCAATCGGGCGCTCCGGGGTTCCGCCGCCAAACCCGCCGGTTGCTCCATGCTGAAATTCAATCCGCTCGTCACCGATCTGCCCGCTCCGCCCATCCCCGAAATCGGCGCCTGGGCACGCGCATACGAAGGGACGCAAGGTCCGCTCATCGATCTCAGCCAGGCTGCACCCGGCTTTGCGCCGCATCCCGATCTCCTGGCGGCGCTGGGTGAGGCCGCTGCCTCGAAGAAGGCGGCGGGCTATGGGCCGATCGCCGGAGAGCCCCGGCTGCGCAGCCTCTATGCCGCCGAGATCTGCGCGCTTTACGGCGCGGATATCGGCGCGCAGAATGTCCAGATTACGGCCGGCTGCAACCAGGCCTTCGTTGCCTGCGCGATCGCCCTGCTGGCACCGGGCGAGACGATGCTGATGACCAATCCCTACTATTTCAACCATCAGACGACACTGTCCATGCTCGGCATGCAGGTCGATCTCGTGCCTTGCGATGCCGCCTCCGGCTTTCTGCCGGATCTCGACGCGCTGGAGCAGGCGATGCGTCCCGGTGTGCGGGCGCTGGCGCTGGTGTCGCCCAACAATCCGACCGGTGCGATCTACCCGCCCGACAGGCTGGCCGCGATTTTCGATCTCTGCCGGCGCAAGCGCATCTGGCTGATCCTGGACGAGACCTATCGCGATTTTCTGCCCGAAGGCGCCGGCGCGCCGCACGGGCTCTTCGCCGAGCATGGCTGGCAGAACCATCTGGTCGGCCTCTACAGCTTTTCCAAGTCCTGCTGCATTCCTGGCCACCGCCTGGGCGCAATCACGGCCGGCGTGAACCTGCTGGCGCAGGTCGAAAAGGTGATGGACAATCTGCAGATCTGCGCGCCGCGTGCCGCACAGATCGGTCTCGCCCGGATGCTGCCCGCGCTGAAGCCGTGGCAGGCCGAAAACCGGCGTGAGATCATGCAGCGCGGCCAAGCCATGGCGGCGGCGCTCGCCGGGCTGGAAGACTGGGAAATCGTGTCGCTCGGCGCCTATTTCGCCTATGTGCGCCATCCCTATCCCGATATTGCCGCCTCCTTCGTCGCCGAGAAGCTGGCCCAGATCGGCGGCGTCTTGACCGTGCCAGGCGATGTCTTCGGCGCAGCGCAGGAGGCCTATCTCCGCTTCGCCTTCGCCAATGTGGATGCGCAGACGATCGCAACGCTCGAAGGCAGGCTCAGCGGATTCGCGCTGCCGGGTATTTGACCGGGAACGGCATGCCTCGATGTCGCTCGGCGGAACTCCGTTCGAAAAAAACCGCGCCATGGACGGCTCCAGGGCGCGGCGAGGACAGAGGGGATCGAAAGATTGATCGTCAGCCGATCAGGCCGCAGACCATGGCCGCCACGAAGGCGAATGACCCGAGAAGCGCAGCCGTACGCGTGACATCCCCAAGGGTCGGGCCCTCCCCTGAGGATGATGCGATCACAGATCGATGAAGCGGAAGCAATTGCCTGACGCTGTTCATGAGAACCTCCTGAGCACCCATGCTGCCCGTAGGGAAGCAGGTCTTGATCACGCCCTTAGGATTTCCGAAAATCCATCGATTAAATAGAAAACAGAATCCAAAGTTCCGTCTGCGCGGGAAAAAATCACCCGCGCCGAGCGAAAGCACATGTGAACATGGAAACGATGCCAGAAGCGCCAGAGCCGCCAAGGCTGATGGAGCCCGCGACCCTATCGACTTACGGTGTCCGGCCAGCCCCCAGGGATCTCGCTGCCGGCTTCGTTCGCGAGAAGATGTAAGGTGTTGCGCACCTGAAAATCGAGCATCGCCACCTGTCAGATGGGACACCGCGCCTATATGCTCGGCCACGCGCGCGCGACCAATGTGGAAAGACATGCGCCATCGGCAGGATGGACGGTCCCTTCGTTTCGCGAATCGGATTGCTGAAAGGGCTCTATGACATCGTCTTCGCTTCTGTTTCCCAGGGCCAGGGGAAGCCTTCCCGAGCGGCTGGCCATGAGCGAATGTCGCGCGCTCTTCGACCGGCACGACTGGGCTGCCACAGCCCTCGGCCCGATCGAAGCTTGGCCGGAAGCCCTGCGGGTGGCTGCGCGGATCGTACTGTCGGCTTCGGGCGCGATGGCGCTATTGGCCGGGCCCAAGGGTGTGACGATCTATAACGATGCCTATGCGGTGATCGCCGGCAAGCGCCATCCACAAGCCTTCGGCGGCGAGATCTGCGCCACTTGGCCGGAAGCCGCCGAATTCAACCGCATGGTGCTGGCGCGCAGTTTCGCCCATGAAACGCTGCATTTTGCCGAGGAAGCCATGACGGTGATGCGCAATGGCGCACCCGAGCAGGTCTGGTTCGATCTCGATTATACGCCCGTCATCGACGAGGACGGGTCGGTTCTCGCCGCGCTGGCTGTGGTTTCGGAAACCACCCGCAGCGTGCTCAACGCCCGCGCGCTCTCCGCCAGCCGGGAGCAGCTGGCGCTGGCGCTCAGCGCTTCGGCAATCGTCGGCATCTGGGATTGGCGGCTGGACCAGAACCGCGTCTTCACCGATGCGCAGTTTGCCGAGCTTTACGGCGTGCCGCCGGTGGATGCGCTGCAGGGAGCGCCGATCGATGCCTTCCTCCAGGGCATCGAGCCGCAAGACAAGCCCCGGCTCGTCGCCGCCATCGAGCGCGCGGTCGAGACCGGGGAGCATTTTTCTGCCGAGTATCGGATCCACTTGCCCGATGACACGGTGCGCTGGGTCCTGGCGGAAGGACGGCCAATCATGGATGCGAATGGCGTTTGCCAACGCTTTCCCGGCATCGCCGTCGACATCACAGCGCAGAAGCGCGCGGTGGAAGAAGCCGCCCGATCGGAAGCGGGTTTTCGCATTCTCGCCGACACCATGCCGCAGATCGTCTGGTCGACCCGGCCGGACGGCTATCACGACTATTTCAATGCTCGCTGGTACGAGTTCACCGGCACAGCTCCGGGCTTTACCGAGGGCGATGGCTGGAACGGCGTGTTCCACGAGGACGACCAGGCGCGCGCCTGGGCCCTCTGGCGCCATTGCCTTGACACGGGCGAGCCCTATCAGATCGAATACCGGCTGCGCCACCATTCCGGGGTCTATCGCTGGGTGCTCGGGCGCGCTTTGCCAATGCAGGATGAGAATGGGCGGATCCTGCGCTGGTACGGCACCTGCACCGATATTCACGAGGCCAAGCTCGCCGAGGCCGAGCGGGAGGTGGTGACGCATGAGCTCAGCCACCGCATCAAGAATATTTTCTCGGTCCTCAGCAGCATCATCAGCCTGTCGGCGCGGGCAACGCCCGAATCCCGGCCTTTTGCCGACCAGCTGCGCCGCCGGATCGACGCCATGGGCCGGGCCCATGATTTCGTACGGCCGAACAGCGCCGCCTCTGCCGCTCAGGACATCACGATTTTCGGGCTGATCCGCCTGCTTCTGGAGCCCTATGGAGAGGCGGATAGGCCGCTGCCGGTGCGCTTCGAGGGCGAAGATGCGCCGATCGGCGACGCCGCCGCCACACCGCTGGCCCTGCTTATTCATGAACTGGGCACCAATTCCGCCAAATATGGCGCGCTTTCGGAAGATGGCGGCGACCTGCTCGTGCATGGCACGCGCATCGACGGGCGCTATCGTCTGATCTGGGCGGAAAAGCTGCCGCGCAGTGGGCTGGAGGCGCCGCAACATCAAGGCTTCGGCTCGCGCCTGATGTCGATCAGCGTCGAGGGCCAGTTGTCCGGCACGCTGACGCGCGAATGGAGTTCCGACGGTGTCACTGTTTCGGCCGAATTTCCGCTGACCGCATTGGCACGCAACAGCCAGCTGGCCAAGCGCTGACACGTCTCGCGTGTCGGCGTACCAAAGGTCCGTGCTTGAGGCGCGGCCTGGTGCGCAAGGTTTTGCGATTTCAGTTGAAAATCTTCAGACCCCTTGGCGGGCGTGCCGACTGTGCTTGGCGTCGCGCCACCGTATATTCCACCGCCTGCTTCAGCTGATCCTCGCCTACCGGCTTCGGTAGCACCCCGATCGTGCCAGGCACGCCATTGCCAAGGAGGCCGGGATTGGCGGTCATGAACAAAACGGTCAGCCCATGCTGCTCGGCAAGCATGCGGCCAATTTCAGGTCCGGTCGGGCCATCCAGCAGGTTCAGGTCGACAAAGGCAACATCGGCGAAGGGAGCGAGCCTCAGGGCCGTGGTCTTATCGGCAGCGATGCCAACTGCATGATGCCCGAGTTCTTCGACCACATATTCAATTTCCGTGGCCACGAAGACTTCATCTTCTACCACCAAGATCCGACAGCCCATGATTTTACACTCTTGATACGCTGGATGTGACCATGCCCATGGTGCCATCCATCAACCCCACGAGTTTCGCAAACGCAGCATGCTCCAAATGGTTCCGCGCTTTCCTTCGCCATCGGCTTTGGCCAGCGCAGCGATCAGGAAGCGCTAGGATGCCGGTCTCTCCCATGGCAGAAGAGCGCCAGGGCGTGGATCGGGATAAGACCTGCGCCAACAACGGCCTGTCGGGCTGGATTACAGCCCGATCAAATGCGGCCTGCCTTAAACGCAATGCAGATGACAAATCGGACGAGACGATGAAAAGCTTCAAGCGGCGCTTACGAAAATGGCGCAACCGGCTGGCTCGGCGCCTTTTCGACACGCGCTATGGGCGGGAGCTTCTGGTCCAATCCATCAGCCCGCGCGTCCTGACCATGACGGCCGACTGCGGCGATCACCGGATGACCTTTTCGCCGCACGACTATATCGGCCGGAAGATCTATCGAAAGGGCCATTTCGAGCGCGAGCATGTCGACCGGCTGCTGGCCATTCTCGGTCAGCGCGGGCTTCTGGAGGAGGGTCGCGCGCTGCTCGAACTTGGCGGCAATATCGGCACCCAGACGATCTATTTCGCCCTGTCGAACTGCTTTTCCCGCATTCTCACCGTGGAGCCGGACCCGCGAAACCTGATCCTGCTGCGCGAAAACATCCGCCAGAACGGGCTTGAGACCCGCGTGACCGTGGCGCCTTGCGCGGCCGGGGCCGAAGGGGGAACGTTGGACTTCTTCCAGCATGAGACGAACTCCGGCAAGAGCAGCGCCCTTCCGGCCGGCGGCGGCACGCGGCGCATCGCCGTGCCGGTCAAACCCGTCTCCGACATTTTGGCCCAAGCCGGGCTGACGCCCGACGACATCGGCCTCGTCTGGATGGACATCGAAGGCTACGAGCCTGCCGCCATCGCCTCGATGGACGTGCTGATGGCGCGGCGCACGCTGATCTATATGGAGTTCTCGCCGGTCTTTTATGGCGAGGCCGGCGCGCGCGCATTGAGGGATACGCTCGCGCATCATTATGCGCGCGCGCTGGTGTTCTACGAGGATGGACGCGAGGTCGAGATGCCGCTGGCCGAGCTTCCGGTGAGTGAGCCGCAATTCGACGTGCTGCTGCTGCCCTGATCGCCTAGAATCCCGCTCTCATTCTCTGATTTAAATCATAACAACCTAGTCGCTCGATGCGCGTGTCAGCGGCGGCGATAGAGATGGTAGCGGCCGGGCCGGATGCCGTCCGGCAGCGGCAGGGGCGCAAGGGCCTCATGGGCGAGCGGCAGGCCGCTGGCAGCAATTCCGCCTGGCGCAAGCGCATCGGCCACGGCCTGCGGCAGCCAGGTGATCGTGTCGGCATCCACTTCCGGATAGGCGGTGCCGATATCGGCATGGACAAAGGCTGCGCCCGCTCCGGCCGCCTGGCCGATCGTATCCCTGATTTCGCCCAGAACGAGATCGCCCGGCGCCGGCGTCGAGGCGGGATGCGCGCCCAGTGCCCGGTCGAAGGCGAGAATGCGGCAGCCCGGAAAATTCTCGCGCAGATGATCATAGGTGCGGCCATTGCCGAGCCCGATCTCCAGGATCAGGCCATTGGCATGCGGCAGACCGAGATCGCGCACATGGTTGAGAATGTCGCGCTGCGCCTGGACGCGGTGGATGAAACTGTCGAGACGGCTCATGCGGGTCTTCCTTCGCGGTTCAAGCCTTGAGGCAGGTCGGACAAGGCCGGGCGGCGGCGCTGGCCATGCGGTCCCACGTTAGAAGAACGGGGCGCACGGCATGGCAGCAAATCCAAGGCCAGGCGCATGCTTCGAGACGCCGGCCGTGGTGGTAAACGATCCCGGCAGATCGGTCCATGGGCCCATGGCGCCCTGGCTGTACGGGACCACGTCTGTCGGATCGGGCGCGCACTATGACAAAGAGGGCGGCAGTTTCGTAAATCTGCGCTATCTTTCTCTATACCATGTCCAGCGAATCCTTCTTTTCGACCCTGCCGGTCTTCACCCAGTTTTCCGGGGTGACGGATGCTGCCAATTATCATCCGCTGCCGGATGACTGGTGGATTGCCACGGCCGATATCGTCGATTCCACCGGGGCGATCGAGGCAGGGCGCTACAAGACGGTCAACATGGCCGGCGCCAGTGTGATCTCGGCCGTGCTCAACGCGCTCGACCGGCACGACCTGCCTTTCGTCTTTGGCGGCGATGGCGCGCTGGTTGCGGTGCCGCCATCCGGCCACGCGCAGGCCAGCGCCGCACTGTCGGCCTGCGCCACCTGGGCGCGCGAGGAACTGGATCTGATCCTGCGCGTCGCCATGATGCCGGTCCTGGCCATTCGCGCCGCCGGGCAGGATGTGCGCGTCGCCCGCTTCCAGGCGAGCGACATCGTCTCTTATGCGATGTTTTCCGGCGGCGGCGCGCATTATGCCGAAGAGCGAATGAAGGCAGGCGAAAACACGCTGACCTCAGCGCCTTCGGGCACGCGGCCGGATCTGTCCGGCCTTTCCTGCCGCTGGAACCCGATCCGCGCCCGCCACGGCCGGATCGTCTCGATCATCGCGGTGCCAGGCGTAGGCGGCGATGCGAAAGCCTTCGAGCAGCTGGTGGCCGAGATCATCGCCATTGCCGCCATGCTGGAGCGCGATGGCCACCCGATTGCCCCGGAAGGACCGCCGCTGGGCCTGTCAGCCGAGGGCGTGGCCGCAGAGGTCAAGGCCCGGCCTTCAGACGAGCCGGCCTGGCGCCGTCGCCTGCGCGTAACGGGCGAATATCTGCTCAGTTCAACGCTGGTGCGGCTCGACCGCAATCTCGGCCGCTTCAATGCCCGCCGCTACCGACGCGATGTCGGCGACAATTCCGACTTCCGCAAATTCGATGACGGGCTGAAAATGACCATCGATATCGATGCGGCGCGACTGGAACGCATCGAAACCCGACTGCGCCAGGCGCAGGCCGATGGCACCTGCCGTTATGGCCTGCACGCGCAGGACGAGGCGCTGATCACCTGCTTCGTGCCCACGCCGCTCCAGCGCGACCACATGCATTTCATCGACGGAGCCGCCGGCGGCTATGCCAGAGCGGCAAGCCGGCTGAAGGACAGCGTCTCAACTTTTCCAGGCGCGGCATAATGGGCAACCGCTGAAGAGATCAGCGGGCCGAAGCCTCAGCTTCATGCCTTGACGATCCGCTGATCCGCCAGGCCTCTCCGACCGAAGGCGTTGCGGGTATCGACAACAAGGGGGGCTGCCAGCAGCGCCTGATAGTCGATGGCGTCATGGTCCGTGGCCACCAGCACGGCGTCGAAGCCGGCCAGCGTCTCGGCCGTCAACGGCACAGAGCGGCGGCCTTTCAGCGCCATATATTCGCGTGTTCGCGGAATTTCCGCGACATGCGGATCGTGGTAGGCCGCCTGCCCGCCTCGTTCCTCGATCAGCTCGATCAGCTTGAGCGACGGGCTTTCGCGGATGTCGGGCACATTCTTCTTATAGGCAAGCCCGATCACCAGCACCCGCGAACGGCTGAGCGCCTTGCCGCATTTGATGTCAAGCGCCTCGGCGAGCCGGCCGACGACATGGCGGGGCATGGCGGAATTGATTTCGCCGGCCAGTTCGATGAAGCGGGTCGGCAATTCGTATTCGCGCGATTTCCAGGTGAGATAGAAGGGATCGATCGGGATGCAGTGCCCGCCGAGCCCGGGACCGGGATAAAAGGGCATATAGCCGAAGGGCTTGGTCTTCGCCGCATCCACCACTTCCCAGATATCGATACCCATGGCGTCGAACAGGATTTTCAGCTCGTTGACCAGCGCGATATTGACGGCGCGGAAGATGTTTTCGGTGAGCTTGACGGCCTCGGCCGTCTGGGTGGTGGAAACCGGCACGACCTGTTCGACCACCGCGCCATAAAAGGCCGCAAGCGCATCGCGCGCCGCCTCCCCCTCGCCCGCGACGATCTTGGGGATCACCGCCGTGTGGTAGTCGCGATTGCCGGGATCTTCACGCTCCGGCGAGAACCCCAGGAGAAAATCACGCCCCGACACCAGGCCCGTCTCCTCCAGGATCGGCCGGACGATCTCGGCCGTCGTCCCGGGAAAGGTGGTGGATTCCAGCACGATGACCTGGCCGGGCCGCAACGTGCGGGCGATCTCGCGCGTGGTCGCCGTCACAAAGGAGAGGTCCGGGTCGCGGTGGCGCGTCAGTGGCGTCGGCACGCAGATGATCACGAGATCGCATGCATCGAGCCGTGTGAAATCGCCGGTGGCTTCGAAACGACCCGCGCCGGTTTGCGCCTTCAGGGCTGCATCGCTCACCGCTTCGATATAGGAGCGGCCGGCTGCGATCGCTTCGATCTTCGGCGGGTCGATATCGAAGCCGATAACCGGAAATCCCTTGGCAGCCGTGGCGATGGCCAGCGGCAGGCCGACATAGCCAAGCCCGATGACGCCGGCGCGGGCCGTGCGCGCGTCAATGGCCTGCATCAGCCGTGCGATATCGAAGGTCGGCAGATGCGGTGCGCTCTGAGAGGTGACGGCGGACGGCGGCAGAGCGGACATAAAGCGTTCCTGACATCAGGGGTTCACGAAGACGGCGGCGGGGGATGAGCCCGGCGTCGGCAGGCACGTCTGACCTGCAGCGGCCGGACAGGCATATCGAAACGGAAAACGTTTCGGCAGTCTGGCCGAAGATTGCGGCGATCAGTTGGAAGCTTGGCTGGACGCTGTCAAGGCATGCGGACGGTCTTGCATCGAGGCTCCTTGGTTTTCCGGGATCGGCTGCTTATATCCTTCGCGACGCCGGCTATCGAGATGTGCCCGATCCGCTTTGGGGGACGAAGCCTCACGCGAGCGCCCATGAGGAGGAGGCTCACGCGGGATGGCGAAGCGCCTCAGCGGGTTTCGCCCCGATTCCGCTCTCATCCTATGATGGCGATCATGATCCAGATTTGGACCGGCCGGATCTCACTTATCCTCAGGCAGGAGACGACAAGAGCAGATGACAGCCCAGCACGCGACCGTCTCCGTCCATCTGCTTGCCCGCGTTTCGCACTGGCTGCAGCAATCGGCCCTGAAGGGCGAAAATCTCGAAACCCTGGTCACCGGCTTTTGCGAACGGCTGGCAGCCTCCGGCCTGCCCTTGAACCGCGTGCACTTGAGCTTCTCCATGCTGCACCCGCTTTATGATGCGCTGGGTTTTACCTGGGTGCGCGGCGAAGGCGTGACGGTGGAAGGCTATCGCGCCGGTTCGAATGCGGAGGACGCGGAGCGCTTCCTCAAGAGCCCCTATTATCACTTGCTCTTCAATCGGCTGCAGCATCTGCGCCGGCATATCGATCCGTTGATCCCGTCGGAATTTCCGATCTTCGACACGCTGAAGGCTACGGGCACGACCGACTACATCGCCTTCACCCGTTCCTTCGGCGAAACCCAGAGCCAGGGCATGATCGGCTCCTGGGCGACGGATAGCGCCGGCGGTTTTTCCGATCCGATGATCGAGGCCCTTTTGAAGATCGAGGACGACCTCGCCGTCGCCGCCAAGATGGCCGTGCTCGGCAAGCTCGCCGACAACATGCTCTCCACCTATCTCGGATCGAGCGCGGGGCAGAGCGTGCTGTCCGGGCGTGTTCGCCGTGGCGATGGCGAAACGATCCGCGCCGTTCTGGTCGTGGCCGACATGCGCCAGTCCACGGTGCTGGCCGAGAAGGAAGGGCGGCAGGCCTATATCGAGACGCTCAACGATTTCTTCGACGCCATTGCCACACCCTTCAATCGGCAGGGCGGAGAGATCCTGAGCTTTCTCGGCGATGGATTCCTTGCGGTCTATCCCTGCGGACGCCACCGCGAACCATCGCAAAAGGCGGCGCGCATGGCCATGTCGGCCACCCGCCAGGCCCGACTGCGCATGCAGGCGCTGAACGACATCAGGGCGAAGAAGCGCCTGGCGCCGGTCGGCTATGGTATCGGGCTGCACGTCGGCAACGTGCTGTTCGGCAATGTCGGTCTGCGTGACCGCTTGACCTTTTCCGCCTTTGGCTCCGCGGTCAACGAGGTGCAGCGGCTGCAGATGCTGACCAAGAAATATGATGAGCCCGTCATCGCCAGTCAGGCCTTCGCCAACTACTGCGGCGGCGACTGGATCGAACTGGCCGAGGAAAAGCTGCGCGGCGTGCGCCAGAAGCTCGTCGTCTGCCGCCCCGGCGAAAGCCAGCTCAAGGTCGACAAGGCCGAGGAGATGATGAACCGGGCGCTGGACACGCGCTCGGAGGCCGAGGAAGTCATGCTGCTCTATCGAAAGAGCCTCAATCGCGGCGCGGAAGACAGCTGGAACAAAATGCTGCAGTAAAGCCTTGTGGCGAAAACGTGGCGGTGTGGACACTGTCATAGTGCTCGGCTAGTCTCCGGCCTGCCTGAAGGACGCTGCACAGACAGAAGCAGCGCCGGTGCGCCGCTCGTGAAGGAAGGCCTCAGCATGACGCAAGGTGCGGATCTCCTGCGCATCGAAGATCTGACCGTGTCTTTCGCCATGTTCGGCGGCGCACTGGACGCCGTGAGAGGAGCCAGCCTGCGCGTGCTTCCGGGCAAGGTCACGGCCCTGGTGGGAGAATCCGGCTCAGGGAAATCGGTGATCAGCCAGGCGGTCATGGGCATTCTGCCCAATATGGCCAAGGCAGGCGGCCGCATTCTCTTCAACGATCCCGCACTAGGCACCGGTCCCGTGGACCTTCTGTCGCTGCCGCGAGATGGCGAAACGATCCGGACCTTGCGCGGCAACCGCATGGGCATGATCTTTCAAGAGCCCATGACCTCGCTGTCGCCGCTGCACACGATTGGCAATCAGATCGGCGAGAGCCTGGCGCTGCACAAGGGCGCGACAAAGGCCGAGCAGCGCGAACGTACCGAGGATATGCTATCGCTGGTCGGCTTTCCCGATCCCAAGCGCGCCATCGACATGTATCCGTTCGAGCTGTCGGGCGGCATGCGCCAGCGCGCCATGATTGCCATGGCGCTGATCTGCGGCCCGTCGCTGCTGATCGCCGACGAACCGACCACGGCGCTCGACGTCACCATTCAGGCGCAGATCCTGCATCTGCTGCGCGGCCTGCAGCAGCAGTTCGACATGGCGATGCTGCTCATCACCCATGATCTCGGCGTGGTCGCCAATATGGCCGATGAGGTGGTGGTGATCTATCACGGCGAGATCATGGAGGCCGGCCCGGTCGATGCGATCTTTCGCCGGCCGAGCCATCCCTATCTCAAGGGCCTGATGGCGGCCGTTCCGCATTTCGACATGAAGCCGGGCGAGCGCCTGAAGGCGCTGCGCGAGGTGCCGGTCAAGGCCGATATCCTGCTGGGTCGCACCATGCCGGCGACCAAGCCCAAGGCGCCGGCGGCGTCCCCTCTCGGCAGGGATGACGTTCTTCTCTCCGTACGAGGCCTGACCAAGACCTATACCACGCGCAAATCCGGCTGGTTCGGCAAGGGCGAGACAAGGGCGATGCGCGCGGTCGACGATGTCGGCTTCGACATTCGCCGGGGTGAATGTCTGGGTCTCGTCGGCGAATCCGGCTGCGGCAAGACTACGGTCAGCAAGATTCTGATGCGCGCGGTGACACCCGATGCAGGCTCGGTGACGCTCAACAGCCAAGATGGACCGATCGACATGCTGGCCGCGCGCGGGAGCGCACTCGACCGGCTGCGCACGCGCGTGCAGATGGTATTTCAGGATCCGGTTTCATCGCTCTCGCCGCGCATGACGGTACAGAATATCCTGGCCGAGCCGCTGGAGATCCACCGTCGCGGCAATGCCGAATCCCGCCGGGAGGCCGCCAAGGCGCTGCTCAAGGCCATCGGCCTCGACAAGCGTCACCTCAACCGCTACCCGCACAGCTTCTCGGGAGGCCAGCGCCAGCGCATCGGCATTGCCCGCGCGCTCGCCCTCGGGCCGGAACTGCTGATCTGCGACGAGCCGGTCTCCGCGCTCGATGTCTCGGTTCAGGCGCAGATCCTCAATCTTTTGAAGGATCTTCAGGCCGAGCTGGGTCTGACCTACCTCTTCATCTCGCACAACCTGGCGGTGGTCGATTATATGGCCGACCGAATCGCCGTGATGTGTGCCGGCCGGATCGTCGAGCTTGCGCCGCGCGAACGGCTGATGCGTGCGCCCGTCCATCCCTATACAAAGGCCCTTCTCGCCGCAGTCCCCTTCCCCGATCTCGACCGCCCGCTGGACTTCACGCTTCTGTCGAAAGGCGGTGCGGCCAGCCAGAAGCGCTGGGCCAAGGCCTTTTCCAGCGAGGGCGAAGAGGGCGCCCTGAAGAAGGTCGAGGTCGCCGAGGGGCATTGGGTGCTGGCCCGGCAGAATGCCGATGCCACGGAGATTTGCGCATGATCACGCGCCGCCTCACCCTCAGCCTCCTGGCCGGCGCAGCGGCGGCGCCGTTTCTTGCCCCGGCCGCGCGCGCGAATGCCGGGCTCGGTGAAGAGCCGGAACCCTTGGCCAGCGCCGTGGCAAAAGGCGATCTTCCGCCCATGGCCGAGCGCGTGCCGAAGACCCCGCGCGTGATCGATCTCGCATCCATGAACCGCAAGCCCGGCGCTTATGGCGGCACCGCGCGGATGATCATCGGCAGCCAGAAAGACATCCGCTTCATGACGATCAACGGCTATGCCAGGCTGATCGGCTATACGCAGAAGCTGGAATTCCAGGCCGATATTCTCGAACGCTACACCGTGGAAGAGGCGCGGATCTACACCTTCACGCTGCGCGAGGGCCATCGCTGGTCGGATGGCCATCCGCTGACTTCGGAGGATTTCCGCTATACCTGGGAGGACGTGATCCTCAACGAGGATCTGCGCAAGGGCGGCGTTCAGCGCGAACTGCTGGCCGAGGGCAATCCGCCACGCTTCGAGGTGGTCGACGAACGCACCGTGCGCTATAGCTGGGATGCGCCGAACCCGGACTTTTTACCGGCAATCGCCGCCGCCTCGCCCGTCACCCTGCTTCTGCCCGCCCATTACATGAAGCAGTTCCACAAGAAATATGTGAGCGAAGACGATCTCAAGGCGAAGATGAAGGCCGCCCGCGTCAAGAAATGGGCCGATCTTCACATCAAGATGTCGCGCCAGTACCGGCCGGAAAACCCGGATCTGCCGACCCTCGACCCCTGGCGCAACACCACCGCGCTGCCGGCCGAGCAGTACATCTTCGACCGCAACCCCTATTTTCACCGCGTGGACGAGACGGGGCGGCAATTGCCCTATATCGACCGCTTCGTGCTGAACATCTCCTCGCCTGGCATCATCGCCGCCAAGGCTGGCGCCGGCGAGGCCGACCTGCAGGCCTCCGGCATCGATTTCGTCGACTATGCCTTTCTGAAGGATGCCGAGACGCGCTATCCCGTGAAGGTGAAGCTCTGGAAGCGCACGCTCGGCTCGCGCGTGGCGCTTTTGCCCAATCTCAATTGCAGCGATCCGGTCTGGCAGAAGCTGTTGCGCGATGTGCGCATGCGTCGGGCACTGTCGCTCGCCATCAACCGGCACGAGATCAACATGGCGGCCTTTTACGGCCTGGGCAAGGAAAGCGCCGACACGATCCTGCCGGACAGCCCGCTGTTCAAGCCCAGCTATTCGGCGGCTTGGTCGGCCTTCGATCCGGCCGCCGCCAACCGGCTTCTGGACGAGCTGGGCCTGACGGAACGGGATGGCGAGGGCATGCGGCTTCTGCCAGACGGCCGCGTGGCGCGCATCGTGGTGGAAACGCCCGGCGAAGGCACGCTGGACACGGATGTGCTCGAACTGATCACCGATCATTGGGCCAAGGTCGGCATTCCCCTGTTCATCAAGACCTCCCAGCGTGAGGTTTTCCGCAATCGCGCCATGGGCGGCGACATCATCATGGCCATGTGGCTTGGCCTCGACAATGGCGTGCCCACCGCGGACATGAACCCCGGCGAGCTGGCGCCCAGCGCGGACTCGCAGCTGCAATGGCCGGTCTGGGGCATGCATCATCTCTCGCTCGGCCAGTTCGGCCATGCGCCGGAGCTGCCAGAAGCGCAGCGCCTGGTGGACCTTCTGAAACAGTGGAAGCTGACGACGACGACGCCGGAGCGCGCGGCGATCTGGCAGCAGATGCTGGCGATCTACACCGACCAGGTCTTCTCGATCGGCATCGTCAACGGCACGCTGCAGCCGCTGCTGCATTCGGCGCGCATGCACAATGTGCCGGAGGAAGGCCTCTATGGTTTCGAGCCGACCTGCTATCTCGGCATCTACATGACGGACACCTTCTGGTTTGGCGACAGTGTGAGCTGATCGATGCTTCGATATATCTGCTGGCGCGTCGCCGCCATGATCCCCACCCTTCTCATCATCTCAGCCCTCGTCTTCACCATCATCGAATTGCCGCCCGGCGATTATTTCGAGAGCTACGTCTCGGAAATGCGCGCCCAGGGCGAGGGTGTCGACATGGCCGAGATCGAGGCGCTGAAGGCCGAATATGGCTTCGACCAACCGCCCGTCATCCGCTATTTCCATTGGGTCGCCGGCATGCTGCACGGCGATTTCGGCTATTCCTTCGAATATCAGCTTCCGGTCAACGAGGTGGTTGGCGACAGGCTGTGGCTGACGGTGATGGTCTCCTTCGTCACCATCCTCGTCACCTGGCTGATCGCCTTCCCGATCGGCATCTATTCCGCCACTCATCAATATAGCTGGGGCGATTATGGGCTGACCTTCCTGGGTCTCCTGGGTCTTGCCATTCCCAACTTTCTGATGGCGCTGATCCTGATGTATTTCGCCAATATCTGGTTCGGCACCTCGATCGGCCATCTGATGGATCAGAAATATCTGTCCGAGCCGATGAGCTGGGAGAAGGCCAAGTCGATCCTGGAGCACCTCTGGATCCCCGTCATCATCATCGGCACGGCCGGCACGGCGGGCATGATCCGGCGCCTACGCGCCAATCTCCTGGACGAGCTGCAGCGTCAATACGTCGTCACCGCCCGCGCCAAGGGTCTGCATCCTTTTCGCGCGCTGGTGAAATATCCGCTGCGCATGGCGCTCAATTTCTTCATCTCCGATATCGGCTCGATCCTGCCCGCCATCATCTCCGGCGCCGAGATCACCGCGATCGTGCTCTCGCTGGAAACCACCGGGCCGATGCTGATCAAGGCGCTGCAAAGCCAGGACATGTATCTGGCGGGGTCCTTCCTGATGTTCCTCGCCTTCCTTACCGTGATCGGCGTGCTGATCTCCGATATCGCGCTGGCCTTTCTCGATCCGCGCATCCGCCTGCAGGGAGGCAGCCGCAAATGACGATGTTGCTGCCCGAACCCGGCGCGCCGCTTGCCCATTATGTCTCCGACAAGCCCTTCGATCCCATGTCGATCGAAGCGATGACGCAGAAGCAATCCGATATCTACGAGGCCTCCCAGCTTCGTCTGATGTGGTGGAAGTTCAAGAAGCACCGGATCGCCTTGGCCTCCCTGTTCTTCCTCGCCGTCGCCTATGCGATGATTGCCGTGGTGGAGTTTCTGGCGCCCTATAACCTGCAGACCCGCAATGTCGAAAACATCTATGCGCCGCCGCAAGCCGTGCATCTCTTTCACGAAGGATCCCTTGTCGGGCCCTTCGTCTATGGCCGGACGATGACGCTGGACATGGCGACGCTGCGCCGTGTCTATACCGAGGATCGCAACAGGATCGAGCCGCTACGCTTCTTCTGTCGCGGGGACAGCTATCGCTTCTGGGGTCTGTTCGAGGCCGACCGCCATCTTGTCTGCCCGGCCGAGGGCGGCACGTTCTTCCTGTTCGGCACAGACAGGCTGGGGCGCGACGTGCTGTCGCGCATGTTCTACGGCGCGCGCATCTCGCTCACCATCGGCCTGCTCGGCGTCACCATGGCCTTCGTGCTCGGCATCGTCATTGGCGGTCTCGCCGGCTATCACGGCGGCCTGTTCGATCTGATCGTCCAGCGGGTGATCGAGGTGCTGCAATCTATTCCCAGCATTCCCCTGTGGATGGCGCTGGCCGCCATCATGCCGGTGACGTGGAGCCCGATCGTCATCTATCTCGGCATCACCTGCATTCTCGGCCTTCTGGACTGGACAGGCCTGGCACGCGCCGTGCGCTCCAAGCTCTTGGCCCTGCGCGAGGAGGATTATGTGCTCGCCGCCCAATTGATGGGCGCCAAGCCCGCCCGCATCATCGGCCGCCACCTGGTGCCGGGCTTCCTCTCCCATCTCATTGCCAGCGCCACCATGTCGATCCCGGCGATGATCCTCGGCGAGACGGCCCTCAGCTTCCTCGGCCTGGGTCTGCGCCCGCCGATCACGAGCTGGGGCATTCTGCTCACGGAAGCGCGAAGCGTCAGTGTCATCGCATTTTATCCATGGCTGCTTATCCCAACGATTCCCGTGGTCCTCGTCATCCTCGCATTCAATTTTCTGGGTGATGGCCTACGCGACGCAGCCGATCCTTATAAATAACATTGCAGTGCGGCATAGACTGCGGCAGGACGCTCTCCACAAGGGCATCCGGCCAACGGCCTCCGCGCGAACGCCCTTTCTGTCTGGACCCAGAAACCATGACCCGTCGGTTCGAAGATGCCCGCATCCTCATGTACAGCCACGACACGTTCGGGCTCGGCCACCTGCGCCGCTGCCGGACGATCGCCCATTCCTTGGTCGAGCATTATCGTGGCGTCCATATCCTGATCGTCTCCGGCGCCACCATCGCCGGCGCCTTCGACTATCGCGCCCGCGTGGATTTCGTGAAGATCCCGAGCGTCATCAAGCTGCGCAACGGCGAATATACGTCGATGGACCAGCATATCGACCTGCACGACACGCTGAAGATGCGCCGCTCGATCATCCGCCACACGGCCGAGACCTTTAAGCCGCATATCTTCATCGTCGACAAGGAGCCGATGGGCCTGCGCGGCGAAGTGGAGGACACGCTGTCCTATCTGAAATGCCAGGGCACCACGCTGGTTCTGGGTCTGCGCGAGGTGATGGACGCGCCGCATCTTCTGGAAGCCGAATGGGCACGCGGCGACACGATGCGCAAGATCGGCCAGTTCTACGACCAGATCTGGGTCTACGGCCCACCGGATTTCTACGACCCGCTCGATGGCCTCGACGTGCCACCGCCCGTGCGGGCGCGCATGGAGTTCGTCGGCTTCCTTCAACGCTCCGCCTCGGCCGAGGTGCTGTCCGAGCACAAGCCCAAGGGTGACTATATCCTGGTGACGACGGGCGGCGGCGGCGATGGGGAAGATCTCGTCGACGATGTCTTCAACGCCTATCAGGCCGATCCGACATTGACGGAACGGGCGTTGGTGGTGCTCGGTCCCTATATGCCGGCCCAACAGCGGGCAGACCTGCTGAAGCGGTCTGCGGCGATTCCCTATATCGAGGTGATCGAGTTCGACAATCGGATGGAGCAGCTGATCGCCGGCGCGCGCGCCGTCGTCGCCATGGGCGGATACAACACCTATTGCGAGATCCTCTCCTTCGACAAGCCGGCCCTGATCGTGCCCCGCGTGCTGCCGCGCGAGGAGCAGCTGATCCGTGCACGCCGCGCCGCCGAACTGGGGCTGATCGACATGCTGCTGCCCGACGAGGCCCATGACCCGCTGCGCCTGTCGGCGGCGCTGAAAGCTCTGCCCGACCGGCCGCCGCCATCGAAATCGGCAAGCCATCTCTGCCTCGACGGGCTCGGCAATATCGCCCGTCTGGTCGGCGAGGTGTTCGACCGGCGCGGCGACCGCGCGCGGCTGAGCCTGGTCGGTGGCTGAGCCTGCCATGCACCCTCCTCTCATTGTCGTGGTACTGAAGGGCTATCCGCGCCTGTCGGAAACCTTCATCGCCCAGGAACTGCTCGGACTGGAAAAGGCCGGGCTGCAGCTTTCGCTGATCTCCATGCGCAGGCCGACCGATGCGCGCCGGCATCCCGTGCACGACGAGATCCGCGCGCCGGTGCTCTATCTGCCGGAATATCTGCATGAGGAACCTGTCCGCGTGGCCAAGGCCTGGTGGAAAGCGCGGCGGTTACCCGGCTACAAGGCCGCCTTGAAAGCCTTTCTGAGGGATCTGCCGCGCGACGTCTCGCGCAATCGCCTGCGCCGTTTCGGCCAGGCCTGTGTGCTTTCGGCTGAATGGCCCGAGGGCGGCGCCTGGCTGCATGCGCATTTCATCCACACACCTGCCGCCGTCGCCCGCTACACCGCCTTGATGACGGGCACGCCCTTCACCTGTTCCGCCCATGCCAAGGACATCTGGACCTCGCCCGACTGGGAGCTTGCCGACAAGCTTGCCGAGAGCCGCTGGACGGTGACCTGCACCAAGACGGGCCATGACCATCTGCAGAGCCTGGCAGCCGAGCCGCAGCGCGTGCATCTGAGCTATCATGGCCTGGATCTCGACCGCTTTGGTCCGTTTCAGGGCCAGCGCACCCTCAAGGATGGCAGCAATGCTGCCGACCCGGTGATCATCGCCAGTGTTGGCCGCGCCGTGCCGAAAAAGGGCTATGACATCCTGCTGAAAGCGCTCGCCGCCTTGCCGGCGGACATCCACTGG
The DNA here is from genome assembly GCF_900109605.1 of Xaviernesmea oryzae. Classification (GTDB taxonomy): domain Bacteria; phylum Pseudomonadota; class Alphaproteobacteria; order Rhizobiales; family Rhizobiaceae; genus Xaviernesmea; species Xaviernesmea oryzae. The sequence continues at coordinate 112,213 of NZ_FOAM01000016.1, forward strand.
CGCTTCGAGCATGTCGGCGGTGGCACCGAAACCAAGCGGCTGAAGGCGCTGGCCGAAAGCCTCGGCCTGTCCGAGCGCATCACCTGGCATGGCGCGCTGGCACAGGAGGAGGTTCTGGCGCTCTATCGCCGCGCTGATCTCTTCGCGCTGGCCTGCCGCATCACCCCGGATGGCGACCGCGACGGCCTGCCGAATGTGATCGTCGAAGCCTCAAGCCAACGCCTGCCCGTGGTCGCCACCGACATTTCGGGCGTGCCGGAGCTTCTCACGGACGGGCAGAACGGCTATCTCACCCCCTCCGAAAATCCGGATGCCTTTGCCGAAGCGCTGATCCGGGCGATCCGCGATCCGCATAGGCGAGCGCACTTCGGGCTGGCGGCGGAAGCGCGCGTGCGCTCGGCCTTCGACTATCACGCCAGCATCCGCCAGCTGAAAACCCTGTTCGAAACCGAATGGCAGACACACCCATGACCGCAGCAGACGTCCACGCCACCGAAGCCCAGCGCGCCACGCCCCGCTCCTTCCAAAGCGGGCCGGCCCGCGTGCTCTTCTATGTGCAGCACCTGCTCGGCATCGGTCATATCGCCCGCGCCAGCCGTCTGGCCGATGCCTTGTCCAAGGCCGGCTTTGCCGTCACCGTGGTCACCGGCGGCGCGCCTGTCGATGGCTTTCCGGGTCCAGGCGTGGACCATATTGCGCTGCCGCCGGTCAAGGCGAGCGATGTCGGCTTCAAGGGCCTGTTCAAGATGGACGGGACACCCGCCGACGACCGGTTCAAGGCCGACCGCCGCGATCTGCTGCTTGGCATCTTCGACCGCCTCCAGCCGGATGTGCTGATCACCGAGGCCTTCCCCTTCGGCCGGCGGCAGATGCTGTTCGAGCTTCTGCCGCTGATGGAAGCAGCCCTTGCACGCAAGCCGAAGCCGCTGGTGGTCGCTTCGCTTCGCGACATCCTGCAGGAGCGCCCGAAGCCTGCGCGCGACCGCGAGACGGTGGACTTCACCGAGCGCTTCTATGACGAGATCCTCGTCCATGGCGATCCGAGCTTTGCCCGGCTGGAGGAAACCTTTCCCTTCGCCGCCGAAGTGGCCGACAAAGTGCGCTATACCGGCCTGGTCGCGCCACCCAAGCCGACGCCATCCGAGGAACGCTATGAGGTCGTCGTTTCCGCCGGTGGCGGCGCCGTCGGCCGCGACGTGATCGAAGCGGCCCTGAAGGCGTCGCATATCACGCCGCGCAAGGGACCCTGGGCCATCATCACCGGTCCCAACCTGCCCCAGGCCGATTTCGACCGTGTCAGCGCGCAGGCGCCCGCCGATGTCAATGTCTTCCGCTTCCGCCGCGATTTCGGCAGCCTGTTGGCGAGCGCCGCGCTGTCCGTCTCGCAGGCCGGCTATAACACCGCCGGCGACATTCTGCGCGCTGGCTGCCGCGCCGTGCTCATTCCCTTCACCACGGGTGGCGAGACCGAGCAGGGCGAACGCGCCGCGCGGCTGGAGCGGCTGGGCCTGGCGCGCGTGCTGAAGCAGGAGAACCTCTCGCCGCAGGTGCTGAGCGTCATGATCCAGGACGCCTTGACGATGGCGCCTCATGCCGCGCCGGAACTCGATCTCGACGGAGCGCGTAACACGGCCACGCTTCTGAGTGAGCGCCTCGCGCAGCGCGCGGGACACTGAGCCAGCAGGACGGCATCCAGCGCTATTCTGCCGCGTGTGGGATCGGCTTTGCGCGCGCCGCGATTGCGGGAGATCGTCGCGTTTTTCGCGGCGCGTGCGTCAGGTCAAGCGTACAAAGGTTGAGCGGGAATCGGGAAGACGGAGAACAGCCTGAGGCTGCCGAAGCGGCTTCAGCCACATAGCTTTCGCCGGCTGGCTGGTGTAGTCTTGGCTGAAGTGATCGGGCATGCGGCGCCGAGGGAGGTGGCGTTGCGCAACTCCGGCGGACACTCCCGGCATCGATGGCACTGCGAGCCCTTCCTGGAAAGGCATGGCTGCTCCATCTTCCTGCGTCTGATGTCTCGCGGTTGCGGCCCGTTGTGCAGCCGATGCCGACCATAATGCTCTCTGCCTGGTGCCCATGGAAAAAAGCCTTACCCGATATATCTGGAACCATACGCGCCGGCAGCAGATCTATATCCTGATCGTCGTGCTGGTCTCGATGGTTCCCTATTTCCTGTCCTTCGACCTGCCCAAGCGCATCGTCAACGGACCGATCCAGGGCAATGGCTTCGGCGAGCCCGGCGCGCGGCAGATGTTCGGCGCGATCTCGTTGCCCATCCCCGGCTATGGCAGCGTCCGGCTGTTCGACGGCATCGACCTCACGCGCATGGAAATGCTCTATGCGCTGAGCCTCGTGTTCCTGTTCCTGGTGGTCGTCAACGGTCTCTTCAAGCTCTATATCAACACCTTTAAGGGCAGGCTCGGCGAACGGCTGCTCCGGCGCATCCGATACCAGCTGATCGACCGCATCCTTCGCTTTCCCCCGAGCCAGTTCAAGCGGATGAAGGGCTCCGAAGTCTCCAGCATGGTCAAGGACGAGGTGGAACCGCTGGGCGGCTTCACCGGAGATGCCTTCGTCCAGCCGGTCATGCTTGGCGGGCAGGCGCTGACCGCTCTCGCCTTCATCGTTCTGCAGAATGTCTGGCTCGGCGCCATCGCCGCCTTCATGGTCGGGATCCAGGCCGTGATCATTCCGCGCATGCGCCGCCGGCTTCTGGTTCTCGGCCGCGAGCGGCAGATAACGGCGCGCGAACTCGCCGGCCGCGTCGGCGAAATCGTCGAGGGCATCGGCACGATCCATGCCTATGACACGTCCAACTACGAGCGCGCCGACATTGCCCACAGGCTCGGCCGGATCTTCAAGATCCGCTACGACCTGTACCAGTGGAAGTTTATGGTGAAGTTCATCAACAACTTCCTGGCGCAGCTCACACCCTTCCTGTTCTATTGCATCGGCGGCTATCTCGCGCTGAAGGGCGATCTCGATATCGGCCAGCTCGTGGCCGTCATCAGCGCCTATAAGGACCTTCCGGGTCCGCTGAAGGAGTTGATCGACTGGGACCAGACCCGCCAGGACGTGCAGGTCAAGTTTGTCCAGGTCGTCGAGCAATTCGAAGCGGAAAACATGATCGATCCAAGCCTGCAGGCTCTGCCCGCGCCGGTGGCGGCAGCCGGCATGGCGGCGGCAGGGCTGGCGGGTGTTGCGGCAGCGACGACGGCCGGTGTCCATCAGGCCAGCCCGGCGGAGGTCAAGGTCTCTGCCAGCCCTGAGGAGGAGGCCGAGGCCATGCGCGAAAGCGTCGGCCCGCTGGCCGCCGTCAACCTCACTTTGTCCGACGACAGCGGCGCGCGGCTGGTCGAGCGAGTCTCGGTGCAGATCGATCCCGGCGAGACGGTGGCGATCATCGGTGCGGCGGCCGGCGGCGGCGATGCGCTGGCCGAGGCATTCGCACGGCTGATCTGGCCGGAAAGCGGCCGCGTGACGCTGGGCGGCAAGGACATTCTCGAATTGCCGGAATCGGTCGTCGGCCGGCGGCTGACCTATGCCTCCTCCGACAGCTTCTTCTTCTACGGCTCGCTGCGCGACAACCTGCTCTACGGTCTCAAGCATGCACCCCTGACAGAGGCGAGCTATGAAGGCAGCCTGATGCTCCATCGCAAATGGGAGATCAACGAAGCCAAGCTCGCCGGCAATCCCCATCACGACATCAACAGCGACTGGATCGACTACAGCGCCGCCGGCGCCAGCCGCCCGGAGGATCTGTTCGCCTCGATCCTGACCGTGCTCGATGCCGTGCAGCTCTCCAAGGACATTCTCGACCTGGCGCTGCGCACCACCATCGATCCGCAAACGCGGCCTGAACTCGCCGAACGCATCGTCGAAATGCGCAGCGCGCTGACAGGCGAGCTGGAGGAAGCCGGTCTCAACGGTCTTGTCGTGCCCTTCGAGCCCGGTGCCTACAATATCGAGGCGACCGTCGGCGAAAACCTGCTGTTCGGCACGGCGGTCGGGCCGCGCATGATGCCGCAGGCCCTTGCCAAGAACACCTATTTCCGCTCGGTGATCGACCAGTCGGGGCTCGACCGCATTCTCTTCGATATGGGCTACCAGATCGCCGAAAACGCCGTCGAACTCTTTTCCGACCTGCCGCCCGATCACCCCTTCTTCCAGCAGCTCACCTTCATGAGCGCGGACGATATTCCGCTCTACCAAGGCCTGATGCAGAAGCTGCGCGGCGGCAACGGCTTCGAACGGGCCAACGAGACCGAGCGTGGCCAGATGATCCGGCTGAGCTTCCAATATATCGAGCCCCGCCACCGCTTCGGTCTTCTGACGCGCGAGCTGATGGACAAGATCATCGAGGTCCGTCAGGCCTTCCACGAGAACATGCCGGAGGACATGCGCGAGGAGATCGAGCGCTACGACCCGGAGCGCTATCTCGCCTCCGCCACGCTGATGGACAATGTTCTCTTCGGGCGCATTTCCAACAAACATGCCGACGGGCAGAAGCGCATCCGCTCCATCGTCTCCTCGCTGCTCAACACCATGGGCCTGCTCGAACAGGTGCTCGACATCGGGCTGGACTTCAATGTCGGTGCGGGGGGCAAGCGGCTCACCATCGTCCAGCGCCAGAAGCTCAACCTTGCCCGCGCCATGATCCGGCGGTCGGACTTCTACATCTTCAACCGCCCGCTGCCCGGTCTCGACCATCGGCTGCAGGATGAAATCCTGCGCGATGTGATGAAGCTGGTGCGCGGCAGCGGCGAACATCAGGCCATCGTCTGGGTTCTGTCGAACACGTCGCTCGCCACGCTGTTCGAACGGGTGCTGGTCTTCGATCGCGGCCTTCTGGTGGAGGATGGCCATCATGAGGATCTTGCGCGCAAGAATGGGGTGTTCAAACAGCTCGTCGCGTCATAAAGCGCTGCCCCGGGCCGGGTCTGCGCATAAATATTTCGTCCGAGCCCATGGCCGCGTCACAAAAGCGGTTCCCAGGGCTGAGCAAGATGCTCTAAGATCGAGCCTCTTGCGCGTGGAAGGCTTGAAGGCCATGACAAGGCGCGGTCTTAGGCGCGGCGATGCATGAGAGGGTAATCAGGGCGAGAACCTGCGGGAGGCAGGATCGCGCGCCAGATGTGAGGAACGGAGTGCCATGCTTCTCAAGGACGAGGTTCAGATGCTGCGGCGCGTGCCGCTTTTCTCAGGTGTCGAGCCGGGAAAGCTGAAGCTGCTCGCCTTCACCTCGGACCGGGTGAGCTATGGCGTCGGCGACACGCTGTTTCACCAGGGCGATATCGGCGATGCAGCCTATGTCGTGCTCGACGGCACGGCGGACATTCTCGTGGAATCGCCGACAGGCCCGATCAAGGTCGCGGAAGTCGAGCGCAATTCCATCGTCGGCGAGATTGCCATTCTCTGCGATGTCTCGCGAACGGCAACGGTGAAGGCAACGACAGGCGTGGAAGCCCTGCGCATCCGCAAGGATCACTTCCTCAAACTGCTCAGCGATTTTCCCGAGATCACCATCCAGATCATGCGCGTGCTGGCCGACAGGCTCAGCCACACCACCTCGGAACTCACCGAAGCCCGCAGCCGGGTGCGGCAGCTGGAATAGGCTGGATCTCTCGAATTCAGTCGACGGAAATCGCCCCCGTTTCCCGGTCAATGGTGAAATCGGCAGAGGGCAGCCCTTCCGCATAGGCGGACATCATGCGGAAGAAGCGACGAAATTCGGCCTGGGCGGAGCCTTCGGGCCAGTCGCCCGCCGCAAACGCCTGGGCCAGCGCATGATAGACCGACATTCTGTCCGGCCCGATTCTGTCGACGCCGAGATCGCCGCCCATGCGCAGACGATACCAATCGCCTAAAAGCTCCGTTGCCGGCAGGTCGGCAAGCGCGGGGCTGACGAGAGCCTGCTTGTCCGGGTCACCCGGCATCACCACCGCAATTGCCTGAGGCTCGCTCGTTTCGGCAAGCCAGGCGAGGTCTGCGAGCTTCAAGCGCCTGATCGCCGCGGCCATGGCGGGCGCCCAGTCGCGCTTGAGATAACGGCGCGTGGCGATCCTGCCGATATGGGCACTAAGAAACTCGCCATAATCCCGCGCCTCCAGAAGAGCACCGGGATCGAGCCCGTCTTCGGCAGCCTCCCTGGCATAGAGCCGCATCAGCCTTGGGTCCAGCGCAAGTGCATCAAGGCGGATGGTCTCGACCGACACGGCACATGCCTGCACCGTCACGATCTTGTAGGCAGGCGGAAAGCCGCACAGCGCCGGTACCGCGATATTGGTGAGAACGCGGCCCGAGACGCGCGCCTGTGCCGTGTCGTTGACATGAAGATGGCCGCTGAAATGCAGGTCGATGCCCGCCTGGATCAGTGCCGCCGCCACCGTGTCGGGCGGCACGCGCTTGACCATCTCCGTCTCGCCAAGCAGCACGCGCTCATCCTCGGCAGTGCCATCCAAAGGATCGACGACAGGATAATGCGAGAAGGCGAAAAGCTGGGCGCCGTCACGCAGCGCCGCCTCGGCAATTTCCGTCATCCAAGGCAGGAGAAACGGCTTGTGGATCAGAAGCTCCGCCCATCCGGCATTGGTGCTGTCGGTATAGTGCATGTCGGCGCGCCGCTCGCCCGGCGCCAATGGCACGAAGACATTGGCGTCGATCATCAAAAAGCGAATGCCGGGCACCGGCTCCACCAGATAGGATGCATCCATCAGCCACGCGCGTCGGCCGCCGCAGGCAGACGTGACTTCGTAGCGCCGGGCCTCGGGAGCGGGATTTGTGCCGAAGGGGGTCTGCCAGCCAGCAGCATGCTCGGCGGAAAAAAAGCCGAACGCACCGAGTTCGGTAAGTCCCTGCGGGCTGCCGAGGCAGCGCATGGCTGGCGATAGCGTCACCGACCGCGCCTGCGGGTCCCGCCGCTCGGGATCGCTGGTCACCAGGCCATAACCCCCGGAAGCAGTCAGGAAGCGCTTGGAGCGATGGCGCCCCTCATCAGCGAAGACGTCATGATTGCCGACGGTGAGGAAAATGCGCAGGCCGAGCCGTTCCGAGGCATCCTGAAAAACGGCCCGAGCCGCGCGCCGGGCAGGCTCCTGCCCGTCATCGCTGTAATCGCCTGTGATCACCACATGGCGGATGCCGCGCGCGGCCACATCCTCGAGCGCATGCTCAAGCGCGGCCTTGCTCTCGTTGAAAGTCCGCGTCGACCGCATCGTGTCGGCCAGGAGCCGCACGTGCAAACCCTCTGGCGCATCCGCCAAACCATGGTCGGCCTCGATATCGTGGACGTGAGCGTCCGACAGAACGGCGAAGCGAAAGGGAAGCGCCGGCGACATCCAACCTGCCTGTGCATGACCTCATAATGGGTCAGATGTTTCGCACAGGCCTGAAGAAAATGCGACGGCACGTCTCGCCTCATGCCCTGCTTTTGGCTAGCATGTGCCAAAACAAGGCTGTTCCAGAGGAAAAATCTTCATCGGGATCTTCTAAGAGAGACGAGAGGGAACGGCAATCAAGGGAAACAGCTGATGATGCGAAACAGAGCGGACAGGCGGGCGAGACCAGTTTGGACGCCCTTCCAGCCTGGCATCACGGCAGTTGCGTGCACAGAGTGACGGATAGCGGGTTCAGAGTTAGGTTCTGGGGCGTTCGCGGCAGCCTGCCGGTGTCGGGCGCCGAATTCCAGGCCTATGGCGGCAACACGATCTGCATCGAGATGCGCTGCGGCGACCGATGTCTGATCTTCGATGCCGGCTCCGGCCTGATGCCGGCCGGCGTGGCACTGAAGGCCGAGGGACTGTCGCGCTTCGACCTCTTCTTCACCCACAGCCATTACGATCACATCATCGGCCTCCCCTTCTTTCCGCCGATTTTCGACCGAAACGCTTCGGTCACCTTCTGGTCCGGCCACCTTGCCGGGCGGATGAGCACCCATCGCATGATCGGCGAATTCATGCGCCCGCCCTGGTTTCCCGTCGAGCCGGATATCTGCTGCGCGGCGTTGCGCACCCGGGATTTCAGAGCCGGCGAGCCACTCGCTCCGGCGGACGGGATCACGATCCGCACCGGCGCGCTCAATCATCCGGGCGGCGCGGTCGGCTATCGCGTGGAATGCGGCGGACGGGCGGTGGCCATGATCACCGACACGGAGCATGAACCCGGCACGCTTGACCCGACCGTGCTGGCGCTGATCGAGAAGGCCGATCTGTTCATCTACGATGCGAGCTATACCGATGCGGAGATGCCGCGTTATCGCGGCTATGGCCATTCCTCCTGGCAGCAGGCGGTGCGGCTGGCGCAGGCGGCGGGCGCTGCACGCGTCGCGCTGATCCACCATGCGCCGCTGCGTACCGATCGCGAGCTCGATGCCATCCATCAACAGGCACAGGCAACCTTCGACGGCGCCTTCGTCGCCCGCGACGGACAGATCCTCGATCTCTAACGGGCCGCTGGCCGCAGGCCTATGACTGCAGGCCTGTGGCCGTCCCGATAGAATCGGGCTGAAGTCGTACGCAGTACGATGCTATGATTTTGTTTCTGCAACGGATTTTTCCGAAAACCGGTTACCACTTTTCGGTCCGATGCCCTATGCGGATGCCCTTGGTGGCAAAAAATCTGCCAGCGTCTGCCAGCGGCATGCCGGATGCGCCGAGGTGACGGCGAACAGCGTTTCCAGAAAAGACCAGGCCGCCGTATCATGCACCAGATGATGCGTGAGCAGGCCCATGCTGCCGCCCTTCTCAGCCATGCGCGCCAGCCGCATCGCGATGTCGGAAAAGAGCACCTCCTGCGGCCGTCCACCGCGTGTGCCATGCCAGTCGATCAGGTCGACATGCGTGTTGATCAGCGGCATCGGCCCGGCCGTCTCATCGCCATAGACAGACAGCGCCTGGAAACCGAGCGCGGCAAGGGAGGGCAGCAGCGCCGCATCGATGCGGTTCCAGGGCGGCACCAGCACAGGCAGCGCCCGTGCGCCGTAATGCGCACGCAGCCGTTCAAGCCCGGCCCCGAGGCTGTCAAGAACCAGCCCCGCTGGACGCTCAGGGCCCAGTTCCTGCTTCTTCACCCCATCGGACGCGTGGTTGGCATGATCCCAGCCGTGAACCGCGACGGCCACGTGTGCTTCGCCTGCAACCAGATTGCGCAGGCTCTCCTCCTCATGGGCGGGAATGACGGCGAGCGTCAGCGGCACGGCATAACGAACGGTCAGATCCACCATCCGTTCGAGCGCCGGCGTCGCCGCCACGGCATCGTCATCACGCAGCCAGAGCGGGGCGACGGCGCGGCGCGCATGCCAGCGGTCGAGTTCGCGCAGCAAGGGATCGGCAGCAGAGGGAAGCGGCATGCTGAAAGGTCCTTGGGCAAGGCGGCAGAAAACGCCTCCGCAACATCTGATCCGCGCTGGATGCAGAATGTCGCGACACTTGGGATGTGCTGCATGCGGTTTATCGACATCGCTGCCGATCCAGGGCGCATGCAGGGCGAAACAATCAGACGGGTTCTATCTCGTTTGCCTTAACGAAGAGCCTGTCAAATGTCGTCGAACGGCGCAAGCCGTCGCAGTACAGAAAGGCTTGCCACAGATGCGACAGACAGCACAAAACCGCCCGGCAATTCGTCCCCGCCGCTCCTGCCCTATGAAGTCCGCGAACAGGAAGGGGCGACCAGCGGAAGAAGAAGCCGGTCCAGCCGCTCGGCCGCATGATGGAGCTGGCGCTCGTCGGTGACGAAGGCGCGCGCCCCCGCGCCAAGACGCATCCGCAAGACGTCGTCGCCCAGAAGCCGGTCGAGCGCCTGCGCATAGGCATCGATGCTCCCTGCCGGCGTCAGAAGACCGGTGCGTTGCGGGATCACCACCTCCGGCACGCCGGCAATCGCCTGGGCGACAGCGGGAGCGCCGACGGCCGCCGCTTCGAGATAGGCCAGCCCATAGGCCTCGCCGCAGCCGGGCCAGGCATAAAGCGCGGCCGACGACAGGATCTCGGCCACCCGCTCCGGCGTTTGCTCGCCCGCAAAGGTCACCCGGCTGCCATAAGCGGCAAAGAGCGCGCGCACCTCCGCCTCCAGAGGGCCGCCGCCGACGACCGTCAACCGCCAGTCTTCCCGGCGCAGCTGGCCAAGGGCTTCGGCCAGAAACCGGAAGCTATCCATCTTATCGCCCGCGCGCATCATCGCCACAGCCACCATGTGGCCGGGCTGGGGCGCGGGAGCACGGGCGAGGAAGCCGGCCGCCTCGATGAACGGAAAAAGCCGCGCCACGCACGCGCCAGGAACGTGATCGACAAGGCCGACCCGGTCCCGCTCGGTGATGCAGAGATTGAGCGCAGCCTGGGCGATGCTATCGCGCACCTGCGCCTGCGCGCCGCGCCATTCATCCCGGTCGCGCCGGGCCGAATAAGAGGCTTCGGCGGTCACATAGGGAATGGCGAAGCGACTGGCGATCGCGGGGCCGATGCGGTCGGGCGCCTTGTAATAGGGATGATAGGTGAACCAGAGATCCGGTGTGCCCTGTTGCTCATAGAGGCGGATGAGCCGCGCAATCTCGTCTTCGGCAGCGCTCTGGCCCTCGCGCAATACCTCGGGTGTACGGGCAAAGGCGCGCAGGGTCGAGGCGACGGTGACGCCATGCCCGCGCGCCGAGAGGGCGGCGATCAACAGCCGCCCCATCAGCCGGTCTCCGGAGGGAACGGGATGATCGGGCGATTTCAACGGCGCATAGAAGGCGATCTGCATGGCAGGTGATCTAGCGCAGACCGGAGCAAAAGGCCAAGCAGCCGCCGCTGCCCTAAGCGAAAATCCCCGACCCGCCGAGAAAGCGCCCGGCGCAGGGGAACTGTCGCACCATCGCCTTGTTGGAGGCCCGCCAAGGAAACCAAAGATCATCAAGGAGAATCTCATGTTCTATACGGATGGACGCCTTCAGTTTCCGGTTCGGGTCGAAACGCCGGATCCGCAATTCGCGCGCGCACTCCAGCAGGCGATAGGCGGCGTCGAGGGCGAGATCCGCGTCGCCATGCAATATTTCTTCCAGGCCTGTGGCGCACGCGGCAATCCGAAGTTCCGCGATCTCCTGATGAACACGGCCGCCGAAGAACTCGGCCATATCGAGATGCTGGCCACCGCGGTGGCGTTGAACCTCGAAGGCGCCCCGGTGTCGGTCAAGGAAGAGGTCGCAGCCGATCCGATCGGCGGCGCCGTACTTGGCGGGCTCAATCTCAAGAATATCCTGTCGTCAGGCCTTTCGGCCATGCCGGTCGATTCCGACGGCGTGCCCTTCGACATGTCGCACATCTATGCCAGCGGCAATATTGCCGCCGACATGACCGCCAATGTCGCAGCCGAATCCACCGGTCGCGTGCTGGCCGTCCGCCTCTACAATATGACGAACGATCCCGGCATGAAGGAGATGCTGTCCTTCCTGATCGCCCGCGACAGCATGCATCAGAACCAGTGGCTGGCAGCGCTGGAGGAACTCGGCGGAGCCAAGCAGGTCTTCCCCATTCCCAATTCCTTCCCGCAGGAGATGGAAAAGACCGAGTTCAGCTATGCCTTCCTCGGCTTCCAGGCCGATGGCAGCGCGCCCGTCGCCGGCCGCTGGTCGCAGGGACCTTCCGTCGATGGCAAGGGCGAATTCACCGCTGCGCCGATGTCGCCGCTCGGCGAGAAGCCGATGCTCGGCCCGGCAAAGCCGATGAGCGGCGCGCAGAACGAGCAGATCCAGCCGCTCTGAAACACACGCTAAGGTGCCGCATCGTTCCCACCGGATCGACGCAGCACTTGAAACGTCACGTCTTGCCGGGCGCTGGCCTTTTCGCCCGGCAAGCACGGATGCCTGCCGCAGGTCAGGGCACCTAGGCGCAGAGCATCAACAGGCTTTGCCAAAGGCGCATGCCTGTTCTGCCCAAAGCACAGAGCTGCGCCCCTTGACCGTCTCATCGAAAAGTCGAGATCTAAGGACAGGTTAAACGGCAGGCACGTCAGGAAGGCGAGCATCGCGATCTCGTTTGACCCAAGGTTGCAGCAGAGGATGGCCGACCGCTTCGCCCCATCCGAAGCCGTGCTCAAACGCTGCATGAACCGGCACCGGAGGCCGCATGACCGACAGCCGTACCACCGACCAGGATTCCACCATTCTCGAAGAACCGCTTTCCGATCCCATCAGCAAGGCTATCGCCCAGCCGGGACATGGGCCGGCCGGCCGTCAGCGGATCGTCATCGTCGGCGGCGGCTTCGGGGGACTCGCCTGCGCACAAGCGCTTGGCAATGGCGAGGCGGAGGTGACGGTCATCGACCGGCGCAACCACAATCTGTTCCAGCCCCTGCTCTATCAGGTTGCCACAGCCGCGCTGTCACCGGCCGATATCGCCGAGCCGATCCGGCGCACGCTGGGGCGCTTCGAAAATATCCGCGTCATGCTGGCCGAAGTCACGGGCATCGACACGCTGCGCCGCCTCGTCAAAACCGAGGAAGGCATCAGCGTCCCCTACGACACGCTCGTGATCGCCATCGGCTCGGTCTATAATTATTTCGGCCATGACGAATGGCGCGATCTCGCACCAGGGCTGAAGACCATCCACGAGGCGCGCCAGATCCGCCAGAGGTTGCTCACCGCATTTGAAAGAGCGGAACTCGCCGAAGACCCCGAGGAGAAGAAGGCGCTTCTGACCTGCGTCGTCATCGGCGGCGGCCCTACAGGTGTCGAGATGGCCGGAGCGATCGCCGAACTCGGCCGCTTCATGATCACGCATGATTTTCGCGCGCTGGCATCGGATCATTTCAGCGTCATTCTGGTCGAGGCCGGGCCCCGTATTCTGGCGCAGTTTCCCGAAAAGCTGACCGACTATGCCCGCCAGACACTGGAAAAGGCTGGCGTAACCGTGCGTACGGGCGAAGCGATCGAAGCGATTGCCGCCGACCACGTGGTGATCGCCGGCAGGACGCTGAGAACCGGATGCGTCGTCTGGGGCGCGGGCGTCAAGGCCTCGCCGGCGGCACGGTGGCTGGGCGTGGAACCGGGGCCGGGCGGGCGTCTGCCAGTAGAGGCCAATCTCGCCGTCAAGGGTGTCGATCACGTCTATGCCCTGGGCGATACCGCGCTGGGCCAGGGCGAGGATGGCAAGGCGCTGCCCGCGCTTGCCCAGGTTGCCAAGCAGCAGGGCCACCATCTCGGCCGTGAACTGCGCCGCATCGGGCGCGGACCGGATCAGGTGCGTGCCTTCCATTTCCACAATCGCGGCAACACGGCGGTGATCGGCCGAAATTCCGCGATCTTCGATTTCGGCCGCTGGACACTGAAGGGCCGCCTGGCCTGGTTCCTCTGGGCGCTGGTGCATGTGTATCTTCTCGTCAATTTCGAGAAGAAGCTGCTGGTCAGCATCCAGTGGCTCTGGCGCTACCTCACTCGCCAGCGCGGCGCCCGCATCATTGACGAGGAAGCGCTCGGACTGGAGGTCGACCGGAACGGACAGCCGGCAGCCACGCGCACACAGTTGCAGCCATTTTGATGGGGTAGAAAGCCATAATGGTCTCGACGCCCTGTCCAATGCGGTAGGCGGCGGGATCGGGAAGATCCGTCAGACAGGCCATGCGACACAAAGCCTTCGCCGGCAGCCGCCTCATCCGGCCGCCATGCTATAAACCTCGGCGCTATGTTGCCGTCTCCTTCAGGGCCGCCTTGGAACGGCCTTTCGAAAAACACTGTCGCCTGCGGTCCGATGTGGCGAACGCACGTTTCTAGCTCAGGCCCTTGGGCAACTCCTCGATCAACAGCCGCACCTCGATCAGCGACTGCTTCTGCGCATCGAGCACTTCGACAGACATCATGTTGAGCGCTTCGCCTGGGAGGCCGTCGGCTGCCATTTCGCCCAGCGCCCTTCGAGCCTCGGCTTTTGCATCGGCCAAACTGGCGAATTCATGCGCGGATTCACTGGCTCCGCCCCCGTCCTTGTCGAGAACCCGGAAATAAAACAACGCCATCGCAATTCCTCATGCTTCCGGCACCGCATCCGCAGGACGCGACAACCGACCTGTCCCGCGAAAAGCAGGCATGAGGAAAAAGGTTCCTCGCGGGTTGCATACGGTCGCATTCTCCGCCCCCTTTTTGCCTGGGGCAAAAAGGTCAAGCTCTGACGAGATCGGCCAGGAGATCGGCGACATGCCGTGGCGTATAGGGCTTTTGCAGAAACGCGACCCGCCCGCCCTCGATCTTGGGCGCGTGCGCTTCGCCGGTGGCAAAGACGATGGCGATCGCCGGCCAGGCCTCGCGCACCTGGCGCGCAAGTTCGCCACCGGACATGTCCGGCAGGCCGAGATCGGTGAAAAGCACGTCGATTGTTCCTGCGGGTGCAGCACGCAGACTGTCCAGCGCCTGACCGGCGGTGGCTGCCTCGGTGACGCGATAGCCTTCGCCTTCCAGAATTTCGGCCGTGTCCATACGGATCAGCGCATCGTCCTCGACCAGCAGAACGCTGATCGGCGCCTTGCGCGCTGGCGCCTCTATCGCGGCATCATCAAGCACATGATCGGCGTCAAGATCGGCCGAAGCCTCAGGTGCGGGCGTCGGCGCGGCGACAGAAGGGGTGGCTGGGCTCGCCAGCCTTTGGCCTGCACGTTGATCCAGAACCGCGCGGACCTTCTGCGCCAGCTGCTGGCGGGCATAGGGCTTGGAGAGAAGCTGCACGCCGGCATCCAGCCTGCCGCCATGCACGATGGAGTTTTCGGTGTAGCCCGACGTGAAGAGCACTGCGAGGCCGGGGATCAGCCGGCGCGCTGCGGCCACCATCTCCGTGCTCTTCAGCGGCCCTGGCATCACCACGTCGGTAAACAGAAGATCGATCGGCAGGCCGCTTTCCACCACGCTGAGCGCACTGGCGGCATCCGATGCCTTCAGCACCCGGTAGCCCAGATCCTGCAGCATTTCGACCACGGTGGTACGCACGCCCTCATCGTCCTCGGCGACCAGGATGGTCTCGTTGCCGCCCACCACGCCGCTGGTGTCCATCACCTCGGCATCGTCCTCGGCGGCGTGGGCGCGCGGAAGATACATCCGCACATGGGTGCCGAGCCCCGGCTCGCTGTAAATACGCACATGCCCGCCCGATTGCTTGACGAATCCATAGACCATCGACAGCCCGAGGCCCGTGCCCTTTCCTTCCGCCTTGGTGGAAAAGAACGGATCGAAGACCTTGTCGAGGATTTCCGGCGCGATGCCGGAGCCGGTATCGGAAACGGAGATCGACACATAGTCGCCGGGCTCCACGTCTTCGACGCCGGTGGCATAGGTTTCGTCGAGAACGGCGTTCATCACCTCGATCGTCAGCCTGCCATAGCTGTCCATCGCATCGCGGGCGTTGATCGCAAGATTGAGCAGCGCATTCTCCATCTGCGTCGTATCGACAAGCGTGTTCCAGAGCCCGCCCGACACGACGGTCTCCACCTCGACGCCCTCGCCGATCGTGCGGCGGACCATCTCGTCCATGCCCTGCACTAGGCGGCCGATATTGACCACCCTTGGATCCAGCGCCTGGCGTCGCCCGAAGGCCAGAAGCTGCGCCGCCAGCTTGGAGCCCCTGTTCACGCCGGCCAGCGCATTGTTCACACGCCGCTCCGCCCGCTCATTGCCGGCCAGATCCTTCAGCAACAGCTGCAGATTGCCGGAGATGACCTGAAGCAGATTGTTGAAGTCATGCGCCACGCCGCCCGTCAGGTTGCCAATGGCCTCCATCTTCTGCGCCCGCTGCAGCGCGGTCTCGGTGCGCCGGAGCACATCGGCCGCCTCATGCTCGGCCGTTACGTCGCGGCCGACGGCGTGGATGAAGCGGTCATCCGGCACCGCCGTCCAGGAAAAGCGGCGATAGCTGCCGTTTCTGGCGCGATAGCGGTTGACGAAGGTGAAAACGGTCGCGCCATCGCTCAGGCGCGCGATCTCCTCATGGGTTGCGGCAAGATCGTCCGGGTGGACCAGATCGAGGAAAATGCTGCCGACCAGCTCGTCTTCGCCCCAGCCCAGCAGGCTGGTCCAGGCAGGGTTGACGGCCATGATCCGCCCTTCGAAATCGGCCACCAGCATGACATCCGTCGACAGGCGCCACATGCGGTCGCGGTCGGCCGTGCGTTCGGCCACGCGCTGCTCCAGCGTGGCGTTCAGGGCCGCCAGCTGCTCGCGCGCCAGGCGAAGATCATGGATATCCGTGGTCGCACCGATCCAGCGTTCCACCTGACCCTTGTCGTCGGCAAGCGGCACGGCGCGGGTGATGTGCCAGCGGTCCTCGCCCGCCGCGTTGCGCAAACGGGTTTCGGCCTCGTAGACGCGGCGTTCGGCAATTGCCTGGCGCCAGAGACGCAAGGCGTCGTCGAGATCCTCGGAATGGATCATCGCGCTCCAGCCCGCCTGAAGGATGTCCTCCGGCGTCTTGCCGGAATAGCTGAGCAGCCGCTCGTTCACCCAATCGAGTGTACCGTCTGGCTTTGCCGTCCAGACATGGTTGGGGAGTGTTTCGGTCAGCGCGCGCAGCTTCGCCTCGCTCTCGCGCAGTTCCCGCTGGGCGCGACGGCGTTCGGTCACATCCTGAACCACACCCACCAGCCGCAGGATCTTGCCGTCACCGTCGCGCTCGAATTCGCCGCGCCGGGCAACGACCCGTTCCTCGCCGGTATCGGCCTTCACGATGCGATATTCCACCTGCAGCGGCGCGGAGCCCTGGCGGCGGCTGTCGGAGGTGGAGGCGACCTCGCGATCCTCGGGGACGATCAGAGCCTCGACGACGTTCACCGAAACGCTGTCGGCTTCAGGCAGGCCGAAAATGCGGCAGAACTGCCCGGTGACCTGCATGACGTCATCCGCGGCATCGATGGAGAAGAGGCCGACACCGCCAACCTCCTGCGCCCGGCGCAGGCGCCGCTCCACCTCGCGCAGGCGGCTCTGCGTCAGGTGTTCGCTTGTGCGGTCGCGCAGCACTTTGACGAAGCCGATGGCCTTGCCCGCTTCATCGCGGATCGGCATCATCTCCCCGCTTGCCCAGAAGCGCTCCCCGGAGAAGCGGATATGCCAGCGCTCGTTGTTGGCCATGCCGTGCTCGAGCGCCTCGGCCATCTCACGCGCCGGGCGGCCACCCTCATTGTCCTCAGGCGTGAAGAACAGGCCGGCCGGCTGGCCGATCGCCTCCTCCTCGCGCCAGCCGAGAATGCGGCGCGCCCCCTCGTTCCAGCGGGTGATCCGGCCCTCGATGTCGAGTGCGATGATGGCATAGTCGATCGCCCCATCGAGCACCTGCTTGGCGTGATGGGCGCTTTCGGCAAGCCGGCGCTCGGCCATCATCTTGGGCGTGGTTTCCACCACCACGGCCATGACGCCAATCGGCCTGCCATCCTCCGCCAGAATGGGCGAATAGTCGAGATTCATCCAGGCCTGGCCAGGCCGGCCTGCGCGATTGAGGACGAGCGCCTGATCCTTGAAGGACAGGGTTCTGCCGGCGAGACCTTCCTTCATCACATGATCATTGAAGTCCGCCACTTCGGGCCAGCCTTCGCGCACCCGCGAGCCCAGCAGGGCCGGATGGCGGGCGCCGGCAAATTCCGAATAGGCGTCGTTGTAGATCATCACGCCGTCCTCGGTCCACAGCGTGACGATGGCCACGGGTGAACGCAGGATCAGCGACAGCGTGGTCTTCACGCTTTGCGGCCAGGTCTCGATGGCACCGAGGCGGGTGGAAGACCAGTCGAACGCCGAAATCAGCGCAGCCAGATCGCCGCCGCCGGACAAGAATCCGAGATGATGTGACGTCAAGGTGAAAGCCCGCTATGGATATCGGTTCGTCTTTACAGCATTCGAATCCGGAGAAAAACCGCGTTAAATCATAATGCACCACAGGGGAAAGAGGTCCATCAATGTCAGCGGGCAAGGCTGGCGCGTCCGCTGGCCTGACATCGCAACGGTCAACGGCAAGAAGGGGCTAGGGGTCGCGGCCGCGTCCATCGGCAGCTCACGGCGCGGACCTTAGCGAAGAAGTCCCTGGCCGCCATCCACCCAGATCGGCGTTCCGGTGATATGGGCCGCGCGATCGGAGGCGAGGAAGGCGATGACATCGGCCACATCTTCGGAGCGGCCCGGTTTGCCACCGGTAATCGGCACCTGCCCTTCCGGCCATTCGACCGGAATGGCCGTGTCCTCCGCGCCACGCTGCCGGGTGTTCTCATTGATGCTGGTGGCGATTTCGCCGGGGCAGACCGCGTTGACGCGAATATGATGGCGGGCAAGCTCCAGCGCCAGCTGCTGCACCATGGCAACCTGGGCTGCCTTGGTGGCGGTATAGGCCGTAGCGCCCGGCGTAGTGAAGGTCCGCGTGCCGTTGATCGAGGAGACGACGATGATCGAGCCGCCACCGGCCTGCTTCAGATGCGGCACGGCGAGATGCAGGGTCAGGTAGGTTCCACGCAGATTGATGGCGATCGTCTGATCCCACTCATCTGGCTTGAGATCGTCGATCGGCGCCCAGACACCGTTGATCCCGGCATTGGCCACAACGATATCGATCTTGCCGAAGGTCGAAGCCAGCTCATCGACCGACGCGCGCATGGCGCCTTCGTCCGAGACATCGGCGACCAGCACGATTGCCCGCCCGCCCTGAGCCGCAATGGCGGTGACCGTGTCCTCCAGCTCCTCGCGTGTGCGCCCCAGCACGCCAACCCGGATCCCTTCCGCGGCAAGTGCAATGGCAGCGGCCCGGCCAATGCCGGACCCGGCCCCTGTGACAAGCGCAACGGACGAAGATAGGGCCATGAAGCAACTCCGGGGAGAAGAAGAGGCGGACGCCGGCCAAGTGGCCGGTCGATTTCAACGGGCCCAGCGCCCTTTCCCAACATTTTCGGTGAAATGTGACAACGGAGCAACGAGCGCCTCAAGCGAAAGGCGACAAAGAATGGTTCACTTAACGCCGAAGCTCCGGCAAAGTTCCCGCCGCCCGAAAAAGACAGCGTGCAACTCCAGCCCCTATCCCTTGTTTCGCAAGCGGTGCCGCGTGCACCCCGGACCCGCTCCTGGCGCGCAAGCCCCATTGCCGCCCCTTCGGAGCGGGACCGGCCTGATGACCGAAACCAAGGAGAATCCATGTCCACGACAGACGCCAAGCGCGAGATCTTCATCACCGGCCTGCGCAATGCCCATGCCATGGAAAATCAGGCCCTATCGATCATCAAGCCGCAGCTGCAGCGCATCGAGAACTATCCCGAGGTTGCCCGGCGGTTGGAAGAGCATCAGCGCGAGACGCAAGGCCAAATCGACCGTCTGGAAGGCGTCCTCAGCGAACTCGGCGAAGACCATTCGACGCTGAAAGACATGGCGCTCTCGCTCTCCGGCAGCATGGCCGCCCTCGGCCACACCATGGCCGGCGACGAGATCCTGAAGAATTCCTTCGCCAACTACGCCTTCGAGAATTTCGAGATCGCCGCCTACAAGTCGCTGATCACGCTTGCCGAAATCGGCGGCTACCATACAGCGCTCGGCGTGCTCCAGGCCAACCTCAAGGAAGAGGAAGCCATGGCCGCCTGGCTCTCCGACAATTTGCGTGAGGTAACCACCCGTTTCGCGACCCTATCGGAAGCCGGCGAAACGGCGAAGGTCTGAAGCCCCGATAACGCCGCGCGAGCACGGCAGAACAATCAGAAGACAGGGATCGGGCCTAGGCCCTGTTGACAAAGTGGATTTCCAAATCAGGGGAAGCATGATTCAAGACTGCTTTTTGGGAGGCAGCTTTGGCTCGTGGCGATCTTACGGATATGGAGTGGCGGATCATTGAGGGTCTGTTACCCACCGAACGCGGTAGGAAATCCCGGCCCTCGCACGACAATCGACGATACCTGAACGGTATGCTGCATGTTCTTCGGGTTGGCTGCCCCTGGCGCGATATGCATGAGCGCTACGGAAAGTGGAACTCGGTCTATGTGCGCTTCCGCCGGTGGGCTGAACAAGGAGTTTGGGACGCTCTGCTTGAGACCCTCGTTGAACTGGGGCTGACGGATGACTGGCAGCACATGATCGAC